>CAWHWV010000012.1:0-16309 GCA_963833085.1 uncultured Pseudomonadota bacterium
CGTTGGGGATGATCCAGCGGGCCGCGTAAGCGGCCCGCGTCATTTTTGCGCGGCGCCGAGCTATCCTTTACCCTGGGTCCGAAAAAGCGCCGCAGGCGACTTTTTCCAATAAACAAAGGGGAGGGTGCCTGTCATGAGCCTTGCTAGTGAATTCAAAGAATTTGCCATGAAGGGCAACGTCATCGATCTGGCCGTCGGCTTCGTGATCGGTGGCGCATTCGGTACGATCGTCAGCTCCCTGGTGGCGAACGTCATCATGCCGCCGCTCGGCCTCGTCATCGGCCGGGTCGACTTCAGCAAGATGGCGGTGCAGATCGGCACCGACCCCAAGGGAGCGGCCGTGCTGCTCAAGTACGGGCTGTTCGTACAGGCCTGCTTTTCCTTCCTGATCGTCGCGCTCGCGATGTTTGCCATCATCAAGGTGGTCAATCGGATGAAGCGCACACCGCCACCCGCCCCGGCCGTGCCGCCGCCGCCGACCAAGTCCGAGGAGCTGCTGGGCGAGATTCGCGATCTGTTGGCTCGCCGAACCTGACTTTCTCCCGCTGGCTTGCGCCCGCCGGGGCCTCGCGTAGCGCAGCGGGGTATCGAGCTGTGACGACCCTGCAATGAAGGAGCTCGTGCTGGGCGGTGTCCGCTCCGGCAAGAGCCGCTATGCGGAGCAAAAGGCGCGCGTGAGCGGCTTGCAGGTCGTATACATCGCGACGGCGATTCCCAGCGAGGATCCGGAGCTTAGGGAGCGCGTCCGGCGCCACCGCGCGCACCGTCCTGCGGATTGGCTGACAGTTGAAGAGCCTGCCGCGCTTGGTGCCGTGCTGCGGGCGCACGCGGGCGCGGAGCGCTGTCTACTGGTCGAATGCCTGACTCTGTGGCTCGCCCATCTCCTCACATCCGGATCGGCAGATCGGTTGGATTCGGAACGCGCGAGCCTGCTGCGCGCGGTGACGGAGATTCCTGGACACGTGATCCTGGTGAGCAACGAGACCGGGCTCGGCATCGTGCCGACCGGGGAGCTCAGCCGCCGCTTTCTCGATGTCGCGGGGGAGCTGCACCAGAGCCTTGCCGCATCGTGCGATCGAGTTACGCTCGTCGTCGCGGGCTTGCCGCAAAGACTGAAAGACGTGCCACCATGACAGCTGACTCGCTCTGATGGGCCCGCAGCGGCAAGCTGCTGCATGGCCGCGGGCCGCAATGGTGGCGCTGCAGTTTCTGACGCGCCTGCCGCTGCGTATCGAGCCGCAGCCCACTGCGGGAGAGATCGGGCTGTCGCTGGCCTGTTATCCCCTGGTTGGCCTCATGCTTGGAGTTGTGCTCTGGGGCATCGCTCTCGCCGTGTCGCGCCTGCCTTCCCTCCTTGGCGCGGCAATCGTATTGGCGGCATGGGTGTTGATCACGGGCGCCCTGCACATCGACGGTCTTGCGGATACGGCGGATGCCTGGGTGGGCGGGCACGGCGATCGGGAGCGAACGCTCGCGATCATGAAGGACCCCCGCTCGGGCCCGGTCGCCCTCGCGGTGGTGAACTGTGTGCTGCTGCTGAAGTTCGCGGCCCTGGCCGCGTTGGCTACGCATCTTCACGCGGCACCTTGGCGGGATGCGCGCCTTGCCGCGGGCTGCATCCTGCCCCCGCTGCTGGCGCGGGCGGCGATTCCGCTACTGTTCGCACACACGCCCTATGTGCGAGCGGAGGGGATCGCCCAGGATCTGACGGCGCAGCAGTCTCGGGCCGCCGGTGCCATCGCTGTGGCGCTGACCCTGATCTGTACGCTCGCCGCCTGCCGCATCTTCGGGGCGGTCGCGCTCGGTGCCGCTGCGATCGCCTACGTGATCGTCCGCTGGGGACTCGTCCGCCGGCTCGGCGGATTCACCGGCGACGGCGCCGGGGCCCTGATCGAACTGATCGAGGCAGCCTGTCTGCTTGCCGTCGCTGTCTAGTATGAAACGCTGGATCCGGGCTCCTGCCCGGCCCAGCGCGCCTCGGGCAAAAAGCGCGGTTTTTTGCCCGAGGCTCCGCCACCTGCGGCGGCGGGGCACATCCCTGTGCCTGGAAGCATCAGCCGGCGGCTGACTCGGCGCGGAAGGCATCCCGGGTCAGATTCTCACAACCCGATGCGGTCACCGCGAGGTCGTCCTCGATGCGGATGCCGCCGAACTTGCGCAGCGAGTCGACTCGGCTCCAGTTGATGCGGCGCGAGCGCTCGTCGGCGCGCGCCCCGTCGAGGAGCTGGGGGATGAAGTAGAGGCCCGGCTCCATGGTGACCACGAACCCCTCTTCCAGCACCCGGGTCAGGCGCAGATAGGGGTGGCCGTCGGGGCGGGGGATGTCACCGCCGTCGGGAGAGCGCATGAAGCCGCCGACATCGTGCACCTCCAGGCCGAGGAGGTGGCCGAGGCCGTGCGGGAAGAACACGCTGGTGGTGGCCGTGGCGACTGCCTCCTCCGCGGAGCAGGTAACAATGTCCGCTTCCTGGAGCAGCCCTGCCAGCAGGCGGTGGGTTTGCAGGTGGATTTCACGCCAATCGACGCCCGCTTTGACGGCTGCGCAGAGGGACTGCTGCATCCGGTCCATCCTGGCGATCAGGGCGGCGAAATCGGGGTCCCGATGGGAATACGTGCGGGTGATGTCGCAGGCGTAGCCGGCGAACTCCACCCCGGCGTCGATGAGCAGGGAGTGACGCTGCGCAGCGGGCGCCTTCTCCAGCACCTGGTAGTGAAGGACGGCACCGCCCTCATTCAGGGCGATGATGGGGTTATAGGGAAGCTCCTGCTCGCGCTGGCCACAGGCGGCGAGGAAGGCGAGCTCGATCTCGAACTCCGAGGCGCCGGCCTCGTAGGCGCCGGCGGCGGCGAGGTGGCCGCGGGCGCCCAGCAGGCTCGCCTGGCGCAGGCACGCGAGCTCGTAAGGAGACTTGGTTGCGCGGCAGAAATCGAGGTGCCGCAGGAGGTGCGGCGGATTGATGTCGCCGACGCTCCACGAAGCCAATTCCTCGAGCGAATCGCCCAGAAACGCGGCAGCGCGCAGGTTGGGAGGCAGAACCCGCCGCGCCTCATCGAGGTTGCGGCAGGGGCGAATGTCGAAGTGCCGGGTCCAGTAGCCGCGGGGCAGCGCGGGGGGCTTGTACCAATAGTCTTCGGGCTGGTGGAAGGCCAGCAGCGGCCGGCGGCCGGGCTCGAAGTACAGGAAGCAGTCGGGGACATCGAGCAGGGGGGCCCAGACCTTGAAGGGGGCATGCACCTCGAAGGGGTAGGTCCGGTCGTCCTGGAATACGGTGAGGAGTGATCCCGAGTGGACCAGCAGGGCGGAGTAGCCGCAGGCCTCCAGCGCCTTGGCGGTGCGAAGGGCCACCCCCTCGATGTGGGAGGCGAATAGCGCATCGAGCGAAGGCTCGGCCAGGGGCTTAGCAAGCGCGCCAACGTGGGCCATCTGAGGCACTCCGGCAGGGACAGGCCTCGATTGTAAACTTTCGGACCAGGCAGGGCTCCTTCGCCGCCAGGAGGGCCCGGTGCGCCGAATTGTCGTGCCAGGGCGACAGCAAACTTGCCTAGGCTGTTTCCAATCGCTTGGTGACTCTATAAAATCCCGCGTCGCGATCCGTGAAGGACTCGCGGAACGATAAAAAAAGTCGTTCAGAAAGCTTTCTTCGTATTGGCTCTCTCAACAAGCATCGGGGTACCGATCGATGAACACAAAAGTTGCTCTTAGCGCGCTTGCTGCTGCGGCACTGCTGCTGACGGCGTGTGCGAAGAATGATGGTTCCAGCACCGAGCCCGCCGCCGCTCCGCCGGCCTCGCAGAGCAGCGCTCCGGCCGCTCCGCCCGCCGCGGCTCCGTCGGACAATTCCGGCTCGATGTCGAGCACGCCGCCTGCCGCTGCGCCGTCCGACAACAGTGCTCCGCCGCCGGCCAGCGCGCCGTCGTCGTAAGACGACTTCGCTCCGGGAGGCTGTTGTCAGCAGACTCCCGGAACTGGCTCGATACGGCCCGGTCGGATCGCGTGCGCGAGCCGTCCGGGCCGTGTTTCTTTGGGGGTCCGGGAAGCCGACATGACGGTCAGTGTGCGCGACGCGCGGGACACGGAGGGCGACCGCCTGTGGATCCAGAGCGTCTATCGCGACTATCTGGACGATCTGGCGCCCACCGGCGGCACCGGCAAGTTCCCGGCGCTCGGTGAAGTCGGGCATCGTGCGCCCGATCAGCTCTTCCACTGGTTCGGCGATCCGAACAGCTTCCCCCTCGTCATCCTGCGGTCTTCCGAGCTCGTAGGGTTCGCGCTGGTGGTGCGCGGCAGACCGGGCGCCGCCACGCGGCGCAGCGCCGTGGGTGCCGGTCCGGCCACGCAGAGCCGCGCGCCAATCGAATATCGGATGGCGGAATTCTTCATCACCCGCGCCACGCGCCGCCTCGGCATCGGCGCCACCGCCGTCAGGCTCATCTTCAGCCGCTTCGCCGGCCGCTGGGAAATCACCGAGTACCTGCGCAACGCCACCGCCGTCAGCTTCTGGCGGCGCGTCGTCGCGAGCTACACGTCAGGCAATTACCTCGAGCGCGTCGTGAACGGCGAAGTGCGGCAGACGTTCGAGTCCGGAACCCCGTAGACGCTCAAACCCGGTCGCCGACTCAATAACTAAGAATCACCTGGGGAAGGGGCGCAAGCAGAGGCTCCCCGTCACCGCTGGGTGCCGCGCAATCCGGAGCGGACGAATCCCGGCCTGACCAAGCGCAAGCGGAGCCTGACGCTCCCAGTGAGGCTTGGGCTCCCGCGAAGCTGCGTCCACGGACACGTTTCTTGACAGCGTGATTTCCTCGTGTGACACTTTACCAACAGGTAATCTATCGTAGAAGTGATGCTTGTTGTTGTTGCGCAACAAATGGTGTGCGCGACGGGGTACGACTGCATCGCGACTCCGGGGGGAAATTCTTCATCATGAGCCTCAATCATTCCGTTCGACATTCCGTCAAGCGCGCGCTTTCGCTGGGCGTGCTTGCTGCCTGCGGCGCGGGCAGTCTCACGGCGCTTGCGCAGCAGGCGAACAGCGCGCCGCCGCCGGCCGCCGCCAAGCCCGCCGCTGCAGTCAAAGCCGCCACTGCGAAGACGCGCAGTGCGAAGGCTCCTCTCATGCTCGCGCAGACGACGCCGCCACCGCCCACGGCCAGCGCCGCCGCACCGACCGCCATGCTGCAAACCATCGTGGTCACCGGCACCATGATCGCGCGGACGGAGGCCGAGACCGTGGATCCGGTCACCATCGTCACCACACAGGCCCTCGCCAACCAGGGCATCGTGAACGTGGAGCAGGCGGTGGATCAGCTCACCGCGAATGTCCCGGACGTGGTCAATACGTCCTCATCCGTGGGGTCGTTCAGCGGCGGTGGTACCTACGCCAATCTGCGCGATCTGGGCCGGGGACGTACGCTGATCCTGTTGGATGGCGAGCGATTGGCCAATAACGCCAACGACGACGCCGGGGTCGATCTGAGCGGCATCCCGTTCGCGGCGATCGCGAGCGTCCAAGTGCTGCGTGACGGAGCCTCCTCGCTGTATGGCTCCGACGCCATCGCGGGCGTCATCAACTTCATCACCAAGCAGAATTATCAGGGGGCTGAGGTAGACGTCAACTTCAATCGCCCGCAGGAGGTAGGTGCCGGCTCAGGCTCGGCGGATTTCACCCTGGGGCATGGCGACCTGGTCAGCGACGGCTATAACGTCATGCTGACGGGAAATTTCACCAAACAGCAGCCGCTGCTGGCCACGCAGCGCTCGTTTTCCGCCTACGGCTTCGATCCGGCGGCGAACATTACCGGTACGAACGGCGAGGGAACATGGCCCGGATCCATCATCGATAACAACGGCAATCAATGGCAGCCCGGCTATCCGGCCTGCCAGGGCAATCCATTCCTGACCACGTATTTCGGCACCTGTGCCTACCGTGCTTCCGCCGCGACGGATTTGCTCCCGGAAAGCCAGCAAGGGTCCGCGATGGTGCAGCTCACCAAGACGCTGCCGGCCAACAATACCCTGCGGGTGCAGTATTTCTACACGCGTTCCGAAGTCGATGGCTACAGCGGGCCCATGGAATACGCGTTCGAGATGACGCCCCAGGCCGACCCGAACTACTTTCCGAGGTCGGGGGCCGGACTGACATGCGAATCCAATGCCAGCACGGGCGGTCCCTGTACCGGGCCGGTCGATCTGACCGATCCCATCTTTGCGGAATGGACCGATCCCACCAACAGTCGATATATGGGCAGCGTCGATACCGAGCAGAGAATTCTGCTGACCTTCTCCGGTGACAACCTCGGCTGGCACTATTCGACGAGTGCCAATTACAGCCAAAACGCCAATGTCAACGATACCCGCGGGGGAATCCCAAATGAGTCCGTGCTGGCGCCCAACGGCATCCTCAGCAATCTGATCAATCCCTTCGGCCCGCAGACCGCCGCGGGGCAGGCGCTGATCAACAGCTCGTATCTGAACGGGGCATACGCCACCGGCAAGAACAAGCTCTGGAGCGTCGGCGCCCACGCCAGCCACGAGCTTGGCGACGCCTTCAACGCGGGCACTCCAGCGACCGTGGCGCTCGGCGCCGAGTTGAGCGGTCAGACTTACACTTACGCCACGACCCCCTTGAGCAACCTCTTGGAGGATGCGCTGGGAACTTCGCCCGTGTCGATCGACGGCAGCCGGCGGATACAGGCGGTATTCGTCGAGCTGGACGTGCCGATTGCCAAGTCCCTGGATGTCGACATATCCGATCGCGAGGATCGGTACAGCGATTTCGGCACGACCAACAACGGCAAGGTGGCGGTCCGCTTTCAGCCGTCGCGTTACATAGCCTTCAGAGGGGACGCATCGACGGGCTTCCGTGCGCCCACACTCTTCGATCTATATGAACCCAACCAGACTGCTGCCTCGGACAGCCCTACCATGGGTCAGGGAAACCCGTTCTGCCAACCGGGCAGCTACAACCAGGAGTGGACGCCGACGGTATGCGCCTCGCAGGGAATCGGGCTGTATGGCGGCAACAAGAACCTGAGTCCGGAGACATCGCAGAACTTCGATCTCGGCATCATCCTTTCTCCGATGCGCAATCTGGGCATCACGCTGGACTATTACCGGATCCTCATCAAGAACTACATTCAAACGATTCCGGCTTCGACCATGTACGAGAATCCGACTGCATTCGCCAACTACTTCGTGCTCAACAGCGCCGGGTCGCTCACCCCGTCGGTCGACGAGGCCGCGTACTGCCATCCGTATACGGCTCCGACGTGTGGCTACCTCCTGCAGGACTTCCAGAATACGGGCGGCGCCACGACCGACGGATTCGATGTGAGCATCAAATACATACAGCACACCGCGTGGGGAGTGTTCAGCGAGGACCTGGAAGGGACCGCGATCACCCAGTACCGGCTGACGGAGTACACCGGCGCCGCGCCCGTGAACCTGGTCGGCTGGTTCGACCAGGGGCAGTTCCCGGCGATACGGTGGCAGCATAACCTGACGCTCAACTGGGCCAGCCCGGACGGCAGGTGGGGCGGCGGGCTCGAGAATCAGTTCTTCTCGAAATACATCGACGAGTTCCCCGATGCCGCCGGCAACCCGATGGAAGTGAGCAGCCAGTCGACCTGGGATGCCTTTGCGTCCTACAAGCCGATCCCTCGTCTGACCGTGTTGTTCGGCATTCAAAACCTGTTCAACTCGACCCCGCCCTTCTCGAACCAGCTCGATTACAACTTTGCGGCCGGCTACAGCTCGATCTTCTCGAATCCGATCATGCGGGCCTTCTACGTCAATCTGAAGTACGTACTGTTCTGATCCTCCGATACCGCGGCTCCTCTCGCGGTCATCGCTCACGTCGGCCCTTCGGGGCCGACTTTTTTAGCGCATAGCCGACGCGGCCTTCGCCGACCTCTTGCCCAGCAACGGCTGCAGGTATGCGCCCGTATGGGAGCGCGGATTGGCCGCGATCTGTTCCGGCGTGCCGGTGGCGATGATCTCGCCGCCGCCTTCGCCGCCTTCCGGGCCGAGGTCGATCACCCAGTCGGCGCTCTTGATGACGTCCAGATTGTGCTCGATCACGACGATGGTATTGCCCTGATCGCGCAGGCGATGCAGGACGTCGAGGAGCTGGGCGACGTCGTGGAAGTGCAGTCCGGTGGTGGGCTCGTCGAGGATGTAGAGCGTGCGGCCGTGGGTTTGCCGGGCCAGCTCGCGGGAGAGCTTGACGCGCTGGGCTTCGCCGCCCGAGAGGGTGGTCGCGTTCTGGCCGAGGTGGATGTAGGCGAGGCCGACGTCCGTCAGGGTCTGCAGTTTGCCGGCGACCGCAGGGACGTTCTGGAAGAAGCGCAGCGCTTCCTCCACCGTCATGTCCAGGACCTCGTGGATATTCTTGCCGCGATACCGGATCTCGAGGGTCTCGCGGTTGTAGCGCTGGCCCCTGCAGACATCGCAGGCGACGTAGACGTCGGGGAGGAAATGCATTTCGACCTTGATGACGCCGTCGCCCTGGCAGGCCTCGCAGCGGCCGCCCTTGACGTTGAAGCTGAAGCGGCCGGCGTCGTAGCCGCGCGCACGGGCCTCAGGGACGGCGGCGAAAAGCTCGCGGACGGGGCCGAAAAGGTTGGTGTACGTCGCGGGGTTGGAGCGAGGCGTGCGGCTGATCGGCGCCTGGTCGATATCGATGACGTGCTCGATCTCTTCGAGTCCTTCGACCCGCTCGCACGGCGCGGCGTCGGGAGCGCTCAATCGCCCGTTGACCTTGGCGGTTGCGTGGCCGAAGAGGGTGTCGATGATCAGAGTCGACTTGCCGGAGCCGGAGACGCCGGTTACACACGTCAGGAGTCCCAGCGGAATCTCCGCGGTGACGTTGCGTAGGTTGTTGCCGGAGGCTCCGATGACACGGATCTGCTTATCGGGCGAGCGCGGCGTACGCAGTCGCGGCAGGGTGACGGTGCGCTTGCCGCTCAGGTACTGACCGGTCAATGAAGCGGGCGCGGCCGTAATGTCAGCGGGCGTGCCTTCGGCAACGATGTGCCCGCCATGCGCGCCGGCGCCCGGCCCCAGATCGACGACGTGGTCGGCCGCGCGGATCGCCTCCTCGTCGTGCTCCACCACGATCACGGTGTTGCCGAGGTCGCGCAGGCGCTTCAACGTGCCGAGCAGCCGCGCATTGTCGCGCTGGTGAAGGCCGATCGAGGGCTCATCGAGAATGTACATCACGCCGGTGAGGCCGGAGCCCACCTGGCTCGCGAGCCGGATGCGCTGCGCCTCGCCGCCCGACAACGTGTCGGCGCCGCGATCGAGCGTCAGATACTGCAGGCCGACATCGGCAAGGAATCGCAACCGCTGGCCCACTTCCTTGACGATGGGAGTTGCGACCTCGCGGCGCCACCCCTCGAGAGCAAGCGAGCGATAAAGCTCCAGCGCGTGGCCGACGCTCAGGCGCGTGACCTCGGGAAGAGCCTTGTCGCCGACGAACACGAAGCGCGCCGCCCGATTGAGGCGCGCGCCGCCGCAGTCGGGACAGGTGCGCACGCCGAGATATTTTGCGAGCTCCTCCCGCACCATGTTGGATTCCGTCTCGCGGAAACGCCGCTCGAGGTTCGGCAGGATGCCCTCGAAGGGATGGCGCTTCGTGCTGCGCGCGGCCTTTGCCCTCGCTGTAGCGAAACTCGATCACCTCGTCGCCGCTGCCGTACAGCAACACCTGCCGCGCCCGCTCCGGGAGCTCCGTCCAGGGCACCTCGATGTCGAAGCGGTAGTGCCGGGCAAGAGACTGGATGAGTTGAAAGTAGTGGCTGTTGCGCCGATCCCAGCCACGCACGGCGCCGCTCGCGAGCGACAGGTCGGGGTGCGTCACGACGCGCTGCGGATCGAAGAACTGCTGTGTGCCGAGGCCGTCGCACGTCGGGCAGGCGCCCGACGGGTTGTTGAATGAGAACAGCTTCGGCTCGAGAGGCGGCACGCTGTAGCCGCAGATCGGGCAGGCATGACGGCTGGAGAAGACGAGCTCTGCGCGCTCGGTGTCATCCAGGAAGGCAAGACGCGCCAGCCCGCCGGAGAGCCGCAGCGCCGTTTCGAACGACTCCGCCAGGCGCTGCTGCGCGTCGGGCCGCAGGCGGAGGCGATCGACTACCGCCTCGATCGTGTGCTTGCGCTTCGGATCGAGCTCCGGCAGGCCTTCCATGTCATGGATTCGGCCATCGATGCGCACGCGCACGAAGCCCTGATCGCGCAGTGAATCGAGCAGGTCCGCGTGCTCGCCCTTGCGGTCGCTCACCATCGGCGCGAGCAGCGCGGCCACGGCGCCTTCGGGCAGCTGCAACACCTGGTCGACCATCTGACTCACCGTCTGCGCCGTCAGGTCGATCCCATGATCAGGGCAGCGCGGCGTGCCGGCGCGCGCGTACAGCAGGCGCAGATAATCGTAGATCTCGGTGACCGTGCCGACGGTGGAGCGCGGATTGCGCGAGGTGGCCTTCTGCTCGATGGCGATCGCGGGCGAGAGCCCCTCGATGCTGTCGACATCGGGCTTGTCCATCATCGAGAGGAACTGCCGCGCATAAGCGGAGAGCGACTCGACGTAGCGGCGCTGCCCCTCGGCGTAGAGCGTGTCGAAGGCGAGCGACGACTTGCCGGAGCCGGAGAGCCCCGTGACCACGATCAGCCGCTCGCGCGGCAGATCGAGGTCGATGCTCTTCAGGTTGTGGGTGCGTGCCCCGCGGACACGGATCGCTTGCATGACCGTGATCGTCCTGCGCGGCCGCGAAAGCCGCGAAAAATCAAGCCCTCAAGTGTACCCGTCGGAGCCCTTTCGGCCGAATAATTGCCCATTCGCGGAGCCTTTCGGGGTTCGCGCGCGACGCGCGCCACGTCTACAATGGCGCTCTCTTCAAGAGGGCACACTCATGGCGCGCGGAGTCAACAAAGTCATCCTCATCGGGCACTTGGGCGCGGATCCCGAGTCGCGCGCCATGCCATCGGGCAGCAGCGTGGCGAACCTGCGCATCGCCACCACCGAGAGCTGGCGCGACAAGCAGAGCGGCGAGCAGCAGGAGCGCACCGAGTGGCACCGCGTGGCCCTCTTCGGCCGGCTGGCGGAGATCGCCAGCGAATACCTGCGCAAGGGCTCGCAGGTCTATATTGAGGGCAGCCTGCGCACCCGCAAGTGGCAGGACAAGCAGGGCAACGAGCGCTATTCCACCGAGATCGTCGGCAACGAGATGCAGATGCTGGGCGGTCGCGGCGGCGGCGGCGGAGCGGGCGCGTCGGGCGGTGGCGGAGCGGCCGCGGGCGGCGGCGGACGCCGCGCGAGCCCATGCCCGAGTATCCCGGCCCGGCCGGCGGCGGCGGCGGGCGGCGGCGAGCGGGAAGACTTCGACGACGATATCCCGTTCTAGTCAGCGTCTGCGCAGCATAAGTCCGGCTCGCGATCGGGCTGGACATAAGCTATTGATTCGATCGGCCTTTCTACGGCCGTAACGCAGTTCTGCGCGGCGCTCGTGCGGCGGGGTGAGCCGAGGCCGTAGAATGGACGATTCCCTGCTTATGTCCCGCCGCTACTTCATCAAAACTTTCGGCTGCCAGATGAACGAGTACGACTCCGCCCGCATGGCGGACGTGCTCGAGGCTGGCGTCGGTCTCGCGCGCACGGAAGATCCGGCCGAGGCCGACGTGCTGCTGATGAACACCTGCTCGGTGCGCGAGAAGGCGCAGGAGAAGGTGTTCTCCATGCTGGGCGAGTGGCGAAAGCTCAAGACTCAGCGGCCGCACGTGCTCATCGGCGTCGGCGGCTGCGTGGCGAGCCAGGAGGGCGAAGGCATCACGCGGCGGGCGCCCTTCGTGGACCTCGTGTTCGGACCGCAGACGCTGCACCGCCTGCCCGACATGATCGCGGAGCTGCGCCGTACCGGCCGCTCGGTAGTCGATGTCAGCTTTCCGGAGATCGAGAAGTTCGATCGCCTGCCGGAGCCGCGCGCCGAGGGCGCCACGGCCTTCGTTTCGGTCATGGAGGGCTGCAGCCGGTACTGCAGCTTCTGCATCGTGCCCTACACCCGCGGGGACGAGGTCAGCCGGCCGTTCGAGTCGGTGCTGCAGGAGGTGCGTCAGCTCGCGAGCCAGGGCGTGCGGGAAGTGACTCTTCTCGGCCAGAACGTCAACGCGTATGCCGGCCCCATGGCGGATGGCGCGATCGTCGACCTCGCCACACTCATTCATCACGTTGCGGCGGTGCCCGGCATCGAGCGCATCCGCTTCACCACCTCCCATCCGCTCGAGCTCAACGACAGCCTGATCGAGGCCTTCGCCCACGTGCCGCAGCTTGCAAGCCATCTGCATCTGCCGGTGCAGAGCGGCTCCGACCGCGTGCTCGCGCTCATGAAGCGCGGCTACACCGCCATCGAATTCAAGGAAAAGGTCCGCAAGCTGAGGAGCGTGCGGCCGGACATCTGCATTTCCTCCGACTTCATAGTGGGATTTCCCGGGGAGAGTGAGCGCGACTTCGAGGCGACGCTGACGCTCGTGCGCGACGTCGGCTTCGATCAGTCGTTCAGCTTCCTCTACAGCCGCCGCCCCGGAACGCCGGCGGCATCGCTGCCCGATGAGACGCCCGCGGAGCTGAAGCAGGAGCGGCTGGCGCGCCTGCAGGCGCAGCTCGACGCTCAGGCACGCGCCATCAGCGAGCGCATGGTCGGCACCGTGCAGCGCGTGCTGGTGGAGCGGCCTGCGAAGAAGGACGCGCGCGAGCTCGCCGGCAGGACCGAGAACAACCGCTGGATCAACTTTGCCGGTCCCGCCGGGATCATCGGCCAGTTCGCACGAACCGTCGTGACCGAAGCATTGCCGCACAGCTTGCGCGGACGCCTGTGGCAGTAACGGCCCCCGAGGCGCTGCGCGAGTTCGATCTCGAGCCGTCGGACAATGCGCGGCTCGCCAACCTCTGTGGCCCGCTCGATGAGAACCTGCGACTGCTCGAGGCGCGCCTCGACGTGCAGATCCGGCGGCGCGGCGACAACTTCCGGGTGCTCGGCGCCAACGCCGGCAGCGCCGAGGACATGCTGCAGGAGCTGTTCGCACTGGCCAAGGAAGAGGAAGTCACGCCGGAGCGGGTGCATCTGGCGCTGCGCGAGCGCGAGGCCGGCCAGGAACCCGCGGCGGATCTCGACCCCGCGGAACGCGGCATCCGCGTGCCGCGCGGCGGCATCCGCGCCCGCGGCCATCACCAGCGCGAATATCTCGCGCACATCCGCAGCCGGCGACCTGACATTCGGCATCGGTCCCGCCGGCACCGGCAAGACCTATCTTGCCGTGGCCTGCGCCGTGGAGTCGCTGCAGGCGGAGACCATCCGGCGCATCATCCTGGTGCGGCCGGCGGTGGAGGCCGGCGAGCGGCTGGGGTTCCTGCCCGGCGACCTCAACCAGAAGGTCGATCCGTACCTGCGCCCGATGTACGACGCACTGTACGAGATGTTGGGATTCGACCGGGTGTCGCGCTTCATCGAGCGCAACGTCATCGAGGTGGCGCCGCTGGCCTTCATGCGCGGCCGCTCGCTCAACGATTCCTTCATCATCCTCGATGAGGCGCAGAACACCACCATCGAGCAGATGAAGATGTTCCTGACGCGCATCGGCTTCGGCTCCAAGGCGGTGGTCACGGGCGATGTCACCCAGACCGACCTGCCCGCGGGCAGGCAATCGGGCCTGAGTCACGTCATCGGCGTGCTGCGCGGTGTGGAGGGAGTTGCATTCACTTTCTTCGATGCGCAGGACGTCGTGCGCCATCCGCTGGTGCAGCGCATCGTGCAGGCTTACGAGTCGCGCACTGCGCAACCGTGAAGGATAGGCAGCCGTGCAAGGATGAGCGAACGCGGCGCCCGCTACGCGTCGACGTGCAGACGGGTGTCAAAGCTTGGGCGCCGCGCGCGCGTGACATCGCCACGTGGGCGGGCACGGCGATCGGCCGGCGCGCCGCCGGCGGGGAACTCGGCGTCCGCGTGGTCGGCGCGGCGGAGAGCAGACGTCTCAACGCCCGCTATCGCGGCAAGGACAAGCCGACCAACGTGCTGTCATTTCCGTCCTGCCCTACGCCCTGCGGGCTGCGGCAGGCGGGCCTGCGCCAACGCCTCTGGGCGACCTGGTGATCTGCGCTCAGGTGGTACGGTCCGAGGCGCGCGAGCAGGGCAAGCTCCTCCAGGCGCACTGGGCGCACCTGGTGGTGCACGGCGCATTGCATCTCATCGGCTACGACCACGAGCGCGAGGCGGAAGCAAAGCGCATGGAGCGCCGCGAGGTCGCGGTGCTGCGTCGCCTGGGCTTCGCCAATCCCTACAGAGTCTGATCCATGAGCAAGGACATCAATTCGACCGGTAAATGGCTCAAGCGGCTGACGCAGAGCTTCGCCGCGGAGCCGCAGAACCGCCAGCAGCTGCTCGAGATCCTGCGCGAGGCCCGCACGCGCGGCCTGCTCGATGCCGACGCGCTGCCGATGCTGGAAGGAGTGTTGGAAGTCTCCGACCTGCAGGTGCGCGACATCATGGTGCCGCGCGCGCAGATGGTGTTCGTGCGCCGCGACGATCCGGCGTCCCGTATCCTGCCGACCGTGGTGGAGTCGGGACACTCGCGCTTCCCGGTGATGGACGAGGACCGCGACGACATCGTCGGGATCCTCCTCGCCAAGGATCTGCTGCGCCTCGTCAGCAACGAGGCGCGCGAGCGCTTCGATATCCGCGAGTTCATGCGGCCGGCGGTGTTCGTGCCGGAGTCGAAGCGGCTCAACATCCTGCTGAAGGAATTTCGCGGCAGCCGCAATCACATGGCCATCGTGGTCGACGAGTACGGCGGCGTCGCGGGCCTGGTGACGATCGAGGACGTGATCGAGCAGATCGTCGGCGAGATCGATGACGAGTTCGACGTCGAGGACGACCAGAACATCCGCAAGGAGGGCGAGCGCGTCTTCCTGGTGCGCGGCGTGACGCGCATCGAGGAGTTCAACGAGTACTTCGGCGCCCACCTCGCCGAGGGGGAAGGCTTCGAGACCGTGGCGGGACTCCTGATGAAGCAGCTCGGCCGCCTGCCGCGGCGCGGCGAGTCCGCCAACATCGAGGGTTTCGAGTTTCGCGTCGTGCGCGCTGACCGGCGCCGCATCGATGCGCTGCGCGTCGTGCCGCCGCGCGATGTGACACCGCCCGACGGCCATTCGCACCCCGAGCAGGGCGAGTCGCGCGCATGAGCTCCCGGCGCCTGGCTGCCGTTGCCGCTCCCGCGCGCGAGGTGACCTGCGCCGGCCATGGCCGCCGCGAAGGATCTCCTCGTCGCGACCCGCTCCCGCCACGCGTTGCTCGTGCGCGGCGTGCTGTCGTTCGGCGTGGGCGCGCTGCTCGCCTGCGCCTTCGCGCCGCTCGAATGGTGGCCGCTCGCGATCCTGTGTCCCGCGGCGCTGATGTGGCTGTGGGAGGAGGCCGCGCCCCGCGAGGCCGCCTGGACCGGATTCTGGTTCAGCTTCGGCACCTTTCTCGCCGGCACCTACTGGCTGTATGTCAGCGTCCACGACCTTGGCGGGGCGCCCGTCTGGATGACCATCGGAATCATGCTGGGCCTGATCGGAATCATGGCCCTCTACAACGCGCTCATCGGCTATGCCGTGGCGCGCTGCTGCCGCGCGGCGGCGCCTGGCGCTGGCTGGTGGGCATGCCGGCGGTGTGGCTCCTCATCGAGTGGTTGCGCGGCTGGTTCCTGTCGGGGTTTTCGTGGCTGTCGCTCGGCTATTCCCAGACCGACACCTGGCTGGCGCGATTCGCGCCGCTCCTGGGCGTCTATGGCATCAGCCTGCTGCTGCTCACGAGCGCGGGCGCGCTGGTGGCGCTGATTCGCGGCAGCGCGCGCGTGCGTCTGATCGCCGGGCTCACGCTCGTCGTGCCCTGGGCCGTCGGCGCGGCGCTCGGGCCGGTGCGCTGGACGCACCCTTCGGGCGCGCCCGTCTCGGTGGCGGTGATTCAGGCCGACATCCCGCAGGACGAGAAGTGGCAGGACGCCTACGAGGACAAGATCCTGCAGCGCTACCGCAAGATGACGGAGTCGGCGCTCGGCACGAAGCTCATCGTCTGGCCGGAGGCGGCGCTGCCGGAGCCGGCCAACAATATGCTGCCTTACATCGCGGCGGTCGATCGCGAGACGCAGGCCAGCGGCTCCTCGCTGGTGATCGGCGTGATCCGCGCCTCGGATGACGGCCAGAGCTACTACGACTCGATCCTGGCGCTCGGCAAGCAGGCGAGCTGGTACGCCAAGGACCACCTGGTGCCGTTCGCCGAGTTC
>CAWHWV010000013.1:0-34590 GCA_963833085.1 uncultured Pseudomonadota bacterium
CTCGGCCGCGCGCGCCGGCAGCGTCGTGCACGTTCTCTCGGATCGCGGCGTTGGCAGCGATCGGCTGGCGGTCGTCGGTTTCGGTGAGCAACACCCGGTAGCCAGCAATCTGACTGCGCCGGGACGCAATGCCAACCGCCGCGTGACGGTTGTCATACTCTCCACCGAGCCCGGCAGCTCGTCCGATCCCAACTGGTTGCCCAACACCAATTCCGTCGCCTCCAATGGCACGGTTCCTGCACGATAGTTGCTGACGCACACCGCGCAGCGCCGGAATTCCGACACAGCGGCCGCGTCATGTGACTTGCATCACAGGAGCCGTCGCGCATGAACCTGCCTTCCGCCGATTCCCTGCTCATCGCGGGACGCGCGGTGTTTCTCGTGTTCTCGTTCGTCGTTGCCGCCATCAGTTTCACCGCCTGGCGCCGCGCCACACAGCAGCAGACCGCACAGTTGCTGTCACAGACACAAATCGTGCTGCAGCGGCTCGCGGAGCTCGAGGTGCGGGTGGATGCGACCAGAGCCATCGTTGCGGCGCTCAACGAGCGCCTGGAGCGCCCCGCCGGGCCGGCCCCTGCCCACGCGCCCTCACCTGGCTACCAGATCGCCATTCGCCTGGCACGCGGCGGCGCCAGCCGCGAGGAGCTCATGTCGGGGTGTGGCCTGACGCAGGCGGAGGCCGAGCTCGTCAAACGGCTGCACGGACCGCACGCTGCGGAACTGCGTCAAGTTTCATAGGGCTCAACTCAAGAGCCGCGTCACAAGGGCCGATACCGGCGCTGTACCGGCAGTCACGCCCTCAATCCGCGCGCCAACCAGATTATGACAATCCGCAAGCAGCAGACGCCGGCCAAGAAACGCGCGCGCTCCCGGTCGGCGAAGCGCGGCGCACCGGCACGGCGCATGGGCGCCAGCCGGGGCAGGACTGCGGCAGCGAAAGCCGCCGCGAAACAAATCCACGAGGACGGTTCGCTGCTCCTGGCCGCCGAGTGCACGGTCGCCCAGGCTGAAGCGCTCAAATCGGAGCTGGGGCGCCGGCTGCAGGAGTCGCAGCCTGTCACCCTCGATGTGAGCGCCCTGCAGCGCATCGACACCGCGGGATTGCAGCTCCTCGCCGCCTTCGTCCGCGATCGTCGCACGGCCGGTCGCGCCGTCGCGTGGCGCGGCCGGGCACCCGCCCTGGAGACGGCGGCCGGTCTTCTGGGTCTGCACGCCATGCTCGAGCTTCCAGGAGAGGCCGGCTGATGACCGTCGATCTGACACAGTTTCATGCGGCCTTTTTCGAGGAGAGCTTCGAGGCGCTCGATGCCATGGAGGCGGCGCTGCTGAAGCTCGATGTCGGCTCGCCCGAGGCGGAGCTGATCAACACCATCTTCCGCGTCGCCCATTCCATCAAGGGCGGCAGCGCGACGTTCGGATTCTCGGAGATCGCCTCCTTCACCCACAGCCTCGAGACGCTGCTCGATGAGCTGCGCAGCGGCGCGATGGCGGTGTCCGTCGCGGTATCGGACCTGCTGCTGAAGTCGGTCGACGTCCTGCGCGCCATGCTGCGCGCGGTGCAGGCGAAGCAGCCGCTCGACGCGCAGCGGGTATCCGACCTGCAGTTCGATCTGGAAGTCGCGATTGCCAAGAAGGAGCAGTACGCTCCGGTGACAGCAGTGGCCGCCCCCGCCGCCGCCGCCGCCTCGCCGTCGGAATCAAACGGCGCGAGCGCCGCGAAGTCGCCGCGCTGGCGAATCCGCTTCCATCCCTACCGCGAGCTGCTGGCGCGCGGCAATGACCCGCTGCGCATGTTGCGCGAGCTGGCCGCGCTCGGTGAGCTCGAGGTGCGGGTCGATGCGCAACTGCTGCCGCCGCTGGCGGATGTCAATCCCCAGGATTGCTACCTTGCATGGTCGCTCGAGCTTCCCGGTGAAGTACCCGAGGAGGCGATCAGACAGGTGTTCGAATGGGCCGAGGGGGATTGCGACCTGACAGTCGAGCGGCTGCCGGGTGAGACCCAGACAACGATACCGGCAGTGGCCCCGGAGCCACCGCCACAGACCTCCGCGCCGACGCCGATGCAGACCACACACCAGGCTGCAGCGGCGCCGTCGCCTCCACGCGCCGATGCTCCCGGGAAGCAGGAAGTGTCGGTGAGCGGACTCGGCGACTCGGGCTCGATACGGGTAAGCGTCGAGAAGATCGACGAGCTCATGAACACCGTCGGCGAGCTGGTAATCACCCAGGCGATGCTCAGTCAGCTGGGCTCGAATTTCGACGGACCGGACGCGGAGAAGCTGCGCGGCGGACTCGCCCAGCTCGAGCGCAACATGCGCGAGCTGCAGGAGAGCGTCATGCGGGTGCGCATGTTGCCGATCAGCTTCGTCTTCAGCCGCTTCCCGCGGATGGTGCGCGACCTCGCCCAGCGCCTCGGCAAGCAGATCGAGCTCAAGCTCACCGGCGAGCAGACCGAGCTCGACAAGACCGTGCTCGAGAAGATCGGCGATCCGCTGGTGCATCTCGTGCGCAACAGCATCGATCACGGCATCGAGTCGCCGGAAGCGCGGACCGCGGCCGGCAAGTGCGCCGAGGGTACGGTGCATCTCGATGCCTGCCACCGCGGCGGCAACATCGCCGTTGAGGTGAGCGACGACGGCGGTGGGCTCGACAAGGAGCGCATTCTCGCCAAGGCCCGTGCCCGCGGGCTCGTCGGCGCCGACGACGCGCTGACGGAAGCCGAGATCTACGAGCTGATATTCGTCCCCGGGTTCTCCACCGCGGAGAAGACCACCGACGTGTCCGGACGCGGGGTAGGGATGGATGTCGTCCGTCGCAACGTGAAGGAGCTCGGCGGCAAGATCGACGTCAGGAGCGACGCCGGTCGCGGCTCCCGATTCACGATCACCCTGCCCCTGACGCTCGCCATCGTGGATGGCCAGTCCGTCGCGGTGGGCACCGAAACCTACATCGTGCCGCTCATCTCCATCGTGGAATCGATGCAGCTCAAGTCGAGCGGCGTCACCCGGCTCTCGGGCCACAGCGAAGTGCTCTCATTCCGCGGCGACTATCTGCCGATCATCCGGCTGCACGAGCTCTTTGGTGTCGAGCCGCGCTCCCGCGCGCTGCACGAGGGTCTGGTCGTGGTCGCCGAAGGCGACGGGCGGCGCGTCGGCCTGTTCGTCGACGACCTGCTGGGACAGCAGCAGGTGGTCATCAAGTCTCTGGAAGCCAACTACGGGCACATCGAGGGCGTCTCGGGCGCGACGATCCTCGGCGACGGCTCGGTGGCGCTCATTCTCGATGTGCCGGGGCTCATCCGCGCCGCATCCATGCGGGTGGCGGCGTGAAGCTCACGGCGGTGAAGGCGAGGCATCAAAATCATGTCTACTAACGCGGTGGAGCGGCAACAGGGCTCCGGCAGCGGATCCCACCAGGTCCTGACCTTCGTGCTCGGTAACGAGACCTATGGGGTCGACATCCTGCGCGTGCAGGAGATCCGCGGCTGGTCCGCGGTGACCAAGATCCCCCACGCCCCGGCGCACGTCCTCGGCGTGCTGAACCTGCGCGGCTCGATCGTCCCCATCGTCGATCTGCGGATGCGCTTCGCGCTCGAGCGCGCCGAATACACCACGGTGACCGTGATCATCGTGATGTCGGTCAACACCCCGGCGGGACGGCGTGATTTCGGGGTCGTCGTCGACGGCGTCTCCGACGTGGTCGATGTCAACACCGCCGAAGTGAAACCGGCGCCCGAGCTCGGCTCGCGCTCCGCCACCGAGTACATCCGCGGGCTGGTGTCGGTCGCCGAGCGCATGGTGGTGCTGCTCGACATCGATCGCCTCATCGGCCGGGACCTTGCGCTTGCCGCCGACGCGGACGGCGACGAGGCGCTGGCCGCCAGCGCCGCCTGATCGGAGCAAGAACTCAAATGAGCATCAGCAGAAACATCGTCGAGGAGACCCGCGAGGTCATCAATGCCGCATCGCAGGGCGACCTCACCCGGCGCCTCAATGCGCGCCTCGACAGCCCCGAGCTGCGCACCATGGCCGAGGGCATCAATACGCTCCTCGAGAGCATGGCCGGCCTCGTCCGCGGCATCAGATCCACCGCCACCGAGGTGGACCGCTCGGCGGAGGAGATCTCCGCGGGCAACGGCAATCTCTCGCGGCGCACCGAGGAGCAGTCCGCGTCGCTCGAGGAGACCGCCTCCTCGATGGAGGAGATGACGACCACGGTCAAGCAGAACGCCGACAACGCGGCCCAGGCGAGCCAGCTCGCCCTCGCGGCTCGCGATCAGGCCGAGCGCGGCGGCGTGGTGGTGAATCAGGCCGTGTCGGCCATGGCCGACATCAAGCAGTCCTCGAAGAAGATCGCGGACATCATCGGTGTGATCGACGAGATCGCCTTCCAGACCAACCTTCTCGCGCTCAATGCCGCCGTCGAGGCGGCGCGTGCCGGTGAGCAGGGCCGCGGCTTCGCGGTAGTCGCGAGCGAGGTCCGCAGTCTCGCCGGCCGCTCCGCGACCGCCGCCAAGGAGATCAAGGGTCTCATCCAGGACTCGGTGCGCAAAGTCGAGGACGGCTCGGCGCGCGTCACCCAGTCCGGTCATACGCTCGAGGAGATCGTCGCTTCGGTGAAGAAGGTCTCCGACATCGTCGCCGAGATCGCCGCCGCCTCGCGGGAGCAGTCGGCCGGCATCGAGCAGGTCAATCGCGCCGTCGTACAGATGGACGCCCTCACGCAGCAGAACGCCGCACTGGTGGAGGAAGCGACGGCGGCGGCTCAGAACATGGCCGGGCAGGCCCGAGAGCTCAGCGAGAACATGGGGCGCTATCGGGTTGGACACGACATGGCGCAGACGCTGCGCGCCCCCAGAGCCTCACCCATGGGAGCTGTGCGCACAGCGCGCAGCGCCTGAGTCCTCCTCATGAACAAACTGGCGCTCAAACGTCTCAATCTCTGGCAGAAGCTGGGAGCCCTGGTGCTGGCCCAGCTCGTGCCGGCGGTCCTGGTCGGGTTCTTCTATTTCACCACCATGAACGGGGACCTGAGCCAGGTGCGCGGCGAGCAGCAGGGAGTCCGCTTCCTGCAGGCGATAGATGCCCTGCATTCGAGCCTGCTGACTCACGCTGCCCGCGCGTTCGTCTTCGCAAGCGGCGACACGAGCCGCCGTGCCGCGGTACTGGCCGAGCAGCGGCAAGTCGCCAGGGCAATGGGCCGCCTCGAGGCGGTGAGCGACCGGCTGGGCGAGCTGTATGGAGTCAGTGACGATGTCACCACTCTGCACTCGCAGTGGAGCGCGGTAGCCGCGGCGACTCTTACCCAGTCCTCCTCCCAGGTCGCCGCCGCGAACGAGGCGTTGGACGGCCGTTTGAATCAGCTCAGCGCCGCCGTCGCCGCCGGCTCGGGCGTCGCCTCTGACTCCGATCAGACGAGCCGCACCCTGCTCGAGATCGGTTCCGAATACTCCTCGACCGCGCTCGCTCAGGCCGACGGCATGCGCCGCTTCGCGGTCGATGCCGCCGCCAAGAGCTATCTGGGTGGCGACGATCAGATGGGCATCACGATCTACCGCAGCCGCGTGCTGTCGCAATTCGACCAGATCCGAGCCGGGCTGGCGAAGCTGCCGCCGCAAGTGGCCGCGCCGCTGCAGAGCGACTTCGACACGGCAGTGCAGCTCTTCGGGGATTTCGACGGCGTGGTCGATTCGCAAGTCGTCAAGGCCTCCAGTCTCAAGACCAGTGGCGGAGCGATCTACGACGCCGGCATACCGGTGAGTCACGCCTTGCAGAAGCTCGCCGCCGATAGCCTGGACGTCGCCACTTCCACCCTCGGTGCGCGTGCCTCCTCCATCGCCATATACCGCGATGTCACCGCCGTCTTCGTCCTGCTTGCGTTGGCCGCGGCGCTGGCGGTCGCCAGGCTCGTGCGGCTCTCGCTTTCACGGCCGCTGACGCGCGCCATCGGTGTCTTCGAGCACATCGCCCAGGGCCGCTACGACAACCAGATCGACACGCGCCGCGAGGACGAAGCCGGCCAAGTGCTGCGGGCGCTCGCCTTGATGCAGGACAAGCTGCGTGGCCAGATCGAGAACGAGCGCGCCGTCGCCGCAGAGAACTCGCGCGTCCGACATGCGCTCGACAAGGCCTCGACCTGCGTGGTGCTGGCCGACGCCGAGCATCGGATCATCTATCTCAACGACGCCGCCCGGGCGACCTTCGAGCGGCACGCGGCGCAGATCCGCAGCTCCCTGCCGAATTTTGACGCCGCACGGCTGCGCGGCTCGAGCCTCGAGACGCTGTCGGCCGATGCGGCCGGCGAGCGCCGCGTTCTCGATGCGCTCAGCGGCGAGCGCGCGGACGAGCGCGCGCTGGGCGGGCTCGTCTTCCGCACCGTCACCAACCCGGTGACCGGCGAGCGCGGCGAGCGGCTGGGCACCGTCATGGAGTGGACCCAGCGCACCCAGGAGGTGCGCGTGGAGGAGGAGCTGCAGGCCGTGCTCGCGGCCGTGAACGGCGGCGATCTCAGCCGGCGCATCGATCTTGGCGACAAGTCCGGCTTCTTCGAGGGATTGGGCGCCGGCGTCAATCGCCTGGCCGAGAGCCTGGTCGAGATCGTCTCGCGGGTGAAGAGCGCGGGCCACGAGATTGCCATGGGCGCCGAGGAGATCACCGCCGGCAACTCGAACCTGTCGATGCGCACCGAGGAACAGGCGTCCTCTCTCGAAGAGACCGCTTCCTCCATGGAGGAGATGACCACGACCGTCAAGCAGAACGCCGACAACGCAGCGCAGGCGAATCAGCTCGCCCTCGCGGCGCGGGATCAGGCCGAGCAGGGCGGCGCCGTGGTGGGCAAAGCCGTGGATGCGATGTCCGGGATCAACGAGTCGGCGAAGAAGATCGCCGACATCATCGGCGTCATCGACGAGATTGCCTTTCAGACGAACCTGCTGGCGCTCAACGCCGCGGTCGAGGCCGCGCGCGCCGGCGAGCAGGGCCGCGGCTTCGCCGTGGTCGCGAGCGAGGTGCGCAGCCTCGCCGGACGATCCGCGACCGCCGCCAAGGAGATCAAGACCCTGATCGAGGACAGTGTCATGAAGGTGGAGGATGGCTCGGGACTGGTGACCCAATCCGGCCGCACGCTCGGCGAGATCGTCACCTCGGTGAAGAAGGTCTCCGACATCGTCGCCGAGATCGCCGCCGCCTCGCGCGAGCAGTCCTCGGGAATCGAGCAGGTCAACCGCGCGGTGGTGCAGATGGACGAGCTCACTCAGCAGAACGCCGCGCTCGTCGAGGAGGCGACTGCCGCCTCGCAATCCATGGCCGGACAGGTACGCGAGCTCAACGACATGCTCGGCCGCTACGACACCGGCGCGGAGAGCGCCGCCGCCGCGCCGCAGCAGTCCGCGGCGCCGCCGATGTCCGGCGCCAGGAACGTCCCCCAGGCCGCGCCGAGACAAGCGCGCGCGGAAACCCGCCGCGCCGCCAGCGGTGAATGGATCGAGGTTTAGAGGCAACTATGCAACTTCTCAACCGTTTGAAGCTCTGGCAGAAGCTGGCGCTGCTCGTCGCCGCGATGGCGGTGCCGACCGCGCTGCTCGGCGTCTTCTACCTGAGCGCCGCCAACAGCGAGGTTGCCCAGGCCCGCAACGAGCTCGCGGGCGCGGATTACGCTCACCAGGTCGGCGCGGTGCTGGCGGATGTGGCCAATCACCGCAGCCTGCTCTTCGCCGTGCTCACCGGCGACGCCTCGCGCCGTGACGAGCTCGCGGCCTCGGAGGCCGCAATCGACAAGCTGATGGCCGATGTCGACGCCAGCGATGCCGCGATCGGGGCACGGCTCGGCGTCGCGTCCGATTGGCAGGACATCAAGACCGACTGGCAGCAGTTGAAGTCCGACGAGGCCAAGCTGTCCGCCGACGATGCGGTCGCGCGGCACGATGCGCTCATCGCCAGCATCGTGAAGCTCAGCGACCTCGTGATAGGCCGCTCGGCGCTCAACGTCGATCCTTCGCCGCAGACTGCCACGCTCATTCAGATCGCCACCCGCGACGTGCCGGGGGCGCTCATCGCCTCGGGCAACGTCCAGTGGTATGCCACGCGCGCGAGCATCAAGGGCTATCTGGGCGGCGACGACCAGATGGCGCTCAGCCTCTACCACGACGAGGTGGTCGCTGACTTCGCGGCCGCGACGCGTGATCTCAACGGCGCGCCGGCGGTGGCGCGGGCGAAGATCGCCCCCGCCCTGGAGGCGGCGCAGGGCGCGTTCGACAGCTCCTACGGGATCGTCCAGGCGCGGATCATCAACGCCCAGAAGATGACCATCACCACTGCGGAGCTGTTCGCAGACTCGCGCGCCATCAGCTCGAGTCTGCAGAGCCTGTCCGACCTCGGCTATTCCACCATGGCCGCTGCGGTGAAGCAGCGCCTGTCGCAAGTGACGACCTGGCGCAACCTGACGGCCGGAGTCGGCGCCATCGCCCTCGGTGTGGCGCTCGCCCTCTCCTGGCTCATCACCCGCGCGCTCGCCGCGCCGCTCGCGCAGGCGATCGAGGTGTTCGGGAGCATTGCGGCCGGCAAGTACGACAATACGATCGATCTCACCGGCTCGGATGAGGCCGGCCAGGTGCTGCGCTCGCTGGATGACATGCAACAGAAGCTGCGCACCCAGATCGAGAACGAGCGGCTGGTGGCCGCCGAGAACGCCCGCGTTCGCCAGGCGCTCGACAAGGTGTCGACCTCCGTGGTGCTCGCCGACGGGCAGCAGCGGATCATCTATCTCAACGACACGGCGAGCGCAGCCTTCGCGCGCACCCAGCACGAGATCCGCCGCAGCCTGCCCAACTTCGACGTGCAGCGGCTGCGCGGCGCGAGCCTCGAGGCGCTGTCGGCCGATCCGGCCGGCGAGCGTCGCGAGCTCGACACTCTCGCCGGCTCACGCGCCGCCGAGCGGCAGCTCGGAGCCTGCACCTTCCGCACGGTCACCAACCCGGTGCTCGACGAGCGCGGCGCGCGCATCGGCACGGTGATGGAATGGACCGACCGCACCCAGGAGGTCGCCGTCGAGAAGGAGATGCAGGGGATGCTGTCGGCGGTCGTCGCCGGCGACCTCGGCAGTCGCATCGATCTCGGAGGCAAGAGCGGATTCTTCGAGGCCATGAGCCGCGGTGTCAACCAGCTCGCCGACAACATGGCCGAGGTGGTCTCGCGGGTGAAACGCGTCGCCGCCGAAGTGCACCGCGGCGCCGACGAGATCTCCGCCGGTAATTCCAACCTGTCGCAGCGCACGGAAGAGCAGTCCTCCTCGCTCGAGGAGACCGCCTCCTCGATGGAGGAGATGACCACCACGGTCAAGCAGAACGCCGACAACGCGGCTCAGGCCAACCAGCTCGCTCTCGCGGCGCGCGACCAGGCCGAGAAGGGCGGCACCGTGGTCAGCCAGGCGGTCTCGGCCATGACCGGCATCAACGAGGCGTCGAAGAAGATCGCGGACATCATCGGCGTCATCGACGACATCGCCTTCCAGACCAACCTGCTGGCGCTGAATGCCGCGGTCGAGGCGGCCCGCGCCGGCGAGCAGGGCCGCGGCTTCGCGGTGGTGGCGAGCGAGGTGCGCAGCCTCGCCGGCCGCTCCGCCACGGCGGCGAAGGAGATCAAGGAGCTGATTCAGGACTCAGTGCGCAAGGTCGAGGACGGATCGGTGCTCGTCACCCAGTCCGGCCAGACGCTCGAGAAGATCGTGGCCTCGGTGAAGAAGGTTTCCGACATCGTCGCCGAGATCGCCGCCGCCTCGCGCGAGCAGTCGTCCGGGATCGAGCAGGTCAACCGCGCCGTCATGCAGATGGACGAGCTGACGCAGCAGAACGCGGCTCTGGTCGAGGAGGCTACCGCCGCCTCCCAGGCAATGGTGGAGCAGGTGCGGGGACTCAACGAGATGCTGGGGCGCTTCCAGGTGGGGATGTCGGAGCTCGCGCCGGCGGCATTCGCCCCGACGGGTCAGGCAGCCAGGGCGGCCGAGGTCGCCGCCCAGTCCCGAGCGGAGCGCCGCGGGGCCAACAGGCCGTGGACGGGGCGCGGCGGCGCGGCCAAGGCCACCCAGCAGAAACCAACAGCGGAGCCCGCGCGCGCGGCGGTCGCCGCCCGCGGCAACGGCGGCGGCGGCGGCAGCGGCGATGCCGGTGATTCCGAGTGGCAGGAGTTCTAGATCATGTCGACACCAAACCCAACTCCCGGAGCGCCGTAATGGCCCGCATACTCGCAGTAGATGACTCGGCGGCGATGCGCCAGATGGTGGGCATCACCCTCACGGGCGCCGGCCATGACGTGCAGCAGGCCGCCGACGGCGCCGAGGCGCTCGAGATCGCGGAGCGGCAGAAATTCGATCTCGTGATCACCGACGTCAACATGCCGAAGATGGACGGCATCACGCTGGTGCGCGAGCTGCGCAGCCGGGCGAACTACCGTTACGTGCCGCTGCTCGTGCTCACCACGGAAGCGACGCTCGAGCGCAAGCAGCAGGGCAAGGCCGCCGGGGCGACCGGCTGGCTGGTCAAGCCCTTCAACCCCGAGCGACTGCTCGCGACCATCGCCAAGGTGCTCGGCTGATTCTCCGATTCATTATGTCGACAATGAGGAACCTACCCATGAAGTCCCCGCAGCGAATCCTAGCCCTGGCCGTCCTGTCGGCTGCCTGCACCGTGAGCCTCCAGGCCCACGCCGACCAATGCAGGCTGCCACCGGCGCCGAGCAAGATTCCCGACGGCAGCACGGCCAGCCAACAGGAAATGATCACGGCCATGGAGACCATCAAGCAGTACAGCAATGACGTGCAGACGTATCTCAAATGTCTCGACTTCGAGACCCGTCAGAACCAGTTGAGCCCGGGCGACCAGACGACCCTGCACAACGCCGCCGTCGATCAGCTCACCCATGTCGCCGACCAGTTCAACGAGCAGGTCCGAACCTTCAAATCCAAACACGGCTGAGGAGCAAGTGTCACTGCCGGCACGGGGCTCGCGTGCCGCGAACCCCGTTAACTCCGCGTACGACCTGGCGTGCGCGGCGGCCACCGCCGCGGCGCTGATCGAGCTCGCGCTCAGTGAGTCGCAGCGCCCCGTGGGGGAGCTCGGCGAGGCGCTGTCGCGCGTCAGCGCGGCGGTGTCCGCCGGCAGTCCGCCGGCGGCGGCCGACCTCGATGCGTGCGTCGAATGCCTCCAGTTTCACGACCGGCTGGTGCAGCAGCTCTCGCAGGTGCGCGATCTGCTGGCCGCAGTAGCCGCCGCCGGGTCCGGCGAATCGGTTGCGGGCGGCCGGCAGAGCTGGCCGGTGCTGATGGAGAATCTGCGTGCGCGCTTCACCTCCGAGTCGCACCGCATCCTCTTCAACCTGCTCATGCCGGATACGGAGGGTCACAGTCACGTTCCTTCCCTCCACGCCAGCGAGGGCAGTGTGGAGCTCTTTTGACCACGCCGGCGCAAACGGGCCCGGCGCGGGACACTGGCGCCACCACCACCCTGCGGATGCGGGAGTTCGCCTTTGGCGAGGAGGACTTCCAGGCACTGCGCGCGCTCGTCAAATCGCTCACCGGCATCCATCTCTCGGAGCAGAAGCGCGAGCTCGTTTATGGCCGCCTGACGCGGCGTCTGCGCGCACTGCAGTTGCGTACCTTCGCGGAGTATCGCGAGCAGCTGAATGGCAACGTGCAGGAGCTGGCTGAGCTCTGCAACGCCATCACGACCAATCTCACCTCCTTCTTTCGCGAGCCGCACCACTTCCAGTATCTGCGCGAGCACGTGCTGGCGCCGCTGGTCGCGGATCCGCGCGGCAGACGGCGGCTGCGCATCTGGTCGGCGGGATGCTCGACGGGCGAGGAGCCCTACTCCATCGCCATGACGGTGCTCGAGGCTTTGCCCGACCCTGCTGCCTGGGACGTGCGGATCCTTGCCACGGACCTCGACTCGGAGGTCCTCGAGCGCGCGCGCCGCGGCATCTATCCCCCGGAGCGGACGGCCACAGTCTCGCCCGAGCGCCTGCAGCGCTTCTTCGTCGAGCGCCAGGAGGCGGGCGGGATCTACCGGCAGATCGCGCCCGCAGTCGCGGCGCTGGTCACTTTCAAACAGCTCAATCTCATCCACGCCCTGCCGATGAGAGGACCGCTGGATGCGATTTTCTGCCGCAACGTGGTGATCTACTTCGACAAGGAAACCCAGCGGGAGCTGTTCACGCGCATCGGGCGGCTGCAGCGCCCTGGTGACCTGCTCTTCCTCGGCCATTCCGAGAGTCTCTTCAAGGTCTGCGACAGCTATGCCCTCATCGGAAAAACCATTCACAGGCGCGCCTGACGCCGAGCTGGGCGAGGCTGGCGCGACACCGTCCGGCGACGGCGAGCTGCCGCCGCTGCTGCGCGGCTTCGAGCATTTCCAGCGCTTCTGGGATCGCGAGAACGCCTGCTGGATGGTCAAGATCCTCCCCGGCGAGTACTACGTGAGCCGCAGCGACGAGGCGATCTCCACCGTGCTCGGCTCCTGTGTGTCCGCTTGTGTGCGCGATCCGGCACGCGGCCTCGGCGGCATGAATCACTTCATGCTGCCGGAGGACGCGGCGGTCGGCCCGAACGACTGGTTGGATCCGGCGGTCGGTCTCGCCACGCGCTATGGCTCCTACGCCATGGAAAGCCTCATCAACGACCTCCTCAAGCTCGGCGCGGTGCGCGACCGCCTCGAGATCAAGCTCTTCGGCGGCGGCCGGATCCTCGCCGCCATGACGGACGTCGGCGGACGCAACGTCGACTTCATCCGCAATTACATGTCCCTCGAGGGTTATCGCGTCGCGGCCGAAGACCTCGGCGGTACCCAGCCGCGCAAGGTGGTCTACTTCCCCGCGAGCGGCCGTGCCCGGCTGCGCAAGCTCCGTCCGGTGGAGAACCGGATCATCAGTCATCACGAGCAGCTCTATCTCGCCAGCCTCGGCAAACAGGCCGCCGGCGGCGACGTCGAGCTGTTCGAATGAGAGTCACGAGCATGATTCCCACCATGCAATCCAAGGCCGCGCCCACCGCGAAGCGGCCGATCCGCGTGCTCATCGTCGACGACTCCGCGCTGGTGCGCAGTCTCCTCACCGACATCCTCAACGCGGCCGCGGGCATCGAGGTCGTCGGAGTCGCGGCCGATGCGCATGTCGCGCGCGAGAAGATCAAGCAGCTCAACCCGGACGTGCTCACGCTCGATGTTGAGATGCCGAAGATGGACGGCATCACCTTTCTGCGCAACCTGATGCGGCTGCGGCCGATGCCGGTGGTGATGGTCTCCTCGCTCACCGAGCGCGGTGCCGATGTGACGCTCGATGCGCTGGCGCTCGGCGCGGTCGACTATCTCTCCAAGCCCAGGATCGATCTCGCCGCGACGCTGAAGGACTACGCCGACGAGCTCGTCGAGAAGATCCGGATCGCCGCCCGCGCCAGCGTACGGGCGCTCGATCCGAGACAGGCCCGCGCGCCCGGCGCCGTCGGGCCGGCTCACAGCGCCGATGCCGTACTGCCGAAGGCGCCGTCCCGCGCGCGGCCACTGCGCACTACCGATCGTGTCATTGCGATCGGCGCCTCGACCGGCGGCACGGAAGCAATCAAGGAAGTCCTCATGCGGCTGCCGCCGGACTCTCCCGGCGTCGTCATCGCGCAGCACATCCCCAAGGCGTTCAGCACGCCTTTCGCGCGCCGCCTGAACGATTGCTGTCCGGTGTCGGTTTGTGAGGCGCAGGACGGGCAGCAGCTGCTGCCAGGCCATGCCTACATCGCCCCCGGCGATCGCCACCTGATGCTGGTGCGCGACGGCACCCGGTATGTCTGCCGTCTGGATGACGGCGTGCCGGTGAACCGGCACAAGCCGTCGGTCGATGTGTTGTTCCGCTCAGTCGCGCAGAACGCGGGCCGCAATGCCATCGGCGTGCTCCTCACCGGGATGGGCAAGGACGGCTCGCGCGGTCTCAAGGAGATGCTCGACAGCGGCAGCCGCACGATCGCCCAGGATGAGGCGACCAGCGTCGTCTGGGGCATGCCCGGTGAGGCCGTTGCGCTCGGAGCCGCTGAGCATACCGTCGCCCTGGAGAGCGTGGCGGCCAAGGTGCTCGCGCTGGCGGACGCGATGGACATCACACGCGAGACCAAGGTGCTCGGCGGCGCGGACGATCCGTGAACCAATATGACGACGCAGGTCTCAATTCCGGGCACGATACGCCGATACCACAGGAAGAGGGCGATGCGATGACCAGCTCCGCTGCAGAGAATTCCCAGGGCGTCGGTGATCCCGAGGCCTTCGCCTTCGTGCAGGCGTTGGCGGGCGAGCTGTCGAAGGGCAAGGTGGACCTGCCCAGCTTTCCGGACATCGCGCTGCGCGTGCGCCGGGTGCTTGCGGACGAGGAAGTCTCTCAGGAGAAGGTGGTGCGTGTGGTGGGCTCAGAGCCGGCGCTCGCCGCCCGCCTGATGCAGATCGCCAACTCCGCGGCCATCAATTTCACCGGCAAGCCGATCACCGATCTGCGGACCGCCATCGCGCGCATGGGCTTCAACATGGTGCGCAGCGCCGCCATCGCGTTCGCGATGTCGCAGCTGAAGAAGGTGGACTCGCTGAAGGGGCTCGAGCAGCCGCTCGATGAGCTCTGGCAGCGCAGTGCCGCGGTTGCGGCGATGTCGCACGCCGTCGCGCGCCGCTTCAGCCGCGTCAATCCCGACACCGCCATGCTCGCCGGGATGCTGCACGGCGTCGGCAGGCTCTACATTCTTACGCGCTCGAGCAGACACCCCGCACTTTTCGCGAACCAGGCCGCCTACAACGCCATCGTGCGCGACTGGCACGCACCAGTCGCCAAGGCGCTGCTCGAGAACTGGGAAATGGCCGAGGAGATCATCGTGGCCGTGAGCGAGTACGAGGACTTCTCCCGCGACCACGACGGCCCCCCGGACCTCACCGATGCGCTGAGCGTTGGCTACCTGCTTGCGGCCTTCAAGGAGCACCCCGACAGCCTGGAGCTCAACATGCACGATGTCGCCGCCTGCAAGCGGATGAACATAGACCGCGCGAGCTACGAGAAGCTGATCGACGAGTCGGAGAGCGAGATCGAGGCCCTGCGTCAAGCGCTCGGCGTGTAACCGTTCCCGACCGCCCAACCATCATGCAGGCCCAGCATACCCCTCCCTCTCCCGGCGCTCACACCGGCCAAGACGGTGGCGAGCACGACGTCGCGTTCACCTTCGTGCAGGCTCTCGCCGCGGAGCTTTCCGGCGGCAAGGTGGAGCTGCCCGGATTTCCGCACATCGTCATGCGTGTGCAGCGAGTGCTGAGTGACGAGAAGACGGACGCCGCCAAGATCGTGCGGGTCATCGGCAGCGACCCTGTGCTTGCCACCCAGCTCATTCGCATGGCCAACTCCGCGGCCCTGAACCCTGGAGGGACTCCCGTCACGGACCTGCGCGCGGCAGTGACACGTGTGGGCGTTGACACGGTACGCACTGCGACCATCGCCTTCGCCATCCAGCAGCTGCGCGAGGCGCCGGCGCTGCGCGGTCTGGAGATGCAGCTCGGCGTACTGTGGCGCCGCAGCGTGCAGGTGGCCAGCCTCTGCTGCGTCGTCGCCCGCCGCCTGACCAACGTCAATCCCGACACGGCCCTTCTCGCGGGTCTGCTGCAGGGTATCGGTCGCCTCTACATCCTGACACGGGCCAGCCGTCATCGCTCCCTCTTCAGCGATGCGGCCGCCTACCAGGCCATCGAGCAGGACTGGCATCTCAGTATCGCCGCGGCACTGCTCGAGAACTGGGGAATCGCCGATGAGATCGTGCAGGCGGTGCACGAGTCGGAGAGCCTCGAGCGGGACGCGCGCGGCACGCCCGCCCTGACGGATGTGCTGGTAGTCGGGACGCTGCTGGCGGAGCTCAACGGCGACGCAGCCGCCCTCGCCGCTCAGGTGGAGTGCGCCAAGCCGCTACAGCGCCTGCGGCTCGATCAACAGACGTGCGAGCAGTTTCTAACGGAGTCCGCGCAGGAAGTCGAAACCCTGAGAGAGGCGCTGGGCTAAGCGCATCGCAGGCACAAGGATGTGCCCCGCCGCCGCAGGTGGCGGAGCCGCGAGAAAAAACCACGCTTTTTTCTCGCGGCGCGCTGGGCCGGGCAGGAGCCCGGATCCAGCGCCCATAATCAAGCCGCGCCGAGCACTCGGCCGGGACGGCCCTCGGCCTTGCCATAACCGCGCGGACCGTAGGTATCGAACCGGCTGGGCCGGCCGGTCAGCGCCCCGAGCATTCCTTCGACGCGCTTCAGCTTCGTCCCGACGATGATGCCGTTGCGATCATTGAGATCGCGGCAGCGCACGGCGCGCTCGGCACATTCGCGCAGGCGCGGCAGCAGTGTCCCCTGGCTGTCGCACCACGCCATCAGACCCTCCAGGCCGGCGCGATCCGCGGAGAAGCCGTGCAGCGCGCAGAGGGAGCGCCGCTGCTCCTCGATTCGGGCGAGCGCACCCACCCGCTCCTGTCGGGCGCGGGTCGTCGTCTCCAAGGCCTGGATGTCAGAGGACTCGAGAATGCCGGACTCGCGCTGCAGGAGCTCCTCGAGCTCGGCGAGCAGCGCGGACTCCTCGCGCAGCAGCGTCGTCAGGTGCTCGCGGCAGACCCCCGGATCCACGCTTTAGGCTCCGAGAAGGTCGCCGAGCGACTGCTCGAGCTGCATGAGTTGGTCCGCGACCTGCTGCGGCTGCACCGTGTACGTACCCTGCTCGATGGCCGTCTGGAGCTGCGATACGCGGGCGCTGTCCACTGCCGGCAGGCTGCGCAGCGTCTGCTCGAGAGAGGCCAGCTGGCTGGCGGAGTCCGTTATGTGCACGTCGCTCGTGCCCGAGGACGAGCCTTCGGGCGCGGATGAGCCGCCACCCGTCGTCGCGTCACGGGCGTTCGCGGCCGGGCGGCCCGCATCGAGCGCAGAAGCCCCTAGGCTTCCACTCAACCCGCTGATTTTAGTAGGCATATCGGATCTCCACGAGGTCCTTCAACCGGGTATCGGCCATGGGGTGGAATACTTTAGGGTGTGACATCGACAACACGATCGCTCTCGACGACCCCTTGAACCACCCTGGAAGAGGCAGCGTTCTGCACTCGGATGAGCGCCCCCTGGCGCCCGTCCTGCAGGGCGAGCCCCGCGGCGCGGACCTCGATGCCGTCGACGGCGGCGACCATCGTCACCTGCTCGCCCTGGCGCACCATGAGATCCGGCAGCAAGTCGTCTGCGGTCAGCACGGCTCCCGCGGGCAGGGAATGGCGCAGTGTAGCGCGAGCGAGCTGCGCCGGATCGGTCAGGTATCCGACCGGCATTCCACCCACCAGGCGCACCTCGGGCGCCACATCCCCGGTGGTGAGCCGGGTGCCCTGGACTTCAGGCGAACGCAGTGCCCAGACAGTAATTCGCGATTGCACCGTCACCGGCACGTAGATCGTCCAATCGCTTCCCCGATGACAGCCGACGGCAACCGACACTTGCGACTGCATGCGCATGCCGGAAAGAAGAGAGGCCTCGAGTCGGCCGCCGCAGCGCATCAGGCGCAGGCGCGGATCGAGCCGGGCAACCGTTATCACGATGCCGCTCTGCCCGGGCGGCATCTGCGAGCGCACGAAGGCCTGCGCCGCGCTCCTGATGGACTCGAGCGGCTGCGTCTGCGTCGCGGTCGCCGCGGCAGCGGCAGCCGCCAGACACAGGCCGCCGCACAACAAGGCGCCCGCGGCGCGGTGCGCATGACGGCGACGGAATTTCGACGCGAGCTCACTCATGCGCCGATACGCTTGCAAGCTCCGCGCCAGCCGGCCGCGGTCGGAGACTCAAGTAGTAATTCGACGTGCCGATGACATCCACGCCAGCACATCTCTTTCCGGGAGCGGTCGTCCTGTCCGCAGGATGCCGTCGGCGGCAAGCCATTGCCGCACGACTGTGAACCAACTCACACTCCGGCGCCCGCCTGCGCCCGTCGCGGTGCCCCAGCCGCCACGCCGCCGGCTTGGCATGCGTCTTGCTCGTTGTCCGGCAGGCTTTCTGACCGCCGGAATTCCGACATGTCGTTCAACCTCGATTCCTATCTCGGCATCCAACCCGATGCCCTCGAGGTTTACTCGCAGCGCGCCAACGTGCTGGCGGCCAATCTCGCCAACGCCGACACCCCGGGTTATCTCGCGAAGGACATCGACTTCCGCGCGGCCCTCTCGGCCGCCAGCCAGGGACAGAGCGGCGCCGGCTCCTCCGGCGGCGAGCTGCAGCCGCAGACCACCAGCCCGGACGATCTCAGCGCGAGCACGCCGCAAAGCGGCCTGTCGACCGAACAATACCTGAAGTATCGCGTGCCGCTCGCCCCGTCGCTCGACGGCAATACCGTCGACTCGCAGATGGAAGAGAGCGCATTCGCCGACAACAACGTGCGCTACGAGGCCGCCCTCACCTTCATCGAGGGCGACTTCAGCGATCTGAACACCGTGATCAGCGACTAGCAGGTCCCCTCATGGCACTCTCCAACATATTCGATATCGCCGGCTCCGGCATGTCCGCCGAGTCGGTCCGCCTCAACACCGTGGCGAGCAACCTGGCGAACGCCGACAGCGTCAGCAGCAGCCCGCAGAGCGCGTACAAGGCACGCTATCCGGTCTTTCAGGCGGTGCAGGACTCCCTGGCAGCCGGTACCGGCCCCACCGGGGCCGCCGACGCCTCCGTCAAGGTGGACGGCATCGTCCAGAGCACCACGCCGGGTACGGCGAGCTACGATCCGGGCAATCCGCTCGCCGATGCCAGCGGTTACGTCTATTCCTCGAACGTCAACGTCGTGGAACAGATGGCCGACATGATCTCGGCCTCGCGCTCGTATCAGAACGATGCCGACGTCCTCAACACCTCCAAGCAGCTGATGCTGGATACCCTCAAGCTCGGGCAGAGCTGAGTCACTCCCAACACCGAGGATCAACATCCATGTCCGTCGATTCAATAGGCGCCTACGCCGCCCAGACGGCGACCACCGCGGCCGACACCGCCGCGAACATGTCGAGCTCCGAGGCCTCGGGGATCGCCACGCCGCAGCTCAGCCAGAGCGACTTCCTGTCGCTACTGGTCGCGCAGATGCAGGACCAGGACCCGACGCAGCCGAGCGACCCGACCGCCTTCGTCAACCAGCTCGCCAGCTTCAGCGAGGTCAGCGGCATGGACAGCATGCAGAGCTCGATGAACAACCTCTCCAGCTCCATGCTCGCCTCGCAGGTCGCAAGCGGCACCAGCCTCATCGGCCAACAGGTGATCGCCTCGACCCCCACCGCCTCTCTTACGACAGGCGGCACCGTCACCGGCGCCCTGAACGTTCCCTCGACCACCACCAGCCTGCAGGTGCAGGTCACCGACGCGAACGGCAACCCCGTGTCGACCTTCTCCGTGACTCCCCCATCAGGGGGCGGACCGACCACCTTCACCTGGAACGGACTCGCCAGCTCGGGCGCTGCCGCGCCCACCGGCGTCTATACGTTCAACGTCACGGCCGCTGGAGGCGGCACGTCGACGACGCTCACGCCGATGTTCGCGAGCACGGTGACCAGCGTATCGGTGAATCCGAGCACCCAGGCCCTCTCGCTCAATACCAACGCCGGCTCCGTGCCCCTGAGCTCGGTCGTCCAGGTCCAGTAAGGAGACCACATCCATGTCATTCGACATTGCCCTGTCCGGCGTCGACGCCGCCAATACCGACCTCAACGTCATCTCGAACAACATCGCGAACGTCGATACCACCGGATTCAAGGAATCCGACACGGAATTCGCCGATGTCTACGCCCAGACGCAACAGGGGGTCGCATCGACGGCCACCGGCAACGGCGTCGCGGTCTCGGACGTGGCGCAGCAGTTCGCGCAGGGAAACATCACGACGACGTCGAACAACCTCGACCTCGCGCTGAGCGGCAACGGATTCTTCATCCTGAGCAACAACGGCTCGGTCTCCTACACGCGCAACGGCGCCTTCCAGGTCAACTCAACCGGCGACCTGGTCGACAGCTCCGGCGACATGGTCCAGGGTTACGCGCCGCTGTCGACCGGCGGCTTCAACACCGGCCAGCTGTCGAACATGCAGCTCACCACCGCCGAGAGCCAGCCGCAGGCGACCACGACTGCCACGATCAACCTCAACCTGCCGTCGAATGCCACTGCCCCCACCGACACGACCTTCAGTCCGTCGGATGCCAATAGCTACACTGATAGCACGTCGCTTACCGTCTACGATTCCCTGGGCGCCGCGCACACCGCGCAGCTCTACTTCATCAAGGGGGCGGCCACCGGGCCCGCCAATACATGGAGCGCCCAGCTGTATGTGGATGGCACGGCCGTCGGCTCGGCACAGCCGCTGGCCTTCTCGGATGCCGGGACTCTGACTTCGCCGACGAGCGGCCAGCTCGACTTCGATGGCTATACGCCGGCCACCGGCGCCAGCGCCATGGACATGACGTTCAACTTCAGCGGCTCGACCCAGTACGGCGACAGCTTCGGCGTCAACTCCCTGTCGCAGAACGGTTACACGACCGGCGCGCTCACCGGCATCAACATCAGCTCGACCGGCGTCGTGCAGGCGAACTTCACCAACGGCCAGTCGACCACGCTCGGCCAGCTGGCGCTGGCGAACTTCGCCGACCCGCAGGGCCTGCAGCAGATCGGCAACACGCAGTGGACGCAGAGCTTCGCCTCCGGCGCGCCCGTGCAAGGCGTGGCGGGCGGCAGCGGCTTCGGCACCATCCAGTCCGGCGCCCTCGAGGACTCGAACGTCGACATCACCTCGGAGCTGGTCGACATGATCACGGCGCAGCGGGCCTTCCAGGCGAATTCGCAGATGATCTCGACCGAAGACCAGCTGACGCAGACCATCATCAACATCCCGAGTCAGGGCTAATAGTTAGCCCCGCAACAGCATGGACAAGTCCCTCTACGTTGCGATGACCGGCGCCAAAGAGATACTGCAGGCGCAGGCCGTCAACAACTACAACCTGGCGAACGCCAATACCACGGGCTTCAAGGCCGACCTGACGGCGTTCCAGAGCCAGGCGGTCGCCGGGACCGGCTATGCCTCGCGCGTATACGCGACGGATGCCTCGTCCGGGTGGGACAGCAGCGAGGGCTCGATCGCCACGACCGGCCGCCCGCTCGATGTCGCCATACAGGGGCAGGGATTCATCGCCGTGCAGGGACCGGACGGCCAGGAGGCTTACACGCGCAACGGCGACCTGCACCTGACTGCCGATGGAGTGCTGGAGACGAGCTCGGGACAGCCGGTACTGGGGGACAACGGACCGATCACCGTGCCGCCGAGCAGCTCGATCCAGATCGCCGACGACGGCACCGTGTCGGTCGTGCCGCAGGGGTCGACGCCGGGCACGGTCGCCAACGTGGGACGCATCAAGCTGGTCAATCCGCCGGCGGACAGCCTGGTGCGTGAATCCGGCGGCCTGTTCCAGCTCGCCGCCGGCGGCACGGCTCCGGCCGACGCCTCGGTCAAGATCGCCTCCGGCACAATCGAGTCGAGCAACGTCGACCTGGCAAGCACGATGGTGAACATGATCGACCTGGCCCGCAGCTTCGACCTGCAGGTCAAGGCGATGCAGACCGCGGACACCAACGCGCAGTCCTCCTCACAACTCCTCCAGTCCACCTGATTAGGAGACCACATCCATGGATGCAGCACTTTGGGCGGCGAAAACCGGCCTCGACGCGCAGCAGACAGAGATGTCCGTCATCTCGAACAACCTCGCCAACGTCAATACCACCGGCTACAAGGAAGACCGGGCGGTATTCGAGGACCTGCTGTACCAGAATCAGACTCAGGTGGGCGCGGACACCTCGCAGACGACCCAGTCTCCCTCCGGAATGAATATCGGTACCGGCGTGGAAGTCGTCGCCACCGAGAAGGAGTACGGTCAGGGGACGCCGACGCAGACCGGCAACCCGCTCGATGTCGCCATCTCGGGCCAGGGATTCTTCCAGGTGCAGACGCCCGACGGCACTCTCGCCTATACCCGCGACGGCACTTTCCAGACCAACGCCCAGGGCCAGCTCGTCACCTCGACCGGCTATGTGGTACAGCCCGGGATCACCATTCCCCAGGGTGCTCAGAGCGTCACGATCGGCACTGACGGCACCGTTACTGTGCTGCTGCCGGGCCAGTCCAGCCCCACGCAGGTGGGGCAGCTGCAGCTCGCGAACTTCATCAACCCTCCCGGCCTGCAGCCCGTCGGCCAGAACCTCCTGGTGCAGTCGGCCTCGAGCGGCTCACCGCAGACCGGAACGCCCGGGGTGAACGGGCTCGGAACGGTCACTCAGGGTGATCTCGAAAGCTCCAACGTCGATGTCGTCGAGGAGCTCGTCAACATGATCCAGACCCAGCGCGCCTACGAGATGAACTCCAAGGCGATTTCCACCGTGGACCAGATGCTGCAGTATGCAACCGAGAACATGTAAGTCACCCGTGCGGACCCTGCTGCGGGCACTACCGGCCCTGGCGCTGTCCCTGCTCGCCGCCTGCGCCAGTAATCGCCAGCGCAGCGACAAGGCGTTCGACGATTTTCCGATGCCGCCGACGCCGCCATCGGACGGCGCCATCTTCCACTCCGGCTACAACGGCGGGCTGTACGAAAACCCGACGGCCCGCAACGTCGGCGACGTCGTGACCGTGGTGCTCGAGGAAGCCACCACCGCGGCGAAGAGCTCTCAGACCGACACGTCCAAGACCACCAAGGACTCGCTCGCCGCGCCCACGATACTCGGCCTGCCGGTGAGCATTCACGGCACTGCGCTTCTTAGCGGCAGCCTGAACAACGCCAACGCGTTCAGCGGCGCCGGCGACAGCAAGCAAAGCGACAGTCTGGCCGGCAACATCTCGGTGACGGTGATCAAGCGGCTGGCGAACGGCAATCTGGTGATCCAGGGGCAGCGGGAGATCGATCTCAACCAGGGGAGCGAGTTCATCCGCCTGGAGGGGATCGTCCGGCCGATCGACATAGCATCGGACAACACCATACCGTCGACGGCAGTCGCCGATGCACGCATCGCCTACGGGCAGCACGGAGCGCTGAACGATGCCAACGCCCCGGGATTGCTCTCGCGCTTCTTCAACTTCTCGTGGCTACCTTTCTAACGGAGTCATCTTGAGCCTCGTAGACGACAACCGCCTGCCACGCCGCCGACTCGCATACTGGCCTTGCCTCGCGCTCGCGCTGGCGTGCCTGCTGGGGGTGGCAGGTACCGCCCGCGCCGAGCGGGTCGAGGATCTTGCAAGCGTGGGCGGCGTGCGCAGCAACCAGCTCATCGGCTACGGGCTGGTCGTCGGACTCGACGGCACTGGCGACCAGACCACGCAGACACCGTTCACGATCCAGAGCATCGAGAACATGCTGGCGCAGTTCGGCGTGGTGGTTCCTTCGAACACCAATCCGATGCTGCAGAACGTCGCAGCCGTGACCGTGCACGCCAGTCTGCCGCCGTTTTCCAAACCCGGCCAGACGATCGACGTCACCGTAGACTCGATCGGCAATGCCAAGAGCCTGCGAGGCGGCAGTCTCGTCATGACACCGCTGCGCGGCGCCGATGGCCAGGTGTACGCGATGGCGCAAGGCAGCGTGCTGGTCAGCGGCTTCGGCGTCGAAGGCAAGGACGGCTCGAGCATCACGGTGAACATTCCGAGCAGCGCGCGCATCCCGAACGGCGCCACCGTCGAGCGGTCCGTACCCAGCAGCTTCGATACCACTCCCTACGTGACGTTGAACCTCGACACGCCCGACTTCACGACCGCAGCAAGACTGACCGACGCGATCAACAAGCTGCTTGGCGCGGGAACCGCGCAGTCGCTCGATGCGGTGTCGGTGCGAGTGCGGGCGCCGGTGGATCCGAGTCAGCGGATCGCCTACGTCTCGACATTGGAGGGCATCGAAATCGACCCGGCGACGCCACCGGCGCGCGTGATCATAAACTCCAGAACGGGTACCGTGGTCATCAGCTCGGAGGTGCACGTGATGGCCGCCGCGGTTGCCAGCGGATCCCTCACCGTCACCATCACGGAACGGTCCGATGTCAGCCAACCCAACGCATTCAGCAACGGCACGACCACCGTCACTCCGCGCAGCACGCTCGATGTGAAGCAGGAGAAGGCGCACATGTTCGAGTTCCCTGCCGGCGTCAATCTCGATGAGATCGTGCGCGCCGTGAACTCGGTGGGCGCCGCCCCCGGCGATCTGGTGGCGATTCTCGAGGCGCTGAAAGAGGCAGGGGCGTTGCGCGCCCAACTGATCGTGATATGACCCTGCCCATCGTCGACTCCAGCACGCTCGCCGACACCGGCAACCTGACGGCGCTGCAACAGGCCGCCGCGGCACACAACCCGCAGGCGCTGAAGGAAGCGGCGCAGCAGTTCGAGAGCCTGTTCACCGGCATGGTGCTGAAGAGCATGCGCGAGGCGAACTTCGGCGACTCGCTGTTCGGCTCCGACCAGGAAGACATGTATCAGGACATGTACGACGATCAGATCGCGTCCGAAATCAGCAAGGGGCGCGGACTCGGCCTTGCGGACCGGCTGGTGCAGCAGCTGCGGCGCAGTGGACTGCCCGGCACCACTCAGGGAAGCTCCGGCGCAGCGGGCTCTTCGGGCGCAAGCTCATCGAGCAGCGCCAGCGGTGCGCCGGGCAGCGCGGCCGGTACCGGCACGAGCGGCACCTCGTCCGCCGCGGCCGCAACCACATCGAGCTCGACCGCCAGCTCCTGTCCGAGTACTTCGCAACAGCTGCAGTTCGCCCAGTCGCTGTGGCCGCAGGCGCAGCAGGCCGCCAAGCAGCTCGGCGTCAGTCCCGTGAGCCTGGTCGCCCAGGCGGCTCTGGAGACCGACTGGGGGCGCAGCATGCCGCGCGCGGCCGGCGGCTCGAGCAGCAACAACCTGTTCGGCATCAAAGCCGGGGCGGCCTGGAGCGGCGGCAGCGTCCAGAGCACCACCCAGGAATATGACAGCGGCACGGCGACCGCGGTCAAAGCGCAGTTCCGCTCGTATTCCTCGCCCAGCCAGTGCTTCCAGGATTATGTCTCCCTGCTGCAGAGCAACCCGCGCTATGCGGGCGCTCTCGGCACCGGCGCCAATACCCAGGCGTTCGCGGCCGCCCTGCAAAGTGGCGGCTACGCGACGGATCCGGCCTACGCCAGCAAGCTTGGGGCGGTGGCCAATACCCTCACCCGCAGCCTTACGCAAGCCCTTCAGGGCTCCCTCAAGTCGGTGGCCTCGCTGCCGACAACCTCCGGCAGCAATACGCTCTAAAGGTGACGGATGGCCGACCTGCTCTCCACAAGCGTCTCGGGGCTCCTCGCGTTCGAGCAGGCGCTGGACGTCACCAGCAACAATATCTCGAACGTCGACACCCCCGGCTACGACGTCGAGACCACCAACTTTGCCGAGGAGCCCGGCCAGCAGACCGGATCCGGCTATATCGGCAGCGGCGTCGACGTGTCGAGCATCACGCGCGCCTACGACGCCTATCTCGCCGCGCAGGTCAACTCCACACAGTCGAGCTATTCGAGCTCGAACACCCTGTCGACACAGGCGGCCCAGGTCGACAACATGCTGAGCGACTCGAGCACAGGGCTCACCGCCTCGCTGCAGAGCTTCGTGAACGCGCTGCAGACGGCCGCCAGCACTCCGACCTCGACTGCCGCGCGCCAGGCTCTCCTCAGCAGCGGCCAGGCGCTGGCGCAGCAGATTCAGACGTACAACTCGCAGCTCTCCCAATACGGCAGCCAGCTCGAGTCGCAGCTGAGCGGCGATGTCACCCAGGTCAATGCCCTCTCGAGCCAGATCGCGCAGCTCAACCAGCAGATCGCCGCCGGCTCGTCCAACGGCCAGACGCCGAACCAGCTGATGGACCAGCGCGACCAGCTCGTTAATCAGCTCAGCCAGTACGTCTCGGTGCAGACCGCCTCCCAAGGCAACAATGAGGTGAACGTCTACATCGGCAGCGGCCAGGCACTGGTCACTGGCGGCAACGCGCAGACGCTGACCACGATCCCGAACGCCTACGATCCTTCGCAACTCGACATCGGAGTCACGAGTGGCGGCAGCAGCGGTACCACCGCGGACATCACCTCGGAGATCAGCGGCGGCGCGCTCGGCGGCCTGCTAAGCGCCCGCAGCCAGGTGCTCGATCCGGCTATAAACGCCATCGGCCAGATCGCCGTCGGGGTCGCCACGGTCGTCAACCAGCAGCAGCAGTCCGGTATGGACGCGACGGGTGCTTCGGGCCAGGCGATGTTCTCAGTGGGCGGCGTGGGGGTTCTCCCCGATAGCAACAACGCCGGCAATGCCAGCCTCACCGTCACCCGCGGCAGTCTGAGCGGTCTGACGGCGGACGACTACGAGCTCAAGTACACCGGAGGCACGACCCCCTGGCAGCTCACCGACGAGACCACGGGTCAGTCGGTCGCCCTGACCGGAAGCGGCACGGGCGCGAGTCCGCTCACGGGAGCAGGCCTCTCCATCGTAGTCGGCGGTACGGCACAGACCGGCGACAGCTTCCTCATCCAGCCCACTGCCGGCGCGGCAGCCGGCTTCTCCATGGTGCTGACCAGCCCGTCGCAGGTTGCCGCGGCATCTCTGGTCCAGGCCGCCGCGGGCTCGGCGAACACAGGGACGGGTGCCGTGAGCTCCGCAGGGGTTACCGACCCGAGCACCTGGACGTCGGGCACCTACACGGTGACCTTCTCGGCCGGCAACGCGTACACGGTTACGAACAGCTCCGGGACCAGCGTTGCCGCCGGCACCTACACCAGCGGCGACCCGATCGACTTCAATGGCATCCAGCTCACACTGACCGGCTCGCCGGCCAACGGTGACACCTTCACCGTGAGCCCGAACAGCCCGTCGAACACTGGCGACAACAGCAATCTGTACGCCATGATCAACACTCTGTCGGCCTCGACGCTGGACGGCGGCACCACCTCCGTCAACGATGCCGCCAACAACATTGTCAGCCAGATTGGCACCGTGACGCAGCAGGCGCAGAACAACGCCACGACCCAGCAGACCGCGAATCAGAATGCCACCACCGCGTTCAACAACACCAGCGGCGTCAACCTCGACCAGCAGGCGGCGACGATGCTGCAGTATCAGCAGGCTTATCAGGCCATGGCGGAGGTGATCCAGGTCTCCGGGCAGCTCTTCAACTCCCTCATCAGCGCAGTCAGCGCCAATGGCGCCGGGTAAATCACCGTGAGCCTCACGAGCATATCGACCCTGACTTTCCAGACCAACGCGCTCGACTCGATCGAGGCGCTGGAGCAGAACCTTTCCACCACCCAGAACGAGCTGTCCACCGGCGTGAGCCTGCAGAACGCCGCCGACAATCCGGCCGCGATGGTGGAGGTCAATCAGCTCAATACCCAGCTGTCCGCCTCGCAGCAGTACTCGACCAACGGCAACCTGGTAAGCACCAATCTGAAGCTCGAGGAGCAGGCGCTCACCAACGCCACCAACGTGCTGCAGAGCGTGCAGAGCCTGGCCGACGAGGCGAACAATTCCTCGCTGTCGAGCTCGCAGCTGCAGGATATCGGCACCCAGCTCGGCCAGCAGCTGCAGCAGCTGGTGTCGATCGGCAACAGCACGGATGGCAACGGCAACTACCTCTTCTCCGGCTACGCCAGCACCACACAGCCCTTCGCCCAGAACGGCGACAGCGTGACATATTCCGGGGCAGAGGAGACCAGCCAGGTGCAGATCGGCGCGGATCAGTCGGTGTCCACCGGCGATACCGGCAGCTCGGTCTTCATGAACATTCCGGGCGGCAACGGCACCTTCACGACCGCGGCCGCGGCCGCGAACACCGGCACCGCCTCGATCGGCCCGGGCACCGTGACCGACCCCTCGGAGTGGCAGGCCGCCTCCGGGACGTACACGATCGGCTTCACCAGTCCCACCGCGTACCAGATCACGAACAGCGCCGGCACCGTATTGAGCACGGGTACCTACGACGGCACGACCGGCGGCACGATCGCCTTCAATGGCATTCAGGTCGCCATCAACGGCAACCCGGCCACTGGCGATCAGTTCACGGTGGCACCCGCGGGCACCTCGAGCGCCTTCGCCACCATCCAGAGCCTGATCACCACCCTCAATTCGACGGGCCTCAATTCCGGCCAGATGGCCACCCAGATCTCCCAGGCCATCGAGCAGCTCAGCTCGACGGTCAATAACCTCAACGACGTGCAGGCCTCGGTCGGCGCCCGCATCAACGCCGTGACCACCTCGCAATCGACCCAGACGAGCGACCAGACCGACTACCAGACCCAGATCTCGAACCTGTCGGAGACGGACTACGCGGCGGCGACGACTCAGTTGAGCAGCCAGGAGGTCGCGCTGCAGGCGGCGGAAGAGTCCTATGCTTCCCTGGCCAAACTGTCGCTGTTCAACTACATCTCCGGCTAGGCGGACGGTGCCTGTGATGTGCTGCGCACTTTCCCCAGTCCGCCTCCGGACCGTTCAAGTTCCGCCCCGACGCACCGATAAGGTACCTGACCGGAGGCGCCCCAAGGGCTGCCCCCCGGGGCAGCGCGACGGACGGGTGTCCGGCGCCTGAGAGAAACTTTCAGGAGTCCTCATACCATGTCACTCGTCCTTAACACGAACATTGATTCGCTCATCGCTCAGAACGCTCTGAGCACTTCGGGCAATCAATTGCAGACGTCCCTGCAGCAGCTCTCCACCGGTCTGCGTATCAATACCGCGGCAGACGACGCCGCCGGGTACGCGATCGTGCAGGGCATGACCTCACAGATCGATGGCCTCAACCAGGCCTCGCAGAACGCGAACGACGGCGTGTCGCTCGCCCAGACCGCCTCGGGCGCGATGCAGGAGGTCACGAACGACCTGCAGTCGATGCGCGATCTCGCGGTAGAGTCGCTCAACGCGTCGAACAGCTCCGCTGACCGCAGCGACCTGAATGCGCAGTTCTCGCAGTTGATGAACGACATCAACAGCGTCGCCTCGCAGACCCAGTTCAACGGTGTGAACCTGCTCGACGGCAGCTTCCAGGGCGCGACCTTCCAGGTCGGCGCCAATGCCGGCCAGTCGATCACCATCGGCGCGATCTCGAGTGCGAGCGCGAGCTCCATCGGAACCTACTACAACGGCACCACCGCCGTTGCCGGAACCGTGAAGACGGCGTCCGGGACATCGATAACGACTACCGCGGGCACCGCGGGTCTTTACAACGCCACCAACCTTGCTGCCTCGACGGATCTCGGAACCGCCGTCGATGGCTCCTCCGTGACGCTAAACGTGAAAGTGGACAACACGACCTACACCACCAACGCGATCACGCTCAGCGGCACCCCGTCAACGGACCTCAAGAGCATTGCCGCGGCCGTCAACCAGGCGCTGAGCTCCGCCGGCGGCATCGTTGCCACTGTCAACAGCGCCGGTACCGGCATCCAGCTGAGCGGTACGGAAGCTGCGGGCGCGGGCGACGTCGTGGACTTCTCCGTGGCGAGTGCCACGGACGCGTCCGGCAACGCAATCTCTGCGGCCACCACGAACAGCGCGGCCATTACGACCGATCTCGGCCTCGACAGCTCCGACATCGTCGGCGCCTACACGCCGACGGGCGGTACCGCGACGACGACCTCGTCGGCCCTGTACCTCAGCGGCCTCAACGTGAACACGGTGGACAACTCGAACCTCACGTTGATCTCGATCGACAACGCGCTGCAGCAGCTTGCAACCAGCAGCGCGGATCTCGGCGCCTACCAGAACCGGTTCCAGGCCGCGATCACGGGACTGAGCACCGATTCGACAAACCTGAGCTCCGCGGAAAGCTCGATCGAGGACACGGACTACGCTGCGGCGACTTCTAACCTGTCGAAGGCGCAGATCCTGCAGCAGGCGGGTACGGCGATGGTGGCTCAGGCCAATACCATCCCGCAGAACATCCTCACGCTGCTGTCGAAGCTGTCGTAAGAGGAGAGCCGCTGAAAACAGGAGTCTTCAGCCACTAGCAACCCCGAGGGTGGGCGCCGCAAGGCCCCACCCTCGATTTGCTTCAGCGAGAAAGCGATTGCGATGACCACCACTTCCAGCGTCTCCGGCACAGGCCAGCCGATCGTCTCCGTAGCCAGCAGCAACAGCGCCGGCGCAGCGGGCGGATCGGTGATCGACGTCAGCGAGCTCGTCTCCGAGCTCGTGTCGGCTACCCAGAGCCCGCAGGAAGCCATCATCTCCAATCAGACGCAGTCGGTCACGTCCGAGATCTCGGCCGTGGGCACACTGCAGGGTGCGCTTTCCACGTTCCAGTCTTCGCTCAGCGCGCTCGACACTCCGGAAGCATTCGGCACCGCAAGTGCCACCAGCAGCAATACGGCCGCGTTCACGGCAACTGCCGGCTCCGACGCGGTGCTCGGCTCCTACTCGGTCAGCGTGACCCAGCTTGCCCAGGCGCAGCAGCTCGTCTCCACTGCCTTTGCTGGAGGCAGCTCTACCGACACCGGTACGGGCACATTGCAGCTCTCGCTGGGCGGTACGAATTTCAGTGTCACGATCAACTCGAGCAACGATACCGTTGCCGGTGTCGCCGGAGCGATCAACGCCGCTACCGGCAATCCCGGAATCGAGGCCAGCGTGGTCACGGGCACCGACGGGGCGCACCTGGTGCTGACCTCGTCCCTGACGGGAGCGTCCAACACTATCCAGGTCAGCGAGACGGACGGCGGCACCGGACTGGCGAATCTGACCTATGGCACCGGCAACACGGGCAACTACACCGAACCCACTGGCAGCACGCCCCAGGACGCCGAATTCAGCATAGCGGGCGTTGCATACACGAGTGCCAGCAATACGGTCACGGACGCACTGAGCGGCGTGACTCTGAGCCTTATCGGTACCACGACCACGACCTCGAGCTCGGGTACGACCACGGACACGCCGGCAACCCTGACGGTGGCCACGAACACCTCGAGCATCGTAACCAACATACAAGCATTCGTCTCCGCCTACAACACGATGCAGAGCTCGCTCGCCTCGCTCGGTAGCTACAGCTCCACGACGGATACGGCAGGTCCAATGTTGGGCAACCCCCTGCTGCTCGGCATCCAGAACGAGCTCAATGCGGCGCTCTACAGCATCGTCGACACGGGATCGTCGACCTATAATTCCCTGGCGAGCATCGGCATCACGACCAACAGCGACGGCTCGCTCAGCCTGAATCAGAGCACCCTCTCCACGGCGCTTTCCTCCGACTACAGCGCCGTGAGCCAGCTCTTCAGCGGCACGAGCGGCATCGCCACATCTCTCAACAGCCAGATCACGTCCGACCTGGCCTCTGGTGGGCCGATCGCCACGACCAGCCAGACGTTGGTACAGCAGGAGAACTCGCTGACCCAGCAGAGCGACCAGCTGCAGCAGCAGATGAACGCACTGTCGGCCAGCCTGACGCAACAGTACTCGTCCCTGAACACCCTGCTGTCTTCGTTGCAGACGACCTCCTCATACCTCACGCAGGCCTTCGCCAGCCTGCCGCAAGTACAGGGCACGCAGAGCGCCTGAGGCCAGCACGCTCAAGTTCCGCACCGGCGGGCCGCTATCTGCGGTATCGGCAACCGACGGAATTGAGCTCGTGAATCCCTACTCACCGCAGTCGAAACTCGCCGCCTACCGCAGCGTCAGCGCGCATGGCGCCGTAGCCGACATCCACCCGCATGCATTGGTTCTGACCCTGTTCGACGCCACCATCGAGCGGATGAACGCGGCGCGCTCCTGCATCGAACGGGGTGAGACCCGCCGCATGGCCGGCCTGCTCCACAGCGCCGTCATCCTGATCGCCGAGCTGCGCGGCAGCCTCGACCTGCAGCAAGGCGGCCCGCTGGCGCAGAACCTGAGCAACCTGTACGAATACATGACCCGCAGGCTGATGCACGCCAATCTCAATAGCGATGCCGACGCCGTCACGGAAGTCGTCAAGCTGCTCGCGGAGATCCGCGGCGCTTGGGCGACCATTGGCCCGGAAGTGAGAGCTCAGTCGCAATCGGGCATGACGTCGGCCGCCTGAGATCTCACCCGAAGCTCACATGGCGTAGGGAAACCTGTCTCCCGAAGGCCCGCAGGGGAGTAGGGAGAAATGCGACATATTTCGCTGCGGCCCGGCGGCGGTTTCTGCCAAGGTTGCGGCAATGAGCAGACGCCACGCACGCGCCGCCGCGAAGGCGCACACCGCCGCGCCGCGAGCCGCCGGGGCGACCCCGGCGGCCGCTGCAATGCAGCAGGCGTGGGCGTTGTATTCGCGCGGTGAGCGGGATCAAGCGGAATCCCTGTGCCGGTCGATCCTCGCGGGGCGGCCCGATGACATCACCACCATGTCGCTGCTCGGGATCATCCTGGCTCAGTCGCAGCGATCCGCGGAAGCCGCCGCGCTGCTCGAGCGGGTCACGGCGGGCTCGCCTCGGGACGCATCGGCACACAACAACTACGGCAATGTGCTCAGGGACCTCGGTCGCTACAGCAAGGCTCTGCGCTGCTATGACCGTGCGATCGCCATTCTACCCAGCTATGCCGACGCGCATTATAACCGTGGCGTCACGCTGCACGACCTGCGGCGGTGCGAAGACGCACTGGCGAGCTATGACCGGGCCTTGGGCCTGAAGCCCGACTACGCCTCGGCCTGGAACAACCGCGGCGCGACGCTGCGCGCCCTCGGCCGCCGGGAGGAGGCGCTGGAGAGCTGCGCGCACGCGATTGCCATCAGGCCTGCATACGCTGAAGCGCACAACAACCGTGGCGTCATGCTGCACGAGGTTGCGCGCTTCGAGGAGGCTGTGGCGAGCTACGACCGCGCCATTGCGCACAAGCCTGATTACGCCGAGGCGCACAACAACCGCGGCGTCTCGTTGCAGAAGCTCGGCCTCTTGGAGGAGGCGCTCGCGAGTCACGAGCGCGCCACCGCGATTCAACCCGATTACACAGATGCCCACAACGATTGCGGCGTCGTACTGAAGGAGCTCGAGCGCTTCGAACAGGCAATCACGAGCTGCGAGCGCGCGCTCGCCCTCGACCCCGACCACGCGGAAGCATACAACAATCGCGGCGTGGCGCTGCGCATGCTCAAGCGGCGAGCGGAGGCCCTGGCCAGCTACGACCGCGCACTCGAGATAAACCCGCATTACGTCAACGCACTCAGAAACCGCGGCACGGTTCTGGTGGAGCTCAAGCGCCACAACGAGGCGCTGGAAAGCTATGAGCGGGCGCTCGCTCTGCGCGAGGATGTCGACTGCTACGCGGCGCAGGCGGTGGCACTGCACGAGCTGAAGCGCACCGAGGAGGCCGTGGCCTGCTACGAGCGGATCCGCTTGCTCGCGCCGGATACCGGCTTTCTGCTGGGCGCCTGCCGCCATGCCCGCATGCATGTTTGCGACTGGACCGGATTCGACGACGATCTCGCCTTGCTTGCCGAGGGTATCGAGCAGGGCCGCCCCGTAGTCAAGCCCTTCGTCCTGCAGTCATTGGCCGACTCGCCGGCGCTGCAGCGCAAGGCCACGGAACAGTGGCTGCAAACGGAGTGCTCGCCACGGATGAAGCTGCCACCGCTAGCGCGCTATCCTCGCCATGAGCGGATTCGCATCGGGTATTTCTCCGCCGACTTGCGCAACCACGCGGTCGGCGCCCTTACCGCGGAGCTGTTCGAGACTCACGACCGCTCGCGGTTCGAGCTGACGGCGTTCTCACTGAGCGCCGACGTCCGTGACGGGCTGCGGGCGCGCATCGAGCCGGCATTCGACCGCTTCCTGTCGGTCGACGGGCAATCCGATCCGAGGTCGCCACGTTCGCCAGGCAGCTCGAAATCGACATCGCCGTCGATCTCGGCGGCTACACGGGGGAGGCGCGGCCTCATGTCCTGGCGCTGCGCGCCGCCCCGGTACAGGTGAGCTATCTCGGCTATCTCGGCACCATGGGTGGCGATTTCATCGACTATCTGCTCGCCGACCCGGTCATCATACCGACCGAGACCCGCGAGCATTACGCGGAAAAGATCGCCTATCTGCCGAGCTACCAAGTCAACGACTGAAGCGGAGCATCGCTGAGCGGACCTTCGCGCGAGCCGAGCTCGGCTTACCGGCGAGCGGATTCGTGTTCTGCTGCTTCAACGCGAGCTGGAAGGTCACTCCCGAGACTTTCGCGAGTTGGATGAGAATCCTGACGGCGGTGCCGGACAGCGTGCTGCTGCTCCTCGCCGGAACCGCTCCGGTGGAGCGCAACCTCCGATGCCAGGCGGCCGCCATTGGGGTGTCACCCGAGCGGCTCGTGTTCGGCGGCCTGCTGCCGTTCGGCGAGTATCTGGCAAAGACATCGCGCCGCGGATCTCTTTCTTGACACCGCGCCTTACAACGCCGGGACCACGGGCAGCGATGCGCTCTGGACCGGATTGCCGGTGCTCACTTGCATCGGCCGCGCATTTGCCTCCCGGGTCGCCGCCAGCCTGCTCACGGCGGTGGGCCTCCCGGAGCTGATCACGCCGGACCGCGCGGCATACGAGCGGCGCGCGATCGAGCTCGCGACC
>CAWHWV010000014.1:0-36060 GCA_963833085.1 uncultured Pseudomonadota bacterium
AGCAACTGTGCGATCGTCTCGCCATCACGGCCCACGAGCGCGACGCGCACCTTCTTGCCCTGAGCGGCGAGCGCAGCGCGCCGGATCGGCGGGATCTCCCCGAGGGTGATCTGGCCGCGGGTGTCGTCGAGGAAGGCCTGCAGGTGGTCGAGCGATGCGGTAGGGCGCTGGGGCTTGAACACGCAAGAACTCGCTATGCCGCCAGGGCGTCCGTCACCTGGCTCGGCTGAGCGAGCTTGTCAGCGACGTTCCAGGGCAGCAGCTCTTCGATGCGGTTGATCGGGTGATCGGCGATCCGCTCAAGCACATAATGCAGATAACTCAGCGGGTCAATTTTGTTGAGTTTGCAGGTCTCGATCAAACTATAAATGATTGCTGCCCGCTCCCCACCACTGTCGGATCCGAAGAAAAGATAATTGCGCCGGCCGATGCCCATGCCGCGAATCGAACGCTCAGCGGCCCCGTTGTCTATCTCGAGCCGTCCGTCCTCGGTGTAACGGCAGAGCTGTTTCCAGCGCTTGAGTGAATAGTTGAATGCTTCGACCAACTTCGAGCTGCTGTCGAGCTGTGAGACTGTCTCGATCATCCACGCGTGCAGTGCCTCCAGGTGCGGCACAGCGTACTTCTGTCGGGCGGCGAGCCGATCCTCAGCCGAGCACCCGCGGATATGCGTCTCTATCTGATAGAGCACGCCGATGCGCTCGATGGCCTCTTTGGCGATCGGGGATTTGAGCGCCGCGTAGATGTCGAAGAATCGTCTCCTGCCGTGCGCCCAGCAAGATATTTCCTCCACGCGCGCCGAGGTACCCGGAGTTGACGGGACAAATAGCGGTTCGAAGCCGGCGTAGCCGTCGACCTGCAGCTTGCCCTTGAAGCGGGCCAAGTGCTTCTGCGGATACTTTCCATGCCAACTCGGCGAATATTGGTACCACACCGCCGGTGGGTCCGTGGATCCCCATCCGGTGCCGTCGCGCACGTACGTCCAGATATGTCCGCGCTTGGTTTTGCCTGTGCCGGGGGCCAGAACCCGGTACGGAGTGTCATCGGCGTTGATGTTCGATGCCGACAGGACATGCTTGGCCAGAGCCTCCACCACCGGACCGAGCAGCAGGCTGCTCGCTGCCACCCACTGCATCAACGTCGTGCGCGAGAGCTTCAGGCCCGCATGGGCGAAGATCTGGCATTGCCGATACAGCGGCAGATGGAATGAGTACTTCCACGAAAGAACCAGCGCCAGGAGCGAGGCACCGGCGAAACTCTTCTCGATCGGGCGTGACGGCGCCGGGGCCTGCACGATGGCCGAGCACTTCGTGCAGCGCTTCTTCGGGCGGATGTGCCGGGTGACGGTAAACGTGACGGTCTTTGCCTCGAGCACCTCGGACTCGTCCGTGCCGAGCGTCTTCAGCGCACCGCCACAGTCCGGGCAGGTGCAGTCCTTCGGCTCGATCACATGAGAGATGCGCTCGAGGTGCTCGGGCAGCTTCTTGCGGCGCACCGGCTTGCCCTTGGGGGTATCTGCGGCCGGGATCTCGCCGGCGGCCTGCGCCTGCCGTTCGGCCTCCCGGACAGCGGCCTTGAGCTCCTCGAAGCTCATTGCCAGCTGCCCAGCGCCCTCGAGCTGCTCAGAGGATTGTCCGAAGCGCGCCCGGCGCAGCTTCGCCAGCTGAAATCGCAGGTGCTCGATCAGCGCCTGCTGCTCGCGCAGTTCGATGTCCTTCGCTCGACTCGCGCTGTGCTGCTCGATCACGAGACGCTTCAGCGCCTGCATGTCGTTCGGTAATGCGGTGATATCGAGCACACCCGAATTATACGCGCTGCACTCGAGGTGCGCACGGGATCGTGTGTGTTTTGTGTTGGTATTTTTGTCGGACTGGAGGTCTCGGTACCGAGACCTCCGCCGCCCTTACACCGATCGGATCGGTTGTACCCGATCCGGATCCTGCGGGGCGAGCGCCGTCCTCCTCGGTTGCCGCCAGTCAATGCCCTCAAGCAACATCGATAGCTGCGCCGCGCTCAAAGACACCGTCCCGCTCTCGGCCTTCGGCCAAACGAACTTCCCGCCGCGCAGCCGTTTGTAGAAAAGGCATAGGCCGTCCTGGGTATCCCAGAGGATTTTTATCCGGTCACCTCGGCGGCCTCGAAAGACGAAGATTTGACCGGAATACGGGTTGAGGTCCAGCGCCGTCTGCACCAGCGCGCTAAGCCCGTCGAAACCCTTGCGAAGATCTGTGACTCCGGCCGCCAGCCAGATCCGCACGCCCGCCGGTAGGCCCATCATGACCGTGTGAGCTCCGCGAGCACCGTGCGCAGCATCCCGACATCGACCGTCCCCCGGACGCGCACCTGCTGTCCACTCGCAAGCTGCACTTCGATCGCTCCGGCCATACTCACCGCCGGCGCCGGTTCTCGAGCCGGCCGCAATGGCCGCGGCGCATCGCGCATCACCCGCACCGGCACCAGGCATGCGGCTGCGCGCGCCGCACCGTCCGCGCCGAGCTGCCCCGCTCGATGCTGCGCGCGCCACCTCGTCAGCATGCTCGTATGCGCACCGTGCCGCCGCGCAATCTCGCTCACCGCAGCCTCCGTGCGCTCGAGCTCCTGCACAATCCGCACCTTCTCGCCCACCGACCACTTCCGCCGTCCGCGCTTCCCTGCAGCACCGACCCGCCGCTCGCCACCTTCCGCCTTGATCCTCGCCATCTGCGCCACCCCGTACGTTCTCGCTACGACGGGTTCATCATCCTCCTCGCGCGAGAGGCCTATCCATGGGCCACGGCCACACGGTTACGTTTCATTGACGCCGACGACGATCTGTGTGCCTGTCTGCTTGGATACGGCGATGATCGGCGCCAGTACGGCCGGAAGCAACGGGCCCGGGGACGCCAGCCCGCCTTCCGGCGCGACGATGAAGCGCGCGCCCCGGTCGGCGGCGCTGAGGATCACGTTCGCGTAATCCCTCTCGGCGGCAATGAGGTCGTCCGAGGAACGGGCATGCCAAGCTCTGATCATTGCGCTGTCGTCGACCAAGGCCGCCACACGAAGCTTATCGGGCTGCGGTTGCACTAAGCGAATCACGCCGAACCCGACGTTTAGCGCGCAAATCGTAAATCCCACGGCGGCGGCGACCGCCGCCCTCCTAGGAGCCCGCAGGGCCATAGCGACGGCGTTGGCGAACAGGCAGATCAGGAAGGTGACGACGTAGAGCCCGAACAGCGACGCGCTCTGGATCAGAACCGGCGCCGAAACTTGGGTGTAGGCAAGGGAACCGTAGCTGCCGTGCGGCGAGAAAAGTCCGATGAGGTACTCGAACGTGGTCCAGCAGGCGGGAAAGGCAAAAAGGGTGGCCAGTGGTGGCGCGCGCCGTTTTACGACTCGTGCGAATCCGAAGGTCGCAGGGAAGAGCACCACTTGTGGTCCGACCACCTGCAGGATGAGCAAAGCCGGCAAGCCGCTGTAGCACTGCCAGACGTAGATCTCGCCGGCGAGCATGGCTGCGGCGCTCGCGAGTACGAGCTGCCAAACCGGCGTCCTTCCGTAAGCGAGCCAGAGGAGCGGCACGGGTGCGAACCACGCCAGAGGCCACACATTGTTGATGCCCTGCGATAGATAGAACATCGCCCCGCTTAGAAGTGTGGCCAGCAGGGCGATCACCTGGTGCTCCCGATAGGCCTTGTGAAGGATGCGAGGCAGTGACGTATGCTTTTGCGGTAGAGCGTTTGGAACTGCTTCTCACTGCCGAAGCGGTTGGCACGCTGCATGGAGATCAGACCCTGCGCCAGCGCCGCCAGTGCCAGAACCACATCGAGTGCGGGTGCCTCACCCAGCGGCCCCTCGGCCTTCGCTTGATCGATGCGGACCAACGCCATTGCCACCACGGGCGATCGGCCTGCCACGAAATCATCGGGGTAGCGGCGCGCCTGGGGGGCCGGCAAGAAGAATGCCGCATCGAAAAGGTGGGGTTGGGCGAGGGCGAAATCGAGAAGCCCTTCCATGAGCTGTTCCAGCCATTCCATTGGGTCGCTGGCGCGAATAGCGCGTACGATCTTCTCCCAGGCCGCAAGTCCGTCTTCCATGAGGGCGTTCAGCAGCGCGTCCTTGTCGGCGAAGTGATTGTACATCGCCATCGGCGACATCCCCGCGCGCTGGGCCACCTTGCGGATCGTGAGCCCGGGAATCCCGTCTCGTTCGAGCACGGTCTTGGCGGCAGCGAAGATCCGATCCTTCGTCATATGTACGGTGTACATAAATAGACGTACAAAGTACATCAACGATCCAAATCACTCTCGCGCTGCCCTTGCCTGTATAATTCTGGGCGGGTGTTGCGGCCGCCTTCCGCGGCTCGACAGGTCAGAGTCGGTCGGGCCGCCGCTCATGCGAGGGTGCGCCCGTGACTCGACGAACCCGTGCTCCGGCCCTACGTTTCGCGCAATTCCTGCAGGTTGAGGCCGCCAGTGGCCTCGTGCTTCTCGCGGCTGCTGCGATCGCGCTTATTTGGGCGAACTCGCCAGCGGCAGGCGCCTATCAGACCTTTTGGCAAGTGCCGCTGCATTTCAGCGCGGGAGCGCTCCATCTCGCCGAGCCGCTGCGGTTCTGGGTTGACGATGCATTGATGGCGTTTTTCTTTCTGCTCGTGGGACTTGAGATTAGGCGCGAGCTCCACGAGGGGACGCTGGCAAACATCAAGCTGGCCGTGTTGCCAATGCTCGCCGCGCTGGGCGGCGTACTCGTTCCTGCGCTGATCTACGCGTTCTTCAACAGGAGTTCACCGTTGTGGCGGGGTTGGGCCGTGCCGACGGCGACGGACATCGCCTTCGCCGTCGGCGTTCTGAGTTTACTGGGCAAGCGCGTTCCAACGAGCCTGCGCGTACTCTTGCTCGCCATCGCCATTATCGATGACATCATAGCGATTCTCGTGATCGCCCTGTTCTACTCACACGGGCTCGGCACCGCTGGGCTTGTGATCGCGGGGCTGGCAACCGCTGTGCTCGCGGCACTCCAGATAGGCCGCCGCCGCGCCATTGTGCTTTCCGTGATCCTGGGTATTCTGATCTGGAGCGGACTACGATCCGCCGGCGTGAATCCTGCGCTATCGGGTGTGATCATGGGCACCCTGACGCCGATCGCGGCAGCGCGACGTGCTGAGCGCGCCCTTCATCCCTGGGTCGCATTCGGCATCATGCCGCTCTTCGCACTGGCGAACGCCGGGGTGAATCTGGGCGCAGTTAATCTCCACACCAACATGACACTGTTTCTCATCGCAGGCGTTGCGTCAGGCCTTGTCATCGGCAAACCTCTTGGCATCTTCCTGGCGACCGCGCTCGCGGTCAGGCTCGGCTGGTGTGCCTTACCACCTGGCGTCGACTTCAAGCACGTCGGGGTCATCGGCTGTCTGGCGGGCATTGGCTTCACAATGTCGATCTTCATCAGCCATCTCACCTTTGAGGAGGCAGGACAACTTGCCACGGCGAAGGTTGCGATTCTGGTCGGATCGACACTGGCTGCCGTCCTCGGGCTAGTGGTCGGCCGTCTATGGTTGAGCGATTCTCCCAGTTCCCCGAGCTATGTGCGGTAGCGTCCTGACTCGCCGAACTACTGTGTGCTCCAATGACGGGTTGCAGAGCCTTACGGAGATTCACATGTACATCGGTGGCGGCATACTCGGAACCATTCTAATCATCGCTCTCATTCTCTTCGTGGTGCGCAGGATCTGAGTGGGCGGAGGACAAGTCTGCCGTAAGCCGTGCGCTATGCGACCGGCTGGCTTACTCTCGTCCCGTTCTAACATATTTTCCGCATCGTGCACGAGACGCCTCAATTGCTCGCCACGTCGAGGCGATTACGCGCCTTGCGCACGTCTCTCACCGACGTGGCTGCTGCGGCGCGACCCCAGTTGTTGCGGACATACGTAGTGACCGCGGCAATCTGAGCATCGCTCAAGCCATCCGAAAGCGGGCATGGCCGGTCGCGTAGGTTTGTCATTCGTGGCAGCGGTCTTCGTCTCTTGGCGGTCTCCACAGCTGCCGAGTCTACCGCTGACATGACTTTAGGATGAATCCGACTCAGCTTGGCAGGACCATCATGATACAAGGGAGCATTTGGGTAAGGAGTTTTTACGCCCATGCGCATTGCGCAAATAGCGCCTTTGCACGAAGCCGTTCCACCGAAGCTTTACGGCGGGACGGAGCGGGTGGTGTCGTACCTGACCGAGGAGCTGGTTGCGCTCGGACACCAGGTGACACTGTTCGCAAGCGGGGATTCGGTCACTTCGGCTCGCCTGCACGCGGCCTGGCCGCACTCGCTGCGGCTCGATCCGAATATTCGGGACGTGATCGCACCGCACATGCTGATGCTGGAGGAGGTACGTCGTCATGCCGAGGAGTTCGACGTGCTGCACTTTCATCTCGACTACTGGCCGTTCTCGACATTTAGCCGGCAGCAGGTCCCGTTCGTCACGACGCTGCATGGGCGACTCGACCTTCCCGAGCTGCAACCGATATTCAACGCCTTTCCCAGCGTGCCGGTAGTTTCTATCAGCAATGCCCAGCGGCTGGCGCTACCACAGGCGCGGTTCGTAGCCACCGTGCCGCACGGGGTGCCCGAGCGGAGCTTGGCGTCGCGGCCGCCGGTCAAGCGGACTTACCTCGCATTTCTCGGCCGCATTGCGCCGGAGAAGGGACCGGACCGGGCAATTCGGATCGCGCGTGCTTGCGGTATCCCGCTCAAGATCGCTGCCAAGGTGGACAAGGCCGACCAGCATTACTTCGATACGATCATACGGCCGATGCTCGATTCGCCAGGCGTCGAGATGATCGGGGAGATCGGCGAACGCGAGAAGCCGGCGTTCTTGAGCGGTGCAGTGGGGTTGCTGATGCCGATCGATTGGCCGGAACCCTTCGGTTTGGTGATGGTTGAAGCCATGAGTTGTGGCACCCCTGTGATCGTATTCAATCGCGGCTCAGCTCCCGAAGTGATCGAAGACGGGTTGACCGGCTTCATCGTGGAAGACGAAGCGGCCGCCATCGCGGCCGTCAAGCGTCTCGATGATCTGGACCGTGGCGCGGTGCGCGCCCGTTTCGAGCAAAGGTTCACGGCGCGTCGAATGGCGGAAGACTACATCGCGACGTACCTCAGCCTGGCGGCGGATGAACATCCTCTCACGCGGCACCCCCTGCGGGTCGTGAAGAGCGCGCGCTCTTGAGCCAGCTCGATCGGCTCTCTGCCAGCTGGCCATGTCGACCGGTAACTCAGATCTGATCAGGGCCTTGTCAGGAAGCAACGGATGGAGATCGAGGTAGTCCTCGCTGCGGACGCGACAATCGGGGAATCGCCCACTTGTTGCTAGACCTAGCCTGCTACGCTGAGCACGTGCAGATGACCGTCGGGATCGCGCAGCAATGCGTCACGATTGGATCGCCAGACGATGCGGGTTGCAGCCACGTCGTTCGCCTGCAACGGGCCGGCCGGCCGGCCGGCCGGACTTCGGTATCGGAGCAACTCGAGGTGCGGCGTGCCGATCTGCGGCGACATGGGCACGACATCGACACAGACTTCGGCTAGTCCATCGAGGGCGACCTGTGTCGGACCCTGGTTCAGTGTCGGCCGGCCGACCGTGAGACCCAGCTCCTGGTAGAAGCCGCGGCTCACGCCTGCATCGGCGATGCAGATCGCGGAGTGATCGATGCCCGACAGCGGTTCGCTTCTCCGGCTGCTCTCGGGCGCAGGCGGAAACTGCACGAACTCGAGCGGGTGCCCCTCCGGATCGCGGAATTTGACGGCCGTCAGGTCGCCTGCGGACGCCTCGAGCGTCACCGGACCCCCGATGGAGATCGGGGTCGCGCCATGCGCGCGGGCACGGTCCCATGCTGCCGCCGCATCAGAGGTGACCAGCGCAAAGTGCTGGAAGCAGAGGTCCGCGGCGGTCGCATTCTCGGGATACGGATGCCCTTTACAATCGAAAGCTTCGAGCTCGATCCGCTGCGCACCCACAATCAGGGCGATACGGATGCCGGCGCCTGTCAGCCCCAGAAGCGCCATGTCCGCCCTAGGCACCGGGACTGCCTGCCCCACGGAAAAGCCGATGGACTCGTAGAATCGAGCCAGCCGCTCCGGCACCGTGGTCGTCAGCCGAAAAGCGGTGATTGCGGCAAGAGGCGCGTTCAAGGCCGAACGCACCCGCGTACGTTGGTATAGATGGCCATCAGCGCATGCGAAGCGCAAATGAATAGTCGCGACCGATTGCGGCCGCCAAAGGTCACATTGGAGACTGGGGAGGGCGTAATGACCTTGCCGAGCAGCTCGCCGTCCGGGCTTATGCAGTGGACGCCATCCGCCGCGCTCGACCAGATGTTCCCTTGCTCGTCGGCGCGGAAGCCATCGGCAAACCCGGGCAGCACTTTGTGGAATTGGGCGCCATCTGTGAGGCGGTTGTTACCGTCCACATTGAAGCGGCGAATGTATTGGCGCGGAGCGGCATCGAATTGCCTCCCACTCTCCGCGACGTAGAGGATGCTCTCATCAGGCGAGAAGGCGAGGCCGTTGGGTCCCTCGAAATCGTCGGCCGCGACCGCCAGATCGCCGGTCGCAGGATCGAACCGGTAGAGGGTTGGCGGCAGCTCCGCTTGTTGCTTGCCGCCCTCGTAATCGGTGTTGATGCCGTAGGGCGGGTCGCTGAACCAGATCGTGCCATCGGACTTGCAGACAATGTCGTTGGGCGAGTTGAGTCGCTTGCTCTGATAGTGGCTGACGAGCACGGTCACGGCGCCGTCGAGCTCGGTGCGCGTGATGCAGCGGTCGCGGTGAGAGCAACCGATGAGGCGGCCCTGCCGGTCACGGGCATGACCGTTGGCGAACCCGGAAGGCTTGCGGAACACCGAGACACCACCATCCTCGCTCCAGCGGAGGATGCGGTCGTTGGGAATGTCGCTGACGTAGAGACAGTCATGATCGGCGAACCAGACCGGACCCTCGAGCCAGCGATAGCTTTCGCCCAGCGTCTCGAGCGGGGCGTTGGGCAGCACCATCGCCCGGAATCGCTCGTTGCAGATCACGATATCGCTCATCGCCGCCTCAGTGGAAGTGGCAGGGGTCGCGACTCGGATCGAGGTGCAGCCGCACGGTCATCAGCACGGCCGGGGCATCGCCGATCGTGCCTGAGCGATGCCCCTTCTTGCGGTCCGTCTCGATGCAGCCCTGATCTTCGCCGAAAGAGAACTCGCCCGCGCCCTGCTCGATGCGGGTGCCGTCCATGCTCTCGATGAACCATCGACCGGACAGCACCACGATCCACTGCGGCGCCGGGTTCTCGTGCCATTCGCCCACCCAGCCGACCGGCAGCACGGTGAAGACGACCGTGGAGGAGTGTGTGCCCAGCTCGTCATTCCATTGCGGATCGGCGGCACCGATGCGTCGAAGCCCGTAACCGGTCAGGCGGCACTCGCGCTGATGACTCACGCCGGCCTCATCGACGTAGAGGTGCCAGTACGGAGTCGAGGGCTTGGGTCCGGGGTTGCTCATCGTGGCTCCTGAGCAGTCGAGTAGGGGTGACTGGAGGCAAGCGGGTGCGCCAGGAAGGGCCGCAGGCCCGATCCGTTGGTGCCGACCAGGATCAGCAGGAAGCCCGCGCCCAGTGATAGATTCTTGAGAAAATCCCAGAACAGGGTGCGACCCTTGCTTTCCCCCGCGGCCCAGAAGTCTCCCTGTGCCCAGAACCGCTTGAAGAGCCCGGCCGTTGCCGCGCAATAACCCGCGATCACCAGAGCGCAGAGACGGTCGGCAATTCCCGTCACCACCCCGAGCGACATGAATACCTCGATCGCCAGTCCGCATGTCAGCACCAGGGCCGCGAGGCGCCGACTCGCGCAGACCTCCTGCGCCTGCTTCACCGCGCCCTCGAAGCCGACGCTCTTGTCGAGCGCGCTGAACGGCAGAAACAGCATCACCAGTCCGTAGCGGACCATGAGCTCGACGATCGCTGCGGCGCTCATTTGAGCCTGCCTGCGATGTGGTCGGCGACCCGCAGGGCATTGGCGATGATGGTGAGCGTGGGGTTCACGGCGCCGATCGCGGGAAAGAAGCTCGCATCGGCAAGATAGAGATTGTCGAGCTCGTGCGCCTTGCAGTCGAGATCGAGCACGGATGTGGCTGGATCGGGCCCGAAGCGCGCGGTACCGGCCTGGTGTGCCGTGCCTCCGAGCGGGATATTCTTGCCGAGATAGAGTGAACGCTCGAGCAGCACCGTTTTGCGGCCCGCGCGGCTCAGCATGTCTTTCAATTTGCGCTTGAGGTGGATGAGCGCCTGCGGATTGGTCTCGACGAGATCGAGATGCACTTTGCCGTCCTGGTAGTAAATCCGATTCTGCGGGTGCGGCAGGTCCTCGCTCTGGAGCCAGAAGTCCATCGAGCGGCGCGCCATCACCTCGAAGGGCATCTCGGGCAGCCATTCCAGCCATTCGGGGAGGGCCTCCGCGCGGATCTGTTCCGGGTGGGACTTCGCGCACATCTGCACCAGTCCAAGAGGATGGTTCCAGTCGTCCGCCCCAAAGTAGAAGTCGCTGAACGCCAGCGTCTTTTGAAAGACGGTGTCGTTGGCATGCGGCAGGATTGCCATCAGCACGCTCATGTTGTGACGCATATAATTGCGGCCCACCTGACCGGATCCGTTCGCAAGCCCGTTCGGGTGTGCATCGTTCCGGGACCGCAGCAGCAGCAGAGCCGACGATAGCGCGCCGCACGCCACTACCACGATGTTGGCCGAATAAGCTTCCTCCTGACCGCCGCGCGTAACGCGGACCGTATCCACCGTCCGACCCGATGGATCGGTGTCCAGGCGCGAGACGTAAGCGCCGGTCAGCAGCGTCACGTTCGGATACTTGGCCAGCATTGGATCGACGCAGATCACCTGAGCGTCCGCCTTGCCGTTCAGGAGGCACGGAAAACCATCGAAGAAGCTGCATCGCATGCAGATGCTGGTCGGCGTGGGCTTACCGTTCTTCTCATCGAGAAGGATGCCGAGCGGCAGGTGGAATGGATTGAGCCCAATGTCCTTCAGATCCTGCGCCAACTCGGCAATCTTGGGCTCGTGACTGACTGGCGCGTGCGGATAAGGCCCGCTTGCCTGGGGCTCGAGCGGATCTTCGCCGCGCAGCCCGTGCACGTGGAACAGCCGCTCCGCCTCCGCATAGTAAGGCTCAAACACATCATATCCGAGCGGCCACGCGGGCGAGATACCGCCGGCGTGGACGACCTCGCCAAAATCGCGCTCGCGAAGGCGGAACAATGCCGCGCCATAGACCTTTGAGTTGCCGCCGACGTAGTAATGGAGCGCTGGAGAGAACGTCTCTCCCCGTGAGTTCGTCCAGATCTCCCCGGCCTGGTACTCGCCGTCGACGAAGACCGACTGCGCGCTCCAGTTCCTTTCGCTGCGCTCGAGGTAATCGCCGCGCTCCAGGATCAGAACACTCTTGCCGGTCGGCGCGAGGCGCTGGGCCAGGGAGGCCCCGCCCGGTCCGCTGCCGATGACGATGATGTCGTAACGATCCGCGGCCAAGAGTTACCTAACCGCCGGTTGCGAAGCCGGGATAGAGCGTCATGCCTCCGTCAACGAATAGCGTCGTGCCGACCACGTAGTCGGAGTGATCCGAGGCAAGCCACACCGCGGCGCGCGCAATGTCCTCAGGCTCGCCAATGCGCCCATAGGGCACGAGCGTCATGAGCCGCGCGTAGGCCTCCGGGGTCTGCCACGCGGCGGTGTTGATTGGGGTACGGATGGCGCCGGGGGCAATACCATTGACGCGAATTCGATGCGGCGCGAGCTCCTGCGCCATACTCTCCATCATCAGCTTGATCCCTCCCTTGGAGCTGGCGTAGTTGGCGTGGCCCCCCCAGGGAATCTCCTGGTGCACCGAGCTCATGCAGATGATCTTGCCCGCGGCACAGGAGACCTCGGGTATGACGCCGCGGCGCAGGAATTCGCGCACCGCTTCGCGCGCACACAGGAACTGGCCGGTCAGGTTCACGCTGAGCACCTTGTTCCAACGCTCGAGCGTCATGTCCTGGAAGGGTGCGTCGCGCTGCAGGCCGGCGTTCGCGACCAGAATGTCGACGGTGCCGAACTGCTCGCGCATGCTCTGGAACATGGCGGCGACCTCCTCCTCCGAGGAGACATCGGCCTTGTAGGCGGCCCCCTGCGCTCCACTGCGGCGGATCTCCTCCACGACGGCCGCGGCGGTATCGTCGCCTACCACATAATTGACCATCACGTCGGCTCCCGCCTGGGCGAGGCCCAACGCCACGCCGCGCCCGATACCGGAGTTCGCCCCGGTGACCAGCGCCTTCTGCCCGGACAACAGCTTGTGAGCGGGGAGGGACGGCGCGGTCGAGGCTGAACCCGGCGAATGAGACTCGATCATTGGCGCAGGGATGCCGGCGCTCATCTTGAGGCTAGTGTAGGGCGCCCTTCGTGGGCGACGAGCAGGTCATGCATGTCATTGGCGTGCTCTTCCTCGGTGGTCAGAATGCCTTCCAGCATGGTCCGCGTGGCGGGGTCGTCATCGGCGAAGTAGCGGATCAGCTCCCGGTAGTGGTCGATCGCAATGCGCTCGGCAATGTAGTTCTCCCGGATCATGTCGATGAGATTGTCTCCTTCCGCGTATTGCGATGCGGAGCGCGTCAGCAGGCCCTCTGGACTGAAATTGGGTGTGCCGCCGAGCTGATTGATGCGCTCGGCGACCGCCATCATGTGCATCTGCTCTTCCTTCGCATGTTGCGCGAACTCGGCCTTCACGCCTTCGCTCGATATGCCTGTGGCAGCGATGGAGTGCATCGTGTAGCGCAGTACACAGACGATCTCAGTCGCGAGGACCGATTGGAGGATCGCAATCGCCTGGGTGACATCGCCCTGGTAACTTGGCGTCACGTTACCGGTTTCAAGATGGTTGCGGGCGCGGTCACGTAGCGTTTTCACGTCGGTGAGAAACGGCTGGTTGTGATCGCCCTTCGACACGGCTTTGGTCATCGCTGTCTCCGAGTCATGACGGTATGCTCACGGTCACGGCTCACCTTGGGTGATTGAGGGGAATTCGCGGTCCTGCGAAGCATAGTTTTCACAGCATAGTGATCTCGGTGCGCTCCCACGCATTGGCAAGCAATGAGCACTCCCGCGCCACGGAACCAAATACGATATGGCCAAGGTGGCCGAGCTGATCACTCGCTACAAATGCACGAGCACGGTCACGCCGCTCTCGGTATGGCCGAAGGGCACGGCGCCCACCTCATCTCCCAGCCGATGAAACTCGATATCAATGCGGCCCGTACCCACGGGCAGGGCGCACACTCGCAGCGACTCGATGCCCTCCGGCAGCAACGGACGATCGATGTGGACTTCCCTGCGGGCCCCATCAATCCGGATACCCAGCGCGGCCTGCAGGAGCATGAACATCGAGCCGCTTGCCCACGCCTGCGGTAAACAGGCGACGGGATAGGGAACAGGGCCTTGGGCGCCATCGCGCGCGAAGCCGCAATACAGCTCCGGTAAACGCATCGAGAACTGGTTGGCGGCTTCGAACACATCCGCGAGGATCTTCACAGCATGCGCGCGACCGCCATAGCGCGCGATCCCGGCCGCGCAAATGGAGGTGTCGTGCGGCCACACCGAGCCGTTGTGGTACGACATCGGATTGTAGCGGGCCTCGCCGTCGCGCAGCGTTCGAATTCCCCAGCCGCTGCAGAATGGCTTCGACAAGAGCTGTGAGCAGACTGCCGCCGCGCGCTCGGCGGAGGGTATACCGCAAAACAGCAGGTGCCCCGCATTGGACGCGCGAACACGACACGGCGCGCCGTCCCCGTCAAGGGCGATGGCATAGAAATCCATTTCCGGCATCCAGAAATGTGCCTCGATCCCGGCCCGAAGGCGTTGGGCCCGCGAAGCCCACCCCGAAGAGCGCTCGCGATCACCACGCGCCGCTGCCAGTTTGCCAATCGCCTCCAGTGCCGCGCAGGCGTAGCCCTGTACCTCAACAACGGCAATAGGCCCCTGCGGCAGGCGTCCGTCGGCATGAAAGATCGAGTCCCCGCTGTCCTTCCACCCTTGGTTGGCCAGCCCGGACTGCTCCCCCCGCGTATAATCCAGGAAACCTGTGGCGCTGCGATCCAGACGCTTCTCGATCCAACCGATCGCGGCGAGCAGATTCGCCCAGATCTCATCAACCAGCCGCGGGTCGCCGGTACGCTCTTCATAGGCACCCGCCAAAATCACGAAAAGCGGCGTTGTATCGACGCCTCCGTAATAGCGGCCGAACGGAACCTCCCGCAGGACAGCCATCTCGCCGCGGCGTATCTCGTGCACGATCTTGCCTGGCTCGGCATCACGGAAACTGGAAGTTTCCGTTGCCTGCGTCGACGCGAGGAAGCGAAGTACTCCAGCCGCCAGGGAGGGATCGAGCCATAGTGTCTGGAGCGCAGTGATGATCGCGTCCCGTCCAAACTGTGTCGAGAACCAAGGAATGCCCGCATACGGGTAGGGGCCGGTAGGCAGAGCCGTGGTGAGCAGCGCCAGATCGGACCGACACTTATCCACCCATTGGTTGAAGAGCCGTCCGGAAGTCTGCAGAGAGCCGGCTGCCCGAACCCGCTGTCGTGCAGCATCCGTAGCCAGTTGGGAGGCTCGATCGTAGCGCTCGCCCGAAGGACATCCTTCCTGCCCGGCGCCGATTTCCACATACAGACGGGCCACGGCGTTGCGCTCGAGGTCGATCCGAAACTCGGCGGTCTGCGGTGACAGCGAGACGGGCAGCTGTGAAAACTGCAGATGGGTGGTCCGCACGACATCGTCGAGGCCGCGATAGGCCAGTTTCACACACTGCGCCGACAGCTCCTCCGGTAGCGGGCAGCCGCGGGCCGCTCTCGCGTGGCCCTTCACCTCAAAAATATCGACGAAATCCGCTGCGAAGGTGAAGCGAATGGCGACCTCAGCGGGCTGCTCACTGAAATTCGTCAGGGTTAGACGCTCGTAGAGCCGACTGCCCGATAGCAGCCGCTGCCTCTCGATGTGGATGACGCCCTGGGGAATTTCGCGTTCGCCGAGCGCGGGCAGGGGGCGATTGGTCAGATGGGCGGTAAAGGTGGTGTTGTCCTGCGAAACGGCCGCGCCCAATAAGGATACGGGCCGGTTCGCGATCGACAACTCGAATCGCGACAGCACGCGGGTGTCGTTCGTGAACAGACCGTCTTCGCGATCGTGCACGTCCCCGAGGGCATCTGCGAGCAGGAATGTGTCGCCGTCCTTGAGTGTGAACCGAGGCAGTAAACCGCGGCGGGGACCCGAATCCTCGGACTCATTCATGAGGCCAGTCTGACGTACTCTCGCGGTGGCTGCCCGACTCGTTCATAAAACTTGAACTTGGCCTTCGGCCGTCGTGCCTCCAAGGCCCGACGAGTTTTGGTACCGGGCGCAGAATCAACGCTGGTGGGAACGTGCTTATGCGCTGTGGGAGCGGGAAGGTTTCCCGGAGGGAAAGGCCGATGAGCACTGGTGCCGCACCCTTGATTTTGAGAGGAGCGCTTGAACTTGCTATTGCGTGGTGTGGGACAAGTCTTACGAAGAGGGGGGCTGGCCGCCAGTCTGCAACGTAGGTAGGTAAGCGCATGCTTCACGACATGGCGCACCCGGCGCCGCAAGAGGCTTCGCGCCATGCGGTCTCTGGAAATTCTGCGAAACGCAACGGCGGCCAGGGCCACTGTCCTCATCGCCCTCCTGGCAGTCGGATGTCTCTTGTACTTCGCCCAAGTGGCCTTCATACCCGTGGCGATCGCGTTGTTCCTGTCTTCGCTCCTCACCCCCGCAGTCGACCTGCTGCAGCGCTGGCATCTGCCGCGCGGCCTGGGGGCGATTCTGGTCGTTGCTCTCGTCCTCTTCGCGGGGGTCGCAGGAATCGATGCCGTATGGAATCCGGCCAAGGTGTGGTTTGACCAGGCGCCGCAGACTATGGAGAGAATCGAACTGCGGGTGCGACCTGTGCAGCGATTCCTCGGAAAGTTCGATGTGGTCACTCAAAAGGCCGGGCAGCTGACCCGTGTCGTCCCCGCCAAGGGCGCAAAGGTCACGGCCATCGCGCCCGCAGGCGGCGGAGGTATGGCGTTGGCACTGACAGAGTCAGTGCTCGAGGGGCTGACAATCATTCCGCTCACGTTGTTCTTTCTCATTGGCGGGCCGCCGCTGCTGGCGCGAATGGGGGCTGCCCTGTCGGGAGGGGATTCGAGCGGTGGCGCAGTGGGCCTCACGATGGCAATCCGGTCGGAAGTGGGTCGCTACTTCGGAACCATCGCACTGATCAACCTCGGATTGGGCGCCGCTACGGCAGCGTGTGTTGCCGCCCTCGGAATGCCCAATCCCATCCTATGGGGTGTGCTCGCGGGCGTTTTGAACTTCGTTCCGTATCTGGGGCCGATTGCCACGATCGTGATTCTGGGTGCTGCGGCTCTCGTGACATTCGATCAGCTCGGTAGAGCGCTTGCGGTGCCCGGCGTGTTTGTCGTGCTTCATCTGCTCGAAAGCCAGGTTGTAGAGCCACTCACGGTCGGTCGCCGCCTTGAGCTCAACGCGCTCGTGATCCTGCTGGCCGTCTGGTTTGGATACTGGTTCTGGGGCGTCGCCGGCGTGCTCATGGCAGTCCCTTCGCTCGTCGCCCTGAAGGTCGCCGCCGAGCACAAACCCTCGTGGCCGCGCGTTCTCGATTTCCTGGCGCCCAATGAAAAGTGGACTCCCAGGTCGCTGGAGCAACTGAGACGCCTCGGCAGGCGAGACGCGAAGGTACGCGGCGCTGCCGAAAGCCCCCCGAGCTCGACGGGCGCGACGTCGCGAACGGGGGTTTCGGAATGAAGCCGCTCCTCTCGAGCCTCAGCTGATCGATTTGCGAGCCTGTTCCGCGCGTGCGGCGCCGATCGCGGTTTTGACGTTCTTCCTCTCTTCGGGCGGCGGCAAGACTGCCTCGATGCCCAGCGCTTGCAGCCACAGTTCCCGACACCAGCCTCGGGTGTGGTACAGGTGCTCATCCTCTTCGTCCTCGATCGCCTCATAGGCGCTCTTCAGGGCCTTGGCTTCTTCGCCCTTCAGTGTCTTGGCGGCCTGTCCGATCAATTCCCAATCCAGGTGGTCCTTCGTCTCTGCCAGGACTACACACTCGCAGGCAACGATCTGTGCCGCTTCGCGATCGCCAGCCGACAGCGCTTCCTGCATGGCCTTGACGAGTGAAGCGCCGAGCGCATGGATGATCTTGCAGCCGGGTGTCTGCTCCTTAGGGTCTAGCTGCAGCGTCTCGCAGACGCTGGTGAGGACTTCCACGTGATGTTGTGTCTGCTGCAGGTATTTGTCCCATTCTTCGGTCAGATCTTCGTTCACCGCGCACTTGAGCGCTGCCTCGTACACCTTGACTCCGCCGCGCTCGTGCTCCAGAGATTGCAATAGCAGCTCTTTGAGCTGCGGCTTCACTTGCGGGGTATTCATAACGACTCCTCATACACCAGTTGCAGGGGCGCGTTATGCCGCAACCGGCATGCCCGGATGGATCAGGAACTGGCGCCCGGCGCGCTCATTGTTGTGTCATCCACACTTGCAACCCTAAGCAGCAGCGCAAGCGAGCCGAGCATGCAAAGTCCACTAGACAAATATCCCAAGCCGCCGTTCAACAGTGAGACTCAACCCTGGCCCGGACTGGCGGGCCGTATGAATCCCAAGCCTGACCATGGCGAGCAGAGCTATCGCGGCTCGGGGCGGCTCGCAGGACGCAAGGCGCTCATTACCGGTGGAGACTCCGGCATGGGACGCGCGGCCGCAATCGCGTACGCGCGGGAAGGCGCCGATGTGGCGATCAATTACTTCCCCTCCGAGGAGCCGGACGCACGCGAAGTGATCGAGCTGATCAGGGAGGCGGGACGCAAGGGCGTCGCCATACCTGGTGACCTGCGCGAGGAGCCCTTCTGCCAAAGACTCGTGGCAGAGGCCGTGCAGAAGCTCGGTGGCCTCGACATTCTCGTGTGCAACGCGGGGCGCCAGCAGTCAAGGGCGTCGATACTCGAGCTCACGAGCGAAGATTTCGACGCCACCATGAAGACCAATATCTACGCCCCCTTCTGGATCATCAAAGCTGCACTGCCACATCTGAAGCCGGGGTCATGCATCATCGGGACGACGTCGGAGCAGGCTTACGATCCCTCCCCCGATCTCTACGATTACGCTCAGACGAAAGCGGCAACGATGAACTACGTCAAGTCGCTGGCCAAGCAGCTGGGCGGGAAGGGTATCCGCGTCAACGGAGTGGCGCCGGGCCCCATCTGGACGCCGCTGCAAGTGAGCGGCGGCTCTTCACCAGCCAAGTTAGAGAATTTCGGGAGCGCGACGGCCCTCGGGCGGCCAGGGCAGCCCGCCGAACTCGCGTCGATCTATGTTCAGCTCGCCGCCAGCGACGCCAGCTTCGCCACCGGCAACATCTATGGTGCTGGCGGGGGACAGGGACAGCCGTGAGCGCTGGGCATGAGCAGCGGCGCCACCCGAGCATGCTCTTGAGAGCGCGCGCGGAAGCGTCCGGAACAATCGCGGTGCTGACCGATTCATATCGTTCCTTCAGCTACGTTTCGATCGATCTCAACTGCGGGAGATTTCAATGACCACCGACCGAGAAGGCATATCCACCATCTGCGCATCGAAAGTTATCGGCACCAATGTAAAGGACCCACGAGGCCAGAAGATCGGCGAAGTCGAGGACGTCGTTCTCGAGAAGCAGTCGAACAGCATCCTGTTCGCAGTCGTAAGCTTCGGCGGATTCCTCGGCATGGCCGAGAAATATCATCCAATCCCTTGGTCCGCACTCACGTACGACGACGAAGAGAAGGCCTACGTTGTTGAGTACACCAAAGAGCAGCTTCAGGCCGCGCCGGCGGGCTCCATCGAGGAGTTGACGGTGGATAACGGACTTCGGGTGCGCGACAGCACATACGCTTACTACAAAGCGGATCGGTACTGGCAGGGTTAAGGCTCAAGGCGTGCGGCAGAGGGCGCTGTCCACTCTGCCGTAAGCCGTCCGAGAGACCTCATTTGCTCGCTGCGTCGAGGCGGCTACGCGCCTTGCGCACGTCACTGACCGAAGTGGCTGCAGCGGCATGACCCCAATTGTTGCGGACATACGTAGTGACCGCGGCGATCTGAGCATCGCTCAACTGCCATCCGAAGGCAGGCATGGCCGGTCCCGTAGGTTCGTCATTCGTGGCAACGGTCTTCGCCCCGGTCAGGACGACCCGGATGATTGAAGTCGGCGCCTCAGAAGCCACCGAGGCCGAATCCGCGATATCGGGAAACAGGTAGGGGACACCTCTCCCGTCTTGCTGGTGACAGGCCGAGCAGAGGTCCTCATAGATGGCGGCACCCGCCACCATCGCAGGATCCCTGGCCGAGACCGGTGTCTCTTGCGGGTTCTGGCCCGGCTGCTGCTTCAGGTAAGTCGCGATGGCCAGGAGATCCGCATCGGACACCTGCGAGCTGGCGTTGGAGATTTCCTCACTCATCGGCCCGGAAGCGCCTGCAAATCGGCTGTGGCCGCTCTTGAGATAGTCGACGATATCCTGGGCGGACCAGTCGCCCAGGCCGCGCTTCGAATCGTTGGTGATATCGGGCGCGAACCAACCCTGGATCGCATATCCCTGAAGTGCCCGGTCGCGGTCATCTCCCCCGAGCCAGTTCTTAGGAGTGTGGCAGGCCGCGCAGTGCCCGGGTCCGGTGACGAGATACGCGCCTCGATTCCAAATCCCGGACTTCGAGGAGTCCGGCTGAAATACGCGCGGATTGAAGTAAAGGGCATCCCACAGGCGCATACCGGCTCGGATGTCGAACGGGAAGGGCAGCTGATCGGAATGCACGCTGTGATGAACGGGTGCGATGGTATTCAGGTACGACCGGATCGCCAGCACGTCATCTTTGCTCATGCCGGCGTAGTACACGTACGGCATGGCCGGATACAGGCGGCTGTCGTCCGGCATCTTTCCGCCGCGGACGGCTGCGTCGAACTCCGCGTTGCTCCAGCCACCGATTCCGGTCTGCCGGTCGGGTGTGATGTTGGCCGCCAGGACGTTGCCGAATGGCGTTTGAATGGGTCTGCCACCGGCGTACGGGCGGCCATTTTGTGGGTTAGTGTGACAGCCGGCACAATCCGCCGCGATGGTGAGGTAGCGTCCCCGCTCGATCTGCTGGAAGTCCTGATCGGCGAACGGGCCCGCCGCAATCGCCCCACCTGAGGCCGGCAGCCCGATGAGCGCGATCGCGAGTGCCGCCAGCGATCTACGCATGCACCAGCGGCCCGGGATGCTTGAGATACTGCGAAAGGATCTGCGCGACCGACCAGTAGGCGAGGGCAGCTACCGTGCCGGTGGGGTTGTATCCCGCGTTCTGGGGGAACGCGCTCGCCCCCATCACGAAGAGGTTGGGCACGTCCCAACTCTGCAGATATCGGTTGAGCGCACTGGTCTTCGGGTCGGCCCCCATGACTGCCCCGCCGCACAGGTGCGTGGTTTGATACGTCGCGATGTCGTAGGGGCCCTTGCGGTATTCCTTGACGACCTGCTTCGCGCCCATCGCATGAAAGACTTCCGCGAACCGATCCGTGAGAAAGGCATTCTGTTTCAGCTCATTCTCGTGGAAGTCCATGGTGATGCGGACCAACGGCCGCTGGAATCGATCGCGATAGGTCGGGTCCAGATCGAGATAAACGTCGCGGTAGCTGTACATGCTGCCGTGAACTCCGGTGCCGGGCTGCAGAGCGCTCTGGTAGTTCTCCCTGACGGCCTGCTTCCACTTCGCTCCCCAGGAAGGCGTCCCCGGCGGTACCGGGGTCGTCTCGATCGGTCGGCCGTTCGTCTGGACCTGCCCCATGTACCCGCCACCGACGAATCCATGCGGCCCATGGTCGAAGTTGTCGCCGTTGAACTCATCGATGCACATGCCGATGGCGCCAGAGGCGATGAACGGATTGAATACGAATTTCGCCGGGTCGAAGAAGCTCGTGACGTCGGAGACCGTCTGGTGCGTGAAGTTGCGGCCGATGACGCCCTGATTTCGGACCGGGTCATACGCCTTGCCGATTCCCGACAGCAGCAGAAGCTGCACGTTGAAGATCGTGTAGGCGGCCAGAATCACCAGCTCGGCCGGCTGCACCCACTCCTTTCCGCTGCTGTCGACGAACGTGACGCCAGTCGCTCTCTTGCCGGAGGCGTCGGTATTGATCCGTGTGACCTCGCAGTTGTCACGGGCCTCGAAGTTCGACCTGCGCACCAGGACGGGCAGAACCGTGGTCTGAGGACTGGCCTTCGAGTAGTTCGCGCATCCGAACCACTCGCAGAATCCGCAATAGGTGCAGGGGCCCAAGCGAACGCCCAGGGGATTGCGGTAGGCGCGCGACATGTTGCCGGAAGGCTGCGGGAATGGCTTGTAGCCCATTTCTCGCGCGGCCTTGGCGAATAGCGTGTGACTGAAAGGCTGCTCCTGCGCCGGGTTGGGATACTCCCGCGACCGGGGACCCTCGAACGGGTTACCTCCCTCGCGGATCTGGCCTTGCAGATTACCGGCCGTCCCCGAGGTACCGCAGAGGTACTCGAACCGATCGTAGTGGGACTCCAGCTCTTCGTAGGTCACGCCCCAATCCTGGATCGTCATGTCCTCGGGCAGGAACCGGGCTCCATAGCGCTGCCTCAGATGGCTCTTCAGCACGAAATCGCTCGGCAGGAAGCGCCAGGTCTCTCCGTTCCAATGCACACCGCCACCGCCGACACCGTTGGGCGGCATGAATGCTCCCCAGTTGCGTATCGGCAGCGCCGTCTGCGTCATCTTGTTGCGGAAGGTGAAGGTCGTCTGATTAGGCCGCAGGAACAGCTCATGATGGATGCGATAGCGCAGCTCATCCTGGGCGTAGTTCGGTGCGTAGCTCGTGGCACTGTCGCGCCAGGGGCCGCGCTCGATCGCCATGACCTCCAGGCCGGCAGCCGCCAGCTCGTTCGCCACGATCGATCCCGTCCACCCGAGTCCTACGATTACGATGTCTTTCGGAGGCAATCGTTGGGTCATGGCCGCGGCTCACCCCTCCCGGGGCGTCCATTCCGGACGTCCGGCAATGCTGACAGGAGGGTACGGATAGCGTTCGTTGTGGCGGCCGACCCAGGCGCGATAGTCGTAGTGCGCCCCTGGGAAGCCGATCATCTTCCATGCGCACATGTCCTTGTTGCCGCCGTAGATCGGGTCGGCAAAGAAACCCTGCTGTACGTCTTGGACGAGCTGTTGGAAGAAAGTCTTTGCGTCGATGCTTTCGAGTGTAACGCTGCCTGCTTCCATGCCCCGCAGAATCTCATCCTGTTGCTCGGCGCCGAGGTTCGCGAACGGTCGTCCCGTTCGTTGGCCGTGATCGGACAAAGAGCGGCAGTAACGATCCAGCGCCGCCAGTCCCGCGCGGTAGAGGCCCGAAGGGTTCTGTGAGGACTGCGCGCCCTGTTCCGGAGTGCCTTTCATGAAAGGGCCGTGCAGATATTGCCCCTGCCGATCCCCGTAAGGCCCCGCCAGCTGGCGATCGATGAACACGGCACTGCCGGCTTCCTTGCCACCCGGTGTCTGGGGATCTGGCGGAATAATCCTGTCAGCCAGAGCTTCCACCGCTGCGGCTTCGGTCGCGTTGAAGAAGCGCCACGGCCCCGCATGCGCTTCGCGCGGCGCCGCCTCGACGCCAGGCTGCCACGGCACCTCGCCATGAATGACCGCGGCTCGGGCCACGCGCTCTCCGACGAGTGCCGAGGCCACGCTCGCGATCAGGTCCCGTCGCGTGATGTGCGTCATAACTCCAGAGCCTCAAATCCAAAACATGGAGCGAGCGCTGCGGTCGCACACAACAGTCCTGGTAACGCCTCATGACGACGTGCGTCACTCCCTCACAATGCGCCGACGACACTCGCGATCCTTGCTGCGCCATTTGAGCAATGCGCGTGCCGGGCGCGAGGCTTGCTTCACCGAAAGCCGCGCAGTGCAGGCCTGCTGCGGAGGATCTGTGACGCGATCTTTGAGGCGCTTATGGTCGCTGACGCGTTGCGCCGCATGGTATTGGAACGCTGACAACGGCTCGAATACGGGCGCGGCGCTCGCCTTCTATTGCGCGTTCTCACTCGCGCCGCTGCTGGTCATCCTTTTGACGTTGGCGGGAGTTTTCGTCGGCAAGGAGTCTGCCTACGGACAGGTGGGCCGGCAGCTCACTGCGCTATTCGGGCCCGCCACCGCCAAAATCCTCCTCGGCGCGGTGCGCAGCGCACAATAGACCCGAGGCACCTGGGCGACCGCCATCAGCATTCTCACTCTCCTCATCGGAGCCACGACGGTCCTGGCCGCTCTGCAACAGGCGCTCGAGCAAATCTGGCAGTGCAGTGCGCTCGCCGTGTCGGGTGTATATGGCTGGTTCCGAACCCGCCTGCTGTCGTTCGGCTTTATCCTGACCCTGGGTTTCCTGCTGCTGGTATCCCTGACCATCTCGACAGCGCTCACCAACCTGCGTACCCGCGTTGCCACCGGCTATCCTGCTGTCGTGGGGGCGTTAGGCGTCTTCGACTCATGCTGTCGTTGCTGGTGATCGCGGGACTCTTCGCGCTGATCTATCGATACATGCCGGCACGCCATCTGCCCTGGCGATCGGTTGCGCTCGGGGGACTGATGACGGCAGTTCTCTTCGAAGTCGGCCGCTGGATCATCAGTCTGTATCTTGCGCACTCGACCCAGCCGTCCGCCTATGGTGCGGCCTCCTCCTTCGCGGCGCTCCTTCTGTGGCTTTACTACACGTCACTGATTTTCCTTTTCGGTGCCGAATTCACCGCGTGTCTCGGTGGCGTGCGGCCAATGCACGAGGGGGAGCGGACGGCGCGTGCGAGTCCTGGGACCTGACGAGCAGTCACCCTGGTGGCAGCAAGATCACGCCATGCTCGCACTCGCGAGACTATCCAGTTCACCCCGAATGAGCTTCCGCGGGCGCGTTGTGACAACGCAACGCACGCCTTGAGCTGGGCTCGACATTCGGAAATCAGCCGGGAACATCCGCCACCGCAGCCAGTTCTATCCGGTAGCCGTTTGGCGACACACTGTGTCCCATTAGCAACGGCTACGTCGCGGGAGCGGACGAGCTGAGCCAGAGCCTACGGCCTGCCGCCGCTCCGAAGCGTGGCTACAACCTCGATCTTAGGGTCTGCCTGCAGAACAGGCACGGGACCCAAGGAGGAAACCCCATGAGAAGTCTCTCTACGGCATCCGTGACTCTGGCGTTGGCTCTACTCACGGGATGCGCGACTGGTCCGCCGCCGCAGACCACCGCCGATCTGTCCCGGGCCAACACTCTGGTTGCAGCTGCCGAGCAAGGTGGAGCACAGCAATATGCGGCCGCAGACCTGCAGGCCGCCCGCGATGAGGCGCAGCAAGCCAATCAGCTCGCAAGCCGTGACCCGAGCCGTGCCGACGAGCTTGCCAATGAGGCGGCCGTTGACGCCAAGCTTGCCAGCGCCCGCGTGCAAAACGCGCAGGCCCAGCACGGCCTCAAGCAACTGCATCAGACCCTGGAGACCCTGCGCAGCGAGGAGCGGCGCAACACGAACGCGCCCGCCACAACGCCGCCGCCCCAAGGTGTTGCCCCGCTCAATCAGGAGCCACCGGCAGACCAGAACTCGCAACCTCCACTGGAATGAGGAGTCAGCCATGAATACACGACAATCCATGCTGATGGTTGCCGCTTTTCTGACAGCGGTGGGTCTCGCGGCGTGCGCCGCGCAGCCGCAGCGTAACGAGCAACTGGAGCAAGCACGCGTGGCGGTACAGAGTCTCGAGCAGGACCCCGACGCCCAGGTTGCTGCTGCCGCCGACCTTCGCAATGCGCGCAACAATCTACAGTACGCGAACCAGGCCTACGAGCAGCACGAATCGGCCGAGCACGTGACCTATCTCGCCTACCTCGCAGATCGCGAGGCGCAGGCCGGCGAGGAACACACGAGCGCATATCGAGCCAATCAGGAGCTCGCCAAGGGCAACGAAGAGCGGAATCGAATCGTGCTCGAGGCCCGCAACCAGGAGGTGAGGCAGGCACGGCAGGCAGAAGCGGATCAGGCCCTGCAGACGCAGGCGGCCCGGCAGCAGGCGCAGCAGGCGCAGGCGGAGCTGCAGAAGGAGCGGCAGGATCTCTCGGCACTCAAGGCCCGCCAGACTGCGCGCGGCCTCGAGCTCACCTTTGCGAGCGATGTGCTCTTCGATACCGCGTCGGCCACTCTCAAGCCTGGAGCGACCCTGCAGCTCAACCGCCTGGCTGACTACATGCGTGACAGTCCGAAGACTCGGATCGTAGTCGAGGGGTATACGGACAACCGAGGCTCCGCCGACTACAACCAGCAGCTCTCGCAGGAGCGTGCGCAGGCCGTTGCGAGTGCCCTGACCACCCAGGGCATCGCTCCGGATCGCGTCCAGACCGTCGGCCGTGGCAAGGATTTCCCGGTCGCGAGCAATGCAACGCCCGTCGGGCAACAGCAAAACCGCCGCGTGGACATCGTCCTCTCCGACATGTCGGGGCGGTTTGCGGAAGGAGCGGCGCAGGCACCTCCGTTGCGGTGATACCTGAGTTGACAACACGACGCCGTCGACGTTCCGGCAAATTGCGATAGAGCGGCATCAGTAAGGATAAGATCGGGTCCGGCGATCCACATCCTTGAAGGGTGCCAGTCATGAGCCATGCAGAGGGAGGGTGTCTATGCGGGGCGATTCGGTATCGGGTGACGGCTGCCCCGTCGTGGTCGACCATCTGTCACTGCCGCACCTGCCGCAAGGCCGGCGGTGCCCCATCCGTAGGATGGCTGACCTTCGATCGAGGCAATTTCACGCTCCTCCAGGGTGTCCCGGGCCGTTTCGCCTCGTCCCCCGGTGTCGTGCGCACCTTTTGCACCGTCTGCGGGACGCCATTGACTTACACCAACGAAGGCAGGCCCGGCGATATCGATGTGACCACGATGTCGCTTGACGACGAGACGAAATTTCCGCCCACTACCGAGGTATGGCTATCCCACAGGGTGAGTTGGGAGATCCTCGATCCAACTCGCGCACAGTATCCAGGAGACACGAGCGAGGAACCGCATCCCCTGGGCTGACCGCAGATGCCCTGGCCGGTCCGGTGCCATCTCAGGGACGCCAGGTCAACGCGTTTTGCTGACCTCTGTCGCCGTTCGGAGACCGGTTGGCACGAAGCTTGCTGCGGAGAACGGATTAATGGAGATGGATTTCGCAGTGATCCGGCTTACGTTCCACGATCCCGCGGATAGCCCGGCAGCAGAGCTCGAGGCGTCCGACATCCGAATCACCGGAGGCGTGCTCTGGAATCAGACGGAGCACGGCCTGATTGCGTGCTTCGCCTCCGGCGCCTGGAAGCACCGCGGCAGGTACTATCCCAGCATCTCCATCGCCGGCGGCTGCCGCCTGGTATTCGGCATCTCGCGCGACGCGCTCGTCTCGGAGCCGATATCCCTTTTTTCAGTTACCGGTAACATCTTCCGCGCCAACGGCGTGGCGATTGCGGAGTACGACGAGAAGCAGGACCTCTGGCAGGGCCTGATCCGGCCGATTACCTGGCAGGCCATGCGCGTCGTCAGCGTCGCGGCGGCATCGGCGCTGGCCGACGTCACCCGGCCGGTGATCCTCAATCCCTGGGATTACCCGGCTCGACCGCCGGACGTCGGCAATTTCTTCATCGAAATAGACCAGGTAGCGCTCGTGAGCTACGCGGTGGAACGGCACCAGCCGTACGTCCGCCGGTCGCCCCGCGCCCCGGGTGTGCCAAACGAGGGGCTGCGCCGGGTCGGGTTGCACCCACTCCTCGACCGGCCGGCCCCGGATGGCGAGCTTCGGAATGGCGACCGGGTCCCGCACCTTTTCCCATTGGTACTGCTCGGCGCCGGCGTAGGGGATGGGCGGTGACATCAGGGCATCGCCCAGCACGGCCGCCAACACGGTGGGTCCCGCCAGGATCGCGAGCTTCGAGGGGTGATGGGCCATGCGCTCGATCCTGAGGGGCGTGCGCAGCTCGATCTCGAGCACGTCGCCGTCCCGCCATTGCCGAGTCAGGTCGAGCCAGGTGCCGGGCTTGCCGGCATGGATCGGCTCGCCGTTGAGTCTCACCGCCATCGCGGGTGTCGACCAGTAGGGATGACGCAACTTCAGCGTGGCTCGCACCGGCCGCGCGCACGCGATCTCCAGGCGCGCACCGTTGGAATCCGGAAAGCGCGTGTGTTGACGGATCGTGAGACCCTTCTGTCGCCAGTGCAGCTCGGACGCGAGATAGAGATTCACCCAGAGCGCATCGGCATCGTGATAGTAGATGCCGCGGGAGTACTTCGCGTGATTCTCCATGCCCGTGCCGTCGCAACACCAGCATGAGTCCCAACGTGTCGAGAACGTCTTGAAGTGTCCCGGCTGCATGGAAAGGTAGTAGGTCATGCCGCCCGTGGCCGGATCCTGCGAGCCCAGAATGTGGTTGATCACGGCGCGCTCGTAGAAATCGGCCGCCTCCATGGAGGTGTTCCAGCAGAAGTAGTGATTCGTGAGCTTCAGCATGTTGTAAGTGCAGCAGCTTTCCGCCGAGCCGACGGAAAGGTGCTGCCATGCGTCCCCGATGGGGAAGAAGTTCTCACGATCGCCGTTGCCGCCGAAGACGAAGCTGCGGTGGCGGACGACGTTCCGCCAGAAGAACTCCGCACCCGTCCGGTAATCGCTGCTGCCGGTGAGCTCGTACTGGCGGGCGATGCCGATGACGCGCGGGATGTATTGGTTCGAATGCTGCCCGTTCAGAATGTCCTCGTGCCGCATGAGCGGAGCGAGCTGCGCATCCTGGTTGAACTGCTCCGCGAGCGTGCGATGCGCCTCGTCGCCGGTCAGGGCATAGACATCCGCCAGCACCTCGTTCATGCCGCCCTGCTCGCTGATCAGCATCGTCTGCATCTGCGCGACGCTCAATCTGCGCGGGAACTGCGCCGCCCAGTCCGTCATGCCGAGGAGTATCTCTTTCGCCCGATCGCGGCCCATGTGCAGCCATACGTCGCGCAGCCCGGCCATGATCTTGTGCACCGTGTACCACGGCGACCAGAGCCCGTTCAGGCTGAAGCTGTAGAGCGCGCGCGGGTCGTGCACGTCGATGTGCCCGGCGAGGGCCTGCCGGAAGGCGGGCTTGCTCTGCGGAATGCCGGCGCAATAGCCGCGGAAGTCCGGGTCGGCGCGGCCGTTGGCTTCCTGGCACGCGGCAAGCCGCGGCAGCAGAGTAATCGACTTTTCTCTCGAGCCGCGGATCGCGCGTATGGGCGTGCATCATCGCCGCGGCGGAGAGGAAATGGCCGCAGTAATGACTCGCGAGGCCCTGGCTCTCCCAGCCGCCGAGGCTCGGCGCCCGCGACGGCAGACCCGCCACCTGCTCGAAGGGCGCGAGCAGCCGGTCGCAGTCGAAGCTCGCCAGGTACTCGAGATCCCGCGTCATGTTGTCGCGGAACGGGCCCGGGAGCAGCGTCACGTCGGCGAGGTCGAATTCCCGGCACTCCAGCGGCGCCGCCGCGTCCAGCCGCAATCCGGACTGCCTCGCCTGCGGCACGATCGCGGTGGCGCGCTTGCCGGCCCAGGCGGCCAGGCCTGCAGCCGCCGACAACAATACCCGACGCCGAGTGGTCGTTGGGCTCACGGCACGCTTCAGCTCGCCGGCAGCGGCTTACCGTGCGCGTACTGGTTCAGCCAGTCGGGCGATGGCAGCCCGATCTGGGCCGCCCAACGGCCTTGGGCGTCGCGATAGAGAAGGGTGGGCGTGCCGACGGATCCGGCGCCGATGACGTCGAGGACTGACCCATGCGCCTGCAGGAGGTCCTGCAGCGGCTTGTTCTGCGCTTGGGCGGGCGCGATTGCCGCCCGACTCATGAGTAACGTCGAAACGGTCTTCGTCCGCATGCAGCGCGGCGCGCGGATCAGTCGCCGCGAGGATCGCGGCCGCCTTCGGGGCGCTGCTCGATTGCAGGAAGGCGACCATCACCCAGCGCAGCTGCAGCTGTCCGGATGAGACGAGCGGCTCCGCCATCCTGTAGAAGTGATAGCAGAAGATGCAGTTGGGATCGGCGAACACGTAGAGCAGCGGTGCGGTGGTGCGGCCCTCGTCGATGAGATGCCCGCCGGCGTCGAGCTTGCCCACGATCCCCGCAAGGTCCGGCTTGCGGGCTGTAGCGCTCGCGATAGTCGTCGGTGAGATCGGTGCCCTTCGGCGAGATGACGTGGCCGACGATCAGGTAGCCGCCGTCCCCGTATACCACCTGCGTGCCGTCCTGGTTGGTGACGATGTAGCCCGTGAGGCCGGGCACGTCGGTGGCGAATTGATTCACCACCTTCACCTTGCCGGCCTTGACCAGCGCGGTGAGCGTGGGTGGCAGAGAAGGAGCGGGAGAGGAAGAGCGCGTCGCCGCGAAGGCAGGCAACACGAGGAGCAGTATGCCGAGGCCGGCGAGGCAACGGCGCAGGGGGCTGGGCTTCATGGAATCCTGGATGGGGCTGTCAGGCCAGCCAAGTGTACCCCATCGGGGAGGTGCGGGGCGGGAAGCCGCTTCCCGCCCCGCATCCGCCCGCCGCGTTCTCAGTCAGGCCGTATGTGGGTGTCCGGCGACATGCTCCTCGTGGTCGTCATTGGGGCTGTGGGCCTCGCGCCCGAAGACGATCACATCGGACGCCGAGATGATCGCGGCGATGATGGAGCTGATGAGTCCCAGATAGCCGCTGATGACCTCCAGCAGCCGCAGATCCGTCCAGCCGTAGATCGCCTTGGCGAGGAAGGTGAGCGCAATTCCCAGCAGGAAGAGTTGCCGCGGCAACTCCGCCCTGAAGGAGCCCAGCCACAGGTAGGCGAACACCACCGTCCAGGCGAACCAGTACCAGCCGACATAACTCATCGGCGCCGCGGGGCCCGTACCCGTCATGGATACGATGGCCGTGTGCGTCGATGTGAAGAGGGCGGCGAACGCGAAGAAGGCGATGGAATCCAGGCTGCGGCCGTGCAGGTAGGCGAGGATGCCGATGATCGCGAGAAGGAGCGCGAACGGCAGCATGAGGGATGTTCCGGCCAGATAAATATCGGTCGTACCATCCGGCGGCCGTCATCGACAGCATCCAGCCCGTCAGTGCGAGCGCCATGTAGCCCACCGTGGAGGTGGTGACGCATCGGTTGTTAAGGTCTGTGACATTGATCGCCATCGTAGATACCCCTTGTTCTCGAGAGAGTTGCGGAAGAGCACGTCTCCTTGTCCGAATGCCGCCGGGGATTTTACTCCTAACTGCGCAGCAACATCCGATGAAGCCGAAGCTCGGACGTGGCAGCGATACCAGGGCGGCTGTGGCGAGGCGCCCGCCGCTCGCCCAGGTCCGGCTCGAGGTTGTGGAACCCCGCCGCCGCTGATGCGTAAAATGACATCCCGCCCTGGAAGGCCTCGCTGATCGGACTGCCGTGCATCGAAAGCTCGCCCTCGCTCTCCTGCTCGTTGCGGCTATCGTTACGGTTGCGCTCACGGGCTGTGGTGGAAGCGGGAGCGCTTCCAATGTCGGCTCCACGCCGCCGCCGACATCGTCGACGCACACAGACGTAACCACATACCGGGACGATGTCGCGCGCACGGGCGCGGACACGACGGAATCCGTGCTAACTCCCGCGAACGTCAACTCCTCATCGTTCGGGCTGCTTCGCATGCTCACGGTCGACGGCAAAGTGGATGCGCAGCCGCTCTACCTCTCGCAACTGTCGATCGCGGGTGCCACGCACGCTGTCGTTTTCGTCGCGACGGAGAACGACTCTGTCTACGCCTTCGATCCGCAGACCGGTGCTGCCTTGTGGCACGTCTCGCTCCTCGGGTCGGGAGAGACGCCGAGCGATGACCGCGGCTGCGACCAGGTCACTCCCGAGATCGGTGTCACCTCGACTCCCGTCATTGATACCGGGGCAGGGCCGAACGGCGCAATATTCGTCGTCGCCATGTCGAAGGACAGCTCGTCGAATTATTACCAGCGCCTGCACGCGCTCGACATCACCACCGGCGCGGAGCTTTTCAACGGCCCGGTGGTGGTGAACCCGACCTATTCGAGCGCTGCCGGCGGTCAGCAGACCTTCGCGCCGGGTCAGTACGAAGAGCGGGCCGCGTTGCTCCTCGAAAACGGCACGATCTATACGGGCTGGACCTCGCATTGCGACATACAGCCCTATTCCGGGTGGGTGGTGGCATACAGCGAGAGCACGCTCGCGCAGACCGCCGTCATCAATATCGCGGCGGACAGCAGCGGCGGCCCCTCGATATGGATGGCCGGCGGCGGTCTCGCTGCCGATGCCTCCGGCAACATCTACCTGCTGAGCGCCAACGGCGACTTCGATACGACGCTGAATTCCGGCGGCTTGCCGCAGTACGGCGATTACGGCAACTCGTTCGTGAAGCTAGCCACCACAGGGGGCGGCCTCACCGTGGCGGACTTTTTTGCGCCGTTCAATGAGGTAGCGGAGTCGGCGGCGGACGAGGACCTGGGATCCGGCGGCGTGATGCTTCTGCCCGACCTGACGGACTCCGGCGGCGTCGTGCGCCACCTCATGGTCGGAGCCGGCAAGGACGGCAACCTCTATGTGATCAACCGCGACAGCATGGGCGAGTTCAGCCCATCGGGTAATGCCGACTGGCAGGAGCTCGACGGCGCTTTTGGCAGCGGTGTCTATTCGACGCCAGCCTATTTCAACGGAACGATCTACTACGGTGGTGTCGCAGGGCCGTTGGAGGCCTTCGCCGTCACCAGCGCAAAGCTGTCCACCCAGCCGACATCGCAGACCAGCACCGAGTTTCCCTATCCCGGCACGGCACCGGCCGTATCCGCGAACGGCACTTCCGCGGGCATCGTCTGGGCGGTGGAGAACAGCGACCCTGCTGTGCTGCATGCGTACGCGGCGACCGATCTCTCGCAAGAGCTCTATAACAGCAATCAGGCGGCCGGCGGTCGCGACAACTTCGGCGCCGGCAACAAATTCATCAGCCCCGGGATCGCCGATGGCATGGTGTTCGTTGGGACCACCAACGGCGTCGCGGTATTCGGGCTGTTGTAACCGGGCTCAGATCTGCGCGAGCCCGCTCAGCGTGCCCGAGCTGACGAGTGCGGCCGCGGCCTCGATGTCCGGGGCGAAGAAGCGGTCACGGTCATAGGGCGGCACGGCCCGGCGTAGCGTTCGCAGCGCCGTCTCGAGGGGACGCGAGCTGGTGAGCGGTCGGTGGAACTCAATGCCTTGCGCGGCCGCGAGCAGCTCGATCCCGACAACGCTCGCGGCGTTGGCGGCCATCTCGAGCAGGCGGCGTGCGCCGTGGGTCGCCATGGAGACGTGATCCTCCTGGCCGGCCGACGTCGGGATGCTGTCGACGCTGGCGGGCGCGGCGAGCGTTTTGTTCTCGGCCACGAGCGCCGCGGCGGTGACTTGCGGCACCATGAAGCCGGAGTTGACGCCGCTCTCCTTGACCAGAAATGCCGGCAGCCCGCTCATCTTCGGGTCGATCAGCAGCGCCGTGCGCCGCTCGCTCAAGGAGCCGATCTCGGCGGCCGCCAGGGCAAGCTGGTCGGCGGCGAGCGCCACGGGCTCGGCGTGGAAATTGCCGCCGGAAAGCACCTCGCCGTCGGCTGCAAATACCAGGGGATTATCGGTCACTGCGTTGGCCTCACGAATCAGCGTCTGGCTCGCGGAGTCGATGACGTCCAGGCAGGCGCCCATGACCTGCGGCTGGCAACGCAGCGAGTAAGGGTCCTGCACCCGCTCGCAGGTGAGATGTGAGGCGCGGATGCGGCTGCCGGCGAGCAGGCGCTTCAGCGCGCGGGCGACGCGCCGCTGTCCGGGTTGGCGCCTGAGGACATGGATGCGATCGTCGAAGGGCACGTCGCTTCCTTTGAGCGCATCTACCGATAGCGCGCCGGTGACGAGCGCGGCGCCGAAGACGTCCTGGATGGCAAAGAGACCCGCGAGCGCGAGAGCGGTGGAGACCTGCGTGCCGTTGAGTAGCGCCAGACCTTCCTTCGGTGCCAGCTCGAGCGGCTTCAGGCCGATGCGCCGCAATCCCTGCGCGGCCGGCAGCACGCGGCCGCCGGTGCGCACCTGACCGACCCCGAGGAGGGTCGCCGCAAGATGCGCCAGCGGCGCGAGGTCGCCCGAGGCGCCGACCGAGCCCTTGCTCGGAATGCAGGGATAGGTCTCGGTTTCCAGCAGCCGGGCGAGGGCGAGTAGCGTCTGCAGCCGGACGCCGGAGAAGCCTTGCGCCAGACTGCCGATCTTGAGCACCAACACGAGGCGTACCACCGCATCGGATAGCCAGGCGCCGACGCCCGCGGAATGAGACAACACGAGATTGCGCTGCAGCGAGGCGAGCTGGTCGGACGGAATGCGTTTCTGCGCGAGCAGGCCGAAGCCAGTGTTTACTCCATACACCGCGCCACCGCGAGCGATTATCCGGTCGACCATCGCCGCCGAACGGCGAACCCGCGCTGTCTGAGAGCGGCTCAGCGTGACGGCAACCGGCTGCGAGTATGCGGTGCGCAGCGATGCCAGGGAAAAGGAGTCCGTGCGGATCGCCGCGCGCCGTTGCGCCACGCGCGCTGCGCTCACTGGTTCACTCCGTGCGTGCGCGAGGTAGTCGGGATCATGGGCAATTGTAGTCCGTGCTCCGCCGCGCAGGCGATCGCCTCGGGATACCCTGCGTCCGCGTGACGCATCACCCCGGTCGCCGGGTCGTTCCACAACACGCGGCGGATGCGCTGCTCCGCGGCCTTGGTGCCGTCACAGACGATGACGACTCCGGCATGTTGGGAGAAGCCCATGCCGACACCGCCGCCGTGATGCAGCGACACCCAGGTGGCGCCGCTCGCCGTGTTGAGAAGTGCATTCAGCATGGGCCAGTCCGACACCGCATCGGAGCCGTCGCGCATGCTTTCGGTCTCCCGGTTGGGGCTGGCCACCGAGCCGCAGTCGAGGTGGTCGCGCCCGATGACGATAGGCGCCGACAGCTCGCCGGAGGCGACCATGTCGTTGAAAGCGACGCCCAGCCGATCCCTCTGTCCGAGCCCCACCCAGCAGATGCGCGCTGGCAGGCCCTGGAACGCGATGCGCGCGCCCGCCATATCGAGCCATTGATGCAGGTGGCGATCGCCGGGGATGAGCTCCTTCACCTTGGCATCGGTCTTGGCGATGTCGGCCGGATCGCCGGAGAGCGCCGCCCAGCGGAACGGACCCATGCCGCGGCAGAAGAGGGGGCGAATGTATTCCGGAACGAAGCCCGGCACGTCGAACGCGTCTTTCACGCCGTGCTCGCTCGCCACCTGGCGCAGATTATTGCCGTAGTCGAATGTTGGAATCCCACGGGTGCGGAACTCGACGAGCGCGCGCATGTGCGTCGCCATGGCGGCGCTCGCCTCGGCCGCAACGCGCTTGGGATCGCTGCGCTGCAGCGCCTCCCACTGCTCGACGCTCCAGCCGAGCGGCAGATAGCCATGCACCGGGTCGTGAGCGGAGGTTTGATCCGTGACCGCATCCGGGCGCACGCCGCGGCGCAGGAGCTCCGGTACGAGCTCGGCGGCGTTACCGCAGACCGCAACCGATACCGGCCGCTGCGCGCGGTTGCTGTCCTCGATGAGGGCCAACGCCTCGTCGAGGGAGCCGGCTTGTCTGTCGAGATAGCGGGTCGAGAGGCGCTTGTCGATGCGTGACTGACGGCACTCGATCGCCAACAACGAGGCGCCGGCCATGGTCGCGGCGAGAGGCTGCGCGCCGCCCATGCCGCCGAGGCCCGCCGTCAGAATCCAGCGGCCGCGCAGATTCCCTTCATAGTGGCGCCGTCCCAGCTCCACGAAGGTCTCGTAGGTACCCTGCACGATGCCCTGGCTGGCGATGTAGATCCAGGAGCCCGCGGTCATCTGGCCGAACATCATCAGGCCCTTGCGGTCGAGCTCGTTGAATTTCTCCCAGGTCGCCCAGTGCGGTACCAGGTTGGAGTTGGCCAGCAGCACCCGCGGCGCATCGGCGTGCGTCCTGAAGATTCCCACCGGCTTGCCCGATTGCACGAGCAGGGTCTCTTCCTCACCGAGGCGAGTGAGGGCGGCGACGATGGCATCGAAGCATTCCCAGTTGCGCGCCGCCTTGCCTATGCCGCCGTAAACCACCAGATCCTCGGGGCGCTCCGCGACCTCGGGGTCGAGATTGTTCATCAGCATGCGCAGCGGTGCCTCGGTGAGCCAGGACCTGGCGGTGAGGCGGCTGCCGCGCGGCGCGCGGATCGTGCGCCGGGCGGAGGGAGGAAGCTCTGTCATGGTAAATTGCACCTCATGAAACCGCACGCACGGCACGTGACTCTCGCGATCATTGTTGCGCTCATTCTGCTGGCGGTGGCGACGGTGGTCGCGCGCACCATCCGGTAGATCAACGCGCCAGCCTCACCAGGCGCGCGACCGCTTCCGCGTCCACGGCGTTGCGACCGCGGGCGAGATCATACGCGGCCGCGATCAAGGCCGAACGCTTCGCAGGAGAGAGGTCGAGGCCGGCGGCGCGCAGCTGCTCGTCGGCGGTGGCGATTGCTGCCTCGAGCAGCGGCAGATCGAGCGCGGCGTGCGGCGGATGCCGATAGGCCGCCGGGTCTTCGCGTACCGTCGAGCCCGCTTCGGACCCGGCTTGCGCCTCCCGCGGACCCTCGCCGGTGACCAGCCAGTGGATGCGTGTTTGCGTCGCCTGACAGATCGCGCGCAGATCCGTAACGTTTGGCTCCGATTCGCCGCGCAGCCATTTGCGTACCGCGCCTTCGGAGCGCCCGATGGCCTTTGCGAGACCACTCGCGCTGCCATGCCCCTTGAGTACCTGCCGCAAGCGTGCGGCGAAGCCTCCGGCCTCCTGTTTTTCGTGCCGTCCCGTGTTCACGACTCTGAGTCCACAGAGTTAGCGGTTACCGCACAAATGTAGTCCC
>CAWHWV010000015.1:0-222074 GCA_963833085.1 uncultured Pseudomonadota bacterium
CCGTCGCTGGCCACGGGCACCACGTTGACGGAAGCAAGCGGCCTCACCGCCGTGACCTTTCTTTCCACGGGCATGGTGTCCGCCCAAGCGGCCTTCACGCTGTGTGATCCCCGCGGCGCCACCCAGGCGCGCTACGTGCAAGTCGGTCCCACGGGATCGATTGCGTCCGCCTCCACTGTGGGCCAGACGCTCAGCGGGGCCGCCCTCTCCTGTCCGTGATGCGCGATTCGCACGGGCAACACATGCACACCACTCACCCGACACGCCGCGGCAGGGGCTTCACCCTGATCGAGGTCCTCGTCACCCTGCTCGTACTCAGCATAGGCCTGCTGGGGATCGCCAAGCTGTTATTGGTGTCCTCCCGCGCCAACGACAGCGCGTATCTGCGTACCCAGGCCACGGCGCTCGCCTACTCCATTCTGGACTCCATGCGGGCAAACCGGCAGGCGGCGGTGAACGGCAATTACAACGGCTCATCCGGTGCCGCCACGAATCCAGGCACGCAATGCCCTGCCAGCTCACCCTGCGGCACCGCGATGATCGCGCAGTACGACATGTGGAACTGGCAGCAGGCCTTGACCGCCGGGCTCGGACCTTCGGGCAGCGGCACCGTCGCGACGGCCAGTGTGACGGACCCCCTCACCGGCGGGACCGACCTCACCGCGACGATCACCGTGCAATGGAATGACACCGTTGCACAACAGACATTCGGCGCCACCGCCGGAACCGTCTCCGTCACCCTGGAAACGATGCTGTGAGGCGCCTGCACTCGGGCTTTTCGCTGATCGAGCTGATGGTGGCCGTCACCCTCGGCCTGATGCTGACGCTTGCCCTCATCTCGGTGTTTGTCGGCACGCGCCAGGCTTACCAGTCGACCACCGGCGTCGCCTCCCTCGCCGACGAGGGCCGCTTCACGCTCGACACCATCGCCCAAATCGCGCGCGGCGCCGGCTACATCGGTTGCACCCCCGCCGCCGAGACCACGGTGGACGGTATCGTGAGTTACACCGTGGACAATGCGGTACTCAACTCCAGCGCTGCGCCCTTGCCGTACGATTTTCAACTCGGCGTCGGCGGCTACGAGGCGACAGGAACTTCCCCTGGTGGCGCGCTCACGGTGTCAGCGACGCCCGCGTCCGGCGCTCCCGCTGGCGATTGGACACCCAACCTCGACCCGGCGTTCACCGCTGCCACGAGCGAGGAAGTGCAAGGAAGTGACGTTCTGGTGCTGCGCTCGAGTCTGCCGCAATCGACGCCCGTTTACACGACGGCCGCCACGGTAGCGGGAACGAGCAGTCTCTCGGTTTCGAGCGCCGGAAATCTGCAGCCCAACCAGCTCGCGGTGATTTCCGACTGCACCAAGGCGGTGCCCTTCCAGATCAGCAGCGTCGGGGGCGGCAGTCCCGCGACCGTCAATTTTGGCGGCAGCACGGGTCCGCCGGGAAATGCGGTGACCGCTCTGCCGGTGGGGTTCTCGGCCGGCGCCCTGGTCTATCCGTTGACGACCACGGTGTTCTACATCGGCGTCGGCGCCGACGGCGACTCGGCGCTCCGGCGCCTCGATCTGCTGAATGGGCAGGTCGGTGCGAACATCTTCGCGGATTCCGAGGTCGTCGAGGATGTCGAGAACCTGCAGATCCTCTACGGCCTGAATACGAGCTCCGGAACATCGTACGTGACCGCGGATCAGGTCCCCGACTTCACGGAGGTGGTGAGTGTCGAGGTCGCCGTTCTCGTGGCAAGCCCGACGGGCTCCGTGGCGGCACCCGCGACGGCACAGACTTTCAACCTCCTCGGTACGACGATCACCGCGCCCAAGGACACCCGCCTCCGCCGAGTCTTCGTGAAGACCATTGGAATACGCAATGACCTGCATTGACCAGCGCCGGGCGCCGCTCGCAGGCCTCCGGATCCCCTCTCCCCGCGGCAGCAGGGGCGCGATCCTGGTCGTGGCGTTGATCCTGCTGCTGGTGTTGACGTTGATCGGCATCACCGCGGCGCGAATGCAAACCGCCCAGGAGGGCATGGCGCGCAACGATGACAACCATCAGCTTGCCCTGCAATCCGCGGAAGCCGCGCTGCGCGACGGCCAGGCGATCATCGCGCTGCACGGCGCCGGCGACTTCCTCACCGACAACAACGGCCTTTACAACCTCAGCCAGGAGCTGGAGACGAGCTCGGCCAGCGTCGCGGACACGATCAACTGGAACAGCCCGGGCACGCAGTCGATGCAATACAGCGGCGCCGCGCTCGGCAACGTGCCGCAGGCGCCGCAGCCGGCGCAGATCATCATCGAGAGCCTGCCGCCGGTGGCCCCTCCCGGCTCGCCGCTCAATGGCGGCGCGTACGGCGCCAATCCACAGTGGCAGGTTTACCGCATCACCGCCCATGCCGAGGGCGGCGACAGCAGCTCCAACGTAACTCTCCAGACCATCATCTCCTCGATGCCCCTGCAGTGAGAGGTCCGACCGCCATGCCGTCACACAGCTCGACATTCCGGCGCTCGCTCGCAGGCCTCATCGGCCTCATGGCCGGCCTGATGGCGGGCATCGCCGCGGGTGCGACCACACCGACTCCCGTCTCGATCGCGCAGGTGCCGCTCACCGTTGCCATCCCCGGACATCCGCAGATCGTGATCGCCATCGGCAACTCCGAGTCCATGGACGGCGATCTCAGCGGCGCCATCATGACCGGCTCCGGGGCCCTCAGCTCCTCCTACAACCTGCTGCAGAGCTCGAGCTCGCCGGTGAACTACACCATCCCGTCCGGGTACACGCCTCCGGTCAACGCCGGCTCCGGCAGCCTGGCGCCCTACACGGTCACCTCAGGCAGCGAGCTGCTCGACAATTCCGCGAGCCGCCTCAATGTGGCGAAGGCTTCCATCTCAGCGATGCTGGCCGCCTACATGGCGAACGCCGATTTCGCACTGCTCGACTACAGTACCTCGAGCCTCACGGAATATACGACCTGGGTCTACCAGATGAGCCCGAGCACGAGCGGGTTCGCCTTCAGCAACACGGAGATCACGGGCGACCGTTATGTCACGAATCCGTGCTACAACTATACATCGCTGACGACGACGAACACGATCTACCAGGATTGCCACGCGATCGACAGCAGCGGCGACGTCACCGGCAGTGTGGCCACGTCGCTCTACATGCAGATCGGGGCGAGCAGCGACGACCCGGAGATCAACGACGTGCTGTACGCCGGCGGCGGAATAGCGCCGGTGTGTCTCGTATACGGCGGCCCGAATCCGGCGAATCCGTACAGCAGCTATACGCTCGGGCAATACAATTCCAACCCCGCCGCCATATCCGAGACCTACAGCCATGAGGTCAACGGCTGCGCCACCGAGACAACACCGACCAACGCGGGATACGTGCCGTATACGCCGCAAACCATGTATGTCGAGCGCGGTTTCGGCTATGGCGCCAGCCAGTCCGCCACCGCGGCGAGCACCCTGGTCGCCATGACCACCGCCGGCTCCACTCCGACCTCGAGCACGGTCGCCACGGCGATCGCCAAGTTCACCCCGTACCTGCAGCCCGAAACCAACTCAACCAGCACGACGGAGATCAAGGCGAGCGCCGGACAGTCGGCGCTGCCCGGGCTTCTGGAAGGGGCGAATACCTATTACACCACCAAGAATCCGCCTTCCAGCAACGGCTGTGCCGCCAAGCGGTACGTGATCCTGCTGACCGACGGCTTGCCGACCCTGGACCTGAGCGGGCACTCCTGGCCGCCGCCGGGCACGACCTCTGCCACCAATTGGGGCGAGACCGTCGCCTTCAATTCCGACGGCTCGCTGAATGCGGCCGGCACCAACGACCAGGCGGTGATCGACACCATCAACCAGCTGGCGGCGTTGAACTCGGGCAGCAGTCCCGTCAAAACGTACGTGGTCGGCCTCGGTGCGGGCGTGGACCCGACGCAAAACCCGATCGCGGCGAATGTCCTGAAGGCCATGGCGATTGCCGGCGGTACCGCCAATTACTACGCCGCCACCAGCCCCACCACCCTGACGAGCGATCTGCAGGGAATCATCGTCAGCATTCTCTCCGCCACCCAGTCAACGGCCTCCGCTACCGTCAACTCGACGCCTCTGCGCGTGGGCGCGGTCGCCTATGAGGCGCAGTTCACCACCTCCGATGTCTATCAGGACTGGACCGGCGATCTGCTCGAGTATCCGATCGACCCGACGACCGGGATCGTCAATACCGCGACGGGAGCCCAGGTGTGGAGCGCCAAGGTGCAGCTCGACGCCCAGAGCTGGAGCTCGGGCCGCATGATCGCGACCTGGGATCCGGTTGCCCTGGCGGGGACGCCCTTCGAGTGGAATCCGGCGCTCGCACCCAATGGCATTTCCTCGACGACGGGGCTCGGCGAGGCTTTATCGACTTTCACGTCCGACACGAACGGCTCGGATGTGCTGAGCTACCTCCGCGGCAACAGCGCGCTCGAGCAGCGCAACAGCGGCACGTTCCGGAATCGGGCGCACAAGCTGGGCGACATCGTGGCGAGCGCACCGCTCTACGTCGGCGCACCAAGCGGCGCCTCGCAGACGTCGGCGTATTTCGCCTTCGCCACGGCCCACGCCAGCCGCAAGCCGATCATCTATGTCGGCGCCAACGATGGCATGCTGCACGCCATCGATGCGGCAACGGGTAACGAGCGTTTCGCGTACATTCCAAACGGTGTTTTCTCCAACCTCATCAATCTCGTCAACCCCTATTACAACGCGAGCCACCTGTACTACGTGAACGGCTCGCCGAGCGCGGCGGACGTACAGTTCGCGAGCGACTCGAGCTGGCACACGGTGCTCGCCGGTACCGAGGGCGCCGGCGGCAAGTCCGTGTTCGCGCTCGATATCACCAGTGCCGATACGATAAGCTCGGAGGCGCAGCTGTCCGCGGACGTGCTGTGGGAGTTCACCGACACGGACATGGGTCTCTCCTTCAGCCAGCCTCAGATCGCCGACACCAACGCCGGCTGGCTCGTGCTGTTCGGCAACGGCTACAACAGCCCCAATCAGAAGCCGATTCTCTACGCGGTCGACCCGCAGAAAGGCACCATGATCGCCAAGGTCGACCTGTGCGCGGCCAAGCCCACTGCCTGCAACACATCGCTGGCCAACGGGCTCTCGAGCATCGCCGTGGTACCTACCCAAGGTAGCGTCACCGGCACCGACAACATGGTGTACGCAGGCGATCTGCAGGGCAATATCTGGCGCATCGACATTTCGAACAGCAACCCGGCCCTCTGGGCGGTGAGCGTGCTGTACCAGGCGCGGGATGCGAGCGGCAACATCCAGCCGATCACCACTGTGCCGGCGGTCTCGCTCAACCCGGAGTTCCCCGAGCTCCCGGGCACCATCGTCGCGGTCGGAACCGGTCAGTTGCTCGGCTACCCGGACCTGGCGACGACCAGCGTGCAGACGCTGTACGGCATCTTCGATGCCCCCAGCGGCTCCGCCTCGCCGCTCGGGTTCAACGGCATTCCGACGCGCACCAATCTCGCGCAACAGACGGTGGCGGTCAGCACGGTCAGCTCGTCGAGCGGCCCGATCACGGTGCTGGTGGAGCCGACCGTCAATCCCGTCAACCTGCCCACCCAGCGCGGCTGGTACATCGACTTCGGGCTCGCACCCGGCTTTCGCTTCGTGACCAACCCGCAGATCGAAGACGGCGGCGTCCTCGTGGTGAACGCCTATCAGGCCAACAGCTCGCCCTGTACCAGCGGCGGCAATTCCTGGCAGCTCGCGCTCGACTACGCCACCGGCGGGTCCTTCCCGACACCGATGCTCGATGTGGCCGACAGCGGGCAGCTCAACAGCGGCAATCAGACGGCCAGCGGTCAAAATCCCATTGGGGTCTATCTCCCGGGCGTCTATGCCTCGGAACCGACCATCGTGCAGAAGAGTTGCACCGGGGCGGATTGCGGCGCCAAGGAGACGCAGCTCTCCAATGGGACGATTTATACCCTCGGCGAGGCAGGCGGCGTGGCGCAACGAAACGCGTGGTGGGAGGTGCGGCAATGAGAGCTTTCAGGATCATCCCGGTGTTGGCCGCGACCATGGCGGCCGCGCTGCTGGCCGCCGGCATCGCCCAGGCGAACCAGCTTGCCGGACCGGTCGTCACGGGCACCCTGACGTCGATCCAAGGCAACTCGATCACCGTCAACGGCCAGACCTATACGATCGCGCCCGGCAGTCCCGCGGCCGATGAGCTGAGCTCACTCACCACCGGTCAACGGGTCGATGTGCAGCTCAATGGCCCGGCGGCGTCGCCCGACACCGAGGTCACCAATGTGACCGTGCACGAAGGGCAATGAGCAAATGCACATGAAGCGCCATCACCCGCTCGCCGTCGCCGGATTCAGCCTGATCGAGCTCATCATCACCGTGGCAATCGTCGGCATCCTCGCCGCGATCGCAATCCCCGCCTACACGGCCTACATCCGCCGGGCGGACCGCACGGATGCCACGCGCACGCTGGTGCAGGACGCGCAGGCGCTGCAACGCTGCTACTCGCAGAACTTCACTTACACGCCCACAGCGCCGGCCACCTGTCCGGTCGTATCCGGAACCACGAACTCGCCCAGCGGGTACTATTCCATCACCGCCGCAATCACGAGCACGACCTACACGCTGACGGCGACCCCGCGGAGCTCGCCACAGACCGGCGACTCGTCTTGCGTATCCTTTACCCTGCTCAGCTCCGGGCAGCAGAGCGCGCAGAACTCGGGCGGCACGGACACGACATCGACCTGCTGGGGCCAGTGATCATTGCGGTGATCACTCGAGCTTGAACTCGATCGTGTCCCAGCGCGTCGTGTCCTCGTGCCGCGCCTGGCGGCGGATGGCATCGACCAGCGCGCGCTCGTCCCATTCGACGACTTCATCGGCGAGGTCGGCGAGGGCCTTCGGCACCGGCTTCTGCGAGCCGAAGGGCTTCAGCAGTACCACCGCCTTCTGACTCGCCTGCGCGTAGAGCAGCTGGAACGTCACCAGGTCCTGGTTGCCGTCGAAGAGGCTCGAGAGGCCGATGACGGCCTCGACCGGGGCGATCTGCCGGCGCAACTCCTCCTTGGCAGCCTCCTTGTCCCCGGCGGGACGCTTCTCGGGCGCGCTGAAGTTCCGGTAGAAGAAATTCCGCGAGCTTTCGAGGTACTCGAATACCCGCAGGTAATCATCGCCGGGCTCCCAGGCATGCGTGACGAAGAGCCGGATGGGATTGGCCTGCGACATGAGGTCGAGTTTCGCACAAGAGCCGGCTGGCGCGAAGCCTGGTCGGGACTGTCGCCGCCGGCGCCGCCGCTGCCCCGGGCGCCGTCCCACGGCCACGGCCGATATGCAATACAATCTCTTCCTCTGGCTTGCCGCCGCGCAGGACTGTCCCGGGTTGCGTCTCGTCGTCTACAACATCCGCTACGCCACGGGCACCGGCCCGGCGTTTCACCTCCCGCTGCCGGGTGCCGGGTACCTGCGCAGCAACCGCAAGGTCCTCGCCGGCATCACGGAATTCCTGCGCGCCGAGGAGCCCGATGTCGTCGGCCTGGTCGAGGTCGACACCGGATCGATCCGCACCGGCATGGTGAACCAGGCGGAAGCGATCGCCACCGAGCTCGGGCACTACTCGACCTTCCAGTGCAAGTACGGCGCCAGCTCGATCAATCACCTGATGCCCATCGTGCGCAAGCAGGGCAATGCGTTCCTCTCCGCGCCGCACGTGCACGGCGAGCGCTTCCACTACTTCGATACCGGCATCAAGCGGCTCATCATCGAGCTCGAGCTCGAGAACGTCTGCGTGTTCCTGGTGCACCTCTCCCTGAAGTTCCGTCACCGCCAGTACCAGCTGCGCTCGCTCCACGATCTCATCGTCAAGTCGAAGAAGCCCGTCATCGTGGCAGGTGATTTCAACACGTTCTGGGGCACGCATGAGATCTACCTCTTCATGCGGGCAGCCGGTCTGCGCAGCGCGAACTCCGCGGGCCTGCCCTCCTTTCCCGCGCGCGTGCCGCGCGTCGAGCTCGACTTCATCCTCGTGAGCGAGGGAATCGAAGTGACCGATTTCCGCGTGCCCGACGTGCGGTATTCGGATCACCGCCCGCTGGTGTGCGACTTCCACGTGCGCGCGGACAACTCCGAGCAGAGCTCGGCCGCGGCCTGATCGCGCGCCGCAGGGGGAAACATGAAGAATACCGAGGCCTCCTCTTCTGCCTGGAAGATGGAGCGCGACGGCGACGGCATCGTCTGGCTGACGGCCGACAAGCCGGACACCTCCACCAACGTGCTCTCGAGCGGCGTGCTGCGCGAGCTCAATGCGCTGCTCGATCGGATCGCATTGCCGCCGCCGCGCGGCGTCGTGGTGCTCTCGGCCAAGAAGAGCGGCTTCATCGCCGGCGCCGACATCAAGGAATTCACCGGCATCACCAGCCCCGAGAGCGGCTATCGCCTGATTCACGCCGGCCAGCAGGTGTTCGACCGCCTCGAAGCGCTCGGCTGCCCCACCGTCGCGGCGATTCACGGCTTCGCGCTGGGCGGCGGCCTCGAGCTCGCCCTCGCCTGCCGCTACCGCATCGCCGTGAATGACGAGCGGGTGTCGCTCGGCTTCCCGGAGGTGCAGCTCGGTATCCATCCCGGATTCGGCGGCACGGTGCGCAGCGTGCGCCTGATCGGCGTGCGCGCGGCGATGGAGATGATGTTGACGGGAAAGTCGGTGCGCGCGGACAAGGCGCTGCGCCTCGGCCTGGTGGACAGGCTGGTGCCGGAGGCAGAGCTGCGCTCGACCGCGCGCGAGCTGATCCTCAACCCGCCGCCACCGCATCGACCCGGGCTCGCCGAGCGCATGCTGAGCTGGCCGTTCGTGCGCTGGCTCACACACCGTGCTCTCATCGGGCAGGTCGCGCAGAAGGCGCGTCGCGAGCACTACCCGGCCCCGTACGCCATCATCGACCTCTGGGCACGCTATGGCGCCCACGGCACCGTCGCCTTCGAGGCCGAGGCCCGCTCCATCGCGCACCTCTTCACGACTGAGACGGCACGCAATCTGATCCGCGTTTTCCTGCTGCAGGATCGGCTCAAAGCCCTCGGCGGCAAGTCCGCCACTCCGATCGAGCGCGTGCACGTGGTGGGTGCCGGGGTCATGGGCGGAGACATCGCCGCCTGGTCGGCGCTGCGCGGGTTCACGCGTGACGTTGCAGGATCGGGAGCTCAAGCTCATCGAGCCGGCGCTGACTCGCGCGCGCGAGCTGTTCGAGAAGCGACTGCGGGATCCGGCGAAGGTCGAGGCGGCAACCGCGCGGCTGACTGCCGATGTCGCCGGCGATGGCGTCGCCCAGGCGGACGTGGTGATCGAGGCGATCTTCGAGAGCCTGGAGGCCAAGAGCGAGCTCTATGCCCGCCTCGAGCCGCGGATGAAGCCGGGCGCGATCCTCGCCACCAACACCTCGAGCATCGTGCTCGAGGCGCTGGCCGAGCATCTGGCGGCGCCGAGCGCGCCTGGCGGGCCTGCACTTCTTCAATCCCGTGCCGCAGATGCCGCTCGTCGAGATCATCCATTCCGAGGCAACCGATCCGGCCGTCCTGCAGACCGCGATCGCCTTCACCCGCAGGTTGGACAAGCTGCCCGTTCCCTGCCGCAGCGCCCCCGGATTCATCGTCAACCGGGTGTTGATGCCTTACCTGCACGAGGCCATGTACGCCGCCCAACAGGGGGTGCCGATTGCCGTGATCGATGAGGCCGCGGTGGCCTTCGGCATGCCGGTGGGCCCGATCGAGCTCACCGACGTCGTGGGCCTCGATGTTGCCGCGCACGTGGGCGAGATCATCGCCTCGGAGCTGGGGCGCCCCGGGCCCGATCTGACGCGCCTGCGCGAGCTCATCGCGCTCGGCAAGCTGGGGCGCAAGAGCGGCGCCGGGTTTTATCTGTGGAGGGACGGCAAGCCCGTGAAGTCCGCCGCCTCGGCGGAGGCGGCGCCGCGCGAGCTCATCGACCGCCTGATCCTGGTGCTGGTCAACGAGTGCGTCGCGTGTCTGCGCGAGCAGATCGCGGAGGATGCCGACCTCATCGATGCGGCCGTCATTTTCGGCACCGGGTTTGCGCCCTTCCGCGGCGGCCCCCTCACCTACGCGCGCAGTCGGGGCGTGGCGGCGGTAGTCGAGCGGCTGGAGGAGCTCGCCACCCGCTACGGTACCGCGTTTCCAGCCGGATTCCGGCTGGGCCCTGGTCACGGGCGCCGGCGGCCAGAACCCACCGCCAAAACCGTGAACGGCTCCCCGGTGCCCCGGGGACCCTGTGCTACCATCGGACATAATTTTCACGGCACGAGCCGCGCCGGACAGGGCGCATTCGGACCGAATACCGTTCAGGCCGCATAAAAATGCTCGAAGAACGCGAAGCAAGCGTTCAACTGCTCAAGACCTTCGCGCCGCTCGACGGCTTGAAGCGGGATAACCTCGCGGCGCTCGCCAAGAAAGTCGTCGTGCGCACCATGCCGGCTGGCCGCACGCTCTTCAAGGAAGGCGACACCGACAAGCGCACCATGTGGCTCGTCTCCGGAATGGTGGAGATGAAGGAGGCCGAGCGCACCGTCGCCATGATCCGCGGCGGCACGCCCGAGGCGCGCTCCCCGCTGCACCCGCAGCTGCCGCGGCGGGTGACCGCGCGCGCGGTCGACGAGGTCAGCTATCTCTCGATCGACAGCGAGCTGCTCGATGTCGTGATCACCTGGGACCAGACGGGCACCTACGAGGTTGCGGAGCTGCAATCGCAGCTCGAAGGCACCGCGGGCGACGACTGGATGACGACGCTGCTCTCGACCAAGGCGTTCCACCGCATCCCGCCCGCCAACATCCAGGCCATCTTCATGCGCCTGCAGCGGGTGCCGTACCGCGCCGGCGACGTCGTCATCAAGCAGGGCGACGAGGGCGACTTCTTCTACGTGATCGTGAGCGGCAAGTGCGTCGTGACACGCGAGACGCCGCTCAACAAAGAGGGCATCAAGCTCGCCGAGCTCGGTGTCGGCGACACCTTCGGCGAGGAGGCTCTGATCGCGGAAGCCAAGCGCAACGCCACCGTCGCGATGCTCACCGACGGGGTGCTGATGCGCCTCAACAAGCAGGATTTCCGCGAGCTCATGAACGAGCCGCTGCTGCAATGGGTGAGCTACGACCGGGCACGCGAGATCATTGCAGCGCGGCGGCCGCTGGCTCGACGTGCGCCTGCCGAGTGAGCACCAGAACCTCTCCATCGAAGGCTCGCTCAACATCCCGCTCTACTTCATCCGCCTGAAGCTCACGACGCTGGACCGCAACGTGCCGTACGTCGTCTATTGCGACACCGGCCGGCGCAGCTCCGCGGCCGCCTACATCCTGGTGGAGCGCGGCTTCGATGCGTACGTGCTGACGGGCGGCCTGACACACAGCGGCATCTCGCTGCGCCGGTCGGCCTGACGCCCCTACATCGTGTGAGTGGCCTTGTCGCCGGCAAGCGCGCCGGCGAGATAGGTCTCGATCTTCTTCTGCGTCTGCCCGTGGTCCTGCTCGCTGAACTGCACGCCGATGCCGGCCGTGCGCTTGCCCTGCGCGCCCTTCGGGGTCACCCAGATCACGCGTCCCGCGACCGGCAGCTTCTCGTCCTCGCCCATGAGATTGAGCAGCATGAACACCTCGTCCCCCAACCGGTAGTTGCTGTTGGTCGGGATGAAGAGGCCGCCGTTCTTCACGAACGGCATGTAGGCGAGGTACAGCGCGCTCTTGTCTTTGATGGTGAGCGTCAACAGGCCCGGCTTGTTCCCACCTGCTCTCAAATCTGTTCCTCAGGCTCTGGTTAAGCGGGGCGCGCCGAGAGGCTGCGCAGCAGGCTCTCGAGCGCCAGTCCCCGGTTGATCGGCGCGTCGAACGATGACTTGAGCTCCCGGACGGCGTCCAGGAGCCCGAAAAGCTGGCGCAAGTCTAAGCTGTCAGCGTGCCCACGGAGGTGCGCGCCAGCCCGCACTTCTGTAAAGAGGCCCCCGCCGCCGAACCCGGCGCGGATCCGTTCCGTGAGCCAATTCTCAACGCATTTGAGGCGCAACGGTAGCTCGGATCGTGCCCAGCGCTCAGCCGTGGCCACGGGATCACCCCCACCCGCCGATGGCCTCCTCGAGCCCCCGGCGGACCTCCGCGGCGACCTCGGCGACCGCCGCCGGATCGGCCTCTGCCGCCAGCAGGGGGGCCGTCCCGAGGACGGCCAGTACCCGCTCCCAGTCGCCCGGTCCGCGCGTCGCCTCGAGCCAGGCGACGGCTTCGGCCCGTTCCGGCGCGCGCACCCGCACCCGCTGGCAGCGGCTGAGGATCGTGGCCGGCAGGCGTGACGGCTGGGTGGCGACGAGAATGAGCAGCGTCCCTGCGGGCGGCTCCTCGAGGGTCTTCAGCAGGGCATTGGCGGCAAAGCGGTTCATGCTGTCCGCGGGCGAAAGGATGCCGACCTTGTAGCCGCCCTGGTGAGCCGTGAGGGTGAGCTCCGAGGCGAGCTCCCGCACCTGCTCGATGCGGATCTGGGTCGACTCCTCGATCGGGCGGATCATGATGAGGTCCGGATGTTGTCCCGTGCGACGCGCGCTGGCAGGATGCGCAGCGGCCGCAGGGGGCCTCCGCCGGATTCTGGCACAGGACCATGCGTGGCAGCCCAGCCGGCGAGCCATTCGCCCCCGGCGCCCGGCGCCTCGTGGATGAGCAGAGCGTGCGGCAGCCTGCCGGCCGTGTATGCGCCGCGCAGGCGGGCCGTCTCCGGGCCGAGCCAGCCGGGAGTCATGGTGCCCGACCCCCGGTTCCGGGCAGCGGCAGCCGCTCGAGCACCGCCACGACCTGCCGCTCGACCGCCGCGAGCGGCACGGCGGCATCGATCACGTGAATGCGCTCCGGCTCCCGCCGCGCCAGCTCGAGATACCCCGCGCGCACCCGCTCGAAGAAAGCCTGGGCCTCGGCCTCGAATCGGTCCGCGGCACCGGCCGTGGCGGCTGCGCGCGCGCTCGAGACCCATGGGCACGGGCAGGTCGAGCAGCAGCGTGCAGTCCGGCTGCAGGCCGCCCTGGACCTGGCTCGCCAGGGACTCGATCCACTGCCGGATCGACACCCCGCGCCGGCTCCCTGATAGGCGCGGCTGGCATCCGTGAAGCGGTCGCAGACGACGCAATCGCCGCGCTCGAGCGCGGGCCGGATGAGATTCTCGACGTGAATGCCTCGCGCGGCGAACATGAGGAGCGTCTCCGTCGCGGCGGTCAGGCGCTCTTCCCCGCGCTCGAGCACTATCTGCCGTACCCGCTCGGCGAGCGGCGTCCCGCCGGGCTCCCGGGTGAGGACGACGCGCATCCCGCGCCCGCCCAGCCACTCGCAGATCGCGCGCGCGACAGTGGACTTGCCGGCGCCTTCGATGCCCTCCAGGGTGATGAACAGGCCCCTGCTCATCGATTGCCCGCCGCCTGCCGGCGCGCCGGCCGCCTGCTCTTCCTCGCGCAGGCGCGCCAGATAGACCCGCAGCGCCGCGTCGTGCTCCGCAAGGGTCTTCGAGAAGTGGTGACCGCCCTGCCCGGTCGCGACGAAGTACAGCTCATCCGTCTGGTCGGGCTGCACCACCGCAAGCAGCGACTCGAGGCCCGGGAGTGAGATGGGTGTCGGCGGCAAGCCCGCGCGCGTGTAGGAGTTATATGGCGTATCCGTCGTGAGGTCGCCGCGTGTGGATCGTGCCGTCGTACTGGTTGCCGAGTCCGTAGATCACCGTCGGGTCCGACTGCAGGCGCATGCCGTGGCGCAGGCGGTTGACGAAGACGCCCGCGACACGCGCGCGCTCATCGGCAACGCCCGTCTCCTTCTCCACGATCGAGGCGAGGATGAGCGCCTGGTAGGGAGTATCGAAGGGCAGATCGGGGCTCCTCTGCTCCCAGACCTTCGCCAGCATGGCAGCCATGCGCTCATAGGCCATCGCGAGGATGGTGAGGTCGCTGGTGCCCGGCGCGAACCGATAGGTGTCGGGGAAGAAGCGGCCCTCGGGGCTCTCGCCGGCATGGCCGAGCGCGCTCATGACTTGCGCATCGCTCTTGCCGCGCAGGGTATGCGCGACATCCGGCTGCGCGTCGAGCTCGCGGCGGAAGTCGGCGAAGGTCGCTCCTTCGACCACGGTCATCTGATCCAACACCACTCTGCCCTGGTCGAACATGAGGATGATGTCGGCGGGGCTCGCTTGCGCGGGCACTTCGTAGGTGCCGATCTCGATGCGCGGAATCCGGTGATGCAACCGCAGATAGAGCTCCACCTCCCGGGGGTGAGCGACGGCGCCGAGGGCCGCGAGGCGCGCGAGCACGGCGCGGGTGCTCTCCCCCGCGGCAACCTTCAGTTTGACGGCCGCCGTCGCCGGACCCGGAGCCCGAAAGCTCTCACCCAGCAGCGTGTAGCCCACGGCCGCCGCCAGGATGACGAGCGCCAACAGCACGATCGACGATCGCTCGGCCGCGATGCCGGGGCGCCTCAAGCATCGGCCGGCTCCTCCAGCAAGGGGCTGCAGCAGACTCTGCAGGCGCCGTGTCACCGGACCCGGAATCAGAGTCCGATCCCCGAGCCGGCCCACCGGCCAGATGCCCACCCGGGCGTTGGTGAGGAAGACCTCCGCGGCGGCCGCGAGATCGGCGGGCCAGAGGGCGCATTCCATTGCCGTGATGCCGGCGCGGGCCGCTTCCCGCAGCACGACGCGCCGCATGACACCCGCCACTCCACAGAGGTCGATGGCGGGCGTGCGCAGGCGCGGCGATCCCGCTGGGCCGTCAACGAGGAACACGTTGGTCATGGTGCCGGACACGAGCTTTCCGGATCGGCTGAGCATCAGGGCCTCGCCCGCCGCGGCGGCTTCGGGCTCGCTGCGCGCGAGGATTTGCTCCAGGCGGTTGCAGTGCTTGAGGCCGGCCAGCGCGGGATTCTCGCCGAGGCGCATTGCCGCCACGCGCACGCTCACCCCCTGCTGCTGCAAGACGGGGTCTTCCACCGGCCAAGGATAACGAATCGCCACGCGTGTTGCCTGCTCGCGGCCGCTGACTGCATAACCGCGCACAGTTGCCGAACCTCGCGTGACGATCAGCTTGACGATCGCGCGATCCACCGCGCCTGCGAGCTGCCCGATCTCCGCTCGCAGCGACTGCGCCGCGGGTGGTGGGAAGCCGAGAGTGCGGCAGCCGTGCGCCAGCCGCTCGAGATGCAACGACAGCAAGCGGGGTCGGCCATGGAGGCAGGCTATCGTCTCGAAGACGCCGTCGCCGAAGTGCAGGCCGCGGTCGAACGGCGACAGGCCGCCGGCGGCGTCACCGTTGATCAGGACTGACGGTGTCGCGTCGGATCCTGCGCTCACGCCGCGGCTCCGGCCCGCGGCACGTCGCCGAAGGCCGCGAGCAGCCCCCGCGCCTTGGCCCGACACTCCTCCAGCTCATGCTCCGGATCGGAGTCGGCGACGATGCCGGCGCCGGCGCGAAACTCGATCGCTCGGCCCGCAAGAGTCATGGTGCGGATCAGGATGTTGAAATCCATGCTGCCGTCGCGCCCGAGAAGCCCGAGCGAGCCGGTGTAGGCGCCGCGTCCCTCGCCTTCCAGCTCCGCGATGATCTGCATGCAGCGGAACTTCGGGCAGCCGGTGATCGTTCCGCCCGGGAACACCGCGCGCAAAGCCTCGATCGCCGTTACTTCCCGGCGCAGCGTGCCGGTCACGCTGGAGACGATGTGGTGCACGTGGGCGTAGGACTCGATGGACATCAACTCCTCGACGCGCACCGTCCCGGCCTCGCAGACCCGGCCGAGGTCGTTGCGCTCGAGGTCGATGAGCATGATGTGCTCGGCACGCTCCTTGGGGTGCGCCACCAGGGCTGCCGTCTCGCGCGCATCCTCGCCCGGCCGCCGGCTGCGGGGTCGGGTGCCCGCGATGGGGCGGGTCTCGATGCGCCGGCCGGCGATGCACGCCAGCCGCTCGGGGGAGGAGCTGAGCAGCGCGCCACCGCGCCATTGCGCCAGTGCCGCGAACGGCGCCGGATTGACGGCGCGCAGGCGCTCGTAGAGCCGGCCGACATCCGCCTCGCCGCGCAGCTCGACCCGCCAGGGCCGCGACAGGTTGGTTTGATAGATATCGCCCGCCCGGATGTACTCCTTGCCGCGCCTCACCCGCTCGAGGTAAGCGGCCGGCTCCTCCTCCATGACGCGGGCCACCGCGAGCGGCGCCGGCGTGCCGGTGGGGCTGGAGCCGCCGCGACCAACTCCCGGGCGTCGCTCTCCATCGCATCGAGCGCCGCCGGCGGCACCCTCCTCCGCGATCGCCAGGACTTTCCCCGAGAGCTCGTCGTGAGTGAGCGCACACGGAACGCGCAGCGCGAACGCCTGCCAGGCGTGCGTGGCTGATGGGCGCGGCAGAGCGAGCCGCGGCTCGATTTCCGCGGCCAGCTCGTAGCCGAGGAAGACGGCCCAGCCGCCGCGGAACGGCAGGTCAGTTGGATCGCCAGCGGCGATTTGTCACTCGCAGCCCACCGCTCGAGGGCGCGCAGGAATCCCTGTCCCGGCACCACCACACCCGGCGGAACCGCGCCCTCGGCCTGGATACGCCCGTGCGCATCGAGCCAGATTGCCCCGGTCGGCCGTCCCACGAGCACGCTCGTGCGGCTGAGCGGCCCGTCGGCCGCGCTGTCGAACAGCACGGGATAGCGCTCCGGATGCGCCACGGCGAGCTGCCTCAGGACGCCGGGTGGAACATCGAGCTCGCGGTGGATCAAGGCATGCGGCACGAGCGTCCCGCCCGCTTGAGAACTCAGTTGTTGAAGCGCTTGAAGACGACCGAGCCGTTGGTGCCGCCGAAGCCGAAGGAATTCGACAGGGCGACATCGATCTTCATCGGCCGCGCCGTGTTCGGCACGTAGTCGAGATCGCAGTCAGGGTCCGGGGTGCGATAGTTGATGGTGGGCGGCGCAACCTGATCGCGGATCGCGAGGATGGAGAAGATCGCCTCCACCACACCCGCGGCGCCGAGCAGGTGGCCGGTCATGGACTTGGTCGAGCTCACCGCGAGCCGGCGCGAGTGATCGCCAAAGGCGCGCTTCATGGCGATCGTCTCCGCCTTGTCGCCGGCGGGCGTCGAGGTTGCGTGCGCATTGACGTACTGCACATCGTCCGGATTCAGCGCGGCATCCTTCATCGCATTCGCCATCGCCGAACGAGCACCTTCGCCGTCTTCAGGAGGCAGCGTGATGTGGTAGGCATCGCCACTCATACCGAAGCCGACGAGCTCCGCGTAGATGCGCGCGCCGCGCTGGCGCGCGTGCTCGAGCTCTTCGAGAATCAGGGCGCCGCCGCCATCGCTCAACACGAAGCCGTCGCGGTCGAGGTCCCAAGGCCGGCTGGCCTCGGCCGGCGCCTCGTTGCGGGTCGACAGCGCCTTCGCCTGGGCGAAGCTCGCCGAGACCGCATACCGTAGTCGCCATCTCGCCGCCGCCGGCAATCAACATGTCGGCGTCGCCGTACTGGATGGTGCGCATCGCAATGCCGATCGCGTGCGTCGAGGTGGTGCAGGCGGTCACGACACCGAGATTGGGTCCCTTGAGACCGTACTTGATGGAGAGGTGCCCGGCGATCATGTTGATGATGGTGGCAGGCACGAAGAACGGGGAGATCTTGCGCGGGTTGCCGGTCTTCACGTACTCGTGGTACTCGGCCTCGATCGTGCCGAGGCCGCCGATGCCGGCGCCGCAGACCGCGCCACAGCGGTTGGCGTCGGTCTTGGAAAAGTCGATCCCGGAGTCCTGGACGGCCTCGATGCCCGCGGCGACGCCGTAGTGCATGAACTCGTCCATGCGCCGCAGCTCCTTGGTATTGAAGTAGCGGCTTGGCTCGAAGCCCTGCACCGGGCCGCCGAAACGCACCGGGAAGTTGGAGACATCGAACCGTGTGATCGGTCCGATACCGCTCTTGCCGGCGAGAATGGCCTGCCACGCCGTCTCGACCGCGCTGCCCACGGGCGAGATCAATCCCATGCCCGTTACGACCACACGACGCTTGCTCACACGCTACCCGTCTCTAATGAGGTTCCTGGGGAATCTTGCGGCAGCGATATCCGCCGCTATCCGGTCGGGGTTCGCCCCGCCGGGCCCCGTCAAGCGCAACGCGCTTGGCGCTTGAAGACTGCGCGGTGCCCGAGCGCGTTGCTCCCGCCGCGGAAATCAGGCCTTGTTGCGGCGCTCGTTGATGTACTCGATCGCCTGATGGACCGTGGTGATCTTCTCGGCATCTTCGTCTGGAATCTCGATCTCGAACTCCTCCTCCAGAGCCATCACGAGCTCGACTGTGTCGAGCGAGTCGGCTCCCAGATCGTCTACGAAGGAGGCGTCATTGGTCACCTGCTCCTGCTTGACACCAAGCTGCTCGGCCACGATGGCTTTGACCTGCTGCTCAACTGTGCTCATTAGCGGATGGTCCTTATGTTTTAGAAATTGGATTGCGGAAATACGTTCCCATGCCGCCTGGCCGGGGCCGGCGGCGCGGGCGCGGTATTGTAGGGGAACACCCCCGGGCCTGCCAGTCGCCGTGCAATGGCGCTGAGTGGTTGTTTTTCCTGGGGAATCAGCCCTGGGGGCCGGCGCCGAAATTGTGCCGCCGATGGCCCCGGCCGCGCCCCCGCTGTTGCGCCGGTCCAACGAGTTTCGGGTCGCCGCGCCGGGATCCGCCTCGCCGGGCCGGCGGCGGCGCCGCGAAACCGTCACGGCATGTACATTCCGCCGTTGACGTGCAGGGTCTCGCCCGTGATGTAGCTCGCCTGCGGGGAGGCGAGGAAGAGAACCGCGGCGGCAACGTCCGCGGCCGCGCCGAGCCGGCCGGCGGGGATCTGCGTGAGCAGCGCGGCGCGCTGCTCCTCGCCGAGGGAGCGAGTCATGTCGGTGTCGATGAACCCGGGAGCGACCGCGTTGACGGTGATGCCGCGCGAGGCGACCTCGCGCGCAAGAGACTTGGTGAAGCCGAGAATGCCTGCTTTGGCCGCCGCATAGTTGGTCTGCCCGGGGTTGCCGGTCACCGCGACCACGGAAGTCAGGTTGACGATCCGGCCGCGCCGCTCCTTCATCATGCGACGCAGGCATGCCTTGGAGAGGCGGAACACCGAGGTCAGGTTGGTGGCGATCACCCGGTCCCAGTCCTCCGGCTTCATGCGCAGGAGAAGCGTGTCGCGCGTGACCGCGGCGTTATTCACGAGGATGGTCGGCATCTCGCCGGCGGCGTCGAGCTCACCCATCAGGGCGTCGATGGACGCCGCGTCCGAGACATCCAGCGTGGCGCCCCGACCGTTGTATCCATGCGACGCCAGTGACGCCGTGAGCGCCGCCGCACCCTCGGACGTGGTCGCCGTGCCGATCACCCGGGCACCCGCCCCCGCGAGGGCGAGCGCTATTTCCCGCCCTATTCCGCGGGAAGCCCCGGTGACCAGCGCTACATCATTCGCGAGCATACCTACCTCTTTCAAGCCTGGACCGCGGCAAGCGCGGCCTGCACCGACTCCGCATCCTCGAGCGCCAGGTACTGGAGACCGCGCTCGATGCGACGATTGAGCGCCGTCAGCACCTTACCCGGGCCGCACTCGATGACGGTACCGATGCCGCCTGCGGCAAGCGCGCGAACCGTGTCCGTCCAGCGCACCGGGCTCGACAACTGGCGCACCAGCAGCCGCCGCAGGTCGGCGGGGTCATCGTGCGGCGCCGCATCCACCGCGCTGACGAAACGGATCCGCGGTGCCCGCAGATCCACCGTGGCGAGCCGCTCGCCCAGGCGCTGCCCGGCGGAGCTCATGAGGCTGCTGTGCGCGGGCACGCTGACCGGCAGAGCCATGGCGCGCTTGGCGCCCAGGCGCTTGGCCACCTCGATGGCGCGCTCGACGGGCTCGCGCGCCCCCGCGATGACGACCTGGCCGGGAGAGTTGAAGTTGACCGCCTCGACGATGCCCCCCTGCGCCGCCTCGCGGCAGGCTGCGATCACCTGAGCGTCATCGAGCCCCAGGATGGCGGCCATGGCGCCCGCGCCGGCAGGGACGGCCTCCTGCATGGCGCGGCCCCGGAACTGCACGAGACCGATCGCCGCCGCGAAATCCAGCGCTCCGGCCGCCACCAGCGCCGAGAACTCCCCGAGGCTGTGGCCGCAGACCGCCTCGGGCTCGGGTCCTCCGCGCTCGCGCCAGAGGCGCCAGGTCGCAATTCCGGCCGCGAGCATCGCGGGCTGGGTGCATTCCGTACTGTTCAGTCGCTCGGCAGGCCCTTGCGCCACCAGCTCGCTGAGATCGTACCCGAGCACCGCCGACGCCTCGGCAAAAGTGTCGCGGACCGCCGACTCGGCTCCGGCCGGAGCCAGCCCCGCCAGCATGCCGACAGACTGTGAGCCCTGCCCCGGAAATACGAAGCCAAACGTCATACACCCTCGCGTGATCGGGAAATTCCGGCGATTATAGCCAGCCGTTCGAGGAACCCGCCTCCCGCCCGGACTGTCGAACGGCGCAAACGCACGCAACCGCGACCGCGGTTATGATTCCGCGTCGCGCCGCAGGCGCCGCCGCCGCCCCGTAGGAAAAACTCAGCTCATCATGATGAACCATCGACCGTACCCCGCGAGAGCCGCTGCCGCCAATGCGCGGCGCCCGGAGACCCGCCGCCTGACTTCGCGGCTGCGCCAGCAAGCCCGCCAGGCTCGCGGATTCACCCTGATAGAGATCATGGTCGTCGTGATCATCATCGGCCTGCTCGCTGCCGTCATCGTGCCGCAGGTCGTCAACAAGGTCGACGAGGCGCGTGTCACCAAAGCCAAGGCGGACATCCAGGCCCTGGGGACCGCCCTCACGGAATACCGTCTCGACAACTCCGTCTACCCTTCCACGGACGACGGCCTGCAAGCGCTCGTCCAGCAGCCGAACGACCCGGCGGTCACGCACTGGCACGGCCCGTATATTCAGCAGCTCTCCAAAGACCCGTGGGGCCGCGAGTACCAGTACGAGTACCCGGGTACGCACGGACAGCCCTATGACCTTTACACGCTGGGTGCCGATGGTCAGCCGGGCGGCAACGACACCATTGGCAACTGGAACCTCAACGATTAACCGCGGGGTGACGCGGGCCGCGGCCGGAGCGCCTGCAGCGAGCCGCGCGCGCCGACATGCCGGCTTCACGCTGCTCGAGATCCTGGTGGTCGTCCTGATCATCGGGATCCTGACCGCGGGGATGTTGCTGTCGCTGAACTTCCTCGGCAAGGACACGGAGCTCGAGACCGAGAGCAAGCGGCTGGTCTCACTGATGAACTACGCGCGGGACCAGGCGGAGCTGCAGACGCGCGATTTCGGCATCGTCTTCGGCCAGCATGGCTATGACTTCGTGGTCTATGACGTGCGCACCGGCGCGTGGCGCACCGTCGACGAGGATGACGCCCTGCGCCAGCGGACGATGCCGAGCGGACTCGACTTCCAGCTGGTGGTGGACGCGCGGCCGATCGTGCTGGACGAGAACGTGAAGGAACCGCCTGCTCCGCCGTCTGATTCCTCGTCAGACTCTACCGACTCCACCGACTCTACGTCGACCCCACAGTCGCATCCGAGCGTGCCGCATACGAGCTCGGGCTCCAGCTCTGACTCGAACTCGAATTCCAGCTCGGATGCCGCCACCGACTCTGACTCGAATTCGAATGCAACCGCCTTCGCCCCACAGGTGATGATCTTCTCGAGCGGCGATCTGTCCTCCTTCAAAATCACACTGGAGCGTCCGAGCGCCGGCCGCAGCATCACGCTGGCTGAGAACAAGGACGGTGACATCATCGCGAAGCCGATGATCGGGGGCGGCAAGTGAGAGCCTCGAGGGGGTTCACCCTGATCGAGGTATTGGTGGCGCTCGCCATCGTCGCCATCGGCATGGCGGCGGTCCTGGAATCGCTCGTCTCCTCCGCCAACACGACCGTATACCTCCAGGACAAGACCCTCGCCAACTGGGTGGCCTTGAACCGCATCGAGACCGTCAGGCTGTCAGGCTCCGTTCCGCAAGCCGGCAACAGCGATGACGACATCACGTACGCCGGGCAAAGCTGGGAGTGGCAGCAGAAAGTCACCACCACCCAGATACCGGGAATGGTGCAGATCGAGGTCGACGTCAAGCCCGCCGACAGCACCGCCGGCGATGACAAAGGCTGGTACGCCAGCGCGATCGGCTTCATGGGCAGCGCCATGGCCCCATCGACGAATCCGCCGCCGACGCCGTGGTCCCAGAATCCCATCGACACGCTGCCGACAACCACGCCTGGCCAGCCGGTTACCACCACGCCCACCACCTCCCCCCCTCGCAAGGATTGCAATGAGAGCCCGATACCGTGCTCCGTACAGCCGTCCGCCAGCGTTCCCTGGAGGATTCACGCTGATCGAGCTTCTGGTGGCTCTCTTCATCGCCGCCGTGATGTTCGCGATCGGCTACGGGGCAATCGATCAGGCGCTGCAGAACCGCGGCACGATCACCCGGCACCAGCAGAATCTGGTGCAGCTCGAGAGCGCCATGCAGATCATGGAGCAGGACTTCGTGCAGATTGCGCCGCGGCCGGTGCGGGACCCGAGTGGCAATGGGTACCTGCCCTGCCTGCAGGGAAGCCCGTCGTCCGATGCGGACGACACCTCCGACACATCCAGTGGTTCCGCTACATCCGATACGACGGATGATTCCGATTCGGATACAGCCACGCCGCTCGTCATCCTGACGCGCGCCGGCTGGAGCAATCCCATAGGCCTGCCGCGCACGGAGCTCGAGCGCGTTGCCTATGTTCTGGACAACGGCACCCTGGTACGTGAGCACTGGGACGTGCTCGACGGGACGCTCTCGAGCCTGCCGGTCAAGCGCAATCTGCTGAAGCACGTACGCAGTGCGTCGTTCCAGTACATGTCGATGACGCATTCCTGGGTCGATAACTGGCCGCCAGCCGCCACCGGTGGTGAGAACGTCCCGGACTCGCTCTACCGCATGCGGCCGCTCGCGGTGCAGGTCGTTCTGGACACCCAGCAGTGGGGCAGGATCACGCGCATCTTCGAGACCCCCAATGACCAATGATCGCGCGCGATCCGTGATTTCACCTGCCCGCCGCATGGCCGGTATCGTGCCGTCGCCCCGGCAGCAACGCGGCGTCGCGCTCCTGGTCGCGATTCTGCTGGTCGCGTTCGGCACCATCATCGCGGCCGCGATGGCCTACGACAATGCGATGACCGCGCGCCGTGCCGCCGCGACCTTCGAGTTCGATCAGGCGCTGCTCGCCGCCGAAGGCGCGGAAGCGCTCGCGGCCTACGCGCTGCAGCAGACGTTCAAGGAGAACCTTGCCTACACCGCCGCCGGCCAGCCCTGGAGTCAGCCGCTGCCTCCCTCGGAGGTGAGCCCCGGTGTGACCCTCGAGGCGTCGCTGGAAGACCTCCAGGGGCGGTTCAACATCAATGATCTGGTCATGACGGACGGCAACCAGCCCAACACGGCTGCGATCGCGGCGTTCCAGCGCCTGCTCACCAACCTCAACCTGGATCCCAAGCTGGCTTACTACATCGTCGACTGGATCGACAAGAACACGGAGCCGATGGATCCCGACGGCGCCGAGGACAGCGTCTATATGGAGATGGATCCGCCCTACCGCACGCCGAACCTGCCGATCACCAGCACCAGCGAGCTGCTGGCCATGCCCGGCGTCACGCGGGCCGAGTTCGATACGCTGGCGCCGTACATCGTCGCCCTGCCCATCGGGGTCCAGATCAACACCTGCACAGCACAGGGCGTCGTCCTCGATGCGCTCATGGGCCACCAGCAGTTCAGCTCCAATCCGCAGGAGTTCCAGCAGGACCGCGCGGCTGCCGGCGGCTGCTTCCCGAGCCCGGCAGACGTGATGACAGCCGCCGGCGACGTGCAGACCGGAGTCGTGGGGAACGGAGTGACACCCCCGGGAGGCAACGTGCAGCAGAGTATCTCGGGGCTGCTCACGGAGAAATCGAACTGGTTCCGCCTGACGAGCTACGTGACCCTCGGGACGGCCGAATTCTCCGTCTACACCCTGCTCTACTGGGATTCGGCAGGAATGGCTCGCCCGGAGTTGCGCAGCTTCACGCCCGATTGAGCGTGCCGCTGCTAGTATGACGCCCCATGGCTGACTGGCTCCTCCTCAGGCTTCCGCGCACGCCGCAAGAGCAGGCGACCTGGCTCGTGGTCGATGCGCGCGGCACGGCCGCCGGCCTTCCCCTGGCCGGACCGCTCTCGCTCGCCGCGCCACGCGCGGCCGGGCGGCACGTCGTCGTGCTGGTGCCGGGCTCCGACGTCCTGTTGGCGCAGCCGGAGCTGCCCCCGGCCAAGGCGGGCGCCAAGCTGCAGCAGCTCGTGCCCTTTGCGCTCGAGGAGCAGCTCGCCGAAGACATCGAGGAGCTGCATTTCGCCATCGGCCGCCGCCAGGGAGAGTCGACCCGAGTTCCGGTCGCGGTGGCGGCTCGCAGGCTCATGGACGAGTGGCTCACCCTCCTCAAATCCAGCGGCCTCGAGCCCGAGGCGCTGTATGCCGACAGCGAGCTGCTGCCGCAGAACCCCGGGCAGGCTGTGGCCCTGCTCGAGGAGGACGTGGTGGTTGTACGCCCACCCACGGGAAACGTGGTGACGCTGCCCGCCGACGCCCTCGCCGAGGCGCTCGAGATCGCGCTTTCCGGCATCGAGCCTGGCACCCCTGGCGGGCGCGGCCTCATCCTCTACACCGGCGCGGCGGAGTGGCACCGTCATTCCGCGGCGGTGGAGGCGGCTCGCGAGCGCTTCGAGGGCATCCAGATTCAGCTGCTCACGGGCGGACCGCTCACGCTCTTCGCGCAACAGCTCCCTACAACCGCGGCCACCAACCTCCTGCAGGGCCCCTACACTCCGGCTGCGACGCACCCGGTAGGCTGGAACGCATGGCGGGTGGCGGCGATGTTGCTCGCAGCCTTCATCGGACTACACGTGGCCGGCAAGGCTGCCGAGCTCAGCGTCCTCAAGCACGCCGACCACCGGCTCGACGCCTCCATGCAGCAGGTCTTCCAGATGGCGCTGCCGGGCCAGCCTGTCACGTACGAAGCGCGGCGCGTGATGGAGCAGCGTCTCGCCGCGGCGCGCGCCAGTCAGGCGTCCGGCGGCTTTCTGTCGGCGCTGCAGGCACTGGTGCAGGCACATCGCGCCGCGCCCGAAGCCGTGCTCGAAGGGCTGACCTTCCGCGACGGGGCGCTCGAGCTGAAGGCGTCGGCGCCGACCGTCGAGTCACTCGATCAGCTGAGTCGCCAGCTGCGCCAACAGGGATGGCAGGCCCGCCTGATCGCGGGCACTCCAAAGGGCTCCTCGTACGAGGGCAGCATCCAGATGTCCCCGGGAAGCTGACATGGCGCAGGCGCTCGACCTTTCCTCCAGACTGCAGTCACTCTCGCCGCGGGACCGCCGGATGTTGCTCGTGGGCGGCGCGATCGCCGCGGTCCTCTTCGTGCTCGCCGTCATCCTGCCGCTCGACCGCAGCGTCTCGAGCCTGCATGATCAGGTGACGCGCAAGCAGGCAGACCTGGTCTGGATGCGCAATGCGGCGCCCCAGATCGCCGCGGCGGGACCGGTGCGAAGCAACTCGGGGGAGTCGCTGATCGTGATCGTCGATCAGTCGGCGCGTGAGTCCGGGCTCGGCAGCTCGCTCGCCGGCAGCCAGCCGAGCGGTGTCGGCAACCTGAGCGTACAGTTGGAGAAGGCGCCGTTCGACGCCCTGGTTGGATGGCTCGCGCGCTTGAGTGAGCAGAACGGCGTGCAGATCGAGAGCGCGACCATCGACACCGCGGGCGAGCCCGGCCTGGTAGACGCCTCCTTGGTCCTGAAGAGCCCCTGAGCCCTCAAACCCGGCTCCTGCGCATGAAGCGTGCCGTAACCGTCATCGTGTTGGTGATCGTGGCTTTCGCCGCGATCGTGCTGGCGCGCCTGCCCGCGAGCTGGCTGCTGCCCAAGGCCAGCGCAAATTTCAGCTGCGCGAGTGTGGAGGGCTCCATCTGGAGCGGCTACTGCAGCGGGCTCACGCTAAACGGCACCGCGCTCGGAGATCTCACCTGGCAGCTGCGGCCAGGACGGCTGCTCGTCGGCAGGCTCGCGGCGCACATCGACCTCGAGCATCCTCCCGCCAGCTCCGCGCGGGCTGATGTCGAAATCGGTCTCGGCGGCACTGTCGTTGCGCGCAATGTGACAGCATCGCTGCCTCTCGACCCGACGGTCATTCCGGCTGTGCCACCGGCGCTCACCGGCGCGGTGCACGCCGATCTTGCGCTGGCGAGAGTCACGAAAAAGGGCATCGTGACTGCGCTCCAGGGCAGCATCCAGGCGAGCAATCTCGTCGACCACAGCGGCTACGTCACCCCGCTCGGCAGTTTCACCGTGACCTTCCCAGGGGGAGGGTCGCAACCGACTGGTAACGTGCAGGACGCGGGCGGTCCGCTAGCGGTCACTGGAACGATCGTTCTAACGCCGCAGCCAGGATACGACCTGTCGGGATACGTGACGCCGCGCCCGAGCGCGACTCAACCGCTCATCAACGCCATCCAGTTTCTCGGCTCGCCGGACGCCCAGGGACGGCGTCAGTTCGCGATGTCGGGGACCTACTGAGCCTCTCGAAAGGCGCCGAGCAGCGGGAAATAGAGCGCCGACCGTACCGGCTCCGGACCCAGGCTCCGGGCCAAGGCCGCGTAGGTTTCCAACTGCGCGCGATAGCGCTCCAGCTCCTGGTCGAGGAACTGCTCGAGCCGGCCGCCCTCGTGGCGGCTCGTCTTGAAGTCGATGACCCAGCGGGTGCCTTGAGTGTCGACGAAGGACCGATCCACCACTACGCTCGTCAGCCGGCCGCCAACGATACCCGTGAGGGCGAGCTCGCTGGCCGCATCGCGATGCTCACGCGAGAGAATCCAGCACCCTCTGTCATCGCCCACGGTGCGGGCCAACGCCTCGACCACTACGGCTGCTGCCCGCTCGAGCTCGCCCGCCGGCACGCCGTAGCGGCGGAGTTGCTCGCGATAAAGGCCGGCCCGCGATTCGACCCACGCGCGCGGCGGCAGGTCGGGAGCGGCTCCGAGAGCTTGCAGCGCGGCGTGCACCACGGTCCCGACATGGCGCGCCGTCTCGCCCACCCAACTGAACTCGGGCGGCTCGAGCGAGCGCTGCGCCAGCGGCAGGCGCGTGAGGGGCGGTGCCGGTGGCAGCCGGCGCGGCAGCCACCCGGGAGCGAGTCTTCGTAGCGCAGGTCGCGCGGCGTCGCGAAGCTCACCGGCTGCGGCGCCGGCGGAGCCCGACAGCGATTTGCGGAAGTCCGCTTCGAGCGCGGGCCACAGGCGCGCCAGCAGAGTCCGCGAGCGCGGCGCGATGAGTCCGTCGGAGCGTGGCTTGGGAGCTGCATACAAATGCAGCGACCGTTTCGCGCGCGTCGCCGCCACATACAGCAGTCTGACCTGCTCGTGGGCGGCGCGGCCCGCCATGAGGCGCTTGAGATACGCGCCGACCTCTCCCGGCTCCTCGTCGCCGATCACAGGCGCCGGCGCCATGATGAGATCGCTGCCCTCCTGCTGGCGCGGCAGGTCGAGCCAGCGCAACAGCGGCTCGCGCCCGCGGTTGAGATCGCGATCGAGACCGGGCACCAGCACATGATCGAATTCGAGGCCTTTGGCGCCGTGTATCGTCAGGACCTGCACCGGCTGAGGCGTGCGCGCCCGCGGCTGCGCATACAGGTCCGCCAACACCGAATCCAGTGTGGCGATGCCGCGCCACTCCCCGGATGCAGTGCGCTCGCTCAGCGCGTCGAAAAACGCGCGCGCGTGACGCAACTCCGCGGCCGGATAGGCGTCCGCGGCGCCGAGTGCGATCCAGACTCCCTCCAACCAGTCGGCGAGCGGCATGCGATCACGCTGCGCGATGCCCTCCTCCAGCACCTGTCGCACCCGCTCCAGCCGCGAGCGCTCCTCCGCCGGACACTCCTCCAGGCGCTCCGGCTCGCTCAGCGCCTGACAGAGCAGCCGTGAGTCGCCGCGGGAAGAAAGCCCGCTCAGGGTTGCAAGCGATGCCCCGCACCACGGCGCCCGCAGCACGGCGAGCCATGCCGTCCGGTCTCCCAGGTGGCAGAGCGCCCGCGTCAGCGCCACCAGATCCCGCACGACCGGCACCTCGCCGAGCGGCACGAGCTCGACACCGATCGCATCGATATCGCCGGCATGAAGCGCCGCGATGACGGCATGCGCATGCGAGCGAGCGGCGACGAGGATGGCGATAGTGGCTTGTCCGTCGCTCTGCTTCAGGTTTCTGACTGTCGCCACGATCGCCTCGGTCTCGGCGGCGCGATCGGGCAGAAGACGCAGCTCGATGGCATCCGGGCCGGCGCCTGGATCCGGCTGCTCGTCATCGCGCTTGCCCAGGCTCGAGGTGAACGCCACGGCGCTCTCGCGCAGATCGTCGGCCTGCGGGAAAAGCCGGCCGAACGCCTCATTGGTCCAGCGGATGAGCCCGGGTGTCGAGCGGAAATTGCGCCGCAGCCGCAGCGGCGTCAGCCGGATCGCTCCGATCCCGAGATCGCGGGCGCGCAGGAAGCAGCCGACCTCGGCCTCGCGGAACTGATAGATCGACTGCATCGGATCGCCGACCACGAACAGCGTCCTGCCGTCGCCGGGCTCCCAGCCCGCGGTCAACATCTCGAGCAGGTCGAGCTGCGCGACGGAGGTGTCCTGGAATTCATCCACGAGGATGTGCCGCAGAGAGAGTCCCGTACGCAGGGCGAGATCGGTCGGCAGCCCTCCCTCGGCGAGCGCCGCTCGCGCGGCACCGGCGACGTACGTGTGGTCCACCCGGCTCTCGAGCGCGAACCGCGCCTGCAGTTGCACGGCCGCGGCCCGCAACACTCGCGACAGGGCCGCGAGGGCCGCAGCGTCCGCGGCTCCGAGCTCCGGGCTCGGCAGCGCCAGCACATCGCGCAGGGTCTCGCGCGCCGCGGGCATCGCGCCCAGCCTCTCGATGCAGGCCCGTAGCGCCTCCTGGGCGGCGGCTACCTCGAAACCAGCGCCGAGAGCGCGGTTGACCCTTAGGCGCCAGTGTCCCTTTCCCTTGTCGGTGAGCGCGAGCCGCGCCAGGGCCTTCCAGGATTGCAGGCAGCGCGCTTGGCTCCCGAGCGGGCCGACGCCAGGCAGGCAGCCCGCCGCGGCGCAGAAATCGGCGCCCAATGACCGACATGCTTTGCTCAGCCGCTCGTCCACGATCTGCGCCAGACTCGACCCGATGCGCTGACAGAGCACGTCGGGCTCGTGACCCAACACATAGCGCAACCAATGCGCCCGCTGGCGCAACATGTCCGCCAGCAGGCGCTCGACGTGGCCCCAGCGGTTGTCCAGCCTCTCGAAGAGCAGCTCCATGTCTGCGGACAGCTCGGGGTCCTCTTCGGCCGCAAACAGCGTCTCGCGCGCCGCGAGGTGGTAGAGCTCGTCGGGATGGGTGCTGAGCACGAGCTCGCCGCCGGCGCGAGCCGTCACCGGAAGCTGGCTCGCGAGCCTGAAGTTGAAGGAATCGATGGTCTGGATGCGCAGCCGCCCGGGGTCCTCCGCCAGGCGCCAGCCGCGCGCCTGCGAGTGTTGCAGCGCCGCAGCCGCGAGCGCGCGCAGGCGCCGGCCCTGGGCATCGTCGGCGGTCTCCCCGCGCAAAGCCCGCAGCACCCGCGCCCGCATCTCCGCGGCCGCCCGGCGCGTGAAGGTGATCGCAAGGATCTCCTCCGGCTCATCGACCACGGCGAGTAGTCGCAACAGTCGCTGCGTGAGGATGGAGGTCTTCCCGGAACCGGCAGGTGCCTGCAGCAGTACCGACAGGCTGGGCTCGATCGCACGCTCGCGCGCCAGCTCGTCAGCCGCGGCCGGATCGACATGCGGTCCCGTTGCACTAATCATCGTCATCCGTCCACGTTGCGCCATCTTCGGCGCCCTCATCCACGACGATGTCATCGCCCACGCGGCACACGCTGGCGACATGACAGTAGTCGCACGCCCGCGGCAGAGGCTCGACCGCCGCACGCCCTGCCGCGAATTCGCGCGCCAACCGCTCCACGACGGCTCGCCACTCTTGCACGCGCAATTGCCACGCATCCTCCGACCGCCCTTCCGGACCTTTCACGCCGGCCACTTTTGGCAGCAGCTTCTCGGTCGCGGAGATGCCGTCGAATCTGATTTCCTTCGCCGTGACGTTGATGGTTGCCATCGCCACGACCCCCTCGCCGACAGCCGCGAGGTACGCGAGCAGCTGCGGATGGGAAGGCCTGTCGCCGTACCAGTCGGCGCTCACTCGCCGGCCGGTCTTGTAGTCGAGAATGGCGATACCGCCGCTGTCGAGGGCATCGAGGCGATCGATGCGCAACTTGAGCTCCTGATCGGCCAGGCGCAGCCGCGACCCATACTCCGTGCGCTGCACCCGAAAGGGCGCGCGTGAGCGCTCGAGCTCGAGGAGCTTGCGCACCAGCCTGGCGGTGCGACGGCGTTCGCGCGCCAGCGCCGGCCCGGCGGGCGGCTCCTCACCATGCGGATCGAGCTCGCTCACCGCGCCATCGATGCATGTCGCGAGCAACTCATCGCGAGCCTGCGGCGAAAGCGCGGCCAGCGCCCGCGAGTCCCCCAACCGGTCCCATAACTTCTGCATGACAGCGTGCAGGAGTTGCCCGCGTGCGTCGGGCGCGATACCAGGCTCCGGCACGTCGAGCTCTACGCTCCCCAGACGCAACTCCGCGTACGCGCGGAAGGGACAGTTGTTCTGCAGCTCGAGGCTGCGCGTGCCGGAGGGCAGCGGTACCCCCGGACTCCACACAACACCGGTGTCGTCTCGCCACTCCACCAGCCGTCCCGGGCGATGCAGCCGCGCCGGCAGCCACACCGGTCGACGCTCCTCCGCCGGCGGCTCCGCGGCCGAACGCCACTGCTCGAGCAGCGGACTCGGCAACAGCTCGATGTCGCCGTCGCGCGCCGGAGCGCTGAGGACCAGCTCGGCGCCGGCCGCGCGCCAGGCGGTGATGAGCGCGCGTGCTTCCTGCAGGCGCCCCGCGGCGCTCGCGGCGGGCCAGCCGGCGGCAATCTGCGCCGCCAGGGGCACGAAGGGGTCGGGCGCAACAGGCTGCGGAAACGATTCCGCGCTCAGGCCGCCGACCCAGACCGCATCGTACTGCACGATCGGGTCCGCATAAGTCGGGGAGATGGTTACCGGGGCATCATCATCCGCAGGGCGGTAGGGTGTATGCGTCGCAAGCTCGCTGAGCCACTGCAGGGCAAGATCGCGGGTCATGGTGCGGGCCGCCGCGGAAAGCTGGCCCAGCTCGTCCAGCAGCTCGTGAAAGCGCATCAGAGTCTGCTGCTCGGCGCTGGCGCGCTGGCGCGGGGTGCCCGGCCATCCCAACACGTCGAGCGCCGCCTTGAATCTTTCCGACCACTCGCGCGGCGTGCCCGAGCCGGCCGCGAGCGCATCCATGGCCCGCTCGAGCCGCTGCGCCGTCACCCTCGCCGGCTCGGCGATCGCGGCCGGTGCCCGCCGCAGCAATTCCAGCAGCGCCGGCAGATCGAGCTGCAGCCGGCCGCGCTGCCGCAGCCACAGCTCGAGCCGCGCGCGCGCCGCCGGGTCGGGCTCCGCCCACGAGGGCGCCCGCAGCCACTCGGCCAGCCGCTCTATCTCCAGGGGCTGTCCCCCAAGCAACGTCAGACTTGCGAGCGCATGCGCGACCGCGGGCAGGCTCGCCAGCGCCTGACCACCCTCGATGATGACCGGCGATGCGACCTCGATGTCACCGACCCAGTCGACTTGGCTCCGCGCGGCGTGTGGCGCCAGCCAGCCGCGCGGATCGATGGCCTGGCGGATCAGCGTCGCAAGGCGCTCGCGCCGGCCGCTGGAACCAGGCAGTACGATGAGGATACGGTCGTCGGCCGCAGCTTTCAGCCGTTGGCAACACCACGCGGCGATGCGCTCCAGCTCCTCCATCGCATCTGCTGGTCTCGCAACCCGCAGATTCCCCAGCGCAGCGGCGTCCGCGGGCGAGGACTGCAAAGTCTCGTGCCCGTGTTGCGCACGCGCGCCGGCGAGCGCCTGCAGGCGGGGTGAGGAAGAGACAAACCCCGCGAACACCACCGGCCGGTCGTCCCCGACGCAGGGCAGCCGAGCCAGGACCTCGGGCAAGAGTGCGGCGCCGAGGTCCTCGCACCGTTCCATGACGGCCCGGTGCACGGTGACGAGCAGTGCGCCTTCGGTTCCAGGCGGCTCGCGGATCGTCCGCAGATCGACACCCAGCTCCGCCGCGAGATTGCCGGCGCGACGCAGAGATTCCGCGAGCGATGCGCGGTTGATGAGATCGAGACTCGCAGTGGCCTCAGCGGTGGCCTGACGCCACAGCAGCCACTCCTCCGCGGGAGAGAGGAGGCGCGGCAAGCCGCCACGGTTGGCTGCGCAGCGCTCGATCTCCCGGGCCAGCCAGCCTTCCAGCGGCAGCGTGTCCGGGCTCGACCATACTCGCCTACCCAGAGCGAGCTGTGCGCTCGCATAAGCCAGCCGAAGCGCGTGGGCCCGCTGACGGGATGGCACGACGACCGTGCCCCCGCGCCCGAGGACTCCGTTAATATGATGCGGAAGCTTCAGCAATACAAGAAGTTAGCGCGGATTCTTGCGCTTTTACTTGAACCGAGAGGTTGCCTCGACCACGTTGCTGGCCTCGGCGACACCTCCGGTCTCGCCGGCGGCCGCATAGCCCTGCAACAGCGCCTCGATGCGCACCAACACTTCCCGCAGCGTTGCCTGGTCGGGCAGTGTCGTGACGCGGAAATGATTGCCATACGGGACGTTGAAGCTCACGCCTGGCGCCACGAGCACGTGCTTCTGCTCGAGGAGGTCGAGCGCGAACTTCTGATCGTCGAAACCCGGCAGCTCGCGGGTGTCGACGCCCACGAACGCGTACATGGCGCCCCCTGGCGGCGCCAGCTGCAGAAAGCGGCTGCTGTCGGTCGCGGTCAGGATGGTACGCCGTGACTCATACAGCCGGCCGCCGGGGCTGACGAGGTCCTTCACGCTCTGGTAGCCGCCGAGAGCCGTCTGCACCGCCCACTGCGCCAGCACGTTGCTGCACAGCCGCAGCGAGCTCAAGAGCTCCAGTGCATTGAGGTAGTCCGTGGCGGTGCGGGTCCGGCCCGAGAACACCGCCCAACCCACCCGATAGCCGCAGGCCCGGTAGATCTTGGAGAGGCCCGAGAGCGTGGCGCACAGCGTGTCGCGCACGAGTGTCGCCATCGGGACGAACTCGGCGCCGTCGTACAGCATCTGGTCGTAAATCTCGTCGCTGAACACGACCAGCCCGGTGCGCTCCGCGAGCTGCGCCAGCGCCTCGAGCACCGGCCGCGGGTACACCGCACCGGTCGGATTGTTGGGATTGATGATGACGATGGCGCGCGTGCGCGCCGTGATCAGCTGCGAGATCTCCTCGGGATCGGGTATGAAGCCGTTTTCCGGCCGGCAGGGATAGTGCACCGCGCGCCCGCCGTTCAAGGTGACGGCGGCCGTCCAGAGCGGGTAGTCCGGACTCGGCACCAGCACTTCGTCGCCGCTGTTGAGGAGCGCCCGCAGCACCAGGTCGATGAGCTCGCTCACGCCGTTGCCGATGAAGACCTCCTCGGCCGTAACCCCGGTGACGCCCCGTGCCTGCTGCTGCATCACCACCGCTTCACGCGCCGGGAAGATGCCCTTCTGGTGGCAGTAGCCCTCGGCCTCGGCGAGATTCTCGATCATCGCCAGGCGCATCGTCTCCGGGGTGCGGAAGCCGAACGCCTTCGGATTGCCGATGTTGAGGGAGACGATCTCGTAGCCTTGCCGCTCGAGCTCGTGGGCGCGCCGCGCCAGACGACCGCGGATCTCATAACGGACGTTGCGGAGGCTGTCGCTCGGGCGGATGCTGGCGTCTGGCTTCATGAGGTTTCCTGCGTCTCCTGCCCAAGCATACCATCGGCCATCTCCCGGAAGCGGTGACACGCCACCCAGCCGCCACCGGACGCCATCTCCCAGGCTGGCATGCGCGCTGCGCACTCGGGAATTGCGTACGGGCAACGCATCCTGAATGGACATCCTGTGGATACAGTATCTTCGCCCTTCCCCTCCTGTACGCGCGTGAGCCGTGTCAGTGCCAGCGCCAGCCTGCGAGGCTGCACGTCCGGGTCGACGACCGGTACCGCATCCAGCAGCTCGCGCGTGTAGGGATGCAGCGGGCGCGAGAAGAGCGCTCGCGAGTCGGCAAGTTCCATCATCCGTCCGCGATAGAGGACGAGGACCCGATCGCAGAGCCGCCTCACGACGGCGAGATTGTGGCTGACGAGCAGAATCGACATGCCGTGCTCGCTCTTCAGGCTGGCGAGCAGCTCGAGGATCTGCGCCTGCACGGAGACATCGAGCGCGCTCACCGGCTCGTCGCATACGAGGAGGCGCGGCCCGAGAATCATCGCCCGCGCGATACCGACACGCTGGCATTGGCCGCCGGAGATCTCGTGCGGATAGCGGCTCGCCATCTCGGCACCCAGACCGACACGCGCCAGCATGTCCATCACCTGCCGTTGCCGCGCCGCGGCATCGAGGCCCGGCTCGTGAACCTCGAGCGGCTCGGCGACGATCGCGCCGACCGTCATGCGCGGATCCAGGCTCGCCAGCGGATCCTGGAAAACGATCTGCAGGTCGCGGCGCAGCCGCTTGAGCTCCCGCGCCGGCAGCTCCGCCAGGCTCCGGCCCATCCAGGTCACGCGCCCGGCGCCCGGCCGGATGAGCTGCAGCGCCGCCCGCACCAGCGTCGACTTGCCGGAGCCGGACTCCCCTACCACGCCCAGCGCCTCGCCGGGACGCAACTCCAGGTTGACATCGTGCAATGCGTGGAGCGCGTGGCCACTGCCACGCCACGTGCCGCGCTGCGGGTACTGCACCGCGAGCGAGGAGATGCCGAGGACGCCCTCCCGAGCGGCAGCCGACTCCGGCACGGCAGCGGCCGCGGGCAGCGCTGCCGAATCCAGAGTGAGCACCTGACTGAGCAGCGCCCGCGTGTATTCATGTTGGGGCGCCTTGAGCACCGCGGCCGCCGTATTCAACTCGACGATGCGTCCGGACTGCATGACGGCAACGCGGTCCGCAACCCCCGCGACGGCGCCGAAGTCGTGCGTGATCAACACCATCGCCATGCCGCTCGCGCGCTTCAACTCCAGGAGCAGCGCCAGAATCTGCGCCTGGATGGTGACGTCGAGTGCGGTCGTAGGCTCGTCGGCGATCAGCAATTCGGGCTCGCACGCCAGCGCGATCGCGATCATCACTCTCTGACGCAAGCCACCCGAGAGCTCGTGCGGGTATTGGCGCAGCCGGCGCGCGGCATCCGGTACGTGAACGCGCTCGAGCAGCGCCAGCGCCTGCCGTCGAGCTTCGCTCCAGCTGGTGCCCTTGTGTCTGACGATGGGCTCGGCGATCTGCTCACCGACGCGCAGGTGCGGCGTGAGCGAAGTCATCGGGTCCTGGAAAACGAGGCCTACCCGCGCACCGCGGGTGCGGTCGAGCTCCCACTGCGGGCGGCCGATCAGCGGCTCGCCGCCGAGCCAGGCACTGCCGGTCACTCGGGCGGTCGCCGGCAGCAGGCCCAGAGTGGCCAGGAAGAGCTGGGTTTTGCCGGCGCCGGACTCACCGACCACCCCGACGCACTCACCGCGGCCGACGGTGAGCGACACCTCGCGGACGGCGGCGACTTCGCCGCCCGGCGTGTCAAAGGTAACGCTGAGCTCCGAGATGCGCAGCACCCCGCCGCCGGCGCCTTCCTCCTCAGTGCGCGGCGGGGTCGAGCGCATCGCGTAAGCCGTCGCCGAGCAGGTTGAAGCAAAGGAGCAGCGTGAAGAGCAGCGCCGCGGGCACGAGCAGCATCCACGGAGCCGTCAGCATCTGGCGCGCACCCTCGTTGATGAGGCTTCCCAGGCTCGCGAGCGGCTCCTGCACGCCGAGGCCGAGAAAGCTGAGGAAACTCTCGTACGTGATCAGCTCCGGCACGGTGAGAGTCGCATAGACCGCCACCGTGCCGGCGAGGTTGGGAACGATATGCCGCAGCAGGATCGCCGTCGTCCCGAGACCGGTCGCGCGCGCCGCCTCGATGAATTCACGCCGCTTGAGCGACAGCGTCTGCCCGCGCACGACGCGCGCCATTGTGAGCCAGCCGACGGCGCCGATGGCTACCAGCAGCATCGCGACCCTGCCGCGTTCGAACACCGTCGCGAGAATGATGACGACGAAGAGATACGGCAGCGCATACAACACGTCCACCGTGCGCATCATCCAGGAGTCGGCTCGCCCGCCGACATAACCTGCAATAGCGCCCCAGGCGACGCCGATCCCGACGCTCACGGCGGAGGCGAGCACGCCGATGAGCAGCGACAGGCGCAGCCCGTAGAGCGTGCGTACGTAGAGGTCCCGCCCCAGCGGATCAGTGCCCAGCCAATGCGAGGCGGTGAGCCCCGGCGGCACGGCGAGGTGCTGCCAGTCGAGCGCATCGTACGAGTAGGGACTCAACCAGGGCCCGACGATTGCGAGCAGCGCCAACACCGCGATCACCGCCGCCGCCACGACCGCCGCCCGGTTCTGCCGCAGCCGGCGCGCTGGCCGCGCCGGCACCGAGCCCAGCCCGAGAGCCTGTGCCTCATTCATGCCGCACCCGTGGGTCGAGCCAGCCATACGCGAGGTCCGCGGCCAGGTTGAGCAGCAGCGTCAGCGCGCCATAGAGAATGATCATGCCCATGACGAGCGTGTAGTCACGATCGAGCGCGCCCTGCACCAGATAGCGCCCCGTACCGGGTAAGGCGAATACCGTCTCGACCACCAGGGACCCGGTGAAGACGTACGTCGCCGCCGGCCCGAGATAACTCACGACGGGCAGCAGAGCGGGCCGCAGAGCATGCCGCAACAGCACTCGCCAGGGGCCCAGGCCCCGCGCTCGCGCGGTGCGCACGAAGCTTGCGCTCAGCGTCTCGAGGAGACTCCCGCGCATCATGCGGGCGATCGCGGCGCACACGGGCAAAGCGAGCGTCACCGCCGGCAGGATGAGATAGACGGGGTCGCCCCGCTCCCAGCCGGCCACCGGCAGCCAGCGCAACGCCAGCCCGAAGACGAGCGCGAGCAGCGGACCGGTGACGAACGTAGGTAGAGCGATGGCGAGCGTAGCGAGGCCCGTGACGGCGTAATCGACGACGCCGCCGCGTCGCAGCGCGGCCCACATGCCGAGCGGCACCCCGAAGAGTATCGCGAGTGCGAGCGCGGCGAAGCCGACCGTCACGCTGACAGGCAGTCCTTGCGCGATGAGGCCCGCGACGCTCTCATCGCGCAGCTTGTACGAAAGGCCGAGATCCCCGTGCGCCAGGCCCTGGAGATAATGCAGATACTGCACGCCGAGCGGTCGGTCGAGGCCGTAGAGATGATCGAGATTGGCGCGCACTTCCGGCGTCAGAGTGCGCTCCTGGTCGAAGGGGCCGCCGGGGGCCAGACGGATGACGAAAAAGGAGAGCGTGACGAGAATCAGCAAGGTCGGGACGGTTCCGGCAATGCGGCGGACCGCGTACCCAAGCATACTTTTGATGCGAACCCCGTTGAACTCTGTGCGCAGCGCCAGCGGACGATTCTAGCGCGAACGTCTGCTATAGTGCCCTAAATATGGCGTTAACGTGAGTCGATTCCACGTATGAAACGGATCCTGGTCGGCATCAAGCGAGTGGTGGACTACAACGTGCGCATCCGCGTCAAGCCGGATGGCAGCGGCGTGATCACCGATGGGGTGAAGATGAGCGTCAACCCCTTCGACGAGATCGCGCTCGAGGAGGCGTTGCGGATCAAAGAGCGCGGCGCCGCCGAGGAAGTGGTGGTCGCGAGCATCGGGCCCGCCGACTGCCAGCAGCAGCTGCGGACCTGCCTCGCCATGGGCGCGGATCGCGCGCTGCACGTGCAGGCCGACGGCGTCATCGAGCCGCTGGTGGCCGCGCGCACGCTGCTCAAGCTGGTCGAGCGCGAGCAGCCCTTCCTGGTCATCCTGGGCAAGCAGGCAATCGACGACGACAACAGCCAGACCGGCCAGATGCTCGCGGCGTTGTGGCAGCGTCCACAGGCGACCTTTGCCTCGAAGGTGGAGCTCGACGGTGAGAAGGCACGCGTGACGCGTGAGGTCGACGCCGGTCTCGAGACACTGGAGGTCGACCTGCCGGCGGTGATCACGACGGACCTGCGTCTGAACGAGCCGCGCTACGTCAAGCTGCCGGACATCATGAAGGCGAAAAAGAAGCCGCTCGAGACGCTGACACTCGCCGCGCTCGGTGTCGAGCAGCGGCAACGCCTGAAGCTCGTGCGCTTCGAGCCGCCGCCGCAGCGACAGAAAGGCATCAAGGTGAAGGATGCCGCGGAGCTGGTCGCCACGCTCAAGAGCAAGGGTGTCCTAGTGAGGTACTCACTGAGCGAGTCGGGCAGTTCGGAGATTCTGATCGTCGCGGAGCACGATGGCACACGCCTCAATCCCAGCACGGCCAAGTGCGTCACCTGTGCCGCAGCCATCCCTGACGCTGAGATCACCGTCGCCGTATGTGCAGCGGACGCCAGTGCAGTGGCCTCTCAGGCCGCGGCTCTGAAGGGCGTCACGCACGTACTTGCGGTCGAGCATCCTGCGAACGCGCATGCGCTCGCCGCGGTCGTCGCGCCACAGATCGCGGCGTTGGCCGGCTCTTTCACTCACGTGTTGGGACCCTCGACGACCTTCGGCAAGGACGTGATGCCGCGGATCGCGGCCCTCCTCGATAGCGCGCAGATCAGCGACATCATGGCGGTCGAGAGCGCAACGCGCTTCCGCCGGCCGATCTACGCAGCCAACGCCATAGTGACCGTGGAAGTCGAGCCCGGCGCCAAGGTCGTCGGGACGGTACGCTCGGCCTCGTTCCAGGCCGCTGCGACCGGCGGCTCGGCGTCCGTCGAGAAGGCCGCCGTCAACGCGGAGATTCCTTCCCATACCCGCTTCGTGTCGGTTTCGGCGGCCAAGAGCGATCGGCCCGACCTGCAGACCGCCTCGCGGGTGGTCTCGGGCGGCCGCGCCCTCGGCAGCGCCGAGGCCTTCAAGACGCTCTACAAGCTGGCCGACAAGCTCGGCGCCGCGGTAGGCGCCTCGCGCGCCGCGGTGGATGCGGGCTACGCTCCCAACGAGCTGCAGGTGGGCCAGACCGGCAAGATCATCGCGCCGCAGCTCTACGTCGCCATCGGGATCTCGGGCGCGATCCAGCACCTGACCGGCATCAAGGATGCGCGCACGATCGTCGCCATCAACAAGGATTCGGAAGCACCGATCTTCGAGGTGGCCGACGTCGGCCTGGTCGGCGACCTGTTTCAGATCGTGCCGGAGTTGGAAAAGCTTCTGGGCTAGCGATCGTTAGCGCTTTTGTGCATGGCTGCTGCGACGGCAAACATCGCGGTGCTGACGCATATGGTGACGGCGACTATCCAGACGACGGCATGATAGTCGTGCGGAGTCACGAAGACCGCCGCCAGCGCCGCGCCACCGGCTGAGCCGAAGAACGCGCATCCTCCAGTGATCGCGACGGCTCGACCGGTCGGGTCGACGGCGTTGACGAGAGCGTACTGGTAGGCAACACCGTAACACCACGCGAAGTAGTAGATCGCGCCGGCAACACCAAATGCGGTCGCACCGTGCAAGCTCAGCAAGCAGTGCTGCCGCGGTGAGGATGAGAGCGCAGGCCAGAACGAGCGGCCGGAGATTCCCGAACCGATCGCCCTGCAGCGACGCGAGAACCCCTCCGGGTATGCCGGCCGCCACGGCGATCGCCGCCCAATTGCCCACCTGCTGCGCCGTGATTCCCTGCGCCTGCCCCATGAGCTCGAGGTAGGTCCAATAAGCTCCTGCGCCTATGAAGAACGCCGTGAAGCCTATGAATGCGGCGATCGTCGCCGGCCTCACCAGGCCTTTGGCCGCGCCGTGAGTCTTCACCGCGCGGCCCGCCGCGGGCAGGAGCGGCGCCAGAGCGACACCCAGGCCCGCAGGGATCGCGAGCAGCGCCAGTATGCCGAGCAGGCCCGGCAGCCGCAGCAGCGAGGGCCCTGCCCACAGCGCCGCAATCTGGTACGCCGACTGCGTGGCGATCGCCACGCCGAAACCCCTGGCCGACTCGCGCCCGTCGGACAGGATCGTCATTCCGAGCGAGAAGGCGGCGCTCGCGAGAAAGGCGGCCAAGCCCAGCAACAGAACGACCGGCCAGTAGCCGTGCGTCAGCATGGCGGCGAGGCACGTCGCGCACATTCCGCCGAGGGCGATCGCCGCCCCACGCGGCCAGCTCAGCGATCGTACCCAGGCGCCGGCCATGAGGGCGCTGACACCCGAGGCGAAGGTCAGCACCGATGACATCGCGCCGGCCTGCCCGGCCGAGAAGCCGAGCTTGTCCACGGCTCCGGCCGTGAGCAGCGGCAGGATGTTGTATACGCTGCCGCCGAGCACGACCAGCGCCAACCCGATGGCCGCCACCGCCAGCGTTCGCTGCGGCGCTCGGACCTCGATCGGGATGGCCTCTTGCAATGCGGACCTCAAAGATCCTTGACGAGTCGCAGGGCATCATAGATCGCCGCATGGGTGTTGCGGCAGGCCACCGCGTCCCCGACCCGGAAGAGCTGAAACGTGCCCTGCGGATTGCGGCAGAGGCTCTGCGGCAGGCCCGCGAGCAGTCGCTCGTGATCGACCTCGCCCAGGTTTGCCGACAGCGGCTTGAGCGCGAAATACAGTTCCTCGCTCGGGATGGTGCCGTCATTGACCACCACCTGATCGACGCGCCGCTCGCTGCGCGTGCTGTCGTAGTCGCTGCCGACGGTAGCGAGAAGCCGCTCGCCATCGCGGCTCACGCGCATCAGTCTGAAAGTCACCGTAAAAGTGACGTCGAGTTTCTGCAGGCTGCGCATGTAGGGGACGAGATTCATGTTCATCACTTCGGGCGCCAACATACGCTCGGGCGTCATGAACTCGACCTTCGCGCCCGCCGCAGCGAGGATCTCCGCCGCCTGCAGACCGACGTGATCACCCGCGTCGTCGAAGAGGAGCACATCGGACCGGGGCGCGACGCTACCGGAAATGATGTCCCAGCTCGAGACCACGAGGTCGTTGCCGGACTCCAGCACTTCCACATGGGGCTGGCCTCCAGTGGCCACGATGACGACTTCCGGAGCCTCGGCAAGGACGTCTGCCGCATCAGCCGGGGTCTCGAAGCGGAACCTGACACCGCGGGCGGTGCACTGCGACATTCGCCAGTCGATGATGCCCATCATCTCCCGGCGGCGGCGGCTGCGCGCGGTGAGCCGGATCTGGCCGCCGGGCTCGGCGGCCGCCTCGAAGACGAGCACCTCGTGGCCGCGCTCGGCGGCGACCCGGGCGGCCTCGAGACCGGCAGGCCCGGCGCCGATGACGACGACCTTGCGTCGCCGCGGTGCCCGCGGGATCTCGTGAGGCATGAAGAGCTCGCGTCCCGTGGCGGCGTTGTGGATGCAGTAGGCCGATCCACCCTGATAGATCCGATCCAGGCAGTAGTTGGCGCCGACGCACGGGCGGATGTCTTCCTCGCGCCCCTCGCGGATCTTGCGCACGATGTGCGGCTCGGCAATGTGCGCCCGGGTCATCCCCACCATGTCGAGCTTGCCTGCCGCGATCGCGTGTCGAGCCGTGGCCACGTCCTGGATGCGTGCCGCGTGGAAGGTAGGCATGCCGATCTCGGCGCGGATCTCGCCCGCGAAGTCGAGATGCGGCGCGCTCGGCATGCCCTGAATGGGAATGACGTCCGTCAGCGCCGCGTCGGTGTCGATATGACCGCGGATGACATTGATGAAGTCGACCATGCCGCTCGCCTTGAGCCGCCGCGCGATCTCGAGGCCCTGCTCGCGTGTCACGCCGCCGGGCAGGAGCTCATCGGCGCTGAAGCGGACGCCGACGATCAGTTCCGGTCCCACACGCTGCCGGACCGCGGTGAGCACTTCGAAAGCAAAGCGGAGGCGGTTGTCGAAGCGTGCCGCCGTAGGGGCCGTCGAGGTCGTTGGTCAGCGGCGACCAGAACTGGTCCATCAGGTGCCCGTACGCCTCGATCTCGATGCCGTCGAGCCCCGCCGCCCGCATGCGCTCGGCCGCATCCGCGTAGTCGGCGACGATGCGGCGGATGTCCCAGTCCTCGATCTTCTTCGGGAAGGAGCGGTGCGCCGCCTCCTTGCGATGCGAGGAGGATACGATCGGCAGCCAGAACTTGCGGTCCCAGCGGGTGCGCCGGCCGAGGTGCGTGATCTGGATCATCACGGCGGTGTCATGCTCGTGACAGGCATCGACCAGATCCTTCATCCAGCCGACGACCTCGTCCTTGTAGAGCATGATGTTGTCGAAGGCCGGCGGGCTGTCGCGCGACACGACGGCGGACCCCGCCGTCATGGTCAACGCGATGCCACCCTTGGCGCGCTCGACGTGATAGGCGCGATAGCGCGCCTTCGGCATGCCATCCTCCGGATAGGCCGGCTCGTGCGCGGTCATCATCAGGCGGTTGCGCAGCGTGAGATGGCGCAACTGATAAGGCTGCAGCAGCGGGTCGGTCATCTTCCCCCGACTCTCACCACTCGTACCCGAGCGGCGCGCCGGCGGGCGGATGCAGCGCGTATTCGTGGGGCGGCTGCGCTCCGAGCAGGTAGCGCACGTAGTAATCCCAACGGCGCCGCGCCGCATAGAGCCGCGCCGCGCCCCGATACATGTGCCTCTGATTGGGCAGCATCACCAGGTCGAAGTCCTTGTTGGCATCGATCAGCGCCTGTACGAGCAGCATCGTGAGGTAAGGCGGCACGTTGTCGTCGGTCGTGCCGTGCATGAGCAGGAGATGCCCCTGGAGATTGCCGGCCAGCCGCTGATCGTCCTGACCGTCATAGTTCGACGTACCGCCGGGGCCGCGCTGCAGCAGGCCGATGTACTGCTCGCCCCAGTCAGCCTCATAGCCGCGCTGGTCGTAGTTACCGGATTCCGCGACACCGACCTGGAAGAAGGCCGGATAGCGCAGCATCGCCGCCACCGCCGCGTAGGCGCCGCCCGAATGTCCATAGATGCCAACGCGAGCCGGCATCGATCCATGGATAGCGCCGCGCCAGCTCGCGGATTCCGGCCACCTGGTCCGGCAGCGTGTCATCGCTCAGATTGCCGCCGTAGGCGTCCTGAAAGTGCTTCGACCGCAAAGACGTGCCCATGCCATCGATGGCGACCACGATGAAGCCGAGCTCGGCCATGGCCTGCGAGTCGCCATGCGCGGCCTGGAAGCCGAACTCGCCCACACTGCCGATCTGCGGCCCGGGGTAGATGCGATCGATGACCGGATACTTCCGGGTGGCGTCGAAATCGGTCGGCCGGTAGAGCAGCCCGTAAAGATCCGTCACCCCGTCACGCGCCTTCACGGTGATGGGAATCGGCGGCTGCCACCGGAGCGCACGCAGGCGGGAGACGTCGGCTCTTTCGAGCGTGCGGAGCAGCCGGCCGCTGCTGTCCCTGAGCACGGTCACCGGCGGCGTGTCGGGCGTCGAGTAGCTGTCGACGAAATACCGGCCGCTCGGCGCCATCGAGACCGCATGGTTCGCCCGCTCGGGTGTCAGCAGCCGCAGGTGGCGGCCGTCGAAGTCGACCCGATAGAGATAGCAGAAGTACGGATTGCTGCCCGGCTCCCGGCCGGCGCCGAGGAAATAGAGCACGCGGCGCTTGCGATCGACCTGAGCAGCGAGATGACGTTCCAGTTGCCGGTGGTGATCCTGTTCTCGAGGCGCCCGCGTGCGGGCGTCATAGAGATACAGGTGCCCCCAGTCGTCGCGCTGCGAGAACCAGATCACCTCGTGGCTCGCGGGCAGATAGCGCCAGTTCACCGCATCCTGCGCCCAGCCGCTCGCCGACTCGTAGAAAGTGGCGACCCGCTCCTGGATCACATCGCGCACGGCTCCGGTCGCAGCGTCAGCGATCCGCAGCCAGGCGGTCCTGTGGTCCCGCGACACCGACACGAACGCCAGGTGACTGCCATCCGGGCTCCACTGCACGTCGGTCATCGAGCCGTCCGGCCCGCAGTTGAGATCGTAGCAGTGCGCCGCACGGCGCTGATCCGCGGGCATCTGCAGACGGACCACCTTCCGCGCGGCGACGTCGATGACCACCCGCTGGATGGTCGGCACCACCTTGTCGCCCGGCATGGCGTATTTCCAGGCTTCGAGCACCGGGTGCCCTACCCCGGTTCTCACGACATACATGTCAGCGACTCCGCGCTGATCCTGCTGGTACGTCGCGATCCGGCGCGAGTCCGGTGACCAGCTGACGACCGCCTGGTCGGAGTGGTTCCAGCCCGGGTTGTCGGTTGCGTAGCCGAAATCCTTCACGCCGTCGAAGGTGAGCTGGATCGTCTGTCCTCCTGAGAGGCTACGAACCCAGAGGTTGTCGTCACGGATGAACGCGGCCCATTTTCCATCAGGTGAGCGCGCCTGTCACCGTCCCGGCGCGACCGCGGGCGGAGGCGGCGGTCTGATCGGGTGCCGTGCGGCGCGTGCCGCGGGCCGGGTCGATGAGAATGAGCTCACTTCCGCCCGCAGTCGACGCCCGGTACGACAGTCGTCGCATCGGCCAGCCACGTCACATCGCTGACGGAGTGCAACACCAGCGGCTCGGTGTTGTAAGGCATGAGCCTCTCCGCGCGGGCATAGTCGGCATCCGTCAGAGCCGCAGGCGTGCCGGCGACTGCCGACGCGGCGACCAGGACGCCGGTTGCCGCCAACAGAACCGGGCGGAGGCAGAGACAGCTCATCGTGCCGTTCAGAACATGTACGCCACGCGCACGCCGATCATCCTCGGCTCATTGACGATGTAGTCGTCCGTCAGATCGTCGAACGCGTTCGGGTTATACGGCGGCACCAGGATCTCCTCCTTGTTCGCCAGGTTCGTCACGTACAGCGTCGCGCGCCATGGATCGTGACTGAGCGCCGCCGAGGCATTCAGGATCAGGTAGGTCGAGGACTGCTGCACCGGCGTGTTGCCCTCCGCCTGCGCGAGCCCGAGCTTGATGACGCCGTGATAACTGCCGTTCAGCGAGAGAGCCAGCGTGTAACCCGGCATGAGCAGGCGCTGGTAGTCGAGGGCCGCCGTGATGCTGGTCTTGGGGCTGCCCGGAAGCTGGTCGCCGGACTTGCCCGAGATGAGGCCCGGAACGATGACTCCCGTGCCGTCGTTCGCCGGCAGCGAGAAGTCGCTGGTGAGCTTCGCGTCGGCGTAGGACACACCGACATTGTAGGCGAGGCCCGGCAGGAACAGCGGACCCATGGTCTCGAGCTCGAAGCCCTTCGATTCGGCGGTGTTGCCGTTGTACACCGCGAGGTTGCCGGAGGGCAGGCTGGCGGAGATCTGCGGCTTGTTCCACTTGACGTCGAAAATGTCGAAGGCATAGCTCAGGCCGTTCGCGAACCGGCCCTTGAGGCCCGCCTCGTAGTTGTTGGTGCTGTCCGGCGCGTAGCTCGCGAGCAGCGGACTCTCCTTGAACGGACCCACGAGCGGCACGGAGTTGGCGCCGCCGCGGCGGAAGCCCTGCGACCAGAGGACATACACGTACTGGTCATGCGCGTACTCGTACGAGAGGTCCGCCTTGCCGATGTTGGTGGAGGCCGGCGCGTTGTGCGGCGTTGCCGGCACCAGGGTCGGGAACGTGTAGTCCAGGTAGAGCTGCGCGTCGGTGAACTCCTGCTGGAAGTGGCGGACGCCGCCCGAGAGGCTCAGGTGCTCGGCAAGATGCCAGGTGAGATCGCCGTAGACGGACTTGTCCTGGAAGTGCTGGGTGTCGATCTGCGTGAAGTCGAGGTCGCCCGGCCCGGCCGTGACCAGGCAGTCCGGATAGGTGGCGCCGTAATACACCGCGCCGGTGCAGCCCTGGGCGACCGAGCGCTCGGGCGTGCCCGGGTTGGCGATGTTCCAGGCGCCCTGGCGCGTCTGATCCTCGTAATACGCGCCGACCACGTAGTCGAGCCGATGCCAGAGCGGGGTCTTCGAGACCAGCCGCACCTCCTGGCTGAAGGTATGCTCCGAGTCGTTGAACTGGTAGTCGTAGACGAAGCGCGGGTTGACGGGTTGGCCGGCGTAGTACGGCAGATAAGCGCCGCCGTCGACACCTCCGATGTTGTAGGTGTCGTCCTCGAGGAATTGCCCGGTCGTCGTGCGATAAGAGCTCGTCGAGGACAGCGTCGCAAACCCGACGTCATAGCTCAGGTCGAGGCTGGTCAGGTTCGTGTAACGGGAGAACGGCTGGTCGACCTGGGAGAACTCCTGGTAGGGGCCGCCGGCCGGCATGATCTCGTTCGGATCGATCGGCGACGGGCCGCCTGGAAAGTTGAGGTTCACCTGCGGGCCGCCATCGCCGCGCAGACCGGTGTGCAGCAGGGCGAGCACGGCCTTGAAGCTCTCGACGGGCTGCCACAGGAGCGAGGCGCGTCCGGTGAAGGTCTTCTGGAAGTTCCAGTCGGAGCGGTTGCTGTAGATGCCGGAGCTGTTCGACCGGATCGGAGGGATCGGCAAGCTCGGGCATGGCGCTCACCCCGATGCCGCTGCGCGCCATCAGCCCGTAGACATCGATCCAGCCGGGCTGGTCGTCGTACTTCGCGGCCACGCGCAATGCCATCTCATGCCCTATCGGCAGGTTGAGGACACCATCGACCGTGTAGCCCGTACCGCTCGAATTGGCGATGCGGTCGCCGCCCCCTTCCACCTGTCCGGACACCGTGTCGAGCTCCGGGTCGTTCGGGATCAGCCGGATCGCGCCGCCAAGCGAGCCGGCGCCGTAGAGCGTGCCCTGCGGGCCGCGCAACACCTCGATGCGCTGCAGGTCGATGAGCCCGATGTAATCGTCCATCGGCGAGTTGTCGACATAGACTCCCACGGGACTCTGCTCGAAGGAGCGGAATCCCCGCGGCTCGCCGGTGGCGTTGATGCCGCGGATGATGGGCACCGTGGCGCCGGCGAAGCGCGCGCCGAAATCGTACATGCTGAGGCCCGGCACCTGGCTCGTGAGCGAGGAGATGTCGGTCACGTTGGCGTTGTCGAGCTGCTGCGGCGTGATGACCGTCAGGCTGTAGGGAACCGACTCCTCGGTTTGTGTCCTGCGGCTCGCGGTGACCGTGATCTCCTGCAGCGTCGTCGGCTGTGCGCTGCTATCGTCCGCGGGCGCGGCCGCTAGAGTCGCCTGGGCCGAGGGGCCGGCTACCGTCGCCGGCCCGGCATCATCGGCGCGCACCGGATGGGCCGCGCCATACAGGGCAACGCAGACCGCCGCGCCCACTGTGGTGAGCACCCGTCGCTGCACCGGCAAGGCCGGCTTGCGGCCACCCCATCGCGAACCCGAGTTTGCCATCTGCGTCGCCCCCGCGTTTCTAGGTATGGTCTATGGACGACGATACCCGCGGGCTTGGCGGCCAGCCTTCGCGCATGCAGCGCATTGCTAGGAGTTCGGCCGGAAACTAGCGCGGACTTCGCGCGCCTCACATCGATCGGACGCATGCCGAAATGACGGCGGAATGCCGTGGTGAAGGAGGTCGGATGCGCATAGCCGATCGCCTCTCCGGCCTGCTCGACCGAGCGTCCGTGGTCGCGCATCAGCGTGAGCGCATGGCGCATACGGCAGCGCAGGCTGAAGTCGAAGATCGTCTCGCCGAACACGGCCTTGAATCCCTTGGTGAGCGTCGACTTCGACATGCCGACCGAGCGTGCGAGGTCACCGATCGTCGGCGCCGGAGCGAACTGCCGCATCAGAATGGCTCGCGCCGAATGCAGGCAGCGCAGCTCGCGGTCGCTGTACTCCTCGGCGGGCGCTCCCGTCAGTGAGGACAGAGTCGCGACCGCATGGCAGATGAGCTCGAGGGTGAGCGCTTCGGTGTAGACGAGCCCGAGCGGCCCGGTGTGGGGGCTGTTGATGAGCCGCGTCGCCGCCTCGAACGCCTGCGCCGAGAGCGGATGCTGGCAGTAGTTGACCTTCTCGCCGCTCGCGGAGGCGAACCCTTTGAGCGGGCCGGGCATCTCCGCGCCGGAGGGCAGGAAGGTCTGCGCCAGAAATTCCGGCCGCATGCTGACGATGATGAACTGCTCGCGGGCGCGCGGCGCGATCCACTCGCTGATATCGAGCCCCTTGGGCTGCGCCCACACCAGCAGCGATGGGCGGTTCCAGCGCACCTCCGTGCGGCTCACGGCGAGCGCCATGTCGCCGGAGATCTTGAAGTTGAACTGCACCAGCCCGTCGCCCGGCACCAGCTCGACCCTGGGGTCCTTGTAGGTGAAGTTGGCCACGACGACGTAGATCTCGCCGCGGATGCGGGTGAACTCCCAATAGCCTTCGCCCTCCTCGGGCGGCAGGCTTACGCGCGCCGAGAAAAGATCGCGCGTCGGATGGCGCAGGATGTGCTCCACGTGCGGGGCGCGCTCGAGGCTGGCGAAGGCATCCGCGAGGGTGTGTCCGGGGCCGGCGAGGATCGCGCGGAACAGCCCCTGATTGCCCGCCCAGCCGTCACCCTTGTCGCCTGGCTTGCGGGTCGCCGAGCTCATCGAGTCTTGTCGCGGCACCTAGACATCGGTGCGCGGAATACTCGCTTTCCACTCCCTTCGGCACAAGACCTCGGAGCCCTCGCGCGCCTCGACCCAGGCATCGAGCTCGAATGTCGCGCGGGTCGAGGTCATCTCGGCACGGGTGTCGATTCTCACCTGCCAGGAGCCGCGCCCGAGCTCGCAGCTCTGGATCATGACGGCGCGTGCCGACAGCGGATCCTCGGGACGAATGGCGTAGAGGCGCTCGTAGACGTGGCTCATCTCCATCCCCGGGGCCTCGAGGCGCAGCTTTCCCCAGGGGCCGAACGTGCCGCCGTCGATGAAGAGCCGGTGCGTCACTTCGCCGCTCAGCTGATCGAGCGTCACGGAGCGCTCCAGCCGTCCCTGCCCGCAGCAGGGTCATGCCCGAAGGCGGCGCCGCCTCGGGCGGCGGCAGGGGCGGCACGCGCGCATCGGCGGCCTGCGGTTGCCGCACCGGCAGCTCCAACGCGGAAGCGCCCGTGAAGACGGTCAGCTTGACTGGCTCGGGTGATGGCCAGATGACGGGCCAGTAGGCCGTCGACAGGGCCAACCTCACCCGATGGCCGGGCGGAAACGCATAAGCCGTCCCGGTCATCTGCACCGTGACGCGGTAAGGCTCGCCCGGGCACGACAGCCGACGGATTCTCACGGCTCTCACGCTGCGAGAGATTGAGAAAACCCCGCGCCACCAGCGTGGCGCGCCCGCCCGGCGCCACGTCGATGAGCCTCGCGGTCACGACGGCCGATGGCCGATCGACGGCGACCTCGAGCGTCGCCCGCGCATGACCCAGCAGCTCGAGGCGCTCCGTCAGAGGTTCGCCGTCGAATTCGAGGGAGCCGAAGGCATCGAGGGATTGATCGCCAGGCAGGTCACCCGCCACGGCGAAACTCGCCCAGTCGCCGGCGGCGAGCCCCGTCGACTGTGGCGATGCCACCTCGAGCGCAGCCAGCTCGACGGTGGCCGGATCGGTCTCGAGACGGCCGCGACTGAGCGCCAACTCACGAGTGGCGACGTGTGGGCTCGGCCACACCTCCTCCTCGATCCAACGGCCGGCGCGCTCCGCAAGATGCGGCACCGGGGGCACGCTCTCCATCATGTAGAGGCGGATCGGGCGCTCGCGATCGACCCCGTTATCCCGGTCCTTGAGCCAGCGGTCCCACCAGCGCAGCGACTCCTGCAGGAAGCCCACGGCCGGCTTCGGCTCGGCTTCGTGCGGGTACAGGTGCGCCCAGGGACCGACCGTCACTTTGTGGGGTACCGCCAGATGCTCTGCCAGGCGAAACGGCGTATCCCGGTACAGGTCCGCCCAACCGCCCCAGAACCAGACCGGACACTGGATGGCGTCATAGTCGAAGCAGACCGAGGCATGCTTCCAGTAGTCATCGAGCCGCTGATGCCGCAGCCAGATCTCCGGCCAGAACTGCTCGGCCTCGAGCCGCTCGCGCCACATCTCGCGCCAGCGCTCGCCCACGATCTGCGGGTCCGGCGGCCGCGCGTTGAAGAGCTGCATGATGCAGCCCCACCAGAAGTTGTCGTTGAGCAGCGCCCCGCCCGAGTAGTGGATGCACTCCGCGAAGCGATCGTCGGTGCCCATGACGGCGACGATCGCGGCCAGCGCCGGCGGGCGGCGCGCGGCCACCTGCAGCGAGTTGTAGGCGCCCCAGGACTTGCCCATCATGCCGACCCGGCCCGAGCACCACGGCTGACGGGCAATCCAGGCGATCACCTCCAGCGCATCGTCCTGCTCCTGGGCGAGATACTCATCGTGCAGGATGCCGTCCGAGTCGCCCGAGCCCCGCATGTCGACGCGCACGCAGGCATAGCCGCGGGCAGCGAACCACGGGTGCATGGACTCATCGCGCCGCCGGGTGAAGTCTCGCTTGCGATACGGCAGGTACTCGAGGATGGCCGGGACGGGCGCGGCCTCAGCGCCCTCGGGTATCCAGACGCGGGCCGCCAACCGACAGCCGTCGGCCATCGGTATCCAGATGTTCTCGAGATCCCGAATCATCGGCTGTGCGCGGCCAGATAGCGCTCCGCGGCGTCGCAGTACCAATCGGCGAAGCGCAGCAGGAGCTGCTCGCTGGTCTGCGAGTATGGTCCCGGCGCATAGGCGAGCGACTCGACGCCGCGCTGGTTGTTCTCCGACAGGGCGCGATCCTGATCGTTGGTTGCGCTCCAAACCTCGATGAGCCGCGCCAGGTCGTAGTCGACGCCCTCCACGGCATCCTCATGAACGATCCACGTGCCGGTGACGGTCGTCTCCAACGGTCCCGTCGGCAACGCCTGGAAGAAGAACGCGTAGTCGCCCGCCACGTGGTTGAATCCGTTCGGCTGCAGCGCCCACCACATGACTCCGATATCGCCGTCGCCGACGCGGCCGAGCCTCTTCGTCACCGCTGGCCGCCCGTCCATCGTGTAGGACACCGTGCCCTCGGTCAGCGGGTACCGGCCGATCTCGTACCACGGGCCGACGACCGAGCCGCTCTTCAGGCCTCTCGCCTCGCAGCGCGCCTCGTAGGCGGCAATCCATTCCGCGGCGCGGCCGGACACGTCCGGCGCCGTGAAATCGCTGTACGAGCGCAGGAGCTGCGGATGGCCCGCGCGGCAGTGGTAGCACTCGCGAGCGTTCTCCATCACGAGCTTCCAGTCGGCCCGCTCGATCAGGGTGGCGGTATGGGCCACCTTGGCGTGGATCAGCTCATGGGGCTCGAGCATCGGCTCGAGGGCCGCGCGGAACGGCGCGAAATCGGGCGCCTCCTCGCTGAGGCACACGAAGATCACCCCGGCCACGGTCTCGACCCGCACCGGCGCGAGCCGGATCCCCTCGCGCTCGAATTCCGGGTGCATGCGCGGAGCCTGGGCAAGATGTCCCTGAAGATCGTAGGCCCACTGATGGTAGGGGCAGACCAGCCGGCGGCTGGCGCGGCCCGTCTTCTCGCGGCAGATCCGCGCGCCGCGATGGCGGCAGGTATTGAAGAACGCGCCGATCCCGCCGTCGTCGTTGCGCAGGACGATCACGGAGGAGCCGGCCACCTCGAAGGTGAGGTAGTCCCCGGGCCGGGGAATCTGCGACGACCAGGCCGGCCTGCAGCCAGTGCCGCTCGAAGATCGCGTGGCGGTCGAACTCGTGCGCCTCACGGATCGACGTAAAGCCCCTGAGGAAGCGAGAACCCCGGCCGCCGCGCGGCGAGCAGCGCCCGCATCTTCTCCGCCATCGACATTGGTCAGCCCCCCGCTTCGCCTGCACGTCCGGCGCCAGTAAAACATACCCCGCGCCCAGCTGGCTGGGGCTTCGCTCCAGAATGCGATTGCTAGGAGTTCGGCCGAGCACCTGCGGCGGCGGGGCACATCCCGGCCTGAGGCCTTGGACCGTGGGCGCCGGCCACGACTCTCATGACCCACAAACGCAGGCGATCGAGATATATGTAGACAACGGGCGTGGTGTAGAGCGTCAGGATCTGGCTGATGAAGAGCCCGCCAACGATCGCGATGCCGAGCGGACGCCGCATCTCCGAGCCCTGCCCCGTCATGACGGCGAGAGGCACGGCGCCCAGCATGGCCGCCAGGGTCGTCATCATGATGGGACGGAAGCGCAGCATGCAGGCGGCGTGGATCGCCTCTGCCGCACTCTCCTCGCGCTCGCGCTGCGTCTCGAGCGCCACATCCACCATCATGATGGCGTTCTTCAGGACGATGCCGATCAGGAGGATCACCGCGATGAGGGCGATGAGCGTGAACTGCTCACCGCAGAGGAGCAGCGCGAGCACCGCCCCGATACCGCTCGAGGGAAGGGTCGAAAGAATGGTGATCGGCTGGACCAGACTCTCGTAGAGGATACCGAGCACGATGTAGACGGCAAGGATGCTGGCCAGGAGGAGCAGCGGCTCCTCGAGGGCTGTCTGCTGGAATACCTTGGCGGTGCCGGCGAAGTCTCCCTGGATCGAGATCGGCACGTGCAACTGCTCCATGGTGCGATGGATCGCCGCCACCGCCGTGCCCAGCGGCTCGCCCGGCGGCAGGTTGAACGAGAACGTCGTCGCGACGAAGGGCCCCTGGTGATTCACGTCGAGCGGTGTCAACCCGGGGCCGTAGTAACTGAGGGCCGAGAGCGGCACCATGGTCTCCTGCGCGGTGCTGACCGCGGAGCCGGTCGAGGCGTTACCGGAACTGTTCACGAGCTGGTTGAGCCGGTAGTTCTGCACGGCATTGGTCGCGGTTGGGCCGGCGGCGGTCCCGAAAGCACCCGCGGCGGCCGCGGTCGACTGCGTGCCGCTCAGCGCGCCTCCCGCGGTGCTGATGTAAAGGCTGGCGAGCGTCTCCGGACTCTGCCAGAAGCTCGGAGCAACCTCCATCACGACGTGATACTGGTTCATATCCTGGTAGATGGTCGAGACCAGCCGTTGGCCGAAGGCGTCGTAGAGAGTGTTGTCGACCTCGCTCATGTTGATGCCGAGACGCGCCACGGTGGCGCGATCGATGTGCAGACGCACTTCGAGACCACCCTCCAGCCGATCGGAGCTGACATCGCGCAACGCGGAATTCTTCTTCAGCGCGGCGGTGATCTTCGGTGTCCAGCTGGCGAGCGCGCTCAGATCGTCCGACAGCAGGGTGTACTGGTACTGGGCGTTACCCTGGCGGCCGCCGAAGCGGAGCATCTGCGCCGACTGCAGGAAAGCCTGCGCGCCGGTGACCTTCGCGAGCTCGGGCCGCAGGCGCGCGATGACCTCATCGTCACTCAGGCGGCGCACCGACAGGGGCTTCAGCTGTGAGAACAGGAACCCCTGGTTGGCCGGGCCGCCGCCGCCGGTGAACGCAACCACATGCTCCACCGCGGGGTCGCGCCTCAGGATGCTCTCGATGGCGAGCATCTTCTTCTCCATGGCCTGGAAGGAGATGCTCTGGTCGGCATTCACGAATCCGATGAGAGCGCCCATGCTCTGCTGCGGGAAGAAGCCCTTGGGCACGATGGCGAACAGGTAGAAGTTGAGCACCACCACGCCGAGCAGCATGAGCGCCACCAGCCGCCGGTGCCGGATGGCATCGTGAAGCGTGCGGCCGTAGAGGTCCCGCAGCGCGGTGAAGCCGCGCTCGACCGCGTGGAGGAAGCGGCCCAGGTGCTCCGGGGTCCGCAGGATCCGTGCGCATAGCATCGGCGTCGTCGTCAGAGAGACGACGAGCGAGATCGCCACGGTGACGGCAAGCGTCGCCGCGAACTCGCGCAGTACGCGCCCGGCGAGTCCACCCATCAACAGGATCGGGAAGAACACCGCGACCAGCGCGCTGCTCATCGCAAGCACCGTGAACCCGACCTCCTTTACTCCCTGCAGCGTCGCCTGCACGCGCGGCATGCCTGCCTCCAGATGGCGGGAGATGTTCTCGATGACGACGATCGCATCATCGACCACGAAGCCGGTCGCCACCGTCAGGGCCATGAGCGAGAGAATGTTCAGGCTGAAGCCGAGAAAGTAAATGACCGCCACGGTCCCCGCGAGTGACAGCGGTACCGCCGCCGCCGCAACCAGCGCCGCGCGGGGATTGCGCAGCGTGACCAACACGACAGCCACGATCAGGAGGAATGCAAACAGCAGCGTGATATCCACGTCGTGCACTGACGTGCGGATCGCAGACGTGAAGTCGTTCGTGACGACGAGATCGATCCCCTCCGGGATCGAGGCGCGGATCTGCGGCAACACCGCCTTGATGCGATCGGATGTATCGATGATGTTCGCACCCGGCTGCTTGTGAATGATCAGCAGCACGGCGGCCCGGCCGTCGGCCCTCCCAAGGAGGCGCACGTCCTCGACACCTTCGCCCACGCTCGCCACGTCTCCCAGGCGCACCGGAGTGCCGTTGCGGTACGCGACGATCAGGGAGCGGTACTGCTCCGGGGTCGTTGCCGTATCGTTGACGTAGATCTGATAGCGGCGTGTCGGCCCCTCGATCGCCCCCTTCGGCGCATTGGCGTTGGCAGCCGCGACCGCGGCGCGAATATCCTCGAGGCCGATGCCGTATTTGAAGAGCGCGAGCGGGTTCAACTCGATGCGGACCGCCGGCAGCGAAGCACCGGCAATCTCCACCTCGCCAACGCCTTCGAGCTCCGACAGCCGCTGCTGGATGACCGTCGAGGCGGCATCGTAGATCTGCCCCGTGGGCAGGGTCTTGGAGGTGAGCGCGATGACCATGATCGCCGCATCGGCGGGATTGAAGGTCTGATAGGTCGGATTGCTGCGCAGCGACGCGGGCAGGTCCTGGCGCGCGGCCTGGATCGCCGCCTCGACATCGCTCGCGGCGCCACGAATGTTCCGATTGAGGTCGAAGATGAGGACTATTTGCGCGCTGCCGACGGAGCTCTGCGAGGTCATCTCCTCGACGCCCGCGATCGCGCTCAAGTGACGCTCGAGAGGTGTCGAGACGCTGGTCGCAACGGTCTCGGGGCTGGCGCCGGGAAGCTGCGCCTGGATGAAGATGGCCGGAAAATCGACCTCCGGCAGGGGGGCGACGGGCAGCAGGAAGTAGGCAATGATTCCGGCGAGCAGCAGCCCGCAGGAGAGCAGCGTCGTCGCGACCGGCCGCATGACAAACGGTCGCGAAAGATTCACAGCCGAGAGGGCCCCCGTCCGGTGCGGCGCTCGACGTGAGCGCATCCTAATCGGTGCGCTCAGCCGCCAAAAAGTTCCGTAATGTGGCCTACCCGAGCTGACCGAGGATGTGGTCGGCGGCGGAGACCTTGAACTGGCCGGGCTCCTCGACGTTCACGCTCTTCAGCGCGCCGTTGTCGACGACCAGCGCGAACCGCTGGCCGCGCGTGCCCATGCCGAACTTGCGGGCATCCAGCTCCAGGCCGAGCGCCTTGGCGTAATCGCCATTGCCGTCGGCGAGCATCATCACCTTGTCGCCGGCGCTCGACGCCTTGCCCCACGCGTTCATCACAAACACGTCGTTGACGGCCATGCAGGCGATGGTGTCGACGCCCTTGGCGCGGATCTGATCGGCAAGCTGCACGAAGCCCGGCAGGTGCTTGGCGTCACAGGTGGGCGTGAATGCCCCCGGTACCGAGAACAGCACGACCTTCTTGCCCTTGAAGAGCTCATCGGTCGAGACATCCTTCGGCCCGTCCTTGGTCATCACCTTCAGCGTGCCCGAAGGCATGCGCTCGCCTACCTTGATCGCCATGGTTCTCTCCTGCCGCTGGTTAACTCAGGCCTGACGGGCGCGCAGACTCCACAGGGTCGCAATGTGCTGCAGGGTCGGATCACCCTTGACGGACTTGAACGACTGGAGCGCGTCGGGCTTGTTGCCCGCCTTGTACTCCGCGATGCCGAGCAGCAGATGCGCCGAGTCGGGGTCCTTCAAGCCGCCCTTGGCGATGCCTTGCTTCAGCACCTGGACGGCCTTGTCGTACTGCTGATAGCCGAAATACGCGAGCCCGAGGCCTACATCCTGATTGCCGTTGCTCGCCAGCGCGGCCTGCTGGGCCAACCTGTCCAGCGACTGACTGGTCCCGCTTGGCTGCCTTTTGAGCGTCGGCGAGGAGTCGCGCTGCCTTACCCTTGGTGCGCGCATCGGGGAAGATGTTCGCCTGCATGCCCTTCTGGATCACCTGTATCGCCTCGCCGGGGGAGCCTGCCTCGATCGCAAGCTGCGCGAAGTCCGTGTAGTCCTCCGGGCGCTTCAGGACGTCAACCTCGTCAGCGAGACGGTACGTCTGCAGGAGATTGCGGTCGCTCTTGACCGTCTTGAACATCGAGTAGAGAAGCTGCTGCCAGTACTCCGGCTTCGGGTGATAGATCACCAGTTCCTGCAGCGCGCCGTTGCTGCAGGCGTCGTCACCGGCCGGGTTCTGCTTCAGGCACCCGCTCAGGAGCAGCTGCAGCGACTCGTTGCTCGGCGCCCCGCCGTTCTTCTCCTCCGCGGCGATCTGCGACTTCTCGAAGCGCACCACGCCCTTCCAGTCGCCCTTCAGGTAGTAGGCCTGCGCCACCAGGGTCGGCATCTGCGCATCGGCATAGCCTTTGTCGATCGACTGCTGGCCGTACTCGATGGCCTTGTCGTAGTTCTTGGCCTGGTAGCTGAGCTGCGCCAGAGCGTTGGTGAGCGTCTTGACCTGGTCGGGGGGCGTGAACCCGCTCGACAGCTCCGCCTCGAACGCTTTCGCCGCCAACGGGTACTGCTTGGTGCGTACGTACGCGTAGCCCTTCATCTCGTTGATGAGGTACTGCTCGTACGCGGTCTTCTTGGGCAGCGCGTCGGCCGTGTCGAGCTGCTGCAGCGCGCCGGTGTAGTCGGCCTTCTTCAGGTCGTCCTGCGCCGCCTTGAGCGGCTTGCCGACCTCGCGGCTGACTGTGGGCGTGGACTGCTTGGTCGCCGCCATAGCCGGGGTAATCCCGGCGAGACTTGCACCACACGCCACCGCGGCGCCGATGGCGATCGCCGCAACCAGGTTACCTTTGACCTTCATGACATCGTCTCGCATGGGATAATTTGATCTCGTGCCGCTATTGGGCGAATTCGGAAACGTTGACGAACCCGATCTTGGTCATCCGGTTGCGCTGCGCGGACGCGAGCACCTTGGCGACCACGTCATACTTGGCCATGCCGTCCGGGTTCAGGTGGATTTCAGGCTGCGGGTCCTTCGCCGACTCGGTGGCGAAATAGCCGTCGAGCTGCTGCATGGTCACCGGCGTGCCGTTCCACACCACCGTACCGTCGAAATCGATCTCGAGGTCGATCACCTCGGGCGGCGTCGGCGGCGGCTGCTGATTCTGGTTCTGCGGCAGATCGAGCTTCACCGCGTGCGTCATCACCGGCAGCGTAATGATGAGCGTCACGATCAACACCAGCAGGACGTCGATGAGCGGCGTCGTGTTGACATCACACATGGGGCCCGAGCTATCGCCCCCGACATTCATGGACATGCTTCAGGACTCCTCAGTGCGTGGGCGCGCCGTGCGAAAGATCGGGCTCGGTGATGAAGGCCACCTTGACCATGCCGCCGCGCTCCAGATCGTAGAGGACATGGCCGATGGACTTGTAGGCGGCCTGCTGGTCGCCGCGAATGTGGATCTCCGGCTGCGGGACCTTCACCGCCTGCTGCTCGATCATGGTGAGAAACTGGGCGTCGTCCGGGACCTGCTTCTCATTCCAGTAGACGTTGCCCGCCGCGTCCACCGCGATGGTGATGTCCTCCGGCTTGGTCTGCGTCGGAATGTTGTTGGCATTCGGCAGCTTGACCGGCACCGTCTTGGTGATCACGGGAACGGTAATTAGAAAGATGATGAGCAGCACCAACATGACGTCGACGAGCGGCGTCGTATTGATGTTTGCCATCACGCCCTGCGCGTCGCCCGGGCCTTGAACACTCATCGACATCTTGCAAAGCTCCTACGCAGCGGCCGGCTCCGCGCGATGCGCGGAGCCGGCCCTGCAGCACTCTCGTGATTTCGACTCGTCTCTCACTTGCGGACCGCTGCGGCGGGAGCGGCCGTCGCCGGACGGGCGCCAGCAGCAACCTCCGCGCCCGTGGCCACGCGCGCGCCGCTGACCAGGTACGCGTGCAGGTCGCCCGCGAAGTTGCGTATCGCATCCTGCAGGACCTTGTTGCGGCCGAGCAGCCAGTTGTAGCCCCACACCGCGGGTACCGCGGCAAAGAGGCCGAGCGCCGTCATGATGAGCGCGCCGCCGACCGGGCCCGCCACCTTGTCGATGCTCGCCTGGCCGGCCAGACCGATCGCGATGAGGGCGTTCATGACGCCCCACACCGTGCCGAAGAGGCCGACGAAAGGAGCGGTCGAGCCGATGGTGGCGAGGGAGCCGAGACCCTTCGACATATTGCTGTTCACCTGATCGACCGAGCGCTGCACCGACATGGTGACCCACTCGTTCATGTCGATGCGGTCGGTGAGTCGACCCTCATGGTGCGAAACGGCGCGCAGGCCGTCCTCGGCGATGGAGCGGAAGGGATCGCCCTTCTTCAGGCGCTCCACACCGTCCTTGACGGACGGGGCGGACCAGAACTGCTTCTCAGCAGTACGGGCCGACTGTTTCAGTCGGCGTTGATCCCACAGCTTGATCAGGATGGTGTACCAGGACACCAGCGACAGAATGAGCAGCAGGACGATCACAGCACGGGTGACGATGTCGCCCGTGTTCCACATACCGGACAAGCCGTATGGGTTGTTGACGGATGCAATAGCGTTGTTACCCATAAATTCCTCGAATCACGAAAGCGCCGGAGAGCATTAGTTAAGAGTTCTAGAGAGAGTCAGGACGGTCAGAAAGAGTCAGTGAGCTGGAACTTGATCGGAAGCGACACACACTCCGTGAACGCCACGCCGCCGCGCGTCGCCGGCTTGAAGTGGCCGGAGGTGGCTTTGGCGTACCGGATGGCGGCCTCATCGAGACGCGAGCTGCCGGAGCTGCGCGTGACCGCCGGATCGCCGATGACCCTGCCACCGGCGCCGATGCAGAGCTTCACGAGCGCGGTGCCCTGCTCGCCCAGGCGGCGGGACGCGTCCGGATAGTACTGGTCGGTCGACGGGAAATCATCCTGAATCGCCTGCAGCGGGGTCGCCGGCACGGGGGCCGGCGCCGGCGCCGCTTTCACCACCCGCCTCACCACCGTGATGGCGTGAGTCTGCGACTCCGTCGGGATCTGGATGTTGACGACCGGCGGCGGAACCTGCACTTGCTGCTGCTGCATTTGCGGCGGCGGCGGCGGCGGCGGCTTCAGCTGCTGCTTCTGCTGCTGGACGACCGATGTCTGGATGGGGGGCGCAACGAGCTGAATGGCGCGAGTGGCCAGTCCCGTCGCCAGCACCCACGCAATGAATACGTGAATGGCGATGATGGCGAAAAGGACGATCGTGCGGCGTGTGAAGATCTGGGTGTCTTGTACGTAAGCGCTCATGAGTTGCTGGTGAGGCGTCGCTGTTGCAAGTCCGCAATTGCCGAATTGAAACGTAAGCGGTGCAAAGTAACCGTCTTTCTATCTGCCCGCAAGCGGTCCAATCCGGACCCGACCTCGCCGGCGGTGCGGTCCGCCGGCTCGTGCATACCTGAGATACGCGTGTTCAGCCTTCCCCGGGCCGACGCGCGCGTATGGCTCAATCCCCCTGAGTGATTCAGTGTCGCGCCGCCTCGATGGCACATAGCCACAGGTACGCGTCGCCTGCATCGGTGGATGCGAAGGCGAACTCTAACCGCTGCTCTGCGACGTGACAACTGCATGACGCTTCTATACCTGAACGGAGATTAGCTAGCGCCCCCGCGCCCGGCTCACCGCAGACCCCGCACCGGTCACCGCACCCATGGAAGCGCTGCCGACCAGGCGCGCGTACTTGGCCAGCACCCCGGTGGTGGCGAAGGGCTTGCGGGGCTTCCACGCCGCCCGCCGCCGGCGCAGCTCTGCGGCGGAAAGCCCGACCCGGATCTGCCGCCGCACGGCATCGATCGTGATCTGGTCCCCGTTGCGCAGCAGGCCTATGGGGCCACCCACCGCCGCCTCCGGTGCAATATGTCCTACCACGAAGCCGTGACTGCCGCCCGAAAAGCGTCCATCGGTGATCAGAGCGACCTTGTCCGCCAGGCCGCGGCCGACGATGGCGCCCGTGGGACTCAGCATCTCGCGCATGCCCGGACCGCCGACCGGACCCTCGTTGCGGATGACGACCACATCGCCCGCCCGCACGCGCCCGGAAAGAATGGCCTGCGGTCGCCTGCTCCTCGCCGTCGAAGACCCGGGCGGTACCGCTGAAGGTCTCGCCTTCTTTGCCCGTGATCTTGGCCACCGCTCCCTCGGGGGCTACGTTCCCGTACAGAACGACGAGGTGGCTCTCCTTCCGGAGCGGCTGCGACAGCGGCCGCACCACGTCCTGTCCAGCAATATACGTACCTGTTTCGGCGAGGTTTTCCGCCAGCGTACGGCCCGTGACGGTGAGGCAATCGCCATGCAGCAGCCCACCGTCGAGCAGCATTTTCATGAGCGGCTGGATGCCCCCGATGGCGACGAGCTCCGACATCAGGTAGCGGCCGCTGGGCTTGAGATCCGCCAGCACCGGCACTCTCCTGCCTATTCGAGTGAAGTCATCGAGCTGAAGTTTCACCCCCGCATCATGCGCGATCGCCAGCAGATGCAGCACCGCGTTGGTCGAGCCGCCGAGGGCTATGACCACGGTGATCGCATTCTGGAACGCCTTGCGAGTCAGGATGTCGCGCGGCCGGATGCCCTGCCGCACCAGCGCGACCACGGCCTCGCCCGCGCGGCGGCAATCAGCGCGCTTCTCGCCGCTCACCGCCTCCTGGGCGGAGCTGCCGGGCAGCGACAGGCCGAGCGCCTCGATGGCGGAGGCCATGGTGTTGGCGGTGTACATGCCGCCGCAGCTTCCCGGTCCCGGGATGGCCGTGCGCTCGACTTCCGCGAGCTGCTCGTCGCTGATCTTGCCCGCGGCGCGGGCGCCGACCGCCTCGAACACGGCGACGATGTCGCGCCGCGTCGACCCCGGGGCGGATCGTGCCGCCGTAGACGAAGACCGAGGGACGGTTCAGGCGCGCCATCGCCATGGCGCATCCCGGCATATTCTTGTCGCAGCCGCCGATGGCGACGAACCCGTCGAACCCCTCTGCCCCGACCACCGTCTCGATCGAATCCGCGATCACCTCGCGCGAGACCAGGGAGTAACGCATGCCCGGGGAGCCCATGGCGATGCCGTCGGAAACGGTGATGGTATTGAAGAGGACGCCTTTGCCACCCGCCGCATCGGCGCCGGCGACCGCCTCGCCGGCCAGCTCGCCGATGTGCATGTTGCAGGGTGTCACATTGGCCCAGGTGGAGGCGATGCCGATCTGCGGCTTGGCGAAATCCTCGTCCTTGAAGCCCACGGCGCGCAGCATGGAGCGGGACGGCGTCTGCTTGATGCCGTCGACCACCAGCCGCGAATGCGCGCGCGGATCAACACCGCGGGATTTCGCCATCGTCCCTCGTCAGCCTAGTGAAAGGGTGTGAGCTTTCTAGCTTAGCACCGGTAACGCGACCGTATCAGCTGAAAGAGACTGCGCACACACTGCGCCTCGGCGCCCACGGGCCGGCCGGGCCGCTCCTTGCCGTTCCATGCGTAGAGATCAACGTGTAGCCAATTGCGCGTCGCGGTGACGAAGCGCTGCAGGAAGAGCGCCGCAATGATGGAGCCCGCGAACGGCGACGCGGCAACATTACCGAGGTCCGCGATCTTGCTGGCGAGCTCGTCGTCGTATCCGGGCCACAAAGGTAGCGGCCAGACCGGATCGCTTTCTTCTTCGCCCGCGGCGGCGCAACGCATCGAGCAGCTCTTCGTTCGGCGAGTAGGCGGCCGGGAGCTCCGGCCCGAGCGCCGTGCGGGCGGCGCCGGTCAGCGTTGCAAGATCGATCAGCAGGTCCGGCTGCTCGACGTCGGCCTCCGCCAGCGCGTCGGCCAGCACGAGGCGTCCCTCGGCATCGGTATTGCCGATCTCGACGGTCAGTCCCTTGCGCGAACGCAACACGTCGCCGGGCCGGTACGCGGCGCCGCCGACACTGTTCTCGACGGCCGGGATCAGCACCCGCAGCTGCACCGGAACATCGAGCCGCATGATGAGGTCGGCGAGGCCGAGCGCGCAGGCGGCGCCGCCCATGTCCTTCTTCATCAGCAGCATGCCGGCCGCGGGCTTGAGGTCGAGACCGCCGCTGTCGAAACACACACCCTTGCCGACCAGGGTCACGCGCGGTGCGTCGCGCTCGCCCCAGCGCAGGTCGATCAGCCGCGGCGCGCGGGCGCTCGCGGCGCCGACGGCGCGCAACATCGGATAGCCGGCGAGCTCCCCGCCCGCCAGCACCTGACAGCGCGCGCCGTGGCCGGCGGCCAGATCCATGGCGGCCTGGGCCAGCTCTTCGGGGCCGAGGTCATTGGCGGGCGTGTTGATCAGGTCGCGCGCCAGCGCGGTGGCGCGCGCCGCCGCATCCGCGTACTCGAGGTCCGCTCCGGTCGGCGGCACCAGTACGGCTCGCGGCGGCTCCGAGCCGTCGAGCCGGTAACGGCTCATGCGGTAGCCACCCATGAGCCATCCCAGCAGGAAGCGAGTTGCGGCAGGCGGCGGCAGCGGCGTGGCGAGGTGCCATGACTGCGAGGGGAGCCGGTCGGGCAAGCCCGCGGCATGCCATAGAGTGAGATCGGCCGCGGACGCCAGCGCACCCAGGCCGGCCACCGCCCCGCCGATACCGCCTTCCGCGGACGGCAGGCTGAGAACGCGGTGCCGCTCCGCCTGGAAGCCATGGGCACGCACCCAGGCGGCCACCGCGGTGGGCTGGCCGGCGAGCCAGCTCTGCAGCTCCCCTTCCGTCACGACCCAGAGCGGCCGGCTTTCGGCCGGGTCGACGCTCAGCAACATCTCTTGGGACACGGGATGAGCATAACGGAGGCGCCGTCACGTTGACAAAGTCGCCGCGGATGTGCTGACATCAGCCCGATCATTCGCCCCTTTTGGCATTCAACCCTTTAACCCCGGACACCCAGCCGTGGCACTCGAAGCAGAGCTTGACGTGACCTGCGCAGCGCTTGGAACGCCGCGCGGCGCTGCTTCTCTGCTGCTACTGCCCATTGGACTGCTGCTCCTTGCGAGCAGCCGGTGCGGGGAACTCGCGCATACCTGAGGACGACTCAGGCAGAACGAGAAAAGACACCAAACCCCGCACCGGCAGCCGCCGATGCGGGGTTTTCTTTTTGATTTGGCCAATTTGAATGTCGGGAGAATGATGATGAGGCTCTATTCCCAGAAAGACGTCGACAAGAAGGCGCTGCGCGGTGCGCGTATCGCGGTGCTCGGCTACGGCAGCCAGGGCCGCGCACATGCGCTCAACCTGAAAGACAGCGGCTTCGACGTCGTCGTCGGGGTGCGTAAGGCGGGACCGAGCTGGAAGAAGGCGAAGAAGGACGGCCTGGAAGTCGCAGAGCCTGTCGCCGCGGCGCACGACGCCGACCTCGTGGCGATGCTGGTGCCGGACCTCGCCCAAAAATCGCTGTACGAGAGCATCGAGTCAGCGCTGAAGTCCGGCGCGACGCTGCTGTTCGCGCACGGATTCAACATCCACTTCAAGCAGATCAAGCCCCGCAAGGACCTGGACGTCGTACTGATCGCGCCGAAGGGACCCGGCGATCTGGTACGCCGGCAATACCAACAGGGTCGCGGCGTGCCCTGCCTCATCGCGGTCGCCCAGGATGCGACGGGTAAGGCTCACGCAAAGGCCCTCGCGTATGCGCACGGCATCGGCGGCACGCGCGGCGGTGTCCTCGAGACGACCTTCGCCGAGGAGACCGAGACCGACCTCTTCGGCGAGCAGGCGGTGCTCTGCGGCGGCGCGACCGAGCTGGTCGTCAAGGGCTTCGAGACCCTGGTCGAGGCCGGCTATCAGCCCGAGGTGGCCTACTACGAGTGCCTGCACGAGCTGAAGCTCATCGTCGACCTGCTGCACGAGGGCGGCCTGCGCAAGATGCACGAGTTCATCAGCGAGACGGCCAAGTACGGCGACCTGACTCGCGGTCCGCGCATCGTCAACGACCGGGTGAAGAACGAGATGCGCAAGGTGTTGAAGGAAGTGCAGACGGGCAAGTTCGCCCGGCAGTGGATCGAGGAGAACGCCAGCGGGCGCAAGAGCTACCAGAAGCTCCTCGACGAGCGACATCGACCACCAGATCGAGAAAGTCGGCGCGGCATTGCGCGCCCGCATGCCCTGGCTCAACGAAAAGCGCGCCTGAGACGAGGCGTCACACCGGAGATTGCTCTTATGGCTCCCCATCCTGACCGAGTGCTCATCTTCGATACCACCTTACGCGACGGGGAGCAGTCCCCGGGCTGCAGCATGACGCGCCCGGAGAAGCTGCGCGTGGCACGCGCGCTGGCGGAGCTGGGCGTCGATGTCATCGAGGCGGGATTTCCTGCCGCCTCCAAGGGAGACTGGGAGAGCGTGCAGGCGGTCTCCCGTGAGATCCAGGGGCCCATCATCGCCGGCCTCGCGCGCTGCAACCGGGAGGACATCGAGCTCTGCGCCCGGGCGCTCGCGGATGCGCCGCGGCGCCGCGTCCACGTGTTCCTCGCAACCAGCGCCATCCACCGCCAGTACAAACTCAACATGGCGCAGGAGGAGATCCTGCGCACGGCCATCGAAGGCGTGAAGCTCGCCCGCGAGCTCTGCGAGGACGTGGAGTTCTCTCCCGAGGACGCCTCGCGCACGGAGCTCGAGTTCCTGGCGCAGGTGGTCGAGGCGGCCATCGAGGCCGGCGCGAGCACGGTGAATATTCCCGATACCGTCGGCTACACGGTGCCGGATGAGTTCGCGGAGCTCTTCCGCTACCTCCGCAAGAATGTGCGCGGGATCGACCGTGTGCGGCTCTCCGTCCACTGTCACGACGATCTCGGGATGGCGGTCGCCAACAGCCTGACCGCGGTGGTGGCAGGCGCGCGGCAGGTGGAGTGCACCATCAACGGCATTGGCGAGCGTGCCGGCAACTGCTCGCTCGAGGAAGTAGTCATGGCGTTGAAGACGCGTGCGGCGTTCTTCAACGTCACTACCGGGGTCCAGACCAACCGCCTTTATCCGACGTCGCGCCTGGTCTCGAGCATCACCGGCATGACGGTCCCGCGCAACAAGGCTGTTGTCGGCGAGAACGCGTTCGCGCACGAGGCCGGAATCCACCAGCACGGCGTGCTGCGCCATCATTCGACTTACGAGATCCTTCGTCCCGAGGACGTCGGCCTCTCACGCAGTCACCTGGTGCTCGGCAAGCACAGCGGCCGCCATGCCTTCCGCGACCGCGTGAAGGCGCTCGGATTCGAGCTCGACGAGGCCGAGCTCAACCGGGTATTCGAGGAGTTCAAGGCGCTCGCCGACAAGAAGAAGGAGCTCTTCGACGGCGACATCGAGGCGCTGGTGCTGCGCGCCGAAGGCACCGCGGCCGGACCGTGGAGTCTCACCAGCCTCGACACCATGGCAGCGAGCAACGCTCCTGCCACTGCAATGGTGCAGCTGCAGCATGTGGATGGCCGGACGGTGGAGCGCAAGGCATCGGGCGACGGCCCGGTCGATGCGGCCTTCAAGGCGATCGAGGCCGCGACCGGCATAGGCGTGATGTTGCGAAAGTTCGAGATCCGCGCCGTCACGGAAGGCGAGGATGCGCAGGGCGAAGCGGTGGTCTACGTGGAGCACAACCAACGTACCTACCGCGGCTCGAGCGTGAGCACGAACATCGTCGAATCGAGCACGAGGGCATTCCTCGAGGTCATCAACCGCATCGAGCTGGCGCAGGCCGGTACCCGCTCGCGCGAGGAGCGCAGCGCCGCGGCGCACGCCGACCCAGGCGACAGTATGACCAGCGAGCGGCCGATGGCTTCCTCGCCGCAGACGCTGTTCGAGAAAGTGTGGCGCCGTCACGAGGTGGTGGCGGAGACGCCCGACACGCCCGCGGTCCTCTATATCGACCTGCACCTCATTCACGAGGTCACCTCGCCGCAGGCATTCACGGTACTGCGGGAGCGGGGACTCAAGGTGCGGCGGCCGGAGCTGACCTTTGCCACGATGGACCACTCCACTCCCACCCGCACGGAGCAGGTCTTCGGCGGCGCGCCGATTGCCGTCGAGGCCGCCGCCCGGCAGGTGCGCGAGCTCGAGGTCAACTGCTCCGCCTTCGGTGTGGAGCTTCTGGGACTGCGGCACGCCCGCCGCGGCATCGTGCACATCATCGGGCCGGAGCTCGGCCTCACCCAGCCCGGCAAGACCGTCGTCTGCGGCGACAGCCACACGAGCACGCATGGGGCGCTCGGCGCGCTGGCGTTCGGCATCGGCACCACTGAGGTGGGCCACGTATTCGCCACCCAATGTCTGCTGCAGAGAAAGCCGCGCACGCTGGCCATCAACGTCAGCGGCAAGCTCGCGGATGGCGTGACGGCAAAGGATCTGATTCTCGCCATCATCGGCAGGATCGGAGTCGCCGGCGGCACCGGCCACGTCATCGAGTATCGCGGCGACACGATAAGCGCCCTCGACATGGACGAGCGCATGACGGTCTGCAACATGTCGATCGAGGCCGGCGCACGCGCCGGCATGATCGCGCCGGACGAGACGACCTACGCTTATCTTGCGGGTCGCCCGCGCGTGCCGCAGGGCGAAGCCTGGGAGAAGGCCCTCGAACAGTGGCGGCAGCTTCCGAGCGATGCCGGCGCACGGTTCGACCAGGAAATCGACATCGACGCGTCGGCTCTCGAGCCGATGGTCACCTATGGCACCAACCCCGGCATGGTCATTCCCATCTCCGGGTCGATTCCGCAGCGCCCGGGCGATGCGGTGTTCGCCAAATCCCTTGCCTATATGGGTTTCGAGCCAGGCCGTGTCATCGCCGAGCAGCCGGTCAACGTGGTCTTCGTCGGCAGCTGCACCAACGGACGTCTCTCCGATCTTCGTGCCGCGGCTTCAGTCCTGCGCGGACGCAAGGTGGCAGCGGGAGTGCAGATGCTGGTCGTGCCAGGCTCGCAGGAAGTCAAGCGCGAGGCGGAGGCGGAGGGCCTGCACAAGGTGTTTCTCGAGGCTGGGGCGGAGTGGCGCGAATCGGGCTGCTCCATGTGCCTCGGGATGAACGGGGATCTGGTGCCGAAGGGGCACTACGCCGTCAGCACCAGCAACCGCAACTTCGAAGGGCGACAGGGAGTCGGTGCGCGCACGCTGCTCGCCAGCCCGCTGACGGCCGCGGCTTCCGCGGTCCGTGGACGAGTCACCGACCCACGCGAGTTGCTGTAGGGGCTGACGATAGGAGCTGGCACTATTGGATCCGATCAAGACTCTTCGCTCGCGCACGGTCGTGCTCCCTGTGAGCAATGTCGACACCGACCAGATCATCCCGGCGCGGTTCCTCACGACGACGACCCGCTCGGGCCTGGGCGCCAACCTCTTCGCCGACTGGCGCTATGGCGGCGATGGCGCGCCGAAGGCTGATTTCGTACTGAACCGGCCGGAGACGACGGGCTGCGCGATCCTGGTCGCCGGCAACAACTTCGGCTGCGGCTCGTCGCGCGAGCATGCGCCTTGGGCGCTCATGGACTATGGCTTTCGCGCGGTGGTGAGCACGGAGATCGCGGATATCTTCCGCGGCAACGCTCTGAAGAACGGTTTGCTGCCGGTCATCGTCGACCAGGCGACTCACGGCTGGCTGATGGAGCATCCCGGCGCGGATATCACCATAGATCTGGAGAGCACGACTCTCATGCTACCCACGGGACAGGCGGTTCGCTTCCCGCTGGAGCCGTTTGCGCGCTACTGCCTGACGAATGGAGTCGATGAGCTCGGGTTCTTGCTCGGGCGCGAGAAGGAGATTCTGGCTTACGAGAAGGCGTCGCTCGGATGAAGGCCAGGATTGCTGTTTTGCCTGGCGACGGGATTGGGCCGGAAGTCATGGCGCAGGGGTTGCGGTGCTTGCTCGCGATCGCGCAGGCTCACGGGCACGAGTTCACGCTGACCGAGCTACCGTTCGGCGGGGCCGCCATAGACCTCTGTGGCAACCCGTTGCCCGAGAGCACTCTGAAGGCCTGTCTCGATGCGGATGCCGTTCTGCTCGGCGCGATCGGCGGCCCGAAGTGGTCGGCGCCGGAGGCGAAGGTGCGGCCGGAGCAGGGTCTCCTTGGGCTGCGGAAGGCGCTGGGGGTGTATGCCAATCTGCGGCCTGTGACGGTGCACCCTGCTCTGCTCTCCTCTTCTACCCTGAAGCCGGAGATCATCGAGGGCGTGGATCTCGTGTTCGTGCGCGAGCTCATCGGCGGTATCTACTTCGGGGAGAAGCGCCGCGACACGCGCTCGGCTACGGATATCTGCACCTACACGGTGGAGGAAATCGAGCGCATCGTAAGGGTGGCGGCGCGGCTGGCTCGGCAGCGGCGGCGCAAGCTGGTGTCGATCGACAAGTCGAACGTCCTCGAGACCTCGCGGCTGTGGCGTGAGGTGACCATACGGGTGATGAAGGCGGAGTTTCAGGATGTGTCGCTCGAGCACATGCTGGTCGACTCGGCCGCGATGCACCTCATCAAGCGGCCGCGCGATTTCGATGTGCTGGTGACGGAGAATATGTTCGGCGACATCCTCACGGACGAGGCGTCGATGTTGGCGGGATCGCTCGGGCTCCTACCGTCGGCCTCGCTGGGTGAAGGCACGAGGGGTGTATACGAGCCGATCCATGGCTCGGCGCCGGATATCGCGGGTCAGGGGATTGCCAATCCTTGCGGAGCGATCCTGAGTGTCGCCCTTCTCCTCAGGCACTCGCTCAGGCTCGAGGCGGAGGCGTCGGCGCTGGAGCGGGCTGTGTCGGATGCCATCGAGGAGGGAGCCAGGACTCCGGACGTTGCCGCCAGCCGTGAGCGCGCGCTGTCGACCGAGCACGTCGGAGACGCTGTGTTGGAGCGAATCCGCGCCGCCTGAGGCAGGTCCTCGTCGAGGGGGTGCCGAAACCAACGGTCCAGTATACGAGACAGTCCAATATACTGGACTGTCCAGTATACGAGACTCCGGCTCATTGATTCGTAGCGGTCGGCTAGGGTAGATTTCCCCCAGGTCGGGACAGCCGGGACGGGCGGGCTAGCATGTCTTCTCCAGGAAACGCGCACGATGGCTGAGACGCCGCCGACCGCACCCTTGGATCTATCCGCAATCGAGGGGCTTGATACGGCTTCCGCGCCGTCCTCGGCGCTGGTTCCGTCACCTCCTACACCGCTGACCACGGCTGTGGTCGCTTCACAGGATTCAGCACTCGATCCCCGCCTCGTGCCGCAGGCGCGCGCGGCGCGACTCGTCGAGGTCTCGAAACTCGGCGCCGAGGACCTCGAGGCGGCGAACCATTCCGCGGCGGCAATCGATTTTCGCAATACCGGAACCCTGCTGGCCCACGGCGACGGGGTTCTCGCCGTCATTGCGCAGGCCTCGCGCCAACTGCTGACGGGAGTCCGATTGGGCGAGGCCGGCGAAGTCGGGCAGATCGCCGCCACCGTCATCGATGGGGTCAAGATCCTGCGTATTCAGGATCTACAGGCCGAGGCGCAGGGCGGGCAGGCGCCCGCCCGCCATGGTCTCGTCGGCAAGCTGCTCGGCCTGGCGGCCGACGCACACACCGCATTCAAGGGATTTCAGGAAAACCGCAAGAAGTTCCTCGACCTGATGGATGCCGAACAGGCCAAGGCCCGCAAGACCAAGGCGGATCTGACCGTGACCATCGGCCTGCTCGATCAGCAGGCGAATGCGATCCGTCAGAGCCTGCACCGCCTCAAGATCGAGATCGCCGCCGGCCAGATTGCGCTCGACCGGGGCGAGGACGAGCTCGAAGCGCTGCGGCAGCACGCGGTCGCGACCGGCGATCCGGCCGACGCGGCGGACGTGCTTGAGTTTCGCGGCGCGATCGCGAATTTCCGCGGCAAGATCGCCGAGATGCGCGAGAGCCTCGTCGGCTCGGCCATGCTCATTCCGATCATCGGCCAGACCAAGCAGGCCACCGAAACCCGGCTGATGAAGATATCGAACGGCATGTTGGTCGTGATACCGCGGCTGATGGCCGTCGCCAGCCAGGCGGTCGTGCACGTGCAGGTCCGCCATGCGGCCGACGAGGCCGCAAAGCTCGACGAGGCGAGCCGGCAGATCAGCCTGCTGGCGGCCAAGGGGGCCCATGAGGCCGCGACCTCCGCGGCGCAGAGCCTCGGCGGCGATCCACGCAACATCGAGGTGCTGGCGCAGGTCGCGGACGAGACCATCAAGACGATGAACGACGTCATCGACATCGAGCGCCAGGTCGCCGCGGGCGACCGCGAGCGCGAGGCGCGATTGACCGAGGTGCGCGATCGGCTGATCCGTGGCATGCAGGGCGTGAACCAGCGAGCCGTCGAGCAGGCGCCGCGCCCGTGAATGCCGAAGGCGGCGCGGCCGGCAACTTTGACCTCGAGGCGGCGTGGCTGCGTCGCTTCCAGTCCGATGCCGAGAGTAATCTGCGAGCCTTCGCGCTCGCGCTGCGCGAGGCAATGCCCGAGCTCGTCACCATCGAAGAGCACAAGGGCATGTTCGAGCGCCACGGCAGGATCACCGGAGTTCAGATAGCACTGGGCGAGCACCAGTACATCCTGCAGTTCGCCAACAAACGACTGCAGGCCTCCATCGCGATGGTCGTGCGCGGCATCACGCTGAATACCAAACCCGTCGACCCGGCTGAGTGGTTCCGGCGGCTCGCCGAGGAGACGCATAAGGCGTCGGAGCACGCGAAGAGCCTGAGTCAGTCGATCACCAGTTTCATGGGGCAGTGATCGTGGGCATCTTCGACCGCTTCAAGGGACCGGACGCCGAGACGCTTGCGGCACGAGAAAAAGCGGCAGCTCTGCACGCCGAGATCGTCGACGCCTGCAGACCGGTCGGGTGCCGGCTCCGATGCGCGCGCGCCTCGAGGGTGCGTCCACTGGCGCACTGCCGTGGATCGCGACACTGACACCCTCGGAGCTGTTGATCGTCCGCTCGCACGGCCTGCGGCCGGTTGCAGCGGTCTCGGCGACCTGCTGGTTGCATTACGGCTATTCGTGGACCGAGGGGCATGCGCAAGGCTGGGAAACGGCGCTGCAACGGCTGCGCCAGGAGGCGCAGGCCGCCGGGGCGAATGCGGTGCTCGACGTCAAGATGCGTACGGTCCCGATCCACATCGCGAACAGCATGGACTTCACTCTGGTCGGTACCGCGGTACGCGTCGAGGGCCTGCCGCCGAGCCCCGAGCCCGTTGTTGCCACCGTGCCGGCGCTCGAGTTCGTGCAGTTGCTCGAGGCCGATGTCGTCCCGACCGGCATTGCGGTCGGCGCGCATTTCGAGTGGATGAGTGACTGGCGCGGCAATGCGACCGGGCTCGCATGGTGGAATAACGAGGCGACGCAGCTCTCGATGCTCTGGGAAGAGGTGCGCGAGCGGGCGCATGCTGACTTGCGTCAGCACGCCCGGGGGCGCGGCAACGGCTTGCTCGCGCATGTGAATTTCAGCCAGATGTTCGAGCGCGAGGTCGAACACCAGCCGAAGCAATATCTCGCGCGGCACATCGTGGTCGCCACCACGGTCGATGCGTGTCGCGGCGTGCCGATTCCACACGACATCAAGATGGTAGTCGACACGCACGCGGGCGACACGCCTCTGACCGGCACTGCGCCACACCACCAGTCCTACGGTACAAATGAAGTCGAAGGGGCGATCTGATGAGCACCGAGATACCGGTACACGCGCAGGAGCGGCTGAAGGGACTGCGTAGCGCAGCGAATGCGAGCGGAGTATTCACATCCGACTTCAGCGTCAATGAATTCTTGCTGGTGCGCAAGGCCGGATTCGAGCCTATCGGCCTGTGCGTCGGCTCCTGCGTCTATCACGTTGGCATTCAGTACGGCAGCTGGAACAAGAACCAGGAGCTCGACGTACTGTCGAAGGCGATGTACCACGCGCGCGAGCTGGCGCTGACACGCATGCGCGCAGAGGCCTCGGCGATGGGTGCCGATGGCATCGTGGGTGTGAAGCTCACGATCAAACGCCTGGAGTGGGATGAGCATCTGCTCGAATTCATCGCACTCGGCACCGGCGTCGTGCATGGGGCGGGCCACAAAGGCTTTCGGGCCCATGACGGTGGACCGTTCACATCGGATCTCTCGGGCCAGGACTTCTGGTCGCTACTGCATTCCGGCTACCGGCCGGTCGAGATGGTGATGGGCTCGTGCGTTTATCACGTCGCGCACCGCGGTGTGCTGGCGGGGCTAGGCACCGCAGGGCGCAACGTCGAGCTCGAGAATTTCACCTCCGCGATGTATGAGGCGCGCGAGATTGCGGTCGAGCGGATGCAGGCCGAGGCGAGTGCCGCCAAGGCCGAGGGCGTCGTCGGCGTCGACATTCACGAGGGCAGCCACGGCTGGCAGACCCATGTGATCGAATTCTTCGCCATCGGTACCGCCGTCCTGCCGCTGGAGCAGGAGATCGCGCCCGAGAAGATCGCCGACCCCATCATGGTGCTGTCGGTCAACGACTGAAGCGGGGCCAGCGCAGCAAGATGCGGCTCCCTGCTCAGCAGGCGGCGGCCAGAGCCTCCAAGCGGTCCGGACGGGCGGCCGCGGCGCGCTCCAGGCCGGCGGCCAGATCAGCCTGGAGATCTTCGAAGGCCTCGATACCGATGGAGAGGCGGATGAGTCCATCCACGAGCCCTGCCTTCAGGCGCGCCGCCGGATCCATCGCGGCATGAGTCATGGTCGCCGGATGAGCGATCAGACTCTCGACGCCGCCGAGGGACTCCGCGAGCGAGAAGCAGATCAGCTCCGAGCAGAAGGCCCTGACGGCATCGTGTCCGCCCTCGAGCTCCAGGGTGATGATGGCGCCGTAGCCGCGCTGCTGGCGGCGGGCGAGCTCGTGGTCGGGGTGGTTCGACAGGCCCGGATAATAGACGTGCCTGACACCGGGTTGCTCCACGAGCCATTCCGCGAGTCCGGTGGCATTGCGGCCGTGATGCTCGAGACGCGCGTGTAGCGTGCGCAGGCCCCTGAGCGTCAGATAGCTGTCGAAGGGAGCGCCCGTGATGCCCAGACAGTTGGCCCACCAAACGAGCTGCTCGTGCTGCTCCTTGGTTCGGGCCACCACGGCGCCGCCCACGACGTCGCTGTGGCCATTCAGGTACTTCGTCGTCGAGTGGACGACGAGATCCGCGCCCAGAGTCAGCGGCTGCTGCCAGGCGGGCGAAAGGAACGTGTTGTCGACCACCACGAGCGCACCGGCCGCGTGTCCGAGCGCGGCGAAATGCTCGATGTCGGTGATGCGCAGCAGCGGATTGCTCGGCGTCTCGATCCAGAGGAGCGCCGTCGGCTTGGCCAGAGCGGCTTTGACGGCAGCGAGGTCGCCGAAGTCGACGAACTCCACCTCCCGTTCGCCCCGGCGCCGCCAGGCGTCGAACAGCCGATAAGTGCCGCCATAGCAGTCGTGGGGAGCCACGATGCGCGCCCCCGCCGGAATGAGGTAGCCGACCAGCGTCACCGCGGCCATGCCCGTCGCTGTCACGACTGCGCCGACACCCAGCTCGAGCTCAGCGATCGCCTCGCCCAGCAGGTCGCGCGTGGGGTTGCCGGAGCGCGTGTAGTCGTACTGGCGCTTCTCGCCGAACCCCCGGAACGCGAAGGTCGAAGTCAGGTGGATCGGCGGCACCACCGCTCCGGTGGCATCGTCACATTCAAGGCCCGCGCGCACGGTGTGTGTGACCTGGTGGGCGGCATGGCGGCGTGTCAGTTTGGTCATGGCTCAGTTGCTCTCCAACGCCGCGGCGAATACGCCGCGAAGCTGCTGTGATTCCTTCAGGAAGGCGTCGTGCCCGTAGATCGAAGAAATTTCGTGGAAGCGGCCGGCGCCGAGACGCGCCACCATGCCGCGGACGTCCGCGACCGGGACGAGCTGGTCCTCGCGGACGGCGATCGCGATCGTCGGGATGAAGATGCGGCTCGCATCGACCCGATGCAGGTCGATGGATTCCGACAGACAGACGAAGGACTCGGGCCGATGGCGCGCCGCGTAATCGCGGCCGCGGGCCAGAAGATAACGCTCGATCGGAAAGACGAACCGGTCGGACTCGTGCGCGGGCAGCCCGCTGAACCGCGCCGCGAGCTCCTCGCCGCTGCGATAGGTCGACATCGCGAGCGCTCGCGCCAGCTTGAGTCCGTCAGCGCCGCGGCCGCTCGCGACAGTCAGCCGCACGATCTCCCGTTGCACGCTGCGCCAGGCGGTGGCGAGCGGATGAGGCCGGTCCGCGGCGCAAAGGACGATCAGCCGCCCTGCCCGCTCCGGGTATCGCTCGCCAAAGGCCAGCGCCACCATGCCGCCGTAGGAGCCGCCAGCGATCGCGCGCAGCGCCACGATGCCGAGGTGATTGAGGAGCCGCACGAGGAGCTCGGCCTGGTCATAGCTCGAGATGCTGGGGAACGACTCCCCGGACCGCGGGCCGGTCGTCTCGCCGCTGCCGCCCAGGTAGTCGAAGCTGAGAACGCGGTAGCGGTGGGTATCGAGCGGCCGGGCAGGTCCGGCGAATTCCGACCACCAACCGCTGTGCTCACGGTCGCCGAGACATACGTACCGGCTCGCGGAAATTCCGCCCAGTGCGCAGACGACCGGAGCATTGGCGGGTCCGACCAGGCGCCAGCCGAGGCGCACACCGGTCAACCGCCCGCCGTGATAAAGAGCGAGCTCGCCCGGGATTTCGAGCACCCCCTCGCGTACCGTCGGCTCGGCGGACGGCAGCACGGGCGCACGAATGCGCTTCCCGATGGGCCCACCCTCCTCGTGGAGGCGACCCTCAGGGGCGATCAGCACCGGCTCGTTCATGAAAGCTCCGCATTCCTCTGGCTCGGTCTCACCAGAGCCCTCCTGCGGAGCGCCCGCCAGGACTGGCGGGTTCGTCGCGTCCATCCCGGTCGCGCCAAGGTCACGGCGCGGCAAGGCTACGCTAACTCGCTCATCTGTCGATCGGGCTGCGGGCGCCAAGGCGCGGCGCGGCTGCGATCGCAGGAGTTGGCACCTTTCCAGGATGGTTAGTCCTGTCGGTTGCCCCGGCGTCTAAGGGCCTAATCCCTCAGCCGGTCTCGATGAGTGCGGGCAGTTTATGGTGCGGGGACGCAACACGTCAAGCGAGCCCAGCCCGAATGGCTGGTGCCCCACCCGCTCGTCGTGCTAATGTAATAGCACGCTATTACATCAGTACGTCATGAAAACCCATCGCAGCCTCACGCCCCGCCAGGAGGCGCTCGCCGAGCGCAACCTCTATACCGCCATCGCGACCCTGCGCGGCGCCGAGGAGGTACGCGCTTTCCTGCGCGACCTCTGCACGCCGGCGGAACTGCAGGCGATGGCGGATCGCTGGTCCGTCGTGGACCATCTCGGCCGGGGGGTGCCCTACCGGGAGATCCACCGCCTGACCGGCGTCAGCGTCACGACCATCGGTCGGGTGGCGCGCTTCCTTGCCGCGGGCAACGGTGGTTATGCACTCGCCGTCTCCAGGTTGGACAAGTCGCGGCCGCAGGCGGAGGCGCCCCGCCATGGATGAGCTGCGCCTGAAGCTCGCGATCCAGAAGTCCGGGCGGCTGACCGATCCCTCCCTCGACCTGCTGGTGCGCTGCGGCCTGAAGATCTCGCGTGGCAAGGATCAGCTGATGGCGTATGGCGAGAACATGCCGCTCGATGTGCTGTTCGTGCGCGACGACGACATCCCCGACCTCGTGCAGGAGGATGTCTGCGATCTCGGCCTCGTGGGCCGCAACGTGCTCGAGGAGAAGCGACTGGAGCTCGCCGCGCGCGGCCATCCGGCGCGCTTCCAGCAGGTTCGCACGCTCGATTTCGGCCGCTGCCGTCTCTCGCTCGCCGTGCCGGAGGGCACGTCGTTCGAAGGAGCGCGCACGCTGCGAGGCAAGCGTATCGCGACAACCTACCCCTACCTTCTCGAGAAGTACCTGCGCGAACGCGACATCGTCGCGGACATCGTCACGCTTTCCGGCGCCGTGGAGATCGCGCCCCGCCTGGGCAGGGCCGATCTCATCTGCGATCTCGTCTCCACCGGCTCGACTCTCCAGGCCAACCACCTGCGCGAAGTCGAGACCGTGCTGGAGAGTCACGCCGTGCTCATCCGCACGCCGCTCGATCTGCCGCCTGAGAAGGACGAATGGGTGCAGCGGCTGCTCATGCGCATCGATGGCGTGCAGCAGGTGCGCGAGAGCAAGTACATCATGCTCCACGCGCCGCGCGCCGCGCTCGCCGAGATCCGCAAGCTCCTGCCGGGCAGCGAGTCGCCGACCATCATTCCGCTCGAGGGCTTTCCCGACAGAGTGGCGGTCCACGCGGTCTGCCGCGAGAACGTCTTCTGGGAGACGCTGGAAAGCCTGAAGAAGGCCGGCGCCAGCGCGCTGCTCGTGTTGCCGGTCGAAAAGATGCTGGCCTGAGCGATGCGCATCCTCGACTGGGAAACGCTCTCCGCCGGCGAGCGCCGTGCGGCGCTCGCGCGCCCCGCCCAAGCGGCCCGCGACGACGTCGAGACGCTCGCGCGCGAGGTTATCGCCAACGTCCGCGCAGGTGGTGATGAGGCGCTACGCGCCTACAGCCGGCGTTTCGACGGCGTCGAGATCCAGACTCTCGCGGCAAGCCCGGAAGAATTCTCGCAGGCCGAGCGAACGCTGACATCGGAGCAGCGCGCCGCACTCGAGCGCGCGATAGACAACGTCGAGCGGTTCCATCGCGTGCAGCAACCCGAAACTCTGACGCTCGAGACGATGCCGGGCGTGCGCTGTGAGCGAGTCATCCGGCCGATCTCTGCTGTCGGTCTCTACGTGCCTGCCGGATCCGCGCCCCTGCCCTCCGCGGTGATCATGTTGGCGGTGCCGGCGCGCATCGCCGGCTGCCCGCGGCGGGTGCTCTGCACGCCACCGCGCCGCGATGGCCGGGCCAATCCGGCGGTGCTCGTCGCGGCCAGGCTCTGCGGCATCGATTCCGTATACAAGGTCGGCGGCGCACAGGCCATCGCCGCGATGGCCTACGGCAGCCGAGACCGTACCCAAGGTCGACAAGATCTTCGGACCGGGCAACGCCTGGGTGACGGCCGCCAAGCAGGTCGGTGGCGGCCGACCCGGCAGGTGCGGCCTGCGACATGCCCGCGGGTCCCTCGGAAGTGCTGGTGATCGCGGACGAGAGTGCACGCGCGGAGTTCGTCGCCGCGGATCTGCTCGCCCAGGCCGAGCACGACGCGCAGGCGCAGGCGATTCTGCTGACGCCGAGCCGCGCGCTCGCCGAGGCGGTGGCCGCCGAGATTGCAAGCCAGACGAGCACCCTGTCGCGCCAGGCGATCCTGCAGCAGTCGCTCGCCAGCAGCCGCTGCATCGTCGTGAGGGATCTCGAAAGCGCCCTCGAAGTCGCAAACGAGTACGCCGCAGAGCACCTGATCCTGGAGGTGCGCGAGCCGCGCCGCTGGCTGGAGAAGGTGGTCAGCGCGGGCTCGGTATTCCTCGGCGCCTGGTCGCCGGAGCCGATGGGCGATTACTGCTCGGGCACCAACCACGTGTTGCCGACTTACGGCTATGCGCGCGCCTACAGTGGCCTCTCGGTGCTCGACTTCGTCAAACGGATCACCGTGCAGGAGCTCTCGCCGGAGGGCCTGCGCTCCCTGGGCCCCGTCGCCGTCACCCTGGCGCGGCTCGAGGGACTCGACGCGCACGCCGGCGCCGTGACGCGCCGGCTCACGGCTCTCGCTGCGGAGAGCGCCACGGCGCCGCTGGCTGGGAGCACACCGTGAGCTGGGTTCAGGAGCTGGCACGAGCTGACATCGTGGCGCTCAAGCCCTACGAGCATGCCTCCTGGGAGCCGAGCCTCGAGCGGCTGCATGCCAACGAGCTGCCGTGGCGCCCGGCGGACGATGACTCGCGCGCCGGACTCAACCGCTACCCGGAGCCGCAACCGCGGGCGCTGGTCGAGTGCCTGGCGCAACTCTACGCGGTGGCCCCGGCCTCGGTCCTCGTGGGGCGCGGGAGCGATGAGGCGATCGATCTGCTGACGCGCGCCTTCTGCCGCGCCGGCTGCGATGCGGTGCTCGTGTGCCCGCCAACATTCGGTATGTATTCGGTGAGCGCGCGGATCCAGGGCGCGGAGGTCCTGCAGGTGCCGCTCCTTGCGGCGGACGGGTTCGCGCTCGATGAGCAGGCTCTGCTCGACCGTTGCAGCGCGGCCGTCAAGCTGATCTTTCTCTGCTCCCCCAACAACCCGACCGGCAACCTGCTCGACGAGGCTGCGATCCTGCGGCTCACACGCCGTCTGGCCGGACGCGCGCTGGTGGTCATCGATGAGGCCTACATCGAGTTCGCCACACGACCGAGCCTCGCGCGGCTCGTGGCGGAGCTGCCCAACCTCGCGATCCTGCGCACGCTGTCCAAGGCTTATGGTCTGGCGGGCGCACGCTGCGGCGCACTCGTCGCCGACCCGGAGATCATCGCCCTGCTGCGCAAGATCATTCCGCCGTACGCCATACCGCAGTTGACCCTGGAAGCGGTCCTCGATCGCCTGACACCCGAGGCTCGCGCCGAGTCGCGGGCGCGCCTCGTGGTGTTGCTTGCGGAACGCGAGCGACTCTTCCTGGCGCTGCCCCGGCTGGCGGGCATCACCAGAATCTGGCCGAGCGCCGCCAACTTCGTGCTCGCGGAATTCGCGGATGCCGGAGCGGCCTTGGCGCGCGCCCGCGAAGCGCGCCTCCTGGTTCGCGATGCGCGCGGCTACCCAGGACTCGGACGCGCGCTGCGCATCACTGTCGGAACACCGGAGCAGAATAGTCGCCTGCTGGAGGCGTGGTCGTGACCCGTCCCGCGGCGACGCTCTTCATCGATCGTGACGGTACTCTGGTGGAGGAGCCGGCGGACGAGCAGGTCGACTCTGTGGAGAAAGTTCGCTTCATGCCTGGGGTTTTCGCGGCCCTGACGGACCTCCTGCGCCACGGTTATCGCCTGGTGATGGTCACGAACCAGGACGGCCTCGGGACCGACTCCTTCCCGCAGGCGGCATTCGAGCAGCCGCAGCAGTTCATTCTCGAGGCGCTGCGCTCGCAGGGAATCGAGTTCGATGCGGTCTTCGTCTGCCCGCACCGCAAGGGCGAGGGCTGCGGCTGTCGCAAGCCCAACACCGGTCTGGTGGCGGAATACATTCCCGCGAGCGGTGTGGATCTCTCCGCCAGCGCAGTCGTAGGCGATCGCGATACGGACCTGCAGTTCGCTGCCAACATCGGAGTGCGCAGCATGCGGGTGCGCCGCCACGGAACTCCGGATGAGACCTGGCCCGCGGTCGTCAAGGCGCTCACGAGTCGCCGTGCCCAGGTTGGCCGGCGTACGCGGGAAACCGAGATCGACGTTCGCGTGAACCTCGACGACGCCTCTCCAATCCGCATCGCCACCGGCATCGGGTTCTTCGATCACATGCTGGAGCAACTCGCCAAGCACGGCGGCTTCGCGCTCGAGGTCACCTGCAAGGGCGACCTCGATATCGACGAGCATCATACCGTGGAGGATTGCGGGCTCGCGCTCGGGGAAGCTCTGCGGCGGGCCCTCGGGTCGAAAGTCGGGATTGCGCGCTATGGCTTCCTCTTGCCGATGGACGAGGCGGAGGCGCAGGTGGCCATCGACCTTTCCGGGCGCGCGTTCGCGCAGTTTTCGGGGCGCTTCAACCGCGAAACGGTGGGCGGCCTGCCGACGGAGCTGGTGCCGCACTTCTTCCGCTCGCTGGCGGAGTCTCTCGGTGCCGCGGTGCACGTGAGCGTCACGGGAGAGAACAGCCATCACATGATCGAGGCCTGCTTCAAGGGCGTCGGCCGCGCGCTCCGCCAGGCGTTGCGGCGGGAGAGCCGCGAGCTGCCGAGCACGAAGGGAGTGTTGTGACCGAGGCCGTGATCATCGACAGCGGCGGCGCCAACCTCGCTTCGCTGCAATTCGCCCTCGAGCGGCTGGGCGCACGAGCCTTCGTGAGCAGCGATGCGCGGGCGATCGCGGGCGCGCCGCGCGTTCTGTTGCCGGGAGTGGGATCGGCGGCGGATGCGATGCAGCGGCTGCGCCGCTCCGGCCTGGCGGAGCTGCTGCCGACGTTGCGCCAGCCGGTGCTCGGCATCTGTCTCGGGATGCAGCTGCTCTTCGAGCGCTCGGCGGAAGGGACGACCGAGTGCCTGGGTGTCCTTCCGGGGGCGGTGCGGCGACTCGAGGCGGCGCGGGGCCGGCCGGTGCCGCACATGGGATGGAATCAACTCATGGACCCGCGCGAGGACCCGCTGCTCGAGGGGATCGAGCCGGGCGAGTATTTCTATTTCGTGCACAGCTACGCCGTGCCGACATCGGAGATGACCCTTGCCCAGCGTGCGTTACGGAGCAGCGGTCTCCGCTGCAGTCCGTCGCGGCAACTTCTGGGGGACTCAGTTTCACCCCGAACGGTCGGCGTCCGCCGGGGCGCGGCTCCTGGGCAACTTCCTCAGGCTGACTTGAGCGCACGGAGGTCATTCGACTCATGTTGTTGATTCCAGCCATCGATCTGCGCGGCGGCCGTTGCGTGCGCCTGTACCAGGGCGATTTTCGGGCGGAGACTCGCTACGATTACTCTCCGCGCGAGCTCCTGGAGAAATACCGGGCGCTGGGCGCGTCCTGGGTGCACGTGATAGACCTGGACGGCGCGCGGGACGGCGTGTTGGCGAATCGTGAAGTGATCGTCGATCTCGCGGCACAGAGGGGACTCAGGCTGCAGGTAGGCGGCGGCATCAGGTCGCCAGAAGTCATCGAGGATCTCATCTCGAGCGGCGTCGAGCGGGTGATAGTCGGCAGCGCGGCGGTGGAGCGGCCGGACGAGGTCATCGACTGGGCGAGCCGCTTTGGAGCAGATCGGATCTGCCTGGCGCTCGACGTTCGCCATGACCCGCACGGGGAACCGCAGCTGCGCACTCGCGGCTGGAGGTCGGGAACCGCCATCTCTCTCTGGGAGGCGCTCGCACTCTACCCGTCGGCGGCAGTGCGCCACGTACTTTGTACCGACATCGAGCGCGATGGCGCGCTGACCGGACCCAACCTAGACCTCTACCGCAGCGCCGTCAGCCGCTTTCCGCGCATCGCCTGGCAGGCCTCGGGCGGCGTGCGGGATGCCGCCGATCTCGCGGCACTCGCCCGGATCGGCGCCACCGCGGCGGTGAGCGGCAAGGCCCTGCTCGAAGAGCGCATCAGACCCGAGGAGCTGCGACCATTCTTGCCAGACGTATCATTCCCTGCCTCGACGTCCGCGACGGCCAGGTCGTAAAGGGTGTGCGCTTCCGCGACCACCGGGTCGTGGGCGACATCATGGAGCTGGCGGCGCGCTACCGCGACGAGGGCGCAGACGAGCTCGTCTTCTATGACATCACGGCGAGCCCAGAGCGGCGCTCCGTGGACCGTGGCTGGGTCGGCCGCGTGGCGCGGGTACTGGACATTCCGTTCTGCGTGGCCGGCGGCATCCGCTCCGTGGCTGACGCCGAGGAAGTCCTCAACGCCGGCGCCGAGAAGGTATCGATCAACTCGCCGGCTCTCGCCGATCCTGACCTCATCGGAGCCCTGAGCGGCCGCTTCGGCTCGCAGTGCGTCGTCGTCGGCATCGACAGCCAGCTCACGAACGAAGGGTACCGCGCGTACCAGTTCACCGGCGATCCTGAGCGCACCCGCGAGTCAGGCCGCGACGTACTCAACTGGGTGCGGGAGGTGCAGGACCGCGGCGCGGGGGAGATCGTGCTCAACTGCATGGGTAGCGACGGCGTACGCCGCGGCTATGACATCGAGCAACTGCACGCGGTCCGCGAGATATGCCACGTGCCGCTCGTGGCTTCGGGCGGCGCGGGGACGGTGGAGCACTTTACGGCGGTGTTTCGCCAGGCCGGCGTCGATGCCGCGCTGGCCGCGAGCGTCTTTCATACGGGCACCATCGCCATTCCCGACCTCAAACGTGCGCTGCGCGCCGAAGGCATCGAGGTGCGACCATGAACCAGACAGCGGCGCCCGGCGCCCCGCTCGCTCTCGCGGACATCGGGACACTCGACTTCGATAAGACCGGCGGTCTCCTGCCCGCGATCGTCCAGCACGCGCAAAGTGGCGCCGTGCTGATGTTGGGTTACATGAATCGAGAAGCGCTGCGCGAAACGCTGACGCGCCAGCGCGTCGTCTTCTTCAGCCGCAGCCGCCAATGTCTGTGGGAGAAAGGCGAGACCTCCGGCCACACTCTGAGCCTCGTCCGTGTGCGTACCGACTGCGACCGGGACACGCTGTTGGTCACCGCGCTGCCCACCGGCCCGGTTTGTCATACGGGCACCGCCACCTGCTTCGGCAACGACGCACCCGCCGGCCTGACCTTTCTCGGCGCCCTCGAATCCATCATCGCGCAGCGCATTGCCGAGCGCCCGGAGGGAAGCTACACGGCCCGGCTGTATTCGGCAGGTCCGAAACGCATCGCGCAGAAAGTCGGCGAGGAAGGCCTCGAGGTGGCGCTCGCCGCGGTAGCGGAGACGGACGACAAGCTCGTCGCCGAGTCAGCGGACCTGATCTATCACCTGCTCCTCCTCCTGAAGAGCCGCGGCCTGAGCCTCGAGCGCATAGCGGCAGAGCTCGAGGCACGCCACTCCGAGCGCAGCGCGGCCGCCACAGCCAGGGACTGAGTCCGCACGAGCACTCCCGCCGCCCGGGAACGAATCTTGGTTACACTTCAGGGCCTCGCCTGAGGTGCCGTTCCCTGGGGTACCCACAGTCTCATGCGCATTCTTGCCCTGCTCGCCGTCGTGGTCGTGGGACTCGGCGCCTGCGCGCATGTCCCGATCGTCAGCGAGCGGCAGCTGGCGCAGGAAGCCGCCGGCACACAGTCGATCCGTATCTACGGGACCCGCGGTCCCCTGTCGGCGCGCCAGGCAAATAGGGTACTTGCGCGCGTAGCGGCCCAGGCGCCCAACGCCGACGCGCTGGATCGCCACCTCGCCGTGGAGCAGGTCGTGGCGAAAGGTCCGCTCTATGCAGGCAATAGCGTGCAGGTCCTCCAGGACGGCGCCGCGACCTTTCCTGCGATGTTCAGCGCGATTACCGGCGCCAAGCACTTTCTCGACCTCGAGTACTACATCTTTCAGGACGTGCAGAGCGGCGGCCACGATCTCGGGGACCTGCTGGTTCAGAAGAGCCACGCTGGCGTGCATGTACGCATCATTTATGACGCTGTCGGGTCGCTCGGCACACCCCATCGTTCTACGACAAGCTGCGCGCCGGCGGGGTGCAGCTCGTGCAGTACAACCCGATCAATCCTCTGAAGGCACGCACGCACTACTCTCCCAACGACCGTGATCATCGCAAGATTCTCGTGGCGGACGATGAGATCGGGATCGTCGGCGGTGTCAATCTCAGCACGGACTACGAAAGCGCCCCATCATTCAGGCCCGGGGTCGCCCCCAAGACAACGCCCGCTGGCGGTCATCCGGTATGGCACGACACCGACCTGGAGATTCGGGGGCCGGTCGTGCCGGCGCTGGCGCGACTCTTTGACGGCCACTGGCGCGAGCAGAAGGGGCCCACGCTCGCACCGGTCACCATGCCTCCCAAGCATGCGACGGGTAGGCAGATTATTCGTGTGATAGGCAGCAGCCCCTCGAAGCTCAAGATCCGCTATTACACGACGGTGCTGACAGCCATACGGACTGCGCAAACCAGCGTCTGGATGACGGCAGCCTACTTCGTTCCGACATACCAGGAGTTGCGTGCGTTGAAGCGCGCCGCGCAACGCGGCATCGACGTCCGCATCATCCTGCCCTCACAAAGTGATGAGCCCGAGGTCCTGGCCGTACAGCGCTCCTACTACGCCGGCCTGCTGCGGGCAGGTGTCAAGGTCTATGAGCGCAGTGCCGGCATCATGCATTCGAAGACCGTGGTGGTCGACGACGTATGGTCGCTCGTCGGATCCTCCAACTTCGACCAGCGGAGCGTTATCTTCAACGACGAGGTCGACGTCGTCGTTCTCGGTAACGAAGCTGCCGACCAGCTCCGGAAGGGCATGGAGGTCCGACATGCAGCACGCGCAACGGGTCGACTGGCAATTCGTCCGCCGGCAGGGTGTCGGGCAGCACCTGAAAGCGTGGTTCTGGCGCTTGTGGCAGCGGCTGCTGTGAAAGAGCGCTAGTTCGGGTCGAGCGCGACCGCCTTCTCTTCTGCCGTGTAAGCCTCATCGTTGCGCCCCTGGGCGCGCAACGACGCGGCGATCAGTTGCCACGCACTCGCCTGCGCGCGCGGATCGCCACTCGCTAGATACAGCGCCTTGCGCCCCATCCCATAAGCCTGCGACGGATTGCCCGCGAGAATGTTCTCGCGTCCCAACTCTATCCACACCAGCGGATTGCGCGGCTCGATGCTCAACGCCCGCTCCAGATTCTCCGCTGCCAGCCCGAAGTTGTGGCTCTGCTCCTGCGTGTGCGCGTCGCCCACCAGTGCCGACGCCGCCGCTCCGAGCGTGAACTCCTGCTGTTGCGGTGCCTGCTGCTCAGGCGGCGTGGGCGCGGGTGTTCCCGCGGGCGGCGCGGGCTGCGAGGCAGCCGCTGGAGGTGGAGGCGCCTGTGGCGCCTGGGACGGCGAATTGGCGGGCGTGTTTTCGGAAGTGAACGACGGCGGTGGATTCAACAGCGCGCAACCCGCCAGCACTCCACCGAGCACCAGCGCACTCACCATCAGTTTCATCAGCTAAAACTCCCTCAATGCACCAGCCGGTGCAGCAGCTGCCCGGCCCGTTGAAACAACGTCTCCGCCGTAGTCCCGGTCCCACAACCCGGCATCGGCGGCACCTGCGTCCCCGTGGGCAGGGCCACTTGCACCGGCACCGCACCCGGGCAACCCGGCTGCGCTCCCATGCCCGTCAGGTAGTCGATCCATGTGTCCGTCACCCCCTCCGGCGGCGGCATCACGAATGAGGTGGTGCCGAGCGCTGCCATCAGATGGGCCCAGACCGGCAGCGCACCCTCCGAGCCCGTCAGTCCGGTGGGCTGGTAGTGATCGTATCCCACCCAGACCACCGCGAGATCTCCGCCCGAGAACCCTGCGAACCAACTGTCACGGTCCTGCGAGGACGTACCGGACTTCCCGGCGGTCACGAGCCCCGGCGGCAGGACGCTCAGCGCCGGCACCCCTGTGCCGTGAGTCATGACCTGCTCCATCATGCTCTCGACTTCATAAACCTCCGCTGAAGGGGCGACCTGGGTCACCTGCAGCGGAAACGCCTTGAGCGGCTTGCCGTCTGCACTGACAACCGCCCTCACCGCCCGCAAGGGCGTGCGGAATCCGCCGTCTGCGATCCCGTTATAGAGCTGCGCCACCTCGAGAGGCGGAATGTCGATAGACCCAAGGAGCATCGCCGGCACCTGATCCGGCGCCTGCTGCAGACCGAAGCGCTGCAGCGTGGCGGAGATCTTGTCGAGCCCGATGTCCATGCCGACGCCCACCGTCGCATCATTCAGCGACTCCGCGAGTGCGCGCACTACCGGCACGGGTCCGTAATTGCGGCGCGTAAAGTTCTCCGGGCGCCAGTAGCGGCCGTTCGCGAGCTTGATGCTCACTGGCTGGTCCTGGATTACCGTGGCGGCGTTGTAGCGACCTGTCTCGAGCGCCGTCAGATAGATGAAGGGTTTGATGAGCGAGCCGATGGAACGGTTTGCATCCAGCGCTCGATTGAATCCGTCGAAATCGACGTTACGTCCACCCACGATCGCCAGCACGTCACCACTCTGCGGTGAGGTGACGACGACCGCGCCTTCGAGCTTCGCATTGATGCGGTGGCGGAGATGCCGTTTGTCCAGCACCCGCAGCTCCGCGTCCAGGGACTGCTCCGCCAACTCCTGCACACGGGGGTCGAGGCTCGTGTAGATGCGAAGGCCTGCCTCGGTGAGCTCCTTCTCCGGGTACTCGCTCTGTAGCGTCCGGCGCACGAGGTCGAGGTACGCCGGATAGTAGGCGCCCGAGGCACCGGCTGTGACACCGAGGGGCTGGCGCTGCGCAATCTGCGCGTCGTCCGGCTTGATGACGCCCTGCTGCGCCAGGATCTGCAGCACCAGGTTGCGCCGGGCGAGCGTCCGCTGCGCATGACTGCGGGGATCGTAGTACGTCGGTCCACGCACGATCGCCACGAGCGTCGCGATCTGCGGCAGGTCGAGCTCCGCGAGCGGCTTGCCGAAATAGAACTCGCTCGCGAGCCCGAAGCCGTGGATCGAGCGGTTGCCGTCCTGGCCGAGGAAGATCTCATTGATGTAGGCATTCATGAGATCGTCCTTGCTGAAATGCGTGGCCAGCGAGACCGCCATGATGGCCTCGCGCACCTTGCGCCCCAGCGTCTGCCGGTTGGTGAGGAAGTAGCTCTTGACGAGCTGCTGGGTCAGCGTGCTGCCGCCCTCCTCGATCCGGCGCGAGCGCAGGTCCACCCAGAGCGCCCGCAGCATTGCGAGCGGATCGACTCCACGGTTGGTATCGAAGGTCCGGTCCTCCACCGCCTTCAGGGCCGCCGGCAGAAGCGGCGGCACCTCCTGCGGGGTGACGACGATCCGGTCCACCCCGTCGACCGGGAAGAGGCTGCCGATGAGGAGCGGATCGAGTCGCGTCACCGGCACTTCCCGGCCCGTGCTGTCGCGCAGATCCTGGATCCCGGTGGGACCGAAGAGGACCGACAGCACCGTCGCCGGCCGGCTGCCGTCCGCGAACTGAACGGCGCGCAGCGCTACATCAATGCGATTTCCCGCTACGACGTAAGTGCCGGGCTGCTCGAGGGCCGGCACCGGGTGGTAGGAGAGACGCTGCAATTCGTGCTCGAGCTGCGACCCGGAAAGCTGCAGCCCGGCGTAGAGGTCCATTGGAGCCGCGTACACGTGGGCCGGAAGCGTCCAGCGCAGCCCCTCGAAGCGGTGGGTGACCAGCAGGTTCAAGTAATAGATGTAGGCGCCACACCCCACGAGGCCTGCGAGCACTACGCCGGTAAGCAGGCCGCGCAAACCCCAACGTCGCGCCGCCGACCCTCTCCGGCGCCGGGGCGGGCTGGACCGCCCGCCGGAGGAACGCCTGGCCGAGCTGCTCAGAGCACCAGCTCCTCGGCGGGATCGCGCAGGTTGTAATGTGAGCTCATGCAATGGCCATAAGCGCCGGCATTGGCGATCAGGATGACATCGCCCTCCCGCGTGGGCGGCAGCAGGCGATCATGGCCGAGCACGTCGGCGCTCTCGCAGATGGGACCCACGATGTTCACGAGCTCCGTGGCCGGCTCCCCCAGGCGCGTGAGATTGGCGATCTCATGGTATGCACCATAGAGTGCCGGTCGGATCAGGGAGTTCATGCCGGTCGCCACGCCCACGTAGCGGACCCCGCCCTTGCTCTTCAGTTGGGTCACCCGGGCGAGCAGCGCGCCGGCGGCAGCGGCCAGATAGCGACCGGGCTCCAGCCAGAACTCGAGCCGCGGATGCTCGGCGCGCACGGCCGCGAGCAGCGTGTCGAGTTTCGCGAGGTCCACACCGGGCTGGTCGCTGCGCTCCGGCACGCCGAGGCCGCCGCCCACATCGATCGCGCGCACCCCATCGAGGCGCTGCGCGAGATCCGCCAGCTGCCGGGCCGTGCGCTGCCAGGTGGTCACATCAAAGATGCCACTACCGACGTGAGCCTGAAGACCTACGATCCGCGCGCCCACCTTGCGCGCTTCCAGTGCTACCCGCTCTACGTCAGCCACCGGGATGCCAAACTTGGCGTGAGCACCCGCCGTGCGCACATGATGGTGATGACCGGCTCCGACGCCGGTGTCGATCCGGACGAAGATCTCGTGGTCGCGAAAGAGACTTCCCCACTCAGTCAGCGCATAAAGGTTATCGACGGTTACTTGCACTCCACGCTGGAGCGCCCAGGCATACTCATCGCGCGACGCGAAGTTGGGCGTGTAGAGCACACGCCGCGGGTCGTGGTCCGGAAAGAGTCCCAGCACCAGCTCCGCTTCCTTGCGCGCCACGCACTCGAACTCGATCCCCTCTTCGCGCACCGCCGCAAGCAGCGCCGGATGAGGGTTGGCCTTCATCGCATAGTGCACCCGCGAGACCGAGGTCATGGCGCGCAGCGCCCGTGCCGCCGCGCGCACGGTGTCGAGATCGTAGATGTAAGCCGCCTCGCGGTCGCCAAGCGCGGTCAGAACCTGCGCGCGCTTCTCCCGCCACCATGGCGTCGCCCGCGGCGCGCCCTGCTGGGGCTGCGCGAATAGCTCCTGCCATGTGGGCCCGAGTACCGTATCGCCCGGCACCGGCCGGATGAGCAGCTCGTGGAGCTGATCGACCAGGCGGTCGCCCTGACGCTCATCGACGACGAAAGTGAAGTTGAGATCGTTGGCCGCCTGGCTCACCAGATAGATCTTCTGCTCCTCGAAGAACTCGAAGGCGCCACCCAACTGGTGCAGGATGGCGCGAATGTTGCGACCGACGAGACTCACCGAGGCGCAGGGACCGATCACCTGCACGCGGCAGAGCCGCGACAGGTCGCTCACCAGATCCTCGACCAGGGTCTGATCGAGGGAGTTGGCCGCCGGATCCAGGGAAACCGTGACGGTGGTCTCCGAGGTCGAGACCAGGTCCACCGACATGCCGTGGCTCTTGAAGATCTGGAAGGCATCGGCGAGGAATCCCACCTGGTGCCACATGCCCGGACTCTCGAGCGAGATGAGGGTGAGGCCCTTCTTGGTGCAGACCGCCTTCACCTGGGCGTTGCCGTCACTCCCTTCCGCGCTGAGCACCGTGCCCGCGAGCTCCGGCGCCTGTGTCGCATAGACATGCAGCGGAATCCGATACTGCCGCGCCGGCAGAATGCAGCGCGGGTGCAGGACCTTGGCACCGCTCGTGGCGATCTCCTGCGCCTCATCATAGTGAAGCGAGCGCAGGAGGCGCGCGGTGGGCGTGGCGCGCGGATTGGCGCTGAACATACCGGGCACGTCGGTCCAGATCTCGAGCCGGCGCGCGCCGAGCTTCGCGGCGAGATAGGCCGCAGAGGTATCGGAGCCGCCGCGGCCGAGCAGCACCGTGTTGCCTTCGGTGTCGCTCGCGATGAAACCCTGGGTGACCACGATGGGCGCGAGGCTCGCGAGGCGCTGCGCCAACGCCGGGTCGGGAGCGAAGCTGCACGTGGTGTTGAGTATGCTGGCCTTCGCGGAAGCACCGCGCTCCTCGGCGAGGAGCATGGTGCGTGCGTCGGCCCAATCGACTTCCAACCCCTGGGCGCGTAGGAACCGCGCGCCGAGGTCGGTTGCGAGCAGCTCGCCGCTCGACATGACGCGGGCGCGCGTGCGATCGCTCACCTCATCGATGAGGGCGATGCCGGCGGCAATCTGGCGAAGCTCAGCGAGCTGGCGCTCGCAGTCGGGTCCGAGTGGGATGCCGAGCTCGGCAGCGAGCCGCCGGTGCCGGTCGTCGATGATCTTGAGCTCTTCCTCCTGCGCCTCGCCGCGCGCGGCCGACAGCAGCTTCTCCAGCCGATCGGTGATCCCGGTCACCGCGGAGTGGACGATGAGCACCCGCGCGCCCTCGGCGCGCCGTGCGGCGGTCACTTTGGCGATGTTGCGCCAGTTGGCGAGCGACGAGACGCTGGTGCCGCCGAATTTGAGGACGATCCAGTCGGACGCGGTACGAGTCACAGGAGTATTCCGCAGGGCAAGCAGCGGCGAGGGAGGCCACCGTGTGAGGCCCATCCAGGGCCCAATATTGACGAAGCTCGAGCAGTCCCCCAAGGCGGGTCGGCAGTGCTGACACGCCGGGCCGCCCTGCTCGCGTCATGCAGCGCTGTTACGTCTCTTCGTCGAAGTCGCGGAGGTCCTTCTCGAGCTTCTTGTCTGCCAGGACTTCTTCCAGCCGGCTCCACGCGGCCTTGCCGCGCTTCGCCTGGTTACGGACGCGCTTGTCCACCCGGTCGAGCAGCCGGTCGTAGTCCGTGCTGTCTTCGGTGGCCCCGCCCAAGAATTCCTCGTCGAGATCGAAGCTCTCGTTGTCTCGTTCCGACATCTAGCGGTGCAAATCCTGAGTTAAATCAATGACTAAGTGCATGAGCAGCACGGACCAAGGCAGCGAACTATAGCGGATTCGCGCGCCAGAGCAATATCCCCAAGGTGTTAGCGCCAATCTACTCAGTTCGGTCACGGACCGTGATTGGGGCGCCCCGGCTCAGACCCAAGCCCTCGGCGGCGCTCTGCTCCGCCCGGGCTATCTCCACCACTCCGAAGGAATTGACGAGCGCCAGATATTCTCCCGGCCGCGTGTCGCCATAGGTCCGCAGCAGCGGGAACGAATGGTTGCCGGCATGCACCAGCGGCAGCCGGAAGCGCTCGATCAGCGCCGCGTCGATGTTGCTGATGAGATTGCCGAAATGATCGATGGTGATGATGACCCCGGAGACGCTGGACGCGATCCACCGCGGGCTCATCGACCCAGGAGGGCACGACGGAATCGGCGGTCGCGGTCTCGCCCAGATCGGCGGGGCTGCAGCGTCCCGCGGCGAGCTCGGCGCTCACGGGCGCGAAGATATCCCGCCCGTGAAAAGTCGCACTGGCGTGGTGAACGCCGATCCGCGCCAGACCCTCAGGGCGCAGCCGCACGATCCCGGCCCCCGGGTGCCGCGCTACCAGTGGAGCGAGCAGCCCATTGTCCGGCGCCACGAAGAAATGCTCGGCGGCGCTCACCACGATGATGTCCCGCGAGGTCCCCACCCCGGGATCCACGACCGCCACGTGCACGGTACCCGCCGGAAAGTACCCGAACGCCCGCGCCAGCCAGAAACCGGCCTCGGCCGGCCAATGGACCATGATCTCGTGGGTGAGGTCGATGATCCGGGCCGCCGGCATGCGCGAGAGAATGCGGCCTTTCATCACCCCGACGAAGGGGCCCTGGTGCCCGAAGTCCGTCGTGATGGTAATGACGCCGGAAGCGACGGGTCATGCTCAACCCTTCCTCGGCGGTGCGGACCCGGGGGCGCGGCGCGCGCCCTCGGCGCAGGTGCGGCAGCGGTCCGTGTACGGCACCGCCTGCAACCTCTCCTCCTCGATGGGCTCACCGCAAGCCGCGCAGGTGGTATACCGTCCCTCCGCCAGGCGGCGCAGGGCCGCCTGCAGCAGGCTCAACTCCTGCTGCGCCGACTCGGAAATGGCCCCGAGGACGTCATCAGACTCGCGCTGGGTCACCTGCTCGGCAAAATCCGCGCTCAGGGGATCAGATTCATGCCTCAAGTCCGCACTGGCTCTGCTCGCCCGGGTCTGCAGCTCCTCCCGGCGCTTGAGCAGGCGTGCGCGTACCGCTTGTGTATCCACTGCAGCCTCCCGGCAAAATGCACGGGCAATGTTACTGCGTAATATAAACCGCTCATGATCGTGTTGACCGTCAACACCGGCAGTACTTCGGTCAAGCTGGCGGCTTTTGAGGCGCAAAGCAGCGCCGGGGAAGCCGGACCGCCACCGTGGCGGCTCGCAGCGCAGCACCTCACCGGTCATTCCCCCGACCCGGCCGCCGCGTTGCGTGGGTTTCTCGGCCAACTGCCCCATGGCCCGGCGGCCGTGGTCCACCGAGTGGTGCACGGCGGTACCCGCTTCACCGGTCCAACCCTGATCGATGACGGCGCGCGCGAGGCGATCGCCGCCCTGTCGGAGCTGGCGCCGCTGCACAACCCGGTGGCGCTCCGCTGGATCGACGCCGCTCGCAAGACATGCGGAGCGGGCGTTACACACGTCGCCGCGTTCGATACGGCTTTCTTCTCCACCCTCCCCCGAGTGGCCGCGGAATATGCGCTGCCGGCGGACCTGGGGGTCGAGCTCGGTGTTCGCCGCTATGGGTTTCACGGGCTCGCGCACCAGGCGATGTGGGAGCGCTGGAAGGCGCTCGAGCCGCGGTTGCCGGGCGGCGGCAAGCTCATCACCCTGCAGCTCGGAGGCGGGTGCTCCATCGCGGCCCTCGATCAGGGCCGGCCGCGCGACACCTCCATGGGATTCTCGCCCCTCGAGGGGCTGGTCATGGAGACCCGGTCGGGGGACCTCGATGCCGCCGTCGTGCCCTACCTCGAGCGGCGACTGGGCGTGAGCGGCGAGCGTGTCGTCGAGATGCTGAATGAGCGTTCCGGTCTGGCTGGCGTCGCAGGGAGTGCCGACGACCCGCAGGCGCTCCTCGACGCCGGCTCGGCGCAGGCACAGTTCGCGGTCGAGCTCTATTGCTACCGGGCCCGAAAGTACCTCGGCGCCTATCTCGCCGTCCTCGGCGGCTGCGACGGCATCGTCTTCGGCGGTGGCGTGGGCGAGCACGTGCCGCAAGTGCGCGCGCGGATCCTCTCGGGCCTCGAGTGGGCGGGCATCGAGCTCGATCAGGGCGCCAATCAGGCCGCCCGAGGCAGCGAATCGCGCCTCAGCGGTGCCCGCAGCCGCGTGAGCGTGTGGGTGGTACCGGTTGATGAGGAGCTACTTATGGTGCGTGCCGCCCTGACGGTGGCTACACTGGCTCCAAACCCTACGCCGAGGACACTCCCATGAGCCCACAGTTCGATGCCGGAAAGCTCGCTGAAGACATCAAGACACTGGTGCGGGACGCCGAAGCGCTGTTGCGGGCGAGCGCCGAGGGCGCCGAAGAGCTGACCGAAGAGGCGCGCGATCGCGCCCAGCAATCGCTGCATGCGCTGCGCAGTCAGCTCGCCGACGTCGAACGCGATCTCAAGGGCCGGGCCGAAGTGCTCGACGGCTATGTGCGCGACAACCCCTGGATGGCGATCGCGGTCGTCGGCGGCATCGCGTTGCTCGTGGGTTTGGTTGTGGGCCGGCGTTGATGAATGATCACGTCGCACACCGAGCCGATGAGGCCGGCGACGACGCCGGCGCGCCGAGAGGGCCAGGTCTCATTCGAGGCCTCCTCGCCGCGATCATGGACTCCATCAAGACTCGCGTCGATCTCGCGGCGGTCGAAGCGGAGATCTATCTCGTCTACGTGGCCCAGCTCCTGCTGTGGGGGTTTGCCGCCGTCGCCTGCGCGCTGCTCGCGGTTGTTTTCGCCCTGACCGGGGTCATCATCGCGGTCTGGCAGACGCACCGCATGGCGGGTCTCGTCGGGGCCATGGTCACGCTGCTGATCCTGGCCGCCATTTGCGGTTTCATAGGCGCCCGCATCTTCCGGGCGCGGCCGCCGCTGCTCGCCGGGACGCTCGGGCAGTTCGAGCATGACCAGCGCCGCGTCGCCGGCAACGAGGGTGGGGAATCATGAGACGGTTGCATGACCTCGAGGCGCGCCGCCGCAACCTCATCGCCCGCTGCGAGCAGCAGCGGCTCGAGATCGCCTATCGGCTCGCGGAGCTCAGCCCGACGGCGCAGCTCTCGCAGTTGACCCGGCGGGCGCCAGGCTCCGCCGCGAGTCATCCGTTCAGGTGGCTGGTGTCGCTCGCGACGTTGCTCATCATGGTGCGCGAGCGGCGTGTCTTCGGCTGGATCGGCAAGGTGAGCGCCGGCGTGGCGCTGCTGTCGCGCGCGAGCCAGATCGTCAGGTTGCTCCGGCAGATCCGCTCGTCGCGTGGTGAGGCCCGCTGAGCGTCGTTTCCTGAGTCGGCGCCGTCTGCGTGCCGGCGGGCTTGCCGGGCGCGGTGTCAGGCGGACCGTAGTAGGCTTCCACCCCGATGAGCTGCGGGATGCCGTTGGCCTGAGCCGCCACCTGGCGCACCTTGTCCCAGTCGATGGCTACGACGCTCTTGCCGATCGCCGCATCGATGATCTGCGAGATCTGGTCGAAGTCCGGCGGCGCGGGAACATGGTTGCTGTTGGTCGGCGGGTGGACCTCGAGATAGAGATCGCCGTCCTGCAGACTCGCGAGCACCGGCTCGTTGACGATGGTCACCGGCGTGCCCACCCGTACGATGGGGTAAAGGGCCGCGATGTCTTCCGGGTACAGCCGAACGCAACCGTGGGTGACCGACATGCCGATCGCCATCGGATTGTTGGTACCGTGGATGTAGATCTCACCGTGGCTGAGCGTCGTCTCCAGCGCCCACTCCCCCATCGGGTTGTCCGGCCCTGCCGCCCAGACTTTCGGGATCGGATCGCCCGCTTCCGCGTGCGCCTTGAGAATGTGCGCAGTCGGGATCCAGACGGGGTGCGGCACCTTGCGGACGATGCGGGTCACACCGACGGGGGTCGGAAAATCTCCCTCGCCGGGGCTGACCGGGTAGGTGATCACGATCGGCTGGTCGTGACGCCCGCTCTTCGGAAAGTAGAACATCCGATGCTGCGGCAGGTTGATCACGATGCCCTTGTGATCGACCGGCGGCACGATGAAGCGGCCGGGGATGGTGAGGTTGGTGCCCTGGCCGGGCAGCCACATGTCGACCTTCGGGTTCGCCTCCTGGATCTCCCAGTAGCCCACGCTGTACTTGCGGGCAAGGTCGAGCAGCGTATCGGAGGCCTGCGTCTGGATGGCCTGATCCTGGCCGATCAGCGAGCTGCCGTCCGGGGGCAGAGTGAAGACGGCCGCCTGGCTGGACATGGCCAGCAGTGAGGCTGCCACCCCGGCTGCCAGCAAGACGCCGGCAGCCACACGGCTCGAGCCGTGGCTTGGCCGAATCAGCCTTCGCATCAGTCCCATTCCCGCACACCTCTCGAGCCCGATCGGGGCCGCTCGCTATTGTAACATGCATGGCGCATGCCGCCGACACGGAAAATAACTCGCGATTTCTACGCCAGGAACACCCTCACCGTCGCCCGAGAGCTGATCGGAATGCACTTGGTGCATGCGGAGCGCGGCACGATCCGCTCGGGCCGGATAGTGGAGACGGAGGCCTATCAGGGTCCGCAGGACTTGGCGGCCCACTCCGCCCGCGGTCAGTACGGCACGGACGGAGGTCATGTTCGGCCCCCCTGGCCATGCCTACGTGTATTTCATCTATGGCTTCTGGCACTGCCTGAACATCGTGACGGCGGCGGAGGGCATACCGCATGCCGTGCTGCTGCGCGCTCTGGAGCCGGTCACGGGGATCGACGACAAGACCTGGGGACCCGGCCTGCTCTGCCGGGCGATGCATATCGACAAGAAATTGAACGGCGCGGATCTCTGCGGCGATGCGCTCTGGCTCGAGAGGCCGCCCGCCTCGAGTCGCCGGCCGGCGCGAATCGCGCGCAGCGCGCGCATCGGCGTCGACTATGCTGGCGTCTGGGCGGCGCCGTCCGTGGCGCTTCTACGATAGAGACTCGCGTTATGTCTCGACTGTCTCGGCTCGTGTGCGCGCCGTCAGCCAGAGCTAACTCGCCTTGTCGCCCGCGCGCGACAGCTCGAGCAGCTCGCTGCCTTCGGGTACGCGGTCGCCGCGGGCAAAGTGGATCGCGCGCACCACGCCGTCATATGGAGCGGCGATGGTGTGCTCCATCTTCATCGCCTCGATCACCATCAATACCTCGCCGGCAGCGACGGCCTGACCCTCCTGCACCGCTACCGCCGACACGACGCCCGGAAGCGGTGTCGTGAGTCCGCCTGTCGCCGCGCTCGCGCTGAACTCCTGAGTGCGCGGATCGTCGATCAGCACCTCCTCGTGCATATCGCCGAGCCAGACGTGGAGGTGCGCGCCGTGGCGGAACCAGTGGGCGCTGTACCGCTCGTCGTCGAGCACTGCGGTAACCGTGCTCTCCGTTACCGACACGCCGGCGACGCGCAGACGCGTGCCATCATCCTGCCGCGCCGATTTGTCCGCGGGCGCAAGCAACAGGGCCGCGCTTGGCTGGCCACCCTCGAGTGTCAACTGCACCCGCCGCGGCCGGCCGCCCGAGGAGAGTGTCAGGTCGATGCGGGCCGGGAGGTTGGGTTGGAAGCCGTCACTCACGCCCCAGGGGTTGCGCGCTGCCGCAGGCTCGTGACGAGCCGCGAGCGCGGCCAACGCCAGCACTGCGGGCGTCACTTCGGCCGGGCGCGAGAACTCCGCCGCGCCCCGGTCGAGCAACGCCACGCTGTGGCGCACGTCGAGGAAAACCCGGGAGCGCAGGATGCGGCCGAGCCAGTGCTCGTTGGTACGGATGCCGGCGAGATATGTGTGATCGAGCGCAGCCGCGAGCCGCGCGGCGGCCTGGTCCCGCTCTGGCGCCCAGGCGATCACCTTGGCGAGCAGGGAGTCATATACCGGCGGCACGGCATCCCCGCTCGCGAAGCCGCCATCGACACGCAGCGACTCCCCGTGTGGCCAGTCAGCGAGCTGCAGCGTGCCGGCGCTCGGCAGGAAGTCGCGTTCCGGATCCTCCGCGCAGACGCGCGCCTCGATGGCATGGCCGTTCAGGCGGATCTGTGCTTGCTCGAGCGGCAACGGCTCGCCCGCGGCGACTCGCAGCTGCCACTCGACGAGATCCAGCCCGGTGACCGCCTCCGTGACGGTGTGCTCCACCTGCAGCCGCGTGTTCATCTCCAGGAAGAAGAAGTCACTGCCGTCGAAGAGAAACTCCACCGTGCCGGCGCTGCGGTAGCCGATGTTGCGAGCTGCCAGCACCGCCGCGGCGTGCAGAGCTGCGCGCAGCGGCTGCGGCAGGCCGGGGGCCGGCGCTTCCTCGATCAGCTTCTGATGCCGTCGCTGCACCGAGCAGTCACGGTCGCCGAGATGCACGCAATTGCCATGCGCGTCAGCGAACACCTGTACCTCGATGTGCCTCGGCTGCGTCAGATAGCGCTCGATGAGCAGGGTGCCGTCGCCGAATGCGCTCTCCGCCAGGCGCCGGGCCGCGGTCAGGGCATCGCGCAGCTCTTCCTTCGTGCGCACGACCCGCATGCCCTTGCCGCCGCCGCCGGCGGCAGGCTTGACGATGAGTGGCAGGCCCGCCTCGAGTGCGCGCGCCTCGAGATGATCGATATCCTGACGCTCGCCGTCATAGCCCGGGAGCACGGGTACCCCCGCCGCCCGCACACTCGCCTTCGCCACGCTCTTCGAGCCCATGGCGGCGATCGCGGCCGGAGGCGGCCCCACGAATACGAGTTCTGCATCGAGGCAGGCCTGGGCGAAATCCTCGTTCTCCGACAGAAATCCGTAGCCCGGATGAACCGCCTCGGCATGGGCGGCGCGCGCGGCGCGAATGATGGCCTGGATGTCGAGATAACTCTCGGCCGCCGGCGGCGGCCCGATGCGCACTGCTTCGTCGGCCTCACGCACATGACGTGCGGATGCATCCGCGTCGGAATAAACGGCGATCGTGCGGATACCCATCCTGCGGGCAGTGCGGAAGATGCGGCAGGCGATCTCGCCACGGTTGGCCACGAGCAGGCTGCGGATCATGTTTGCCATGGGTGTCGGTAGCTCGTGGCGGTCACATGCGGAAGAGTCCGAAGCGCGTGTCGTCTTCGGGTGAGTTGCGCACGGCTGCCAGAGAGAGCCCCAGGATTCGGCGCGTCTCGAGCGGGTCGATCACGCCATCGTCCCACAGGCGTGCGGAGGCGTAGTAAGGATGCCCCTGACGCTCGTACTGCTCGCGGATTGGCTGTTTGAACGCTGCCTCCTCCCCGGCCGGCCAACTGCCGCCCGACGCCTCGAGCTGCCCGCGCTTCACGGTCGCGAGCACGCTCGCCGCCTGCTCCCCGCCCATCACCGAAATGCGGGCGTTGGGCCACTGAAAGAGGAGTCGTGGCGAGTACGCGCGGCCGCACATGGCGTAGTTGCCGGCGCCGTAGCTGCCGCCAATGATGACGGTGAGTTTCGGGACCTGCGCGCAGGCCACGGCGGTGACGAGCTTGGCCCCATCCTTGGCGATGCCGCCCGCCTCCGCGCGGCGGCCCACCATGAAGCCGGTGATGTTCTGTAAGAAGAGGAGCGGGATGCGCTCGCGGGCGCAGAGCTCGATGAAATGCGTCCCTTTGAGCGCGCTCTCGGAGAAGAGGATGCCGTTGTTGGCCAGGATGCCGACGGGGAAACCTGCCAGGTGCGCGAAGCCGCACACCAATGTCGTGCCGTAGAGCTGCTTGAATTCGTCGAGCTCCGAGCCGTCCACCAGCCGCGCAATCACCTCGCGCACATCGTACGGTCGACGCAGGCTTGCGGGCACCGCGCCATAGAGCTCGCGGGGATCGTAGTGAGGATCACGCGCCACGTGCGGCGGCGACCTATCCCCGGGCGGACGCAGACGCGCCACGATGCGGCGTGCGATAGCCAACGCATGCGTATCGTTCTCCGCGTAGTGATCGCATACACCTGACTCGCGGCAGTGGACCTCGGCACCGCCCAGCGACTCCGCGTCGATATCCTCCCCCGTCGCGGCCTTGACGAGCGGCGGTCCGCCGAGGAACACCCTGCCCTGTCCGCGCACGATGACGTTCTCATCCGACATGGCGGGCACGTAGGCGCCGCCTGCAGTGCATGAACCATGAACGACGGCGATCTGCGCCACGCCGGCGGCCGAGAGCGTCGCCTGGTTGTAGAAGATCCGCCCGAAATGCTCCCGGTCGGGGAACACCTCGTCCTGCGCCGGGAGGAATGCGCCGCCGCTCTCCACCAGGTAGACGCAGGGAAGCCGGTTCTCGCGCGCGACCTCCTGAGCCCGCAGGTGCTTCTTGACCGTGATCGGGTAATAAGTGCCGCCCTTGACCGTGGGGTCGTTGGCGACGATGACGCACTCCCGCCCGCTCACTCTTCCGATCCCGGTAACGATGCCGCCGCAGGCGATGCCGCCGCCATACATCCCGTGGGCGGCGAGCTGCGACAGCTCGAGAAAGGGGCTGCCGGTGTCGAGGAGCACCTGGACACGCTCGCGGGCGGTGAGCTTGCCGGCGGCGCGATGGCGGCTCACCGTCTGGGGCGATCCGCCCTCGGCGGCGCGCGCGACCTCAGTCTTAAGCTCGGCGGCGAGCTCGCGCATTGCCGCCTCATTGTCGCGGAATTCCTGCGAGCGGGGGTCGAGGCGTGAGGCGATGCGAGGCATGGGCTTGTCACGATGGCCTGATTGTCGGACAATCATACGATCATATCCCGACGGATGACAAGCTCATGTCCGCGAACTCACCCGTAGACAGCGATTTCGGCCTCGGCGAGGGCATCGACGAGATCCGCCACCAAGTGCGGCGCTTCGCGGCGGAGCAGATCGCGCCGCGCGCCGCCGACATCGACCGCAGCAACGAATTTCCGCGCGATCTCTGGCCGGCGCTCGGTGAGCTCGGCCTCCTCGGCATCACCGTGCCGGAGCGGTGGGGAGGCGCCGACCTCGGCTACCTCGCCCACGCCGTGGCCATGGAGGAGATCTCGCGCGCCTCGGGCTCTGTCGGGCTCTCCTACGGCGCGCATTCCAACCTCTGCGTCAATCAGCTGCGCCTGAACGGCACCGACGCGCAGCGCGACCGGTACCTGCCGAAGCTCGTCAGTGGCGAGCATGTCGGCGCCCTCGCCATGTCGGAGCCGCAGGCCGGCTCCGACGTGGTCTCGATGCAACTGCGCGCGGAGCGGCGCGGCGACAGCTACGTGCTCAACGGCCGCAAGATGTGGATCACCAACGGACCCGACGCAGACGTACTCGTCGTCTACGCGAAGACTGATCCGGCGGCGGGCGCGCGCGGCATCTCGGCTTTCATCGTGGAGCGCGGCTGGCGTGGCTTCACCACCGCGCAGAAGCTCGACAAGCTCGGCATGCGCGGCTCGAGCACGTGCGAGCTCGTGTTCGACGACTGCGCCGTGCCGGCGGAGAACCGGCTGGGGCCGGAAAACGGCGGCGCGCGGGTGTTGATGAGCGGCCTCGACTACGAGCGGGTGGTGCTCTCCGGCGGACCCATCGGCCTCATGGCGGCGGCGCTCGATCTCGTGCTTGCCCTACGTGCACGAGCGCAAGCAGTTCGGCCAGCCCATCGGCACGTTCGAGCTGATGCAGGCGAAAGTGGCCGACATGTATACCGCGCTCGGCGCATCCCGGGCTTATGTCTACGCGGTGGCGAGCGCATGCGATGCCGGGAAGGTCAAACGGCGTGACGCGGCCGCCTGCATCCTGTTCGCGGCGGAGAGCGCGACGCGCGTCGCGCTGGAGGCCATCCAGGCGCTGGGCGGCAACGGCTACATCAACGACTTCCCGGCAGGGAGGCTGCTGCGCGACGCCAAGCTCTATGAGATCGGCGCCGGCACGCAGGAGATCCGCCGCATGCTCATCGGCCGCGAGCTCTACGAAAGCGCCGCATGAGCGTCGAGTTCGATCAGATCCTGCTGGTGCCTGGCTACCGCAAAGTGGCCGCGGCCATCAGCGAGCGCATCCTCAGCCGCGAGCTGCGCGAAGGCGCGCGGCTGCCGCCGGAGACGGAGCTCGCACGACAGTTCGGCGTCAACCGCTCGACCGTCCGCGAGGCGCTGCGCGAGCTCGAGAGCGGCGGCTTGCTGGAGCGCCGCCCCGGCTCGAAGCTCATGACGGTCACCCGGCCGCAGCACCGCGCCGTCGCCAAGGACGTCAGCCGGGCTCTCGCGCTGCACGATGTTACTTTCTTCGAGGTGTGGGAGGCACTGACCCGACTCGAGCCGCCGATGGCGGAGATCGCGGCCGGCAACCGTACCCAGCCCGACCTCGACAGCCTCGCGGCGGCGTGTCAGCGCTTCGCGGAGGACAATGCGGACACCGAGAAGGCCGTGCATCACGCGGCCGAGTTCTTCCGCTGTGTCGCGCGTGCCACGCACAACCAGGTGCTCGGCCTCGTACAGGAGCCGCTGCTCGACCTCCTCGAGCCATCGCTGCGCGTCATGATCGACAAGGTCCCGCAGGCGCGCGCGCGAATCGCCGCCGCTCAGAGGCGCATGCTCGAGGCCATCACCAAAGGCGATGCCGAGGCCGCATGCGGCTGGATGGCCAAGCACATCCGCGACTTCAGAAAAGGCTACGAGCTCGCCGAGATCGCGTTGGATTGCAGAATCGCCTGACGCCAAAACACCGGTGGAGCCGGGAGGGGGTTCCGGCTCCACCGGTAACTTGCACGCGGCGGCGAGTGAGGGGGTTACCGCCGCCGCGAACTAGCGTGGTTATCAAAGCAAAGCCCATGCCAGTCGGCCGCGGCGCCTGAGCCGGGGTCGAGTCGGTTCGCGCGACCGATTGCGGTGCAAACGCGGCGCGAAACGCACACCGCGCGGGCATCTACTGCTCGCCCCACCGCTTCCCCGTCACCGGATGGGGATAGTGGAACGGCACCACCCGCGTGTCGGGCCAGGTCTTCGGGGCTTCGGGCAGCAACTCGTCGGGACCGTTCGGATCGTCCGGATAAGCGCGGGTGATCGGTGTCAGATGCACGTCGCTGTTCGCCCAGCCCTGGTGATGGTCGGCCCGCCACAGCATGTTGTAGTGGAGGCATTTGATTTTCCAGATGCCGTCCTCCTTGACGTACGTGTTCTCGTAGATGCCGGCCTCCCAGAACTGGCGGGGAAAATTCGGGATGGGCTCGGGCATGCTCTCGTGGCAGCCGCCCTGCAGGACGCAGCGGAACCTGCCTTTGGCGCTCATGCCGTCGGCGGCCACGTCCACGATGTCCTGCAGCATCAGATGATCGAGCAGGAGGCCGCGCAGCGGCCCGTTCACACCGCCGGTGAAGTACTTGCGGAACCAGTTGCAGTAGAGCCGCCGTATCCCGGACTTGCCGCGGTAGATGCCGTTGAGAAAGCGCACTTCGCCCGTGTCGGCAAAGAGCGTCACCGCCTCGTCGTACAGACACTTGTCGATGTAGTAGCCGTACTTGTACTGCAGGCACTTGACGGCATGGCTGTCCTCGAGGCGCGCTACCTGGCGCGCGAGCTGGGTGACACGGTTCTCGAGCTGCGTCAGCGCATCCGGATCGGCCATCGTTCCCCCTCGGCCCTGCGGGCTCTTTGATAACCCGGGATTATGATGGCATATCCCATTGGATCATACGGGCGCCCCCGGGCTCGGTAAGATATGAAGGCCGGAATGCCCGGTCGGAACAGCCGAAATGGCAGGTGAGTCTCTTGGCGGCGATAGGCAGTGAGCGCGTTCTCTCGGTGCAGCACTGGACGGATACGCAATTTACCTTCGTGACCACTCGAGACTCGGGGCTGCGCTTCGAGAACGGCCAGTTCGTGATGGTCGGCCTCAAGGTCGACAGCCGCCCGCTCCTGCGCGCTTACAGCATCGCCAGCGCCAATCACGAGGAGCACCTCGAGTTCCTGAGCATCAAGGTACCCGACGGCCCTCTCACTTCCCGCCTGCAGCACATCCGCGAGGGAGACGAGGTGCTGGTCAGCCGCAAGCCGACCGGCACGCTGGTGCTGCACGACCTCAAGCCTGGCAAGCGGCTCTACATGCTCTCGACAGGTACCGGGGCCGCGCCCTTCATGGCGCTCATCAAGGATCCGGAGGTCTATGAGCGCTTCGAGCAGGTGATCTTCGTGCACGGCGTGCGCTGGGCGCGCGAAACAGCCGTGGTCAAGCATCGCATCGAAGGCCTGCGGACCCACGAGCTCCTGGGCGAATGGGTGCGGGCCAAGCTGCTCTACTATCCGACCGTCACCCGCGAGCCGCACGCCAACCGCGGGCGCCTGACGACCCTCATCGAGTCCGGACGCCTCTCCTACGACCTCGGTCTGCCGCCGCTCGACGCGGCAAACGATCGTGTGATGGTCTGCGGCAGCCCGGCGATGCTGACGGACACGTGCGCAATGCTCGATGCCCGCGGCTTCGAGATCTCCGCCGGCATCGGCGAGCCCGGCGACTACGTGATCGAGCGGGCGTTCGTCAGCCGCTGAGTCCGCGCGGCCACGAACCAGAGCACCGCGCCGATCGCCACGGCGGCCGGCACGACCATCACGGCGGACCCGAGCGAGGACAGCACCGACAGCCCCCCGATGATGGCGGGAGACAGAACATCGCCGAGGAGATGGATGGCGAGGATGCTGAGGGCGACCGCCGAGGCACGCTCCGCCGGACTCACGAGGTTGACGATGACGGTGTTGATCGGGCCGGTCGACATGAAGAGGAGCAGCTCCGCGGCAATGAGCGCGGGGTAGAACACCACGGGCGAGCCGTCGGCGAGCGCCAGGTAGATCGCGGGCACCGCGAGCACCGTGACCCAACCTGACATCAGGAGATAGGCCTGGCGGGAGTACCGCAACCAGTAGTCGCCGAGCCAACCGCCAACGAAGGTACCAACGAAGCCTGTCAGAACGACGATCTCACCGAACCCCGCCGAGGCTTTCACGGCCGGAATGCCGCGCACTTCCTCGAGAAAGGTCGGCATCCAGAACGCCAGGCCGCCGAGCGCGAAAGTGTAGGCGGCGTAGCCGAGCACCGTGATCACGTAGGGCCGCACGCGCAGCAGGCGTAGGTACACCGCCCAGGAGCCCGCCTGCGGTCGGTGCGGTGCCTCCGGGACGGATTCCGCCGCGCCGTCGCCCGCCTCCTTCGCCCCTCGTGGAGGATCCGGCAGCCGCAGAATCCACAGCGCGAGCAGAACGCCCGGGACGCCGGCAACATAGAAGGCCGAATGCCAGCCGAAGTGCTGGCGCATGAGCCCGCCCACGATGTAGCCGAGCGCCGCCCCGACCGGGATGGCCATGTTGAAGACGGCGAAGGCCCGCCCGCGCGTGCGCCGCACGAAAAAATCCGCAAGCAGCGACGGGGCGATGGTCGCATAGGCCGCCTCGCCTATCCCCACGACGGCGCGCGCGGCCAGCAATTGCGCATAGCTGCGGGCCAGCCCGGAGAGACCGGTCGCCAGACTCCAGATGAAGACACCGAGGGCGATCGGGCGCGGCCGGGAGCTGCGGTCGCCCAGCCGCCCGAAGACCGGTGCCGCCAGCATGTAGACGACGAGAAAGCCGCTCATGAGCGTGCCGAGCTCAAAGTCGTTGAGGTGCATCGGCGCGCGCTTGAAATCCGGCAGCAACGCCGAGACCACGTAGCGATCGAGGTAGTTGAGGAGATTGACGCCGGTGAGGATGGCGAGTGCGGCCATCCCGGTGCGCTTGCCCGGCTCGCGCACTGCCTTCAGCCCGCGCGAACTTTCAGCCGCTCGAGATGCAGGCGCACCGCGTCGCGGAAACCCTCACTGCTGGTGACTGTAGTGCCGCCGGCGAGCACCAGGATGAAATCCCCCCGCGGCGTGCGGCTCACTTCGCGTACGTGGTTCATGTTCACGAGACAGGAGCGGCTGATGCGCAGCATGGGCTGCGACTGTAGTGTCTTTTCCGCCTGTTGCAAAGTGCTTCGCGCCTGAAACGTGTCGCGACCGACGGTGAGCTTGACGTAATTGCGGTCCGCCTCGGCGATCTCGATCCGCGCCACATCGAGCATGTGCATGCGGCTGCCGGACTCCGCGAGAACCCGGGGCCGGATGTCCACGCCCGCCAGGCCGCGCTCGATTCGTGCGAGCAATGCGTCCAGAGTCTCCTGCCGCTGCGTGGCGCTCTCCGCTTCCCGGCGGCGCCGAACGCGCTCGACCGTGCGATGAAAGCGCTCGTCATCGAATGGTTTCAACAGATAATCCACCGCGCTGACGTCGAATGCGTCGAGAGCATACTGATCATAGGCGGTGACGAAGACGATGAGCGGCAGGGTATCGGGATCGAGCGCGCGAGCCAGCGACACCCCGTCGAGCGAGTCCATCTGGATGTCGAGGAAGAGCAGATCCGGCGGCCGCGCCCGGATCGCCTCCAGGGCGGCGCGGCTGTCGCCATACTCGCCAACCACGTTGAGATCGGGCACACGCGCGCAACAGTCCCGTAACGTGCGCCGGCCCGCGAGCTCATCGTCTACGATCACCACGTCGAGCATCAGGATGGCTCCGCGGATGCCGCCGGTCTGATCGTGTGCGCGGCTGCGGGGGTGGTCTCGAGGACATCTGTCAGGAGCGGCATGTGGATCTCGGCGATCCATTCCCTGCCGTCGCGGGCCGCGCTGAACGAGGCGCGCTCACCAAACTGAATCGCGAGACGGTCGCGCACATTCCGCAGTCCTATCCCGCCGTTGCCACTCGTGCGCTCCGCGGCCACCGTGTTGGTGACACGGAGGATGAGCGCGCCGCGCGAGCTCATGGCCGACACACGCACGACGACGGGGCCCTGGTGGCCCGCAAGCCCGTGCACGACCGCATTCTCGACCAGCGGCTGCAAGATGAGGCTCGGTACCCATGCCGACGGCAGCGCCGCGGGCGGTGGCATGTCGATGGTCAGCCGGTCAGCGAAACGCCGCTGCTGCAGCTCGAGGTAGAGGCGTACGAACTGCATCTCGTCGCCGAGGCGTGAGTATTCCCGCTCGCCGGCGTTGAGCAGGCGGCGCAGCAGGTCCCCGAGCTGCACGATCATGGTGCGCGCCGCCGCCGGGTCCCACTCGATCTGGCCGCGGATGGTGTGCAGCAGGTTGAAGAGCGAGTGCGGCGACAGCTGCAGGCGCAGCGACGCCAGATGCGCACTGGTGAGCGCCCGCTCGAGCGCCGCGGCGCGGATCTGCGAGTCGCGCAGCCTGCGGTAGAAATCGAAGCCGCTCACCAGAGCGATAGCGAACCCGTAAGTCAGGAGGAAGGTCGTGGCAGTTGCCAGCCAGATGGGCAGCGTCGAGGAGCCCGGCATATGGCCCATGACTCCGGCGGCGCTCGCCCATGTTTCCTGATAGCGCCCGGAGTCGGTCATCAGCCATTCCCCCAGCCAGAGCGCCGGCGACGCCGCGGCTGCGAACGCGCCGCCCATCAGCACCTGCAGCGGCAGGCGCCGGGCGATCGGCTGCCAGCCGATACGGAGCGAGGCCCAGACGGCGCCGAGAAGCAAGGGATAGAGGACCAGGTGTTGCAGCAGCCGCGCCTCCCAGCCGGCGAAGAAATCCTCCCGGTGAAACGCCATGAGGCTCTCCTGCATGCTGTGCGCGTAGATCACGTTCGACGCGGCGACATACGCCCAGAAGGCCGTGACGATCAGAAACAGAGGGCGAATGCGCGGGGCCATGCGCATAGATTACGCGAAGATGACTCGAGCCGGCACCACGGGGCCGGAAAAGCAGAGAAAAACCGCGCCTTGAAGGGACGAGTCCGTTGGCGGCAGGGACGAGTCCGTTGAGTTGTGTACGAACGAACGGGCGCGCAGATGACCGCGTGCCGTCGCCGCCCGGCGACGCAGCCGCTTCGTGCCGGGTGCGTCGCCGGCTGGGACGAATACGTGGCCGACCGGCTTACGCGGCATTTAAACCGAGAGTCTCATATGCGCATCGAAGTGAATGAGACCGCTCGAACCGACATTTGACAGGAGACACCGCCATGAGCCGCTTCAACCCCAACGCCAGCAACCGCCCGCGCGCCTTCATCGCCGCCCTCGCCGCCTTGGGCGTCCTTGGGGCCGCAGCGCTCGGATCGCCCGCCGTCGCATCGGCCGATGACGCCGGCGGATTTCAGACGAATGTTTATTTCAACGCCCACGATCTCTCGAGCGAGCACGGAACCCGCGCCCTCTACCGCCGCATCGTAAGCGCCGCCCAGGAGGTATGCCCGGGATACGACTCGCTCTATCCCGATGTCGTCAACAGGAGCAAAGAGTGCCAGCGCGCAGCGATCGCGCGGGCCATCGGCCAGATCGGCAGCGCACGGCTCGCAGCCGTCGATGCGCAGGCAGTCGCGCGAAGCGGTTGACGGTTCACGGTTCTGTCACCTGCCCACGCACCCCCGCCGTCGGGTAAAGACGGCGGGGCTTTTTTGGTACATTGCCAGGGATGGAGATCTTCAAGGAATTTCGCATCGAGGCGGCGCACCGGCTGCCCAACGTTCCACCCGGCCACAAGTGCGCACGGCTGCATGGCCACTCATTTCGGGTAGCCGTGCACGTCGCGGGGCCGCTCGACCCGCACCTCGGGTGGGTGTGCGATTTCGCCGAGCTGTCGGCCGTCTTCGCGCCGCTCCATGAGGCGCTCGATCACAGGTACCTCAACGAGATTCCCGGGCTCGACAATCCGACCAGCGAGCGGCTCGCGGCGTGGCTCTGGGAGCGCCTCGCGCCGCAACTGCCCGGCTTGAGCCGGATCGTCATCCACGAGACCTGCACCAGCGGTTGCGAGTATCGAGGTCCGGGCGCCCCGCCACCGGCCCCGTGACGTCGTGCTAGGCTTGGCCGGCGCCGACCAGCAGAGAGAATGCGGCGCCTGGGAGGGGTTCATGAGCACGCGCGCGCCCGTCATCCTGCTGCCGGCCTTCGCCGCGGCGGCTCTTCTCCTCTCCTCCTGCCTGGCCTCCGCCGCCACTGCGGTCGCGCGGCAGTGCGACGGCGTCTGGTTTCCAGAGCATATCCAGGCCCGCGGGGAAACACTGACGCTCAATGGCCTCGGTCTGCGCAAGGCCACGATCTTCGGGATCAAGGTCTACGTGGGGGCGCTCTACCTGGCGCATCCGACAGCCGACGCGAGCGCCATCCTGAGCTCGCGGGATCCGGTCGAGATCGATCTCGCGTTCGTCTTTCGCGCGAGTGCCGGTCAGTTGCGCGACGCGTGGGATGAAGGCTTCGAGAGGAGCGCGCCCGACAAGCTGGCGCAGCTTCGGGGCCGGATCACGCAGCTCGAGAACCGCATGACGACCCTCAAATCGGGCCAGAGAGTGTCATTTCTCCGCATTCCCGGCGTCGGCATCCAATTCTCCCTGGATGGCGCCGTCCAGGGGACCATTCCCGGGGACGACTTTGCAGCGGCCTTCCTGGGGATCTGGCTCGGTGGGTCGCCTCCCAGCCCGGAACTGCGCGCGGGCCTCCTCGGCGGCCCGTGCAGATGACTAGGGACAGCCCCCCTCGCGCACCACGCTCGCCACCCGGGTAGCCAGCGCTTCAGCATCGCCCGCCGGACGGTCGGAATAAGACTGGGTGCCGTGGCTCCACTGCTCGCCGAGGGAGTACCAATCGATCGGCTTCGGTGGAGTGCCGGTGCGCAGCGACTCATCGAGCGCATCGAAGTAGCGCCGCCACCGCATCCGATAGTAACCGCCGGTCAATCCGGCCCAATCCCTGTTGCTGTAATCATGTAACGCGCCCTGCTCGCTCGCCTGCCGATCGCCCCACACAGTGAGGAGGGAGCGCGCGTCGAGCTCCAGACGCGCCCGCTCGGCGGGTGAGGATGCCCAGGGCGCCACCTGCGCCAGCCAACCGCCGAGCAAAAAGAACCGGTCGGTGGCGAGCAGCCGGTCCTGAAGATCCATCAGACCGAGCCAGCACTGCGTGAGCGCTTGGAAATGCGGCCGATCCCTGATCTTCGTAGGCGCCCTTGATCCGCGGCAGCAGCACGCGGCTTTCGTTGGCCAGTGTCTGACGCGCGATATCCACGAGATCGTAGCGATAGGTCGCACTCACGCGCAGCGCCGGCGCCACCTGCAACATCTGCGGCAACACTCGCTCGAACGCCGTGGCGCTGTACCGCATATCCTCCGGCGACCAGTTGGATGCGCGATTGACTGTCAGGCCGGGTTGTGCGTCGAACAACGACTCCTGTGCCGCGTCCCGCTCACTGTTGAAGACGACCTGATCGACACGGATGTCGTACGCTGTATGTATCAACACCTCCCATGCGGCCAGCGCGTGCGGATCGGCCGCACCGTAGCGACGCAGCACATACGCCCTGGTCCACGCCTCGGTGTCCACGGGCTCTTCGCGCCATGCCATCTCAGTGAAGAGATCGAACATGAACGGATTGGTGCCCATGCCTTCGGTGAAGACGGCTGTGCCGGCCATGTTGCGGTTCATGCGGCCGACGCGCTGCAGCCGAGCGGTAAGATCACGGACGTCGGCGCCGAGGGTCGTGCGTCCACCGAACTCCCATAGGCCGCCGAAGAGAAAGGGCGCGTCATGGAAATCCTTCTCCCGCTGCTCGCGCGGCACCCGCGAGTGGTCGATATCGATGATCAACAGATGCCGGCGATCGACGCCGGCGAGCAGTTCCCGGCGGGGATTTCCCTGCCAGGCGAGCATCATCCAGCTGGCGCCCGGATGGGCGGCCAGCAACGCCTGTTGCACGGCCCGTGCGGCATTCGCCACCGGCACGTCGCCGGCCTGACCGCCTTCCTGGAAAACCTCCATGTCATAAATGCCGCTATCGCCCAGGAGCTCGCGTTGATGGCGATAGAAGGTGGCCGCCAGCCGCACGAACATCGGGTCGCGTGGGTCGAGCCAGCCCGGTCGCGTGAAGCCGGCCCACTCTCCCTGCGACACGACGTGTGAGTCGGGAAAGCGCCGTTGGAAATCAGCGGGCACTATGCCGTAGTAGCCCGGCAGGACCGGAGTGACGCCGAGCTCGCGCAGGCGCGCCACTATTCTCTGCGCGGAAATGAGACGCCTTTTCAGCAGCGCGCGGCTGAGCGGCCCGCCGTAGCAGCAGAGATTGCCCATCAGCTCCCAGTTCTGATGCGCGGGCGCCGCGATCCAGCGGCGGATCGCGGCATCGGAGTAGCCGAGGTCGCGGAACGTACGGGAGAGGACGCTGTCCGTACCCCGCTCGACCAGCACGGCGTTGATCCCGGAGAGCGCCAGCACATCGATTTCCCGCTGCCACCTCGGCCAGCTCCAGTAAGGCGCGGAGTAGCCGTCGACGTTCTCGTTCAAAGCGAGACGGTACGCATACGGCGTGTTCCGCTCGATCACGGCTCGAGGCAATGGAAAAGCCGCGCGGCCCACACGATCTCCATTCGGGGAGATCTGCACGCGTGCAACGTATTTGAGATACCAGTTCACCCCGAAGAGCAGCGCGCTCGGCGTGCTGCCTTCGACCTCGATGTGACCATGCACGCTCGAGACGCGGAACCGCTCGCGGCCATCCACGGCCGGGAGCGTGCCGAGCTCGAACTGCCTCGCCTGGTGCGGCAGCAGGCGGCCGAGCACGGCCTGCTCAGGGCGCACGTCGAAGGTGGCGGCGCCCGCCGGGTAGCCGGATGTCACGACGGCCGCAGCGAGCACCAGCCAGAGCGGGAATTTGTGCATGTCCGGAGCATCGCACGGCCCCGCCGACATGTGCTCGGGCCCGTCCTGGGCCTCGCCCCTTCGGGGCCGACGCTGCGCGTCGTCCAATGTCGCTCCAGGCGACATTGTCAGCTCAGATTGGGCGGCGCTGGTGTTGGCTTCGGCGGCGGCGCGCTCGCCGGCGGGCTTGCGGCGGCATGCCGGACACTCGCGCGCTCCTCCTCCTGCGGACTGGGCGGCAACTCGCGCGTATCGACCGACGCCAGGTTGACGACACCGGGGTCATCGCGCAGCTTCACGAAGAGCTGGCCGTGCTGCGGGTGCGGTATGGGCAAGTCATAGCCCGGGAAGCCATCGGGCACCTGCACCGGATGCTCGAAGCGCGGATCGGTGGAGATCGAGTCGACCAGGAAGAGATCGCTGCCCGAGAGCTTGCAAGCGAGCTCCCTCGTCGCGGGACACACGAGCTCGCGCAGCTTGGGCAGGCGCACCAGGGTCGCAAGCGGCTGCCAATCGCCGGTGACGCCCCCAACCACCACGCGAAACTGCAGCGGTCCGAAAGCCGAGGGTCCGAACGCCTGCGCGGGATCGAGGGTTGCAATCGCGACGGCGCGGTTCTCGAGCGTGATCCCGCCGTTGGCGACGCTGAGAGTCGTCGAATACGAGCCGTCCGCGGTGGCTATCTGCAGCATCTCATCGCGGCCGAACTCAGTAGGCGATTTCGCGCGTACGGAGAACGTCAATTGTGCGCGCTGGGGTAACTCATCGTCGTTCGCCAGTTGAATGTGGCTGCCGGAATCCGAGAATGAGGGCTGCACGCTCTTGCCGATGAGCGCAACGGTCGGGCGGGGCGTGGCGATCAGCGCCTCGAGGTCGAGCACCCTGCCGTCCTTCAACCTGACTTTCGCGAGCTCGGTGCCACCCGGCTTCAGAGCGACGGCGGCCGCGGCGTCCTGCGCGGTCAGGGTGAGCTGGTCGACTCCCTGGCTGCTCGCGAGCGCTCCAGGGATGAACGCCACGCCGGCCACGGCGAGCCCCGATACCTCATCCAGACGGCTGCCCGCGAGCACGCCCTGACTGTCGCCCGCGTGCAACGTGAAGCTATCGAGATGAGCGGCCTCCGCGAAAGCTTGCAGGGGCACCGGTTCGGGCGGGCTCGCGCCGTACTGTTTGACCAGAAGAGTCAGCTGCCCGGGCTGCGCCGCCTGCAGCGGCAGCTTCACTTCCACCTCATTCGGTTGCACGGCCTTCCATTCGGCGTCGAGCTCCTTGCCTGCCGGGTCGCGCACCATGATGCTGATCGATGCAGCTCACGCTGCTCGCCTGGAGATGAATGGTGTTCTCACGGCCGACGATCGCCGCACTCTCCGCGGCGGTCAACCGCCAGGACTCCGCGCGCGCATTGACCAGCTGGAAGGCCGGTCCGGCGAAAGGCTCGAAGCCCCAGTATCCCTTGAGCGTACCGTGCACGATGTTGCCGAGACTTTTCGCGCCCGCGCCCGAAGTATCGACCACGAAGCCGCCCTGCTCCGGGTCGGCGGTGGCAGGCAGGTCGATAGCCTTGCCGTCGCTGCCCGTCAGGCTGAGGTGCAGGTCGTGCGCGTAGCCCGTGGAGAACACGAGCGGCGCTCCCTCCACCGGCAGGACGAGAGAGCTCTTGCGCGCGCAATAGATCTCCTTGGGATCGACCGCGTGCAGCGGCGGCGGCTGCGGCGCCTCGACGGCCGGCAGCGCCGTCACCAGCACCGACTTCGGCGCGTGGAATGACGGCGGGGTGTTGAGGGTAAGCGCGAGAACCTCACCGCGCTGCGTCGCGAGCGCGGGGATGTACTGGTACTGCGCGGTCGTGAAGGAGCCGAAGATCCGCGCGATGTCGATCACGGAGGCGATATAAGGACTGTAGTAGCCATAGCTCAGCTGCGGCGTGTAGCTCGCTTCCATGGCCAGATCGGTGGCGGGGCCCGAGGTCAGCGCCTCGACGATCGAGGTGCTGTGGCCGTCGTTCAGGATCAGTGCGTCCTGGCCCTGCATGAGACAGGGCGCCTGCAGCTCCGGAATTCGGTCGAGGCAGCTCGCGTTCACCTTGATCGCAAGGCTGCGGCCGAGCAGCGGCGCGTCCTCCTTGAGCTTGTCCGGCGCGCTCTCATCGAGGGCATGCACGGCCCTGAGGTAGGCCTCGAGCCGCGAGCTGTCGAGTGTCGCCTGATTGAGGTCCTGCGAGGTACGCACAAAGGCGCCCGGTCGCCCCTGCACGGCGCCCATCAGTGTCCTGAAGTCCCCGGAGGTCTGCGGCGCAAGGAAGAGCAGCACCTGCCCGGCGCCGTCGGGCACGGTGAGCTTGAGGCCGTTCTGCGCGCAGGCGCGCTTCCAGGTCTGGCAGACGTGAAACCAGTCGCGCGGCGGTGGATTGGTGGCGCCCCGCAGGAACGCGATGACGAGCAGGTAGCGCTGGGACTGGTTGGGCGGCAGATCGGCGCGGATCCACAGATGATCGCCGACCGCGAGATTGGGTACCTCTGCGATGGGCAGCGTCTCGTGGCCGCGTCCCACGGTCACCTGCAGTTGGGGCCCGGCGAGATCGAACGGCGCCCCGCCCGCGTGCGCGGGCAGCGCGGTCAGCGGGGACAAGAGGGCGGCGAGCGCCGCCAGATGAAGCAGTCGCATCCTTTGTGTCCGCTGATTACCGACAGTCGGGTGTCATCGATCGGGACTCCTCCGGGCCGTGATCGCTACTCGGCGGCTATCATACCCCAGGGCCGGGTCGCGCATGGTCGCGGCAACCAACAGCCAGGCAATGGCGACGGCGGCCGCGAACAGGAACACCGCGGTCGTACCGGCGGCCTCGTGTACCCAGCCGCCGACAACACCGCCGGCGAAAATGCCGAGGAACTGCGAGCTCGAATAGATCCCCGTCGCCGTGCCGGTGGATCCTCGCGGCGCGGTCTTGGTGACGAGCGATGGCAGGCTCGCCTCCATGATGTTGAAGCCGGAGAAGAACACCACGAGTCCCGCGAGCAGAACATACGGTGTCCGAGCCGCCCAGCGCCAGCATGAGCTGACTGACCGCCATCGCCGCCACGGCACCTACCAAGGCACCCTTCACCCGCCGCCGCCGCTCCGCCAGGATGATGACCGGCACCATCACGGCGACGGATACCAACAGCACCGGCAGATACACCAGCCACTGATCGCGGGGACTGACGGCGAGGGTGTTGCGCAGGAGTCCCGGCACGACGAGGAAGCTCGCCGTGAGCATGGCGTGCAGCGCGAAGATCCCGAAATTGAGGCGCAGCAGGTGCGGGTTGCGCAGACTCGCCACGATCAGTGCCGGGACCGTTTCCGCGTCCGGCTGCACGTGTGGGCGCGGCGCCGCGGGCACCACGAAGAGCGTGATAGCGATGCCGACCAGGGCCAGCGCGGCCATCAGCCAGAAGATACCGCCGACGCCCACCCACCCTGCCACGGCGGGTCCGGTCACGATCGCCACCAGGAACGAGAAGCCGATGGTCATCCCGACTAGCGCCATCGCCTTGGTGCGGCTCTGCTCGGCGGTGAGATCGGCGACCAGAGCAAGGACCACTGAGCCGATCGCACCCGCACCCTGCAGCAGTCGCCCGACGATCATCCCGTCGATCGTGACCGCCCGCGCCGCGACGGCGCTTCCGGCCGCGAACACGAGGAGCCCGAAAACGATCATCACCTTGCGCCCGATCCGGTCGGAGAGCACTCCGAAGGGCATCTGCAGCACGCCTTGACTGAGGCCATAGATTCCGAGCGCGACCCCGATCCTGTACGGCGTCGCACCGGCCAAGTGGCGTGCGAAAGCGGCGAACACCGGGTACACCATGAAAAGGCCCAGCATCCGCACGGAGAACACCGCCGCCAGGGACGCGGCGGCACGCAGCTCGTGCTTTTCCATCGTCCGCGAGCTTACTTTGTCGGCACCGGTTTGACCACGCGCCGGCCGCCGCGGAGCCGCGTTGCCCGCTATGGCCGCGGCACTTAGACTGCATCCCGACCAGCGGAGTTCATTCTCGCCAGTACACTCTCGTATGCGGGGCAAGACTGTCGTCATCACCGGCGCAACTTCCGGCATCGGCGCCGTCGCGGCTCGACGCCTTGCCGAACAAGGCGCCCGCATCGTGATCGTCGCCCGCGACGAACAACGTGCCGCGGAAACACTGCGCGACTTGCGCGCGGCGAACGCAGAGCAGGCTCACACCGCCTTCTACGCCGACCTTTCGCGCCTGGCTGAAATGAAGCGTGTCGCCGCCGAGATCGCCGCGGCGGAGCCGAAGGTCGATGTGCTGATGAACAACGCCGGTCTCATCTCCTCGGGCAACCGGCGCACCGAGGACGGCCTCGAGCTGATGTTCGCGACCAATCACCTGTCGTATTTCGTGCTCAGCAACCTCCTGCTGGAGCGGCTGCGCGCCGCCGGCAGCGCCCGCATCGTGTCGACCGCATCCAATGCCCATCGGCGCGCCAGGCTCGACTTCGATCGCTTGCAGGAGCAGCAGGGAGTGAGCGGTTACGGCATCACCAAGCTCTGCAACATCCTGTTCACCCGCGAGCTGGCGCGACGCATCGCCGGGACCGGCGTCACTGCCAACTGCCTGCATCCCGGTTTTGTCGCCACCCGTTTTGGCGATAACGCCCGTGGCGCGCTACGGACCGGCATCATGATCGCGAAGCGGTTGTTCGCTCTTTCGGCCGCAGAGGGAGCGAACACCATGGTGTATCTCGCTAGCTCATCACAAGTGAGCGGCCGCAGCGGCGGCTACTACGAGCGCTGTGTTCCGGCGGCGCCCGCGTGCGCGGCGCAGAGCGATGCGGATGCCACACGGTTGTGGGAGCTGTCGGCCGCAATTACGGGAATTGGCGGTTAGGTCACAAGTTGCGGCTGGCGCCACCGCCCGGCGTCTGTGGTATCTTGTCGCAAGGCGGCAACGCCTGAGGGAGACGCACAGTGGGAAAAACGACAAAGGTCCTGCTCGCCATCGGGGTCATCATCGTGTTGTCATATCCGGGCGTCGCCTGGGTAACGGGCATGGCGATCGAGAGCCGGTTGCAACATAACGAGCAGCGGGCGCTCGATAAGTTGCCGTACATCACGGTGCTGAAGCGCGAGTACGACCGGGGCGTGTACCGGTCCACCGTGGTCACGACCTACGGCTTGCGCGGTGCCGCGCTGCAGGCGATAAGGATCGGCGGCGGCGGCCTTCCCTCTTCGGCCACGATCACGGTCGTAAACAACATTCAGCACGGACCGTTACCCGGCTTGCACGCGCTGGCGCTCGCCGTCATCGACTCGACCATCGTCCTGCCGCCCGCACTGCAGCAGCAGTTGTCGGGCGTGATCGGCTCGAAGCCGATCGTGCAGTTGCATACCAGCCTCGGTCTCTTCGGCGGCACCACCGTGGACCTGACGAGCCCGGCCTTCAGCCTGAACCTGGCTGACGGCTCCAATATCGTGTGGGGAGGGCTGACCGGCACCCTGACGGCCACCCGCAATCGGGCCCATTCGTCGGCCCGATTGAGTGCGCCGCACCTGCTCGTCCGGGGCGCCAAAGGCGGTTTCGAGCTCACCGGCGCGGAGTATTCCGGCTCCGAGGAGAAAGCGCTCGATGGCCTCTACGCCGGCACCGGCACGTTCACCGTCGAGCGTCTGGATGGCAGCGGCCAGCGTCCGGGAGACGACTTCTCCCTGCAGCGCATTGCGCTCACCAGCACCTCGAAGGTCGACGGCGAGTTCTTCAACTACCGCATCGATGTTGCGATCGATGCCGCGAAGATCGCGGCGGTGCAGTTGACCAACCTCATGTACTCGGAGAGCTTCGAGCACATCCATGGGCCGTCGCTCCTGGCCTTCGCGAATGCGCTGCGCGCGGCGCAGCGACAGGCCGGCGGCAATCAGGCGCAGCTTCAGGCCGCCATGCTCGCCGCCTTCCGCCAGCATGGCGTCGAGCTGGTGTTGCACGATCCGGTAATCAACATCCGGCAGGTGAGCTTCACCATGCCCGATGGGAGTTTCCTCCTCTCGGCAAGGATCAGCGCGCCCGGGTTGGGCGCCGCCGACCTGCAGCAGTGGCCCGCGGGCATCATGGCGCTGCGGAGCCACGCCCAGGTGACGGCGGATCTGCGGGTAGACAACGGGCTGTTGCAGAAGTTTCTGGCGATGAGCGGCTCCAACCCCAGGATCGCGGCCCAGCTCACCTCTTTCGAGCAACAGGGCTATCTCACCGCGGGAGCCACCGCCGTCACGACGCATCTCGAGCTCTCCGGCGGCATGATCACGCTGAACGGCCATCCCTTCCCGCCGGCGGCGCCGGTCAACTGAGCCGCTCAGGTCTCGGCGGTCCGCGCCTCGCCACCCTCGCGCACCACCGCGTGGGCGAGATTGTTGCGCACGAACGCGATGTGCTCACGCAGCTGATAGAGCTGGTCGGCGTGTGAGCCGGGAGTCTTGCGCAGGATCACCGAGCGCTCGATCTCCTCCAGACGCTCGAGCAGCACGGCGTGCCGCTCCGGGGTCAGAGTTCCGAGAGATTCCCGTTCGAGCGCCATGAGCTCCGCGTAGCGGTGGTGAATGCGGCTGTCGATCCGCCAGCGATAGAGGCTCGGCAGGAAGCGCAGTCCCGGGATCAGGATGATGATGATGGGCACGAGCACTGCCACTATCCGGGCCACCAGGCTCGCCAGCCTGAAGGGCAGATACCGATACGCGAAGCTCCTGTCGCCCGACTTATAGTAGCGCGCGGCTTCCGTATCCAACGGGAAAAAGTAGGTCGCGGGGTTTGGGAAATCATGCATGTGTTGCAGCAGGGTCGCACGGCCGTGCACCGCCTGAGCCGCCTCGATCAGCAGATCGCACAGCGCCGGATGCAGGTCCGAGTGCGCCATCAGCTCGACCGCCGGAGCGAGCATGATGAGCGGCTTACGCGGCAGATTCGCGCCCAGGTCGAATGCGCCTTCGGGAATGTCGAGCTCGTGGAGGTAAGGGAAACGCCTCGTGTAGGCATCCGCCTGCGGGAAAGTGAACATCAGCACGCCGCGGGTGTGCAGCATTGCGCGAATGGTCTCCGGTGGGGCGGAATCTCCCGTGAGGAAGATCGCGTCCACCTGACCGTCGAGGAGCGCCTTGCGGGCAGCCTCTCCTTCCAGGTCGAGCAGCTGCGTCGGGCCGCCCAAGACGATCCCGTTGGCTTTGAGCAGTGCCAGCGCGAGAAGCCGCGTGCCGCTGCCTTCGCTGCCGATCGCGATACGCTTGCCCGCGAGTTGAGACAGCCTGAACATCGGTCGCCGCGGCCTTCCGTGATAAAGGACCCCACGATAGAAGACCGTAAGCGGCTGATAGAACATACTGCCGAGGGAGACGAGGTCGGCAGTGCTGCCTCCTTTCGACGCCGTTTCAGTGATCCCCGACTGCACCAGCGCGATGTCGATGTGCGAGTGGGGCTCGGTCAGCCGCTGGAAATTCTGCAGGGAGCCCGCGGAGGGGATAATTTTGAGCTGGATGCCGTCGCCGGCCAGGAACGCCCGGTACTTCTCGGCGAAGTTCTCGAACGAGCTGCCCTTGGGTCCACCGCTCATGGTGAGTGTATGCGGCGGAAGCGGACGCACGAAATGCAGCGCCAGCCAGATGGCGGCCGCGCTCGCCAGCACAATCGGGCCCAGGGTATGGATGAGGTCCCACCAGGAGATGGTGGTGACCTTGAGCGGCAAACGCAGCTTTGCACCGCGGCGCCGGTCAGTGTTGCCGGATTCGGAGCTGGATTCCCCCATCCGGGGGAGTCTAGCACCGCCGCCGTGACAAAGCCCCGGCTGGAGCGGGTCGTGCTTAGAATGCCTTGCTGAAACTGCGTCTCGGAGGACCGATGCCCGCCACTCGCTCTCACGCCCCCGCCGACCATTTCAACCCGGCCAGGGCGCAAGTGTCCGATCTCAACGCCAGTGTCGTCAGCTTGCGGCGCGCCCTGCCGCTGCTCGGCCGATTGGCCGCCGGCGCTCATCATGGGGCGATCTCCGCCTGCGCCGCGCTGCTCGCATTCATCCCGGCGCATGCGATCGGCCTGAAAGAGAGCTTCTGGAGCGCTATCACCGCCATCTCCGTGGCGCAGACTGAATTTCGCGCGACTCAGACGACCGCTCGCGACCAGTTCATCGGCGCAGCCGTGGGTGGCCTCACCGGGCTCTGCACGTTCTTTGCGCTCGGGCAGAACCTGATTGTTTATGCGTTGGCCGTCGTCCTGGCGATGTTGGCCTGCTGGGTGCTGAATGTCAGCTCGGCCAGCCGGCTCGCGGGGATTACCGCGACCATCATCCTCCTCGTCCCGCACGTTGGCTCGCCGCAGGGCATGTTTCTGGCGCGCATCAGCGAGGTGGGTTGGGGAGTTTGCGTCGCCGTTACCATCGTGTGGCTGGCCGGCCGGCTGCCGGCGGCGCATCTTGGCGCCAACAGCACGGCTGGCGGAGCACCGCGATGAACGGAAGTTGCCATTCCATCCGGCGCCGGGCGCGGCGGGCCGCCGCCCCGGCGCCTTCCATGCTGACTGCTACTTCAGGTTGATCTCGCGAAGGAGCACATCACCCACCGGCGTGCGGATGCTCTCGCGGGACGCTTGTTTCGCGTCCTGCTGCGCCGTGGCGCCGAAGTGCTTCGCCGCGAACGCGTACTGCTCCGCGACGGACACATCCATGGCTGCCATGTTCTTGTATTCCGTGCAGAGCATGATGTCAGGCTCGCCCTGGCGCGGATCGACCACGACGTAGACCTTGTAGCCGATCGTGTAGCCTGCCTTTATCCAAGCCTCCTGGTATGCCTTCCACACTGTCGAAACCCACTTGATGTAATCGTCGAAGTGGCCGTCCTTGGTGAGGATCTGCTGCACGTCCCATACCGGGCCGTTGCTGAAAGGCGGCCCTGGCTCGGCCGCAAAACTCGACACAGCGACGAAAGCCGCGGACAGCGCCGCGGCAGCAATGACACGCTTCATGAGGACGCCTCCCGAGTTGGAGCGCCGGCGGGGCTTTTCGCCGCCCCTTGCGGCGCCGACGCACGCAGGTTAGATCTCGGGCGATATTCTGTCAAATCAGGGCCTGCGGCGGCCGGAAGCCACGCACGAAGGTTTGGCGCAGGTGGTCGATGACAACTTGCACGGCGCGCGGCGTCCGCGCTGACCACGGCCGGATTGCCTGCAGCCGCTCGCCGAAAAAGCCGACCGGCCGCCACTGCGGCAACACCGGCACCAGCTGGCCGGCTTCCGTGCCGCTCCAGGCCGTGAAATCGGGGAGCATGCCCACCCCCAACCCGGCGGCCGCCGCCTCCCGCAACACCTCGCTGTTGTTGGCCCGCAGTGGTCCTCTCACCGGCACGCTCAGCCGCTCTGGCACGCGGCCGCGCCGCTCGAAGGACCAGCTGGGCGAGCCGCCGTCGCGCAGATAAAGCAGACACTGGTGCGCCGCCAACTCACTTGGATGCTCCGGCAAGCCGTGGCGAGCCAGGTACTTCGGGCTCGCAAGCAGCACCGAGCGACTCTCACATAACACGGTCGCAACATGGGAGTCGGGGACGCGGCTCGCGTGCCGCACCGCCAGATCGAAGCCCTCCTGAGTCAGGTTCACGAATCGGTCGCTGAGATCGAGCTCGAGGCGCAGCTCGGGATAGCGCTCGAGCAGCGCCGGTATCGCGGGCGCGATGTGCTGCCGCCCCAGCGCCACGGGCGCGGTCACTCGCACCAGCCCGCGGGGCGCGCCGGCGAGATCCTTCACCCCGGCGATGCCGCGCTCGATGTGCGCGAACGAGGCCCCCGTCTCATCGACCAGCTGCTGACCCGCCGCGGTCAGCGTGATCGAGCGTGTGGTACGGCGGACCAACGCGATGCCGATCGTGCGCTCCAGATCCTTCAGGCGCATGCTGACGGTTGACTTCGCGACCCCGAGGCGGCGCGCGGCCTGCGTGAGGCTGCGCGTGTCGGCGATCACCGTCAGCATGTGAAGGTCCGGCAGCGCCGCCTCGAAGTCATGGATGCTCATCGGCTTCGGTGCCTCGATTGTTCAAATTATTGAACATTGTAATCGTTCGGCGGTGGTTCTCAACCGCCGCCGGCGCTCCTAGACTGCGCTCAGGCTCCATCGGACCTTCGCCATGGCAACCGCCCCGCTCTCCTTCGCCGCTCCCGAAAGCTCACTGGTAGGCCATTGGATCGGCGGCCAGGCGGTGTCAGCAGACGCCGCCCGCACCCAGGATGTCTTCAATCCCGCGACCGGAAAGGTCGCGCGCCGTGTGGCCATGGCGGACGCCGCCATCGTTGAACGCGCCGTCTCCAGCGCGGCGGCAGCGTGGCCCGCGTGGGCCGACACCCCCCCTATCCGTCGCGCGCGCGTACTCGGCCGGTTTCTCGGACTCCTGAACGAGCATCGTGACGAGATTGCCGCTCTCATAACCGCCGAGCACGGCAAGGTGTTTTCCGACGCGCAGGGCGAGGTCATGCGCGGCATCGACGTGGTGGAATTCGCCTGCGGCATTGCCCAGCTCCTCAAGGGTGACTTCACCGATCAGGTCTCAACCGGCATGGACAACTGGACACTGCGCCAGCCCCTCGGGGTAGTCGCTGGTGTCACTCCGTTCAACTTCCCATGCATGGTGCCCTGCTGGATGTTCCCCATCGCCATCGCGGCGGGAAACACCTTCGTGCTCAAACCCAGTGAGCGTGACCCATCCGCCTCGCTCGTCATGGCGAAGCTCTTCAAGCAGGCTGGGCTGCCCGATGGCGTTTTCAACGTGGTACAGGGCGACAAGGCCGCCGTCGATGCATTGCTGGAGCACCCGCAGGTGAAGGCCCTGAGCTTCGTCGGCTCGACACCGATCGCGCGGCGCCTGTACGCGCGCGGCGCGGAGCTCGGCAAGCGTGTACAGGCGCTAGGGGGCGCGAAGAACCACCTGGTAGTGATGCCGGATGCCGACCTCGAGCAGGCCGTCGATGGACTGATCGGGGCGGCCTATGGATCGGCCGGGGAGCGATGCATGGCGATCAGCGTCGCGGTGCTGGTGGGCGACGTCGGGGAGCGCATAGTTCCCAAGCTCGCGCAGCGCGCCAAAGCGCTGCAGGTAGGAAACGGGATGGACGCAGGTGTCGAAATGGGTCCTGTCGTGACGCGGCAGGCGCTCGAGCGCATCTCGAGCTACATCGACACCGGAGTGCGTGAAGGAGCGCAGCTGGTGACGGACGGTCGCGCGCTCAAAGTACCTGGATACGACGGCGGCTTCTTCCTTGGCGGTACGCTCTTCGACCATGTCAAGCCCGACATGACCATATATAAGGAGGAGATCTTCGGGCCGGTACTGAGCTGCGTACACGTCAAGGATGCCGGCGAGGCTCTCCGTCTGGTTAACGCTCACGAGCTCGCGAACGGTGTCGCCTGCTATACCCGCGACGGCGGCGTGGCGCGTGAGTTTGCGAGACGCATCGAAGTGGGCATGGTCGGCATCAATGTTCCCATCCCGGTGCCGATGGCCTGGCACGGATTCGGCGGCTGGAAGAACAGCTTGTTTGGCGACATGCACGCCTACGGCGAGGAAGGCGTGCGCTTCTATACGCGCCAGAAGTCGATCATGCAGCGCTGGCCGGTAAGCACGCGCGAGGGACCCGAGTTCGCAATGCCGACCGCGCGCTGAGGCTCGCAGTCGCCCGGGACTTCACCCGGGTTTCCGCTTGATGAGGGCGGACCGCAAGCACTGGCAGACGACCTCTTCTCTCTGATTGATCGCACGGTGCTGAAACGTGACGATACCTGCGTTGGGACGTGATCGGCTCTCCCTCAGGCTGACCACCTCGGTGTCGGCGCGGATCGTATCGCCGATGAACACCGGCTTCGGCATCACCACCTTGTCATAGCCGAGATTGGCGACGAGCGTGCCTACCGTCGTGTCGCCCACACTGAGGCCGATCATGAGCGCGAAGGTGAAAGTGCCGTTGACCAGTATCCGCCCGAACTCGCTCGCCTTGGCAGCCTCGAGATCGATGTGTAGCGGCTGAGCGTTGTGAGTCATGGTCGAGAAAAGGAGATTGTCGGTCTCCGTCACCGTTCGCCGAATCTCATGAGCAATCCGATCGCCCACCTGCCATTCATCAAACCAGCGACCTGCCATTCAAATTCCCCTTGTTCACGTTCTCTTGCCGCGCGCCAGCCTGAGTAGTGCCTGCGCGCGAGCCAGGTGCGGTCGATCGAGCATCGCGCCCCTGTGGCCGATGGTGCCGATCCCAGGGTTCGCGGCGAACAGATCGACGATCTCTTGCGCCGCCTTCAGTTCCTCGGCGCCAGGCGTGAAGGCCTCATTGATCGCCTCCACCTGCGCGGGGTGGATGGCGAGCATGCCGCGGAAACCTGACCGGCGTGCCTCCTGCGCCCGGCGACGAAGGCCGGACTCATCGCGGAAATCGCCGTGGATCGTCTCGACCGCGGTAACACCGGCCGCCGCAGCCCCGAGAAGGCAAAAGCTGCGCGCCATCTCATACAGGAAGGCATAGCTGCCATCGGCGTTGCGGTTGCTCGCCGCGCCCACCGCATCCGCCAGATCTTCCGCCCCCCACGTCAACGCCGCCAACCGCGGCGCGCCGGCATAGGTTCCGGTAGTGAACATGCTTGCCGCCGTTTCCGTCACGAGCGCGATCACCCTGGTCGCGCCCTGCTCGATGCCGGCGGCGACTTCCAGGTCGGACAAGTGTTGGTGCAGACGCCCGACGTCATCGCCATGACGCGCTTTGGGCAGCATGATGCCGCCGGGACGAGCGGCGATCACCGCCGCGAGATCGGCCAGCGCGTCCGGGCCCTGCAGCGGGTTGATGCGGACCCAGAGCCGCGAGCGATCCGCGGGCTGCGCGGCGAGAAACGTCGCCACCTGGCTTCGCGCCCTGGGCTTTTCCGTTGCGGCGACCGCATCCTCGAGGTCGAAGAGCACGATGTCCGCGGGACCCGCGACCGCTTTCTCCATCTTGCGCTCGCTGTCACCCGGGGCGAAGAGCCAGGAGCGCGCGCTGATGCTGTCTGTGGTAGCCGCCATGCGCGGATATTACACAATCGCGTGTCGCCGGCGTAAGCTCTCGTCACACGTTCATCGGCAGCGTCAAACCATGATATTCGAACAGGTCGCGACAGGTGGGTGCCGCTCTTACCTGATAGGTTGTGGACAGACCTGCGCGGCTGCACTGATAGATCCGGAAGCGAGCCAGGTCGATCGTTACCTCTCGCTCGCCAGCCAGCATGGACATACACCCGGGCACACGCGCGACTCGATGTGTCTTCGCGTCGAGAACCGCTGGCACCGATGAGCAGCGTGTCGCCGGTGAACAGGCCATCTGACCGAAGCGTTGCGGACCAATCTCTCCGGCGGCAAGACGATCGCACAGCTACTGTCCGAAGCCGCCGCGCTCGTGTCCTTCATGTCGCTCGATGAGCTGAAGGCCCGCGTGGATGCACGCGACCCCGACCTTCTCGTTCTCGACGTACGCGAGCGGGACGCCTATGCCGCCGGGCACGTACCCGGCGCGCACCACCTGCCGCGCGGTCAGCTCGAGCTGCGCGTGAACGACGAGCTGCCGGACCCGACTCTGCGCATTCTCACGGTGTGCGAATTCGGCCGCGTATCGACCCTGGCCGCGGCGACTCTGCGCCAGATCGGATTTCAACGCGCGATCGCGCTCGATGGCGGCATGAAGGCGTGGCGCGAGGCGGGTTATCCGCTGGTGTCTGTTTGAGCATGCAGCACGATGTCGCGCAGAAGCGCGGCTACGAGTGCCTCGGGCGCATCCTCCTGTAGCAGATGTCCGGCTTCCGGTACGACGCGCAGACTTGATCCCCGGATTCTCCTTGCCAACTCGTAACCCCGCTCGACCGGGATCCAGCCGTCCTGCTCTCCCCAAATGATGCTCACCGGGCAGCGCATTTCGCCGTAGCGGGACTCGATCTCGTCGGTGTAGCGCTGATCCATCTGCGCGATCTGCCGATAGAAGGCGGCCTGCCCGGATGTGCCAAGCCAGGGCTCGACGTAGAGCTGCAGAGTCGACGCCGACAAGAGGTGGAATGCCGCACCTGCAATGTATGCGGGCAGAATGGCTGCATGAATATAGGGCGGGAGGCCGGCGAACGCTGCCTCATGGTCACGTACGTGGCGCACGAAGGGCGACCCCCAGGGAGCCAGGGCCACGGGATCGATCAGGGTGAGCGAGCCATACTCGCACCCGTGAAGCAGGTGTGCGCGCAGGGTCGTGCACCCGCCAAAGTCGTGCGCAACGACATCGGGCTTGGTAAGACGCCAGTGGCGCAGGAGTGCCGCGAACAATTGCCCCTGGATTGCCAGCGAGACGTCCTGGTTCGGCCGCATTTCGGAGCGGCCGTAACCGAGGAGATCGTAATAAAACACCTGGCGGCGCTCGGTCAGATGCGGGGCAATGCGGCGCCAGACGACCGAGGAAAACGGTGTCCCATGCACGAGCACCAGCGATGGACGGTCTGCTGGGCCTAGGCGACCAAAGCGCACTGCCTGACCCTCGAAATGGAAGGTCTCGGGCAAGCTCCATGACGCAATAGCATCGTCAGCCATCGGGATCGCCTTTGCGTGGCCGTATCCGATATATATTACAGCGAAGCCGCTAGCCTGCGGTGGGCGGCCCGAACCAAGTGGTCAATGCGCCGGTGAGCCCCAGCTGACCCGGTTCACCGACCCACGCCACATAGCCGTCGGGTCGAATCAACACAGCGGTGGGATCGCGTACCGCCCCTATCACCGGCAGTTCCCACTGACCCATGTATTTGGCGTCGATCGAACGAACGCGATCCGCCCACGGAGTGATGTCGACGCCACCCGGCTGGCCGAGGTTGAGCAGTAGTGGCCGCGCATCGTGCAGCAAGGTGAAGACCCGCAATTGCCCGTCTGCGACCACCAGATCGAGATCGGGCATGCGACGTCCCAGCAGCGGATGTCCCTCACCAAGATCGTAATGGACGTCCAGACCTGACATCATGCCCGCCAGTCGCTTACGCGGCTCATCCATCCCGAGCAACTCGTCGACGATTGCGCCGAGAGCCCTGGTACGGTCGTCACGGCGGCGAAGCGCGGTCTGCGCCATCGTGTCGCGCAGCACGCGGGCGGCGACCGGGTGGCGCTCAGTATGGTAGGTATTCAGAAGGCTTTCCGGCGCGCTCCGCTTGACCACCTGCGCCAACTTCCATCCCAGATTCACCGCATCCTGCACACCGATGTTGAGGCCCTGCCCGCCCACGGGAAAATGCACGTGCGCGGCATCGCCGGCTAGGAGCACCCGGCGCTCACGGTAAGCCGCCGCCTGACGAGTCACGTCGGTGAACCTGGAAATGCAGGTAGGACTGTGAACCCCATAATCGGTCCCATAGACAGCGATGAGCGCCTCGCTGAGATCGCGCAAGGTCGGCTCGCTCATGCGTCCGGTCTGGCCAAGGTCCCGCTCGGTCACCATGACCCGAACAGGCCCCCCATCCTTGAAAACCACTTCGCCGTTGCGGATCTCATACTCCAACCGGCCCAAGCCATGGATGCCGATGGCATCGTGGCGCACGCCCAACTCCGGCTCATCAGCCATCTCGACCTCGGCGATCAGGCAACTGATCGTCGGATCCCATCCGGGGAAGTCGATACCGGCTGCCTTACGGACCAGACTGCGTCCGCCGTCACAGCCGACGAGATACTGCGCCCGCAAGCGCTGGCCATCGGCAAGATCGACGTCCACGCCTGCATCGTCCTGCGCGAAACCCCTCACCTCGCATCCGCGATGGATTGGTACGCCCAGTTCGTCGACCCAGTCGGTCAGTATCCGCTCTATCCGGTTCTGCCACAGGCCCAGTCCGTAAGGATGGCGGGTAGGAAAGTCACTGATGTCCAGACGGGTGGACGCGAACCTCGCGACCTGCGCGACCTGTCCCTGTGTCACAAAGCGGTCGGCGATCCCACGCTGATCGAGCACCTCTATTGTGCGTGCATGCAGACCGCCCGCGCGGGACCCAATGAGCTCCTGGCTGGCGCGCCGCTCGACGATCGCAACGTCGACGCCCGCCAACGCCAGCTCCCCTCCCAACATCAGTCCCGTCGGACCTCCTCCCGCGATCACCACTGCATGCCGGGTCATCTCCCCGTCTACCCGAGACTCATCCGTCGACAGCAACACGCGCATTGGACCGGCTCCCTTCAGGCAACAGCGCGCGATCCTGCGCCACCGCCCGGGCCTTCCGGCAAGCCCTCCGGTACGGTATATTCTGGAGGTGGCAGGGAGCGGCCACTTTCCGTTCCGGGCACCATCCGCCTTCCCACCCGAGCCACCGCCAAGCGGCCATCCCCCGGGGCTGCAACCTTTTGCGTCCCACCGTGTTCTTGAGCCGCATCGCAGCCGTTTCTCGCGGCCAATGAAGGGGAGACAATGCCATCTCGAACAGCAGCGCTCACTCGGCGACGGATGCTGCAGTATCTCTCTGCCGCGGCCATTGGCGGCGCCACCTTGGCGTCGCATGCAGAGTCCGCTGACCGCTTTCCCCTCTGGGAAATATCCCGCGAGCGCGGCAAGGTGTTTCTATTGGGACACACCCCGCCCCGTGCGACCGCCTGGAAGGATGACCGCGTCGAGGCTTTGCTTCGCGGGTGCGGACGTCTCTGGAATGAAACCAATCACAGGGGAAGGACGAACGTACAGGCCCTGATCCAGGAATACGGGATCGCTCGCGGTCAAAGCCTGGAAAGCCGGCTCGATGCGGCGCAACGGGCCCGACTATCGGCAGCAGCGAAGGCAGCAAGCGTGCCGGTCGAATCGCTGGCGCATTTTCGCCCGTGGCTTGCGGCTCAAGCGCTGGAAGGCGCCCTCTTCTCGGCTGCGCCCTGCAACAAGGCGAACGCCGACCAGGTGCTGGTCGCCGAGGCACAGTCGCTGTCCATTCCCGTGAGCAGCGAATTCACGACGTTGACGGACGCGACCCGCTGGCTTGCGGGACTGTCACCCAGCGCCGAGATGCAGTACCTCCTGTACATCATTGACGAGGTCCTGATGGGTCAGGAGCGGGGGCAGCGGATCTATGCGGAATGGGACAGCGGCAATGCAGCGCCCGCGACGGCCTGGATGTCGCGGATGGCACGCAATTACCCGGAGCTTTATCGAGCAATGGCTGTTCAGAGGAATCAGCTCTGGGTTCCGCGCGTGCACACGATGCTGAATGCCAATCGGCCATCCATGATCGTGGTGGGGCTCTATCACCTGGTCGGACCGGACAGCATGCTGGTGCAGTTGGCGGCTCACGGCGTTCGGTTACGGCGAATGTAACACTACACACCGGCCGCCATCGGCCACGCGAATCGATCGTAGAGGCGCGACAGTACTTCCACGGTGTCTTCGCGCTGCACCCCAAATCGTTGGGCGACCCGCAAAGAACGGGCGTTCTCCGGGTGAATGAGCGAAACCACGCGGGGCAGCTTCACTACGTCGCGGGCATACTCAAAAACGCAGCGCGCGGCTTCGCTCGCGTAACCCTGCCCCCAACTGCTCCGATGGAACGTATACCCGAGCTCCCGCTCAGATACGAGCTCGACACCAGCCGGTGCGTCGGCACGCTGATACCACCCCCGCGGAACTGCGGCTGCGCCTGCTCTGGCTTGCACCGCAAGGTCGCTCAAGCCGCAACGTCCGATCGGCGCACCATCGGACTTGCGTATCACAGCCAGCTGCCCCAGCCCGAGATCGTCGTAACTCCGGAGGACGGACTGAAGCCAGGCGAGCGACTCCTGAAACGACCGCGGCTTCCCGTGTGGAAGATATCGCGCTACCTCCGGATCGGCATTCAAGTCGATGAAGAAGTCGAAATCGCAGTGGTCAATCCTGCGCAAAGTGAGTCGCGCCGATTCGATCCGGTCAGTACCCCGCGCAAGAGTCACGGGCCGATATCAAGCGGGATCGGAATGCCGTTTCAGCCGCAATTCCAGATGGCGCTTCACATCCGGCCACTCGGGAAGGATGATGCTGTACATGTGCGTATCGCGCACCGTGCCGTCCGGGCGCGCCTTGTGGTGGCGTATCACGCCGTCCTTCTTTGCACCCAGCCCTTCGATAGCTCTCTGGGACCGGAAATTGAAGTTGTCCGTGCGTAGGCCCACCACTTTGCAGCCAACCGTCTCGAACGCGTGCTCGAGAAGCATGAGCTTGCAGGTAGTGTTCACGTGGCTTCTTTGACGACTCTGCGCGTACCACGTGTAGCCAATCTCGACCCGATCGATGTCGGCAACGATGTCGTGATACCTCGTGCTGCCGATGACCGCGCCGGATTCGAGATCGCGCACCACCCAGGGAAGCATGTGCCCATCCTTGAGGCCCTGCAAAGCTGCGCTCACATAGGCCTCTGTCTCGTTGGGAGGCGGCACCACCGTAAACCAAAGCTCCCACAGCGCACCATCCCGCGCCGCTTCCTGCAGCCCGGGAATATGCTCCGCGCTCATCGGCTCGAGCCGAACGGAACCCCGTTCGAGGACGATGGGCCTGGGACTGATCATGCGCCTCTCCTGCCTTTCCACGGTTCTGCTATTATCAGTGCATTGATATGATATCAGGGCACTGACAACATGGTCAAGGATGTTCGCGAAGGCCTGCCGCAACTGCCTCTCGTGGGCGAGGCAAAGCGCGGGCCCGAAGGCCACCTTACCTATCTGTTGCGACAAGCGAACGCGTCCGTGCGGCTCGCGCTCGATCGCGCGCTCGCGAAGGAAGACATGACCCATCCGCAGCAGTCGGTGCTGACGATGATCCGCGCCTATGAGGCCATTTCAGCTGCCGATGTAGCGCGGCTGACGATGTTGACGCCGCAGACGATCAATGGAATCGTGCGCGCGCTCGAAATGCGCGGCGCCATCAGAAAGGAGCCGGATCGCGTCCACGGGCGCATTCTGCGCCTGCTGATCACGGACGAAGGCCGGGAGCTGAACAAGCGTTGCCGCGCGCTCACGGCACCCATCGAAGCGGCGCTGCACGCCAGGATGAGTGCGAACACTGAGAACGCCATTCGTCAGTGGCTGGTCGACGTCGCCAAAGCGTTTCTGGAGTGATACCGCTTTGCCCGATTCACTCGGCGACGGCTTGCTCGATCAGCGGCACGACGGCCGCCAGATTCGCAGCGAAGCTGCTCGGCAGACGATAGCGCTGCACGAGGTACTGCGGGTCGTTGTAAGCGACCCAGACGTTCCCGTCAGACGCTTCCCACGCGAGCATCTTCAGCGGAAGATCGAGACCCGCGGCCGGTACGGCCAGCATCAGCGGCGTGCCGGCTTTGGGATTGCCGAAGATCAGCATCTGCTCCGCAGGCATGCGCAGTCCCGCACGCTCGGCATCGCCGCTGAAGTCTATGCGGGCAAATACCAGGATCCCTCGCTCCTTCAACAGCGCATCCAGGCGGTCGATGGTCGCGCTGACGGAATGTCGCGAGCGCAGCTGTATGACACCAGTGATTTCGGCCGTGGAGCCCATGACCATCCCCCTCCCGGGTGATTGGACGCTGAGCTTATTATTATTGCATGGCCCGGCCGCGCGCCAGGGGCAGAAGCCCTAGTTCACTTCGGCCGCGCTTTCGCCATCTGATCGATTGCTCGGGCCATGCCGGCAGTAATGCCGAAGATGTTGCGTCTTGCCCGCGGCGAGAGTGCGCAGCCAGTCATCGAGACATCCGACGCCGGCGGCCATCAGTCGATCGAGCAGGTACTGCTCGCTGAATTCGAGCGACTGGCGATCATCGATCGCCTGAACATGCAGATTTCTGGCCATGACGATGCCCTCACTGCCTATGGCGCGACCCTGACATATCGCACTCCCCTGGACAGTGACCGTCATCCCATGTTGTTGTTGACTGTGGGCCTGGTTTTACTTATTCAAGTGCCTGTTGCGCCGACACCGTGAAGCGGCGCGCATTTTCACCGGCGGGCGCGCATCCGCCGCTCATGCGGGCTTGTGACATACGGCTTCGATGTTGTTGCCGTCGGGATCGAACACGAATGCGCCGAAGTAGTTCTCGTGATAGTGAGGCCTGATCCGAGCATGCCGTTTCCCTGCCGTGCCGCCGTGAATGCCCGGCTACTCCAATGTGCGACTGTCATCCCCGTCCCGATGCCGCAATGTCGACTCTGTAAGGCCATGACTCATTCGCGCGACACGAGCGACTCAGATTTGGGGGCGATCACCGATGAAAGCCGGCGAATCTCAAACACCGCAGTTCGCTACCGCCGAGTACTCGGCCAACACCTCGGCCATGAAGTGTGCCGCGTGCCGCCAACCGATCAGCGGCTCCTATTTCCAGATCAAGACCGCGCCCGTCTGCACCCCCTGCACGGAGAAGCTCCGTGCGCAAATACCGCAGGACTCGCATGCAGCGTTCGTTCGCGCACTCCTCTTCGGCATAGGCGGTGCCATCGTCGGACTCGTCCTCTATGTCACCTTCGCCCTGGCCACCGGTCTCATCATCGGCTGGCTGTCCGTGGCGGTGGGCTACATCATCGGCAAGGCGATGCACATGGGGTCGCGCGGTGTAGGGGGACGCCGCTACCAGGTGGCGGCGGTGTTGCTGACGTATTTCGCCGTGTCGATGTCGGCCGTACCCATTGCAATCGAGCAGAGTCGACTGCACCAGCAGAATCAGGCGCAAGAGACGGCGGCACAGCCCGAGGCCCCCGTGAGTCTCGCCAGAACCGTGGCGGTCCTGGCCTGGGTCGGCATCGCCTCACCGATTCTCGACCTCCAGGATCCCGTGCACGGGCTCATCGGTCTGGTCATTCTCTTCGTGGGCCTCCGCTTCGCCTGGCAGTTCACGGCCGGCCGAAAACTGAACGTATCCGGGCCCTATACCGCGGCGACAGCAAGAGCCACGTGAAATGGACGGGGTTTGGCTGTCATAGCCGCGCCTGATCAGTGCCCTCGCTGCGGCGCTTCCCTTGCGCCAGGCATTCTGGCTTGTCCTCAATGTCAGACGCTGGTGCATGCGTCCAGGCTCGAGGAGCTCTCGGCGAACGCGCGTCGGCACGAGGAGAACCAGGAGTCAGCGGCCGCACGGGCAGAGTGGCAAGCCGTACTGGAGCTTCTTCCCGCCGATTCCTCCCAGGCCGCCTGGGTGCGCACCAAGCTGGCCGAGCTGGCGCGGGACAGCTCCAAACCGGCTAAGGACGACACACCCGCGTGGGCGCGCAAACTGGGCCCGCTCGCGCCGGTCGCACTGCTTCTCGCCAAAGGAAAAGTTTTCCTCTCGCTGCTGAAGCTCCCTTTTCTGCTGAGCTTCGCGACCTTCGCCGCTCTTTATTGGGGACTGTATGGGGCCAAGTTCGGCGTCGGGTTCGCCGCGCTCATCCTGGTGCACGAGCTCGGACATTTCATCGAGCTGAGGAGGCGCGGCCTGGCCGCAGATCTTCCGATGTTCATTCCAGGGCTCGGTGCCTTCGTGCGCTGGACCGCGGCTGGCGTAACCGCCGATACACGCGCCCTCGTAAGTCTCGCCGGGCCTCTTGCCGGGGCTTTTGGCGCGGCCGTCTGTGGCCTCATATGGCTGCGAACGCAGCAGCGCTTGTGGGTCGCGCTGGCAAGCTTCTCGGCCTTCATCAACCTCATGAACCTGATTCCCGTCTGGCGGCTGGACGGTGCACAGGCCATCGCAGCCGTTACGCGCACCGGACGCATCTGCATCGCGCTGGCGTCGCTCGTGTTGGCCGCCTATCTTTCGCAACCCCTGGTGCTGCTCGTAGCCGGCGGCGCGGCCTACCGCGCGTTCGGCAAAGAGCCTCCGGCCGAGACATCACCTGGCTATGGAGTGACCGCGTACTTCATCGCGCTGCTTGCGATCCTGACCTATCTATCCACGCTGGCCCCGCTCGGTGCACCGCCGCGCTGATCACCTTGCAGTACGACGGCAGCCGCGAGCCCTCGGCATCGTGGGGCGTACCCGCCGTCCATCGAGCGGTGTGTCGCCAAGCCGAAAGCGACACCTCAGCGGATAGCCTGGTATCGGCGGCAGACTCTCCGAGCCAAACGTCATACATGCCCGGCGCAATGCGCCAGCTTGCCCCGGCTTCGTCGAATGTCGACAGCAGCCGCGGGTCCACCGTGATCGAAAGCGCGGCCGAGCCGCCCGGCGCGAGGCTCACCTTCGACCAGCCTGCCAGCCGCCGCGGCGCCTCCCAGCCGCCCGCCTTCGGGCCGACGTACACCTGCGGCACGGCCGCTCCGGCGCGGCTGCCGACGTTGGTCACTTCAAACGACACGACCAGCCGGCCGTTCGCCACCCGAGCCGCAAGGCTGCTGTAGCGGAACCTCGTATACGAAAGGCCATAGCCAAAGGGAAACAGCGGTGCCAGCCGCTGCTTCTGGTACCACTTGTATCCGACCGCGGCCCCTTCGCGGTAATCGATGTCGAACGGCTTGCCTTGCGGGACGCCGTCGCCGGGGAGCTGGGGATTCGGCAGCTGCGCCAGGGATTTGGGGAAGGTCACCGGCAATCGGCCCGACGGCTCTACCGCGCCAAACAACACCCGTGCGATCGCCGCTCCGCCCCTGCTACCCGGATACCAGGCCTCCACGACGGCAGCGACTTTGCTCAGCCAGGGCATCAAAACCGGGCCGCCTGTCTCCAACACCACCACGGTGTGCGCATTAGCCGCCGCCACTGCCGAAATCAACGCGTCCTGGTTGCCTGCCAGGGTCAGAGAGACATCCTCGCTCTCTGCCGCCCACTGAGTCGCGAACACGATCACGTGATCCGCCCATTTGGCCTCCCGCGCCGCCTGGGCGATGTCGTCGCCTGACAGGTAGCGGACCCGGGTCATCGGACTCTGTCCCATGAGCGCCGCCAACGGCGAAGACGGCAGATACACCACCGGCCCGGGAAAGCCCTTGGGACCGAGACCAGACACCGCGTTGCCGCCCGCCGGGGACACCGTGGAGGAGCCGCCGCCGGAAATCACCCCGCGGTCGGCGTGGCCACCGATGACCAGCAAGCGCGTCATGGTGCGCGGGAGCGGCAGAATCGCGCCGGTGTTTTGCAGGAGCACGATGCCCTGTGCCTCGTCGGCCTCGGACACCTGCTCGTCAGCCGTGAAGTCGATCGGCCCCGGATCATCGCCGATCGGGTGCGTAACCAGCCCGACAGCGAACATCGAGCGCAGGATGCGCCTCACCATATCGTCGAGGCGCGTCAGCGGTACCCCCTTCGCCGCAATGGCCCGCTGCAGCGGCGCGCCGAAATACTCCTCACGATCCAGAATCCAACCCGATTCCTGGTCGAGCCCCGCAACCGCGGCGGCCGCGGTACTGTGGGTCGCCCCCCAGTCGGACATCACATAGCCGTCAAAGCCCCAGTCGCCTTTGAGCACCCGCTCGAGCAGCCACCGGTTCTCACAGCTATACGTGCCGTTGACCCTGTTATAGGCACACATCACCGTGCCGGGCTCGCCCTGCTCGATCGCCAGCTCGAAAGCGAGCAGATCCGACTGGCGCGCCTGCCCCTGATCGATATCGGCGTTGAGGATCGAGCGGCCGGTCTCCTGGTCGTTCAGTGCGAAGTGCTTGAGCGCCGCGATGACATGCTGCGACTGGATACCCTCGATCTGCGCCCCGGCGATCGTGCCTGCCAACAACGGATCCTCGCTTGCGTACTCGAAATCACGCCCGCCACGCACCTCCCGCACCAGATTCACCCCCGGACCCAACAGCACGTTGAATCCGGAGGCGCGCGCCTCCGCGGCGATCATTGCGCCGCCACGGCGCGCCAGGCGCGGATTCCAGGTGGCCGCGGTGGCCAGTCCCGACGGCAGCGCCGTTCGCTCTCGATACGCGTCCGCGGACTCCCTCTGGGTAGCAACACCGAGGCTCGCGTCGGTAATCCACTGTGGTGGAATGCCAAGGCGGGGAATGCCCGGCACATAACCCGCGGACCCCATGCGCGCCTCCAGCGGCGGACGATAGGAAACGTCCGGCTTCAGCGAGCCGAAATAATCGAGGACCAGCGCGAGCTTCTCTTCCTCCGTCATCGCCCGCACGACCATAGCCGCACGCTCGTCCGGCGACAGCGCGGAATTCAACCACGGGCGGCTGCCGCAGCGGCCACGGCGGCTCGCCCCGGGATCGAGGCGGCCAGCAGGATCAGGACAACGACGAGCCCTCTGAATGTGGACTTCAGGCGCGCAGTCCCGCGACATTGGTCGTGGCCTCGAGAAGCCGCGAGTTCTTGCGGTGCGCCATCAGCGGCAACTGCTTCAATGAGGCGATCATGAAATGGATGAGCGTGAGGTAGCCGCGCCGGAACAGCTCCACCACCACCGCGTCGGGGAGCTTCGCCAGCACGTCCTGGTTGATGGTGTAGAGGCCGGCGGCACTGGTGCTTCGTGCCATCATCGAGCTCCACCTCGATGTCGATCGGCTCTATGAGCTTCAACTCCAGCAGCCGCGCGATGAATACGTTGGTCGTCTCGATGCCCGGCTTGAGGTCCTGGAAGGCCCAGATGATGCCCTGCAGGTACCGGCTCGGCCGCCCGGCGTGATCGAACAGCGGCTGGCCGCTCTCGGCGCCGACTCGCGGGTGATCGAGATCGATGCCGATCTCCGGCCCGTGAGTGTAGAAGGGCATGCGCTGCAGCGCGAGCGGCCGATAGGACTCGCGCTGCCGCCACTCCTCGAGGAACAGGTTCTCGCCCTCGTCAAAGCCCAGCATGGCGCCGCAGTACAACTGTCCGGTGCCGGCATTCTTCGTGAAGAGAATCGGATAGCGGACCACGAGCTGTGCGAATTCGTTGACGATCACCTGCACGAAATGCTGTTTGTCGCCGTAGGCGGCCGAGGCGCGGCCGTCAACCTTCAGCGTCCGATGCGCGTCTTTGTTGAGCGGAACGATCTGTGTCATGGGCAGCTCATCCAACCTCAAACGGACTGCAGTCCGTGCTCATGGATCTTCGTCAGCAGCTCGCGGTTCTGCGGTAGCCGCGTGTACATCTCAGCGGTGAGTCGCTCGTTCTGCCGGACCAACCTCGAGGCGAGAACCTCGCTTTCGGCCGTATCCTCGGGCGTAACACGCGTCTGAAACCCCATGCCGTAGAGCACGTACTGGTAGCTCGCGGCAGGGAAAACCTCCTCCAGCCGGTCGAATTCGTCGAAGAACCACGGCGACTGGTACTTCCATAATGTCAGGAGATCCCGCAGTCGCTCCGGCACCGTCGCCGGATCGACGTTGTCGCGCCAGAAGGCAGTGTCGGTGCGTTTCGTGAGCACGTAGTGCAGCTTGAGGAAATCAACGATGCGGCCGAAGCGATACAGCGTCACTTCGTTGAAACGCCTGGCGACGATGTCCATCACCTCGCGGCACGCCGGCATCTGCTCGGCGAGGAGCTTGGCGGAAAGCTCGACCAGGACGATGGCCGAGGACTCGAGCGGCTCGAGGAACCCGCTGGCAAGCCCCACCGCCACGCAGTTCCTCTTCCAGAAGGTCGCGCGATGGCCGGCGCGGATCGGGATCTTGCGGACCGGCAGCTCTTCGTGCCCGGGGCCGATATACCGTCGCAGTGTCTCGCGCGCCGCCTCCTCGCTCTGGTGGCGGCTCGAGTAGACATAGCCGACGCCGCGCCGTGTGGGCAGGCAGATGTCCCAGGTCCAACCGGCCTCGTGTGCCGTCGAGACCGTCTGGGAAGCCATGGGCGCATCGGGGCCATCGAACGGCACCTGCACCGCCAGCGCGGTATCGCAGAAAAGAACATCGCCGCACTCCTTGAATCCGACGCCCAGTGTCTTCCCGAGAAGCAGCGCCGAGAAGCCGCTGCAGTCGATGAACAGATCGCCAAGGATCTCGCCGGCCTGTTTGGTCAGCACGCCCTCGATGTCACCGGACTCCCGTTGGTTGACCTGCACGACGTCGGCCCGGACGTGGCGGACACCCAGCTTCGTCGGTGCAGTGCCGGGCAAGGAAGGGAGCGAACTTGCCCGCATCCAGATGATAGGAATAGTTGGCGAGTCCGCGGTACTCCGCGTGAGTGATGGTCTTCGGCGCCAATCCCTCGTCGCACAGCCGTCCCTGCGGAGTCACGAAATCGCAGAAGCTGCGCCTGCCACCCGCGCGTACCCAATGGGGCACGAGATTCAGCTGGGAGAAGCCCTGCGGAACCATGAGCGGATGGTAGTAGGAGTCATCCGCCGCGCCCGTCGTCCAGCCGGCGAATTTTCCTCCCTGCTTGAACGCGGCATCGCACTCCCTGAAGAGGGCAGTCTCGGATACTCCCATCTTTTCGAGTGACGAGCGCATCGTCGGCCACGTACCCTCTCCTACGCCGATGATCCTGGTGTCCGGAGACTCGATCAGCGTCACGGAGAAGCCGCCCGCCTTCATCCGAGGCTGATGGCGAGCGGCGATGATCCCTGCGGTGAGCCAACCGGCGGTTCCGCCGCCGACGATGACCACTGCGCGTACGGGCTGCATGATGCCGTCAGAAGTTCAGGCGTGCCCCCAGCGTAAAGGTGCGTCCGTAGTCGATGATGTCCAGGATCTGATTCTCGAATCGCCCGCGGGTGACGTACTGTGCGTCGGTGAGGTTCAATGCCTCGAAGAATACGTTGACGTTCCTGTTGATGTCGTAGCTCGTGGTGAAGTCCACCGTCTTCGACGCCTCGAGGAACGTCGGCTCCGTGCCCGTCTGCGAGTTGTTCTGCGTCTGGCCGAAGAACAGGAATTCCGTCGCCTGCCAGTTGAAGCTCACCCGCGCCTGGAATCCGCGCGCCTCGTAGAAGCCGATGACGTTCACCGAATTGCCTACGCCAGGCAACGCGAACTGGTTGGTGTATATGTATGGGTTGTAGGGCTTGTTCGTGCCGATGATATTGCCGTTGACCGTATAGCCGAAGTTGAAGGGCAGCATCTGCTGCCAGGTGATCTCCACGCCATGCACGTTCGCGCTCGGCCCGTTCTCATACGTGGTCTCGGAAAACTCCGCCATCTTCCCGGTCGTGGGGTCCTGCACCCCATTGATCGTCGTATCGAATGTCTCGAGCTGCGCAAACTGGCTGACACGCTTGAAATAGCCCTCGACCGCCACGTAGTCGTTGGGCGCGTAGTACCACTCCGCTCCCAGAGTGACGTTGTCCGACGTCAGCGGCAGCAGTTTCGGATTGCCGGCTGTGTCCGTGAGATCGTCCACACGACCGCCCGGACTGACCGTCGGACTGAGGTCAGCCAGCGGCGGCTTGGTCAGCGTGCGCGACACGTCGAAGCGGATCTTCACGTCAGGCCGGACCATCAGGTTGAGGTCCAGGCTCGGCAGGAAGTAATTGTAGTCGTTCGGCGCGGCGATCGTCGTGGTCGGCCCGTAGTTGAAGACGAATGCCGTATGATCGGACGACTCCACAGTGAGGGACTGCAACTCGTGCCCGAGGCCGCTGGTGTCAACGGTGGTTCGGTCGTAACGCAGGCCCAGGCGCGCGTTCAGCGGCATGTCGCCCAATTGGAAATCGTGCACGACGGAGACGTACGGCGAGTAGGTCTTCTCCTGGGTCTCGAACACCGAGCTCGACACTCAGCGCCAGCGGCAGAAATCCACCCGTATAGGGCGGATAGCCCGCAGAGATGGTATTCGGATTCGCGGCGCTGGGGCCCAGGCTCCCCAGGTAATTGTATACGGCGAACGGGTTGAAATACGGAATGGCCGACGGCAGGTTGCCGTTGCCGCTCCAGCCGGGCAGGAAGTTGGCGGTGCTCAGGCCGCCCGAGAAGAGCGACGGCGGCAGCGCCACCCCGCCGGTGTTACCGGAAAGCGGGCCGTAACCGGAGAACAGCTGCCAGGCGTTGTTCTGGAAGTCATTGTAGGTGCGATTGTTGAGCGTGTTCTCGACGAACTGCACGCCGAAGTTCACCTTGGTGTCCGCCCCGTCCCAGGTGGCATCCACCTTGACCTGGTTGACGTAGTCGGTATCAATAGGCTGCTCCAGCGGCATCACGTGCGATCCGATGATGAACGGATCCAGGCCGAGGAAGTTGCTGCCGTTGCTGTTCGGGCCCGGCGCCGTCTGGTAGGGCAGGCTGTTGCCGCCGGGCACGGCGATGCCGCCGACGTAGCCGTTCTCGCTGCCCCCACTCGAGGGGCCATAACCCACGTCCGCGTCCACCTGTTCGAGCTGGCCATCCGGATTCAGGTACGCACTCGACTGATCGGCATCGAGCTCCGCCGTCCACTCATCACTGAGGTCCCAGAGTACGTTGAGGCCGTAATCGATGTTCTTGGTGTAACTGCCATCCCAGTCCGCCTGCAGGTCGGTGGGCGCCGGGCCGTAGTCGAAATTGGTGATCGTGCCGTTGGCATCGGTCTGCACGTTGTAGAACTGGTCGCTGCTGAACCAATTGCTGAAGTGGGCGCGATCGCCCAGCACCCGGTCGTCGGAGTAGTTGGTGTCCAGGGTGACCAGCACCGCATCGGCCGGATGCCACTGAAAGACCGCGCGCCCGTTCTTGCTGCGGTCGTCGGTGCGGTTCACGAACAGCGAGTAGTTCTGGATGTACCAGCTCGGCTTCGTATTGGCCGGGTTGACGGCCGCGTCCCCCGCGGCGTCCACATTGGCGCCGAGCGGCAGCGGCTGCCCTGCCGCATTGACGCAGGTCGGGCCGCCGGCCATCTGGCAGCTGTTCAAGTACGTTCCTTCCCACCCCTGGGTGTCGAGTTGATTCGAGAGGGTCTTCTTGTCGCTGTATTCCCCCTCGATCAGGACGCCGAAACGGTTATCGTCGAAGGTGTCGCTGATGAGCGCGCCGGCATCGGGCGTTGCCTGGCCGTCGCGCTCGGAAAGGCTGCCCGAGCCGAGCGCATGCATCTGGAGCCCGGGGTGGTCGAAGGGCTTCGGCAGCTTGATGTTGACCGTGCCGCCGGCGTCGCCGGAAGAGATACTGAAGTCGGGACTCTTGAGAACATCGACCTCGCCCACGTAGTCCGCGCCCATGGAGGCGAAGTTGAATTGCCGGCTGTTGTTTTCGACGTCCGCCTGCGGCCGGCCGTCGATCAGCGTCTCGACGAAGTCCCCTCCCAGGCCATCGATGGTGACCGAGGAGGCGTTACCGTTGGAGAGGACCTGGGTGTCCATGAGGTCCGATACCCCGCGCTGCACCGTCACGCCCGGGACGTGCTCCATGGCGTCACCGAGGCTGCTGGACGGGAAGTGACCGATGCTCTCGGCGGAGACGGCATCCACCACGCCGAGCGACACCTTCTTGATCTCCAATGATCTTTGCAGCGAGCCGCGGATACCGGTGACCACGATCTCCTGCAGCTGCTCGGCGCCGGTGGTCGGCTTCGGCACGCCGTTCTGATCCTGCGCCGGCGAGGCGTTTTGGGCATGCAGGACGCCGGTGACGCCAAAGGCGATCGAGCCGAGCGCCAGCCCGGAGAAACCGATATTGGAACAGGCGGCGCGCCCTGGGCCGCTCGGTTTCGGGCTCTTTTCTGCACTCATTCTTCAACGCATTACGCAAAGTCTTGCGGCTCATCGAACGCCTCCCCTCTGCAAGGAATTCACGGACCGTGTCTTCTGGTTCTGCACGCGCTGGTCCCCCTGGTTGTCGATGTTGCTTGAGCGCAACGCTGCAAGCGGTTTCTGAAACCGGTTGCAGCGAAGTCTGCTCGCCTCGTGTCGAGATGTCAAGAAACCCAAGTGGCGCTGGTACGGAAGCGTTTCCATTTCGTTGTGGAAACGGTTCCATAAAAATCGACTATGATCCACGCACCGCGCACTGTCAATACGGGTTGGGTCGGCCGCGTTGGTTGCGGCGATCGCCGCAAGATTCTGGTAGGGTGAGTCGGATGGCAACAATAAAGGATGTGGCAAAACGTGCCGGTGTCGGGCTCGGCACCGCATCGCGCGTCATCGCGGGCAACGGGCCGGTATCCGATGCGGCCGTGCGGCGGGTCCGCAAGGCCATTGAAGAGTTGAAATTCCGTCCGTCCCACGCGGCGCGCGCGCTGCAGAAGGGACAGTCGCAGACCATCGGGGTTTTCGTACCCCTCATTCGCGGCTCGTTCTACACGCCGATTCTTCACGCCATCTACACCGCCCTGCGCGCTTCGGGACGGCAGATGGTCGTGGACTTCGGCCAGTCACCGGAGACCGAAAGGCAGGATGCGCTTGCCGGAGCGGAGTTTCTGGCCGACCGCGGCTGCGACGGGCTGATCATGATGGGCACGGCGCTCAGGCCGGCGGATCTCGACGGAATCATTGAGCGACAGCCGCGGTTCGTACTGCTGAATCGCAACATCGCGGGACGCCAGGAGCATTGCTTCAACCCTGATCATCGCGCCGCCGGGGCCGCGGCGGCCCGGGCGCTGTACGAGGCCGGTCACCGGCGCCTGGCGATCATCGACGGACCCAAGACCGCCAATGACAACACGCTCAGAATGCGCGGCTTCCAGGAGACACTGGGCCGGTACGGAATCGATGCCGCGCGGATTCCGCGCACGCGCGGCGACTTCTCGCCGGATAGCGGCCGAGCGGGGGCGCGGGAACTGCTCGAGCGCGGCGCGCCCTTCACGGCGCTCTTCTGCGCCAACGACGAGATGGCGATTGGGGCGATCTCCTACCTGCGGGAGGCCGGCGTGGACGTGCCGGGCGAGCGCTCGGTCATGGGCTACGATGGCATCGACCTGTCGGGACTGATAGTGCCGCCGCTGACGACCGTGCTGATTCCCTGGCGTGAGATCGCGACCAACGCCCTGCACCATCTGCTCAATCTTTGTTACGGCAGCGCCCTGCCGGTGCGACGGGATATTCCTCCCCAGGTCCTGTGGCGGGCCTCTGTCGCGCGCATTGCCCCAAGCTGACCCGACGCTCAACCGGTTACGCAGTCCTTCTTTCTCGCCGCGCCTGCCCGCGCCGGATCCATGTCACGAACGGCACGCAGCAGCCGGCTGTACCACAGTGCGCTTTGCTTGGGTCGGCGCTCCTGGGTGGCGTAATCGACGTGGACGATGCCGAACCGCTTGCTGTAGCCCTGCGACCACTCGAAGTTGTCGAGCAGCGACCAGACGAAGTAGCCGCGCAGGTCCACCCCCTGGTCGATGGCATCCGCCACGGCGCGCATGTGGGACTCCAGGTAGGCGCGCCGCGGCTCGTCATCTATCTGACCGTTCACCACCCGATCCTCGTAGGCGGCACCGTTCTCGGCAATGTAGAGCGGCGGCAGACGATAGTCGCGATGCAGCCGCAGCAGGAATTGACTGAAGTCTCGAGGAGCGACCTCCCATCCCATGTCCGTTACCGGCGCGCCCTCCCGTGCCGGAATCCAACGCCGATCGGCTCCCGAGACCATCGGGTTGTAGAAATTGACGCCGAGGAAATCGAGCGGCGCGGCAATGAGCTGCGCATCGCCGGAGCGTACCTGCGGTGCATCTGCGCCAACATACTCGAGCACATCCGCGGGATAGGCCCCGAGCAACAGCGCATCGAGATACCACCTGACGAGCAGACCGTCGTCGCGTCGCGCCTGCAGTACGTCCGCCGGCGCATCGCTCGCCGGATAGACAGGTGAGAGATTCAGCACGATTCCCACCGCGACGCCAGGTCGCGCGGCTCGCACCGCCCGGGCGGCGAGACCGTGACTGAGGAGACAGTGATGCGAGACCTGCATGGCCGTGGCGCGGCTCCGGATGCCGGGCGCGAACACACCCATCTCATGACCCAAGGTAGCCGTCACCCAGGGCTCGTTCTGAGTAGTGAATGACTGGACGCGGTCTCCCAGTCGCGCCGCCATCATGCCGGCGTAATCGGCGAAGGCCTCCGCGGTGCCCCGATCCACCCAGCCGCCGGCCGCGCGCTGCAGCCGCGCGGGCAGGTCCCAGTGGTACAGGGTCGCGAGCGGCTGTATGCCGCGCGACAGCAGACCGTCCACCAGCCGGTCGTAGAACGCGAGCCCCGGCTCGTTGCTGACCGCCCCTCCCTCGGGCCGCACCCGTGGCCAGGAAATCGAGAACCGATACGCCGGAATGCCGAGCCGCTGTATCAGATCGAGATCCGACTGCAGCCGATGGTAGTGATCGCAGGCGGTCTCGCCGCTCGACCCGTCGGCAATGGCTCCCGGCAGGCGGCAAAACTCGTCCCAGATGGAGGGTCCGCGCCCATCGCTCGCCACGGCACCCTCGATCTGGTAGGCGCTGGTCGCCACTCCCCAGAGGAAGCCCGGAGGAAAGCGCCGCGCCAGGGCCTCGATTCCTGAATCACTCATGCGCAAAGAATCACCTCGCGGCGCAAGCCGCACGTCTTCGTTCTCGACCGGGATCAGAGCTGGCGTGTCGACTCGCGTACTACGATTTCGACAGCCGGTGACTCGACGCGCGGCCGCCGCCCGGCGATCAGCGCGAGTATTCCTTCGACGGACCGCTCCCCCAGCAGTCCCACGGATTGGCGGACGCTGGTCAGCGGCGGCAGCGTGTACGAGGACGACGGCAGGTCATCGAAGCCGACGACGGAAATGTCCTCCGGCACCGAGAGTCCCTTGCGGAACAGCCCCAGGTAGGCACCGTGTGCCGTCTGATCGTTGATGCAGAAGACTGCCGTGAACTCGCGTCGCGACTCGACCAGCTGGATCGTGGCCCGAAGGCCGCCCTCCTCGTGCCAATCGCCGGCCACGACCAGGCTCGGATCGAACGGAATCTTTGCCTCCTGCAGCCCCGCCTTGTAACCCGCGAGGCGCTGGAGCGCATCCGGATGATTCTCCGATCCGGCGATGAAGGCTATGCGGCGATGTCCGCGTCCGATGAGATGCCGCATGGCGAGCACGGCGCCCTGTCGATCATCGATCGGCAGGCTACAGACTGCCGGTGCTTTCAGACTCCGTCCGGTCACGACGATCGGGACGCGTTTGGCGAAGTCCTTCACGGCCGTATCGCTGAGGCGCCCCGCGAACATGATGATGCCGTCCACTCCCCGGTCGGTGAATTCGCGCATGCAGCGCTCTTCGTCCACCTCGTTCCAATTGCCGCTCATGAAAAGCGCCGCATAACCCGCTTGCAACAGCCGCAGCTCGACACCACGCAGTCCCTCGGCGTAGAACGGGCTGTCGATGGACTGGCTCAACACGCCGATGGTCAGCGTGCGCCCGAGCGCCAGCCCGCGGGCCGCCGCGTCGGGACGGAAATCGTGCCGCGCGATCGCGGTTTCGACGGCGCCCTTCAGCTCCTCACTGACTTTGACGGTGCCATTGATGATGCGCGAGACCGTGCTCGCCGATACGCCGGCCTCGCGCGCGATCACTCTGAGAGTCACCGCGCGGCGCGGACGTGGTCCCCGTTTACCCGGCCTCTGCCGATGAGTGCTCATCGAGCGGGCCCCGGCGTCGCTGCCGCGCCATCACCCGATCTCGCTTCATGTCGCACCGAACGCTGCCGAGCGTGCCACACGCGCTTGCCGAGGAACGAGCGCTCGATCTCCTCCAGCGTCTTGCCGCGGGTCTCGGGGCCAAGGAGCAGGACGAATACCAGAGCTGCCACCGAAAGAATTCCGTAGCCGAAAAAAGTCCCCGACGCTCCCCAGTGCGCGGTCTCCCACGGGAACACCAGAGTGACGGTCGCGCTCACCAGCGAGTTCCAGAATCCGACGACGGAAACCGCAAGCGCACGCTGCTCGTTGGGGAAGATCTCGGCCACCATCACCCACGTGACCGGACCCAGCGAGATCGCGAAGGAAGCCACGAAGGCGACGACGGCAATGAGCACGATGGTCGGGTGGGCGACTGACACCGCGCCGCCTCCCGGGCCGACGCGGAATGCCCAGCCGATGGCGAGCAGCGCCGCCGCCATGCCGCTCGTGCCCACGACCAACAGCGGCCGGCGACCCAGTCTGTCTATCCACCGCATCGCCACGATCGTCATGGCGAAGTTGACCGCACCCACAATCGCGGCCTGGCGGAAGGCACTCTCGAGGCCGCCGCCCGCCTGGGCGAATATCGTCGGCAGGTAATAGAGGACCGCGTTGATGCCGGTGATCTGCTGGAAGAACGCGAGCCCGGCGGCGAACACCATGACGAAGCGCATGCGCCTGCCGAAGAGCGCCGACCATGAGCCGGCGCGCCGCCCCTGCGGCGCCAACTGGATATTCTCGAGCTCCTCATCCGCCGCGTGGCCACGAACAGCCCGCATGACTTCGAGCGCCTCCCGGCGGCGGCCGCGGGCGAGCAGCCAGCGCGGGCTTTCCGGCACCGTGGTGAGCAGCGCCAGGAACACCAGCGCCGGAATTGCTTCTACCCCGAGCATCCAACGCCAGCTCCCGGCCCCGATGGTCAGAATCAGGTCATTGGAGAAGAAGGATGCGGAGATGCCGATGACGATCATCAGCTGGTTGATCGCGACCAGCAGGCCCCGCCGGTCCGCCGGCGCGATCTCGGCGATGTACATGGGCGCGGTGAGGATCGCGGCGCCGACGGCGAGCCCGCCAAGGATGCGCGCGCTGATGAACGCGGCGTACGAATGCGCGCTCGCGGCGAGGAGCGAGGAGCCGAAAAATAGCACCGCCGTCAGGAACAGCACCGCTCTGCGGCCGTAACGATCGCTCAGCACGCCGGTGCAGAGATTGCCGGCCATGGCTCCCCAGCCGAGGCTGCTCACCGCCCAGCCGAGCGCGAGACTCCCGGCGGCGCCACCGAGGCCGAAGTAGTCGCGAATGAAGGGCACGGCGCCCGAGATCACGGTCGCATCGAAGCCGAGCAGGAATCCACCGAGTGCCGCTACGAGCGCGATGCGAATGCTGCGTGGAGTCGCCGCCATCTGCCTGTTGGAACCGCCGAAGCGCCCCCTGAAGTGCCTGATTCACCCGGTCTGAAACCGGTTTCTTAATGCTGCGCGCCGAGGCCTGGGCTTGTCAAGCCGATTACTGCTGCGTGCGCAGCGGCAATGCGAGCAACGCACGCCGCCGCAACCAGAGGCTGGGACGGTAGCGATCCGATCCCGTGATTTCCTGCATCCGTCGCAGCATGTCGTGCACGCGCTCGGTCCCCAGCCACTCACCCCATTCGAAAGGGCCGCGCGGGTAGTTCTGCGCGAGACGCATCGCGACGTCGATGTCCTCCGGCGTGCCGATACCGATCTGCGCAACCTCGCAGGCGAGGTTCACGATCATGGCGAGAATTCGCGGCGCCACGAACGCGGGCGAATCACCGATCACGGCCACCGCGAGACCGGTCCCGCGCAGGAATGCGGCGAGCTTGCGCGCGGCCGCATCACCGCCAACAGGCGCCATCAATGTCAGAAAGCCCTTCTCCGCTCCCAGGAGGTCCACCGCGACCACTCGCGCCGGCTCGAGTCCGAGCCTCGCGGCGGCGCTCGCCGCATCCTCGCCCGCAGCCGGGCTCACGAGAATCACTTCGGCCTGATCGGCGGTGACGAGCCTCAAGCCGCGCGCGGCGAGCAATTCGAATCCTTGCGCCCCCTCCGCAACCCAGGCCGACACCGGCGGTGCTCCCGCGGCCGCCGCGTTGGGATCGTCACGGTCATCAGGAGAGACAGCAGCCCTCCCCTCGCCGTAATCGTAGAACCCGCGGCCGCTCTTGCGTCCGAGCTGGCCCGCCGCAAACAGCGACTCGTGCAGCACGGTCGTTTTCAGCCGCGGATCGTGCTGGAAACCCTCGTAGACGACCCGCGTCGCGGGTAAGTTGACGTCGATGCCGGTGAGATCCATGAGCTCGAAGGGCCCCATGCGAAAGCCCGCGGCCTCGCGCATGATCCGGTCGATCGTCGCCACGGGCGCGACGCTCTCATGTTGGATGTGCAGCGCCTCCGTGATGTAGGCTCGTCCGAGAAGGTTGACGAGGAAGCCCGGCACGTCCCTCACCTTCACGGCCGTCTTGCCCAGGCGCTCGGCGAGCTCGAGCGCCCGTTCCATCGTGTGCTCCGACGTATCGGTCGCGCGGATCACCTCGACGAGCCGCATGAGCGGCACCGGATTGAAGAAATGCAGGCCGCAGACCCGCTCGCGATGCCGGCAGACGCGCGCAATCGCAGCGACCGGGAGTGATGAGGTGTTGGTGGCGAGCACCGTCGCGGGGGAGACGATATCCTCGAGCGCCGTGAACAGCCGCTGTTTCGGCTCGAGCTGCTCGATGATGGCCTCGATCACGATCTGCGCGGGCGCAAGCTCCTGCAGCTGCTCCGCGAGGGTGAGCCGGCCCCCGGCCGCAGTGGCCGCGGCGGCGGTGATCTGACCCTTCTCCGCCAGTCTCGCGATTCGCGAGTGTATCTCGCCGCGTGCCTTGGCGAGCGCCGCCGCGTTCGAGTCATGCATGATCACCTTGAGTCCGGCTGTCAGCGCCGACTGGGCGATACCCGCGCCCATCGCGCCCGCGCCGATGACGCCTAGCGTGTCGAGCGGCTCGGAATGATCTGACATCTAACGCCCCTTGAACTCAGGCTTGCGCTTCTCGAGGAAGGCGCGCATGCCCTCGGCCCGGTCCTCGCTGGCGAAGAGCTCCTGGAAGCCCTGCCCCTCGAGGCGCAGCCCGGCCTCGAGCGGCAGGTCCGCGCCACGCAGCACCGCGTCCTTGATGGCGGCCACGGCGAGAGGCGGCAGCGCGGCGATGCGCGCCGCAATTTCCAGCGCGTGCTTCAGAACCTCACCATCCGCAACTACTTCGGACACGAGCCCCAGGCGGTGCGCCTCGGAGGCGCTCAGCAGGTCGCCCGTGAGCAGCCACCGCATGGCCGCGAACTTGCCCGCCGCGCGCACGAATCGCTGCGTGCCGCCGGCTCCCGGCATGATCCCCAGCTTGACCTCCGGCTGCCCGAACTTTGCGCCCTCCCCCGCGATGATGATGTCGCAATGCATCGCGAGCTCGCAGCCACCACCGAGGGCGAACCCGTTGACCGCCGCGATGATGGGCCGCCGGTAACGCTCGATCGCCGCCCAGGCGGCCCGCGTTCTGGCGAACGCCGGATCGGTGGGTGTGCGCTGCGCAAGCTCCGCCACATCGGCTCCGGCTGCGAACGCCTTCTCATCACCGGTGATTACGACGCATCGAACCGCGTCGTCCGAAGCCAGCTCAGTGAAATGCGCGGCCAGAGTCTCACGCAGCTCCATGTTGAGCGCGTTCAGACGATCCGGGCGGTTGAGCCGCAACAGCGCCACTCCCGGGGCCAACCCGCTCGAGCAGAACTACCGACATCAGGGGTTCCTTGCGGCGTGAACGACCAGGCAAAGCGTAGGCGGAGATCGGGCAGCGAGCAAGTGGGATGCGGCAGCCCCGCGGGCGAGCCGCCGACGGCCGTACGCTGATCAGCGTAGATCAGCCGGCAGGCACTGGTAGATCGCCGCAAGCGTTACGGGTGATGTTCCGGTTCGCAGAAGGCTCCCCATTACGCAATCGAAAAGCCCGTTCTCGCCGCCGCAGATACGTCTCAGCAGGCTTATCGCTTCCGCGCGGCTGAGCGCTCGCGTCCTCACATTCGCAAAGCAGCGCCCCGGTCGAAGCAAGGCCTCATCAATGTCGCCCACGTTGGGCAGATTCGTTGTAAAGAGAATCTTTCGGCCTTGCGCCCGCACGATGCCGTCGGCAATCGCCAGAAATCGGTGCATATCGAGGTTACCGTTGGCGCGCGACGCGAGAATATGGTCCGCGTCTTCAATCACGAATGCGTCATGCTCCTCCGTTAGGAACTCCATGAAGATCTGATCGCTTTCGAGCGCGCGGCGGTCCGCTGTGTACAGAACGCTGCCTCGCTCGCTCATGCGCCCGGAGAGTGCCCCGAGAATGGCACGCACGAGACGCGTCTTGCCCGTGCCGGGAGGGCCCTGAACGATCAGGATAGTCTCCGGAGCAGCAAGATAGCGCTCTATGAATCCCACCACTGGCTCGTTGAGAGCTGGATAGGCCTCGTCCAGCAACGCCGGATCGACGAGCTCCTCGAACGAGACCCCCGCGAGACTGCCGTCTCCCGTCCCGAACCGCCAGTCGATCGTAAACGTTTCCTCGCGCATCCTCCGCTCGCCGACAATTTCCGAGCAGCAACGTCTCGGTGGCGGCCGCCCGCTCCGGGGTGTCGGTCCACAACGTAAACCTACATGATGTGTAGTGAGTCTTCGGGGAGCCTTTGAGAGTGACGAATACGCCCGGCCCGTCGAGAAACAACGATCCGGACCCGAAGCCGCTGCGCGGCAAATCCCGAAGCGCATGCGCGAGATCGTCGAAAAGCTGAAGGGTTGTCCCGCGTGCCACGCAGTTCACGACGCGATGAATAGGATAAAGCGCAGGAGCAAGATCGAACGCTTTCAGTGCTCTTATATTGAGAACCGTGTGAGGCACATCATCGAGATCGACGCGGGCGGCAACAGGCAGGCCGCTCTGACGAAATGTCTCATCGCCCGAGAGTTTCGATAGGCCTGTTTCTGTATTGATACTCATGGCGTGTGAGAAAACTCGACGTAGACGACGATGCATTGAATTACGGGATTAGCAAAGAGCCGCGCAGGATACGCGTGCACGATAAGTTGTCAAACAAAACTGCACCCAGACAACACCGGACGTTACGTCATCGACGCACGTTCTCAATGACGTCGGCATGCGCATGCGTAATGCATACGCGTTTGACATCACACGGGCATCGCGTCCATTGCCGCGTCCTATGCAGAACGCGTCGTGGGGGTAATTCGAGCGTAGCGGCCTGCCACGAGATTCCGCTCGCCGCAGAGGGTCGATCAATAGTCATCGCGTCGCAATGTATTGCGGGTCGGTGGCTGGGATACTCGGCTATTCCTTCTGACCGGTGATATAGCGATACTGCTCTTCGCTGAGAGGCACGACGCTCAGGCGTCCTTGACGCACCAGTGGCGAATCGGCGAAGAGCTTGTTTGCCTTGATCTCGGAGAGCGGTACAGCTCTGGGCAACGGCTTTGCGGCTTTGATTTTCACTCGCGGGTCCTTTCCATCCGCCCCTTGGACCGAAACCACCGTCGCCGCTCCCACGGCGCTCTTCACATCCCCGGTCTCGTAAATCACCAGCTTGTCCCCGGCATTCATGCCACGGAGATTCCGCAACGCGACGGGATTCGATACTCCGTCCCAGATGGTTTCCTTATCACGAGCCAGATCGGCAAACGAATATTCCGAGGGCTCTGTTTTCAGCAGGTAATGAGCCGTCACGTTACCTCCGCATCCACAGTCGAGCATCAACTCGGCCAGCTGGTGTCGTCATGGCCTCACTATACCGCCAGCGCTCGGCCATCTCCACGCGGCCGGCGAGCTCCGCTCCGCCGAGGCCCGGAAAGTGCACCCTTCCTTCCTTAGGCAAATGGCACTATAATGCATGCCATCTGTCATCTACATCCGCGATGGAAACTGAAATCATCAAGGCACTTGGAGGACGGCGCGCGTTTGGGGCCGGGCGTATCGATCTGCTGGCGGAGGTAGAGCGTGGGCTACCGATCAAGGCCTACGTCGCTCTAGTGAAGACGCTGTCGTTGACCCCAGTGGAAGAGGATCGCCTGCTGCAGGTCAGCCTTCGCACCCGCGTCCGCTGGAGGCAGCGCAGCCGGCTCGATCCAGCCGCGTCCGACCGTCTCGTACGCATTGCCCGCATCCTGGCTCTCGCAACAGACGTGCTCGAGAACCGAGCTCATGCGATCGCCTGGCTTCGCGAACCCAGCGATGTCCTGCGCGGCCGCACTCCCCTGCAGGCGATCAGCAGCGACTTTGGGGCTGAGAAGGTCACGAACCTCCTGAATCAGATGGAATACGGCGTCTATTCGTGACATTCGCCGTCTATCGGATCACCAAGGAGCGGTACCGAGACCAAGTGTTTGCAGGTCTCGGGGGACTATATGCTTCAGGCCGGTGGACGCGACGCGGCCAGGCGGTGGTCTACACGTCCCAGAGCATCTCACTGGGCGTTCTGGAATACGCCCTCAACTACAAGCGCCACGGCTGGCTTCCAGCCTCGGTACTCGGCCGCGCGGTCGTTCCCGACGAGGTGAACGTCGAGCCCGTCTCCGTCTCAGCGCTGCCGGACAACTGGCGGGACCCGGACCCTCCGGCTGTATTGTGGGAGATTGGCGACAACTGGCTCCGCAGGGCAGAGACAGCATGCTTGAGGGTGCCATCCGCGATCGTACCGGAGGAATCCAACTATCTGCTCAATCCCCGGCACCCGGACTTCGAGAGGCTAACCATAGGCCTCCCCGAGCCATTTAATTTCGATAGGCGCCTGGGCCGCTCGCGCAGGCGCTCCTGAGTCGTCCGCTATCCGCTCAGGAACTCCACCATGCTTCTCGTCACCGCGACCGGCTGCTCCAGCGTCGAGAGATGGCCGGAATCCCGGATCACGCTCAGGCGTGCATCCGGTATCCCGTTCGCGATTTCCTCGGCACGATCCGGTGGCGTGAGCACATCACTGTCGCCGACGATCACCAGCGTCGGACAGCGGATCGCAGCCAGCCTGGGCCGTGAGTCCGGGCGACCCATGATGGCCGTCTGCTGCTTGATGAACCCTTCGACGCCGACTTCCTGCTCCATGGCGCGGCAGATGCGCCGCAGCGACTCGTCGCCCCAGCGTCGGGCGTGCACCAGTCTCGGGAAGAGTCCGTCCACGATCTCGCCGAGCCGCCCGGTGGTCCTGGCCATCTCGATCTGTAAGCGTCGCTGCGCGCTCTGCTCCGGCGCGTCAGGTCGGGCGCTGGTGTCGAGCAGCACGAGTTTGGCGACACGCTTTGGAGCCTGACGCAGGATCTCGAAGCAGATGTACCCGCCCATCGACAACCCCGCGAGCGCGAATCGCGCGGGCGCGCTCGCGAGAATGCGCTTCGCAATGCCGCCCATGCTGTCATCCAGCGTGTGAGTCGCCACGGTCACCGGGCCCACACGCCAGAGGGCGGGGATCTGCTCCGCGTAGAGGCGCGGCGAACCCAGCAGGCCGGGTACGAGGATGATCGGCAGCGACTGCGATTCGGTCATCCGCAGATTCTACTGCCGGGACTCGATCACGGATTTTCTGGAAGACGCGACCTGACCGGGGAGACATTCTTGACGACGACCGGCGGGCGGATTTACCGTACATCGGGCCGTGCGCCGTCGAGCACACGTTCCGGAGGTTTCACATGTCGAGCCGCCCGCCCCTGCCTCCCTTCACCGCCGAGACGGCCGCCGAGAAGGCACGCGCGGCCGAAGACGCGTGGAATACTCGCGAGCCCGAGCGTGTCGCCCTTGCGTACACCGAGGACAGCCGCTGGCGGAACCGCGCCGAGTTCATCAACGGACGCGCCGAGATCGTCGCTTTTCTCGAGCGCAAATGGGACCGCGAGCTCGACTATAGGCTCATCAAGGAGGTCTGGGCCTTCACCGGCAATCGCATCGCGGTCCGCTTCGCCTACGAATGGCACGACGACAGCGGATCCTGGTTCCGCTCGTATGGCAACGAGAACTGGGAATTCGACGAGCGCGGGCTCATGCGCCGGCGCCACGCCAGCATCAACGACCTGCCGATTGCCGAGGCCGACCGCAAGTACCGCTGGCCGCTCGGGCGGCGACCGGACGACCACCCCGGCTTGAGCGATCTCGGTCTCTGAGCGTCAGTGACCGCCCTGAACCAGTAGACCGGCATCGCCGAGTGCCGCAGCGAGCTCCGTCTCGATTGCCGCGGCCTGCGCGCGCGCAATGCGCTGCAGGTGGAGTGTCGGGCCGGTAAGAACCTCGAGGCCGCGCTTGAGCACGCTGCCCGAGGCGCGGATGCCGGCCTTGTGTTGATCGAATCGCGCCGCGGGCGTGTAGTCGCTCATGCCCACATATATGCCGAACGGAGCACCGCGGCGATCGCGGTAGTCGAGGAGCACGAGGTAAACGTTCGATCGCCCCTTGCGCGCGGCGCCAAAACCTGCGGCGATCTCATAAACCAACGGCAGCCACTCGACATGGGTCATCGGCAGCCATTCCGGGATCGAGCCCGCGGCGCGCTTCCAGAGCAGATCCAGAGCCGAATCGATGTCGACGCCGAGCTCCGCGCGCATCCAGAGCTCATGGATGCAGTGCGCCCCTGCCGCTCCGTCGCCAGTTGCCAGCGCGACCTCCAGGCGCTTGCGCAGCTCCAGAGCCGCAAGAGCGCGAAGAGGACGAGCCCCGGGGGTTGCGTGCACCCAGTCGGCCGACCCGGAGCGTGGTCTCACGGACGGCTTACCGCCCGGGCGATTCAGCGTCCCCGCCGCGCGACGAGCAGACCACAGCCGACGCCAATCAACAGTGTCCCGGAGATCCGGCTTTGCAGCCTGCGCCTCTTGGGCACGGTGAACCAGCCCCGCGCGCGGGACGCGAGTAGTGCATAGCCGCTGTCCGACAGCAACGCCATGACGATCATCGTTCCGCTCATCAGCAGAAGCTGCGGCCCCGCCGGCAGGCGCGGATCGATGAACTGCGGCAGGAACGCGATGTAGAAAAGGATCGCCTTCGGGTTGGTCAGCGCGATGAGAAATCCCTGCAGAAAGACGGCGCGCGCGGATCGCGCCACCGCCGGCGCGCTTGCCGCTTCCTGCGCACCATGGGTCCGCCACGCCTTGATCCCGAGCCAGATCAGATAGGCGGCGCCGACCCAGCGGACGATCTCGAACACCTCGCTCAGCAATCTGAAGAACGCGACCAGCCCCACCGCGGTGGCGCCGAGCAGGATCACGTTGCCGATACTCGCCCCGGCCACCGTCGCGAGGCCCGCCCGGCTGCCGTGGCTCAACGAATTGGCGACGATGAGCGTGACGATGGGCCCCGGTAGCAGGACGAGGATTGCAGCGGCGAGGCAGTAGGCGGCGAAAAGATGAGGGTTCATACCGGCTCAGACCGTCACGCGTGCGGCCTGCTTGCAGCATGCTCCACGCGAGCAGCCGGCGCAACCGCCATGGGTGTACAAAAGGGGCAGCGCCCCGGCCGGTTACGCCGACAGTGAGCCGCTGGCGTCGTGCACCAGATCCTGGTCCTGCCGACGCGGTTTGCGGTCGTACATCGCGCGATCGGCGATCGCATACAGACGATCCGCGTTGTCGCTTTCGTAGGGATACAACGAGAAGCCGACACTGCCGCGAATCGCAAGCTGCCGGCCGAGGATCAGCATGCCGGAATCGAGCGCGCATTGCAGGCTCTGCGCCGCCCGGTGCGCCGCATCGCGATCGGGGATATCCGTGAGAATGACGGCGAATTCGTCGCCGCCCAACCGAGCCAGCACATCCTCCTGATTGAGCTGCGCGCGAAACTGCCGCGCCGCCCAGCGCAGCACTTCATCGCCCGCTGCGTGCCCCAGCGTATCGTTGATTTCCTTGAAGCCGTCGAGATCGATCACGACCAGCGCCAGCAGGGTACCCATCGCCCGCGCGCGATCCATGGTCTCGTGCAGCCGCCGCGCCAGCATGCGCCGATTGGGCAGGCCGGTCAGCTCGTCGTGCAGCGAAGCATGCTCCGCCTTCGACAGCTGCTCTTCGAGCAGCGTGAATGTCATGCCGGTGGCGACCAGGAACTTGGGCAGGTTCCACACCTCGGCGTCGACGTGAGCGTTCGGCCACAGCACCGCCATCAGGTCGCTGGCGGGAAAGACGAATGCCCACGCGATGAAGTTGATCGTGGTAAAGCGCACGCTGGCTGAAGGACGCGAGGCGGTCATCCGGTAGAACGCCGCGACGGCCAGATAGTGCCAGGTGAGCATCCAGCTGACCGCCTCATCCGGCTGATGGAAAGCCAGAAGAGCGCCCTGCACGGAATAAACAGCGAGCACGAGCGAGGTGCGCCAGCGCATGCTGGGCTCCTCGCGTGCACCGCGCCAGGCTCGCATCATCCACAGGGTCGAGCCGATTCCCATCGCGGTCAGCACCGCATAAAGCCAGGGCGACTCGAGGCCGCAAGTGATGCAGCTGAGCAACGCAACGTCCGGCAGCGCGCTGAACACCACAATGGAGAGGTTGCGCCACCGGATATCGAGCTGCTCGTTGCTCGCCCAGACGAAGGCGCTGGCAGTTATGACCAACATGCCGACGGCGACGGAATACGCGCCGTCGGCACTGCCGGTGGTGTTCTGCGCCACGAAAAGCGCCACGATGTGCACCAGCAGCAGAGACCAGCCGACCAGCCAGAAATTGAGGCGGTTCTGTCCGGTACGCCGCAGCAGCGTCCAGAAGACTGCGATCAGCCCGCCTATGGCGACGAAATCTGGTACGACCGAAAAATTCACACCGGCGCCGGAAACCCCGCCTCACTATCGGCTGTAAAACACCGGTCTCGCATCCCTGGCGATGACCCTCTAAGATCACGATACCCCCGCCTGTGTAGCGCATTGACGACGCACTGCGCATCGGCCGCGCGAAAATTGTGAAGCGCGTCTCGCATTCGCTATCATCACTGGCGCCAGATTATGTCGCCTGACATCCGACCGATGCCGCCCGGGAAACCCTTCGAATTTCTCGATGTCGCGCTGCCTCCGCACGGCGATCTGCGGCTGCTCCTCGCCGAGTGCACGCCGGCCGAGAACAGTCCGTGGGGCGTTCCGGCCTATTCGTTCAGGATGCAGAATCCCGGCGGCGAGTACCTGGGACGCATCCGCCTGAGAGTGGGCTGGAGTGAGGACGTGATCCGTTATGCCGGACAGGTTGGTTACGCGGTGGAGCCGGCACATCGCGGACGTCGCTACGCCGAGAGAGCCTGCCGCCTGATCATCCCCCTGGCGAAACGTCACGGCATGACGAGCCTCTGGATCACGTGCCAGCCCGATAACGCGCAGAGTCGCCGCACTCTCGAGCGGCTGGGTGCCGAATGTGTTGGAACAATCGACGTTCCACCCGACTACCCGCTGGATGCCGGTGCGGAGCGCAAGAAACTGTGCTTCAGGCTGGGGCTGCCATGAATGCAGCTGCTTCCGGCCGGACCGGGACCACCTGGCTCGCACTGCTGCGCGGGATCAATGTCGTAGGCAAGAACAAAGTGCCGATGAAGGCACTGGCGAACGCGCTCGAGACCGCAGGCTTCCACGCAGTCCGAACCTACATCCAAAGCGGCAACATAGTGTTCCGCAGCGCGAGCCGCGATCCTGGCGCGCTCGCGACAAGGATAGAGCGGCTGGTCGAGCGGAACTTCGCTTGCACGCCGGCGGTGCTGGTCATCAGCAAGGCGCAGCTGGCCGCCGCCATCCGCGCCAACCCGTTCGCGGACGCGCAGCACAATCACAAGCTGTTGCATCTGTACTTTTTCGCTTCGCCGCCGAAGTCACCTGACATCGACTCGCTGGGGCGCGTCGCTGCCGGTCGGGAGGCGTTCGCGCTCAAGGGCGGGGTCTTCTATCTCTGGACGCCGGACGGGTTCGCCGATTCGGTCCTGCGATCGAGGGTCGAGCGATGCCTGGGCGTCCCCGCGACCGCGCGTAACTGGCGGACGGTCAACGAGCTGCTGAAGCTACTGGGCTGAACCGCTCGCGGATCACCGCAAAAAGACGCCGGCGGCGGCGATCTGCTAGGATTCCCGCCGGCTCCGGTGTTGTTGAGGTCGAGGGGATCCTGTGATGACGCTATCGGTCCACCGCCTGCACGCGTTGCTGGCTATCTTTCTGGTCTCCAGCGCTGCCGGCGCCGCCGCCCCACCGCCGCCGAAATATCCATCTTTACCCAGTGAGACACCAGCTCACTTCAGCCCCGACCATTCCAGCTTTGGTTACACCATCCGGGACGTAATGATCCCCATGCGCGATGGCGTCAAGCTGCACACGGTGATCATGATTCCAAAGGGCGCGCACGCTGCGCCGATGCTGATGACGCGCACACCCTACGACGCCACCAGCATGGTCACCGAGACCGAGCACGGCCAGCTGAGCGGCAACATGGGCACGGCGCTTGAAGGTTACGACAACGCAGTCCCGGTGATCGTAGATGGAGGCTACATCCGCGTCATCCAGGACGTTCGCGGCAAATACGGCTCCGAAGGCGACTTCGTGATGAACCGTCCCTTCCGCGGGCCGCTGAACCATACGCCCGTGGACGAGTCGACCGACACCTACGATACGATCGATTGGCTGGTCAAGCACGTGCCCGAGAGCAACGGCAAGGTCGGAATTCTGGGCATCTCATATGACGGCTATGAGCCGCTGACAGCCCTCATCAACCCCAACCCGGCGCTCAAAGTGGTAGTGCCGATGAACCCGATGGTCGACGGCTGGATGGGCGACGACTGGTTCCATAACGGCGCCTTCCGGGAGCAGAACCTCCCTTATATCTACGAGCAGGAAGCCACTCGCGACAACAGCGCCAAATGGTGGAGCAACTACTACGACGATTACGACCTTTACATGCATTACGGCTCGGCCGGCGCCATGGCCAAGGCCTATGGCATGGACCAGATCGGCTTCTGGAAGAAGGTGGCCGCACATCCGGCGTATGACACGTTCTGGAGCGAGCAGGCGATGGACAAGATCCTCGCCCGACAGCCGCTGCAGGTTCCGGTGATGCTGGTCGACAGCCTCTGGGACCAGGAAGACATTTACGGCGCGATGGCGGTGTACAAGGCCATCAAGCCCAAGGACAGACAGAACGACATGGTGTACCTGGTGATGGGGCCATGGCATCACGGCCAGGAAATCGAGGCCGCCGATCATCTCGGTGCCATCCGCTTCGGCAGCGACACCGGCACGTACTTCCAGGAGCAAATCCTCGCTCCCTTCCTGGCCCATTACCTGAAGAACGACGCGCCGCCGAACCCGGTCGCTCCGGTGACCGCCTACGTCACCGGCGCCGATCATTGGGAGCGGCTGGCCTCCTGGCCGCAGGGTTGCGCCAGCGGTTGCAGCATCACGCCGACCCCGCTCTATCTGCACGCCGAGGGCAAAGCCGACTTCACCGCGCCGACGGCGGCAGAGTCGCAGGACACCAGCTATGTCTCGGACCCTGCAAAGCCGGTGCCATTTCGCACCCGCCCTGACCAGCCGGTCGGTTACAGCGGCGATCAGACCTGGTTTCAATGGCTGGTCGACGATCAGCGGGAGTTTTCAGGGCGCACCGACGTGCTGACCTTCGAGTCCGCCGTGCTGACCCAGCCGGTCACCATCGCCGGCCAGCCGCAAGTGCACTTGATTGCCGCCACCAGCGGCACCGACTCTGACTGGGTGGTCAAGTTGATCGACGTGTACCCCGACCAGGTTGCCGATCAGCCGCAGCTCGGTGGCTATGAGCTCGGCATCGCCATGGACATCTTCCGTGGCCGCTACCGCACCGGCTTCTCCGATCCGCAAGCGCTGACGCCGAACCAGCCTCTTCTCTACAGCTTCGACCTGCCGACGGCCAACCATGTATTCCTCCCGGGCCACCGCATCATGGTGCAGGTGCAGTCGAGCTGGTTCCCGCTGTATGACCGCAACCCGCAGACTTACGTGCAGAACATCTTCTTCGCCAAGCCCGGCGATTACGTCAAGGCCACGGAACGCATCTACCACGCACCGGGGAATGCCAGCTACATTGAGCTGCCGATCGTATCTAGCGGCCGATGAGCGTCGTGCCACAGGCTTCCACCACGGCGTCACATACAACCACACCGCGGCGAACTCGAGCCCCAGCCCCCAAACCGCTCCGAAAATGTAAGCGGAATAGAGCCGGCGCCGGCTGATCAGGTCGTATACGCCGATCATGGCGATGAGAAGGAAGTCGCTGAGATACAGCCTGGGCCCAATTCGCCCAGTAGCCATCACCGAGGAGTCTCTCCAGGCCAGGACCCCACCAGCGGCCGAAGCCCGCGTCGGCAATGCAGATGGTGGCCATGATCATCAGGCGCTTATGGGCGTCCGGGTTTTTGCGCTGTGCGATTGCGAAGCCACCCAGGACGGTGAACGCCAGCATGTCCGCAAGCTGAATACTGAAAAAGGATGGATCGCTGTGGGGCGTGCCAAACAGGTCGTAGTCCACCACCACCGAGGTCGTGATACCCAGCACGACCATCGCGCCATAGAGTGCGATACCCGCCATTCCCAGCTCGCGATGAAGGTCCACTCTTCGCGCGCGGATGAGCAGCACCTGGACTGTCAGCAGGCTGAGCCAACCGACGAATGCGGCGCCGTGAAAGTACACCACTGCCGGAAACGGACGGTGGACCCGAACGCGGTGGATGATATCCGGCACGAATCCCATCAGGATTCCGAGCCAGAGCAGCGCCACCATCAGCAGAAAGAAGTTGCGGTCCCACCGACGGTGATCGGCGAGCTGCGGCGAAACGCGGCCGGACTGCGGCCGCACGACGGCTTCGGTCGCCCCCACGGTACCCCCTAGCGTCTTTTTTTGTTAATCAGTCCGAGTATACATCTACGTCGGGCCGTTCGACGCCATCAGCAAAGCGAGTTTGGCGGCAGAGACGGCACGTACGGCGCAGGGTTTGAGGTTACTCGCCTGACAGGCGGTGATGCTCGTGGAGAGATAGCGGCCCGAGGGCGAGGTAACGATCACGACGGTGCTGACCATCACGCCGCCCGCGGTTTCGAAGCGAAGCAGGTTGCCCGGAACGTGCAGCTGCAGGTCGCAGGAATCAGTTGTCGATGCGAGGCTCAATGCGCCCGACGCAGCAATCGTCTCCTTCAGGCGATCGGCGAACTCCTTAATCAGATTGTCGCCCGTCTGAGCATCGAGACAGACCTTCGGAGGACCTTGCGGCGCTGGCGCCGCCGCCGGCCCCGTAGCCGCCTGCCCTTGCGGGGGAGCGGCTTGAGCCGCCGCTTCCGCCGCGAAGCACCCGCTCGAAAGCGCGACGAGACCAATGAGCATTGGAAGTCTTCGCAATACTTTCATCGTGCCTGTTCCCCTTCGTTGGCGGTGGGGCAATCCGCTGACTAGATTAGCACGCGGCTGGAAAGCACGGCTGGACCGCGGTAGCCTTCAGTAGTCGAAGCACCGCTAGAGCGAGGGACTCCATGGCGCTTTCCTCATCGACCACTTCAGGCATCCGTGCTTCGTTCAGGGGAAGCGACGGTCACGAGCTCAGCGCTCGCCTCGATCTCCCGGCCGGCCCGGCGCGCGCCTTTGCAGTGTTTGCTCACTGCTTCACCTGCACCAAGGACATCTTCGCCGCGAGGCGCATCGCATCGAGCCTGGCGGCTGCGGGCGTGGGAGTGTTGCGCTTCGATTTCACGGGACTCGGGTCATCGGAGGGAGAGTTCGCCAACACGAACTTCTCCTCCAATGTCGAGGACCTCGTTAGAGCCGCCGCCTATCTGCGGGACAATTATTCCGCTCCGGCCATCCTGGTGGGTCACTCCCTGGGTGGCGCTGCGGTGCTGGTCGCGGCCCACGATGTTCCCGAGGCGCGCGCGGTAGTCACGATCAACGCACCGGCGGACGTCGCCCATGTACTCAAGAATTTCGGCACTTCTTTGGAGGAGGTCCGCGACAAGGGTGAGGCGGAGGTGGTGCTCTCAGGGCGCCAGTTCCGCATTCGGCGCAGCTTCATCGCGGACGCCGAGCAGTACCGCCTGGCAGATCGAATAAGCTCACTCGGCAAGGCACTGCTGGTCATGCACGCCCCGCATGACGCTGTAGTCAGTATCGAGCATGCCTCGAAGATCTTTCTAGCCGCCAGGCATCCGAAGAGCTTCGTGTCGCTCGACGACGCTGATCATCTGCTCTCCAATGCCGGTAGCGCTGCGTACGCTGCGCGCGTGATCGATGCGTGGGCGTCGAAATACATCCCTGAAGCGCCGGCGGCCGGCGAGATCGAGACCACCGGCGCACTCATTCGCGAGACTGGACAGGGCACATATCAGAATTCGGTCACTCTCGGCCGCCATCGGCTGCTCGCCGACGAGCCGGCTGCGGCGGGCGGGCGCGATTCTGGCCCGAGCCCCTATGATTACCTCTCGGTCGCACTCGGTGCATGCACCTCAATGACGTTGCGCGCGTACGCCAACTACAAGAACCTCGCGCTCGGCCGAGTATCCGTCATCGTCCGTCATGGCAAGACTCCGGCTGAGCACTGCGCGGATTGCGGCGCCGTGGCTGAAGGGCGCGCGGGCAAAATCGACCGCTTTGAGCGGGTCATCTCGGTCGAGGGCGAGCTCGATGTCGCGTTGCGCGCGAAGCTGCTGGAAATTGCCGGCAAGTGTCCCGTGCACCGCACCCTGGAGATGGGCGCCGCCGTTGTCACCACAGTAGAGGCCGCACTGCCGGAAATCGGCCCCGCCGGTTAGTTCATCGGGTTCCGGACGGCGGCCGATCTGGCAGGCGGTGTCTCCCAGCCGCCGCCCAGCGCCTTGAAGAGATCGATCTGCGCCCCGATCAGCTCGGCATCGGATGCGGCCACCGCAGCGTTGATCGCCACCAGCGACTGCTCCGTCGTGAGCAGGTCGAGATAACTCGATGAGCCGGCCGCGTATCCGTTGCGGGCAATTTCGAAAGTGCGTTGTGTTTTCCGCTGAGCGTCGCCCAACGCCTGACGATACTGGAGCGCCGCGCCATAAACAGTCAACGCCTGCTCCGTCTCCTTCAGCGCCGTCAGCACCACTGAATCGAATTGCGCCAATGCCGCGGCCTGATAGGCCTTCGCCTCGCGCACCCTGGCGCGCGGACCGGCCATGTTGGGGAACGACCAGCTTATCGAGGGACCGAGGCCCCAGACCCTTCCGATGTTGGTGTTGAGCTGGTCGGGTTCCGAGGCGGCGCCGCCATAGAAGCCCAGCAGATGGATGCTCGGGTAGAGCTCGGCCGTCGCCACCCCGATATCAGCGGTCGCTGCAGCAAGTCGGCGCTCGGCCTCGCGCACGTCGGGACGGCGACTGATCAACGCCTGCCCGTCCCCGACGGGAATGAGCGAGGCGAGATGGGGCGGCGCGATACACGATTCGAGACCCCGTGGTGCCTGGGCCGGAGTGCGGCCAAGGAGCGCCGTCAACTCGAAGACCTGAGCCCGCCGCTCGCCCTCGAGCGGTGGGATCGTCGCGCCGACCTGGGCGACGAGCGCCTGCGCCCGCGCCACGTCGAAACTCGATCCGGCTCCGGCCTGGAACTGATTTTCCGAGATCTCGGCTTCCTGGCGCACGATCTTGAGCGACTCGCGCGCGACATTGAGCTGCTCTCCCAGAGCGCATATCGACGCGTAGGCGTGCGCGGTATCCGCCGCGACCACTACACGCACGTCGTCGCGAGCGGCGCTGACGGCCTCCGCATTGGCGCTCGCCGCTTCCATGGCGCGGTGCACGCGGCCGAACAGATCGACCTCGTACGCGGCCTCAAAGACGTCCTCGTAGAGCCAGATGTTCTCCGGGTGGTGCCCCCCGAGCTCCAGGATCTCTTCCGTGACGGGATCGCGCCCATACACGGCCTGCGACGTCAGGTCGGTTGACGGATAGCGCGCCGCGTGGACCTCGGTAACGGCCTCACGGGCCGCCGCGAAGTTCGCATTCGCTGCGGCGAGGTTACGATTGGCCTGCAGCGCTTGCTGTACGAGACCGTCGAGACGAGGGTCGCTGTACAGCCGCCACCAGGCATCCGGCGGGGCCACTGTCGTCTCCAGTGTGGAATTCCGCGACACGAAGGGCGCGCCGGCGTCGGCCGGCAGCTTCGGCGCGTGATAGTTCGGGCCGACCGCGCAGGCGGCAATCGCCAGCATGGCCACGGCGAGTAAGCCTGCCCGCGCCGCGGTCATGAGGGCTTCCCTCCTCCCGCTCCTCGCAAGGGGAAGAGCGGCGGCGGCGACGCGGGTCCTTCGGGCGCGGCGCTTCGGAACACCACGATCAGCAACGCGACTACGGCCAGCACAGCGATCGCGACGAAACCGTCGATGACCGCTTGCGTCGTCGCCGCGGATCGGATGGCGGCGCTCAGTAAGATCTGTCCACGCTCAATCGCGCCAGGCGGGTCTATCACGCGCGTCGTAACGGCTCCAAGGCGCTGCACTGACGCGATGACGCGCGGATCGCCCACCTGCACGTGCAGTCCGATCAGGTTCGAGGCAACCTGCTCGCGAACTCGCGCGAGAGTCGTCATGAACGCGGTGCCGAGCTCGCCACCGAAAAGCCGGGCAGTCTGCAGGATGGCGCCGAACGTCAGCGCGTCCTGCGGCCGCAGATGCAGAACTCCGAAAAAGACGATGCCCGAGAGCGCAAAGCTCTGGCCAAGGGCCTGTAGCAGCTGTGACGGCAGGAACTGGTACGATCCCCAGATCGGTGTGAGATTGTAGGCGACCATCAGGCAGGCGGCGCTGATGAAGATGAGCCCGATGGAGCAGACCAGCCTGGCATCGGTACGACTCAGCATCAACCCGGCGAGCGGACAGAAAATGAGCTGCGGTGCGGCGATCCATACGAGGCTATAGCCGACCTCGATCGCTCGATATCCACGCACGTTGGTGAGGAAGAACGGAATCAGAAAGCTGGTCGACAATATCGTGAGGCGAAGGAACGCGATCAGCAGGAACTGGCTCGGCATGGGCGCCCCGAGCACGACTTTCAGATCGAGCAGCGGCCGCTCCGAGCGCAGCACGTGCACCAGCAAGGACACGAGCAGCAGGGTTCCGGCGCCGAGCAAGCCCCAGACGAGGCCGGAATTGAGCCAGTCGAGCCGGTTGCCCTGGTCGAGCGCCGCATAGATCAGGGCGAGACCCGCGCCACCCGTGACGAGACCAAAGAGGTCGGTCGGCGGGCGGGTCGTGATCCGCTTGACGGGTATGCCACGACTCAGACACACCGACATCAGGAAGGCGAGCGGCACGTTCTGCCAATAGATCCACGCCCAGGAGAGATGGTCGACGTACCAGCCCTCGAGCGAGGCCGAGATGTTGAGCGACAGCTCGAGATTGAGCGCATAGAGCGCAATGCCGAACGGCCAGTACTTCGGCGGCATGTTGAGCAGGATGAAGCCCAACGTGAGTGGAATGAAGAATCCGCTCGCCAGGCCGCCGAGAAACTGCATCGTGAGGAGCGTCGGCAGGTTCGGCGAGAAGGGAGTGATGAGCATGATCACCGCAAATGCGATCGAGGCGCCCATCAGAACCCGGCGGGGACCGAAGGCCGCCCCCATCCAGACAGCAATGACCGTAACGAACATCTGCGCGGTGGTTTGCGCCGTCGTGATCCAGGCGCCTTCGTCGAACCCTGCGTGCACCGCCCCCCGTACGTCCGCAAGGCCGAACGAGGAGAATCGAGTGTTGAGGGTCGAGATGAACGTGCCCATGAGCACCGCGAACAGCCCCAGCCACGGAATGGAGGTAGGCGGCGAGACGTTGGCCGGAGCAATGATGCCGGCCGGCGAGTCCGGAGGGGAGTGCTTGCGCGGGAACGCTCATTTGCGCTTACGATCCACCGCGTAAACGCTCGCTATGACCGACATGCCCGGCACGAGCCGGTCTCTCAGGCCGTCCGCATCGTCGATCACGATCTTGACCGATATGCGCTGCACGACCTTGGTGAAGTTCCCGGTCGCATTGTCGGGCGGCAGCAGAGCGAACTCGGCACCCGAGGCAGGCGCAAACGCCTCGACGTGTCCATCGGAGCGTGTGCCCTGGGAAGGTATCGACCCGGATCCGCGCCTTCTGCCCGACCGCCATGTGGGTGAGCTGCGTCTCCTTGTAGTTCGCGATCACCCAAACGTTGGGCAGCGGGGTCAGCGAGGTGATCTGGGTTCCGACACCAACCAACTCCCCGGGCTTCACCTGGCGTTGACCGAGGACCCCGTCCTGCGGCGCGGTGATGGTGGTGTACTCCAGGTTGAGGTTGGCGCCGGCCAGCGCGGCGCGTGCCGCCACGAGCGCCGCTGCATTCTCTTTGAGTTGCGCCTGCAGCACGGCAAGCTCACTCTCGGCGGCTGCCTCGTGCGCTCGGCTCTCGGCGATCTGCGCCTGGAGCTGAGTGTGCTGGGTTTGCAGCTTCTCGCGTGCCTCGGTCGAAGAGGAGCCGGTCCGCAGCAACTTACCCTGCCGCGCGAGATCACGGCCGTTTTGCTGCCACGCGGCGACGGTGGAGGCGATCACGGCCCGCGCCGCCTGCACGTTGGCCAGCTGGAGCTCGCGCTGGGCCTGCAATGCCTGGCCTTGCGCGGCGACGGAGAGGATGCGCGCCTGTGCCTCGTCGACGGCGGCGCGATAGTCGATGTCGACCAGGCGAGCCAACACCTGCCCTTTGTGCACCCGCTGGTAATCCTGGATGGGAAGCTCGCGGACGTAGCCGGTCACCTTCGCCGCGATGGGCGTCAGATCCGATTGCAGGTAGGCATCGTCGGTGCTTTGCCAGCCCTGCCGGCCCTCCCAGCGGTTCCAGTTGCCGGTGACGACGATGATGATGGCGATGGCGACGATGAAGACGAGAATTCGCCACGTGAACTCAAAGACCTTGTTCCAATCGAGCTGGAGAGGCGACATGGCTTGGTATTCTTGGTTACTGGCGTTGCAACGGACCCGCGCTTAGCGCCGACAGTAAAGTATAGGACGCCCTCGCGACAACTGGCGAATTATGGACAGGCAGCGCCCATAGGCGGACACTTGCGGGATGGCCACACATCACCCCCCCGATCTTTCGCAGCCGATTAACGCCACAGATCACGTCCTCGGTAGCCCACACGCTCCGATCACGGTGGTGGAGTACGGGGACTTCGAGTGCCCCACCTGCAAGCAGGCGGCGCCGTCGGTGAAACTCCTTCTCGAGCGTTTCGACGGTAAGGTCCTGTTCGCATATCGCCACTTCCCGCTGGAATCGATTCATCCGCACGCGCTGCGAGCGGCCGAAGCGGCCGAATGCGCCGGAGCGCAAGGGCAGTTCTGGGCCATGCACGATCTCCTGTTCGCGAATCAGCCGCATCTGGACCTCAAGCACCTGACCGCCTACGCGGAGCGGCTCGATCTCGACAGGCGCGAGATTCACTGCGGAGATGGACGACGAAGTCTATCTGCAACGCATCCGCGAGCACATCGACAGCGGCCTCAGCAGCCACCTGCGCGCGACGCCAGGGTTCTTCGTGAACGGGGTAATCGTCGACGTATCGTTCGGACTGCAGTCGCTCTTCGACGCGGTAGAGGCAGCATTGTGATCAACTCTACTGCGAGCTCTGCGACCGAAGCAGGCTGATCTCCCGCGCCTGTACGCTGGACCCTACGCTACCGAAACGCTTCGTCACGTAGTTGGCGACGGCCGCGATCTCGACGTCGGAGTAGGCAGCCCCGAATGCGGGCATGGCGACCGTCCCGCCTCCACTCCTGCGCCTCATCCCCGAAATCACGATCTGTGCAACATTCGTTGCGCTGGGGTCATTCACGGCACGCGCGCCCGTCAGCGTCGCATAAGAGGTGAGCATGCTGCGTCCGCTCCAGGAATGACAGCTCACGCAGGCCTCCTCGAAAACCTGCTTGCCGCGCGGATCGAGGCTCGCCGACATGCCCTGTCTGGGGGAGTCGGGCGCCGGGCTCACACGCACCGCCGGCTCGCCGCGGCGAAGACACCGCCGGGACCGTGCGCAGATACGCCACGATAGCCTGGATATCGGCTGGCGCCAGGTATGACAGGCTGCGGTCGACCGCCTCGCCCATATTGCCGGAGGCCGTGCCGTGGTCCATGGCGTGGCCTGTCGCGAGATACTGCGCGAGCGTCGCATCACTCCACGATCCGATTCCAGAGCGGTCGTCCGCCGTGATGTTGTAGGCCTTCCAGCCCGCGGCGGTGGCGCCGGAGTACTTGTCGCGGTTATCGAGCGCCTGCATCAGATTCCGCGGCGTGTGGCAGTCGCCGCAATGGGCCATCGCCTCCGCGAGATATGCCCCCCTGTTCCACTGCGCACTACGGTCGCTCCTGGGCTTGAAACGGGTGTCGGGGTCGTACAGGGCTTGCCAGAAAACCATCAACCAACGCTGATCATACGGAAAGGCAAGCGTGTCCCGAGGGGTCTTGGCCTGCACCGGCGCAAGACTGAAGAGATAGGCCTTGATGGCGAGCGCATCCGCATCCGTCATGTAGGTATAGGCGGCATACGGCATAGCCGGGTAAAGTCTCGTGCCGTCGGGCATCACGCCCTCACGCAGCGCGCTGAGGAAATCGCGGTCGGTGAAATTACCAATGCCGGTCGCACGGTCCGGCGTGATGTTCGGGGAGTACAGCGTCCCGAAAGGGGTGCGGATGGCAAGTCCCCCCGCAAAGGGCTTGCCGTCGGCAGTCGTGTGGCAGGCCATGCAGTCTGCGGCGCGTGCAAGGTACTCGCCGCGTGCGACCGGGCTCGCGGCCGCCAGGCTCGCCGGTACGCCAGTTGGATTTGTGTCCCGGTAATCGGCGAGCGGGACGCGCTTGCCGCCTGCGAAGGCCATCGGGCCGGGCTCGGCGACCAGCCCGAACCAGGCGATCAGCCCAAGGACTACGATTATCGCGACGCCGACGAGAGTGTTACGCGCCCGACGACTCATGAGGATCAGCCCCGCCACGGAGCCCTGCGGCCCGCCAGCACCTCACGATCGATCGGCAGGCGTCGCAGCGCAATTCCAGTGGCCGCATACAGGGCATTGCGCAGCGCCGGCGGGCCAGCGGTAGTCCCGGTCTCGCCGATGCCGCCCGGCGGCTCGCCGCTGGGGATCAGGTGAATGTCGATCTTCGGCGCCTGATCGATGCGCAGCATGCGGTAATCATTGAAGTTGCTCTGCTGGACCCGGCCCTTCGTCGATCGTGATCTCGCCGTAGAGCGCGGCGGTGAGTCCGAAGATCAACCCGCCCTGCAGCTGAGCCACGATGGTGTCGGGATTGACCGCGATCCCGGTGTCGACCGCGCTCGTCACGCGCCGCAAACTCACTTCGCCGTCGGCATCTACTTCGGCCTCGACGACGGTGGCGATGAAGCTCGCGAAGGAAACCTGGCAGCATACGCCGCGACCGGTGCGCGGCGGCAGGGGGCTCCCCCAGCCGGCCTTCTCCGCGACGACATCGAGCGCATGCCTGAGCCGCGGCGTCTTGTCCAACATGGCGCGGCGGAAAGCGACCGGGTCCTTGCCCGCCGCCCTCGCCAGCTCATCCATGAAGCTCTCCACGGCAAAGACGTTGTTGTTCGGGCCGACTCCGCGCCAGAAGCCGGTCGGCACGCCGGGTGGTTCCTCGCGCACTGCCTCCACCCGAAAATTCGGGATGTCGTACGGCATGTCCACCGCGCTATCGACCTCGTCGATATCTATGTGGGTTCCGGCGTAGGCAGGCGGCAGCCAGCGCGCGATGACTGGCGGAGCCCGCGACGCGATAGCGCCAGGCATCGATCCTGCCGTCTTTCAGCGTGGCGGCGATGCGGTCGTAGTAGATGGGTCGATAGGCGTCGTGCTGGACATCCTCTTCGCGGGTGTAGATGACCTTCACCGGGCCGTCGACCCGCTGCGCGATCCGCACGGCCTTCTCGGTCGCGTCCGTTTCCAACCTGCGGCCGAACCCGCCGCCCAGTAGCTGGTTGTGGACGACCACCTTCTCGAGCGGCAGTCCCGTCACGCGCGCCGCGGCCTCCTGGGTGCGTGCGCAGACCTGAGTGCCGACCCACACCTCGCATGAATCAGGCGTCACGTGCACCGTGCAGTTCATGGGTTCCATGGTCGCGTGAGCGAGAAACGGCAACTCGAATTGCGCTTCATGCTGCGCCGCGCCCGCGAACGCCTTGTCAAAATCGCCGACATTGCGCGCCACGATTCCGGGCCGCTCACTCGCCGCGCGCAGCCGGTCCCGGATCAGCGCGCTGTCCACTGTCGCATTCGGCCCGTCGTCCCAGGTGATGTCGAGCGCCGCGAGGCCCTGTTTTGCGGCCCAGAAGTGATCGCCCACCACCGCGACCAGATCGTCGAGGACGACCACCTGACGCACTCCCGGTATCTGCTGCGCCGGGCTGGGGTCCACGTGAGCGACCTTGCCGCCAAACACGGGGCATGCGGCCAGCGTCGCGACCTTCACCCCTGGCGGCATCATGTCGATGCCGAACTGAGCCTTGCCGTTGACCTTGTCGGGCGTGTCGAGTCTCTTCATCGGCCGCCCGATGAGCTTGAATTCGGCCGGCGACTTCAAGCGCGGATTCTGCGGCGGTGTCTCCCGCGCCGCGGCATCGACCAGCGCACCGTAGGAGAACTTGCGCCCGCTGGGCTGGTGGATTACCTCGCCGTTCTCGGCAACGCATGCTGCCGGATAGACTCGCCAACGGTGGGCCGCGGCGGCGACCAGCATCGCACGCGAGGCCGCGGCGGCGCGGCGCAGCGGCAGCCAGAAGGCGCGCACCGAGTTGGAATTCCCGGTCGCTTGTACTCCGAACACGGGATTTGCGTAGAGCGCGGTATCAGGCGGCGCGGCTTGCACGGACACCGAATCCCACGCCGCATCGAGCTCTTCCGCAAGCATCATGGCATGGGCCGTGTAAATGCCCTGCCCCATCTCCACCTGCGGCATGATGAGTGTGATCTTGCCCCCGCGGTCGATACGGATGAAGGCATTCGGGGCAAAGGGCGAGCCCGACGCCCTTGCAGACCCCTCGCCGGCAGGAACGTGAAAGGCGAACAGGAATACGCCTGCCCCGGCCGCTTTGAGCACGGCGCGCCGCGCCGGGTCTACCGGGGCGGTCTCGGGTGGGATCGCGTCAGAGTCGAGAAGTGTGGGCATCGCGGGCTTACTCGTAGCTGGCGGCGCGCTTGATGGCGGCGCGGATCCTGACGTACGTGCCACAGCGGCAGATGTTTCCCGCCATGGCCGCGTCGATGTCCGAATCATCGGGGTTGGGAGTTCCGGCCAGCAGAGCGGTCGCGGACATGATCTGGCCGGACTGGCAATAGCCGCATTGCATGACTTCGAGCTCCAGCCACGCCTTCTGGATTCGCTCGCCAGCCGGAGTCGTGCCAATGGCCTCGATCGTGGTGATGGCGCGATCGCCCACCGAGCCGACCGCGAGCTGACACGATCGAACCGGTTGCCCGTCGAGGTGCACGGTGCAGGCGCCGCATTGCGCGATGCCGCAGCCGAATTTCGTGCCCGTCATGCCGAGAAGGTCGCGCAGTACCCAGAGCAGCGGCATATCACTCGGGGCGTCCACGGTGCGCTCGAGGCCATTGATGCGGAGCGTGACCATATCCTTCTACTCCCGTTGCCGGATGCGTCCGGTCATTTAGCAGCTCTCAGCCCGCGGATATTGTCTCTCCCTGCTGTAACTTGCACCAGCGTCGCGGCGGCCGCCGTGTCCCGCCAATGACACAGTCGCCTCTGGGATCCGTTGCGCTTGCGCGACGATGGGCGGCCGTGCGGCTCCACGCCTGGGTGTAGACTGGCATGCGACCCCTGCCGGAGGTGCCATGACCACGCGCTGCCATCACCTGGATTTCGTCCGCACCGACCAGGCGCGCAGCCGCGGCTGCGAGGAATGTCTCAAGCTCGGTGACGGCTGGGTGCACTTGCGGCTGTGCCGCACCTGCGGCCACGTCGGCTGCTGCGACGATTCCAAGAACCGCCACGCCACCAAGCACTTCCACGCCACGCAACATCCGATCATGAGCTCGATCGAGCCTGGCGAGGACTGGAGCTGGTGTTACGTGGACGAGGTCGTGCTGCAACTCGATTGAGCCGGAGATCTTCATGGCCATGGGTCTTCTCGAAAAGCGCCGCGAGCAGATGTTCCCCAAGCTCACGCCGGCGCAGCTCGCCCGCTTCGCCGCGCACTGCACGCGTCGCGAAACCTCAGCCGGCGAGATCCTGCTGAACGTCGGCGAGAGGCCGACCGGGTTGTTCATCGTCGCTGCCGGCAGCGTCGAAGCCCTGGCGCCGACTTCGGACGTGCACACGGCGACCTGCGGCTACAACCTGTTGAATTTGCTCACCGTCGGCGACTTTACCGGGGAGATGGGCACACTGCGCGGCACGCCGGCGCTGGCGCAGCTCCGCGTCCGCGAGGCGGGCGCGGTCCTGCAGGTCGGCTTGGACGACGTGCGGCATCTGGTGCAGAGCGACGCCGAGCTGAGCGAGCTGATGATGCGCGCCTTCATCCTGCGACGCATGGGCATCGTGCAGTCCGGTTCCGGCGACGTCACGGTGCTCGGCTCGAGCCACGCCGGCAACACGCTCCGGATACGTGAATTCCTGACGCGCAACGCGCGCCCATACGCCGACATCGACATCGATCAGGATCCGGACGCGCAGGCGTTGCTCGAGCGCTTTCACGTCGCAGCCGCAGGATCTTCCTGTGGTGGTGTGCCGCGGCAAGGTGCTCAGGAATCCTGACAACGCCACCCTCGCCGACTGCCTCGGCATCAACGGCCAGCCCGACGACAGCGGCGTGCACGACGTGATCATCATAGGCGCCGGCCCTGCCGGCCTCGCGGCTGCCGTGTACGCGGCCTCCGAGGGGTTGGACGTGCGCATCGTCGACACCTTCGCGCCCGGCGGCCAGGCCGGAACCAGCTCGCGCATCGAGAACTATCTGGGCTTCCCCACCGGCATTTCCGGCGCCGCGCTCGCCGGCCGCGCCCTCTCGCAGGCGCAGAAGTTCGGCGCGCAGCTCAGCATCGCCTGGCAAGCCGTGCGGCTGCGTTGCGACGACTGGCCCTACACCGTGGAAATGTCCGATGGCAGGCGGTTGCGGGGCTCCGTGATCGTCATCGCGAGCGGCGCGCAATACCGGATGCTCGAGGTCCCCAATGCATGTCGCTTCTTCGGCAGCGGCATCTACTACGCTGCCACGCATCTGGAAGCCCGGCTGTGCGACGGCGAGGACGTCGCCATCGTCGGCGGCGGCAATTCGGCCGGACAGGCCGCGGTGTTTCTCGCCGGCTCGTGCCGCCATGTGCACGTCCTGGTGCGATCGGCAGGCCTGGCCGAGAGCATGTCGGCATACCTGATCCGCCGCATCGAAGACTCCCGCAACATCACCCTGCACACGCGGCACGCAGATCACGGCGCTCTCCGGCGCGAAGCGGCTGGAGCAGGTGGAGTGGGCGACGGGTGGCGGCGCACCGGAGTCGCGCGCGCTGCGTCACGTCTTCCTGATGACCGGCGCGTCGCCGAACACGAGCTGGCTCGCGGGCTGTGTGGCCCTCGATGACCACGGCTTCGTCAAAACCGGTCCCGATCTCGCGCGCGAAGAGCTGGCGGCCTGGCGGTTGGCGCGACCGCCGTACCTGCTCGAGACCAGCATACCCGGGGTATTCGCCGCCGGCGACGTGCGCTCCGGCAGCGTCAAGCGCATCGCCTCGGCCGTTGGCGAAGGCTCGATCACCGTGCAATTCGTCCATCGCGCGTTACGCGATCTCGCGCTGGCTCCGCCGCAGGCCGTCGCGGCCGCCTAGCGCCGCGAAGCAACTCGACTCGCCACGGTCTGCGGCAGGGATCTGTCTTCCGAGCGACATATTTGACAATTTTACTAATGGAAATGATTATATATACGGAATTGGAACCTCCCGACGGTACTGTCCGCAGATCGGCGGGCCTGCATGTCCCGCCCCGCTTGAAGGCAAACTCGAGTGTCGCGAATCTCGGTACTGGAAACCCACGACATCCGTTTTCCGACCTCTCGGGAATTCCATGGCTCCGATGCCATGAATCCGGATCCGGACTACTCGGCGGCGTACGTCGTGCTGCGCACGGATGGGACGAGTGGTCTTGCAGGACACGGCTTTGCCTTCACGATCGGGCGCGGCAACGAAGTGCAGACCGCTGCCTGCGCTGCGCTCCAGCACCTCGTGGTCGGACGCGACGTGCGCGAGATCGTCGATGACCTCGGGGGCTTTGCCCGCAGCCTGACGGACGACTCCCAGCTGCGCTGGCTCGGCCCGGAAAAGGGCGTTATGCACATGGCGCTCGGCGCCGTGGTCAACGCCGCGTGGGACCTGGCCTCCCGTCGCGCAGGGAAGCCTCTGTGGCGGTTCATATCCGAGATGCGCCCCGAGGAGATTGTCCGTTGCATCGACTTCCGTTACCTGCGCGATGCATTGACTCCGGACGAGGCTCTCACAATGCTCGAGGCCGCAGCGCCTGGAAGACCCGCGCGCAGCGCATATCTCGCCGAGCATGGCTATCCTGCCTACACCACGACTCCTGGGTGGCTCGGGTATTCGGACGAAAAGCTGGTCCGGCTCGCGAGAGCCGCGGTCGCGGACGGTTTCCGCACCATCAAGATCAAAGTCGGCCTGAGTTTAGAGGACGACCTGCGGCGCTGCCGGCTTGCCCGCGAGGCAATCGGACCCGGTATCGCCATGGCAATAGACGCAAACCAACGCTGGGACGTGGAGGCCGCAATCCCGTGGATCCGGCAGCTCGCCCCATACGGCATCGCGTGGGTGGAAGAGCCCACGAACCCGGACGACGTCCTTGCGCACCAGACCATCCGCCGCGCCGTGGCTCCGGTTCCCATCTCGACCGGTGAGCACACGCAGAATAGGATCGTCTTCAAGCAGTTTCTCCAGGCGGGCGCCGTGGACCTCATCCAAATCGATGCCAGCCGCGTTGGCGGAGTCAATGAGAACCTGGCGATTCTGCTCATGGCGCGCAAATTCGGCGTACCCGTCTTTCCGCACGCCGGGGGAGTCGGACTCTGCGAGCTGGTGCAGCACCTGGCGATGGCGGACTTCGTCGCCATCAGCGGTCAGATCGAAGATCGCGCCATCGAATTCGTCGATCATCTGCACGAGCATTTCGCAGCGCCGGTACGCATTCGCGCGGGACGATACATGCCGCCGGCAGTCGTCGGATTCTCCGCCGAGATGCGCCCCGAGAGCCTCATGCGCTACAGCTTTCCCGACGGCGCCGCCTGGCGAACGGTGTAGTAAACTCAGCGGCCGAACAGCCGACCGAAGTGTTGGCGTCAATCGACCGGCAGGCAAGATGACCGAGAGTCCGGAGCCGAAATATCGCGCGCCAGCGCTCGAGAAGGGTCTGGCAGTGCTCGAGCTGCTGGCCGGTGCGCACGCACCGATGTCGCTCAACGCGGTCTCCCGGGCGCTCAATCGCTCCATGAGCGAGCTCTTTCGCATGATCCAGGTGCTGGAGTTCCACGGCTACCTCGAGCTTGCGAGCTCCGGCGAAGGCTACATTCTCAGCAACAAGCTATTCGCCCTTGGCATGAAGCGCGCTCCCATCCGCAACCTGCATGACGCCGCTCTTCCCGTCATGCACCGATTGGCCGAAACCATCGGCCAATCCTGCCACCTCGGCGTCGCTTCGGCGGACCAAATGGTGATCGTCGCTCGGGTGGAGGCGCCGGGCTATCTCGGCTTCTCGGTACGCGTCGGATATCGTCGCCCCCTGGTCGACTCGACTTCCGGCCTGGTGCTCTACGCTTTTCAGTCCGAGCTCGTCCGCACCGAATGGAAAAGACGGCTCGCACCCGCCGTCGGGCGTCGGGAATGGGTACGCTTCGAGCGGCAAGGACACACCGCGCGCAAGAGTGGCTACGTGACCAGCGAGAGTCACGATGTACAGGGCGTGATCGACCTATCGGCACCCGTAACCCAGTCGGGCGGCGTGGCCGCAGCTCTGACCGTCCCCTACATGAAAAGCGCACGCTCGCTCTCGGCGCCGGAGATCGTCGGTCCGTTGGTCAAAGCCGCGCGCGAGATTTCCGCTGAGCTCGGCGGCAACCCACCCGCGACCGACTGACACCGCGGGCCCGCCGCCGCTCCCCTCGCCTTCTGCGGGCCGTCATGGCCCACCTCGCGTGCACTCCGTCCGCAGGCAGCGCTGTCATGGCCTTGAATTGATTTTATTGGTGATCTAGATATCATATATGAAAGTTTACGCTGCCGAGCCTGCTATGAGAACGCCGGGGTGGCCCGCAGCAACGAGTCTTTCCGTCTCCATTCATACAACGAGAGGGCGAGAACATGACTCCATCGAGCGGTGTGCGACGCCTCATGGTCCCCTCATCTTCGGCTGTCATAGCCTCATGCAGCCTGCTGGCCCTGGGACTCGGCGCCACCACACTTGCGAGGGCGGCGGATGGCGATGCGAGCGCCTCTTCCAACCCCAAGCAACTACAGGAAGTGGTCGTCACCGCCGAGAAGCGCGCCGAGAGCCTCGACAAAGTACCGATAGCCGTGTCGGTGCTGACTCGCGATCAGATGATGCAGCAGCAGATCTACGACATGGCGGCTGTGGCGGCAGTCACTCCGGGTGTCGACTTCGAGAACAGCGGCTCGACGATCGCGCTTTCGATTCGCGGCATCTCCTCGGGTATCTCCGGCTACTCGACTACGGGTATCTACATTGACGACGTGCCGGTACAGATCCGCCTCGACAACGGCATCGTGCCTGGAACCGACACGACACCGCTCGTCTTCGATCTCGACCGTGTCGAGGTACTGAAGGGGCCGCAAGGCACGCTGTTCGGTGCGGGCGCCGAGGGCGGCGCAATCAGGTTCATTCAGGCGCAGCCGAGCCTCACCCAGTACAGCGGCTACACCCGCGCCGGCGTCGCCACCACCGACGGCGGCGGCCCGAGCTACGAGTTCGGCGCGGCGTTCGGCGGTCCGATCGTCGAGGACAAGCTCGGCTTTCGCGTGAGCGCCTGGCATGAGCGACAGGGCGGCTACATCGACCACGACAGCGCCATCGCGGGGGGAGCCGATGAGCCGCATTCCGGGTGGCGCGATGCCGACGTGCTGCGCGCCGCGCTCACCTACGCCCCGGTCGCCTCGGTCCAGATCACACCGTCGCTGTTTTATCAGCATACCTATTGGAACGATGTGCCGACTCTCGACCCGGGTGGTCCGGGTTACACCGATACGCTGACCACGAACTGGGGCGCGCTCGACCCGACCTATACGAACCTCGGCGCCGGGCAGCTCGCTTTCCAAGGGCTGCGCCTGCAGCCGAGCAGCGATACGCTCTACCTGCCCTCGCTCAAGATCGTGGATGATCTTGCGGCGGTCACTTTGACCTCGAGCACCTCTTACCTCTACCGTCGCTACAACGCTCAGCAGGACTTCACGACCGTCATGCCGGCCATCATCGGCCTGCCCTGGCCCACGACGCCGGCGGCGGCTGCAAACAGCTGGACGCCCGAGCAGCTCAACGTGTTCGCGCAGGAGTTCCGGGCCACCTCGGCAAACCCCAGCGCGCGACTGCAATGGACCGCTGGCGTGTTCTTCGACGAGTCGCGCCAGGTCGGCTATCAGTGGGTATGGTCGCCGTACTGGCCGACCCAGATCCAGCAGGCCTACGGTCAGTCGATCGAGCAGGTATTCGGCCAGCCGCTGCTGCCGGGCGGCCTGTCGGTCTACGAGAAGGAGCCGTTGAGCGACAAGCAGCTCGCGGCCTACGGCCAGGCCACCTGGCAGCTGATCAAGCACGTGAGCCTGGTCGCCGGCGCGCGTGTGGCGCGCGAGACCGACGACTACAGCATCTATATCAACGGACCGCTGAACGGCGCGACTCCAACCCAGTTCGCCGGCACCAAGGGCCAGACCGTGGTCGACCCGAAGTATGGGATCAATCTGCAGATCGATCAGGATACCCTGGTATACGTGAGCGCCTCCAAGGGCGACCGCATTGGTGGCGTCAATCCCCCGTTCTACAACACACCGGCCTGCGACGCGGCGATGCAAGCCCTCGGCTACCCGAACGGGGCGCCGAATACCTATTCGGGCGATTCTCTCTGGAGCTACGAGATCGGCTCGAAGGATCGGCTGTTCGGCGGCCGCGTCGACCTGGAGGCGAGCGCCTTCCACATCAAGTGGAACGGCATCCAGCAGATCGTGAACGTACCCGCCTGTACCGAGGGATTTACCTCGAATCTCGGCTCGGCGACCAGCAACGGCTTCGATTTCCAGGTCGAGGCACTGGTCACCAATTCGCTCAAGGTCGGCCTCAGCATCGGGTATACGGATGCCCGCAATGCGACGACGATCGCGTCCGCCGGCAACAACGTGGTCGCCGACGGCGAGCAGATCAATCCGTATTCGGCTCCCTGGATCATCGTGCCGACCGCGCAATACACCTTCCCGATCTCCGCTGATTACAGCGGCTACATGCGGCTCGACGATTCCTATCACAGCAAGAATCCAGGCCCATACAACCCGACCACCAATACCGCGAGCCCGACCTACAACGCCTATTTCGTTCCCAATCCCGCGTACAATCAGCTCAACCTGCACCTCGGGATGGTCTGGGGCGGCTGGGATGCGTCAGTGTACGCACTCAATGCGCTGAACAACCACCCGCTTCTCTTCAACAACGCGCTCAATATATTCACCTTCTACGGCGCCGCATTCACACTGCAGCCGCTCACGATCGGCGCCACGGTAGAGTACCACTGGTGAGTTACGCCGATCCCACTGACCCGCCGAGCCGGGCATGCGCCCGGCTCGGCGGGCGCTTACGCCTTTGCGCTCATAGCCAGCTTGTTTTTCCTTTGGGGTGTCGCCAACAACCTGAACGACATTCTCATCAAGCAGTTCAAGAATGCCTTCGAGCTCTCGGACTTCCGGGCCGGACTCGTGCAGAGCGCCTTCTACGGCGGCTACTTCCTGCTTGCCATTCCGGCAAGCCTGTGCATGCGGCGCTTCGGCTACAAGTCGGCGCTGCTCGTCGGGCTGGGGCTGTACGCTCTCGGGGCATTTCTCTTCTACCCCGCGGCGGCGCTGCGCACCTATGCGTTATTTCTCGGGGCCCTGTTCATCATCGCCTGCGGGCTCGCGTTCCTCGAGACCTCCGCGAATCCACTCGTCACCGTGCTCGGCCCGCAGGAAGGCGCGACGCGGCGCCTGAACCTGGCGCAGTCATTCAACCCCCTCGGCTCCATCACCGGAGTGTTGATCGGCCAGCAATTCATCTTCTCGGGCGTCGAGCCGACCCATGCCCAGATCGCCGCCATGACAGCGAGCACACGTGCGGCCTATTACGCCTCGCAGTCCTCGGCGGTGCAGACGCCGTACCTCGTCATCGGCTGCGTGGTGCTGCTCTGGGCGCTACTCATAGGCACGGCACGGCTGCCGACCGCCGTCGCCGGGCGGGATCAGCACGCACCTGGGGCGCAGCTACGCACGCTCGTCGGCAATCGGAATCTGGTCCTGGCAGTCCTGGCCCAATTCTTCTACGTCGGCGCGCAGGTTGGCATTTGGAGCTATCTCATCCGCTACGCACAGCAAACCGTCCCCGGGACCTCGCAGCGACACGCGGCGGATTTCCTCACCATCTCTCTCGTCCTGTTCATGCTCGGGCGGTTCGCCGGCACGGCGCTCATGCGTCATCTCGCGCCGGCGCGCCTCCTCGCGGGCTTCGCCGCCGCCGCACTCGCGCTCGCCGCCGCGGCGGTACTCTTCCCCGGTCGCGCCGGTGTCGGCGCGCTCATCGCGGTGAGCTTTTTCATGTCGATCATGTTCCCGACCATCTTCGCCCTCGGGCTGCGCGGCCTCGGCGATGAAGCACGCAAGGGCGCCGCGCCGTTTCTCGTGATGGCCATCGTCGGTGGCGCAACGCTTACACTCCTGATGGGTGGCATCTCGGATGCCGCGGGGATCCCTCGCGCCATGAGCGTGCCGGCACTCTGCTTCGCGGTGGTCCTCGGCTTCGCCACCTATACTCGCAGGCTGACGACGGCGGTGTGAGATGCAACGACTATACTTCGCGCTCGACCTCGACGACGATCCGGCGGCGATCGCCGAATACGAGAGTTGGCACCGCCCGGACCGAATCTGGCCGCAGATCGTGACGCAACTGCGCGCCGCCGGGATCCACGAGCTCGAAATCTTCCGCTGCGGCAATCGGCTGGTCATGGTGAGGCAGGTGCCGGAGGGGTCCTCCGCCCCCGACCCGGCGCTCCTTGAAGACAACGGACGGATGGAGGAATGGGAGCAACTGATGTGGCGCTTCCAGCGTCCGTTGCCCGGCGCCAATGCCGGCGAGAAGTGGGTGCCGATGGCACGGATCTTTTCGCTGCGCGAGACGCTCGGAGAGGAGATGCCATGAAGTCGAGCTATATGCGCGTGGTGCTGCTCAGTGCTGCCGCACTGCTTTTTACCGGTGCGCTCGCCTCCGCGCGTGGTGCGGCCGCGGCCTACTCTCCCGCGCCCGCCAACCTGGCCGCGCGCCAGTGGTTCGAGAACGCCCGCTTCGGCATGTTCATCCATTGGGGCGTGTACAGTGTGCCGGCACGCGGTGAATGGGTCATGGAGCACGAGCACATCCCGGTGGCGCAGTACGAGAAGTTCGCCGCGCAGTTCGATCCTGTCCACTTCGACCCGCGCGCGATCGTCTCACTCGCCAAAAGCGCGGGGATGAAATACATCACGATCACGACCAAACACCACGACGGCTTCGCCATGTGGGCCACCAGGCAGAGCCGCTGGAATATCGTCGATGCGACGCCCTATAAGAGGGACCCCCTGCAGATGCTGGTCGCGGAAGCACGACGCCAGGGCATCAAGGTGTTCTTCTACTATTCGCTCCTCGACTGGCACAGCACCGATTATTGGCCTCTCGGGTGGACGGGGCACTTCAGCGGGCGGCCCGCCGCCGGAAACTTCGACCATTACCTCGATTACATGGACGCGCAGCTCACTGAGCTGCTCACTCAGTACGGGCCGATCGGCGGGATCTGGTTCGATGGCATGTGGGACAAGCCTGACGCCGACTGGAAGATCGAGCGCACCTACGCCCTCATCCATCGCCTGCAACCCGCGGCGCTGATCGGCAACAATCATCACCGCGCGCCTCTGCCCGGAGAGGACTTCCAGATGTTCGAGCAGGATCTGCCGGGTCAGAACTCGGCCGGGTTCAACACCGCGGGGATCTCACAGCTCCCGCTCGAGACCTGCGAGACCATCAATCACTCGTGGGGCTACACGCGCGACGACAAGGACTACAAGAGCGCCTCGCAGCTCATACAGATGCTGGTGCGGGCGGCGGGCGCGAACGCCAACTTTCTCCTCAACGTGGGACCCACCTCGGAAGGCGTGATTCAGCCCGAATTCGCCACGCGGCTGAAAGCCATGGGCCAATGGCTGCAGACCCATGGCGAGACCGTCTACGGCACCCACGAAGGTCCCATCAGTCCGCGCAGCTGGGGTGTGAGCACGGCGAAAGGCAACTATATCTACCTGCACATACTGGATTGGCAGGAGCCCTATCTGGTGCTGCCGGTACTGCCGCGCATGAAGGCCGCCTGGGCATTCGATACGCATCGGAAAGTTCAGCTGCGGGCCATCCCGGGCGCGGTCCTGCTCACCGTGCCACCCGCTCGGGCGGGAGCCATCGACCGCATCGTGGTGCTCGAGCGTTGAAGAGAGCAGCGTGAGCCGCAACTCATCCGCCATTGGGCGGCGCCGAGTGAGCGTTTCGCCACTTGGCTTCGGCGGCGCCCCCATTGGCAATCTTTACGCGCCGGTGTCCGAAGCGGATGCCCGGTCAGCGATCGAAGAGGCATTGGCGCGCGGCATCCGGTACTTCGACACAGCACCCTTCTACGGCCACGGTCTGAGCGAAGAGCGCATGGGACGTGCACTCGCCGGCCGTCCCCGCGCGAGCTTCACGGTATCGACCAAAGTCGGGCGTCTGATCAGTGGCGACGACTCGGGGCGCGAGATGGCTGACGGTTTCGCGGTGCAGGGCAGTCGCGCTCTCTTCGACTACAGCCGCGATGCGGTGCAGCGTTCCTTCGAGTCGAGTCTCGAGCGGCTCGGGGTCGATTACGTCGACATCCTCTACCTGCATGACATTGGCCGCATGACCCACGGCGAGCGCCACCCCGAGGTGTTGCAGGCTGCGCTCGATGAAGCGCTGCCCGCGATGGCTGCGCTGCGTGACTCCGGCGCGGTTGGCGCCATCGGACTCGGCGTCAACGAGCAGGATGTCTGCCTCGAGGTATTGCCGCGCTTCGATCTCGACTGCATCATGCTGGCCGGCCGCTACACGCTCCTCGAGCAGCGCAATGCCATCGAGCTCATGGAGCAGGCGCAGATTCGCGGCATTCCCATACTGGTGGCTGGACCTTTCAACTCCGGACTCCTCGCCGGCGCCGCGGCTCCCGGAGAGACCTACAATTACGCGCCGGTCGATGAGTTGACGCGGCAGCGCGCCCGCAGCGTCTATGAAGAGTGCGCCGAGGAGCGGGTCGATGTTGGGGCCGCGGCGCTGCAGTTTCCGCTGGCGCACCCGGCCGTGGCCTGCGTAGTCGCCGGCCTGCGGAATGCCGCCGAAGTCTCGAGCGCCGTGAAGCGCATGGAAGCAACGATTCCAGCGGCCCTTTGGGACCGTCTGCGGCAGCATGGTCTGGTCGATGCGGGCGCGGTGCTGCCCAAGTGATCGTCGACTCCCATCAACACTTTTGGGATCTCGGGCGCGGCGATTACGCCTGGCTCACGCCGGCCGCCGGTGTGTTGTACCGGAACTTTCTACCGGAGGATCTTGCCGCGACGCTGCGCGCAGACGAGGTAGCTGCGACGGTTCTCGTACAGGCCGCCGCAACCGAAGCCGAAACACGCTTTCTTCTTCTCCTCGCCGCCGCCCATCCCTTCATCGGCGGTGTCGTCGGTTGGGCGGACTTCGAGCGGCCCGATATCTCGGCCCATGTGGCGGCGCTCGCGGCGGCCGGCGGCGGCAAATTGAAAGGCCTTCGTCCCATGATCCAGGACATCGCCGATCCTGACTGGGTCACGCGGCCCGCACTCGATGCGGCGTTCGAGGCCATTGCGGCTCATGAGCTCGTCTTCGATGCGCTCGTGCGGCCGAAACATCTCGGGCCGCTCCGCGAGCGGCTGCTGCGTCATCCCACCCTGCGCGCCGTGCTCGATCATGCGGGTAAGCCCGATATCGCGCACGGGGAGTTCGATGCATGGGCGCGCGATATCGAGCGGATTGCGCGCGATACCTCGGGCTGCTGCAAGCTCTCCGGGCTGCTCACCGAGGCCGGAGCGCAGTGGAGCATGGAGCAGATCGCTCCCTATGTGGCTCACGTCTTTGTGTGCTTCGGTGCCGAGCGGGTCCTCTGGGGCAGCGACTGGCCGGTCCTCACGAGCGTTGCCAGCTACTCCGACTGGCTCGGAGTCTCACGGCAACTGGTCGCACGCTTCACGCCCGGCCGCGAGGGTGACATATTCGCCGCGAACGCCTCCCGCCTTTACGAGCTTGACTTGCGTTGACCGTCGAACCCATGGCGCTACGACGGCAGGAGTGGGTATGAGTCAGAAAATCCTTTGCGGAGTCATCGCCGCCAGCTTGCTCGGTCTCGCCTCGGGCAGCGTTCTCGCCCAGAGGGCCGCGATATCATCATCTCCCAACTCCCCTTCTGCTGCCTCCTGCAGCGCGCTCCTCTCCAAGGATTTCAGCGACATCGAGGATGCACCGCTTCAGCTCACTGACGCCCGCGTGATCGCAGCCAACCCAAAGTCACCTGCGTACTGCCGCGTGCGGGGCTACATCTGGCCCCAGGTCGCTATAGAGATGCACCTGCCGCTCGCGAACTGGAACGGCAAATTCATGGAAGTTGGTGACGGCGGCTGGGGAGGAGAAATGTATCTGTTTCTCTGCAGGGGACCCGTACGGCGCGGCTATGCCTGCATCGCCTCTGATATGGGCCACGAGGGCAAAACCGGTTTGGGGCTCTGGGCCCAGGACAACCTTGCCGCGCGGGTCGATTGGGGGTTCCGCGCAACGCATGTGACTGCTCTCGCCGGCCGCGCTCTCGTCAATGCCTACTATGGGAAGTCACCCTCCAGGTCCTACATGTACGGGTGCTCAACTGGCGGTTACCAGGGTCTCGTCGAGTCGCAGCGCTTTCCCTGGGACTTCGACGGCATCGTCGCCATCGCGCCAGATGCCGACAGCGAGGCTGATATCAGCATGCGCCAGGTATGGAAGTATCGAAATCTGTTCGATGCCCATGGCAAGCCCATCTTTTCGACATCCGACCTCGAGCTGCTGCACCGTGCCGCACTAAAAGCCTGCGACATGGGCGATGGAGTGAAGGACGGTATCATCGGGAATCCTTTCGGCTGCAAGTTCGACCCGGCGGTGCTCGCCTGCCGGCCGGGGCACAGCAGCGAATGCCTGAGCGCGACGCAGATCGCGGCGGCAAGGAACATCTACGCCGGCCCGCATACCTCGGCGGGAGTTCCGATTTCGACGCGCGGCGTGTTTCCGGGCTCGGAGATGGACTGGGCAACCGACCCCGGCGCGAGCGCCGAAGTAGCGGAGTTCTTCAAGTACATCCTCTACCGGCCGGCGCCGGGGGGCAGTTGGACGATCAACGACTTCGATTTCGATCGTGACTACAAGCGGCTCGGGCTTGGCGCCGAGTACACGGACGACAATCCGGACCTCAGGCACTTCAAGGCCGCCGGCGGCAAGCTCATTGTCGCGCAAGGCGGCAACGACGGGCTCGAGATCCCGGGTGCCATCTTCGATTACTACCAAACCGTCGAGCGCGCCATGGGCGGTCGCCGGGCAACCATGGATTTTTTCCGCCTGTTTCTCGTACCCGGGATGCGGCACTGTAGCGCGGGCGACGGCGCTTTCGCCGTGGACTATCTGACCTATCTCGAGGCGTGGGTGGAGAAAGGTCATCCGCCCGACATGATGGTCGGTGCGCACGTCGATACCCGCTACCTCCTTGTCCACGGCCCGGATAAGACCGGCAGCGTCCGCGACCGAGTATGGAGCTCAGCCTTCCGGCTCACCTATCCGCTGGGTGCGGATGTACCGGTGAGCTTCACCCGGCCTATGTATCCCTATCCGGCATATGCCAAGTACAAGGGCAAAGGCGACCCGGATGACGCGCGCAACTTCGTGCCGGTGCTGCCTGCCGCACCTTCGAGCCGTTAGATAGACGCGCACTCCGATCGAAGCGAATACTCATAGAGAGGAGCAGAGAAAGACGGCAGACGCCGTCGCCATCACGATCGTGGCGATCCAGCCTGTCAGCCTCAGGCGCATCGAGATGCGGAACCTTCCCATGACGTCGGCGCGCGAGCCGAGCAGCATCACCATTACCATGACAGGGACTGCGACGATGCCATTCAGCACCGCCGCCCACAGAAGCGCCTTTATGGGATTGATATGCACCAGGTTGGCGAGCGCCCCGAGGAGCGTCGCCAGTGCAATTGACGCATAGAATGCTTTCGCCTCGAGCGGCGCTCGAGAGAGCCCTACGGGCCAGCGTCGCGCCTCACCGAGTGCGTAGGCGGCGGAGCCCGCCAGTACCGGCACCGACAGCAGGCCAGTGCCGACGACGCCGAGGGCAAATAACATGGATGCCAAGGTTCCGGCCACGGGCCTCAGTGCCGCAGCCGCCTGCGCGGCGGTCTCGATGCCCGTGAGACCCCGCGCATGCAGAGTGACGGCGGAGGTCACCAGAATTGCGAGCGCTACGAGATTGGAGAAGGCCATGCCCACGAGCGTATCGACCCGGATGCGGGCGAACGCCCTCCTCGCTTGCCCCGGCTGCTCGAGCAACGGCTGTCGACGCGGCTCAGCCTTGGTGTCCTCCACTTCCTGCCCGGCTTGCCAGAAGAAGAGATAGGGACTGATGGTCGTGCCGAATATCGCAACCACCATCAGCCAGAAGTCGCGATCGAAATCAACCCGGGGCCAGACCAAGCCTCGGATGAGATCGCTCCAGGGGACCCGAACTGTTGCAAGCGTTCCAAAGTACGCCAGGAGCGAGAGCGTGAGCCACTTCAACACGGCGACGTAGCGGGTGTGCTTTAGAAAGATCTGGCCGCCGGCCGAGATCGAGCCGAACGACAGCACGGCGAGCCATACCGGTACGGGCACCACGAGCCGCAGTGATGCGGCCATGGCGCCAAGATCCGCTCCGAGGTTGAGAATATTTGCGCCGAACAGCATCCCCACGATCGCATACAAAATCCAACTGGGGTAGTGCCGCCGAAGATTGCCGGCGATCCCGCGGCCGGTCGTGCGCCCAATCTCGGCACAGATCGCCTGAATCGCGACCATCAACGGGTAAGTCAGGACCAGCGTCCATCCCAAGCCGAAGCCGAACTGAGTGCCCGCCTGTGCGTAGGTGGCAATGCCACTGGGATCATCGTCGGCAGCCCCCGTGATGAGGCCAGGCCCCAGTGTCCGCCAGAGTCGGCGTTTGCTCGGACCAATGATGCGTGCTTGTTGCGGTCCTCGCATCTCCTTGCTCGAGCAAGAACCGAGCCTGACGGTGATAGCTACTAAAGTTCGCTTGCTGGTCCTGACGACCGGCCCGTTCTACCCTCCGCGATCAAGTCGTGGGTGCCGCGAGGTTTCCGCACGCAACGGTCAACTCATGATTCGCCGGCGAGGCTTGAACGCTCACAAAGTAGTCGCCTCCGGTTGGGGTATCGAGCGCCACAGTGGCTCTCGAGGAACCTGTGCCATCGGTTCCGACTCGCAGCGGCGGGTAGTTCTCCAGGGCACCGAATACTCCCTCATCCGCGCCACACTGTCCGCGGTGAATGGCCCAAGGGTGCACGCCGCCTGGCGATGTGTTTCCGAGTGTCATCGCGACCTCCGTGGTTCCCCGCTTCACCCCCGGTGCCATGGACGCCGATCCGTTCATTTGCACGGCACCCGCAAGCTCCGATGGGCTGGCGATACGCGCGTGCCAGCTGCTGTTGAGTGTCACGTTCGCGGCGCTCATTTCGACGGCCGACTTCGGTTGAAATGTGCTGCAGGCTCCGAGCGCGAGCGCGGTGGCGACGAGAGCAAAGGGTCGAAGGCTTGTCATAGCCACTCCAACGCCGTTAATCTTCATAAGTTTCTCCAGTTCTCCGTATTTCGAACGGCCTGAGTGTCTCGACATGGATCGGCCAGGCTCCACTCCTGCAGGATATACCCCCGATCACCTGCGCTCTGTGCGCCTCCGCACCGTAGCGGCGAGCGACGCCGGCTGCGGTGACGCCGACGTTTGCCCGGACAGCGCCCGCCCGGGGGCCGACTCGGAACCGACTGCCCGGCCAAGCTCGAAGGCGCTGAGCAAGTCCGAAGTGTCGGTTTGTGCTTTTAAAGCGCGCGAGACGCCCCAAGCTTCGAAGCGCCTGCCACGTTGATTGCGGCAGCGAAGGTCGTGAAATCGCCCGCGTTGATCACCGTTTCGACGATGTTCTTCGTGGGTGCCGTAGTAGTGTTCCTGGCGGTGTGCTGGAAGGCCCCGTTCGCGGGGCCTTCTTTTGTGCGATCCGATGATCCGATCGCCTTGCGCAAGCCGGCCTTGATCAGTGGCAATGCTGATCGTTTTGGCCGCAGTCGTGCCAGGCGTTTTGGTGGTAATACCGATTATGACCGCGATCGTAGTAGCCCTCGCGCGGTGCAATGACGCAGGCTGACATAACCGCTATCAGTGCCAGCAGGACGCTGACCGTAGTAATTCGCTTCATGTTCGTTACGCCTCAAAAGTGTTGGCCGGCCGATGCCGTCCGAGGTCGGTCGACGCAGCAAAGCGTCACACCGGAGCGTCGAAGCTACGCCTCGCTAATCTGGCTGACAGTTCGCTAGCGCACTTACCTCTCCGACCGTGAAGTGCTATCGGGTCGGCAAGTCCCGAGAATCGAGCATTACTAACGCCGCTGCACGGGCCGCCCGCAGGTGTTATGCCAGGACCTTGGCGAGCGGCTCCCAATAGTGAGCTCTCCATCCCAAAGCCAGGCTCTCCGCGTCACCTTTGGGAAAGCCTGTATGGTCGAAGACGATCTTGCACCCCGAGCCCTGCTTCACAAGCTCGAACTTGGCAATCGAATAAACCCCCGGAGGCCAGCGGCCCGCTCGCCAGGCCTGGACAACACGAACGTTCGGCACAAGCTCGACGTGCCGTCCCGTGATATACCCGCCATAAAGCGCAAACGCGCCTCCTGCCTCCCTGCTGATCTCAGCCGGTGTATCCGGCAGGTGCATCGCTTGGAGGGCTCCACTGAGCTGTATGACGCGGGTAAATTGCTTGGCGTCAGTAAGAGCTTCGTAAACGCGCTTCGGGCTCGCTGTGAAAGCAGGCTCCTGGTGAATGGACTCCGCCGTATGAGATATCCCATCCTCGGCGCCTGCCCAGACCCTCGTTGAGCTCAGCACCAACCCCCCAAATGCGCCAACAACACCGATAATCGCCCGCCGCCGTGAAGGCCGCTCGGTCACCGCCGTGAGACTTGCTCTATCGCCCATGATCCTCCCCCGGAATCACTACGCCAGTGCGCGCCGCGGAAGATCGATCGTGAAAACACAACCTGAGCCGGGCATGTCGCGGACGCGGACAATTCCATTGTTTGCTTCGACGCTGCGCCGGCAGATTGCCAGCCCGAGCCCGAGCCCGGATCTATCCTCGTCGCCCTGCTTAAACGCCAGGAACATTCGGTCGGCGCTGCCCGGTGGCAGACCACCACAATGATCCTCGACATCAATCAGGATCCGATCCGCGACTGCATAGGCGTGCACCAACACCTCAGTGCCGTGCTCCGTGAACTTGAACGCGTTCTGCAGCAGGTTTCCGACGGCCGAAAGAAGCATGTCGCGGTCGACATCGACCGCAAGGCGCTCGTCGACGACGGACACTGTAAATCTGCACTCACGGGCACGCGCCTCGAGCACGGCAGAGATCCCGATTTGATCCATGAAATCGGCGAGGGAGACGAGTTCGTGCCGCGGCGGCAGTCCGGCCGCGACTCGCACGTCGGCAACCGAGCGATCGACCAGTGTACGCAGGCCGATCAGGGCAGTCTCCAACGCCCTCCCGGTTGCCCCGGTCACCCCGAGATTACCCACCTTGATGGCGCTGAACGCGAGCGTGGCCGTATGGGTGAGGTTCCGCAGCTCGTGCGCGAGAAATCCCAGCCTGTCACTCAGCGCCTGAACGCCATAGTTCGCCACGGCAGAAGAGCGTTGGTAGGAGTATTCCGTCACGGCATCGGCGATACCGTTGTCGAGGCAGCGGTTGAGGGTTCGAAATTCGTCAATTTCGATCGGCGCCTTGAGCTCGAATGCCAGGTCCGTGATGGCCTGGCATAGATCGCCGTAGTCGTGAACCACCTGATCCACCGTAAAGCCCTGCTGCATCAGCTCGCGCCCGTGCAACGCCGCAGCGGCGCCAATCTCTGACAATACCGGCGGCCCGCCACCGGCCGGGCCGGATACCTTGCGGCTGCGCATGGGGTCGGAGGTCTGCTCGACCTGAAGCGTCTTAATCAGCTGTTCAAGAAACAGCGGAATGCCGTGTGTGAGCTCAGCTTCGGTCACTCGGGGTGCGGACCTTCGAGCAACCTTGAGACGACAGCGTTCTATTAGATCAGCTCGATTGCCGGTGAGAAACTCGTGGAGCATCTGTCCAGACTACGCTAGGTCGTGTCCTATTTATGTGCGGTTCCGTACACAAGTGCCGGGACTCTCAGTCCATCCCGGTCATTCCGCCCCCGCCCGGCATGCCGCCATGGCCGTGTTCGGCACTCGGAGCCTCGGCCACCATGACCTCTGTTGTGAGCATCAGGCCCGCGACCGATGCCGCATTCTGCAGCGCAAGCCGCGTAACCTTCGTCGGATCAAGAATGCCCTCTTCGAGCAGGTCGCCGAATTCACCGGTCGCCGCGTTGTAGCCGTAGGCGCCCTTCCCGGCTTTCACCTGATTCAGGATGACCGCCGCGTCCTCGCCCGCATTCTCAACGATATTCCGCAAAGGTTCTTCGATCGAGCGCGCCAGAATGCGGATGCCAGCCGTTTGATCCTCATTGGCGCCCTGTAACTTATCGAGCGCCTTGAGAGCACGAATGAGCGCAACACCTCCGCCCGGCACCACGCCCTCCTCGATGGCCGCCCGGGTTGCGTGCAGGGCGTCTTCCACGCGTGCCTTCTTCTCCTTCATCTCGATTTCAGTGGCTGCACCGACTTTGATCAGCGCGACTCCGCCGGAGAGCTTCGCAACACGCTCCTGAAGCTTCTCCTTGTCGTAATCACCGCTCGCGTCCTCGACCTGCTTGCGAATGGACTCGATGCGGGCCTCGATATCCGCGGCCTTGCCGCCTCCGTCTATGATGGTCGTGTTCTCCTTCGCAATGACGACCTTTTTGGCCTCGCCCAGATCGTTCAGGGTGACCTTGTCGAGCGAGAGGCCAAGCTCATCCGAAATCACCGTACCGCCGGTCAAGGTCGCAATGTCCTGCAGCATCGCCTTGCGGCGATCGCCGAAGCCCGGAGCCTTCACCGCCGCCACCTTGAGGATGCCGCGGATATTGTTGACGACCAGCGTCGCGAGCGCCTCGCCCTCGACGTCCTCGGCGATCACGATCAGCGGACGCCCTGCTTTCGCGACCGCCTCCAGGAGCGGGAGCATCTCGCGAATATTCGAGACCTTCTTATCGCACAGAAAGATCAACGGCTTGTCGAACTCGGCGGTCTGACTCTGCTGCTGGTTGATGAAATAAGGGGACAAATAGCCGCGGTCGAACTGCATACCATCGACCAGTTCGAGCTCGTTTTCGAGCCCTTGTCCTTCTTCGATGGTGATGACACCTTCCTTGCCGACTTTCGCCATCGCATCGGCAATGGTCTTGCCGATGGCCTCATCAGAGTTCGCGGAGATCGTACCGACCTGGGCGATGGCTTTGGAGTCCCTGCAGGGCTTGGAGAGCCGTCTCAACTCGTCCGTCGCGACGAGTACGGCCTTGTCGATGCCGCGTTTGATGTCCATGGGATTGCGACCGGCAGCGACAGCCTTCAGGCCCTCGCGGATGATCGCCTGCGCGAGCACCGTCGCCGTCGTCGTGCCGTCGCCGGCTTCATCCGAAGTGTTCGAAGCGACTTCCTTCAGCATCTGCGCGCCCATGTTCTCGAACTTGTCCTTGAGCTCGATCTCCTTTGCAACCGAGACGCCGTCCTTAGTGATGGTCGGCGGACCGTAGGCCTTCTCGATGACCGCATTGCGCCCCTTCGGCCCGAGCGTCGTCTTCACCGCATTGGCCAGTGTATTGAGACCCTTGAGCATGCGCTGACGCGCGTCGTCGCCGAATCTTACTTCCTTAGCTGTCATTGTCGTGATCCTCGAGTTATTTGGATTCAATCACGGCCATGACGTCTTCCTCGCGCATGACCACGAGGTCTTCGCCCTCGACCCGCACCTCGGTTCCACTGTACTTGCCAAAGAGGATCTTGTCGCCAAGCTTGAGATCGCAGGGACGAACATGGCCATTTTCAAGAATTTTGCCCTTGCCGACCGCGAGGATCTTTCCATGCATGGGCTTTTCGCCTGCCGTATCGGGAATCGCGATGCCGCCGGGCGAGGTACGATCCTCTTCCAGGCGCTTCACGATGACACGGTCATGAAGCGGGCGAATCTTCATAGTTGGGCTCCTCTGGCTGCCGCCGTTATGGGGGCGTTGGTGTTGATTTCAAGGGCGGGTGCCGAGAAACATCGTCGACGATCAAGGTTCTCACGGGCTCTGTGGGGAGTGCTGACTGTCCGCCCTCATTCTCCCAAGTCGCCACCTGTTGCACCTCATCAACCGGCACAGGCGGCGCCTGTCCGCTCCGAATTCTGTAGACACCGGCATGCTTCTGCGGCTCGTCGGAGACCAGCCTCCAGCTGGTGGTCACTGTATCCATTGTTGCTCCTGCTATTCAGAACATGCCATGCGCGATGGTAGAGACCGCGGGAGCCCGGCACATTCGGCCCACACTCAGGGGCCACCAGTGCTCGGTACCGGGGTATCCCCCGATGCGCGAGGCGTGCTCGCCCCGGGTGCGTCCGTCGCGCTGGCAGGCGCTGCAGGCAAATCAGAGCGGTCGGCCTTCCCCAAAAGTTGCTTCAACCTATCGAGAAAGCGTTGCCAGCCCGTCTCAACCAATTGGCTTAACATGTCTGTCACCTCGGTCGTGCAGTAAGGTTGCACGAAGCGCGTGGCCTGGTCCGTTCGCTGGCGCGCATTGGTCCCATCATTCGATCGCGTCACCGACGCTGAGCTACGCCCGCGTCGAGGATCGGGCACACCGCTCGCCTTGTCCGTGGCAGCAGCCCTTCGCCCGGCGGCGCTGATCCGGGAGGAAAAGATCGTCGTCAGCCTGCCGTCCCGTCGCAATCGGCAGCTAGAGCACCGCCCGAACCGCTGCAGCCATCGTAATGCCCCCCTTTCAGCCGTCGCAAGACGTAGCGACTGGTGCGGGACGCGAATGAGCCCTGCCGAGGTCACCACGCGTGACCGGGCATTGAGACCGTTCCAGCGCACCAAGCGCCGATACTCGGCTTGCGTATGGGAAGCTGTCGCTGTGGAGCATGAGCGCAGGGCTTAAGTCGATCTCGTGCTTTCGGGACAGAGATCCTTCGAGAGCTATCTCTCTTCAGAGTTGAGGCCTGGATTGTACTGAAGTCGGCGGCAGCGCAGAGGGCTGAGTGTTTGATTCTGGGAGTAGAGAAGTGGTGAAGTGGAAGGGGATCAAACCCTCGACCTTCGCATTGCGAAGGCTGCGGGATCGAGAATCAGGAATGGTCCCAGCACTGTGCTCGAGCGCGTGCGGCCGGCACGGATGTGCTTTTGGAGCCTGCAGATCAGTTTTGGGGTGATCGCTTGTATTGCGCAGGCGATCCTGAAGGGCAGTCTTGGATGTTCGCGACACGCCAAACATGATGGGAGGCGCTCGATTGACGTCTCCCGAGCGAAAATTGAAGGCATTGCAGAATTGTCCCTCGGCGACCCCGCGCAACGCGTGGCATAGACGCTGTTTGCCGTGCGCGAGACGCACATCGGAGAACCACGCATGGTGGGCGTCGGATTACACCATCGTCCTTCGACAGGGAACCCATAGGAAAGGCAATTCTTCCATGACTACTCACTCCGGAGCCAGTAAACTGGCTTTGATGCACCAGCGCGATATGCAACATCATACCTATGCCGACTACCTTGGTTGGTCTGCCACTTATGGGAATGAGCTCATAGACGGCATCGCGTATGTCGGAGAGCCGCCCGCGCCTTCGCGACTACACCAAGGCGTCGTCGGTGAGCTCTATCGCCAGGTAACTAATTCGCTTCAGGGCAAGCTCGCCCGCGCCTACGTCGCGCCCTTCGACGTCCGTTTACCGAAGCACAGCGGCGCCGACGATCAAATCGACACTGTAGTACAGCCCGATGTCGTCATCGTTTGCGACCCGCATAAGCTCGACGACCGGGGCATGCGCGGTGCACCCGACTGGATCGCAGAAGTCCTCTCGCCCTCTACCGCCACCTACGACCGAACCACCAAACTACCTGCGTACGAACGCGCCGGCGTTCCTGAAATCTGGCTAGTAGATCCCACCGATCGCACCGTCACAATCTACCGAATCGCACATGGCCAGTACACGCAACCTGTCGTGCTCGAGCTGAGGGGTAAAACGCCCATAACCGCCGTTGCCGGCGTCAGCATCGACTGGGATCATCTACTGGCAATGTAAGCTGGAGAGATTCGATCGATCGCCCTGCAGCCGCCCCTCTTCGGAGTCCACGGGGTAACGTCGCGCGCTTCGGCGTCGCCACCTGCAGGTCTAAGGGACGCGCCGCCAGGTAGAGATGGGAACGTCGCCGTTCGGCCGCGGCGCAACCTTGTAGGTGAGCATGTCGCCGGTCAGGTTGTAGGCCCGTTTCTGCACTGTTCCATCCTCGTTCGGAAATGAGGCCGCCTCAATCCGGAAGGTGAGGACGTGCACCGTGGGATCGACCGACAGGGTCCCGTAATGGGTGCTCGTGCCCTTAACCGCCGCCGAATACTCTTCCGGTGTGCCATTTGCCTTGTCGCCCGATGCGAACCGCGGCCGGTCGCTCCGGAAGATCTGAAGCGAATAACGACCCTGTGCGTCGACCATGAACAGCCCCATGGGCACGGAACCGTAGTCCCGCTCGCGCCGGCCGTCGGGATGAACCACATCGGCCGCCGCAAGAGTCCAGGTCCCGACCAGCGAGGCCAGCGCGTCTCGCGGCGGCTCCGCTTGCACGCCGCTCGCGGAAAGGCAGGCGAGCGCGCCTGCCGCCACGGCTGAAACTATCTTCATTGCTGTCTTCATTGCGTCTTCCGATCGGATTGTTGAAGTTCGCGAGGCGATGTGCCTGAGTCTCGCCGCGGCCAGCATCAATGCCGAGTGGCCATCCGGGAAGGCTCCGACCACCCGTGTCCGCCGTCTGATTTCGCGGATGATCCTTTCGAGTGGATTGTTAGTCCGGATCTGCCGCCAATGTGTCGAGGGGCTCCCTGCGGGCCGATCAGGGCCCTCAGACGAGATTAGACTGACGCCGTCGGCGCAAAATGCCGATGCCGATGGCCAGGAGGCCACACCCAAAAAGTGCGATTGATGGAGGCTCGGGTGCCGCTAGCGCGTAGCTAATCTCCGTAATGTAGTTTGCGGAATCGGCAGCGCCTATGAGGACAGAAGTAATCGGCGTATCGGAGGAGAAAGTCTCTCCTTGACCGATTCCCCCGTCAGGCCCAGTGCAGATCAACACGCTACAGAAATCGATATTCGTGAAGCTCCACGTGTTAATGCCTCCCTGGGTATTGAGGTCAAAAATCATTGTGGGGTCACCGGACGGACTAAAGTCCGACGCTGAGACGGAATAAACAGGCTGCGTAAAGACGATGTAGATCGCGTACGCATCCCCACTCGGTGCTCCAGTTTGCCAATCGGCCATTTGGGACGTAGACGAACCGAGCGTATTGAAGGTCGCTGGATACGACTTATCAAGGCTTTCGACTATGAGCGGCGACAAGTTGAATGGAGCGGAGTGGTTCAACGGGAGCGACGCGTACTCAAGCGTCGCGCCAGGAAAGGCGTTATTCAAATTGGTCCCGACCGCGTAGTTGCTGGCGTAGAAAATGACAGCGGTCGCGAAAGCCGGCGCAGCAACGAAAGCAAGAGCCGGAAGCAGAAAGAGAGAGCGATATTTTGCGCGCATAAACTGTAGTAGCCTCGACCCGATCTGACAGTTACCCGGTTCTCCGGTCCTGTCTGTCAGATCAAATTACGCGATCATCTTCTCCCGACAGATTTGTTTTCCGTCTTCGAACGTCGCCATCGGCGTGCGTCCACAACACATCTTGCCCTGGTGCGTGCGCTCATGGTTGTACACCTCGAGCCACGCGTCAAGGTCCGCCTGCAGCTCCTCGAGCGAGCTGTAGATCTTCTTGCGGAAGGCGACCTGATAGAACTCATTCAGGATCGTCTTGTGGAAGCGTTCGCAGATCCCATTGGTTTGCGGTGATCGAGCCTTTGTGCGCGTGTGGTCGATGTCGTTCACCGCCAGGTACAGCTGGTAATCGTGCTGCTCGATCTTGCCGCAATACTCACTCCCTCGGTCGCTGAGGATTCGCAGCAACGCCACCTGCTGCTCCTGGTAGAACGGCAGCACCCGGTCGTTGAGCATGTCCGCCGCAGCGATCGGGGTCTTGGTCGTGTACAGCTTGGCAAAGGCCACTTTCGCGTACGTGTCCACGAAGGTCTGCTGGTAGATCCGGCCCACTCCCTTCATGTTCCCGACATAGAAGGTATCCTGAGAGCCCAAATATCCCGGGTGGGCGGTCTCGATCTCCCCGCATTCCTGCTCGTCCTCATGCTTGCGCTCGAGAGCTGCCACCTGAGTCTCGGTGAGCAACAGGCCGTCCTCGGCCGCCTTCTTCTCCAGCCCCGCCAACCGCAGCCGAAAGGTCTGCAGTCCATGGCGCAGCCCTACCGAGCGCACCCCAGTCGGGCTCACGTGGACATTGCGCTTGCGCAGCTCGTTGGAGACCCGAACCTGGCCGGCAGCCGGATTCTGCAGCGCAAAGATCAGGATTGCCTGCTCGACCTGCTCATCCACCCGGTTCTTCAAATTCGCACGGCGCCGGTCCTTGTGCAGCAGCGCCTCCATGCCGCCGCTGTCCTTGGCTTCCTTGACCCGGTAGAAGGTGTCGCGTGACACCCCCATGATCCGGCACGCCTGCGAGACGTTCTTGAGCTCCTCGGCCAGGTTCAGCAGGCCGACCTTGTGCTTGATGATGCTTTGATTTACAAGATTCATGCGGGGTTACTCCCATTGCGGTTTACGGTTCAGTGATTGCCTAGTAACAACCATTGAACCGGGTAACCCCGCTTTCTTCAAGTCGGGTGTCAGATCAAGTCGAAACTAATACACATAAACGTCCCCTATGCGGACCCGCAATGGCTCGCACTTCTTCTTGTCGAGTCAGCATACTCGCGTCTCGGGCCGCAGTCCAAGGGGCGCCCACGCGCCGAGTCCGCTGCGAGGGTTAGACTCGCATATAGGCCCTCGGCTACCACCCCGTTCGCAACCCGGGCCGAGCCGCCCGGTCGTAAGGGGAACTTGTGGGACCGGGTGGCGCTCAGTTCATGCCCGCCATCGCGGCGCGGAACACGTTGGCGGCATGCTGAACACCTTCCGCATACGCGGCCTCGGCCGCCACGGAGCCGCCCGCTTACTTCTAAGCGCCGCTGGCCTCAGTGGCCGCGATCACGCGCTCTAACATCGGGCGGTGCTCCGGGTGCAGGGCAACGAGTGCAGCGGCCAGATTGGTTGTGATGGCGAGCTGGCCGGCTAGGTCGCATAGGCCATATGCAGCTCATCTATCGTTGGTGTTGCCATGGGTTCCCCCCGCGCGGAGGTCAGGGCTGCTTCGCCGCCTCTTGAATTGCCTTTGCGATGCGCATTGAGATGTCCACCACGTTTGGTTCTTTCAGCGCTTCCCCGATTCCGCCGGTGCGGGCAATCACCCCGGCGGCTATCTGCGCCGCGAGCTGTGCGAGCAATTCTTGATCGTGCGTTACCATGATATTCCTCCGTTCAACCCGGGGTGTGTGCCTTGCTCGCGGAGGAGTCTAGCGCCGTAGCGGCCACAAACGAAAATCCTAGCGCGAGCGTGTACAGCCCGGCCGCGGCGCGCTTGCTGGTGGGCACCTCGGCGGCGGTACAGTCCGCCCCATGCCGCCGATCGCTCCTCCGACGTTTACTCCGCTCGAATGGCGCCAGATCGCGTATGCCTGTCAGGCTGTCGCGGAGAACGAGCGGAAGCGGATCGCTGAGACTGGAGCTACGTACTTCGAACGCTCGGCCGAAACATTCGATCGGCTGGCTCAACGATCCCTTGCGATGTCGCGGCCGGAGAGTTGATACCTAGGGCCGTGTCCCCGTTACTTGACAGACAACTCGGGAACCCATGACGGCGGTGCCCATGGGTCTCATAAAACCCCATAATCAGATTTTCCAATCTCCCCCCTTCCTGAGACGCTGGAGCGCTTCCTCGCACCCTCCCGGCTGCGACGAGATCATGTCGGCGATTGAGCCGCGGGCCTGCCCCGCATCGCGCCAGTCTTCCTCGGGCGCTTCGACGGCGCGATCGAGATGTTCGGCTGCGAGCTTCAGAGCTGCCCGCACCGGGGAGATGGTGATACGGTTACGTGGATCGAGACCGGCAGCGACGGCAGCCTCGACGAGCGTCAAAAGGTCAAGAGCGTCGAAAACGTGCCCGTCGTCGTACTCGCCTTCCCGCTCGTCGAACCAAGCGACTATTTAGTCGCGCGCGAGGCGTGCCACCTCGAGGACGTCGTCCGTGTCGCTCCAGGACTCACATTGGTCGTCGTATGCGGCAATGGCGACGCGCAGCAGCCGGGCTGGGGAGAGGAGCGGAGACAGATCGTTGGGAGTGGCCGGCTCGACGGTCACGCTGACCTTCTCGGGCAGCGCGGCTTTGATGACGGAATCAAGGGAGGGAGACGGCGCCTCGGCGGCGCGGATAGGTTTAGCGGACATGTGTGACACCCCGTGTTGTGTGCGGGAACCGCCGGCGGGGCGGCACCGGGCAGCGCCGAGCAAGGGGTACAAGAGCCGTCCGCCGCTTGCGCTTAGGGTGCGCTTACGGCGGATTGCACTAACAAGGGGTGATGCGAAAAGGCTGGAATTTATGGTGGAGCGGAAGGGGATCGAACCCTCGACCTTCGCGTTGCGAATGCGGCGGGATCGAGAATCCGCCACTTTCTGCTCCCTGAGCGAAATTGTAAGCAACTGATTTCATTAACTTCAAATCTGCGGCGCCGGACGGCCGTTGCGACCTATAGGCACAGGAGGGCACGGGAAATCACCCTGGAGTCCCGCTAATCTCCCGCTGGCGCTAGCGGAACTTTTCGCCGATTTTTCGGCTGCCCTATTTCGGCTGACCCTCTGCAACCCTTCCGCTCAAGACTGGGAGATTGCGTTCGTCTGCCGGCTTGATGCACTTCGGCTCCCATGGGGCACGAGCATCGACCTTCCGAAACGCTTCCTCACGCCCCCGTGTGGACCTGCATTTATCCGGCCGGCCTTTGGAGCCAGGTCGCAGGTCTCCGCCCCCAAGACCGTTCAGCTGTGTTCGCCAGCCGGTCGAGCTCTGGCGGCCCGGCACCCGAACCGGGATGAGAGCGTTTGCACTAGAATGCAACGGAACGGAGATAGTCGCATGCCCATAGCCGGAACTCTTCGGTAAGTTGGCAGGCGGACGAACTACGATCCGAACGCTCCATTATTTTCTGGCCGTCACCTTAGCCGCCAAGGGGCTTTCCGAATGCGAGACGGTTACCGCATGTAGCGACCAGGCAGATTCCTCCCCGGTGGCTAGCTCGTGTGCGATCTCCCGCGACGACCCTCGCCGATTCCGTCACGGCATGGCACGATAGGTTTCGCGTCTCAAGACCTTCCGTCCTGGTCGGTCTGCGCGCGCACTCACTCGCGCGAGAAAACGCTAGGCAGATCGAGCTCGAGGCGTTTCGCGCATTCAATGGCTTCGGGGTAGCCGGCATCGGCGTGACGCATGACACCAGTCGCAGGGTCGTTCCAGAGCACGCGACCGATCCGCTTCGCCGCCGCAGGAGTGCCGTCGCAGACGATCACGACGCCCGCATGCTGGGAAAATCCCATTCCGACGCCACCACCATGATGGAAGGAGACCCAGGTCGCTCCCGATGCGGTATTGAGCAATGCATTGAGGAGCGGCCAGTCGGAGACCGCATCGGAGCCATCGCGCATAGCCTCGGTTTCACGATTGGGCGAGGCGACCGAGCCCGAATCGAGGTGGTCGCGGCCGATCACGATGGGCGCCTTGAGCTCTCCGCTGGCCACCATCTCGTTGAATGCCAGTCCCAGACGGTGCCGATCGCCGAGGCCCACCCAGCAGATTCGGGCGGGGAGCCCCTGGAAATGGATTTTTTGCCGCGCCATGTCGAGCCAATGATGCAGATGCTTATCGTGTGGCAGCAGCCCTTTCACCCGAGCATCGGTCTTGTAGATGTCCTCGGGATCGCCGGAGAGCGCCGCCCAGCGGAAGGGTCCCATGCCGCGGCAGAACAACGGACGGATGTACGCGGGAACGAATCCGGGAAAATCGAAGGCATTCTTCACGCCTTCCTCGAGCGCCATCTGCCGGATGTTGTTACCGTAGTCCACCGTCGGCACACCCGCCTTCTGAAAGTCGAGCATCGAGCGCACGTGGACCGCCATTGAGGCTTTCGCCGCCTTTACCACAGTCTTGGGGTCGCTCTGGCGCATCTCGACCCAGCGCTCCACGGTCCATCGCATGGGCAGGTAGCCATTCAGCGGATCATGCGCCGAGGTCTGATCGGTGAGCAGATCGGGCCGCACGCCGCGCTCGAAGCTGCGCGGCAACACTTCGGCGGCGTTACCGAGCAGTCCCACCGAGCATGGCTTCTTCTCCAAGCAAGAGCGCCTCACTATTTCCAGCGCCTCATCCAGGCTCTCAGTGGCATGGTCGAGATAGCCCGAGCGTACGCGCATATCAATCCGCGAGCGCTGGCACTCCACGGCGAGGCATGATGCTCCTGCCATCACTGCCGCCAGCGGCTGAGCGCCCCCCATCCCGCCGAGGCCCGCCGTCAGCAGCCAGCGGCCGGCGAGACTACCGCCGTAGTGGCGGCGACCCATTTCGACGAAAGTCTCGTAGGTACCTTGCACGATGCCTTGGCTGCCGATGTAGATCCAAGACCCGGCCGTCATCTGCCCGAACATCATGAGTCCCTTGCGATCGAGCTCCTGGAAGTGCTCCCAAGTCGCCCACCGCGGCACCAGATTCGAGTTCGCGATCAGCACGCGTGGCGCTTCGGCGTGCGTCGTGAAAATCCCGACCGGCTTTCCTGACTGAATCAGCAGAGTCTGGTCATCGCCGAGCCGCCGGAGTGTCGCGACGATCGTGTCGTAGCTCTCCCAATCGCGAGCCGCGCGACCGATGCCTCCGTACACGACGAGATCCGACGGCCGCTCGCCGACATCCGGATCGAGATTGTTCATCAGCATCCGCAGCGGCGCTTCGGTCAGCCAGCTTCGAGCGGTGCGCGTCGGTCCCGTGGGAGCGCGAATGACACGCTTGGAGTCCACGCGGGTATGACCGGAATGGGTGTCGAGAGGTGTCACTGTGAATCACTCCGTCGTGATCGGGTAAAGCCGACACAGGCCTTGAGGACCTGTGTGAGCAGACTGCGCAGTGGATCAGCATGCGCAGTGTCGAATCGGGGTGGCCAGTTATCCTCAGTGGTCGGATCGGGCTCGTCCAGGTACCCTCGGCAGGCAAGCTCCATCTGCACGGCGTGCACACCGCGGGCCGGAGAACCATAATGTCTGGTTGTCCAGCCGCCTACGAATCGGCCGTTGGTCACGCGACTGAAGCGCGGGCTCTCGCAGGCGTGCTCGATCGCCAGGGTCAATGAAGGATCGCAGCTCGCACCCCGATTCGTGCCGAGATTCAGGTGCGGCAGTTCGCCTTCGAAGAGGCGCGGCACGCGCGAGCGAATGGAGTGCGCATCGTAAAGGACCACAGAACCGTGAGCTGCCCACAGCCGATCGACTTCAGCAGATAGCGCTGCATGATAAGGATCGAAGTATTGCCTGCGCCGGCTCGTAATCTCGTCCGCGTTCGGCTCCTGACCTTGACGATGCAGTGGCTCGCCGTCGAAGGTGGTGCGCGGACATAGCTCGGTGGTGGCCTGACCCGGATACAACGAAGCGCCGAAGGGGTCACGATTGACATCGATCACGGTACGGGAAATCGCCGTGCGGACCGTGGTCGCACCCATCTCGGACGCAAAGTCGTACAGCCGATGCACCCACCAGTCCGCATCCTTTCGCGCCAACCACGGGGAGGCGATACGGCCCTCGATGTCCGCGGGTATCTCGATCCCGGTATGCGGGAAGCTCACGATGAGCGGCAGATCACCGCGGTGAACCTCGAGCCACGAGGTCATTGCCGCTCCGTCAGGGACGGAAATCGACATCGTCCGGCTCGAGGATGACAGTGCTCATTTCCCCCTCCTGATGCACATCTATTATGTCTAGACCAATCGTACCATGCCCAGGAGTGCCGGGGAAACCCACGGCAGGTCAGGACTACCGCTCAGCTAGCATGTCGTCGGGATCCAAACCCCGGTCCGCATTGGCCGCCTGCCGCCGATCCTGCTCGAAGTCCATAGACCGCGACGCCAGTAGATAAACCGCCGCAGCGACTGGCAGTCCGACGAACATGGCGACGTCGGCATCACCCAGAAAATGGGCAATGGGACCTGTGTACAAGCTCGTGCTGAAGAACGGAATCATGACGACGAAGCCGACGACATAAGCCGTGATGCCGCGCCAGTTCCATTGACCATACATCCCGCGAGAATTGAAGATCTCGCGGACGGAGTAATGGCCCTTGCGTACGATGTAGAAGTCGACCAGGTTGATCGCCGTCCACGGTGTGAATAGATACAACAGCAGGGTCAGCAGGTCGTTAAATCTGGCGTCGAAGCTACCGGAGGCGTTCAGCGCCAAGGCGATGGTGGCGAGCAGCGCGGCGCCCAGGCTTACAACCCGTTCCGGCACGGTACAGCGCAAGGGGTGAACCGTGTCCACCATGCTCAAGATCGTGAGTGACGACCCATAGAAGTTGAGTGCCGAGATGGTGATCAGCCCGAGAAGGCCGCTGACGAGCACCACGTCGCCAAAGCCCTGGCATAGCGCGTCAGCGACGTGCTTAATGGCTGCAGCTACGCTCAGCGTTGGCGTCACGGCGGCCGCCGTCGTGCCAACGAGCATCATCCAGGCGCCCCCCATGAACGCCCCGAGGTAAGTCCACCAGAACGACGCCCGCACGCCCACATTTCGTGGCAGATAGCGCGAGTAATCCGAGACATAGATCGACCAGGAGAGCTGGTACGACGCCGCGGCGCTGAATTCGGTCAGGAAGGGTGTGAGTCGAAAGCCGCTCCATTGCCACTGTGGCGCTGGGAGCCTGACGACGAGGAGGACTCCCGCGGAAAAGAGCGTCAGAACCGCAATCATCAGATAGGCAACGCCACGTTGCGCGAGATGGATCTTGTCGTAGCCCACGAGCGCCAACCCCATCGCCAGCAATGCAAACAACACCATCACGCGGGGGGAAGTGGCGGCGATGGCGCCTTTCATCTCGTGGAGCGCCTGTGCCGCCAGTACCTGATTGAGGGCGTTGTATCCAAGGTACGCAATCAGGGCCACCACCCAAACCAGGATCGCTCCTCGGTATCCAAACTGGGGTCGCGACTGGATCATCTGCGGCAGTCCTAGTTGCGGACCTTGGGCCGCGTGGAACGCCATGAAGAAAGTCCCCACCACACAGCCGGCAAGCACCGCGATCGCGCTCCACAGGAGATTGCCTCCGAGCGTGATGCCAAGCGTACCGACGGCGAGCGTGGCGAGTTGCGCATTGCCGGAGAACCAAACCGGCCACAGGTGCCACACCTTTCCATGCCGCTCCGCGAGCGGCACATAATTGATCGAGCGCGCCTCGATCCGGGGCAGTCTGCCTGCCATCACTCAGCAGCCATGCCCACTCAAGGTCCGGATGATCGCGTCCGCGCCATAGAAGGCCGTGCGGGTCGTTGACTCCCCGGCCTCGGGACTCGGTGCCGAGCTGAATTTGGCGATGACCATGTTCGCGACCGGATCGACGATCAGCAGCTGCCCCCCGAGTCCTATCGCCGCAAAGCGCCCACAGCTCTTTTGCGCGACCCACCAGAAGCTCCGGTAGGAGCCATTCGCATAGCCAGGCAGCGAATCGTCGTCCCCGTCGCGCGCAGCCTGCCATGCACTCGTGCTGCCTCCGGCGCGGATGTCCTCTACCCACGCGCGCGGTACGATCTGCTGGCCATTGTACCAACCGTCCTGGGCCATCATCTGACCGAACCGCGCAAGATCGCGCAGCGTCAAGTTCAGGCCGGGGGTCGTATACGCATTCTGGTAGTGATCCAAGAGTACGTAGCTATCCTGCTGTGCGCCAAGCTTCGACCAGATGTCGCGCTGCAGGCTCGCGGAGAAATCGCTCTTGGTGAGGCGCTCCATGATCCAGCTGATCACCAGCGGCGAAGGATCGAGGTAAAGGAATTTCTTCCCATCCGGCCCGTCCTTGCTCTTCATGGTCAAGAGAAACGCCCGCAGACCCGGCGCCGCGTTCGGACCCGGGGGAATCCACCCCGCCGCCTGATCGTCGCCCACGTACGGATTGTTGCGATCAAACTTTGCCGAAACGGTCATGTCCAGGACTTCGCGCACCGTGGCCTTGCTGTACACCGTACCTTTGAGCTGCGGCAGATAATCGACCACGAGCGCATCAGGACGCAACTCGCCTCTGGCCACCATGATCCCGGCCAGCGTCCCCACCACCGACTTGGTCATCGACATGGCGAGATGCTGGGTATTCGCGGCCATGCCATTGAAATACTGCTCGCTGATGATCTTGCCGCCCTTCAAGACCATGAAGCCGTCAGTGTCAGTCCGCGTTAGCATCTCCCGAATCGTCATGCGATGCCGGCTCACCGGATCGAAGAAACCGATACTCGATACATCCCGGGGCGTCTCCGGGAGCAGCGCTATTGGGCCATTGCCGCGCCCGATGTTCGCCGACGGGAATATCCGTCGCGTGTGCTGCCATGACCATCGATTGTATGGAGCCCAGTACCAGTTCACAGGGGTGATGCGCGGGTGCACGGCCGCGATTGCCGGCTTCGGCCCGATAGATCCCGCGGCAAGCAGCATCGCACAGCAGCCCATCGCAATCGCATGATTTCGCAACACAGAACCTCCCCGGAGGCATTGACCTCTCGCGGCCTAATATGGAATCTTCGAAAACGGCTCTAACGGAAGGAGTACGAGGCGCTCAGGCCAATCGTACGCGGTCGCGTCACACTGGCGCCCGACCACAAGCCCCAATTCGTCGCGCTATAACCATACACGCCGACGCGGTTTGCGGCGTTGTCAACATACGCTCTTACCGTCCAAGACTCGCCCACAAGTGACACGGACGAATCGAACGTCGCAAAGCCGCCGACCTCAACATTCTGACTGCTGAGCAATGCCGAGGCGGAGTGGCCGGTGTAATTCAGGCTGAACGCATATATCAGCGCCAGGTCTCGCGGCAGCGGCTGCGTGTACTGCAGACCCACATCGCCGAACTCCTTCGGATCGCCCGGCAAACTCTGGCCGATGCTATAGCTAGAGGCAGCGACCCCTGCCGGCGGATTGACGGACACCAGCCGCGAGTTGTCGTAGGTTAAATTGACGGAGGCGGTGAGTCGATGCGTGATGGGACCACTGATCTCGAGCTCGACACCATCGCTTCTGGCGTCACCGGCATTGATGGTAGCCCCGATCTCGAGCGCGGTGACGTCGGTCCCAATTTGCACGTCGTTCCAGTTGTCGTTGAAATAGGTGAACGTGTATCGGAAACGATCCGCGAAAATGCCCTTGATGCCGATCTCTCGGTTATCCACCGTATCCGACTTATAAACAAACAGCGCCGGACTTGTGGGTGTCGGGCTACCGCTGAAGTTGTACACCTCGGTGGGCAAACCGTTCGACCCGGCAGGTCGGTTGCCCTGCGAGAACAGCGCGTACGCCATCGTGTGAGCCGTAAAGTTATAGGAGATACCGGCCTTGCCGAGGACGCCGGTGTCCGAGGTCGCCACCGTGCTGCCGCCCACGCCCGTCGGACCGAGAAATAACAGCCCGCCATTCTCATCATTGGTCGATGAATCGTGGTAGCCGCGCACCCCACCGGTGAGCCGCCAATGATCGGTCAGACGCCATTCGAAATCGCCGTAGATCGCCAAGTCCTTGAACAGCACGTCGGCGTCGTTCAGATAGCAAAAGTCTTCGGCGTTCGGTACCTGACCGTTGTCGTAGCTGGTGATTTGCGGATAGAACGTGCCGTATCCGCACGGTACAGTGGTGGTCGGATCAGCGCTGCAGGCGGCGTAGAAGTCCGAATACCCACGAGCATACTGTTGGTTGATCGTCGTGGTGCGGACTCGCTCGTAGAACGCGCCCGCCACCCATTTGAACTTTCCCGGCGTGGCGGAAACGAGACGTAGCTCCTGTACGAACCCATGGGAGTTATAGTCGTCTTGACCCGTAAAGAGCGGACGCGGATTGTTGCCGTAAACCGAAGTGTAGAAGGGGAAGCTGAAGTAGAACCCTGTGAAGTCGTTGATCCCCGACGCTTTCGTCTCGTACGTCGAGGTCGAATTGGTAAAGGTCGCGAAGCCGAGATGGCTCGTGATTTCAAGCGCCGCGAGATCGACGGTGGAGTTGAACGTTTCGGGTATCTGCGCCATGGTCTCGTCCGAGTCCACTCCAAATGCCTGGTAGGACACGAGTTGCGGTCCGCCGGAGTTCTGCACCTGGTGATGATATGAGAGGTTGGCGTCGAACAAGTCGCTGGGGCGCCAACGGAGTGCGGCCTGCGCCGCCGTGGTGGTATCCCAGTTCACGCCGTGGGCCGTGGCTCTCACCGCCGGGCTGTCGATCAGATCGCCGGGATTGACGGCGATGGGGTCGCCGTTGGAGCCGAGAACGTAGCGGTCCGGAGCGTTGATGAATCCACTGTCGCGCTGCTCGCCGACGGTCGCTCGGAATCCGAGATCATGCGCTATCGGTACATTGAGTGTGAGGACAGTCTGACCGTTCAATCCCGTCGCGCCATCGGTGAAGCTCCCATCTGCCGAAACGTCGGCAGTGAACTGATCGAACTTGGGCTGGTTGTAGATGAAGCGAATGGTGCCCCCCTCGGAGTCCGCCCCATAGAGCGTACCCTGAGGTCCGCGCAAGACTTCGACGCGGTCGAGATCCAGGAACCAGAGGTTGGCGAAGATAGGCGTGGAGTCCATATAAGTGGAGATGGGCGCCGCCGTCGCCGAAGGAAACTGTGGCGATGCCCCCGCGCCGACACTGATGCCGCGAATCACGAAGCTGGACGACAACGCGCCTCGGGGCCCCACATCGGCGTAATCGACTCCGCCCACGAGCTGCGCAAGCTGATGAAAGTCGCTGACCCCGGCCGCCTGCAGCGTGGCGCCGGTCACCGCCGAGATATTATAGGGAATGTTCTGCACGCTCTCTGCGCGTCCGGTCGCGGTGACCACGACCTCGTGCAAAACGAACTCAGTTTTTTGCGGAGGCGCGATTGCGGAGTCGGCGTGTGCTTGCGGCGGATCCACAGGGGGCGGAGACTGCCGCGCAGCCGCCGCAAGGGATACCACGATAATGCCGCCTGCCGATCTCGAGAAAGTCAGGCCAGTGCCGCGCAACAGCCGCTGCAAAGCGGCTACTGGCACGAATGTTCCCCTGATGCCCGCGGTCGTTTTATCCCGTGTGAGCTCCTGGGCAACCAGGATCTGTTCGTGCGTCTGCAGCGCGAAGGCCGAGAGCGCCGATGCCAAGGATTGTGCCTTGATATCCAGCCGGACCTGGTTGGTGGCGCTCACCACCGGGTCGGCCGCATGGCTGAGGCGAGGAGCGGCCATGAGCGAGCTCGTTGCGAGCGCCGCAACAACGGCCTTTTGGACGGGACCGCAAGAATGCATCGTTCGACCCCCTTCTCGGATTGCGCGTAATCACCCCTCGGTGATTATAGACGCAGCGTCCGGCGAACCCCTCACCTCCGATCGACCACGGGTGGACCCAAGTAGATGGTGGCGGTCGATTTTTTGATCACTCGTGCGAAGCCATAAGCCTGCAGGGTGCGCGCGATACCGGCAGCGCTAGTCGACGTGGCGAAAACCGCAGTGATCTTCCGATCCGCGAGCGCCGGGCTCGTGATGACGATGCGCTGCCGCCAATAGCGATTCATCTCGGCGACCGCATCTCCCAGGTGCTCGCCTTCGAACACCAATCTCCCGCTCCGCCAGCTGGTAACGTCGTCGGTGTTGACATGCTCGATGCGCATGGCGTCGCCACCTTTGACAGTCAGCCTGCTCCCAGGCTGCAGGTAGATTGGAGCCGAAGCGTCGGTCAGAATTTGCGTGGGCTCGCGACTCACGCGCACTCTTCCCTCGACCAGGACGACCTGCAACCGATCCGGCCACACCCAAACGTTGAACGCGGTTCCCGTTGCGAGCACTTCCCTGCCGTCCGCAGCCACCACAAAGGGCCACGCGGTGTTCTTGGCGACTTCGAAATAGGCTTGCCCACTCTCGAGGGTGATACGACGCACGCGAGAGGAGTATTCCACCCGCAGCTTCGTTGCGGTATCGAGCGTCACATGGCTGCCGTCGGCAAGCACGATCTCCAATTTTTGCCCGACGCCGGTGGCGAAAATCCGTCCGCCCTCGGCGCCCGCGCGGAAATGAGTCAAGCCCACCCATAAGGCAATGCCGACCAGCAGCACCGCGGCCATCCCGAGAGCCGTAAAACGAATCCCCCGCGGCACTCCCAGCCTACGCTCGCGGCTTTGCGCCTGCGCGCGCATTCCCAGGACCCGCGGATCCGCCTTTGCATGCTCGAGCTCTGTCCAGAGACGCTCGTATTCGAGCCACGAGGCAGCGTGAGCGGAGTCCGCGCCAAGCCATGCCTGCAGCGCCGCCTCATCGGCCTCCGACCATGAGGGCGATCGACGTCGCACAAAATGTGCGGCGACCTGCTTCGCGATAGAGTCTTCGTAGCTGGCCATGCTGGGAGCGCCTCGGAGTATCAGTCCGTATGCAGCCGGGCGTGCAGGTGGCGCAGGGCCTTGATGATGTGCTTCTCCACGCCGCTCACGCTCATGCCGAGCCGAGCCGCGATTGCCGGACAGCTCGCCTCCTCGAACCGGTGCAGGATGAAGACGTCGCGCGTTCGGGGCGAGAGCCCCGCAATCGCGTCGATTACCCGTGACAACGCCTCGCCGTCCAGGAGTATTCGCTCGGGCGTCAGATGCTCGTGCGGATGGTCGCCCACCTCGAGCGACTCATGCTGAGACTGACGGCGCGCGCTGCGGCGACGCGCGCGATCGGCTAGCACGCTCGAGGCGACCGCCACGAGATAACGATCCAGGTGCTCGATCGGCGTTGAGCCCGCGCCGCGCGCGTGTGCGCGCAAATACACATCCTGCATCAGATCGTCGACGGCCTCCTGCGGCACTCGCTTCGAAAAGAAGCGGCGCAGCCGCGGCCGTACTCGCGCGAAGGCCGCGAGCAGCGGATTGGAAGGCACGTAGATATCTGGCGTACTCATGGACTCAGCCCGTCGCGCGGCGCGTGCCCGCTGGCGTGTGGACTGACGGACCCGGCAATGGGAGGATGGACGGCATGCACGATATCACTGCGGGGCTCACTGAAGTGCGCCACCTCATAGCGTCACGCCGCGGCAATGAGGCCTATTTGAAGTCACGTGCCTTGACGAGCCGACACCCCAGCAGCACGGAGGCATGGAGCCTTCTCGCCTGGTGTGCACTCGGCTTGAATCGGGTTACGGAGGCGCTGATCGCCGTCGATCGTGCGCAAGCCATCAACGGCGGCAGGGATCCGAGCATCGTGCTCTGCCGAGGGATATGCCTGCAGCGACTCGGCAGAGTCGGAGAGGCAATTGAGTTACTACATGCCATTGTAGTAACCCGATTGTCGAGTGGATGGGAGTACGGCCAGCTCGGTGACGTGCTTGCGCGGCTCGAGCGATATGACCTCGCGGCCACAGCCTATGCCAACGCGGTGGCTGCCGAGCCTGCCGATGCGGACTTGCATTACAACCGCGCCACGGTGCAACGCTTTGTGGGGGACTTGGCCGGGGCGGAAATTTCCTGCTCGGAGGCATTGCGCCTGCGGCCTCACGATCCGGACGCGCTGTACGTGCGGAGCGGACTTTCGCGGCAGAGTCGCGAGCGCAACCACGTTCAGGAACTCCTCGAGGCGCGCGGCAAGGCGCGTATGCCGCGGGACATCAGCAGCATCGAATACGCCCTCGCCAAGGAGTACGAGGACCTGGGTGATTTCGATGCCGCCTTCCAGGCCATGACGCGCGCGGGCGCCGTGCGCCGCGCGCACATGCAATATGACGTGGCGCACGACGAGGCGATTATCGATGCGATCATCCAAGCATTCCGCCCTGCCCTACTGTCATCGCAACAGCGCTCCCTATGTACCGATGAGCCCATCTTCATAGTGGGAATGCCGCGGACCGGCACAACGCTGTTGGAGCGGATGCTCTGCAACTGCCCGCAGATCAGACGTGCCGGCGAGCGTGCGGATCTAGGTGCTCTCGTCACGGCGCTGACTCGCCGGCGCGCGGGCGGGCGCCTGTCGAATGCTCTGGAGACCGTACGGGAAAGCCTTCTCATCGACCACTCAGAGTTGGGTCGGCACTATGTCGCAAGCGTGAACGCGGGTCATGAGAGTGGCTCGCGCTTCATCGACAAGTTTCCGCTGAATTACCTCTACATCGGCCTCATCCACCTGGCACTTCCTCAGGCGTGCATCGTGCACATGGCTCGTGATCCGATGGACACCTGTCTGGCGATTTACAAGCAACGGTTCGAGGACGCTCACCCCTATTCCTACGATCTGGATGACCTCGGACGCTATTTCATCGCGTATCGGAAGCTCATGAGACATTGGCGCGAGACCCTGTCCGACCGCATCCTGGATGTGTCGTACGAAGGGCTGGTTCGAGACCCGGAAAGTACGGCTGCGAAGGTACTCTCTCACTGCGGGTTGACCTACCTGCCGGCCTATGCCTCCGCGACCGCTCAGGATCACGCCATCACCACAGCGAGCGCAGCGCAAGCCCGCCGCGCCGTTTACACCAGCTCGGTCGGCGCTTGGAGGAATTACGAGCGCCACCTTGGACCCCTATTCGAGCGCCTGCGACGCGCCAACGTGTGCTGAGCCGCGAGCGGGGCATCGCCCTGCGAGATGCGACGAGCAGGATAGCGCTCGGTGAATGACTAGACAAATCGTATCACGCCTAGGCATATTGGCAAGGTCTTCTCGGCTAGCGGGAGCCAGCGATGCGCCGGACGTTCTTCTTCGCTTCAGCGCTGTTGCCCGAAGGCTGGCGTCGAGACGTCCGGGTCGAGGTGAGCGGCGGCGTGATCGATCGGGTCAGCGTCGGCACCGCCCCTGAGTCTGGAGATCGCCAGGAGGCACTAATAGTGCCGGGCCTACCGAATGTGCACAGCCACGCATTCCAGCGCGCCATGGCGGGGCTTGCGGAGCGCCTGGGCCCTGAAGGAACCGACGACTTCTGGTCCTGGCGCGAGGTGATGTACCGCTTCCTCGGGGAGCTCGAGGCGGACGATTTGGAAGCAATCGCCACCTACGCGTACGCGGATATGCTCGAGGCTGGCTTCACCAGCGTCGGAGAATTCCACTATCTCCACCGCACCTCGAAGGGCATGCTCTACGATGATCCGGCGGAGCTCTCTCTGAGGCATTTCGCGGCAGCGGAGAGGACCGGCATCGGACTCACCCTGCTTCCGGTCTTGTATGAATCCAGCAATTTCGGCGGCGTGCGGCCCACCGCGGGGCAACGCCGTTTCATCACCGACCTGGATACGTTCGCGCGCATCGTGGAGCGGGTACGGAAGTCCGCCGGAGACTCCCCGGGACGCCAGGTCGGGATCGCCCCTCACTCCCTACGGGCCGTCACGTTCGGTCACCTCACCCAGCTCCTCGGGCAGTACACCGAAGGACCGATTCATATTCATGCCGCCGAGCAGCTCAGGGAAGTCGAGGATTGCCTCTCGTTCTGCGGTCTTCGGCCTGTCGAATGGCTGCTTCGCAACGCCGGGCTCGATAACCGTTGGTGCATCGTTCATGCGACACACCTGACTCCCGAAGAGACGACCGGACTGGCAAGGAGCGAGGCGGTGGTAGGACTCTGTCCGCTGACCGAGGCGAATCTCGGGGATGGGATCTTCCCCTCGATCCCGTTCCGCAACGCTGGCGGACGATGGGGTATCGGAACCGACTCTCACATCCAGCTGACCGCGGCCGGCGAGCTGCGGCAGCTCGAGTACGCTCAGCGACTCCATTTCCGCACCCGCAATGCCCTGGCCACCGCCGAGCGCCCCTCCACGGGAGGCTGCCTATATGAGGGCGCCCTTGCCGGCGGCGCTCAGGCCCTCGAGCAGCGCGTCGGAGCCATCGCCCCCGGATACCGAGCCGACTTCCTGGTACTGGATGACACACATCCGGACCTCGTCGGCCGTACCGGTGACACCGTCCTCGATACCTGGGTGTTTGCAGTCGACCGACGTCTCATCCGCGCGGTCATTGCTGCCGGGCATACCGTTGTCGACGGCCATCGACATCGTGACCGCGAGCGGATTGACACCGACTACCGCCGCGCTATGGTACGGTTGTACAGGTCAGCATGAACCGTATCCCAGCCGTGGCAGCCACTGATCCGACCTCGACGCCTCGCTATCGTGAGATCCACGATGCGCTGCGGGACAAGATCATTTCAGGCGCCTGGCCGCCCGGTTACAAGTTGCCACCGGAGCCGAAGCTCGCCAAGACTTTCGACTGTGCCCGGATGACCCTGGGCAAAGCGCTCGGGGCCCTGGCCGAACAGGGGTTCATCACGCGCCGACGCCGCGTCGGGACTATTGTCAACGCTGCGCGACCGCAAGAGTCGGTACTGGAGATTCACGACATTGAGGCCGAAATCCGCGCGGCGGGACACGACTATCAGTATGAATGCTTCGATCGCAAGGCACGCGCCGCCAGTTCGAGCGACGCTTCGGTTCTCAACGTGCCGATCGGCACATCCGTACTCGCCCTGACTGGATTGCACCAGGCCGATAGGCGAGCGCACGCATTCGAGGAGCGGTTGATCAACCTTGAAACGGTCCCCGAAGCTCGACGGGAGCGCTTCAATAGGATTTCCCCGGGACGTTGGCTGCTCATCCGCATTCCGTGGACCGAGGCTGAGCATCAGATCTCAGCGCTCAACGCCGACCAACTGATCGCCAAACGTCTGGAGATCGCCCGCAATAAAGCCTGCCTCTGCATCGAGCGCAGGACATGGCTCGAGGAGAAGCAGATCACCTACGTCCGGCTGATATACCCGTGTGACCAACACCGGCTGATAGGGCGCTTCAAACACTCAGTCCCCTAAGGGGCCGACGAGCAACGACGACTGGCACCGCTGACGCGCAAATTCCGCTCGAGGACATTCCGCGCCCGGCCCTCCGGCGAAATCACGGAAGAGCATCCTGTTCATCGAGAATGCTGGGCGCAATGCCGCTATCCGGGCTTCCCCCAATACGCCTACTCGTATATCATTTGTCTAGTCATAATGGGTTACGGCATGCGATTTGATCGGGTTGGCTGCGGATGGTGCATGCAATTCGCAATCTCGGCCGCCCCGGCATTGCCTCGATGGCGATTTCCGCCGTCGATACCGCGCTATGGGATTTAAAGGGCCGCCTGTTCGACGTACCCGTGGCGGTGCTGTTCGGCGCCGTGCGTGATGCGGTACCGATTTACGGCAGTGGCGGCTTCACCTCGTACACGATTGCCAGACTTCAGAAGCAGCTCGGCGGCTGGGCGGAAGCTGGAATTTCTTGGGTAAAGATGAAGGTCGGCCGTGATCCTCGTGCAGATATCGAGCGCGTACGCGCGGCGCGCGAAGCGATTGGGCCACGCACAGAACTCTTCGCCGAGCTCGCCAAGTCCGAGCTGGCGATGCCCTATCGCAGCATCCACGGGCAACGCGCGCGCATCGTGCTGGTCGAGGCCGGCCGGCAGATCCTGCCCGCATTCACGCCCTCACTGGCCGTCAAGGCAACCCGCTCCCTGGAGTGGCTCGGCGTCGAAGTACGCACCGGCGTCAAAGTCGAGAGCTGTGATATCGGCGGCATCAGCGCCGCCGGTCGGCGAATCGATGCGCGTACGCTGGTATGGGCCGCAGGCGTGCAGGCTTCCGCCGCGGCGCGGTGGCTGGCAGTCCGTGCGGACGGCGCCGGGCGCGTGCAAGTCGAGCCTGATCTGTCGCTCCCCGGCGATCCGAATGCTTTCGTCATCGGCGACACCGCAGCCTTGCAATGGAGGGACGGTAAGAACGTGCCAGGCATTGCGGCCGCCGCCAAGCAGGAAGGCACCTACATCGCAGACCTATTGTTCGCAGGCTCGGCGGCAAGCAGCCCCCTTCCACTATCGCCACCAGGGCGATCTGGCGACCATCGGACGCAGATCGGCGGTTCTGGATTTCGACGGACTCAAGCTGAGCGGGTGGCCCGCGTGGCTGCTGTGGGGAGCGGTGCACATTTTTTTCCTCATCGGCTTTCGCAATCGCATGATGGTCGCGATGAACTGGCTGTGGGCGTACTGGACGCATGAGCGTGGCGCTGGGCTGATCACCCGCTCAACGCCGTCATAGGATTCGCCAAGATGCGCGGCCCGGCGTTCGCGTCTCATGCTTTGAACATGCCCACGACGACCAGTAGGCCGATGCCGAAGAGCGCCACCAGCGCGGCGAAGATAGGGCCGAGATACGGCCCATGGCGCAGGGGTTGCCGCCAGACGCGGCGATAGGTGATCGCATAGAGAACGAAGCGGCAGCCGGTGCTCACGGCCATCAGCACGCCGAGCGCGATCAGCGCTCCGCCTCCCCAGGTCGAGAGGGCGCTCGAGGTGATGTGGCCGTGGGCCGGCGCCTGCGGCAGCTGTCGCAGGATCAGTCCGAAGCGGTCGACCGCGATGCCGAAGATCATCAGACCGAGCGCGGTGCGGATCCAGACCGACAGGGTTCGCTCCGCGTTCATGAACGTGCGCTCGGACGAGATCTGCGAGCGCTCTTGCGAGAGCTCGACGAGACGCTTCATCAGCGTGATCTGCTCGGGCTCGCTTTGCTCTGGCATGAGGTACTGAACGCACGAGCATGGCACAGAGCCCATCATTCGGTCGCCGCCGCCATGAGCTTCGAGCGAACTCGAGCGGCACCGCCGCGGGAACCGACGGCATCGTCCGTGTCGTGTAGTCGCTGGCCCGGGCGCAGCCGGTGCCGTTGCGCGGGCGTGCTGATTGCTTGCCAATGCGCGGGAGCGCACCGAGGTTATTGCGCTGTGAAACTATGCTTCGCAGGATGCGAATTTCCCTCAATCACTCCAGGTGAGCCGTGACCATGAGCATACCGAACCAGTCAGCCCGTCTCGCCCCAGGGGCTCCCGGAACCTCAGCGCGATGGACCTCGAGCGCCAAGGTCGGCGTGGGCACGGCGCTCAGCAACGATAGTCACGTCTGGTTCACGCTCAGCCACGGCATCTTCAACGAGATCTATTACCCGCGCATCGACCAGGCCTGCGTGCGCGACATGGGGCTGATCATCACGGACGGCGCGGCGTTCTTTTCCGAGGAGAAGCGTGACGCCGACTCCGGCGTTCACTGGCTCGCCGAGGGCGTGCCGGCGTTCGGATTGATCAACGTCAGCCGGGACGGTCGCTACCGAATCGAGAAGCAGACCCTGACAGATCCGCATCGCGACACCGTGCTGCAACAGGTCCGGTTCATCGCGCAGCAAGGCACCTTGTCCGACTATCGCCTGCATGTCCTGCTGGCGCCGCATCTGGGCAATCAAGGCGGCGGTAACACCGCCTGGGTGGACGATTTCGAGGGTACACCGCTGCTGTTTGCACGGCGCGAGGGCAATGCGCTCGCGCTCGCATGTTCCGCGGCCTGGGCGAAGCGGTCAGTTGGTTACGTCGGGTCGACCGATGGCTGGCAGGATCTGAAGGCGCACAAGCGGATGACCTGGGAATACGAGCTCGCCGAGAACGGCAATGTGGCCATGATTGGGGAGATCGATCTGCTCACGTCGCAGGGAGCCTTCGTACTGGCACTCGGCTTCGGCAGCGAGCCCGAATCGGCGGCGCGAAACGCCATCGCCAGCCTGCACCGCGGTTTTGACACGGCGCGCAAGGACTATATCGCCGGCTGGCAGGGATGGATCAGGACCCACACTCCATCGAAGAAACAGGCGGCCAGTACAGGCGATCTGTCCGACATCAGCCTCGCCGTGCTGCGTACCCACGAGTCCAAGACGGTGCCCGGCGGCCTCATCGCGAGCCTCGCCATCCCGTGGGGATTCAGTAAGGGCGACAATGATCTCGGCGGATACCATCTGGTCTGGCCGCGCGACATGGTGGAAACGGCAGGCGGCTTGCTCGCCGCCGGTGCGCACGAGGATGCCCGTCGGGCACTGCTGTATCTTCAGGCCACACAGCAGGAGGACGGGCACTGGCCGCAGAACATGTGGCTGGATGGCTCACCCTACTGGAACGGAATCCAGATGGACGAGACGGCGTTGCCGATCCTGCTGGTGGACCTGGCGCGGCGCGAGAAGGCGCTCGGCCACGCCGACGTGATCCGGTTTTGGCCCATGGTGCGGCGAGCCGCGGGCTATCTGGTCCGCAGCGGTCCAGTGAGCCCCCAGGATCGTTGGGAGGAAGACCCCGGCTATTCACCGTTCACGGTGGGCGCGGAAATCGCAGCACTCCTGGCAGCGGCGGACCTCGCCGATCTGTGTCACGAAGCGTCCGTTGCCGGCTACCTGCGCGAGACGGCCGATGCGTGGCACGGCTGCATCGATCGCTGGATGTACGCCTCGAGCACCGACTGGTGTAACCGGTTCGGCGTCGACGGATATTACGTCCGGATAGCCCCGAAGGGCGTAGGCACGCCGCTGCGGCAAAAGGAGGTTCGTGTCAAGAACGTCGCGGCCGCGGAGGACACCCGCGACGCCGGTCATCTCGTAAGCCCGGACGCTCTGGCCTTGGTGCGCTTCGGCGTACGCGCGGCCGACGACCCGCGCATGCGCGACACGGTCAAAGTCATTGATGCATTACTCAAGATCGAAACGCCGTCAGGTTCCACGTGGCATCGCTACAACGACGATGGCTATGGCGAGCATGAAGATGGAGCTCCTTTCGACGGCACGGGGATTGGTCGCGGGTGGCCGCTGCTCACCGGCGAGCGGGCGCACTACGAATTGGCGGCGGGCCGCATCGATGCAGCGAGGCGGCTCCTGGCCATGATGGAATCTTTCGCCAACGAGGGCGGCTTGCTCCCGGAGCAAGTGTGGGGCGCAGCCGACATACCGCAGCGCGAACTGCATTCCGGGCGGCCCTCGGGGTCGGCTATGCCGCTGGTGTGGGCACACGCAGAATATCTCAAGCTGCGGCGCTCCCTACGCGACGGCCGGCTGTTCGATCTTCCGCCGCAAACCGTGCAGCGCTACCTGGTCGAGAAAGCGGTCTCGCCCCGGCTGCTGTGGCGGTTCAATCACAGAATCCGCTCGCTGTCCGCCGGCAAGACGCTGCGCATCGAAACGCTGGCGGCCACCCGCATTCACTGGAGCGCGGATGATTGGAACAGCGTCCAGGACCTATCGAGCCAAGATACCGGGCTCGGAGTGCACTTCACCGATCTGCCGACCCAGGCGCTCGCAGCGGGGGCGCGGATCACGTTCACGTTCCACTGGCTCGAAGCCGATCGCTGGGAAGGAACGGACTTCGACGTTCTCATCGGCCCGTCATGATGAACAGCGCCAGATCGCGAGTCGGTTTGCACCAATGCGCGGATCCCGCGTGGCGATTCCGTTTTATTCCAACAGATGACTCGGAGACAGCGATTACCAAAGCCGTGCCGAAGGGCGATCCCAAGCCGCCGTTTCTCACCGACGTGAAAACGCTACGTGACCGCGCCCGCAACCATCTTGAAACCGGTAACGTGGCGTCAAGTTACCAGGGCGACGCCACCCAGGCGATTGCGATCCTCCAATCGGTCCTCGCGACTGAGATCGTCTGTGTACTGCGCTACACGATGCACTCCATCGCTGCCACAGGCATATCGAGCGAAGGCGTGAAGGCCGAGTTCGCGCAACATGCGAAGGAAGAGCAGATGCACATGATGGCGGTCGCCGAGCGCATCAATCAGCTCGGCGGCACACCCAATTTCAGTCCAGAGGGCCTGCTGACGCGCTCCGCATCGCAATACGCGGAAGGAGACAATCTCATCGACATGATCCGGGAGAACTACATTGCCGAGCGCATTGCGATCGACCACTACCGGGAGCTGATCCGCTACTTCGCCGATGACGACCCCGCCACGCGGACCATGCTGGAAGGCATTCTGACCACCGAGGAAGAGCACGCCAATGACATGCATGACCTGCTCGTCGCCCACGAAGGGCGCCCTACACTAGCCTCAAGATGAGCGCCGGCATCCCTGCGCCAATGATCGAGTCTCATTCGCCGGGTTCAGCCTCGACCGCGCCGTCCCTCCCCGCTCACAAGCTGTTGTCCGGGCAGAAGGCGCTGGTCACCGGGGCGAACTCCGGTATCGGGCGCGGCGTGGCGTTGGGCCTCGCCCAGGCGGGAGCCGACGTGATGGTCAATTATGTGGTAGGCGACGATACCGCCGCGGCCGTCGTGGAGGAGATCCGCCGCAGTGGAGCGCAGGGGGCCGCCTACAAGGCCGATGTCTCCTCGGAGGAGGAGGTCGCCGCCATGTTCCAGAGCATGCGCGAGCAGTTCGGCACCGTCGACATTCTGGTCGCGAACGCCGGCCTGCAGCGCGACGCACCCTTCCAGGACATGACGCTCGAGCGTTGGAACAAGGTGCTCAGCGTGAACCTGACCGGCCAGTTCCTGTGTGCGCGCGAAGCGGTGCGCGAATTCCTGCGCCGCGGCGTCATACCCGAGGTCTCCTGTGCCGCGGGCAAGATCATCTGCATGAGCTCGGTGCACCAGGAGATTCCCTGGGGGGGCCACGCCAACTACGCCAGCTCCAAGGGAGGGATCAAGCTGATGATGGAGAGTATGGCGCAGGAGCTCGCGCCGCATCGAATTCGCGTCAATGGTATTGCCCCCGGCGCCATCCGTACCCCAATCAACACCGCCGCGTGGCAGACCCCGGAGGCCTACGCGCGGCTCATGACGCTCGTGCCCTATGGGCGCATTGGCGAGCCTGAGGACATTGCGCGCGCCGCGGTGTGGCTTGCCTCGGATCACTCCGACTACGTGGTCGGCACGACGCTATTCGTTGACGGAGGCATGACGCTCTATCCCGGCTTCGCAACCGGCGGTTAGCAGCCGACTGGCGTGTCCACCGGGAGGTGACTCTTGGCCACAGATCGTTACGACATCATCGTCATCGGCAGCGGACCGGGCGGTGCCTCGCTGGCCCAGCGCCTCGCGCCGACCGGCAAGCGTATCCTGATCCTCGAGCGTGGCGATTACCTCGAGCGCACCGAGAAGAACTGGAGCGCGCAGGCAGTCTTTGTCGATGGCGAGTACCAGGCGAAGGAGACCTGGACGAACTCACGGGGAGAGACGTTCTCTCCAGCGCTCCATTACTACGTCGGCGGCAACTCAAAGGTCTATGGCGCGGCATTGTTCCGTCTTCGTGAGCGCGATTTTGGCGAGGTCGTCCACGCCGGCGGTATCTCGCCCGCGTGGCCGGTTGGATATGATGTGTTCGAGCCTTACTATGCGGAGGCGGAGCGGCTGTTCCACGTTCACGGGCTGCGCGGCGAAGATCCGCTGGAGCCTCGGGCGAGCGGGCCGTATCCGCACGCGCCGGTCAGCCACGAGCCCAAGATCGCCGAGTTGGCGCAGGATCTGAAGGACATCGGGCTCAATCCGTTCCATTTGCCGCTCGGCATCCTTCTCGATGAGAGGAACGGCAAGCCCACGCCGACCAGCATCTGCATGCGATGCAGCTTCTTCGATGGCTTTCCGTGCCTCTTGAACGGCAAGGCGGACGCGCAGGTGATCTGCGTCGATCCCACGCTGGCCAAGTATCCGAACGTGAAGCTGCTGACCGGCGCTTACGTCTCGCGCCTGGACACCGATCCATCGGGCCGGACGGTGGATACGGTCCGAGTCACGCGCGGGGGTCATGAGGAAGCTTATTCGGCCGACATCGTGGTAGTGGCGTGCGGTGCGCTATCGTCGGCTCTGCTGCTGCTGCGGTCTCGGAACGACGCGCATCCGAACGGGCTTGCGAACGGATCCGGTCAGCTGGGGCGCAATTACATGCGTCACAACATGAGCGTGCTGATGGCAATCCTGCCGCATGCCAACGACACCGTCTTTCAAAAGACGCTGGCGTTCAGCGACTTTTACTTCGGAGCGGACGACTGGAACCATCCCCTTGGGCTCGTGCAGATGTGCGCCAAGTCCCACCCCGAACAGATCCGAGGGGAGGCCCTTCCCGAATGGCTGGAATGGCTGCCCGAGATGCCCTTCGAGGTGATGGCGCGCCGCTCGATGGACTTCTGGCTCCAGAGCGAGGACCTGCCGCACCCGCAGAATCGGATTTACTACCAGGACGGCAAAGTGCATCTCGATCTCGTCGAGACCAATCCGCAGGCGCTCATCCACCTCAAGCGCAAATTGAAAGACATGCTGAGCCGCGCGGGCCGCAAAACGGTGCTGCTCGAGCGTTCACTCTATCTCGGCAAGGATATCCCGCTCGGAGGCACGGCACACCAGGCCGGTACCGCGCGCTTCGGGCCCGATCCAGCCACATCCGTGCTCGATCTCGACTGCAAGGCGCACGAGCTCGACAATCTCTATCTTGCCGATGCGAGCTTCTTTCCCGCGATCGGCGCCGTGAACCCCACGCTCACCATCATCGCCAATGCCCTGCGGGTCGCCGACCACATCGCAGGCAGGCTCAAATGAGCGCCGCAGCGATCGTCGAGCTCATGGTCCGCTACGGACTGGTGATGCTGTTTCTGCCGTTCAGCGCGCTCGACAAGATCGTCGGCTTCGAGGGCGCGGTGAAGCAGGCGCAGGAGGTCTTCGCGAGTCGGCGCCTCGCGGCCCTGGTGCTGACATGCGGACTGGCGATCGAGGTATTCATGTCGCTCGGGGTGGTGACGGGAATTGCCGACCGTCTCTGCGCTCTGGTGATCGCGGGTTATTGCGCGGCAACGGCCGTGCTCTTCAAGCGGTTCTGGGCACAGGGAGACTTCTGGGCCGCGGGGGAAAGCAAGGGTCGCACCCTGTTCTGGGATTTTCTCAAGAATCTATCACTGGGCGCGGGCTTCCTGCTGATCCTGGTCGGCACCAACGGATCGGGCCTGCGGCCCTTCCTGGCGCACCCGCTTGCCTCCAGTCACCCCTACTCGACTGCTCAGGAGCCACGATGAGCAACCCCGGACCCAAGCCCTCGACTCCGTACTGGCACCTCTACGTCGATGAGGCCGGCGTGAGTCATCAGCGCGAGTGCCGCCTGACCGGTTACGGGCTTCGACGCATCGGTGCCGCCGATCCGCAATGGAATGACGAGCTGGGCACGCACTCCTCCACGGTCGTCTTCACCGTGCTGCCGGTCGGCTGGGTGGGCGAATGGCACGAGAACCCGGCGCCGCAGTGGATCGTGGTGCTGTCCGGTCGATGGTTCATCGAGAGCATGGACGGCACCCGCATCGAGCAGGGCGCGGGCGAGTTCTCTTTCGGCGAAGATCAGGGCTGCATCGAGACGGACCGCAAGAAGGGGCATCGCTCAGGCACGATCGGCGATGCCCCGGCCGTGCTGATGACCGTGCGGCTGCACCTCGATCCGAGTCGCGACCCCTGCCACTTCCACTGAGGCGGCGATGAGCGATATCGTGATCTGCAACGAGCGATTCCGGGCGATGGTGCTGCCCAACGCCCCGCTCGAGACGCTGGGCGAAAGCTATCGCTGGCTCGAGGGTCCGGTCTGGTTCGCCGATCATGACTGTCTCTACGTCAGCGACATTCCCAACGACGACGTGGCTGCAACCCGCATCGTCTGGCGATCCAATCGTGACGCATTGCTGCGCGATCCCGACGGTCATCTGCACGTGCTTGCAGAATTTGCCGCTTAGCATCGGCCCGCGAAACACTCCGAACCGCGGAACGATTGCTGCTAGGCTGATCACTCTCTTGCCGCGCCGGCCGGAGCGCGGGATCGCCGCATTCAATTGGGGAAACCTTCCATGAATCTCCATCTCACAATTGGACCACTCGTGTCACTGGTTGCGGGCATCCTGATCCTCGCGGTGCCGCGCCTGCTGAACTACATCGTCGCAATCTATCTCATCATTATCGGACTGCTGGGATTGTTTGGCAGCGGTACTCTTCATCTGCATTAGTCCGAGCGCGCGTCACCAGATCACAGCTCCCCACGCGCGGCCAACGCGCGGATGCGGTCCGCGGTGCGCATGGCGATGCTCGTGATCGTCAGCGACGGATTCACTCCGCCCGTCGTTGGAAAGATCGAGCCGTCGCAGACCCACAGATTGGGAATGTCCCAGCTGCGGCAATCCGCGCTCACCACGCTCATCGCCGGGTCATCGCCCATGCGCACCGTACCGGCCAGGTGGTTGGTGTCGTCCTCCTGCCGGAAGATGTCCGTCGCGCCGACCGCCTCGAGGCTCGCCTGCATCTGGCCGAGCGCATGCTGGATCAGCGCCTTGTCATTTTCGCCCCAACCGTAGGTGACGCGGGTGACACGCAGCCCGTGGCAATCTTTTTCGTCGGCGAGCGTCACCCGATTGCGCTCATTCGGCAGCATCTCGCCCACCATCTTCAGGCCGACCTGGTGATTGTATTTCTCCATCTCATCGCGCAGCGCCTGGCCCCAGAGGCCGCGGGAGCTCGTCTGCACCGTCACCCATTCGACCGGCAGCGGCCCCTGCGCCATCCAGCAATAACCGCCCGCGAAATCCTTGCGATCGTCGTAATTCCAGTGCTCGGTGATGGCGAGCGACGGCGGCCCCTTGTTCCAGCGCACCTCTTGCTGCATCACGCCGAACACGGCCTGGTTGGATTGCGTCATCAGGTTCCGGCCGACCAGGCCGGAGCTGTTGGCGAGGCCATCCGGGTAGCGGTCGGTGGCCGATGCCAACAGTAACCGTGGCGTCTCGATCGCGTAGCCGGCGACGACGACATTGCGCGCCTTTTGAAAGTGCCAACGTCCCTCGCGATGATAGTGCACGCCCTGCGCGCGGCCATCCGGCCCCATCTCGATGCGGCCAACCATCGCCAGATCGCGAATTTCCGCTCCCGCCCGCAACGCCCGCGGGATGAAGGTCACCAGCTGGCTCTGTTTGGCGTTGGTGGAGCAGCCAAAGCGGCAGAAGCCGCGATAGACGCAGGGGGGCGATCGTCCATGCGGTGCCGACACGGTGGCGAGCGGAGTCGGCGTCCATTTGAAGCCCATCGCCTCCGCCCCACGGGCCAGCAACTGCGCCGCGCCGTTCAACTCGTGCGCCCGATAGGGGTAGCGCGGGCGCTTCGGGCCCCACGGATAACTCACCGGCCCGGAGATGCTGAGTGCCTGCTCGGCCCGGGCGTAGTAATCCCACATCTCCCGCCAATCGAGCGGCCAGTCGGCGCCGTAGCCGAGGAGGCTGCGAGACTTGAACCATTCCGGCCGGAAGCGCAGCGATACCATGGCAAAATGAACCGTGCTGCCGCCCACCGCCTTGCCGCTGTTCTTGCCTCCCATGGTGATCGGGTTGGTTCCGTCCACCACGCGCTCATCGGTCCAATACAGCTTCTCCTGCTCGAGCTCGTCGGACGCGAAATCCTCGAGGGGGCGGAAATAGGGACCGGCGTCGAATCCCACGACCGAGAAGCCGCCCTCTGCCAGTCCGGCGAGCAGTGGACCGCCGCCGGCACCGGTCCCCACGACGACGAAATCGACAGCCTCGGCGTCGCTGAATTGGCGCATCGGCACCCAGCCGCCGCGCTTGAAGACATCCGGCGCGCGGCCATTCGCAGCGCGCGGGCGAGCGAAGGGATCAGACGACACGGGAGTTATTCCGTCGCGCATGGGCTTCCTCCTGGCCGGAGGTCGCTTCGACGGCTTCCCAGGGATCGCGCCGATCCAATCCCATGCGCACATACCCACGGGGACTCGCCGGCCCCCCGAAGCCGATCTCATTCCAAGCGGTTGGATGCGCGTAATACGCATGAGTGATGTCGGGAATGACCCGGTGCTCGAAAAACAGCTTGCACGGCATGCCGCCCCACGCCTCACCGGTGAGATCACCGTGCTGCATGCGATGCAGCAGCCCATCCTGCTGCTCGGCGGACAGGGTATGGAACGAGCCTCCATGGGCTTCCTGGGACGCCGCCTCGAGCGCGGCCAACCCCCGTCGCCACGCCTCGCCCTGCGGCGGAATCTCGGCATAACGGTACCCATCCAGGTGCCCATCGGTGATCTTCTGATCGACATAGGCCGGCAGCGGAACGGGCGGACGATCCTTCGGCTGCGGCAGGATCCGATCGCATAGCGCGCCGAGAGTCCGCCACTCACTCGCAGAGAAGAATCGCGGCTCGCGCGACACGGCGAGGCGCCGGTCGATCACCTTCCGCGTCACTTCGTTCCAGGATTCGGTCCAGCGCTTGGCGAGCACGTCATAAGCCGGATAGCGATCAGTCATCGGGGTGATCCTGCATCAGGCCGAGTGCGGCGAGGCCGGCCAGAGCGAGCCCGGTGAAGCTCGGCGGCGCCGGGATGGGCGGCCCGTTCAGCACGTTCTGCCGCCAGTTGCGCCAACCGCCCATGTTGCGCGCGACACCCATGATGTGGAATCCGGTACCGGCGAAGCCCAGCAGCGTCGTGAAGCGCAGCCAAAACCGTGTCAACGAGCGCCGCCGATGGGTTCGGCCGAGCGCCGCGTGACCGATCGAGACAGCGGTCAGCGGTGGAATCGTCACCGGCAGGTACATGAATGGATCGTGGTAGGCGCCGCGGAAATGCAGCAGTCCGGCCTCGGCCACCGTCCCGAGAAGACCGAGACTGG
>CAWHWV010000016.1:0-129579 GCA_963833085.1 uncultured Pseudomonadota bacterium
TCAGCGCCGGCGCCGCGATGACCCACTGCGCCTTGACGAAATCGGACAGCGGGATCATGGCGCCGTTGGCGCCTGCGAGATAGTAGTGCTGCAGGGCGTCGGGACCCATGCGATAGGGGGCGTCGGCCTGCAGCAGAACCTGCAGCACGCGGCCGTCATAGGTGAAGTTGTCGGCGAACACCGGCGCCAGCATGAGCTGCAGTGCCGTGTAGGCGTCATTGACGGAGACGCCCATCGATTGGGCCTGCGTCCGGTCCACGGTGAGCAGCAGCTGCGGCTGCGGCGGAATGTCGTTGACTCTCACCTCCGACAGTATCGGGTCGTCGGCGGCGTGGGCGATCAGCGAATTCTGCGCGTCGCTCAGTGCCGCCCGTCCGAAACCGCCGCGATCCTCCAGGTAGAAATCGAATCCCCCGAACTCCCCGAGGCCGCGGATCGCCGGCCGGTTGGTGACGAACACCTGGGCGTTGTGGATCTTCGATTGCAGGGCCGTGTTGGCCCAGCTCACGAACTCATCCGCCGTCTGATTGCGCTGGTTCCAGGGGATGAGGTGAATAAAGGCCCGGCCGGAACTCTCCGAGTTGCCGGCGAAACCCTCGCCGGCGATGTTGAATACGTCGTGGGCGGCATGGTCGCCGATGAGGATGTGGTACACCTGCCCCAGCACCTGCTGGGTGCGCTGCAGCGTGGCACCCGCCGGCAGCTCGACACTGGCCATGACATCGCTCTGGTCCTCTTCCGGCACGAAGCTCCCCGGGAGCCTGACGAAGAGGAACACGCCCAACACCAGCAGCACCGCATATCCGATCAGCCAGCGCGGCAGGTGCGTGACGGACTGGAACACGCGCCGCACGTAGGCGGAGCGGGTGCCATCGAAGAGCCGGTTGAACGCACGGAAGATGAAATTGCTCTTCGCCGGCTCGGCTCGCAGCAGCGTGGCGCAGAGCGATGGCGTCCAGGAGAGCGCGAAGAATGCGGAAAACAGCATCGACAGCGCGATCGTGAGCGCGAACTGCCGATAGATCACGCCGGTGCTGCCGGTCTGCATGGCGCTCGGGATGAAGACCGCCGCGAGCACCAGCGTAATGGCGACGATGGCGCCGCTGATCTGGCGCATGGCCTTGCGCGCCGCCTCCTTGGGCGGCAGATGCTCCTCGTGCATGATGCGATCGACGGCCTCCACGACCACGATGGCGTCGTCGACGACGATGCCGATCGCGAGCACCATGGCGAAGAGGGTGAGCTGGTTGATCGAGTACCCCAGCGCATAGACCCCGATCAGCGCGCCGAGGAGCGCGGTGGGCACGACCAGCATGGGAATGATCGTGGCGCGCAGGCTCTGCAGGAAGATCAGCATCACGATGAAGACCAGGCCGATCGCCTCGAGCAGCGTGAACATCACGTCGTGAATGGCAGCTTTGATGAAGAGCGTCGTGTCGACCGGCGCGAACCAGGTCACGCCGGGCGGAAACGACTTCTGCAGCAGCGCCATCTCCGCATTCACGGCCTTCATGACCGCCAGCGCATTGGCGCTGGGCAGCGCCTCGATGCCGAAGGCCGCGACCGGCGTCCCGTTGACCTTGGTGCCGAAGGAATAGTTGTCCAGCCCGAGGCCGATCTTCGCCACGTCACCGAGTCGCACCGAAGTGCCGTTGGCATTGGTGCGCAGCAGGATGTTCTTGAACTGCTCGATGGAGCTGAACTGGCCCTGGGTCGTGACGGTGGCGGTGGTCTCCTGGCCTGCGGTTGCCGGCGCCGCACCGACCGAGCCCGCGGCGATCTGAATGTTCTGACCTTGCACGGCATTCAGCGCCGCGGCCGCCGACAGGCCGTAGGCATGCAGCTTGTCCGGATTGAGCCAAATCCGCATCGCATAATCGGAGCCGAACAGGTTGGCGGAGCCCACGCCGTTGATGCGCTCGATCGGGTCCAGGACCCGTGAGGCCACCAGGTGGTTGAGCTGCGCTGCATTCGGGCCGCCGGCAACCGAGCGCAGCGCGATCACCGCCAGAAAGCCGGCGCTCGTCTTGTTGATCTGCAGCCCCTGCTGGTTCACTTCCGCGGGCAGGAGCGGCTCCGCGAGCGAGACGCGGTTCTGCGTCTGCACCTCCGCTATGTCAGGGTTGGTGCCGGTGGCGAAGGTGAGGGTGATCTGCGCCTGGCCGAAGCTCGACTGCGCGGTGAAATAGAGCAGGTTGTCGATGCTGGTGAGCTGCTGCTCGATCACCTGTGTGACGGTGGCTTCCACCGTGCTCGCGTTCGCGCCGGGGTAGCTCGCACTGATGTCGACCTGCGGTGGGGCGATATCGGGATAGGAGTCACTCGGCAGCCGCGACAGGGCGATTCCGCCCAGCAGCATGACGAGCAGGGCGATGACCCAGGCGAAGACCGGCCGGTCGATGAAAAACTGCGACACGCGCAGCTCCTACCGGGCGGTGTCGGCTGCGGCCACGCGATGCGGCGCTGTCGCTGGCGATACTGCCATGGCGGCGGCCTTTGATTTGGCGTCCGCCCTCGGCTCCTCGATGGCGGCGACCTTGGCGCCCGGAGTTGCACTCTGGATGCCCGCGACGATGACCCGGTCACCGGCCGCGAGCCCGCTCGACACGATCCAGTCGACCCCGGAGGCTCCCTCGGTTTTCACACGCTTCTCGACGACGGTGTCGTCGCTGCCGACCGTGAGGACATAAGCGCCCTGATTATCACGCTGCAGCGCGGCCTGCGGCACGAGGAAAGCATGCTGCGCGAAGCCGACCGTCACCACCACGTTGACGTACATGCCCGGGAGCAGGGCATGGTCCGGATTCGGAAGGATGCCGCGCAGCGCGGCGGTGCCGGTGCTCGGATCGACGGTGACGGCATGAAAGTCGAGAACCCCGGGAACGCCGTAAGGCGTACCGTCGGGAAGAGTGAGCTGTACCTTTGCCTCACCGCCGCTTGCCACTATGACATCACCCGATTGCTGCTCGCTCGTGAGCTGCTCGATCTGGGTCGCGGGCTCGTCGAAATTCACGTAGATGGGATCCAGCTGGTCGACGGTGGTCAGCAGTGTCGGCGTACCTTGCCCAACCAGCGCGCCCTCGGTCACCTGCTGCTCGCCTGCGATACCTGCGATAGGCGATGTTACGTTGGTGTAACCGAGATTGATGCGCGCCGACTCGACGTTGGCCTCAGCCTGTTTGACCGCGGCGGCGGTGGAACGTTCCGTCGCCTCGTCCGTATCGAGCTGCTGCTCCGAGACCAGGTGGCTGGAAATGAGGTCGCGGTCGCGTTGCGCGTTGGTGTGAGCGTTGACGGCGCTGGCCCGTGCCTGTGCGAGAGCCGCGGCGGCTGCATCGAGCGCCGCCTGGTAGGGCGCCGGATCGATCTGGAACAGCGACTGGCCGACCCTTACTTCGGTACCTTCCTTGTAGAGGCGCCTGAGGAGGACACCCGATACCCGGGCGAGCACGTTCGCCTCGCGATAGCCGGACAGGCGCCCGGTGAAGCTGCTCGTGAGCGCGACCTGTTGCGGCTCGACCGCGACCACGGTCACCGGCGGGGGCGCAGCCTGCGGGGCGCTCTGGCCCGACGAGCCGCAGGCCGCAAGGGATGCCGCCACCGCGACAAGCAGTGCGCCGCCTGCGCGCTTCTTAGCGATTCTTGACAGATGCATTGCGGGAGTGAGAAAAAATGACTGCCACAGCAGTAACCTTCGCGGCAGCAGTCTCGCGACCAGCAATCTTACCGGTGGCCTCCTCAATAGCAAGCAATGGTCGACCACCCGATAGGTTCACGCGGCAGGAGCCGCGGCGCGGGCGCTGCAGTGCGGGCGGCCGCTGGGAGAAGGCACCGGGCCTGCGCGCTGGCAACGGGCCCGTCGCGAGCGCGCCACGTCCATTGCGAGTATCATGCGCCGCATCGATCCTGCGCAGTCGCATGCAAGTACACGAGCTGACCACGGTACGGCAGGAGGGGGTCCGCGGGCCCCGGGCGCTGACGGGCGCGCCAACGCGGTTGGATTACCGCGGCGCATCGCCGCCGCTCTCCTGCGAACTCTTCCGCTCGGCGGGGACCGTGCCCGCACCCGTGGCCGGTGCGAGCATGCCCCGCGCCCCAGTCGATCTCAGCCGCCGCCTTCCGCCGCGTGGATGACATAGCCGCCTGATTTCTCGTCGCGCTCGATCGCGAGCAGGTGGCGCTGCGCGGCATCCTCGAGCAGATTGTTGAAGGAACGGAAGCCGTAGTAGCTCTCGTTGAATCCCGGGCGGCGGCGTTTCAGCGCCTGCTTCACCATGGAGCCCCAGATACGATCCTCCGCGCCTCGCTCCGAGAGCAGCGCATCGAGCGTCGCCAGCACCAGCTCGAAGGCTTCCTGCTTGCGGTCTTCCTCGGAGTGAGCGTGGTCGCCCGCTTTGGTCTCGTGCGCACCGTGCGCGGCATCCGGAGCATGCGCGCGCTTGCGCGCGGGCGCGGCGCGGCTTCTCTGCTCGCGCACCAGATCGTCGTAGTAGATGAACTCGTCGCAGTTGGCTATGAGCAGGTCGGAGGTCGAGTTCTTGACGCCGACGCCGATCACTCCCTTGTTGTTCTCGCGCAGCTTGCTGACGAGCGGCGAGAAATCCGAGTCGCCGCTGATGATGACGAAGGTGTCGACATGCGGCTTGGTGTAGCAGAGATCGAGCGCATCGACCACCATGCGGATGTCGGCGGAGTTCTTGCCTGACTGCTTGACGTGCGGGATCTCGATCAGCTCGAAGCCGGCGTGATGCATGCCGGCCCTGAGATCCTTGTAGCGCTCCCAGTCGCAGTAGGCCTTCTTGACGACGATCGAGCCCTTGAGGAGCAGCCGCTCCAGCACGCGGGTGATGTCGAATTGGGCATAGCGGGCGTCGCGCACGCCGAGCGCGATGTTCTCGAAGTCGCAAAAGAGCGCGAGGTTGGCGTCATCGGCGGCGGTTGACATGGTGTTCGTAGGATATATCCCGTGGACCTGAAGCCTCAAGGAAAAGAATCATCTTGCCGGAAGCATCGTCTACATGCAGTCCGATCATATCGCAACCGCCTTCGGCCGAGTGCTGCGCGAGCAGCGCGAGACGCGGGGCATCTCCCAGGAGGACCTCGCGCTGAGCGCCGATGTCGACAGGTCTTTCGTCAGCCAGATGGAGCGCGGCATCCGTCAGCCCACGCTGACGACGCTGGTGAAGCTCTGCAGGGCGCTCGGCGTCCAGCCGTCGACGATCATCGGCCGCATGGAGCGGTTGCTCGACTGACGTCACCCATGGCTGCGAAGCGCGCCCGTCCCGTGACTCGTGAGGCCGCCGAGGAGGCGGTGCGGACCTTGCTGCGCTGGGCGGGCGAAGACCCGGCGCGCGAAGGTCTGCGCGACACGCCGGGCCGGGTCGTCTCCGCCTACCGGGAGTGGTTCGGCGGCTATGGCTCCGATCCGGCGGACTATCTGCGGCGGACGTTCGAGGAGGTCGGCGGCTACGACGAAATGATAGTGCTGCGCGACATCGCCTTCGAATCCCACTGCGAGCACCACATGGCGCCGATCATCGGGCGGGTGCACGTCGGCTATCTGCCGACCGACAAAGTCGTCGGCATCAGCAAGCTGGCGCGGGTGGTCGATGGGTACGCGCGCCGCTTCCAGGTGCAGGAGAAGCTGACCGCGCAGATCGCGGGATGCATCGATGAAGTGCTGCACCCGCGCGGAGTGGGCGTAGTAGTGGATGCGGTGCACCAGTGCATGACCACCCGGGGCGTTCACAAGCGCGGCGTGTCGCTGATCACCAGCCGCATGACGGGCACGTTTCGCTCGGACGCGCGCACCCGCGCGGAGTTCCTGCAATTCATCGGCATCACGGGAGCGAGAGCCGTGTAGCTCTCAGGCCGTGAGCACCGTGTCCTGCCGCTCGGCGCGCTTACGGTCCTGCTCCTTGAGAAAACGCTTGCGGATGCGGATGGAGGCGGGCGTGACCTCCACGAGCTCGTCGTCGGCGATGAACTCGACGGCGTACTCCAGCGTCAGCTCTATGGGCGGCGTCAGCAGGATCGCATCGTCCTTGCCCGCGGCGCGGATGTTGGTGAGCTTCTTGGTCTTGATGGGGTTGACCACGAGGTCGTTGTCGCGGCTGTGAATGCCGATGATCATGCCCTCGTAGAGCTTCTCGCCGGGACTCACGAACAGGCGCCCCCGCTCCTGCAGATTGAACAGGGCGTAGGCCACGGCTTCACCCTGCTCGTTGCTCACCAATACGCCGTTGTGACGGTCGGGGATAGTGCCCTTCACGGGCGCGAAGCCATCGAAGATATGGCTCATGAGGCCGGTGCCGCGGGTGAGCGTCATGAACTCACCCTGGAAGCCGATCAGGCCGCGCGCGGGAACCCGGTAGTCGAGGCGCACGCGCCCATTGCCATCGACGGCCATGTCGGTCAGCTCCGCACGCCGGGTGCCGAGCGCTTCCATAACGGCACCCTGGTTTGTGTCCTCGACGTCGACAGTGAGGGCCTCGTAAGGCTCGTGCACTTCGCCATCGACGACATGCGTCAAAACCTGCGGGCGCGAGACCGCGAGCTCATAGCCTTCGCGACGCATGTTCTCGATGAGGATGGTCAGGTGCAGCTCGCCGCGGCCGGATACCTGGAACACGTCCGGCTCCTCCGTGTCCTCGACGCGCAGCGCGACGTTGCTCTGCAGCTCGCGATAGAGGCGCTCGCGGATCTGCCGGCTGGTGACGAACTTGCCTTCCTTGCCGGCCAAGGGAGAGGTATTCACCTGGAAATTCATCTGCAGCGTCGGCTCATCGACGCTGATGGGCGGCAGTCCCACGGGCGACTGCGGATCGCAGACCGTGAGGCCGATGTTGACGTCCTCGATGCCGGTGATCGCGACGATGTCGCCCGCCGTTGCTTCTTCCACGGGACGGCGCTCCAGCCCGGTGAAGGTCAGCACCTGGCCGATCTTTGCCGGACCACGATCCTCATCGCCGTGGCGGAGCACGACGGGCTGACCGGGCCGCACCGAGCCGCGGCGAATCCGCCCGATGCCGATGCGGCCGACGTAGCTGTTGTAATCCAACGTGGAGATCTGCAGCTGCAGCGGCAGCTCGGAATCGGCGGCCGGCGGCGGCACGTGCTTGAGGATCGCCTCGAAGAGCGCCGACATGTCGGGGCGGCGCTCGAGATGATCGGTGCCGGCCCAGCCCTGCAGCGCCGAGGCGTAGATCACGGGAAAATCGAGCTGCTCGTCGTTGGCGCCCAGCTTGTCGAAGAGCTCGAAGGTCTGATCGACGACCCAGCCGGGGCGCGCGCCGGGACGGTCGATCTTGTTGACCACCACGATGGCCTTGAGGCCGAGCGCCAGCGCCTTGCGGGTGACGAAGCGCGTCTGCGGCATCGGACCCTCGACCGCATCCACCAGCAGCAGCACGCCATCCACCATCGAGAGCACGCGCTCGACTTCGCCGCCGAAATCCGCGTGCCCCGGCGTATCCACGATGTTGATACGCGTACCGCCGTACTCGATGGCGCAGTTCTTGGCGAGGATGGTGATGCCACGCTCGCGCTCGATGTCGTTGGAGTCCATGACGCGCTCCGTCAGCTTTTCGTGAGCTGCGAAGGTGCCGGACTGCCGGAGCAGGCAATCGACGAGCGTCGTCTTGCCGTGATCGACGTGCGCAATGATGGCGATGTTGCGGATGGGACGGTTCATGGGCCCTATATGGGGGGTATGCCCTAATGTGGAAGGGTGGCGGAGCCGGAGCGGCCCACGCTGTACAAAGACTATCAATTATATCAGCCCCCGCTCCCGGACGGTATGATGGTCCTCTCATGCTCAAGCTGACGGGTGTCGCGGACGGTCAGGCGCTCATCGAGGCCTGCCGCAACAGGTCGATCGACCTTCTACGCCGCAATCTCACGCCGGCGGGCATTCTGGCAGCCAGCCCCGGGGATCGCGCCCGAAGCCGTGGCTATACCGCCATTTTCGGGCGAGATGCCGCCATTTGTGCCATCGGCATGGCACTGTCCGGAGATCCGCTGCTCGAGCGGGCCGCTGTCACAGGCCTCGATACCCTGGGTGAGCATCAGGCCCCGAACGGCCAGATCCCGAAGTTCGTCGACCCGGGCGCGCGCGAAGCCGATTTCTGGTATCTGGGCTGTATCGATTCCACGCTCTGGTGGCTGCTCGCCCGCCACTTCCTCGAGCGCTGCTCGCCGCCGGCGCGTGCCAGGCGCTCGCGGCGAGTCGAGCTGGCGCTGCAGTGGCTGCTCGCCCAGGAGCATCAGCGCTTCTTCCTGCTGCAGCAGAATGAGGCCAGCGACTGGGCGGACATCATGCCGCGCTCCGGGTTCGTGCTCTACACCAACGCGTTGTGGTATGCCGTCAAGTGCCGCTACGGCTTGGATCGCGCCAAGGACACTCGCGACAATTTCAACGGCCTGTTTCATCCCTTCTCCGCCGGGCTCGCACGCTATCGGCGCGCGCGCCTCCTCAACGAGTACGTGTTGCGTCACGCGCGTAACCGCGATCTCTTTCTGAGCTTCGTCAATTTCTCCTTCTTCGGCGAGGAAGGCGATGTCTTCGGCAACCTCCTCGCGCTGCTCTGCGGTCTCACCGACCCTCGAGCCAGCCGCCGCACGCTCACTGCTCTGCAGCGGAACAGAGTGAGCCGCCTCTATCCCGTGCGCGTGGTCACGCACCCCATCAGGCGTCGCAGCGCCCTCTGGCGCCCCTACATGGCCCGCCACCGTCAGAACGAAGTCTGGCAATACCACAACGGCGGCATCTGGCCGATGGTCGGCGGTTTCTGGATCGTCGCGCTCGCCGCCGCCGGCCACCTGCCACAAGCACGGCTCGAGCTGGAGCGCCTCGCACGCGCCTGCGCCCTGCGCAACTGGGCCTTCACCGAGTGGCTGCACGGCACGAAAGCCACCCCCCGCGGCATGCCCGGCCAGTCCTGGAATGCCGCCGCCTTCCTAATGGCCGAGCGCGCCGTACAGGAAAAGCGCAACGTCCTCCTCTCCTAGCGCTGGTCCTCGGAAGCCGGTGCTCCGAGCGGCAATCCCGTGAAAGAGAGCACAGCGCAAAATGCCCCCTGGCCAGACGCTGATCGCCAGGACGGCGATCCGCGAGCCTACATGGATGTACTTGCGGCGCTCTGGCCAGGGGGCATTTTGTGATGGGCTCGCAGCCCAAACGCACCCCCATTGGTTTCCCCCCCGCACGCCCCCAAACTACCAGCTGAATGTCACTCGCCCGTCCAGGCAAACTCCGCCGCCCCCCCTCCGCCACCCCCGTAGAAGAGCTCACTCTCCGCGGATTCTTCGGCGTCTTCCGCTACAGCCGCCGCGCCATCGAGCTGGTCTGGAGCACCAACCGCCCGCTGACTCTCGCTCTTGCCGCCCTGACGCTGGTCGCCGGCGTGCTGCCTGCCTCCGTCGCCTACATCACTTCGCTTATCGTCGATGCGGTAGTCGCCGCAATCCGCTCCGGCGGCGCCGATACCCGCCACGTAGTCGAGCCTCGTCGTTCTCGAAGGCATTCTCGTCGCCGCCATTGCCGGCGCGCAGCGCGGACTCTCACTCGCGCAGTCCCTCCTGCGCGTGCAGCTCGGACAGCGCGTCAACGAGATGATCCTCGAGAAGGCGCTCACTCTCGAGCTGCGCCACTTCGAGGACTCCGAGTTCTACGACAAGCTGACCCGCGCCCGCCGCGAGGCCTCCAGCCGGCCGGTCAGCCTGGTCACGCGTACGTTCGGTCTCGCGCAGAACGGCATTCAACTCATCAGCTACGCCGCGCTGCTCGCGCGCTTCTCCCCTGGGCGGTCGCGGTGCTTCTGCTTGCCGGCCTGCCCGCCTTCATCTCGGAGGCGAAGTTCTCAGGCGACGCATTCCGCGTATTCCGCTGGCGCTCGCCCGAAACGCGCATGCAGACCTACCTCGAGACGGTTCTCGCGCGCGAGGATCATGCCAAGGAGGTGAAGCTCTACGGACTCGGGCCGCGCCTGCTGCAGCGGTACCGTGACATCTTTCACATGCTTTATGACGAGGATCGCGACGCTGACTGTGCGCCGCGAAGCCTGGGGATTCGGCCTCGGCCTCATCGGGACATTGACGTTGTACGCGGCCTACGCCTGGATTGCGCTCAGCACCGTCAGGCGGGCAATCACCCTGGGCCAGATGACCATGTATCTGGCCCTCTTCCGGCAGGGACAATCGGCCGTGACGCGCGATGTTGTCCGCGGTCAGCGGCATGTACGAGGACAACCTCTACCTGTCGACGTTGTACGAATATCTGGAGACGGAGGTACCGCCGCCCAGCGGCGCCCTGGTGCGCGGGCCGCACCGGAGGATGGCGTGCGGTTCGAGAATGTGAGCTTCACGTATCCCGGCGCGCAGACTCCGGCGCTCGAGGATGTCACACTGCATTTGAAGCCCGGCGCCAGCCTCGCGCTCGTGGGCGAGAACGGCTCCGGCAAGACGACGCTCATCAAGCTGCTGACCCGGCTCTACTCGCCGACGAGCGGCCGCATCCTGCTCGACGGCGAGGATCTCGCGAGCTTCGAGGAGGGCGCGCTGCGCGAGCGGATCGGCGTCATCTTCCAGGACTTCACGCGCTACCAGATGCGGGTCGGCGAGAACGTGGGAGCGGGCGACGAGCGCTACTTCGAGGACGAGGCGCGCTGGCGCGAGGCGGCGGCCAAGGGCAGGGCGAGCGATTTCATCGAGACGCTGCCCAACGGCTATCACACGCAGCTCGGCAAGTGGTTCCAGGACGGCCGCGAGCTCTCCGGCGGCCAGTGGCAGAAGGTCGCGCTGTCACGCGCCTTCATGCGCACGCGCGCCGACATACTGGTGTTGGACGAGCCGACCGCGGCCATGGACGCGCAGGCGGAGTCCGAGGTATTCGAGCATTTCCGCCAGCTTGCGCGCGAGCGCATCACGATCCTCATCTCGCACCGCTTCTCGACCGTGCGCATGGCCGATCAGATCGTGGTGCTCGAAGGCGGCCGGATCAGGGAGCGCGGCAGCCACGAGGAGCTGATGCGCCTGGATGGCGCTTATGCGCGGCTCTTCACGCTGCAGGCGCGGGGTTACCGTTGATCGGCTGAATGGTCTTGATGCCGCACGTCCACCCGTCGGCTTTGACCAGGTTGAGACGGGCGTAGACGCTGTCTCCCGTCTGGGTGAAGGCGATGTGGTTGGCGAACCAGAGATCAGCGCAGGGATGCAATACCGTGACCAGATAGGCCTGATTGAGCTTCGTCCAGACCAGAACCTGATCGGACGAGATCGGTGTCTCGCGTCGGTAGCTGGTGACCCACGTGAACCGGTCGATGGGCTGGCCGGCGTGAGCCATGTAGCTGGCGCGCTCGGCCGCGTCCTGCCGCGCGAGTGGGGTGTTGGCACAAGAGGCGACGAGCGCCGCCGCGACCGGCACCCAGGCTAATCGAACGAGTGATCGAGAGTGCGACATGGGATCGCCTCCTTCGGCTCGGAACCTACTCACCCTGCGGCGCGGCTTGCTTCTTCCTGTCCGCCTCGTGCTGCGCCCGCAGATCGTGCTCCATGCGCAGGTAATCGACCGGCTGTATGGTGTTGATCATACACTTCCAGCCCTCCACATGCACCGAATCGAAATGCGCGTAGATGGTGTCGGCGGTGGGCGTGAGGGCGATCCGGTGAGCGAACATCAGGTCGATGCAGGGGTGGAACACCGTGATGAGATAGGCCGTATTGAGGTCCGTCCAGACCACGAGCTGATCGGGTGAGATCGGCTCCCAGCCGTCATAGCTTGTGAGCCAGGTGAAATGATCGACCGGCTTGCCGGCGTAGGCCTCGTAGCGGGCGCGCTCGGCCGCGTCACGCTGCTTGAGAGGGATGCCCGAGCAGGAAGCGAGGAGGGCCGTGGCGACGAGCAGCCAGGCGCCCCGAAAGAACCTTGAGCATGACATGAGATCGGCTCCGTTCATCCCCGCATATCGTACAACGGACAGCGTACCCCGGGGTTGACCCCACCGCGGGCTCAGCGCCCACTCGTCAGCAAGGCCACCGGGAACGCCTGCAAGGCTGCTGCCGCGCTGATCTGCGGCTGCTCGGGGCCTCCTGCCTGCGCCACCTCCGCCCCGTCCAGCACGCCCCGCAGCGGGGCCTCGAGACCGAACGGCAATTGTACCGCGGTGTCCGCCCAAACCTCCGCGCCGAGCGGCGGGCGCGGGCCGCCGTCCCCGCTTGCACTGCCGGCGCCCATGAGCTTGAGATACAAGCGCGGCGCCATGACGACGGCGAGCCTCCCCTCCAGGCGCCGCGCGAAGGCGCAAAGATGCGGGGCGCGCCGGCCCGTCACCTTCAGCGGCAGGTATTCCCCGAGCTCGAAGAGCTCAGGGTCGCGATACCTGAGCTGCAGCGACCTGACATGGAGGAAGAGCTTGCAGCGCGGATCGGTGACGTCATCGGCGAGCGCTCGCGCGAAGGAGGCTTGCGGCTCACCGCTGGGCATCGCTTCCAGCAACCGCCGGTGTCCGGCGTAATCGACCGCCCGGCGGTTGTCCGGATCGACGAGCGAGAACTGCCAGGTCTCGTTTCCCTGGTATATGTCGGGAACCCCGGGAGCGGTGAGCTTGAGGAGCGTCTGCGACAGGCCATTCAGCAGCCCGAAGCGGACGATGCGGCCGTTGAAGGCGCCAAAGTCGGCCAGGAAGAGATTGCCCTCGCGTCGCTCGAGCACCGCGGTCACGAACTGGCTCAGCGCCTCCTCGTACTCCGTGTTGGCGTTGGCCCAGCTCGTGCGCGCCTTGGCCTCGCGCGCGGCCTTGAGCATGTACGCCTCGATGCGTTGGCGGTACGCATCCAGCCCGGCATCATCCGGCTCCGCGAGCGGCCAGGTCCCCACCAGGGTCTGGTAGAGCAGGTACTCGTCATCGGGCGAGGGCGCCGGCATGCCGCCGACCTCCCGCCGGCGCGTGCGGTTCATGCGGCGCCAGCGATTCACGGCCTGACGCCACACTGCGGGCATTTCCGACAACACGCTGATGCGCGCGCGCACGTCCTCCGAGCGCTTCGTGTCGTGTGTGGAGGTGGCGAGCATCTCGTGCGGCCATTGTCTGGCGCGATATTGGGCGTCGGTGTGGAAGGCGCTGACGCTGGAGCCGTAGAGATCGGGCTCGCCGCCGACTTCGTTGAGCGCGACCATGCGGTTGAAGCGATAGAGCGCCGTGTCCTCGACCCCCTTGGCGGTGGTAGGCGCGGTGATCTGCTGGAACTTCATCGCGAACCGGCGGATGCGCTGGCGCGCGCTCTCGCTCTGCGCGGGCAGCTCGAGCAGCAGGGCGCTGCGCACGAAATCGAGCACCGGTTGCTCGACAGCCGAGCCGCGGCGGCGCGCCGCCGCAATCGCCCAGTCGATGTAGCGCCGGTCGCTCTCGGACACACTGTCCGTCACATAAGTCCGGTAGACGGGAAAGCAGGCGATGACCTCGGCGAGCGCGCGCCAGAGGCTGGCGAGCGTGAAGTCGCGCGTAAGCCGGTCGCCGTCCGCGATGCGCGCGAGGAGGTTCGAGGCTGTGTTGAGCTCGGAGGCGAGCGACTTGCGCAACACCCGGTGCTGGCACTCGTAAGCCACATCCGGCCAATGGCGTGGCTCGCCGATGAAGGAGCGGTAGGTCCGGTCCATGCGAGCCTTGGTGGCAGTGTCGATCAGCAGCCGGTTGACGACGTTGACGAAGTGATAGCCGGTCTCGCCATGCAGCGGCCAGTCCGCGGGCAGTCGCTCGAAGGACGCCGTGATCTTCTCGGCAACGAGATAGACGGACCGGCTGCCGCCGGCCGCCGCCGTCGCTCGTGCGATTCTGTCGCTCAGCCGACGGAAATAGCCGAGCGGATCATACAGGCCGTCGGCGTGGTCGATCCGCAGCCCATCGAGCGCGCCCGAGCCGATGAGCTCGAGGACCAGACGGTGCGTGGCCTCGAACACGGCCTCGTTCTCCACACGCAGCGCCGCCAGGTCGTTGACATCGAAGAAGCGGCGGTAGTTGATGTCGTCGGAGGCGACTCGCCAGTAGGCCAGCCGGAATGCCTGCGCCTCGAGCAGCTCATGCAGCGGATCAAAGCTCGCAGGATCGCCGGAAATGCCGGCCAGGCCCGCCAGTGCCCGGTCGAGCGCCGCGGCGACGCCGGTGTCTGCGGCGACGAGCTCGGCCAGGGCCCGCTTGTGCGCCTCCTTGTCGCGATTGCGCTCGGCGATCTGCTCCGAGGTGGTCCCGCGCCGGTCGGGCAGCGAGCCGAACAGGCGCCGCAGCTTCTCGAGCTCCGCATCGTGCTTGAGCGCCAGCACCGCATCGAGGACGCGCGGGTAGGTGCGCGGATCGAGCGGCATGCGATGCTCGTGATAATGGATGACGAACGAGCCGAGCTCGCGCTCGAATTCGAGCTTCAGATCGCCGCGCTCGAGCACGGCTCCGTAGGGCTCGGCGAGCACGGGTACCAACACCTTGTCGGCGAGCGCCGCATTCACCGGGTTCCAGTCGATGTCGAAAAAGTCCGCGTAGATCGAGGCCTGCCCGTTCTCGAGTACATCCATCCACCACGCGTTGTCGGATCCCATGACGCCGACGTGATTCGGCACGATGTCGAGGATGTGGCCCATGCCATGCGCGCGCAGCTCCGCCACGAGCCGATCGAAATCCTCACGACTGCCGATCTCCGGATTGAAGGAGTTGTGATCGACGACGTCATAACCGTGTGCACTGCCTGCGCGCGAGCGGAAATAGGGTGAGCAGTAGACGTGACTCACACCCAAGGCGGCGAGGTAGGGGACGATCGCCGTCAAGTCGTTGAAGGTGAAGCCGGCATTGAGCTGCACGCGGTAGGTGGCGCGCGGAATCCGCGCGGCGGCCGGTGCGGCGGTGCTACCGGACACGACTGCGCTCGAGGAGCCAGGTGACGCTCCACGGCGCCAGCTCATTGCGCGCCAGGGCCGCCCGGATCCCCGGGTGGGTCGCGAAGATCATGCGGCCGGCCGGCCGGCCGATGACCGGCGCCGGGGTGTCTTTCAAGTTGGCGAGGAGGTGCAGCACGCCGTCGTCCCGCAGCCTCCAGTCCACCGCGAAGGCGCCGCCCGGATCGAAAGCAACGCACGCGCCGCCGAGAATTCGCGGCATGAGAGGCACGATGTCGCGCCGCCGGATGGCGAGCAGGCGGCGGTAGTGATCGAACATCCTGGCATGCTGCGGTGCCGTCAGGCGGTTCCACTCCAGATGGGCCGAGGCGAATGTCGAGCCATCGCAGGGGTCGGGCAGGGTGCCCTGGAAGTGCGCGAACTCGCGCCGGCGTCCCTCACGCACCTCGTCGGCGAGCTCGGGCTCGAAGTCACAGAAATACGGGAAGGGCTCGGTCGCGGCCCATTCCTCGCCCATGAAAAGCATCGGCGGTGACGGTGCCAGCAGCAACACCGCTGCCGCGGCGCGCAGGGCCTCGGCGCGTGCGAGCTGCGCCAAGCGCTCGCCGCGGGCGCGGTTTCCCACCTGATCATGATTCTGCAGGAAGTTGACGAACGCCGACGGGGGCAGGTGTGAGCTGCGCTCGCCGCGGGCGTAGCCGAGGTGCCGCGAGCCCTCACCCTGGTAGGCGAACCCTTCCGCCAGCGAGCGGCAGAGGAGCGCATGCGGGCGGTCCTGATAATCCGCGTAGTAGCTGTCGGATTCGCCGGTGAGAAGGACGTGCAGGCAGTGATGGCAGTCGTCATTCCACTGCGCATCGAAGGTCGCGGGGCCGCCGGGAGGACCGAGCCGGCGCGCCTCGTTGGCGAGGTTCTCGAGCACGAGATATACCGGCCGCTCCCGCCCCGGCCCGGCGCGCGCCGCGCGCGCGATCTCGGTGAGAACGTGCGGCTCGCCGGCATCGTGGATTGCGTGCACCGCATCCAGCCGGAGTCCGTCGAGGTGAAATTCCTCGAGCCAGTAGAGCGCGTTATGGATGAAGAAATCGCGGACTGTGCGGCTCTCCGGCCCTTCGAAGTCGATCGCCGCCCCCCACGGAGTCGAGTGACGGTCGGTGAAGAACTGCGGCGCATAGAGATGGAGGAAGTTGCCCTCGGGGCCGAAATGGTTGTAGACGACATCGAGCATCACCGCGATGCCGTGCGCATGCGCAGCGCATACCAGCGACTTGAGATCCTCCGGCGTGCCGTACGCGGAGGACGGCGCATAGGGCAACACGCCGTCGTATCCCCAGCCCCGCGAGCCCGGAAACTCGGCAATGGGCATGAGCTCGATGGCCGTCACCCCGAGCTGCTGCAGGTGCTCGAGCTTGCGCGCCACGCCCGCGAAGGTGCCCTCCGGCGTGAAGGTGCCGACGTGTAGCTCGTAGATCACGGATTGCCGCCACGGCGGCGGGCGCCAGTCCTCGTCCGTCCAGTCGAAGGCCTGCGGGTCGACGACCTCGCTCGGGCCGTGGACTCCCTGCGGGTTGCGCCGCGATGCCGGATCGGGCACCAGCGTCTCGCCGTCGATCGAAAAGCGGTAGCGGCTGCCGGCCTGCGCCTCGCGAGTGGTGAAGTCGACCCAACCGTCAGCGGCCCTTTTCGAGCGGCAGGACGCGCTCCGTTCCAGCCGCCGATTTCAACACCAGAGCCACGCGCGTGGCCCTGGGCGCCCACAGGCGGAAGCGGACCTCTCCTCCGGGCAGCACCTGCGCCCCGAAAGGCATCTCGTGCCGCCGCCTCATCGGTACGCGGTCTCACGCAGAAGCGCCAGCGAGCGTCCCTGCAGCGGGTAGGGCGTGGCGGGCTCGAGGCGCTGCTGTACGAACGGCGCGCCGGCGGCGGTATCGAGCACCGTCCACCAGACTTTGTCCGCGAGCGGCGCGGAAAGCTGGAACGGAATGGGCTCGTGATGCGCGTTGTAGAGCAGCACGAAGTTGTTGTCCGTCACGAGGCGCCCGCGCCGGTCGCGCCGCTCGATGGCCGCTCCCGCGAGATAGAGCCCGAGGCAGCGCGCGAACGGTACGCCCCACTCGGCTTCGGTCATCTCGCGCCCGTCGGGGCCCAGCCAGATGATTTCCCGCAGACCGTCGTCGGTGGCCGTATCGCCCTGAAGGAAGCGCCGGCGGCTGAATACCGGGTGGCGGCGGCGCATGGCGATCAGCGCCGAGGTGAATTCGAGAAACGCCTGCCGGTCGGCATCGAGCTCCCAGTCGAGCCAGGACAGCTCGTTGTCCTGACAGTAGGCGTTGTTGTTGCCGCGCTGGGTGTGGCCGAGCTCATCACCGCCGAGCACCATGGGCACACCCTGCGACAGCAGCAGCGTCGCCATGAGGTTGCGCTTCTGCCGTGCGCGCAGGGCGCGGATCGCGGCATCGTCGGTCGCTCCCTCGGCGCCGCAGTTCCAGGAGCGGTTCTCGTTCGCGCCGTCGCGGTTGTCCTCGCCGTTGGCCTCGTTGTGCTTCTCGTTGTAGCTCACCAGGTCCTCGAGCGTGAAGCCGTCGTGAGCGGTGATGAAGTTGATGCTGGCGTGGGGCTTGCGGCCGCTCGCCTCGTAGAGATCGGAGGAGCCGGTGAAGCGGCGCGCGAACTCGCCGATGAGACCGCCGTCGCCCTTCCAGTAGGCGCGCATGCTGTCGCGGTACTTGTCGTTCCATTCGTTCCAGCCGGGCGGGAAGTTGCCGACCTGGTAGCCGCCGCTGCCGATGTCCCACGGCTCGGCGATGAGCTTCACCTGCGACAGCACCGGGTCCTGGCCGATGGTGTCGAAGAAGGAGCCGAGCCGATCGACATCGTAGAGCTCGCGCGCCAGCGCCGAGGCCAGGTCGAACCGGAAGCCGTCGACGTGCATCTCCTGCACCCAGTAGCGCAGGCTGTCCATGATGAGCTGCAGCACACGCGGGTGCTGCAGGTTCAGCGTGTTGCCCGTGCCGGTGAAGTCCATGTAGTAACGCGCGTTCTCCGGGCTCAGGCGATAGTAGGCGGCATTGTCGATGCCGCGCAGCGACAGCGTCGGTCCGAGCTCGTTGCCTTCGGCCGTGTGGTTGTAGACGACATCGAGGATCACCTCGATGCCGGCGGAATGCAGCGCCTTCACCATCGTCTTGAATTCGCCGATCTGGCCGGTGGCCGAATAGCGCCGCTCCGGCGCGAAGAAGCCGATGGTGTTGTAACCCCAGTAGTTGCGCAGTCCCTTGTCGAGCAGCGTCCGGTCATCGACGAAAGCATGCACGGGCATGAGCTCGAGAGTGGTGATCCCGAGCCGCAGCAAATGCTCGATCACCGGCGCGGTCGCCAGTCCCGCATAGGTTCCCCGCAACTGCGGCGGCACCTCGGGATGGCGCATGGTGAGGCCGCGCACGTGCGCCTCGTAGATCACCGTATCGTGCCAGGGAACGCGCGGCGGCCGGTCGTCGCCCCAGGTGAAGGCGGGGTCGATGACCCGGCTCTTCGGCGTGCCGGCGGCGCTGTCGCGCTTGTCGAAGGAGAGATCGGCCTTGGGATGCCGCAGCCGATAGCCGAAGTGCGCATCGCTCCAGAGGAGCTCGCCCTGGAGCCGCTTGGCGTACGGCTCGATCAGCAGCTTGTTGGGATTGAAGCGCTGCCCCTGTTCCGGGCGATAGGGTCCGTGGACCCGATAGCCGTAGAGGAGTCCCGGCCGGGCCTCGGGGAGATAGCAATGCCAGATCTCATCGGTGCGCTCGCGCAGGACGATCCGCTGCGCCTCGTGCCTGCCCGAGGGGTCGAAGATGCACAGCTCCACCTTGTCCGCGTTGGCGGAGAAGAGCGAGAAGTTGACACCCTCGCCGTCCCAGGTGGCCCCGCGCGGATAGGGTTGGCCCGGCCAGACCGCGCCTATCCGTTGCCCCTCCTGGGGAACGGCGGCTGCGCGTCGGCGGGTTGATGGCTGGTCCATGGCGCCTCTCGGAGGCTTTCACTCGGTCAGCCCGAGCAGGCTCTGCAGGGGAATGCGGGTCCAGTCCGGGCGGTTCCCGAGCTCGTAGCGCACTTCGTAAAGCGCCTTGTCGATCTCGAACAGCGCGAGGAGCGGCCGGGTCTCCTGCAGCGACTCATAGAGGCCGGACGCGCGTGCAACTTCATCATAAGAGACGATGAAGGTACGCCGCGCCTCCTGCTCCCACGCCCGCAGCAGCGCTTCCCAGCGACCGTAATCATCACCGCCCTGCGGTGCGCCGCGCTCGAGCGCGGCATGCCGCGCGTATGCGAAGGAGCGCAGCATGCCGGCAACGTCGGTCAACGGGGAGTGCTTGCCGCGGCGCTCCGCGAGCGTGCGTCCGGGCTCGCCCTCGAAGTCCACGATGACGAAGTCGTTGCGCTTCAGCAGCACCTGGCCGAGGTGATAGTCGCCGTGGCGTCGCGTCTTGAGGCCGTGAGGCACGGTTGCCGTGCAGGCCTCGATGCGCTGCATCAGAGTCTCGCGCCGTGCAATCAGCGCCTGCGCGTCCGCGGCGACTGCCGCAGGAAGCTGCGGCAGTCGATCCGAGAGCAGTGTCAGGGTGGCCTCCGCGGCGGACGCGCGTGGCCGCACCCCATGCCGCCACGTCCTCGGCGGTTATCCGCTCCGGCGCGAAGGCCGGATCGTCCGTCGGCCTGGCGAGGGCGCGATGCAATTCCCCCGTGCGGATGGCGAGCGTCTTCACCTGCGAGAGGTAGAGCCCGTGCGCATCATCGAGCATGGGAACGCCGCTGCGGCGGTCTTCGAGGAAGCGCGCCAGATAGTCGAGGGTGTACGTCCAGCCGTCACCCTGGTTGGTGACGAACGCCTGCAACAGCGCCATCGTGTAGGTGACGGACTCCTGGTCGATGTACTCCGCGGCTCCGACGACCGGCACTATGTTGGGGAAGTGGGCGACCTCGGTGAGATAGCGCCCGATCTCGAGCTCGGGATTCAGGCCGGGCTGCAGCTTGCGGTAGACCTTGAGGAAGAGCCCGTCGCCCACCCGCAGCGTGGTGTTGCTGCTCTGGGCGCCCGTCGGGCTGACCGGGAGCTCCGCGGCCGGATCGCCGCGCAGCTCCGCGTAGAGCGCGGTGGGCGTGAAGCGCACGCGACCGTTCTGAGTGGGCAGCTCCGCCGAGGCCCCGATGGCATCGATGGTCGCGCGGGCAAATCCGTCGTCCCCGCAAGCGTCCGCGAGGACACCGACCGTCGCCTGTTGGCGCACGCGCGCGATGGCTGAAGGTTGGAGCTTGCGCCAGCGCGCCTCCTCGGTGTCCTCGAAGGCAATCGCGAGCGGCACGAAATAACGCTCGCTCGTACCCTGGCTCTCCACGCTGTAAATGCCGGCGAACCAGCGGGGCAGCGGGTCCTGCCGTTCGGTGTGGTCGAGGAGCCGCGCGCGCGTGATGGGCGCGCCCTTGCCCGCGAACCAGCGCTGCGCGGCGATGTACTGCGGCACGATGCGCTCTTCGAGCTGGGTGCGCAGCCGCCGCGCGAGCCCGGAGCGCCAGGCCGCAACCTTGTCGGGGAAGAAGCTGTTCCACCCTTCGACCAGCACCAGCACCGGCAGGTCCTCGGGCTGCAGGCGCTCATCGTGCCAGGGTGGCGGGGCCGCCTCGCGGCTCAGCCGAAACCAGTAGAACCCGTACGCCGGCAGCGTGAGCAGATAGCGCAGCTCCCCCACGGGCGGGAACGGGGTGCGGCCGAGGAGCTCGATGGGGATTGCGCCTTTGTGCTCCGCGAGGTCGATCTCAACGGGCTGCGCCGAGCGCGATAGATTCGCCACGCAGAGAATGGTGTCCTCGCCGTACTGACGCAGGTACACGAGAACCTTGCGGTTGCCGGGCCGGATGAAACGCAGGGTGCCGCGGCCAAAGGCCTGCGAGGTCTTGCGCACCGCCAGCATGCGCCGCATCCAGTTGAGGAGCGAGGAGCGATCGCGGGTCTGCGCCTCGACGTTGACGGCCTCGTAGCCGTAGATCGGGTCCATGATGGGCGGCAGATACAGCTGCTGCGGATCCGCGCGCGAGAAGCCGGCATTGCGATCGGGACTCCACTGCATCGGCGTGCGCACGCCGTTGCGGTCGCCGAGATAGAAGTTGTCCCCCATGCCGATCTCATCGCCGTAGTAGATGATCGGCGAGCCCGGCATGGAGAGCAGGAGACTGTTCATGAGCTTGATGCGCTCGGGATCGTTCTCCATGAGGGGCGCCAGCCGCCGGCGGATGCCGAGATTGAGCCGGGCGCGGGTATCGGCCGCGTACGCCTGATACATGTAGTCGCGCTCGCGGCTGGTCACCATCTCGAGCGTGAGCTCGTCGTGGTTGCGCAGGAACACCGCCCACTGGCAGGTGTCGGGGATGTCAGGGGTCTGGTCCAGGATCTCGACGATCGGATGGCGATCCTCCTGCGCGATCGCCATGTACATGCGCGGCATGAGCGGGAAGTGATAGGCCATGTGGCACTCATCACCGTCGCCGAAGTAGTCGCGAACGTCCTCAGGCCACTGGTTGGCCTCGGCGAGCAGCATCCCCTCGGGATGCCGCGCCGAGATCACTTTGCGGATACTCTTGATGATCTCGTGGGTCTCGCGCAGGTTCTCGTTGTTGGTGCCTTCCCGCTCGACGAGATAGGGGATGGCATCGAGGCGGAAGCCGTCGACCCCGTGCGCCAGCCAGAACTCCATGATGCGGGTCACCGCGCGGACCACGTGCGGGTTGTCGAAGTTCAGGTCGGGCTGATGGCCGAAGAAGCGGTGCCAGTAGTACGCGTTGGCGAGCGGATCCCAGCTCCAGTTGGAGCTCTCGGTGTCGCGGAAGATGATGCGCGTGCCGGCATAGCGATCCGGAGTCTCGCTCCACACGTAGAAATCGCGTTTCGCGGAGCCGGCGGGCGCGCGCCGCGCGGCCTGAAACCACGGATGCGCGTCGGAAGTGTGGTTGATCACGAGCTCCGTGATGACGCGCAGCCCCCTGCGGTGCGCCTCGCGAACGAAGATGCGGAACTCCCGCCGCGTGCCGTACTGTGGATGGATGTTGTGGTAGTCCGCTATGTCGTAACCGTCGTCGCGCCCAGGCGAGGGATAGAAGGGCAGCAGCCAGATGGTGTTGACGCCAAGCTCCTGGATGTAGTCGAGCTTGCGGGTGATGCCGCCGAAGTCGCCGATGCCGTCATCGTTGCTGTCGTAGAACGCCCGGACATGCACTTCATAGATGACGGCGTCCTTGTACCAGAGGGGGTCGCCGGTGAATGGCGGTGGTTCGGCCGGTGCGTTCATGTCACAGAAAATAATCGAAATCGCGCTCGGTGCGCACCTTGCGGCGGATCCGGAAGAGATGCGCCGCGGTGCCCCAGGGGTCGAGGGCGACGTAGTTGCGGGCGCCGCGCCACAGGAAGCGCGCCCCCGAGAGCAGGTCGTCCATCTGATAAGGCGTGTCCGCGGGCAGTCCGAGCGCGGCGAGGTCGAGCTCCACCCACCCGGTCTGGGCGTGGTGCGGATCGACGTTGACCACGGCAAGTATCGAGTCCTCGCCGCCGGTCTTGCTGTAAGCAATCATCGCCTCGTTGTCGAGCGCGTGGAACGTGAGCGTCGCATCGCTCTGCAGCGCCGGATTCTCGCGGCGGATACGATTGACGCGCGTAATGAGGTCCTTGAGGCTCGTGGGCTCGTCGCGACTCCACGAGCGCACCTGATACTTCTCGGAGTCGAGGTACTCCTCCGAGCCGCTCTCGCGCGGGCGGTTGTCCATCAGCTCGAACGCGGGCCCATAGATGCCATAGCTCGCCCCCAATGTCGCCGCGAGGATGAGTCGCGTCACGAAGGCCGGCCGACCGCCGAACTGCAGGTACTCGGTGAGGATGTCCGGCGTGTTGGGCCAGAGGTTCGGACGGAAGAACTCGCACACCGGCCGGGAAGTGAGCTCGGTGAAATAGTCGATGATCTCGCGCTTGCTGTTGCGCCACGGGAAGTAGTTGTAGGACTGGGTGAAGCCGGGCTTGGCAAGCCGATACATCACCTTCGGCCGCGTGAACGCCTCCGCGAGGAAGATCACCTCCGGGTGCGCGCGGCGGATCTCGCCCAGCGCCCATTCCCAGAATGCGAACGGCTTGGTATGCGGGTTGTCGACCCGGAAGATGCGCACGCCCTGGGCGATCCAGAAGTCGAAGACGCTCTTCAGCTCCGCCCAGAGCGCCCGCCAGTCGTCGCACTCGAACCAGAAGGGATAGATGTCCTGGTACTTCTTCGGCGGATTCTCCGCATACTGTACCGAGCCGTCGGGACGCTTCAGGAACCATTCCGGGTGCTCCCGCACGTACGGATGATCGGGCGCGCACTGGAAGGCGATGTCGAGCGCGATCTCGATGCCGAGCGCGCCGGCGCTTGCGAGCAGCCGGCGGAAGTCCGCCAGCGTGCCGAGGCGCGGATGCAGGGCTTTGTGTCCGCCTTCGCGGCTGCCGATCCCCCAGGGACTTCCGGGATCGTCAGGCCCGGCGCCGGCGCGGTTGTTGGGACCCTTGCGCTCGACTTCGCCGATCGGATGGACCGGCGGCAGATAGAGGACATCGAAGCCCATCGAGGCGACATAGGGTAGGAGAGCCTCGACGTCCGCCAGCGTGCCGTGCTCGCCGGGCCGCCCGGCGGCGGAGCGCGGAAACATCTCATACCAGGTCGAGAAGCGCGCGCGCTCCCGGTCAACCTCGATCGCGAGCGGCGGGTCGTAACGCTGGACGAGCTGCGGGTCGGGGCTGCGCCGCGCCAGCTCGCGCAGCGTTTCGCTCTGCGCCAGCAGGGCCCGCTCCTCGCGGGCGCGCACCGGATCGGCGAGCGCCTGGGCCCACTCCCGCAGCCGGCGCGCCTCCGGGTCGGACAGGCGGCCCGCGTGCGCCAGGGCCAGCGCCGCGCCCTGTTGCAGCTCGATGTCGATGTCCTGCCCCGCCTGGTGTTTCTTCGCGAGTCCCCGTCGCCAGCTCTCGAGGTGATCGACCCATGCCTCGACGGTGAAGAGATATCGGCCGAGCGCCTGCACCGTAAAGCGCCCCTGCCAGCGATCGTTGCCGAGGAAGCTCATCGGCACTCCGTGCCACTGTGACTCGCTTTCGTGTCGGTACAGCAAGGAGGCGGCTACGGCATCGTGGCCGTCGGCGAACACGTCCGCCTCCACCATGACGGTGTCACCCAACACGCGTCGCGCGGGGAAGCGGCCGCAGTCCACCCGGGGAGTCAAATCCTCGATGACTGCGCGCGCCTTGGTCATCTCCCGGCCCGTGATGTCAGTCGGGCGTGAGGACGAGTGCCGCAAGTGGCGGCAGGCGTAGCACTATGGAGTGAGTCATCCCATGCGACGGCAGGGGCGAGGCTTCCAAGCCGCCGAAGTTGCCGCTGCCGCTGCCGCCATAGTCCGCCGCATCGCTGTTCAGGCGCTCGCGCCACCAGCCGCCGCGGGGCACGCCGATCCGATAGTTGTCGCGCGGCACGGGTGTGAAGTTGCACGCGACCAGGGCGACATCGGCAGGGTCGTGCCCCCTACGCAGGTAGACGAGCACGCTCTCATCGGAGTTGTTGCAGTCGATCCACTGGAAGCCGTCGGGTGTGAAATCGCGCTGGTAGAGAGCCGGAGTGTTCCGGTAGACGTGGTTGAGGTCGCGCACCCAGCGCCGCAGGCCTTCGTGCAGCGGATACTGCAGCACGTGCCACTCCAGGCTGTCGTCGTGCTGCCACTCGCGCTTCTGCCCGAACTCCCCGCCCATGAACAGGAGCTTCTTGCCCGGGTGCGTCCACATGTAGCCGAAGAGGAGCCGGAGCGATGCGAACTGCCGCCACTCGTCGCCCGGCATCTTGCCGATGAGCGAGCCCTTGCCGTGTACCACCTCGTCGTGCGAGAGCGGCAGCACGAAGTTCTCGCTGAAGGCGTACCAGATGCTGAAGGTGAGCTGGTTCTGGGCGAACTTGCGGAACACCGGGTCAGTCTGCATGTACTTCAGCGTGTCGTGCATCCAGCCCATGTTCCACTTGAGGCCGAAGCCGAGGCCGCCGAGATACGTCGGCCGCGAGACCATCGGCCAGGCGGTGGACTCCTCGGCGATGGTCTGCGTATCGTGGTGATCGCGGTAGACGGCGAGATTCATCTGTTTGATGAACTCCACCGCCGGCAGGTTCTCGTTGCCGCCGAAGCGGTTCGGGATCCACTCGCCGGGCCGCCGCGCGTAGTCGAGATAGAGCATGGAGGCGACCGCGTCCACGCGCAGTGCGTCGAGGTGGTAGATGTCGAGCCAGAAGAGCGCGCTGCTGGCGAGGAAATTGCGCACCTCGGCGCGACTGTAATTGAAGATCGAGCTGTTCCACTCCGGGTGAAATCCCTGGCGTGGATCGGCGTGCTCGTAGAGATGCGTGCCGTCGAAGTAGGCCAGTCCGTGCTCGTCGGCCGGAAAATGCGATGGCACCCAATCGAGGATCACGCCGATGCCCCGCCGGTGCAGGTGGTCGACGAAGTACATGAAGTCCTGCGGCGTGCCGTAGCGGGAGGTCGGCGCGAAAAAGCCCGTGACCTGGTAGCCCCAGGACCCATAGAAAGGGTGCTCCATGATGGGGAGCAGCTCCACATGAGTGAAGCCCATCTCCACCACGTAGTCGCCGACGGCGTGCGCCAGCTCCCGATAGGTCAGCCAGCGGCCGTGCTCCTCGGGAACGCGCCGCCAGGAGCCGAGGTGCAGCTCGTAGATCGACCAGGGGGCATCGTGGGCGTTGGAGGGGCCGCGGGCACCCATCCACTGCCCGTCGCCCCACTCGTACGACAGGTCCCATACCACCGAGGCGGTACGCGGCGGCGTTTCGCAGTAGAAGGCGAACGGGTCCGCCTTGTCGACGGTGTAGCCCGCATGTCGGGAGACTATGTGATACTTATAGATCGAGCCGGCGCGCACTCCGGGGACGAAGGCCTCCCAGATGCCGGAGGAGTCGGCGCGGCCGGTCAACGGATGCGTCGCGGGATTCCAACCGTTGAAATCGCCGACCACGGACACGGTGGCGGCGTTCGGGGCCCAGACGGCGAAGTGAGTGCCCTGCTCGTCATCGGGGCCGCGTGAGACCGCATGCGCCCCGAGCTTCTCGTAGGCGCGCACGTGCGTGCCTTCGCGAAAGAGATAGATGTCGTGGTCGGTGAGCAGCACTTGGCGAGTTTAGCAAGTACCATTCCTATATGTTCATTTGGCCGAAAGACGCCTGCGGCGCTTTCGGCGACCGCGCCCTATGGCTCGTTCGACCCCGCGGGCCAGGGAACGGCCCTGGCCCGCTTACCGGTATGGCGGTTGACGTAATGAGCTCCCTTGGCCGCCCCATTGTGATAGCCCACCGCGGCGCGAGCGGATATGCGCCCGAGCATACTCTGGCCGCGTATTTCATCGCCATCGAGCAGGGTGCGGACTACATCGAGCCCGATCTCGTCATGACGCGCGACGGGGTGGTGGTGGCCCGGCACGAGAACGAGATCAGCGGCACCACGGATGTCGCCGCTCACAGTCAATTCGCCGACCGGCGCACGACCAAGGTGGTCGATGGAGCGAGTGTCACGGGTTGGTTCACGGAGGATTTTTTGTTGGAGGAGCTGAAGACGCTGCGGGCGCGGGAGCGGATTCCGGAGCTGAGGCCGGGCAACACGCGGCTCGATGGCAGGCTCGAGATTCCAACATTGGAGGAGATACTGGCGCTGGCCAGGGGGGCGGAGGAGAAGCGGCGGGTGCGGGCGCGGGAGCTCGGGGTGGCGCCGCCGGAGCCGATCGGGGTGTATCCGGAGACCAAGCATCCGAGTTATTTCGATGCGTTGGGGCTCGCGATGGAGGAGCGGTTGGTTGCGACGCTCGAGCGATATGGTTATCGGGGGCCCGACGGGCGCGCGTTCCTGCAGTCGTTCGAGCCGGGAAATCTCGAGGTGTTGCGGGGGCTCACGAGGTTGCCGTTGGTGCAGCTCATCGAGGCGCAAGGGGCGCCGTATGATTTGGTGCAAAGTGGTGATGCGCGCACTTATGCGGATCTCGTGACGCCGCAGGGGCTGGAGGGGATTGCGGGCTATGCTTCGTGCATCGGGCCGGCGAAGTCGTTGATCATTCCGCGGGATGCGGGCGGGAAGTTGGCGCGGGCTACATCACTGGTTACGGACGCTCATGCGGCAGGGCTGGGGGTGCACCCGTGGACGTTTCGGGCTGAAGCAGCGTTTTTGCCTGCGGGGGTGGATCTGGAAGGGGAACTGAGGGAGTTTCTGGCTGTGGGAATTGATGGGTTTTTTACGGATCAGGCGGATGTGGGGGTTCGTGCCAGGGATGTTTACGTCAAATGAGTAACTCCGGAGCGCATCACCAAATGATCCCTGGCCAGAACGCCGTGAATACGTCCGTGTAGGCTCGCGGATCGCCGTCCTGGCGATCAGCGTCTGGCCAGGGATCATTTGGCGCTGCGCTCCTGTCGTACGGGGATTCAACTTTGGAATCCGTGTTGGAAGTACGGCATGTTGGAAGTGCGATTCGTGGAGTTGTGAGTTTTGTTAGGCGGGGAGTTTGCGGGAGCTGACCAGGGACAGGGGTGGGGCGGGGGTGGCGGCGAGCAGGGTGCGGGCTCGGTGGGCGGCGGCTTGGGCTTCTTCGGGGGCGGCGGCGGCCTCTACCGGATGCGCCAGCAGGTAGCCTTGAACGGCGATCGGGCCGCAGTGAGCGAGGAATTCCAGCTGGGTGGGGCGCTCTACGCCTTCGGCTACCACCTCGAGGCCCAGGCCGTGGCAGAGGGTTACGATGGAGCGCACGATGGCGGCGGAGCGGGGGTTGGAGTCGACGCCTTCTACCAGCATGCGGTCCAGCTTGACGCGGTTGATGGGGAGCTGCTGCAGCGACGTCAGGGAGGAGTAGCCGATGCCGAAATCGTCCAGGGCGATGGAGATGCCCAGCTCGCGCAGGCGCCGCAGGGCCTCGATCGTCGCACTGCCGGTCTGCAGGACGGTCTCGGTGAGCTCGAGCTCCAGGGCGCTCGCGGGCAGGCCGGCGCTCTCCAGGTCGCGGACGACGTGGGACACGAAATCGCTCTCGAAGAACTGGGGCGGTGAAACGTTGATGGCCACCCGCGCATCGCGCCATCCGGCGGCGCGCCAGGCCGCCGCCGTGGTGGTGGCCGAGCGCAACACCCAGCCGGTCAACTCGTGGATGAGGCCGCTCTTCTCGGCGATGTGGATGAATTCGGTGGCGGTGGCGATCCGGCCGCCGGGCTTGCGCCAGCGCAGCAGGGCCTCGAGCGCGGTGACCTGGCAGCCGCCGAGGGCCACTTCCGGCTGGAACATGAGCAGCAGCTCGCCGGCCTCGACCGCGTGGCGAAGCGCCTGCTCCAGGCGGAAACGCTGCGCGGCGGCGTCGTACAGCGCCGCCCGGTAGAGTGCGAAGCGGTTGCGGCCGAGCTCCTTGGCGCGAAACAGCGCCACGTCCGCGGCGCGCAGCAGGCCCTCCGGATCGTCGGCGTGATCCGGAAACAGGCTGGCGCCGACGCTCGCGGTGGTTGCGAGCGACCGCCCTTCGATGGTGAGCGGCTGCTGCAGCGTCGCGACCAGCGCGCCGGCTCGGCGCTCGACCTCCTCGACGGTGCGCAACTCCTCGATGAGGAGGGTGAACTCGTCGCCTCCCAGCCGCGCGACCAGACTGTTGGGTCCCGCCGCGGCTTGCAGCCGCTGCGCGATGCCCTGCAGCACGCGATCGCCGAAGTTGTGCCCCAGCGTATCGTTCAGCGACTTGAAGTTGTCCATGTCGACGAAGAGCAGCGCCACACGCCGTCCGGTCTGCCTGGCGCGCGTCAGCGCGCCGGCGAGGCGACCCGCGAGCTGACGGCGGTTGGGCAGTTGAGTCAGAGGATCGTGGTGCGCCAGGTGATGTAACTGCTGGGTGCGCTCGGCGACGTGTCGCTCGAGCTCCGCTTGCTGGGCCAGCAGGTCGGCCTCGCCTTGCGCGATGCGGTCGGCCATGGTGTTGAAGGACTCGGCCAGCTGGTCGATCTCCGCCGACCCGCCCCGCGGCGCCCGTGCGGTGCGATCGCCGCTCGCGAGGAGACGCGTGGCGGCGGTGAGCCGGCGCACGGGCAGACTGATACTGACCACGAGCAAGGCCGAGACGATCACCATGACAATCAGGATCGCCACGCCGGAATCGGTTACCGTTTGCTCGGCGGCTTCGGCCGAAACTGCCGCGTAGCGGGCGGCGTCCAACATTTCCTGGCGCGCGGGCGCTTGCAGCTCCGTCTGCACCTCCATCGTCAGGACGTTGCTTTGCTCGAGCAGTGCGCGCCGCGCTGCCAGGTCGCGTGCGTCGAGGCGCTCCGTGTCTCGCCGCAGGCGAACCGCACGCTCGAAGTCGGACTGCACCACGTCCATCCAGGCCTGCCCGGGCGAGCGCGCGAGCTCCGCGGCATGCGCGCGGAGTACGGCCTCGAAGTTGCTCTCGCGGGCAGTGATGAGAGCGGGCGATCCGTCGCTGTAGCGAACCGCGTCGATGGCAGTCGCGAGCGCCGCGAGGGAGGGTCTCGCGATCACTTGGCCGTGGATGGTGAGTCCGGTGCCGCCGGCCGTCGCGATGAGCTGATAAACGCGATCGAGCGCCTGCCAACGCTGCTGGCGCCATTCCATCTGCTGCACCGCATCCAACGCTACCTGCCGCCCATCCTGGATGTGGGTCAGAAGCTGGTCGCGCAGCTGTCGGGTTGCTGGGATGAGGACGACTGTGCCGTCGAAATAGCGGTCGATCGCGTGCTGCAGGTCATCGCCCGCCGAGGACAGGGCCTGGAAGTCGCCGTTGTCGGAGTGCAGGTCGTCGCCGACCGCGCGATCGTATGCGCTCAGCTTCTCCACGATGACGCTCGCGCGATAGGCCAGCGGCTCGTGCCGGGTGCGCATGCTGCTCACCGCTTGGGCCGCCGCACGGGTCGTCCGCGTCGCGAGCACGTGCGCCACCACGACCACCGCCGCCACAGCGGCGAGTCCCAGCGTCAGCCGAGCACCGATGCCGAATCGCGGCAGCAGACGGCTCCGGTGAATTTGCTCTGTCTCATGCATGCGACATAAGCCGGAGCTGTCGGCCGAATTTGGCCAAGGCTGCCCCCGAGCTTAGTCCGATCATGCGCCGGCTCCCGAGCAGGAGTCCGTGGCCGGCATCGCAGGATGACTGGGTGGGTCCGTTCCGGCGACCAAACGGATGCGGGGATTGCCTTATACTAGCCGGATGATGGAGAGCAGGGCCCATGACCGAGATCGCTGACACATTCGACTCGGCCTTCACCAAAGCCGTCGATCTGGGCAACCGTCTTGCCGACAAGGACCGGGATGCAGATCTGTGGGATATCGCCGATGGTTTGCTCGCGGGCGCCCTGCAATACTGGCTGTACTCGCGCCAGCCCTGCGGCGATCCGCGTTGCCAGGACTGCATGCCGATCAGCACGGCCGAGGGGCGCATGGCGGAGCTGAGGCGCCTGATCGACCAGTTGGCGTCGGAAAGCGAGTACTTCCACACCCCCACGGACGCCAACGCCGGCCGCGCCTAGCCGCCAGCTGGAGTGCCCCCAAGCGCTGCTGAGCGTTCTAGAATGTCGGCTGCCGCGCGCGCCTAGCCGCGTAAGAAGCACAGCCGAAAGGGGCCGATATTGAGCCTTGATTCCTCGACAGCCACCGGCGAGCCGATCCAGACGGAAGTGGTGATCGTCGGTGCGGGCCCTTGTGGCCTCTTCCAGGTGTTCGAGCTGGGACTGCTCGGCATCGGCGCCCACGTGATCGACTCGTTGGCGCATCCGGGCGGACAGTGCACGGAGCTCTACCCGGACAAGCCCATCTATGACATCCCGGCGCTGCCGGTTTGCGGCGCGCAGGAGCTGGTCGATCGGCTGCTGCAGCAGAGCAAGCCTTTCAAGCCGCAGTTTCACCTGGGGCAGGAGGTCGTCCAGTTCTCACGCCGCGAGGATGGCCGATTCTCCATCGCCACGGCGGCGGGCACGCGCTTCGATGCAGGGGCGGTGGTGATTGCCGCCGGAGTCGGCTCGTTCCAGGCGCGGCGCATCGGCATCGAGGGCGCGGAGCCCTTCGAAGGCAACGGGATTCTCTACCGTGTGAAGAATGCCGGCGCGCTCGAGGGCAAGCGTCTCGTCGTCTTTGGCGGCGGGGACTCGGCGCTCGACTGGACGCTGGAGCTGGCGCCGCGGGTGAGAAGCATGACGCTGGTGCACCGGCGCGCAGAGTTTCGCGCGGCTCCGGCCTCGGTGGCCAAGATGAGAGAGCTGGTCGCGGCCGGCCGCATGCGCTGTTTCGAGGCGCTGCCGCATTCGCTCACGACCGCGGACGGGACGCTGGGTGGCGTCAACATCAGGACCCCGGACGGCACGGTGCATGCGCTGGAGGCGGATCACCTGCTCGTTTTCTTCGGACTGCATCCGAAGCTCGGGCCGATCGCCGAATGGGGGCTCGAATTGGAAAAGAAGGCCCTCAAGGTGGACACCGAGAAGTTCCAGACGAGCCTGCCCGGCGTCTTCGCGGTGGGTGACATCAACACTTATCCTGGCAAGAAGAAGCTCATCCTGTCGGGGTTTCACGAGGCCGCGCTCGCCGCGTTCGCCATCCAGCATCACCTCTACCCGCAGAAGCGGCAGTTCCTCCAGTACACGACCACGAGCCCGATCATGCACCAGCGGCTCGGCGTGCCCGACTGACCCGGTATGAACGCACAGCTCGCGGATCTGCTGCAGCAGCTCGAGCTGGAGCCGCTCGAGGTCAACCTGTTTCGCGGCGAGAGTCGCGACATCGGCAGCCCGCAGGTATTCGGCGGCCAGGTGCTCGGCCAGGCGCTTACCGCCGCCTCCGCCACGGTCGACGGCCGCATCGTGCATTCGCTGCACGCGTACTTCCTGCGCCGGGGCGATTTCAGCGCGCCCATCGTCTATCAGGTGGACCGCAGCCTCGACGGGCACAGCTTCTCCAATCGCCGCGTGGTCGCGATCCAACACGGCGAGCCCATCTTCAACATGACGGCGTCCTTCCAGGTACCCGAGGAAGGCCTGGAGCACCAGATCGCGATGCCGGCGGTGCCGCCGCCCGAGGAGCTGCCGGACTACAGCCGCCCGCCGCCGCAACTGTTGGCGCGGCTGCCGGAGCGGGTGCGGCGCTTTCTCGAGCAGCCGCGGCCGTTCGAATTCAGGCTGGTGCAGCCGATGGACTATCTGGGACCGCGGGATGCGGCGCCGTCGCGCCAGGTGTGGTTTCGGGCGGTGGACCGTCTGCCTTCCGATGAGCGGCTGCACCGGCGCCTGCTCGCGTACCTGTCGGATTACTTCCTGCTCGACACCGCGACTCTGCCGCATGGCTCGGCGCTGCTCGGCAACTCCGTCGTGATGGCCAGCATCGACCATGCGATGTGGTTTCACCGGCCGCTGCGGGTCGACGATTGGCTGCTCTACGCAGTGGAGAGCCCGAGCGCCTCCGGGGCGCGGGGGTTTGCGCGGGCGGGCGTGTACTCGCGGGACGGCAGGCTGGTCGCCAGCACGGCACAGGAAGGACTGGTAAGGCTGCGGCCTAGTTAAAGCGCTGGATCCGGGCATCCTGCCCGGCCCAGCGCGCCGCGATCAAAAAGCGCGGTTTTTTGCTCGCGGCTCCGCCACCTGCGGCGGCGGGGCACGTCCATGTGCCTAACTTGCCTGCCGAAGCACCTTTCCGGGATTCAGTATGCCGTTGGGATCGAGCGCGCGCTTGATGGCGCGCATCAGATCCAACTCCACGGGCGAGGCGTAGCGCTCGAGCTCGCCGACTTTCGATCGGCCGACCCCGTGCTCGGCGCTGAAGCTGCCGCCGAAATCCCGCACCAGGTCGTGAATGGCACGCTTGACCGGCTCCTCGCGCGCCAGGAAGGCGGCGCGGTCGGCGCCAGGAGCCTGGTTGAGATTGAAGTGGAGGTTGCCGTCACCGACGTGGCCGTAGGAAACCAGGCGCCCATCGGGCACGTTGTCGGCGATCCAGCGCGAGCCGCGCTCGATGAAATCGGGGATCGAGGCGACCGGGACGGAGATGTCGTGCTTCAGGCTGCCGCCGTCCTGGCGTTGCGCCTCCGGAATGGTCTCGCGCAGCTTCCAGAAGGCCGCCCGGTCGCGCGCGCTCCGAGCCACCGCCGCATCCAACACCAGGTTCTCTTCCAGGGCACCGGCGAGGCTCTGCTCGAGCAGCTCCTCGAGTGGATCGGCGGCGCGTGAGGAGGTGAGCTCGCATAGCACGTACCAGGGATGCGGCGCATCGAGCGGATCCCGAACCCCAGGTATGTGCCGGGTGGTGAGGTCGACGGCGATCCGCGGGATGAGCTCGAAGGAGCTCACGCGATCGCCGCTCGCATCGCGCAGGCGCGCGAGCAGCGCCACGGCGGCGCGCGGGTCGGGAACCGCCACGAAGGCGGTGGCGAAGGCGCGCAGTTTCGGGAACAGCTTCAGGCTCGCGGCGGTGACGATGCCGAGGGTGCCTTCGGCGCCGAGAAAGACGGACTTGACGTCGTAACCGGTGTTGTCCTTGCGCAGCGTCCCAAGCGAGGAGAGGAGGCGACCGTCGGCGAGCGCCACCTCGAGACCCAACACGAGATCGCGCATCATCCCGTAGTGCAGCACGTGAACCCCGCCGGCGTTGGTGGAAAGGTTGCCACCCAACTGACAGGTTCCCTCGGAGCCCAGGCTCAGGGGAAAGAACCGTTGCGCCTCATCCGCCGCCCGCTGCAGGTCTGCGAGCACGCAACCGGCCTCGGCCACGATCGAATAGTTGAGCGGGTCGAGGTGCCGGATGCGGTTCAGGCGCGAGAGCGAGACCACGATTTGCTTGCCTGACTCGTCGGGCGTTGCGCCGCCGCAGTAACTGGTGTTGCCGCCCTGTGGGACGACGCCGATGTGATGATCGTTGCAGAAGGCGAGAAGCGCCGTCACCTCGTCCACGGTGCGAGGCAGAGCGATCGCGAGCGCGCGGCCGTGGTAGAGACGGCGGTGGTCGGTCAGATAGCGCTCGAGGTCCGTCCCCGAATCCTGCGCCTCGCCCCGCAGCATGCCCTGGGGCCCGAGGATGCGCTCGAGGCCACTCAGCGCTTGCGCGGTGGTGAAGGGCGGCATGGTGCTGGTGTCTTCAGGCCACCGTCAGCGCGCGCAGCGCGGCAATGCGCTCGTCGAGCGGCGGGTGGCTCATGAAGAGGCGCTGGATGCCGCGGGATGCGGGCCCCGAGGTGATCCCGAAGGCAGCGAACTGCTGCGACGGCAGCGGCTCGTGTGCCCGCTGCAGCGCCTCGAGGGCCGCGATCATGTTGGGAGCTCCAGCGAGGTGCGCGCCGCCGCGGTCGGCGCGGAACTCGCGCCAGCGCGAGAAGGCCATGACGATCATGTTGGCCAGAATGCCGAGCAGGATCTGCGACACGATGACCGAGAGGAAGTAGGCCGGGCCGCGTCCGTCGTCGGAGCGGAACAGCGTGCGATCGACCAGGTTGCCGATGATGCGCGACAGGAAGATCACGAAGGTGTTGACGACTCCCTGGATGAGGGTCAGCGTCACCATGTCGCCATTGGCGACGTGCGTCAGCTCGTGCCCCAGCACCGCTTCGATCTCCTGCTGGTTCATCGCGGCGAAAAGACCCGTGCTCACGGCCACCAGGGCGCGATCGCGGCTGTACCCCGTGGCGAAGGCGTTGGGCTGCGGCGAGTCGAATACTCCCACTTCCGGCATGCCGACGCCGGCGGCGCGCGCGAGCCGTGCGACCAGATCGACCAGCCATCGCTCCGACGGCGTTGCCGGCTGGTTGATGACCCTCACACCCATGGCATTCCGAGCCATCCATTTGGACGTGAGCAGGGAGATGAACGCACCGCCGAAACCGAACACGGCGGCGAAGACCAGCAGGGCGCCGAGGCTGCTGCCGCGAGCCGCGAGCCACTGATCCAGCCCGATCAGGTGGGCCACGATCGTCAGTACCGCGAGCACCGCCAGGTTGGTGACGAGGAGCAGGGCAATGCGCTTCATGGTGCGAGCGTGGGGCCACAACTGACGTTTTACAAGCAGGCACAGGGACCTGCCCCGCCGCCGCAGGCGCCGCGAGCAAAAACCGCGCTTTTGCTAGTGAATGAGGCTACCCAAGGCGTGGCCTACCCCGAAGGCTATGATCCCTGCACCGCCGCCGATCAGCACCATGCGCAGGGCGCCGCGCAGCGCCTGCCTGCCGGTGAAGAGGCTGAGTGCGAGCCCCACTCCGAAGAGTGCGATGACGGTGAGCACGGCCGTGGCGGCGAGCGCGCCGGGACCTTTGATGTCGACGAGGAACGGCACGAGCGGCACGGCGGCACCGGCGCCGAACGAGATGAATGACGCCGCGGCCGCTCCCAGGGGCGAGCCCAGATCATCCGGATTCAAGCCGAGCTCTTCCCGGGAGAGGACGTCGAGAGCCTGCTCCGGGCGGGCGAGCAGCGCCTGGCTGACCTCTCGGGCCTGTGCCAGGGTTACGCCGCGCGCGGCGTAGATCAGCGCCAGCTCCTCGGCCTCCTCTTCGGGATATTCGGCGATCTCCTCCCGCTCGAGCGCGATCTGATATTCGTACATCTCACGCTGCGAGCGCACCGACACATATTCCCCGGCCGCCATCGACAGCGCGCCGGCGAGGAGACCTGCGACGCCGCTTACGAGCACGAACGAGCTTGGAGCCGCGGCGCCCGCAACGCCCAGCACGAGGCTCGCGTTGGACACCAGGCCGTCGTTCACGCCGAACACGGTGGCTCTGAGATTACCGCCCAGACCGCCGCGATGGCGGACACCGACGTCCGACAAAGTAGTTGGCATCGCGTGGCCGCTGGCGATCGGCGCCGTATAAACGGACAGACCGCGCAGCTTCATGGCGGCGAGCACGGAGCGCACGGCGCGTGGCCCGAGCAGCCGCAGAAGTCTCGCGACGACACGCGCCCGCGTGGAGGGAACGAACACGCGAGCCGCCGCCCCAGCTCGTGCAGTGCTCTGGGAGGTTTCCCACTTCGCTGCCTGCTCTTCGGCGGCGCCGGCGAGCTGGCTGAAGAGCCGCTGTTTATGAGGGTCCGGTTCTGCCGCGGCGACCTGACGGTACAACCACGCTGATTCCTTCTCGTGGTACCAACTGTCTAGGTTCATTGGCTAAAACAGGCCTGCCGCCGTTTTAGCGGCCAGCCAGTGTGCGGCTAGTATTGATCGCGCTCGTCTTCCTCGTCTTCATCGACGTCGTCCTCGTCGTCATCCTCGTCCCAGTCGTCGTCGTCCTCATCCTCATCCTCTTCCTCTTCCTCTTCCTTCTTCTTCCTCGTCCTCTTCCTCTTCCTCGTCGGACTCGGCCCAGCCTTCCGGCTCTTGGGTCTGCTCGAGGTCCATCTCATGCCAGGTCTCGAGGTCGATCTCCTCGATCTCACCGTCGAGATACTCGATCTCGACCAGCTCCGAGTCCTCATCCACCGTGAGGACACGGAATGATTCCTCGTCTTCCAGGTTCTCGTACCACTGTCCGGGGACCGGCTCGTAGTCTCTGCTCACCGATTTGCTTCCTCAGGTTGGCGGCTACAAGTTTAGCGTATAGTTTTCCGATGACCATCCCCCACACGCCATCCTCCTCGCCCCTTGCCGGGGCACGACGCGTCGTGGTGAAGGTCGGTTCCGCGCTGCTCACGGACGCTGAGACTGGACGCATCAACCGCGCCTGGCTCGAAAGCCTGGTCGAGGACCTTCATGCGGCTGAGGCGGCGAGGTCAGCAGGTCATCCTGGTCTCCTCCGGGGCGATTGCCCTCGGCCGGCGCCAGCTCGGTCTGCCGAAGGGTACCCTGCGGCTAGAGGAAAGCCAGGCGGCGGCCGCGGTCGGGCAGATCCGGCTGGCGCACGCTTACAAAGAGCTATTCGAGAGCCGCGACGTCACCGTCGCCCAGGTACTGCTCACCCTGGAGGACAGCGAGCGGAGACATCGCTATCTGAACGCGCGGGCGACCCTGGAAACGCTGCTTTCCATGGGCGCACTGCCGGTGATCAACGAGAACGATACCGTGGCGACCGCGGAGATCCGCTACGGCGACAACGATCGGCTCGCGGCTCGCGTCGCCCAGATGGCGGCGTCCGACTGCCTGGTGCTGCTGTCGGATGTCGATGGCCTTTACACCGCCGATCCGAACAAGGACCGCGCCGCGACCTTCATCGAGGAGGTGCTCAAGATCACGCCGGAGATCGAGGCGATGTGCGGTCGGTCGGGCTCGGATGTCGGCTCGGGAGGCATGGCGACCAAGATCCTGGCCGCGCGGATTGCCGTTGCGGCCGGCTGTCACATGTGCATCGCAGCCGGTCACCATCGTCATCCCGTGAGGCGCATCGAGGAGGGCGCGCGCTGCACCTGGTTCGTGCCGAGCGCCACGCCGGTTGCCGCGCGCAAGCAGTGGATCGCCGGGACGCTGCGGCCCGCCGGGGCTCTGTCGATAGACCCGGGCGCCTTGCGCGCGTTGCTCGAGGGCAGAAGTCTTCTGCCGGCCGGTGTAATCAATTCTCGCGGCAGGTTCGACCGTGGCGACACCGTGAGCGTCCTCGCCATGGACGGCACCGAGGTCGCGCGCGGAATCGTCGCCTACTCGGATGTCGATGCGGCAAAGATCATGGGCCGCAAGTCGTCGGACATCGAGAGCATCCTCGGCTTCCGCGGGCGCGATGAGATGATTCATCGCGACGACCTCGTGCTCCTCAACCAGGAGCCCGCGCTGAAGGAAAAGGTCGGGAGCTGATCGATGAGCGTCGAGCCGGCGAGCGCGGAGCTCGGCGAGCTGATGGAACGGCTCGGACGCAATGCCGTTGCGGCCGCAGCCGTTCTGGCGCAGGCCGGGACCGACGCGAAGAACGGCGCTCTCGTTGCGGCCGCCCAGGCGATCCGTGCCGGCGCCGCCCGCATCCTCGAAGCCAACGCGCGCGACATGTCGGCGGCGCGAGCCGCCGCTCTGACGGCTGCGCTGCTCGACCGGCTGGCGCTCGATGAGGGACGGGTGCAATCGATGGCCCGGGGCATCGAGGACGTCATGGCGCTGCCGGACCCGATCGGCACCACGGCGGCCGAGTGGCTGCGGCCGAATGGACTCAGGATCCAGCGGGTGCGGGTGCCGCTCGGCGTCATCGGCGATCATTTACGAGAGCCGCCCCAACGTGACCGCCGACGCCGGTGCGCTCTGCCTGAAATCGGGCAACGCAGTCATCCTGCGCGGCGGCTCGGAGAGCCGCCATTCCAACGCCGCCATACACGCGTGCCTGGTCGAGGGGCTGACGGCAGCCCGGCTTCCGGCGGACTGCATTCAGCTCGTCCCGACCACTGACCGGGCCGCGGTCGGCTACATGCTGGCGGGGATGGCGGACTACCTGGACGTCATCGTCCCCCGCGGCGGCAAGAGTCTCGTGGCTCGTGTCCAGCGGGAAGCGCGGGTGCCGGTCATCGGCCACCTGGAAGGCAACTGTCACGTCTATGTCGATCGCGATGCGGACGTGCGCATGGCGCAGACCATCGCCCTCAACGCGAAGATGCGGCGGACCGGCATATGCGGGGCTGCCGAGACTCTCCTCATCGACCGCGGCTGCCTCGACACCCACCTCACCCCCGTCGTGCGCACGCTGTTGGATGCGGGCTGCGAGGTGCGTGGAGATCCGATTGCGCAGAAGGCGGACCAGCGCGTTCGTGCGGCGTCGGAAGAAGACTGGTACACGGAATATCTCGACGCGATCATCGCCGTACGCGTAGTGGACGGCGTTGACGGCGCTATTGCGCACATTGCCAAGTACGGCTCAGCGCACACGGAGTCCATCGTCACCCAGAATGAGGCGACGGCGGAGCGCTTTCTGCAGCGGGTGGACAGCGCCATCGTGCTTCACAACGCCTCGACGCAGTTCGCCGATGGCGGCGAGTTCGGGATGGGCGCGGAGATCGGCATCTCCACCGATCGCTTCCACGCCCGCGGCCCGGTCGGGGTGGAGCAGCTGACGAGCTACAAGTACGTCGTGCGCGGCTCCGGCCAGGTCAGGCCGTAGCGGTGTCACTGCGGATGAGCGCGGCGATTCCGCCGCGCAGCGAGAAAACCTGTCCGTAGCCGCGCGAGCGCAGCTCCTGCGCCGCGGCGAGGCTCCGCTTGCCGCTGGCGCAGACGAGGAGATACCGATTGTCGGCAGGCATGTCCGGCCGGCCATGAAGGAGCTGCGCGATGGGGAGGTGCCGGGCGCTCGAGCAGGGTGTGGCGAGTCGCGCGAGCTCGTGGGGCTCCCTGACGTCGACGACCTCGAAGCCGTCCGCCAGCGCTTCCTCCAGGGAGTCGAAGCTCAACTCAATGTCGGCTTGGTCGCCGTGCGGTGCCCGCGCGTGCCCGGGACAATCAGGCGCGCGCCGCGTGCGCACGCGGGTGACGGACAGCGTCAGCAGGTCGATGACCAGCAGCTCCTCCGCGAGCTGGCCGGGCAGATCCAACAGCAGTTTCAGTGCCTCGAGCGCCTGCAGGCTGCCGAACGTGCCGGGCACGGGACCCAGGACACCGGCCTCGGCGCAGTTGCCGACGAGACCGTCGCGGGTCGCTTCCGGCCAGACGCACCGCAGACAAGCGCCGCCGCGCTCCGGCCGCACGACCTGAAGCTGCCCCTCGTACTGATAGACGCTCGAGAAAATCACCGGCTTGCGCAGTCGCACGCACGTGTCATTCAACATGAACTTGGTCGAGAAGTTGTCCGTGCAGTCGATGATGAGCGAGTGGGCCGCGACGATTCCGGGCGCGGTGGCCGCGTCGAGTCGCAGCGCGTGAGTATGTATCTCGACGTCAGGGTTCAAGGCGCGCAGGCGCGCCGCGGCGAGCTCGACCTTGAACTTGCCCACGTCCGCCAGGGAGTAGAGCGTCTGCCGGTGAAGGTTCGATGCCTCCAGCCGATCCGCGTCGACCAATCCGATGCTGCCGACACCGGCGGCCGCGAGATAGGTCATGACCGGCACGCCGAGACCGCCGCACCCCACTACCAACACCGACGCGCGGCGGAGCTTCTCTTGGCCGGCCGCGCCGACTTCCTTCAGCGCCATCTGGCGCGAATAGTCGGGTGTGAGAGCGGCCCCATGCCCATGGTTTCCGTGTGTGTGCGTGTGCTCTGCGGCGTGCTCCGCGCAACGCTCGCAGTTCACCCAGCCGGAATCACCGTTCTCGTAGTGTTCCTTCTTCCAGATGGGTACCCGATGCTTTACCTCATCGATGATGTAGCGACAGGCGCGGAACGCCTCATCGCGGTGGCGCGCCGTGACGCCGACCCACACCGCCGTCTCGCCGATCTCGAGCGCACCGATCCGATGCACGCACGATGCGTGCTCGACGCCGAATCGCGCCATCGCCTCGGCGATGATGCGCTCGCCTTCCTTGATCGCGAGCGGCTCGAAGGCTTCGTATTCCAGCCGGCGCACGCGCCGGCCCTCGTTGTGGTCGCGAACCCAACCCTCGAAGGCGGTAAAGCCGCCGCAGCTTGGATCGCTGAGCTCGGCCCGCAGAACCGACTCGTCGAGAGGAGTGGAGGAGAAGCGGAACATGGACGCAGGCGCCGGACTTACCCGCCCGCCACGGGTGGTATGAACACGACCGAATCCCCCGCGTTCAGGCGCTGTCCCCAATCGCTGAACTCGCAGTTCACCGCAACACGCAGCATCTCCGGCGCGAGCGAGAAGGGATAACGTTCCCTGAGCTGCTCATAAAGCTCGCGCGGAGTGCCCGCGGTGGTGACCAGCGTCTCGGAGCTGCGACCGGCTTGCTCGCGCAGGAGGGCGTAGTACTGGATGTTGATCTGCTGCGCTGCCGCCAGTGCGCCCTCTGGCGTTGCGCCCGCGGAGCCTGCCGAGCGCAGGAGCCGATGCGTCGCGGAGCCGTAATCCTTCGGGGTGTTCACGTTGTCGAGCGCACCCGGCTGCGGCTGGTCGATCAGCTCGGTACTCGCATTGAGCAGAAACTTGCGCGGGCAGTCGCGCCCGCTCGCGACATGGGCGAGCATCGCCTCGCGGCTCGACGGCTCGTAGATCGCGCAGAGCGGCTCCGGCAGACCGTTGTGAGTCGATCGGTACGCGGTCGCCTGCCGCTCGGGATGGCGCGAGCGCAGGAGATGCTCGAGCGTTTCCTGATCGAGGAGCGGCAGGTCGCAGGCGAGCACGAGCCAGGCCGCATCCGGGTGGCGCGCCTGCGCGGCCACGATCCCGGCGATGGGCCCGGCAACCTCGCCCGAATCGACGATCTGCGCGAAGCGCGCGCGCAGCGGATCCGCGGTCTGGTCGGGCCGAACGGAGACGAATACCCGCTCGACGAGAGGGGTGAGCAGCTCGACGGCACGCTCGAGCTGGCTGCGGCCCGCGTACTCGAGCATCGCCTTGTCGCGCTGCATGCGCGTACTGCGGCCGCCGGCGAGCACGAGCCCGTAAAGCGGCGCCATGGCGGTGCCGGCGCGTCGAGAGGGAGATGCTGCGATCGGCTCGTCCATATCAGATTCCGGATTCTACGCCGGCGACTGTCCTATCGCGCGGTGCGCTTGTAAGCGCGCTTGCCGCCCGTTTTCTCGAGCAGGCGCACGCCTACGATCTCGATGTCATGGGATAGCGCTTTGCACATGTCGTAGACGGTGAGCGCCGCGACCGTCGCGCCGGTCAGTGCCTCCATTTCAACTCCCGTGCGGTGATGCACCGCGACCCGGCACCGCACCACGAGCTCGCCGCCGCGGCGGTCCTCTATCTCCACCGAGCAGTGCTCGAGCCCGAGCGGATGGCAAAACGGAATGAGCTCGTGCGTGCGCTTCGCGGCCATGACACCGGCGACGATCGCCGTGTCGAAGACCGGCCCTTTCTTGGTGCGGTGACCGCTGGCGCGCAACGCCGCGGCGACGTTCCGTGGCAGGCGCACTCTTGCCTCCGCGACCGCTTCCCGGTGCGTGACCTCCTTGCTGCCAACATCCACCATCGTCGGGCGATTGCGGCTGTCGAGGTGAGAGAGTCCGGAGCGCGCCATCAGCCACCGATGTAGAACATCTCGACCTTGCGGGCGCCGCCGGCCGATTCCCGCTGTGCCTGCCGCTGCTCGCTGTAGTTGTCGGCGCGGTCCGCCCAGACGCGGCGCAGGACCTCGAGCAGTTGATCGTCGCTCGCACCGCTGCGCAGTGCGTCACGCAAGCTCGTTCCGTGCGTGGCAAAGAGACAGGTGTAGAGCACTCCGTCGGACGAGAGGCGCGCGCGCGAGCAATCACCGCAGAAGGGCTGAGTGACCGAAGAGATGAAGCCCACCTCGCCGCCGCCGTCGGCGAACGCATAGCGCTCCGCTACTTCTCCGCGGTACTCCCTGCCGAGGGGCGCGAGCGGCCAGCGCTCACCGATGCGCGCCAACAGCTCGCGCGAAGGCACCACGAGCTCCGGTGACCAGTGGTTGCGATTGCCGACGTCCATGTATTCTATGAACCGTACGATTACACCCGTGCCGCGGAAGCGCTCCACCAGATCGAGCACCGTGTGGTCGTTGACTCCACGCTGCACCACCGCATTGATCTTGATGGGCTCGAGGCCGGCGCGGCGCGCGTGCTCGATTCCCGAGAGCACATCCTCCGGGCCGCCGAACCCGCCGCTCATGCGGCGGAAGACCTCCGGGTCGGCGCTGTCGAGGCTGACGGTGATGCGCTGCAGGCCCGCCGCGCGCAGCTCGAAGGCGTACTTGGCGAGCAGGACGCCATTGGTGGTCAGGGCGATGTCGTCGACCCCGTCGATGGCCGTCAGGTCGCCGATGAGATCAGGGAGAGCCGGCCGCAGCAGCGGCTCGCCGCCGGTGAGGCGCAGCTTGCGCACGCCGAGTCGCACGAACAGCCGCGCCAGGCGCACGATCTCATCGAACGACAGGCGCTCGTGCGAGCCGAGGAAGCGGTAGCGGTCATGGAAGGTCTCCCGCGGCATGCAGTACGGGCAGCGGAAGTTGCACCGGTCCATGACCGAGATCCTGAGGTCGCGCAGCGGCCGCCCGCGCCGGTCGCGCGGTCCGGACCCCGGCATGGGGATCACATCAGGAGAGCTCATCTGGCACCCAGCCTACCATCTGTGCATTCGGGTCACGAAACCCTTGGGGTAGGTATTGGGGCCAGGGGGAAGTTCTACAAATCCGTCCGTGCCGGCAAGCGCGGTGAAATCGCCGGAGCCGTTCGTGGGCACCGGCATGGCCCAATTTCGGCCCCAGTCGTCGATCTCGATGCGAACGGGCATGAAAAGCGTCAGAGGCGGCTCGACGGTGACCGGGGCGCCGAGCGCCATCCGCTCCGGGTGAGAGGGGGTCTGGCCCTGGCTCGCGGCAAGCGCTGGAAGCACATAGCGCGCAACGCACACAGCCGTCGATACCGGATTCCCGGGCAGGCCCAGGACCGCGGCGCCCGAGCTGGCGATGCCGAACCAGAGCGGTTTGCCGGGACGCTGCGACACCCTGTGAAACACGCAGCGGACCGCGAGCTCCTCGAGAACGCGGGGCACCAGGTCGAGCTTGCCCATCGAGACGCCGCCGCTCAGGACGAGCACATCGTGCGTCTCGAGGTGGAATTTCAACCGGCGCCTGAGGTCCGCCAGGTCATCGGCGATGTGGTCGTCCGCCACCCGCTGAAAGCCGTGCAGCCGCAGCGCCGCGGCAATGGAGTACGGGTTCGAGCGCCGGATCTGGTGCGGCAGGATGGGATCGCCGGGCTCGATCAGCTCGTTCCCCGTGGAGATGACGGCCAGCATCGGCTGGCTGCTCACCCGGATCCTTGCCATCCCGGCCCCGGCCGCAATGGCAATCTCCGGCGGCCCGAGCCGCGTGCCGGCAGCCAGCAGTAGGTTGCCTTGGCGCGTATCGGTGCCGCGGCGGTGAACGTTCTGGTCGGGCTCCACCGGGAGGTCGTGTGCCAGCTCAGCCTGCCCATCGCGCACAGTGATCCGTTCCACCGGCACCACGGCATCGCAGCCCACGGGCAACGGCGTACCGGTCATCACTTCTATGCAGTGGTCGCGCCCCGCCAGAGTGAGCGGCGGGTCGCCGGCGGCCTGCATGGCCTGAACGCGCAGTCGACGCGCGCCGCCGCGTACACCCCGGCTGTCCAGCGCGATTCCATCCATCGTCACCCGGTCGAAGGGTGGCTGGTCGCGCTCGGCATAGATGTTCTCCCGCAGCACCGCTCCCGCGCATTGCGCCAGCGGCAGCGACTCGATCGGCAGACAGGTCAGGTGCTGCGCGATGAGCTCATCCGCCTGGGAGGGACTGAGCACGTCAGTTGCTGTCGGGCTTCTTGTCCCTGGCCTTGAAGATCTTTACTTGCGTATTGAACTGGTCCGCCACTGAGTGCAGCTGGTCGACCGCGGCATTGTTCTTCTGGATCTCGATGGCCTCGAGCTCCTCCTTCTGCTTCTTGGTGAGCGTAGCTCCGGCGGCGGCCACCCGGCTGTCGCGCTCCAGCTTGATGCAGGACAGATAGGCAGTCATCTCCTTGTTGTAGGCGCTCACCTGCTGCATGCCGGCGAGCATCTCTTTGAGCGTGGCCGTATTGCCGTCCGGGAGATTCGTCGGCGCCTGAGGATAGGAGCAATCGGCATAGGCTGCAGGTGCGAGCAGTGCGGCGGCGAGGGCCGCTGCCGCCAGGAACGGTTTCATGAGGGATTCCCCTGGTTGGTCGGTCGTCTATCTTAAGAGCGGGACGCTTTGCGGGCCACCTTGCGGAGACCTATGTCCCGAAGCCCGGAGGGCGTAGGGACATAAAGGTAGCAGCCGGCGGTGTGATCGTTGACTACACCCACGGCCTGCAGGTAGGCGTAAATAATTGTTGAGCCGACGAAACGAAAGCCCCGCTTCTTCAGATCGCGGGAGATCCGGTCGCTCAGCTCGCTCTGGGCCGGCACCTGGCTGCGGGTCCGCCAGCCGTTGCGGACGGGATGGCCACCGACCCAGTTCCACAGATAGGCGCTGAAGGAGCCGAACTCCTTCTGTACCGCGAGAAAAGCCCGCGCGTTGCTCACCGTGGAATCGATCTTGAGCCGGTTGCGGACTATGCCGGCATCCTGCAGCAGGGCGGTACGGCGGCGTGCATCGAAGCGGGCCACCTTGGCCGGTATGAAGCTCGCAAAGGCCTTTCGATAGGCCGCGCGCTTGTGCAGGATGGTGGACCACGACAAGCCCGCCTGCGCACCTTCGAGCGTGAGCATCTCGAATAGGTGCCGGTCATCGCGCACCGGGCGGCCCCACTCCCGATCGTGGTAGCGGGTGTATTCGTCATCGCCGGCCGGGACCCAGCCGCAGCGACTCCTCTCCACGGGCGGGCCGGCGCTGGCAGCGCGCTTGGAAGCCACAATTCTCTCGCTTAATGAGCAGCCTGGGCTCGGGGGCGGCAGAGTAACATGTGATGTCGAGCCCGTAACCCAGGCACAGGGAGGTGCCCCGCCGCCGCAGGTGGCGGAGGCTGCGGGCAAAAACCGCGCTTTTGCCCGCAGCCGCGCTGGGCCGGGCAGGATGCCCGGATCCAGCGCTTAAACGAGGTCAGCATGTCGCAAACCGAGTCGCACCTGGCGCGCAACCTGCGCAATCGCCACATCCAGCTGATCGCCTTGGGCGGCACGATCGGGGTGGGGCTCTTCCTCGGTTCGGCGCAGGCCATCCACAAGGCCGGCCCCGCGCTGCTCCTGACCTACGTGGTGGCCGGCGTCGCCATCTTCTTCATCATGCGCGCGCTGGGTGAGCTCCTGACTTACCGGCCCGTTGCAGGTTCCTTCGCCACTTACGCCGACGAGTTCTGCGGGCCGTTCGCCGGGTTCGTTACCGGCTGGTCCTACTGGTTCATGTGGGTCCTGACGGCGATGGCGGAGCTCACCGCGATAGGGATTTACGTGCGCTTCTGGCTCCCCGAGGTGCCGCAATGGCTGCCGCCGCTGTTCGCACTGGTGGTTCTGTACGGGGTAAATCTTTTCGCCGTGCGGGTGTTCGGCGAGCTCGAGTTCTGGTTCGCCCTGATCAAGATCGTGACCATCCTGGCGCTGATCGTGGCCGGGGTCGGGGTGATCGTCTTCCATTTTGGCGACTTCGGCTCGCACGCGAGCTTCGCCAACCTCTGGTCCAACGGCGGCTTCCTGCCATTCGGCATGATGGGCGTGCTGCTGACGCTGCAGATGGTGATGTTCGCGTACTCCGGGGTGGAGCTGATCGGCGTCACCGCCGGCGAGGCGGAGAATCCGGCCGTGGTGCTGCCGCGGGCGACCAACGGCATCATTTTCCGCATCCTGCTTTTCTACATCGGCGCGCTGGTCGTCATCATGGCGCTCGTACCCTGGAATCAGCTGAGCCCCGACACCAGCCCGTTCGTCTTCGTATTCCAGAAGCTGGGCATCCCGGCGGCCGCGAGCATCATCAACATCGTCGTCATCACCGCGGCGAGCTCGTCATGCAACAGCGGAATCTTCAGCACCGGCCGCATGCTCTACTCGCTGGCCTGTCGCGGCCAGGGACCGCGAGCCTTCGCGGTCGTGAGCAGCCGCAACATACCGGCGGCGGCCATTCACGCTTCGGCCGCTGTCATGCTGATCGGAGTGTTCCTCAACTACCTGGTCCCCAAGCACGTCTTCATCTGGGTGACCAGCGTGTCCCTGATCGGAACGCTCTGGACGTGGGGCATCATCATGGTTTCGCACCTGGGGTATCGGCGCGCGGTGAGGGACGGGCGCGTGGCAGCCGCGAGCTTCCGCATGCCGGGGGCGCCGGTGGTCAACTGGCTGGTGATCGCCTTTCTGCTCTTCGTCACCGCCATGCTCTGGCTGCAACCCGATACCAGGGTGGCGCTCTACGTCGCGCCGGTCTGGTTCGGCCTCCTGGCTGCTGCCTATTTCAGCTCCAAACCGCAGCCGGTGCGGGCGGTCTGATCATCCGATCAGGGAACGCAGCCGGCTGGTTCGCGATCCGTCGGCGGTTTCCGCTACGCGCCGCAGCAGGGCTCCGGCATCCGCCGCCGGCACCGCCCGGCTGAAGAGGAATCCTTGTGCTTCCTGACACTTGTTCTCCTGCAGGAACATCAGCTGCCTGAGGTTCTCCACACCCTCGGCCGTGACCTCGATGGAGAGTGAGCTCGCCATCGCGATGATTGCCATCACGATGGCACGATCCTCCGCGCAATCGATGAGGTTGGTCACGAACGAGCGATCGATTTTGAGCCGGTCAACGGGCAGATGGCGCAATCGCCCGAGACTCGAGTAACCGGTGCCGAAATCGTCGATCGCGAGGGACACGCCGATTTTCTTGAGCAGAACGAATGCTTGTTGCGCCCACTCGTCATCCTTCATGAGGACCGACTCCGTGATCTCCAGCTCGAGAGTCGAGGGGTCGAAACCGCTTTCCTTGATGATCGCTGCCACCAACTGCGGAAATTCCCTCGAGGCGAATTGCTGACTGGACACGTTGACCGCCAGACGGACCGCAGGCAGGCCCTGATCGCGCCACGCCTTCGCCTGAGCACAGGCGGTGCGCAACACCCAGGCGCCCAATTCGCCGATCAGCCCCGTTTCCTCGGCAATCGGGATGAACTCGGCGGGTGTCACCATGCCGAGCTCGGGATTCGTCCACCGCAGCAGCGCCTCGAGGCCCGCAACAGTGCCGTTGGCCACGTCGAATAGCGGCTGATAATGCAGGGAGAATTCCCCGCGTTGCAATGCCCCGCGCATCTTCTCCTCGACGGCAAATCGTTGCCGCGCCGCCGTGGTCATTTGCGGATCGAAATAGGCGTACGTTCCCGGGCCGCGGCGCTTGGCGAAATACATGGCCCAATCGGCGTTGCGCAGGAGTGCGTCGGCATTCGTCCCATCCGTTGGGAAAATGGCAATGCCGACACTGGGGGTGATCACCAGGGAGTGTTTCGCAATCTCCATCGGCGCCTGCAGCTCATCAATCAGCCGACGGGCAAGGATCCCAGCATCTTCGACGTTGGCGAGGTCCGGCAAAATCACCACGAATTCATCACCGCCGAGACGCGCGATGTGCCCGGACGCCAACGAGGCTGATTTGACGGCGCCGGGGCTGTCGTCATGGCGCAGCGTACGACGCAGACGAGCGGCAACCAGGCACAGGAGCTCGTCGCCGGCGCCATGACCAAGGGAATCGTTGACGCGCTTGAAGTTGTCCAGATCGAGAAAGAGAACCGCCATGGGCTGGCCGGTAGTGCCTGACGTGAGTATGGCGCTTTGCAATCGGTCCAGGAATTGCGAGCGATTCGCCAGGCCCGTCAACGGATCGAAATACGCCAGCTTGACGATGCGATGCTCGGCGCGCCATTTGCTCGCAAGCGAGATCGCCATCTGCCTGACCTCGTGCGGATGGAACGGCTTCTGCAGATACGACAGCTTCTCTTCGGGTGGCACGAGTCGACTGATTGCGGCGGGATCCGTGTCCGAGTATGCAGTGCAAATGACGATCTCGATGGCCGGATCCAATGTCCGAATGCCGGATGCTGCCCAGGCGCCGTCCTGCCCGGGAGGCATTCTCATGTCGAGGAAAGCAACCGCGAAGGGTTCATTGGCCGTCACCGATTCGCGCACCGCGGCGACCGCTGATGCCGCATCGTTGCAGAACACGGGCTCAAATGCCGTTTGCGACGCCGCGGGTTGGCGCCCCTGGCGCGTGGACGAATCATGAAAGAGGCGTGCCTGCAGTCGCTGCAATCTCTCGAGACCACCATCGACAGCAGGGCCGGCGAGGATTTGTCGATACGCATCGCGCACATCGACTTCGTCGTCGGTAACGAGTACGCGTATTGGCGCTCGAGCGCGGTCATCCATCGTTCATCTCCCGATGCTTCACCATGCGGAACGCGCCATGCCGTCGCCGAGCGGCAGGGTGACATGGATGGCGGCCCCGAGTCCCAATCCGTCGCTGGTTGCCCAGATTCGTCCGCCCAGGGCTCGAATCGCGTTCGCACACCAGTGCAGGCCGATGCCGTGATTGGTACCACGGGATTTGGTCGTATAACCCTTCTGGAAAATGCGATCGATGTTGTCGGCTTGAATCCCGACGCCGTCGTCTTGCGCATGCAGATGCAGCTGCTCGCGACCGGCTTCGCGGGTGACCTCGACCCACAGGCGCAGCATTCCGGAATCCCTGCCGGCGTCACGTACAGCCTCGGAGGCATTGATGATCACGTTCTGCAGGACGAGTCGGAGCACGGTGCGTACAACCCGGATCGTGCCGAGCCGGCTCAGCGACTCATCGGTGTCGATACGCAACCGGGCACGGCTCGCATCCGGAACGATATCGAGCGATTGCGAAACCAGCTCCGAGAGCCTGATGGATTCAAAAACAGGCTCGGCGTTGGTGGCGGTCCGCATGTGCTCCGCGAGAGCGGCGCGCATGCTGTCCGCCTGGCGGCTCATGACACCGACATCCGCCGACGACTCGCGCAACACCGATGCCACGTGCTGGCAACCCAGCTCGATGAACTGCGCCAGTTCGGCGCGCCGGCTGGAGTCGCTTGCGCCGCTGGTCAGCTCGGCGGCGGCACGCTCGAGATCAGCGATCGGCAGGTCGTTCAGGCGCTTCTCGAGAGCGGCCACTCTCACACCGAGCGGTGTCAGGGCATTGCCGAGATTGTGCAATACCCCCTTGGCCATTTCCGCCAATCCCGCTTCGAACGACTGATCGATCAGCTGCCGACGCGCCTCCTGCAATTTCTCGACCATGCGGTCGAATTCGCGACCGAGCTGCCCGAATTCGTCCTCGGTCGCGCAATTCAGCCGCGCCGACAGGTCCGCGCTCTCGCCGAGGGCGACGGCGTGGCGGGTCATGCGCGTGAGCGGTGTCAGCACGAGGCGATTCAACAGCACGACGACCAGAAGCAGGACGATGACGGCAACCACGATGATCGAGAGGGATGCGTAGCGAATTGCCCTCAAGCCGCTCGCCTCGATGCGCCGCGGAACCTCGAGCCGCAGGGTCATGATCGGTCGGTGGTAAATGTCGTCGAACGACTGGTAGACGCTCGTGTAGCGACTGCTGTTGACCAGCAATTCGGAGGTTGGCGCGAGCTGCATGTCCACCGGCATGAGATTCGACTGCGTTCGGGAGCCGAGATCCCGCAGGCGTTCCGGCGTCAAGAGGCGTCCGAGAATGATCATGCCGACCGGGTGGCCGCGGCCGGTGCCGTTCAAGATCGGCGCGCCGGCAATCATCATCACCCCGAGGTTGGTGTTCACGAACCCATGCACCGCGCGAGTGGTCCCGAGATCACTTCGCCAGGGGAAACGCGCCGGCAGGGAGCCCCCGTCATCCAGGCCGCCCTGTAGCGACAGGTTCGTCCGGATGACGTCGCCGGTCCAGGCCAGCACCCGTCCCTTCAGGTCGACGATCAGGATGCTGTCGACCTCTATCTGGGCTATCGCCGTGTGCGTGAAGTTCGTGGCGACGAACTTCGGGTTGCGACCCTGCGCGAAACGATAGGCATCCTGCCAGTTGGCCCAATCGGTCGCATCGATCTGCAAGGTCTGCAGATCGCGATCGATGGCGTAATGCACGCGCTTCATCGCGGTTCGGGCGTTGGCGCGCTCCAGCAGCGCGAAGCTCGGCTCCACGACCCTGAGCTGAATGAGGAACGCGGCCACGCTCAGGGCGGCGAATAGCAGCGCCAGGGCGCCGATGACTTTGGATCGAATGCTCATGCCCAGGGGGTTTTTTAGGCCTTCCAGGCGGATGACATATGCGAATAAGGTCGGGATTCCCGTGCGCTGCGGCGGGAATCTGCGGGACTTGTGACCGAAGTCATGGTTCCGCGCGGGATTTCGGCAACTGCTACTTGCCAAAGCCGGGGGATCGTCGGGCCTCCGGGTCGCAGCCGTCCTGGGCCTGATCCCATGCCGAGGAGCCAGCGACCCCTTGGGGCGGACCGGATGCAGTAGAATGCGGACCAGGCTGCGCGCCCGTAGCTCAGTTGGATAGAGTACCTGGCTTCGAACCAGGTGGTCGGGGGTTCGAATCCCTCCGGGCGCGCCAATCCACAAAATTGTCTATTCCGACGACACAGGCGACAGGCTCGTCATCTCTCAGCATGCCGTTTTGCTATACACGTTACCAACTGGTAAAGTATGTAAAACCCGACACGTGACCGAACAATCATGAAACCTTCAATCCAGCCCACACTCCAGCACTTCGGCCTGTTGCTGCTGTTGGCCGCATCGACATTGTCGTGCGCCGGCGCGGCGGTCTACCCGAGCATGGCGCCGATCGCTCGATATGACATCGCTGACCGGGCGGCGGAGATAGCGCTGGCGCGCAGCGCGGCGCCGGCATCCATCTCAGGCGGCGCACAAATCCTCGTTCTCGGCAAACGCGGCTACGAGACTGCCGTCAAGGGCGGCAACGGCTTCGTGTGCCTGGTGGAGCGGTCATGGGATATGAATTACAACAGTCCCGAGTTCTGGAATCCAAGAGTCCGGTCGCCGCAATGCCTCAATGCCGCCGGCGCGAGCTCCGTACTTCCCACTTATCTCGAGAGAACCCGGTGGGTGCTCGCCGGAGAGTCCATCGCCAGGATGCAGGCACGTGCCAACACCCAAAAGACCTTGATGCCCGCGCCCGGCTCCGTGTGCTACATGATGTCCAAGCAGGGCTATATCAACGACACGGCTGCCGGCCCTTGGTACTCGCATGTGATGTTCTTCGGTCGCGGTAAGCCGGCCGACTGGGGAGCGAATCTGACCGACTCGCCGATGGCGGCCGACGCCGCGGCCTATAAACCGGTCACGATCTTCATGGTCATCGTGCAGAAGTGGTCCGACGGAAGTCCGAACCGCAGCATGTAGCAAACGCAGGGTGCCGGGTTGGGGGGGCGAGGAGGGCGTAACGACGCCCGTGCGGCAGCTGATATCGCCGTGCGATGGAGGCGACTCCTGCCGCTTGGAGCTGCCCCGCAATGTCCGTCACCGGCCGGGCGAGCGAGATGCGCACGCTCGAGCAGGGGTGTGAGCTCGCCTGCGGCGTGCCCGGGCAGCAGCACGAGCACCCGGGCGCGATTGCCCTGGGCGGCGAACCACTCGTGGATCACGTGCTGCGGCGAGTCCGTATCCGTTGTCAGGACGGTGAATGGGGTGCCCGACCGGCGATCGAGCATGGCAATGGTCGTCTCGTCGGGGTTGAGCAGGGCGAGGCTCGCCTGCTCGGTATCGGAATGAATCTGCGCGGCCAGCAGGGGAAGATCTTGCCAGCGATCTATCGTCGGAAACACCGCGAGTGAGGTGATGCAGAAGACCGCCGCGTAGGCAGCGTATGTCCACTGGAAGGCTCGCAACACCTGCCCTTGGCCGTTGCGAGCCGGCTGCACGCCGCAGGGCCTGCCACACGAGCATGAGCATCACCGCTGCGGCGCCAAAGTATTCGCCCACGGCGATCGCGGCACGGCTCGCGGTCAGCGCGATGATCCCAAACACGACGAGCGTCCCGGCGAGGACACAGGCGATCGCGGCAACCAGGCGTCGCGTCCAGAGCAGGAGATCGGGACGGCTCTCGCGAGCTCCCTCGAGCCGCTGCGCCTCGCTGACCTCGAGCGCGATGAGAAGACTCACGCCGAGCAGCGCCGGTGCGGCATAGATGTCGCGTGCCGTCGCTGCCACCGAGAGGAGCAGGAGGAACGGGAGTGACGCTGCGACGGCAAATCGCCAGGCCGTACGACGCGGGTCGCGCAGCCGCACGCGATCCCGCGCATGCCAGATGGCCATCGCCGCGAGCGCGGTCCATGGCAGAAGGTAAACGGGCAGCTCGATGAAGTACTTCCCCACCGAGTTGCGATGGCCCGTGCTGTAGAGATACGCCGGTGGCGCTGCAATGTGGGTGAAGCGCCCGGCCAGGTTGTACCAGAAGAGGACGCGGAGCGATTCGGCGCCGTCGGCCGTGTGCGCAACGGCCACGACCCAGGGGCCGATGACGATCGCTTGCAGCAGGAAGCCGGCATAGAGCTCCGGCCGCCCGAGCTCCGACCACCGCCGCTCCCATGCGATGAGCGTGAGCAGCGCCAGGCCCGGCACCAGCCATCCCGGCGCACTCTTCGCCATGAAGCCGACGGCCGCGCCGGCGTGCATCAGGAGATAGCCGTAGAGCTTCCTGCGCCCCGGGGCGGCCGTGTAGCCGAGATAGGCCCCGAGGAGTGAGACGCGCAGCCGGCGAGGAGACAGGCATCGGGCGCCAGCCACATCGTCACCCGAAATGCCGTGATCGCCGTGCTTGCAACCAACGCGGCGACGATTGCCGCCACAACACCGTCCATGGCGAATCCGAGAGCACCCATCGCGAGCGCTGTGACGGCGGCATACAGCAGGTTGGGTGCGCGCGCCGCGGCTATGGACGGCCCGAAGAGGCGCATCGATTCGGCGGACATCCAGTACGAGAGCGGCGGCTTCTCGAGGAAGGGCTGGTTGGCGAGGTGCGGCAGCGCCCAGTTGCTCTGTACGCTCATGCGCCACGCAATGTCGGCCTCTCGCGGCTCATCCGGCGTCCAGGCGCCGCGATCGAGGGTGCCGATGAGCCACATCGGCGCGAGGGCGAGAAGGATCAGAAGGATCCAGCCGCGAGCGCCGGTCGTAGGGAGGGAGCGCATCGGCTCTCGATCATGCGGTGAGGGGGCGGTGTTCCGCTCCGGGAGCATGGCTGCCACGGTGCGCCAGCCACTCCTCGAGGCGTCTGTTGCCGCCGCGCCCAACATGCAGCCCTAGACGTGTCCGCCGCCAGAGAATGTCTTCCGCGGTCTGCGCCATCTCCATGCGGCAGAGGTAATCGGCTTCCCGCTCGTAGAGCTGCGGCAGCAACTCCTCGCCGAGATCGGCCACCGAGCGGGCGTCCGCCGAGGATGTGCACGAGGCGGGTGCCGTACGCGTGCGCATACCGGTATCTCAGCGTGGGAGGAAGCCACGGATGAGCACGCTCCAGGCTGCGCAGAAATCTAGCGTAGTTGCCGCGCGGCAGGTTGCCTCCCGGGGAGCAGTGCCTGCGCCGTCCAGCCGGACGCCCGTGACCCGAGCTCGCGCGCCGAGAATGTCGACGGCGCTCTCCGCGAGCTTGCGGTAGGTCGTGATCTTCCCGCCGAACACGTTGAGGAGCGGGGCCGGATGCTGGTCGAGCTCGAGAGCATAGTCGCGCGTGACACTGGCCGGATCCGCCGCCTCATCATCCAGAGAGCGGGCGCACGCCGCTGTAGCTCCACACCACGTCTCGCGGACGCACGGGCTTCGCGAAATAGCGGCTGACCGCGGCGCAGAGATAGCTCGACCTCGTCGGGGTCGATGCGCACGGCCGCCGGATCGCCCGTGTACTCGACGTCCGTCGTCCCTATGAGCGTGAATTCACGCTCATAGGGAATGGCAAACACGATCCGGTGATCTTCGTTCTGGAAGAGATAGGCGAAGCGATGGGCGTAGAGCCGCGGCACCACGATGTGGCTGCCCTTCACCAGCCGGACCGAGTGACAGACGCTGACGGGCGCAGGCGTCGCGCGCGAACCGGCTCACCCACGGTCCGGTGGCATTGACCACGGCTCTGGCGTTGATTGTTTCCGGTCCGGATGCGGCTCGCGAGCGTGGCAACCCATTGCCCTCGCGCGGCTTCCAACTTCTCACACCGCGTGCGCGTCAGGATCAACGCGCCGCGTTCGCGGGCATCTATCGCATTCAACACCACGAGGCGCGCGTCATCGGTCCAGCCGTCCGAGTAGACGAATCCCCGGACGTATTGCGGCTTCAGAGCCGCGCCCGCTACATGACGCCGCAGGTCGATGCGGGCCGAGCCTGGCAGGCGCCGCCGGCGGGCCAGGTGATCGTAGAGGAAGAGACCGGCGCCGATCATCCATGCCGGCCGCAGGTGCGCATCGTGGGGCAGCACGAAGCGCAGCGGCCGCATCAGGTGCGGTGCGGAGTCGAGCAGGATCTCGCGCTCGATGAGCGCCTTGCGCACGAGCGAGAGCTGCAGGTACTCGAGATATCGCAGGCCGCCATGGATGAGCTTGGTGCTGGCGGAGGAGGTGTGAGCGGCGAGATCGTCCTGCTCGCAGAGCAGGACCGAGAGGCCGCGCCCGGCGGCATCCCGCGCGATCCCGGCGCCGTTGATGCCGCCACCGACGACCAGAAGATCGTATGTGCCAGAATACCGCATGGCCCGATCATATCGAGATTCCTACGTTGAGGTGCGGCTCGGGGCCGTGCGCCTCGATCGCAACGGGCGGCGGGTGCTCGAGGATGTGAGCTGGACCATCCGTCCCGGCGAGAGGTGGGTGTTGGCCGGTGCGAACGGTGCGGGGAAGACCCAGCTGCTGAAGCTCATCGCCGGCTCGGTATGGCCCACGCCCACCGGCCGCGACGTGCGTCAATACCGCTGGAAAGGCGACCTGTGGCGTACCCCGCATGAGATACAGGATGAGATCGGATACGTCGGGCCGGAGCGTCAGGACAAATACACGCGCTATGGCTGGAATCACAGCGTCGCGGAGATCGTGGCAACGGGTGTCCACCGCACCGACATCCCGCTCCATTCCGCGAGCGATGCGGATCGCCGGCGCGTTGCAGCGATTCTCCGGCGGCTGCGGATAGAGCCGCTGGCGGAGCGGCGCTTTCTCACGCTCTCCTACGGCGAGCGGCGGCTCACGCTGCTGGCGCGCTCGCTCGCTTCCCGGCCGAAGATGCTCCTGCTCGACGAGCTGTTGAACGGATTGGACGAAGCCAACCACGAGCGGGCGCGGCGTTGGCTCGAGGGTACCGCGCGCTCCAGTCTGCCGTGGGTGTTGTCCACGCATCGGCTGGAGGACGTCCCGGCCAGCGCCACACACGCGTTGGTGCTGGAGCACGGGCGGATCGTGTACCGTGGCTCCATGCGGCGCGCACCGCTGACCCGATGGCTCGCGCGTGCGGTGGAGACTCGCGCAACGACCCGGTCGCGCTCACGCGTGCGCGAGATCTTCCGATGACGCGTTGGTGCGCTTGACCAACGCTCACGTGCACCTTGACGAGCACATCGCCCTGAAGGACGTGTCACTTACGATCCATGCAGGCGACTGCTGGGTGGTGCATGGACACAACGGCTCGGGCAAGACCACGCTGCTGCGCACACTCTACGGCGACCACGGTGTCGCAGTCGGCGGCCGCATCGAGCGTGCGGGGATCGAGCCAGGCGTGCCATTGCAGGTGTTCAAGGAGCGCGTGGGTCTCGTTGCCGCGCACCTGCAGGCGGACCACCCTCAGGATCTCACCGCCGATGCCGTCGTGCAGTCGGGCCGCCACGCGAGCATCGGCCTGAACGATCCGGCGAGCGCCGCGGATCGCGCCGCGGCCCGACGTGCGCTGCGGGCGTTTGGTTTGAGCTGGCTCGCCGCCCGGCCGTTGCGGGAGCTGTCCTACGGCCAGTTGCGGCGTGTGCTCTTCGCGCGGGCATGGGTGCGCGACCCCGCGCTGCTGCTGCTCGATGAGCCGTTCGCGGGCGTGGACGAGCCTACGCGGCGGGATCTTTCGGAGCGGATCGAGGCCAGGGTCGCCGGCGGCACCGCCGTCGTCATGACGACCCACCGTCGCTCGGAGTGGCCGCGCTGCGCCAGCCATGAGCTGGAGCTGGCGCGGGGGGAGGTGCGCTACGCGGGACCGGTCAGAGAGCGATTTCGGTCTCGAAGACGGAGACCGCCTGGCCGACGATCCACACGCCGGCGACGCTCCCCTCTTTGAGTTCCAGCTCCACTTCGACCCGCCCGGGACGGTGCAGGTGCTGGCCTTGAACGCCCTGAAATGACGCGCGCCGCGGATCATGAGTCAGAAAGCCGTAGTGGGCCAGGTATACTCCCAGCAGGCCGTGGGCATTGCCGCTCACCGGGTCCTCGCCGATACCGAGCGCCGGGCAGAACATGCGCGATTCCGTGAGGTGATCCTCCTTGTCGGGCGTCAGGGCGAAGACGAAATAGCCGGCAGCGCCGATCTGCGCCGACAGCGTCGTCAGGCGAGTCATGTCCGGCTTCAGGTACTTCAGCGGCTCCGTGCCGCGCACGCCGATGAGCAGCCGTGTGCTGCTCGAGCCGGCGATCCGTAACGGACAGCGGGTGTCGAGGTCGTCCGTGGCGAGCGCCAGCGCATCCAGGACCGCGAGCCGCTCGCGATCGTTGAGCTCCCGCCCCAGGGGCGGCGCGCTCTGGCGCACGGCGATCTTGCGGTGCTCGCCGCTGCCGCGGATCTCGACGTCGACGATTCCTGCCCTTGATTTCTGCCGCAGCTGCCGGGGAGCATCATGCCTGCGGGAGAGCACGTAGTGCGCGGCGACGGTCGCATGACCGACGAAGCCGACCTCGGTGCGCGGCGTGAAGAACCGCGCCCGCAAGTCGTGGCCTTCGCCCTCGGGTGCGAGAATGAACGCGGTGTCGGCGTTGTTGAGCTCGCGGGCGATGGCGAGCATCTGCGAGTCGGTCAATCCGTCGGCATTGAGCACAACGCCGGCGGGATTCCCGGTGAAGCGCTCCACCGTGAAGGCATCCACCTGATGCACTTGGATTTTGTGAGTCATCGCTCCGGTTCCCCGTCCGTGGGCGGACGGTCGGCGGCGGCCGAGGGCGGCCATTCTAGCCCATGAATTACAATGGTCCCATGGAGATCGGCGTCGAGATCAGTCTGTACCCGCTGGCGGAACACTTCGTTCCGGAGATCCACGATTTCATCGCCCGCCTCGCCGCGGCGGGGGACCTGAAGGTGGTGAGCGGCAGCCTGAGTACCCAGATCTTCGGGGAGTACGAGCGCGTATTCGAGACCCTTCGCCGGGAGCTGCGCGTGACCTTCGATAGCCGGGGGGAGCAGGGCGGCAAGGCGGCGTTCGTCCTGAAGGTGCTGGGTCCCCTTTGAACTGGCGCGCGGGGCCGCGAATCGGCAGACTAGAATGCTTGGCCGTGTGGACCCGAGGTAGGTGAATGGCGTTGCTGCGCGTGATCGACCGTGACGGACGGGAGCATGAGGTAGAGGCGAAGACCGGTCTCAAAGTGATGGAAACCCTGAGGGAGCTCGACTACGGCGTCGCGGCCATCTGCGGCGGAATGTGCTCGTGCGCCACCTGCCACATTTATGTCGATGCCGAGTGGCAGGAGCGGCTGCCGGCGCCGATGTCGGATGAGCGGGAGCTCCTGACCGAGCTCGCGCATACCCAGGACAACTCGCGCCTGTCCTGTCAGATCGAGTTCACGCCGGAACTCGCCGGGCTGCGAGTCACCATCGCTCCGGACGAGTAGAGCGGGAGCCGGCCATTCACGTCCTCTGGCTCATAATCGCCTTCGCCGTAATCGGCGCGTTCCTCGTGGTGCGCCTCTACTTCGTCATGCGCAGGCTGCGTCCCGCGCATCAGGAGACCTGGGACGAGAAGATGGTCGAGCGCCTGCGCGCCCGCGGCTTTGCTCCTTTCAACGAGTATCCGGTCGCATTCTTCCTGGCATTGCCTGATGAGGCCGCATGTAGCGCGGTGCGGGCACGCCTGGAGCCGGACGGCTTCCTCGTGGACATCAAGCCAATGAAGACGCAATTGTTCGGCCAGTCAGAGAGCCAGGACAGCCTGCCGCTCGGTCTCCACGCCACCAAGACCATGCGTCTGCTCATCGCCGACGTGTCGGAGCTGAGCCGGCTGATGACCGCGATCGCCGCTGAGTTCCACGGCCGCTACGACGGCTGGGCTGTTTAGATTGGCGCAAAGTCGGCATCCTGCCGCGTTGCTCGGCCAGCCGACTGACAGGATTCGTCCCGCGGCCCAGGGAACGGCCCTGGGCCGCTCAATGATTTGCTTTCGGACTGCGCCAGCTCAACGCTTCTCGGTTTGACGACGCACCGCCTCGGCGGCGGCGGCGATGGCGGCGGGATCGCCGAGATAGCGGCTGGCGAGCGGCTTGAGCTGCGGATCGAGCTCATAGAGCAGGGGCACGCCCGTCGGGATGTTGAGCTCGACGATCTCGCTCTCCGACACGTCATCCAGCATCTTCACCATTGCGCGCAGGCTGTTGCCGTGCGCGGCCACCAGCACGTTGCGGCCACGACGAAGCTCCGGCGCGATGCGGCTGTGCCAGAAGGGCAGCACCCGCGCGAGCGTATCCTGCAGCGATTCGGCTGCCGGCAGCTCCGCGGCCGGCACATCCGCATAGCGCGGATCGAAGCGCGGGTGACGCTCGTCATCGGCGGCGAGCGGAGGCGGAGGGATGTCGTAGCTGCGGCGCCAGATCTTCACCTGGGCCTCGCCGTGACGCTCGACCGTCTGCGCCTTGTTCAGGCCCTGGAGGGCGCCGTAGTGGCGCTCGTTCAGCCGCCAGGAGCGCTCGACCGGAATCCACATGCGGTCCATCTCATCGAGCATGATCCAGAGCGTGCGGATCGCCCGCTTCAGCACTGAAGTGAATGCAACGTCGACCAGCAGCTTTTCCTCCAGAAGCTGCCGTCCAGCGCGCTCGGCCTCCTCGCGGCCCTGGTCCGCAAGGTCGACGTCCGTCCAGCCCGTGAACAGGTTCTCCAGGTTCCAGATGCTCTGGCCGTGGCGGACCAATATCAATTTTCCGGTGGTGCCCATTGATATCTATTCTGCCAGCTTTCGCAGCGACTCGACGCCGACGGTGAGCGTGGCGAAATCGGCGGCGCCGGCGGCGCGCATGTCCGCCAGGGTGCGCTGCCAGTGTGTCAGCTCCTTGCCCGCCGCCTCCTGCCATGCCGAGACGCGCTCCTCGGCGCTGCCGCGACCGCCGCGGCTCAACACACGCTCCGCGAGCTTGCGGTGCAGGCGCAGGGCCGCATCGCGCAGGCCGGTGCGCGCCGTCGCCTGCCACGGTCCCTCGACCGGCAGCCGGTCGATCTGCTGCCGGAGCCAATCGAGACCCGTGCGGGCCCCCGCCTCGAAGTAGAGCCGGGCGGCTTCCGTCACGGCGATGCGCTGCGAGGCGGCGAGCTCGACGATGTCGAGCGAGGCGTTGTGCGCCTCGAGACTCGCCACGCGCGCGGCCAGCTCCGGCGTCAGGCCCGCCTCCAGGTGCTGTTTGCGCACCTGCTCGAAGTGCTCGCGCCAGGAGCCGCAGAGTACGTGGCCGATGCGCGGCTCGAGCTCGTGCACACCGGCGCGGAATTCCGCGACCGCGGTGTCCACCTTGAGCGCCCGCCGCCGGGCAAGCAGCCAGTACGTGGCGTGGCGCAGCAGCCGGCTGGTTTCGAAGGCCGCGGTGTATTGCACTTTCGCCGGCACCTTGTTGTCGAGGTCCTCGATCCGCGTCCATATCGTGCGCATCTCGAAGATCTCGCGCGCCGCGGTGTAGGCCCGCGCGATCTGCGCCGGCTCGGCGCCCGTATCCTCCTGCGCGCGCGGCACGAAGGTCGGACCCATCCTGTTGATCAGGCTGTTGGTGATCGCGGTCGCGATGATCTCGCGACGCAAACGGTGCCGGGGGATCGCACGGGCGAAACGGCGGCGCACCGGGGCGGGAAAGTAGCGCTCGAGCTCGGTGGACAGGTACGGGTCCTCCGGCACATCCGAGTCGAGGAGATGGGTGTTGAGCCAGATCTTGCTATAGGCGAGCAGGATCGCGAGCTCCGGGCGGGTGAGCCCGGCGCCCGCCTCGCGCCGCTCGGCAAGCTCATCGTCCGTGGGCAGGAACTCGAGCGCGCGGTTGAGCTCGCCCGAGCGCTCGAGGGAGCGGATCAGATGCTGGAATTCCGACATCCGGGCGCGAGCCTGCAGCTCGAGCGTACTGATCGCCTGGCTCTGCAGATAGTTGTTGCGCAGCACCAGCGCGCAGACCTCGCCCGACATGCTGGCGAGCAGCCGGTTGCGCTCGCCGCCGGTGAGTCCGCCCGCCTGCACGATCGGGTTGAGCAGGATCTTGAGATTGACCTCGACGTCGGAGGTGTTGACGCCGGCGGAGTTGTCGATGAAATCGGTGTTGAGCCGGCCGCCGGCGAGCGCGTACTCGATGCGCCCGCGCTGCGTGAAGCCGAGATTGCCGCCCTCGCCGACCACTTTGGCCTTCAGCTCCCGGCCGTTGATCCGCAGCCCGTCGTTGGCGCGGTCGCCGACCTCGGCGTTCGATTCCCGGCTCGCCTTGACGTAGGTACCGATCCCGCCGTTCCACAGCAGATCCACCGGCATGCGCAGGATCGCGCGCATGATCTCGACAGGGGGCTGAGTGGCCGACTCCAGGCCGAGCAGCGCGCGCGCTTCCGCCGACAGAGTGATCGACTTGGTGGTGCGGGCGAAGACGCCGCCGCCCTTGGAGATGCGGCCGCGGTCGTAGTCGTCCCAGCTCGAGCGCGGCAGATCGAACAGGCGCTGCCGCTCCGCGAAGCTCACCGCCGCATCGGGGTTGGGGTCGAGGAAAATGTGCCGATGGTCGAAAGCCGCCTGCAGGCGGATATGCGGCGACAGCAGCATGCCGTTGCCGAACACATCGCCCGACATGTCGCCGATGCCGATGGCCGTGAACGGGGTCTTCTGAATGTCGACGCCGAGCTCGCGGAAGTGCCGCTTGACGCATTCCCAGCCGCCGCGGGCGGTGATGGCAAGCTTCTTGTGGTCATAGCCGGCCGAGCCGCCGGAAGCGAATGCATCGCCCATCCAGAAGCCGTAATCCGCGGAGATGGAGTTGGCGATGTCGGAGAATGTGGCCGTGCCCTTGTCGGCCGCGACCACGAGGTAGGCGTCGTCGCCGTCGCGGCGCCCCACCTGGGGCGGCGGCACCACTTTGCCGCCGACGATGTTGTCGGTGAGATCGAGGAGACCGCGGATGAAAGTGCGGTAGCAGGCGATGACCTCGGCCTGTATCTCCTCGCGGCCGCCGCCGGGCAGGCGCTTGGGGACGAACCCACCCTTGGCGCCGACCGGCACGATGAGCGTGTTCTTCACGTTCTGCGCCTTCATCAGGCCCAGCACCTCGGTGCGGAAATCCTCGCGCCGGTCCGACCAGCGGATGCCGCCGCGCGCGACGTAACCCATGCGCAGGTGCACGCCCTCGACCCGGGGGCTGTAGACGAAGATCTCGAACTTCGGCCGTGGCAGCGGCAGGTCTGCTATCGCGGCGGGGTCGAGTTTGAAGGACAGATACGGCAGCGTTCCGCCCGCGGGATCGCGGCGATAGAAGTTGGTTCGCAGCGTCGCCTGAGCCAGGCCGAGATACGCGCGCAGGATCCGGTCCTCATCGAGACTCGCGACCGAATCGAGGCTGGCGTTGATCTGGGCGACGATTTCCTCTGACAGGTTGCCGCGTGTGCGGCCGCGGCGGCTGGCCGCGGGCTGTGCCGCAGGGTCGAGACGCGCCTCGAAGAGACGCACCAGTCCGGCCGCGATCGCCGGATTGGCGGCGAGCGTGCGCTCCATGTAGGCCTGGCTGAACGGCACGCCCGTCTGCAGCAGATAGCGGCAATACGCCCGCAACACCGTGATCTCGCGCGCCGTCAGATCGGCCGCGAGCAGCAGGCGGTTGAAGCCGTCGTTCTCGGCGTCCCCGCTCCAAGTCATCTCGAGCGCTTCCTTGAAGCGCTGCTCGATGCGACCGATGTCGATTGCGAGGCCGTCGCGGTGCTCGAGCTCGAAGTCCTGGATCCAGGCGGTGCCGCCCTCCGGCCAGGCGAGCTCGTACGGCCGCTCGGCGATGACCCGCAGGCCGAAGTTCTCGAGAATCGGCAGCAGATCCGAGATCGGCACCGGATCGCCGATCCGCACGATCTTCAGATGCATCCGCGCGGGCTTCTGCTGCTGCGGACGATGCAGGCTCAGCCGCCGCGCCTCAGGCGCGGTACGCAGTCGCTCGAGATCGGCGATATCGGCCAAGGCGTCGGCTGGCGCGACATCCTCCTCGTAGGCGAGCGGAAAGGCCCGTCGGTAGCGTGTCGCGAGCGCAATGCCGGCGGCTTCTCCTTCGCGCGCCACCAGCACCTCCCGCAGGCGGTCCGTCCAGGTCAGCGCCGCTTCGGCGATGTGCCGCTCGATCGCCGCGATATCGACCTTGCGCGGCCCCGGCGGGTCCGTGCGCACGACCACGTGCACGCGCGCATGGCTCGAGCCGGAGATCTGCACCTGACTCTCCACCGAGCGGCCGGAGAACCCTTCGAGCACGATCTGCTCGATGCGCTGGCGCACTTCGGTGTTATAGCGGTCGCGCGGCACGTACACCAGGCAGGAATAGAAGCGGTGGTACGGATCGCGCCGCGTGAGCAGCCGCACCGTGCGCCGCTCGTACAGGTTGACGACACCGCGGGCGATACGGATCAGGTCTTCGAAGCTCGCCTGGAAGAGCTCGTCCCGCGGATAGGTCTCCAACACATTGAGGACGGCCTTGCCGTCATGACCGTGCGGGTCGAGGCCGAAATGCTCGATGACGCGATCGACTTTGCGCCGCAGCACCGGGATGTCGCGCGGGCTGCGGTTATAGGCGGTCGAGGTCCAGAGCCCGAGGAACCGGTGCTCGCCGGTGACCCGGCCGCGGGCGTCGAAGGTCTTGACGCCGGCGTAGTCGAGATACTCGGCGCGATGTACCGTCGAGATGGAGTTCGCCTTGGTGAGGACGAGCAGCTCGCGATCGCGTGCGCGCGCGCGCACGTCGCCCGTCAAAACGGTCGCGGCGGGCCTGCCGCCGGCGCCGCGCGTCCGCAGGATGCCGAGGCCGCTGCGCGGCTCGGCAATCAGCCGATCCTCGTCGGCGCCGCGCTCGAGGCGGTAATAGCGGTAGCCGAGGAAGACGAAATGACGCTCTTCCATCCACTCGAGGAGTTGGCGCGCCTCGCTGACATCATCGGACGGCAGGGAAGGTGGGTCGCGCTCCAGGTCCGCGACCAGGGAGCGCACTCGCTCCCGCATCGCCGGCCAGTCGTCGACCGCGAGCGTGACATCGGTCAATGTCGACTCGATGTCGTGGCGCAACCGCTCGAGCGCCGCCGGATCGGTCTGACGGTCGACCTCATACAGCTCCCAGGACTCCGCCTGGTAGGGCTCGCCGCCGTTCGCGCCCAGGCCGGCGAGGCGACCCCGCCCATCACGGCGGACCTCGAGCACCGGGTGCACGATGAGATGCATGGCGAGACCGGCGCGGGCGAAGGCGATGCCGACCGAGTCGACCAGAAACGGCCTGTCGTCGGTGACGATCTGCACCAGCGTATGCGGCGACTCGAAGCCATCGCGCTCGCGGTCGGGATTGAAGATCCGGACCAGGGACTGTCCGGGAGCGCGGCGCCAGCCGAGCTCCAGGTGGGAGCGGGCCTCGCCGGCGAGCGTAGCGGGTGTGCGCTCCGCGAGGTCTTCCTCGCCCACACCACGGAAGTACGCCCTCAGGAATCGCTGCTGCACCTCACGGTATCGCATGGCGTCGGAAGCGGGAAAGCCACGTCGAAGGGCCACGCGTGTGCGAACGATGCGTTCGATCAGCGCGAGGCGGGAGGGAGGAATGCTGCGCAGCAGACGACTGTCGTCTGACGAAGGATCTGGTGCTTGCATGCGCACAATTATATATATCTGGGCGGCCTACGCCGCACCTCATGGGCAGCGGAGGCTGGTCGCGCTATAATAGTTGCAGGCGCAACCAGATGGCAGCGGAGATGCAGATGAGCCAGTCCCGCGACAATCCGATGGGTACCGACGGCTTCGAGTTCGTGGAATACACCGCGCCGGACCCGCAGCTCCTGCGCACGCTCTTCGAGCGGATGGGTTTCCCGGTAAAGGCACAGCATCGATCGAAGAACGTGACGCTGCATGGCCAGGGAGGGATCAACTTCATCATCAACGCCGAGCCGGCGTCATTTGCGCAACAGTTTGCCCGCCAGCACGGTCCGTCAGCGTGCGCCATGGCATTTCGCGTCAAGGACGCAGCCTATGCGTATCGCCGCGCTCTCGAGCTCGGCGCCAAGCCCGGTCCGCAGAGCGCGGGCCCGATGGAGCTGAACATCCCGTGCATCGAGGGCATTGGCGGATCGCTCATCTACCTGGTGGATCGGTACGGCGACCATTCGATTTACGACGTTGATTTCCGGACCGTGCCGGCGCCGGCTGGGCAGGACGCGGGCCTGAACTGCATCGATCATCTGACGCATAACGTACAGCGCGGCCACATGGACCTGTGGAAGGGCTTCTACGAGAGGCTGTTCAACTTCCGCGAGATCCGCTACTTCGACATCGAGGGCAAGCATACGGGCCTGTTCTCGCGCGCGATGACCAGCCCCTGCGGCAAGATCCGCATCCCGATCAACGAGTCGCAGGACGACAAGAGCCAGATCGAGGAGTACCTGCGGGAATACCACGGCGAGGGCATTCAGCACATCGCACTCGCTACCGCTGACATTTATCGGACGGTCGACGCGCTCCGTGGCCGCGGGCTCGCCTTCCAGGACACGCCCGACACGTATTACGAAGCCGTCGACGGGCGCGTCAAGGGGCATCGGGAGCCGCTGGAGGAGTTGCGCCGCCGCCGCATCCTGATCGACGGCAATCCCGAGCGCGGCGAAGGCCTGCTGCTGCAGATCTTTACCTGCAACGTGATCGGCCCGATCTTCTTCGAGATCATCCAGCGCAAGGGCAACGAGGGCTTCGGCGAGGGTAATTTCCGCGCGCTGTTCGAGTCGATCGAGCAGGACCAGATCCGCCGCGGCGTTATTTAAGGCGCTGGATCCGGGCATTGCGCTGCGCCGCCACCTGCGGCGGCGGGGCACATCCCTGTGCCTATGCTGCATCCATCAGTCGCTGAATTACACTTGCAGGCATGGAGGCTTCCGCCCGTGGCGGGCCGCGGCCCGCGCTCCCCATACGGCTCGTGTACGACCCGGCGCTGCCGATCACGGCGCATCGGGAAGAGATCATTGCGGCGCTCGCGCGCCACCCGGCCCTCATCGTCTGCGGAGCCACGGGCTCGGGCAAGTCGACGCAGCTGCCCAAGCTCTGTCTGGAGGCGGGGCGCGCCACCTCGGGTCTCATCGGGCACACCCAACCGCGGCGCATCGCGGCGCGTGCTCTCGCAACGCGACTCGCGGAGGAGCTTGGAACTACGGTAGGTGGCGCCGTCGGGTACCAGGTGCGATTCACGGACCATACCGGGCCACAGGGCCGTGTGAAGCTGATGACCGACGGTATCCTGCTGCAGGAGCTGGCGGGCGATCCGCAGCTACGGCGCTATGACACGCTGATCATCGATGAGGCGCACGAGCGGAGCCTCAACATCGATCTGCTGCTTGGAGTGCTGCAGCGACTCCTGCCGCAGCGGCCGGATCTGAGGCTGATCGTAACGTCCGCGACCATCGATCCGGGCAGGTTGTCGGCGTTCTTCGGCGGCGCGCCCGTCATCGAGGTGTCGGGCCGCAGCTATCCCGTGGAGGTTCGCTACCGCCCGCTCGTTGCGGAAGATGAGGACGCCGCGGAGCTGTCGCTCCCGGAGGGCATCGTCGAGGCCGTGCGTGAGCTCGATTTGCGCGCCGCAGGCGTCAGCGCGGATACGCTCGTTTTCCTTCCCGGCGAGAAGCACATTCGCGAGGCGGCCGAGGCCCTGTCGCAAGCGCGACTTGCCGGCATCGAGATGTTGCCGCTCTACGCGCGGCTCTCAGCCGCCGATCAGGCGAGGATCTTCCAGAAGCACTCGCAGCGGCGCGTGATCCTGGCGACCAACGTCGCGGAGACCTCGCTCACCGTGCCGGGCATCCGCTACGTCGTCGACTCCGGGCTGGCGCGGATCAGCCGCTATAGCGTCCGCGGCAAGGTGCAGCGCCTGCACGTGGAACGCATCTCGCAGGCGAGCGCGGATCAGCGCAAGGGTCGCTGCGGCCGCGAGGCCGAGGGTATCTGCATCCGCCTCTATTCAGAGGAGGATTTCGCGGCTCGTGAGACCTACACGCCGCCCGAGATCCTGCGCACCAATCTGGCGAGCGTGATCCTGCGCATGGCGACGCTGGGGCTCGGAGATCCGGAGAGCTTTCCGTTCCTCGATCCAGCCGGATACGCGCCTCATCAACGACGGCGTGCGGCTCCTCGAGGAGTTGCAGGCGATGGATGATCAGCGGCGCGTGACCCGCCTCGGCCGCCAGATTGCCACCCTGCCGGTCGATCCGCGGCTCGGCCGCATGCTGCTGGCCGCCGCACGTCAGCGCTGTCTGGCGGAGATGGTGGTGATCGCGGCGTTCCTCGAGACACAGGACCCGCGGGAGCGCCCGGCCGACATGCAACAGCAGGCGGACGAGAAGCACGCCCTGTTCGCGGATCGCCAGTCCGATTTCGTCACGGTGCTCAATCTCTGGCGCGCCTTTGGCGAGCAGGCCGCGGCGCTCTCGGGCAATCAACTGCGCAAGTGGTGTCGCGAGCACTTCCTTTCCTTCCTGCGGATGCGCGAGTGGCAGGATCTTCACCACCAGCTCAACCGCAGCGTCCGCGAGCTCGATCTGCGGCCGAATCACACGCCCGCGAGCTACGCGGATCTGCATCAGGCGATTCTGACGGGGTTTCTTGGGTCGATCGGTGCGCTCGATCAGAGACGTGAATACGATGGAGTGCGCGGCACCCATTTCGTTGTCGCGCCCGGTACACCGCTTGCGGCCAAGCCGCCCAAATGGATCGTCGCCGGCAGCCTGCTCGAGACCACGCGCCTCTATGCCCGCATGGTTGCCGCGATCAATCCCGCCTGGGTCGAGCGGGCGGGCGCGCATCTCGTCAAGCGCTCCTACAGCGAGCCGCACTGGGTGGCGAATCGCGGATTCGTGGCGGCGTACGAATCGGTGTCGATTTACGGGCTGTCTTTGGCCGCGCGCCGGCGTGTCAACTACGGGCCGGTCGCGCCGCAGGAGGCTCGCGATATCTTCATCCGCGAGGCGCTCATCACGCCCGCAGGCGGTTCCGATCGAGCGATGGTCCGCGGGGAGTTTCTCGAGGCCAACGGCAGGTTGCGTGCCGAGATCGAGCGGCTGGAGGCCAAGATCCGGCGGCGGGACATTCTCGCCGACGAGGAGAGTGAGGTCGGATTCTACGCAGCGCGCATCCCCGAGCGGGTCAGCTCCCTCGGCGATTTCGAGCAATGGCGCGCGCAGGCCGAGCGCCGCGATCCGCGGCTGTTGTATATGTCGCGCGCGGACCTCATGCAACGCGAGGCCGGCGAGATCGACCAGGTCCGCTTCCCGGATGCGCTCGATGTCGGCGGCAACATGCTGCCGCTGCGGTATCGGTTCGAGCCGGCGGAAGCGGATGACGGCGTGACGCTGGTCGTTCCCGACCTTCTGCTCGATGCGCTGGAGGCGGATCGGCTGGCGTGGCTGGTTCCGGGCTGGCAACTCGAGAAAGTCATTGCCGTGCTGCGCGAGCTGCCGAAAGCGCAGCGCAAGCTCCTCGTGCCGGTCCCGGAGCACGCCCGTCGGGCGCTCGAGGAGCTGACGGCAGTGCAGACTGCGCGGCCTGGGTTCTACGCCGGCCTGGCCGAATGGGTTTCGGAGCGGATCGACGCCACGGTGACGGCGGCGGAACTCGCGGCTTTGCAGCTTCCCGACTGGCTGCGCATGAACATCCGTGTCGTCGACGCGCAGGATCAGGTGTTGGCCGAGGGGCGCGATTTGGCCGCACTCAGGCGCAAGGTGCTGGGAACGGCGGCAAGCGCTCGCCAGGCGGCCGAGCAGAGCGCGGTGCTGCATCGGCAATGGGACTTCGGCGAGCTGCCCGTCAGCCGCCGGATCGAGCGCAACGGATTGCTGCTGACGGTGTATCCGGCGATCGAGGACCGTCGCGGCGCGGTCGCATTGGTGGAGGCTCGCGGTCCGGCCAGCGCCGAGGAGCTGTCGCGGCAGGGGATTGCCCGCCTCGCGCTGCTCACGTTGCCGCAGCAGGCTCGCTATTGGCACAAGCGGATCGCGGAGGACCGGGAGCTGGTGCTGCAGAGCCGCGGGCTCGAGCTCTCCCAGCCACTGGCCGATGCCGTTGCGGAGCGCATCTTCCGCGATTGCTTCGCGGCGGCGGATGCTGCCGTGCCACGCAGCCGCGAGGCATTCAGTCAGCGGCTGGATGAGGGGCGGACTCAGCCTGGAAGCGGCGGGCGACCGGCTGATCGAGATCGTCAGAGGTGTGCTGAAGGAGTGGCGCGCCGCACGCAGCGCCGCCGATGCGGCGCGCAATCCGGCATCGGCCGCCGCCGTGATGGACATCAACACCCAACTCGCGATGCTGTTACCGCCCGATTTCATCGCCGTCGACGCCGCATCCATGGCTCGACCACTTGCCGCGCTACCTGAAGGCGATCACGCGGCGGCTCGGGCGCTTGCCGGCGGCGGCCCGGCGTGACGAGGAATTGGCATCGCGTACGCGTCCGTTCGTGACCGCCCTCAAAACCTTACAGGCGCAACCGCCGACGGGTGGGATGCGCGGCGAGCTGCAGCAGCTTCGCTGGATGATCGAGGAATTCCGGGTGTCGCTGTACGCGCAGGACCTGAAGGCCGTCATGCGGGTCTCGGAGCAGCGCCTCGCCGAGCAGCTCGAGCGGGCCAAAGCCGAAGCGTCGAACTGAGCCAGAGGGCGGCACTTGGAGTATTCTCGCACCATGCCATTTTCGGGGGTTGGCGTACGGTTATGAACAAAGTACGAGCGAGCGCAGCCGAGGCACTGCAGGGGATCCACGACGGCGCGAGCATCGCCGCGGGCGGCTTCGGCCTGTGCGGCATCCCGGAAACCTGCATCCAGGCGCTCCGCGAGCTCGGCGTGCGCGACCTGACGATCGCCTCGAACAACTGCGGCGTCGATGACTTCGGCCTGGGGTTGCTGCTCGCCAACCGGCAGATCCGCAAGATGATCTCGAGCTACGTCGGCGAGAACAAGGAATTCGAGCGGCAACTCATGGCGGGGGAGATCGAGGTGGAGCTGGTTCCGCAGGGCACTCTGGCGGAGAGGCTGCGCGCCGGCGGCGCCGGCATTCCGGGCTTTTATACCCCCACGGGAGTCGGTACGGTCGTCGCGGAGAATAAGGAAGTGCGTGAGTTCGATGGCCGCTCATACGTGCTGGAGCGGGGGATCCGCACCGATTGGGCCATCGTCAAGGCGTGGCGCGGTGACCGCTTGGGCAATCTGCAATACCGCCTTGCCGGCCGCAACTTCAATCCGCTGTGCGCGATGGCGGGCCGTATCACTGTTGCGGAAGTCGAAGAGCTCGTCGAAGTGGGCGCACTTGCGCCCGCTCAGATCCATACTCCCGGAATTTTTGTGCAGCACGTCGTGGTCGGCAAGCACGAAAAGCGCATCGAGCGCCGTACCACGCGCCCTAACATCGTCTGATGATCGGAGAACGACTGGCATGCTGACGCGAGAGCAACTGGCGATGCGCGCGGCTCAGGAGCTGCGAGACGGTCAGTACGTAAACCTCGGCATCGGTATCCCGACGCTGGTGGCGAATTACATCCCGGCAGGGGTGGAAGTAGTGCTGCAGAGCGAGAACGGGCTGCTGGGAGTTGGTCCGTTCCCTTACGAGACGGAGGAGGACGCAGATCTCATCAACGCGGGCAAGCAGACCGTCACTTTGCTGCCGGGCGCGGCGATCTTCGACAGTGCGGAGAGTTTCGCGATGATCCGCGGAGGACATATCGATCTCGCGATTCTGGGCGCCATGGAGGTAAGCGCGGCCGGCGACATCGCAAACTGGATGATTCCAGGCAAACTGGTGAAAGGCATGGGTGGCGCCATGGATCTGGTTTCGGGCGCCAAGCGCATCGTGGTCGTCATGGAGCACTGCGCCAAGAGCGGTGAGTCCAAGATCAAGCGTCGCTGCACCTTGCCGATCACAGGCCTGGGCGTCGTCAACCGCATCATCACGGAGCTGGCAGTGATGGATGTCACGGCGGCGGGACTCGAGCTGGTCGAGCGCGCGCCGGGCGTCGCGGTGGATGAGATCGTAAGTCGTACCGAAGCGCCTCTGAAGGTGCGCGCCGACGTGCAGGACATCAGGGTCTGAGCCGACCGGGCGCCTAGCCCCGGTGCTGGCGTGCGAGGTATTCCTCGCTTTGCATCTCCGTGAGGCGGCTCGCCGTGCGCTGGAATTCGCGCGGCAGTCGCTCCCCGCGATAGAGCTGCGTGGGGGGCGCGGCGGCGGAGACGACGAGATTGACGCAGTGGTCGTACAGCTCATCGATGAGGGCGATGAAGCGGCGCGCCTCGTTTTCACGGAGCGCATCCATCACGGGAACGTTGGCAACGACGACGGACTGGTAGTTGCGGGCGATCTCGATGTAATCATCCTGACTGCGCGGGCCGTTGCAGAGGGCCTCGAACTCGAACCACACCGCGCACTCGCTCTGCCGCACCACCGGAATCGGCCGGCCTTCGATCTCCACCGACCCGTCGGAGGCGTCCCCGTGATCCGACAGCTCCGCGAAGAGCGCGCGCAGCCTTGCGCCCGTGGCGGCGTCCCCGGACGGCAGATAGGTGCCTGCCTGGGTGAGTTGCCGCAGACGATAGTCGCGGTCGCCCCCGGCCGCTACGACCTCCACGTGCTGCTCGATGAGCTCGATCGCCGGCAGGAAGCGCTGGCGCTGCAGGCCGTCGCGGTAAAGGTCCGCGGGCGGCACGTTGGAAGTTGCCACGAGGGTCACGCCACGGCGGAAGAGGCCGTCGAAGAGGCCTGCCAGGATCATTGCATCCGCGATGTCGCTCACGAAGAGCTCATCGAAGCAGAGCACCTGTACCTCTGCCGCCAGGCGCTCGGCCACGGTCTCGAGCGGCGCCGCGACTTGCTGCAGGCTCTTCAGCTCCGCATGAATGTCGTGCATGAAGCGGTGGAAGTGGCGCCGGCGGCGCTCTGGGAACGGCAGGCTCTGGAAGAAGAGGTCCATCAGCCAGGTCTTGCCGCGGCCCACCGGTCCCCATAGGTAGAGCCCCCGTTCGGCCGTTGGAGCACTCCGACGGCCGAGGGCGCGCAACAGCCGCCCGCCGAGAGAGGCGCGGGACTGATGCGCCGCAATCAGACGGCCGCGGAGCGCTTCCAGCCGGCTCACGATGGCGAGCTGCGCCGGGTCGGCACGGAAGCCGCGCTCGACAATCTGACGCTGGTAGATTTCGCGCAGCGTCCGCGCGCCTGACTCTGTCATCAGCTCAGTCCGCGAGATCGGGCAGGTCGCGGAAATACTCCAGCGCCTCCGGGTTGGCGAGCGCGTCGGCGTTCTGCACCGGGCGGCCGTGGATCACGTTGCGTACGGCGAGCTCGGTGAGCTTGCCCGACTGGGTGCGGGGGATATCAGGAACCGCGATGATCTTGGCCGGTACATGGCGCGGGGTCGTGCGCGCGCGGATGGCCTCCCGGATCCTCTTCTTCAACGCGTCGCCGAGCGCGATCCCGGGTTGCAGGCGAACGAACAGGACGACTCGCACGTCATTGCGCCAGTCCTGGCCCACTGCGATCGCTTCGACGATCTCGTGCAGGCTCTCGACGGCGGAATAGATTTCCGCCGTGCCGATGCGTACGCCGCCGGGATTCAACACGGCGTCGGACCTGCCGTAGATGATGATGCCGCCGTGCTCCGTGAGCGCAGCATAGTCGCCGTGGTGCCACGCTCCCGGGAACCGCTCGAAGTAAGCCGCCCGGTAACGCGCGCCCTCCGGATCGTTCCAGAAACCAACGGGCATCGACGGGAAGGGCGCGGTGCAGACCAGCTCGCCGCGCTCCCCCCGGACGGGCTTGCCATCTTCATTGAAGATATCGACGGCCATGCCGAGCCCCCGGCACTGAATCTCGCCGCGATGCACCGGCAGGGTCGGACAGCCGAGCGCGAAGCAGGAGACTATGTCGGTGCCGCCGGAGATGGAGGCGAGATGCAGGTCCGATTTGATGGCGCGGTAGACGTGGTCGAAGCCCTCGGGCAGGAGCGGTGAGCCAGTGGAGAGCACGGCTTTCAGCGCCGTCAGGTCGACACGCTGCGCGGGCGTGTAACCGTGCTTCTCCAGCGCCGAAAGATACTTGGCGCTGGTGCCGAAGACGGTCAGACGCTCCTGCTCCGCCAACCTCCAGAGCACTTCGGGATCCGGATGAAAGGGGCTGCCGTCATAGAGGACGATGGTCGCGCCGCTGGCAAGCGCACTCATGAGCCAGTTCCACATCATCCAGCCGCAGGTCGTGAAGTAGAAGATGCGGTCGCCGCGCTTGAGGTCCGTGTGCAGGAGGTGTTCCTTCTGGTGCTGCAGCAGGGTTCCTCCCGCCCCGTGCACGATGCACTTGGGAGAGCCGGTCGTCCCCGAGGAGTAGAGGATGTAGAGCGGATGGTTGAACGGAAGAGAGGCGAAGCGCAGCGGCGCACCACGGTCGCCAAACGCCTGCCAATGCGTGGCGCGGGCGGCGGCTGCCTCGAGGCGCCCGAGCTGCGGTTCGGCGTTCACATACGGGATGACGACGACCCGCTCCACGCTTGGCAGCTTCGATGCCATGTCTGCCATCGTGGCGAGCGAATCCAACGTCTTGCCGGCGTAGAAGTAGCCGTCCGCGGTGAAGAGCACCTTGGGCGCGATCTGACCGAAGCGGTCGAGCACGCCGTGCGCGCCGAAATCGGGTGAGCAGGATGACCAGATCGCTCCCAGGCTGGCCGTTGCCAGCATGGCGATGGTGGTCTCGGGAAGGTTGGGCAGGTAACCCGCTACACGATCGCCCTCGCCGACACCCGTGGCGCGCAGGCCCGCCGCGATACGCGCAACTTCTGCGCGCAGCTGGCGGTGTGATATCTGCCGGCGCGTGCCGCGCTCATTGAGGAATACGATGGCGGCATGCTCGTCGTCGCGCCGGAGCAGGTTCTCCGCGAAGTTGAGGCGCGCATTGGGGAAGAATCGTGCGCCCGGCATGGAGCGCGGATTCTCGAGGATGGGACCGTCGCCCCAGACGGCCCTCACGTCGGCGAATCGTGCGAGCTCAGTCCAGAATTCTTCCGGCTGTGACACCGACCAGGCGTATAAGTCCTCGAATACGCCGAGCTTCAGCCCCTTGCGCGCGTTCAGGCAGGCAGTGAACCGTGTCAGGTTGGAGTCGGCTACACGGGCCGCCGAGGGGCGCCACAGCTCGCTCATGGATCGCTTACAAGGATTGGTAGTTCGGCCCGGAGCCGCCCTCGGGCGGCGTCCAGTTGATGATCTCGTACGGGTCCTTGATGTCGCAAGCCTTGCAATGCACGCAGTTGGCCGCGTTGATCTGCAGGCGCTTGCCGCCCGCGCCGTCGTCGACCATCTCGTAGACGTTCGCCGGGCAGAAACGCTGGCACGGGTTGCCGAACTCCCGCGCGCACTGCTCGATGCAGATGCTGGTGTCGAGCACCTTCAGGTGCGCCGGCTGGCTCTCATCGTGGCTGGTGGAGGCGAAGAACACCGAGGCGAGGCGGTCCCGCGGCGGCAGGGTTCGCTCGCACCCAGCCACGGTCCGGGCTCTCGTACGCGTCCAGCGATTTGAGCCGCGCGTAATCGGGTGTGCGACCGGAGAGGGTCCAGGGCGTACGTCCGCCCAGCAGCGCCTCGAGGCCGGCGTTGGCGATGCCGACCCAGAGGCCGCGCTTGAACGCGGGCTTGAAGTTGCGCACCGCGCGCAGCTCCTGGCCGCCAGGCGAGGCGCGCCAGCGGGCGTCGAATCCAGCCGGGCTCCCGGTTTCCGCCAGGTGCTGCGCCGCCAGCATTCCCGAGCGGATGGCCTGGTGCACACCTTTGATCTTCGGCACGTTGACGCCGCCGCCCGAGTCGCCGATGAGCATGGCGCCCGGCATCTCCAGCCGCGGGATGGACTGCCAGCCGCCCGCCGCGATGGTGCGCGCACCGGCCGACAGGATCTCCCCGCCCTCGAGCAGAGGCTTGATCTGCGGGTGGTGCTTGAACTGTTGGAAGGCCTCGAACGGCGCCAGGCGCGGATCCTCGTAGTCGAGCCCGACCACGAAGCCGACGTAGACCTGGTTATTGTTCAGGTGATAGATGAAGCTGCCGCCGTAGGTGCGCGAGTCGAGCGGCCAGCCGAGCGAGTGCTGGATGAGCCCGGGCTGCACCCGACCCTCCGGCAGCTGCCAGAGCTCTTTCATCCCCAGGCCGTACGATTGCGGGCTCGAGCGTGCGTCGAGGCCGAAGCGGCGGATGAGCTGCTTCGCGAGGCTTCCACGCGCACCCTCCGCGACCACCGTGGTGCGCGCACGCACCTCCGCGCCAGGGGTGTAGTTGGGGCCCGGTTTGCCGTCCTTCCCCAGCCCCATGTCGCCCAGCTGCACGCCGGCGATGACCCCGTCGGGGGTGAGGAAGGGAACTACCGCCGCGAAGCCGGGGAAGACATCCACCCCGAGGGACTCCGCCTTCTGTGCCAGCCAGGGCGTCAGCAGCCCGAGGGAGATGATGAAGTTGCCGCGATTGTGCAGCTGCGGCGGCAGCGGCAGCCGCAGGCTCCCCTTGCGGGTGAGCAGCCGGAATTCGTCCCGGACGGCCGGCACGCAGATCCCGGGCGGGGACTGGCGCCACTCCGGCACGAGCGCATCGAGCGGCCCAGGCTCGATCACCGCCCCGGAGAGCGCCTGCGCGCCCACGGCGGCCGCCTTCTCCAGCACGCAGACATTCAGCTCGGCCTTCAGCTGCTTCAAGCGGATGGCGCACGAGAGCCCAGCCGGGCCGCCGCCTACGATGACGACGTCATATTCCATGACGTCACGTTGGACGTTGCTCTGTTCTTCGGTTGGCGAGTTCATTACTGCGGCTGCATGCGCACGGCGCCGTCGAGGCGGACGGTCTCGCCGTTCAACATGGGGATCTCGAAGGCGGCGACGACCAGGCGCGCAAACTCTTCCGGCTTGCCGAGGCGCTTGGGGAACGGGATCTGGCTGGCGAGGGAAGCCTGCACCTCGGCGCTCATGGAATCCACCATGGGCGTGTGGAAGATGCCCGGGGCGATGGAGATGCAACGGATGCCGAATCTTGCCAGCTCCCGCGCGATGGGCAGCGTCATGCCCGCGAGCCCGGCCTTGGTGGCGGCGTACGCCGCCTGGCCGATCTGGCCCTCGAAGGCGGCCACGGAGGACGTATGCACCAGAAGACCCCGCTCGCCGTCCTCGCTCGGCGTGTTGTGCTGCATCAGCGCGGCGGCGGCCTTGTCGCAGAGAAAGGTGCCGATCAGGTTGATGTGCACGACTTTGGTGAAGAAGTCTCCCGCCATCGGCCCGTTCTTGCCGAGCACCCGGCCGGCGCCGATCACACCGGCGCAGTTGACGAGCAGATTGATACCGCCCATGCGCGTCTGCGCGGTCTCCATTGCCGAAGTGACTTCCGCCTCGGAAGTCACGTCACAGCGCACGAATGCGGCGTTGTGCCCGAGATCGGCCGCCGCGGCGCGCCCCGGCCCGTCCTGAACGTCCACGATGACAGCCTTGCCGCCAAGCGAGACGATATGGCGTGCGACGGCGTGGCCCAGCCCCGACGCGCCGCCGGTGACGACGGCCCGGGCGTCTTGAATCTTCATTGGCTCCCCCTGCGAACGATGAGATTCTAGCCGATCAGCTCGACCGCAACCGCCACTGCCTCGCCGCCGCCGATGCAGAGGGACGCGACTCCCCGCCGGCCGCCCCGCCGGTGCAAGCCGTGCAGCAGGGTCGTGAGGATACGCGCACCGGTCGCTCCGATGGGATGGCCGAGCGCGCAGGCGCCGCCGCTGACGTTGACACGCGCATGATCGATGTCGATGTCGCGCATCGCGGCCATCGCGACTGCCGCGAACGCCTCGTTGATCTCGTAGAGATCGGCGTCGTGCGGCTTCCATCCGAGACGGGTGAGGACCTTGCGGATGGCGCCCACGGGAGCAGTCGTGAACCACTCCGGCTCCTGGGCGTGGCTTGCCTGGGCGAGAATGCGCGCCACCGGCTTCAGTCCACGAGCCGCCGCGGCCTCGGCGCTTGCGATCACGAGTGCCGCCGCGCCATCCGAGATCGAGGAGGAGCTTGCGGCCGTCACCGTGCCGTCCTTGCCGAAGGCCGGCTTCAGACTCGAGATGCGGCTGATGTCGCAGGTGCCCGGAGTCTCGTCGCGCGCGACGACGGTCTCACCCTTCCTGCCTTTTACGGTGACGGGTGCGATCTCGGCGTCGAATTCTCTCGCTGCCACCGCCTGCATCGCCCGGCGTACCGACTCCGCCGCAAAGGCGTCCTGGTCCTCCCGGCTGAAGTGGTATTTACCCGCCGTGGCATCGGCGAAGCAGCCCATGAGCTTGCCGTCGAACGGGCTCTGCAGGCCGTCGTAGAACATGTGGTCGAGCACCTCGCCGTGGCCCATGCGATAGCCGCTGCGCGCCTTCGGCAACAGGTACGGCGCATTGGTCATCGATTCCAGCCCGCCGGCGAGGACGAAGTCCGCATTGCCCGCACGGATCTGGTCGGCGGCCATCATCACGGCCTTGAGTCCCGAGCCACACATCTTGTTGATGGTGGTGGCGGGAGTGGCGAGTGGAATACCGGCCGCTATCGCCGCCTGGCGGGCCGGCGCCTGGCCGAGCCCGGCCGGCAGCACGCACCCGAGGATGACTTCCTGCAGGTCGGCCGCGGCGATGCCGGCGGCCTGGATGGCGGCTTTGGCCGCCACGGCACCCAGCTGCGGCGCGGTTACCGGCGCGAAGACGCCCTGGAACGCGCCGATCGGGGTGCGCCGGGCCGAGAGGATGACGACTTCGGTTTGCGACATGTTGGATCCTCGTTGGAAATCTCGGGGCGGGGCCGCAGGCCGCTCTCGAACACCTCGATGAAGGCGTCGGCGATCTCGGCGCCGGTCATCGACTGGCTCTCGCGATACCAGTGGGCGATCCAGTTGAGGGCGCCGGCGAGGGCGAAGGCGGTCATCTTGGGGTCGCAGGGATGGATCGAGCCGTCCTGGACGCCTTCGCGCAGCAGCCGGCGGATCCCCTGATCGATCTCGGACTTCATCGCCTTGATGTGGGCGCTCATGTCGGGCGAGAGGTCCTGGTCCTCGACCCGCACCATGCACCAGCCGAACTCCGAGGTGATGGCCTCGCCGTAGCGGCGCAGCACCGCCTTCAGCCGCTCCCCGCCCGGCACCGCCAGCGAGCGCGCCTCGCGGAAGGCGGCGCGGATCTCCTCGATGCCGGCGACGAAGCACTCGAACAGCAGCTGCTCCTTGTTGCTGACATAGTAGTAGACGGTCGGCTTGGTCACCTCGAGCGCCGCGGCGATATCATCGAGCGAGGTGTTGTGATAGCCCTTGCGGTTGAAGGCGCGCGCGGCGGCGCGGATCACCGCGTCGCGCTTGACCTCGCGGTCGCGCAGCCGCTCACGGCTGGCCCGCCAGGGGGAGGCGGCAGAGTCCTTGCGCGCCGCCAGCGATGGCGCCTGCGGCGAGCCTGCTTTCGGACGATTGCTCGGCATCTGGGTACGGAATCCGCTATGGGTACGCCGGCCAGTATAGCGGACCGGGGCGCCGCGCGGCCCGCGTTGACCGCGGGCCCGGCTCTGGACCATACTCGCCAGTAGCCATTCTACCGGCGCGTAAAGGTAAACTAGCCCCTCCGCCGCGAGCTTGCAAGCGAGCACTCCCCCCCATGGCACCCAAATCCAGCATCGGCGCCGAAACCGCTCTTCCGCCGCAGACCGAGCCCGGGCACGTGACGCCCCCGCTCCGATTCGTATCCGCGGCCTCGCTCTTCGACGGGCACGACGCGGCGATCAACATGATCCGCCGCCTGCTACAGGCCCATGGCGCCGAGGTCGTCCACCTCGGCCACAACCGCAGCGTCGCCGAGATCGTCAGGGCCGCGATCCAGGAGGACGCGGACGCGATCGCCGCGAGCTCATATCAGGGCGGCCACAACGAGTACTTCGCCTACATGGTGGACATGCTCCGCGAGCGCGGCTGCGAGCACATTCGCGTCATCGTGGGCGGCGGCGGGACGATCGCCCCGCACGAGATCGAAGCGCTGCAGCGCTACGGCGTAGAGCGCATCTACACGCCCGAGGACGGGCGAAAGCTCGGGCTTAACGGCATGGTGGACGATGTATTTGCGCGCGTGCGCTCTGCGCTGAAACCGACATACGAGCCTCGGCCGCTGAACCCGCGGGACCACGCGCAGATTGCCCGCGCGATCACCATGCTCGAGAACGACGCCCCCGGGGGCTCCGATGCGGAGCAGCTCCGCCGCGCGCTGGGCCGGTCGCGCACCCGCGCCCCCGTCATCGGCATCACCGGCAGCGGCGGCGCCGGCAAGTCGAGCCTCACCGATGAGCTGCTCGCGCGGCTGACGCGGCAGTTCCCCGACCGGCAGATCGCCGTGGTCGCCATGGACCCGACCCGCCGCCGAAGCGGCGGCGCGCTGCTCGGCGACCGCATACGCATGAACAGCCTCGCTTCGGACGCCATCTTCATGCGCTCGCTGGCGACGCGGCGGCAGCACCTTGCGACTGCGGCGGTACTCAAGGAAGTCATTCAGCTCTATCAGGCCGCCGGGTTCGATCTCGTCATCGTCGAGACCGCGGGCACGGGGCAGGCGGATACCGAGATCGTGGATCTCGCGGACGTGTCGCTATACGTCATGACGAGCGAGTACGGCGCCGCCAGCCAGCTGGAAAAGATCGATATGCTGGACTACGCCGATCTGATCGTGCTCAACAAAAGCGACAAGCGCGGCGCGCAGGACAGTCTGCGGGACGTGCGCAAGCAGTGGCGCCGCAATCATCCCGGGCAGGCACGCCTGCCCGATGCGGACCTGCCCGTGTTCCCGACCATTGCGAGCCGCTTCAACGATCCCGGCGTCAACAGACTTTTCGCCGCGCTCTGTGCAAGCCTCGCCGGCAAAGGCATCGGCACCGCGACCTGGCAGGTTTCGGATCCCGGTCCGGTGGAGCTGACGCAGCGCGACCCGTTGATCCCGGGCGCCCGGGTGCGTTATCTGGCGGAGATCGCGCAGAGCGCCCGTGGCGCACGCGAAACGACGGAGCGCCAGGCAGCCGCGGCGGGCCGCGCATTCGGCCTCTATCAATCGTTGCGGGCGCTCGAGGATGCTCCGCTTCCCGCGGCGCTCGACCGTTACGGCGAGGGGGCGCTGGCGGACCCCGCCGCCGATGCGACACGGCGGCTGCTGCGAGCCACCTACAACCGGGCGCTCGATGAGGTCGGCGCCGAGGGACTCAACGAGCTCAAGGCCTGGCCGGCGCGGGTGCGCGCGGCCACGGAAGAGACCTATTCCTACAAGGTCCGCAACCGGGAAGTGACCGGAGAGAACTACACCGAAACGCTGTCGCACCAGCGGGTTCCCAAGATCGCCGTGCCGCGCTTCGCCGGCTGGGGCGAGCAGTTGCGCTTCATCGGCACGGAGAACCTGCCGGGCTTTTATCCCTACACGGGTGGCGTCTATCCCTACCGCCGCGAGGAGGAGGACCCGACACGGATGTTCGCCGGCGAGGGCGCGCCGGAGCGCACCAACCGCCGCTTCCATTACCTCGCGCGGGGCGGCAACGCCGTCCGACTCTCCACCGCTTTCGATTCGACGACGCTTTACGGCGAGGATCCTGACACACGGCCGGACATCTACGGACGCACGGGCAATTCCGGCGTGTCGGTGGCGACGCTCGATGACATGAAGAAGCTCTACTCGGGCTTCGATCTGACACTGCCGTCGACCTCGGTGTCGATGACCATCAACGGGCCCGCGCCCATGATTCTCGCGATGTTCATGAACACCGCGATCGATCAGCGGGTCGAGCACTACCTGCGGGGCGAGGGACGCTGGAGCGAGGCGGAGCGGCGTATCGCGGAGCTGCATCGCGAGGCGAGCGAGCGCGGCACCGCGCCACCCGGCTACAAGGGCGAGCGGCCGGTGGGTCATGACGGCTCGGGGCTCGCGCTGCTCGGCGTCACCGGCGATCAGCTGGTGGAACGCGAAGTCTACGAGCGCATCAAGGCGGAGACGCTGCAGGCGGTGCGCGGCACCGTCCAGGCGGACATCCTGAAGGAGGATCAGGCGCAGAACACCTGCATCTTCTCGACCGAATTTGCGCTGCGAATGATGGGCGACGTGCAGCAGTACTTCATCGACCGGCGGGTGCGCAATTTCTACTCGGTGTCGGTTTCGGGCTATCACATCGCCGAGGCGGGCGCCAATCCCATCTCCCAGCTCGCCTTCACTCTCGCCAACGGCTTCACCATCGTCGAGTACTACCTCGCCCGCGGGATGGCGGTCGATGACTTCGCGCCCAACCTGTCGTTCTTCTTCTCGAACGGCATGGATCCGGAGTACGCCGTCATCGGCAGGGTTGCGCGCCGCATCTGGGCGCGTGCCATGCGCGATCTCTATCGGGGCGGGCCCCGCAGCCAGATGCTGAAGTACCACGTGCAGACCTCGGGCCGCAGCCTGCATGCGCGCGAGATCTCATTCAACGACATCCGCACGACCCTGCAGGCGCTCTACGCGCTGTTCGACAACTGCAACAGCCTCCATACCAACGCCTACGACGAGGCGCTGACGACCCCCACGGAGGAGAGCGTGCGGCGCGCCATCGCGATTCAGCTGGTCATCAATCGCGAGCTGGGACTCAACAAGACCCAGAACCCCTGGCAGGGCTCGTTCGCGCTCGAATATCTGACCGACCTCGTCGAGGAGGCGGTGTACCGGGAGTTCGAGGCCATTTCCGAGCGCGGCGGCGTGCTCGGGGCCATGGAGAGCATGTACCAGCGGGGCAAGATCCAGGAGGAGTCGCTCTACTACGAGACGAAGAAGCACGACGGCAGCCTGCCCATCGTCGGAGTCAACACCTTTCTCTCCAAGTCGGATGGGGCCGAGGAGCACGCGGGCGCGGCGCTCATCCGCTCCACGGAAGAGGAGAAGCAGGATCAGGTGGCTGCGGTGCGCGCGTTCCAGGCGCGCAACGCCGCGCGCGGCGCCGGCGGCCCTCGAGCGGCTCAAGCTGGCCGCGTGCGCCGGCGGCAACGTGTTCGCGGAGCTCATGGAGTCCGTCAAGACCTGCTCGCTCGGGCAGATCTCGCATGCCCTGTATGAGGTGGGCGGGCGGTATCGCCGGAACATGTGAGGTCCGGCTCCCCGAGCGCGAGCAGGATCGCCTGGCGCGCGCGGTCCCGCAGCGCAGCGGATGAAGCCTCTGCCGGCTCCGGCTCGGCATGGATGGGCGGCAGGATCTCCACCTCGATCCGGCCGGGGCGCGGCAGGTTACCGTTGGGCGGCAACGCGGCGCGCGTGCCGCGCACCACCGCCGGGATGACGGGACAGCCGGCGCGCGCGGCGGTGACGAAGGCGCCGGTATGGAATTTCAGCAGGCCCGGCGAGCGGGTGAAAGTGCCCTCGGGAAAGAATACGAGCGAGTGGCCGCTCGCCGCGTTGCGCAGCATCCGCCGGGCATCCGCCGCGCTGCGGTTGCGGTCGAACCGCTCCACGAACTCCGAGCCGATGCGCCGCAGGAAGAGACCCGCGAGCGGCACGGCCGACATCTCCCGCTTGATGACGAAGCTGAAGCGGCCGGGAGGGCGGCCGTGAATACCAGTCCGTCCAGATAGCTCGCGTGGTTGGACACCACGACGCATTGCCCCGGCGCGAGCCGCTCCATGCCGCGCACGGTGAGCGGCATGCCGGCCAGCCACAGAAAGCCGCGCGCGACGGCGCGCGCCGCCGCCCGGCGGCGGTATACGCCCGGCAGAATCAATGTGGTCGCGAGCAAGGCGAGTCCCAGAATGAGAAAGGTGATCGCCGCGTAGAGCACGTACGCGATCCGCACGGGCGCCCGGACCAGCGCCCGCAAATGTGATCGGCTTCTCTTTATGTTAATGCTCGGACTCAGATGTGAAGGTCATCACGTCGGTGACTCGGCCGCGCTCACCATACTGCGGCCGCTACCTTGACCGCGACCTGCGGGCCGAGACGGGAATTGTCGAACCATTCTGCCGCAATTGCCATGAGCTCTCACGCTGACTCCACGGACCCGGCGGTGGCTCGCTTTCTGGATGCCGTCTGGTTGGAGCGTGGCCTGTCGGCCAACACCCTGGCCGCGTACCGCGCCGACCTCACGGCGCTCGCGCGCTGGCTGGCGGAGCGCAAGGTGCCGATCGAGAAGACCTCGCGCGCGGACCTGCAGGACTTCATCGCCTGGCGGGTGCGCGCGGGAGCGCGACCCCGGTCCACCGCGCGGCAGCTCTCGAGCTTCCGCCGCTTCTTCCGTTATCTCCTGCGCGACGGCGGCATGCGCGAGGACCCGACCGCGCAGATCGCCATGCCGAAGATCGGGCGCTCGCTGCCGAAGTCCCTCACGGAGGAGGAGGTGGAGTCCCTGCTCGGCGCGCCGGTGGTGACCGATCCGCTCGGCAATCGCGACCGCACCATGCTCGAGGTGCTCTATGCCACGGGACTGCGCGTCTCGGAGCTGGTGAACCTGCGACACGGCCAGGTCAACCTCAATCAGGGCGTGATCCGCATCCTCGGCAAGGGCAACCGCGAGCGGCTGATTCCGCTCGGCGAGGAGGCGGTGCGCTGGCTCATGGACTTCGAGCACGGGCCGCGCGGGGAGATCCTGCTCGAGCGGCAGACCGACTTTCTCTTTCCGACCCGGCGCGGCGATCGCATGACGCGCCAGGCGTTCTGGCACATCATCAAGCGCTACGCGCGCAAGGCGGGCGTCTCCAAGGAACTCTCGCCGCACACGCTGCGCCACGCCTTCGCAACGCACCTACTCAATCACGGGGCGGACCTGCGCGTGGTGCAGATGCTGCTGGGACACAGCGATCTGTCGACCACCCAGATATACACGCACGTCGCGCGCGAGCGGATGAAAGAGCTGCACTCGCAGCACCATCCGCGCGGCTAGACTACCGCTCCAGCACCTTCAGCTTGTCCGGCTTGCCGTCCCACTCCTTGGCGTCGGCCGGCGCTTCCTTCTTTTCAGTGATCACCGGCCACTGTTTGGCTAGCTCCGCATTGAGCTTCTTGAACTGCTCCTGACCCGGGGGCAGCTCCTCCTCGGAGAAGATGGCTTCGGCGGGACATTCCGGCTCGCACAGGGTGCAGTCGATGCACTCATCCGGGTCGATGGCGAGGAAGTTCGGTCCCTCGTGAAAGCAGTCCACCGGGCAGACTTCCACGCAGTCCATGTACTTGCACTTGATGCAGTTTTCAGTAACGACGAAGGTCATGAGTGTTGAGCAGCGCGTGGAGATTTTGCCATGTGCGCCCGGGCGGCCGCAAAGTCGCGCCGGACATGAGGTCAGGCCTCGCTATTTGAGTCGACGGTCGAGCGAGGTGAAATGATGCGGCTCGACGCCGGCGGCGCGATCCTCCAGGTAGCGCCGCAGGCTGAATTCCGTGCTCGGGAAGGCGAGCTGCGGCCAGGGAATCTCCTCCGGGCGCACCAGCTGCACTTCCAGGCTTTCGGGCCCGGCGGCGAACTCCGCCCGTGGCAGCTTCGCGCGGAAGAACACGTGCACCTGCTGCGCGTGCAGCACGTGCACGACGGCGAGCAGGGAGCCGACCTCTACCTCGGCCAAGGCCTCCTCGCGTGACTCTCGCGCCGCTGCCTGCTGCAGAGTCTCCCCGTTTTCCATGAAGCCGGCCGGCACGGTCCAATAGCCGCGGCGCGGCTCGATCGCGCGGCTGCAGAGAAGAATGCGGCCGTCGTGCTCAGGGACGCAGCCGACGACGAGCCGCGGGTTCTGATAGTGGATGGTGCCGCAGGCATCGCAGACGTGCCGGGCGAGGTGATCGCCCGGCGGCACGCGAAACTCGAGGTGGGCGCCGCACTGGGTGCAGAAATTCATGGTGGGCCCGGAGGATACGAGCCGGCTCGAGCCTTGTCGATGCCACTACCGCAAGCGCAGGGCGCGGCGCACGGCCGTCGAGGCGGTCTGGTAGCTCTCCTGGTCGATGCGCACCAGATCACGCCCCTCGTTCTTGGCCTCATACAGGGCGGCATCGGCGCGGGCGATGATCCCATCGAGCGAGCGCGCGCCCTCCGCGGTGGTGGCGAGTCCGGCGCTGAAGGTGACTCGGACGGGATCACCTGCAGTCGACGACGACACCTGAATCGCGCCGGCCAGCACGCGCAAGCGCTCGACGCTGGCAAGCGCGGCGTCCAGCGTCGTGTCGGGCAGGATCAGCAGGAATTCCTCGCCGCCCCAACGCCCGAGAATGTCGCCGGCGCGCAGCGACCCGCGGCTGACACGCGCGAACTCCTTGAGCACGTAGTCGCCGGCCGCATGACCGCAGCGATCGTTGATGCTCTTGAAGTGGTCGAGATCGATGATCGCCACCGTGAGCGGCTGGTGCGCGGCCGCGGCTTCCAGCGCCGCCATCGCCAGCCGCGCGGTGTGCCCGCGGTTCGGCATTCCGGTGAGATTGTCTTCCCCGGCGAGGCGCATGAGCTCCCGCCGATGGCGCAGATTGGTGATGAGAATGTGGGACAGGAGGGCGATCACGAGCGCGCCTGCCGTACCTGCCACGGTCATCCAACGCAGTGTCTCGGTCTGGCGCGTGGCGCGCGCCTGCGTCAGCTCGAGCTGATGCTGCAGGACGGTATTGCGCGCGATTTCCTGCTCGGCGAGGAAGCGCTCCTTGACCGTCTGCTGCAACCGTAGACTGCGGGCGAGATTCTCCGCCCGGTAGCGCTGCAGATAGTCCGCGAGATCGAGATACGCCCGCCGGTAGTCGTGCAGCGCCCCGTAGGCTTGCGCGCGCGCGCGGTAAGCAACAGCCACTGCGCCGGTGTCCATATCCGTGCCGGCGTGGTCGAGAACCTGGTTCAGGATCACGAGCGCCGGTCGCGCGTGCCCGTCGTGCAGATCGATCTCGGCCAGATATTCCTGCGTCTCCTTCAACACGTCAGTGGTGTTGCTGGCGGCGAATACCTTTGCCGCGTCGACGCAGCGCGGGCGCTGCCCGCGCGTACTGATTCAGCTCGATGAGGGACTGGCAGACCCGCATGTCCGCGAAGGCGATACCCTGGACGTCCCCGAGCGAAACGCTGATGCTGCGCGCCCGCTCGAAGGTTGCGATCGCGCCGTGGAACTGGCGCATGCCCTCGAGGATTTCGGCCTCGATGTAGTAGGACACGGACAGCGCGAGCGAGTCGTGTTGGGCGGCATCCCAGGCGATCTTCTCGCGCACCAGCATGAGCGCATCGCCGTAATCGCCGAGCCCGCGCAGTGCGGACGACAGCTCGATGGCCGCTTCGGAGTGGGCTTCGGCGCGTGCGCGCGTCTCGCTGTCGCGGTAAGCCTGTGTCAGGGCCCGGGTGGCGAGAGCATTCTCGCCGTCGCGACGCTCGAGGGTGCCGAGAGTGATCTCGAGACAAAGGTTGGACAGTGAGTCATGAGGCTGCGTGGTTCGCGCTGCCTCGATCGTGCCTATGGCCTCGCGGATGCCGTCCTGGGTGTAGATATTGAGGGCAGCCGTCGACAGCAGCTCGAGCCGCAAGGGATCCGTCGGCCCGGTGATCAGCGCGAGTCCTTTCTCGGCGGCGGCGCGCGCCTCCTGATCGAGCTCCAGGATGCTGTAGGCATCCGCCTGGACGGCATAGAGGGCCGCGAGCTGCCGCGGATCCTCGGCCTGGCCCGCGCTCTCCGAGCGTGCGCAGGCGCGCCGCCACTGCGGTGAGGGCCTCGCGGCCGTTGCTGTCCACCAGGGGATCGAGCTGCACATACGCGGGGTCAGGCACTGGAAAGCAGTCCGCCCATGCCGCGATCGGGCGCGACAGGCACAGTGCCAGGGCGAGCAGGGCGGCTCCGCCCAAAAGCTGCCGCCGCTCCGCCTGGTTTTCCGGGGCTGAATACGAGCCTACGCATGAAGACCACGAAATTACGTGCTTGCGCCATCGAAGGCGTCATCGGACTTCACGCTTCCGTCGCATCGCGCGAGTCCCTGAGCTTGCCGGAGGCGCCATGGCTGGGAATCGATGCTCTGGCCGCGGCCGCGGACGCCGCAACCGCGAGCTGTGTCCCGGACTCGATCGGATGGCTCCGGCTACTCTTGGGGCCGCCCATAAAGGCGCCCGGCCCGCTGCTCACACGGCTTTTTACTTAATCCGGGGAGCGATCCCATTTCCGCGAAGCGTCCCAACGCACCTCTCCGTGCCAAGGCAGCGGCCACCGATGCGCCGCAGCGGAGCAACGTCCCGCACGACCCCGACGCGTTGGTCGAAGCGCTGCCGGATCTCGCGCTGCTCGTCAGCCGGGACGGTATCGTAGTCGCCCACGGGGGCGGTCGCGACATGGACGGCTTGAAGCCGCTCGCCGCAGGGGACGGCAAGCCGCTGGAAGCCTCCTGGCCCGCGCCCATCGCCGCATTGCTCAGGCAACTGACGCGCAAATCCATCGCCCAGCGCATGACTGCCGAGGCTCGCTTCGCCAGCGGCGGCAGCGAATACACCGTCCAGGTGTCGCCCCGGGGGCCCGATCGCGCGGTTTGTGTCATCCGGCCGGCCGGCGGCCCTCTCGCGGACGATTCATCGGACAGCGGTGTGCGCCCCGCGCCCAGGCTCGATCGGCGTGGGTTCCTGCAACGGTTCAAGGAATCGCTGTCGTGGGCCGCCCTGCGAGAGACGCCCATCGCGCTCGCCGTCATCTACATGGACGGGATCACCGACATCGCGCAGGTGCTCGCTTCTCAGGTATCCGAGCAGGTGATGAGCACCGCGATCCGTAGGCTTCCGACCCCGCCGGATGCGTCCGGATCCTCCGACGCGACCCCGCAGTGGTACCTCGGGCAGCTGAGCGAAGGGCTGCTCGCCATCGTGATCGAAAGTGCCGACCGCGACGCGATCGAGGCGTGTGTCGCGCAGGTCTGCGCCAGCCTGCGCGAGCCCGTTCGCACGGGTGACGCCGAATTCCATCTGACTCCGCATGCCGGCGTCGCGATTCTCGGGCAGGACGCCTCGACACCCAAACTCCTGCTGGAACAGGCTCGCAGCGCGGCGATGGAGGCGCGCCGATCGGGGTCCGCGCACGGGGTGCGGTTCTTCACCGATACCATGAAACTGCGTACGCTCGCGCGCATCGATCTGACTCGCGAGCTGCGTAACGCGATCGCCAACGGCGATATCCGCCTGCGCTATACCGGGCGCCACGACTTGACGAGCGGTCGCCTCGTCACATGCGTCGGCTACCTGCGCTGGCAACACCCGTTGCGCGGCGAGATCCGTCCGGCGGAATTCCTGCGCCTCGCCGCGGCCACGGGACTCGCGGCCTCGCTGTCCCGGGCGGTCCTGGCACATCTGCGCCGGGACTTTGCCGTGCTTGCCGCGCGCTGCGCGTCGGAGGTCTGCATCTCTTTCGGCGCTCTGCGGCATCACGTCCTGCACGAGGAGTTCCTGAACGACGTATCGCAGCTCGTCAGCGACGGTGGCATACCCGCGGAACGCCTCGAGCTCAGAATCGCCGAGAAGGTCTTCATCACACGCGAGCAGTCGCATGCCGAGGCTCTGAAGCGCGTCGGCGTCCGGTTGGTTGTCGACGAGGTGGCTCGCGGCATCGGATCGCTCGATTCGCTGGCGCGGGCGCCGATCTGGGGTCTGCAGCTCGATCGTGCGTGGGTGGCTGCGCTGCGCACCGACCCGGTGGCGCGCAAGGTCTGCCGGGCCGGCATCGAGATGGCGGCCGCCCTGGGGCTGGTCCCGATCGCCACCGGGGTCGATGCCGCCGACACCCGGGACGCGCTGTTGCAGCTCGGATGCTCCTACGGCAGCGGTGATCTCTATCAGCAGGACGGATTGGACATAACCGACTCGACGCCCTCCAGCGCGGCGCGAGCGGCAGAGGTAATGAGTTGAATCGGGGGTCTTTGCCGCGCAATTTGACGGGTCATTATGTGACTGACTTCACACTGACGGCCCGGGCCGCTGCGGCCGGCTCGACTGCGACTGGCGTCACATCCACCGAGAATGCGCCTCAGACAACAAACGCCTCCAGAGCATCCCATGCGCACTCTCAACTCCGTCCGGACCCTGATCCTGGCCCTCGCGCTCGGCGCCGCGGCGCCGGCGGCCAACGCCGCAGCGAGGCTGTACATCGTACAAGCGCCGACTACGGTCGCGGCCCGCGCGAGCGTGCTGCGGGTGCATGGCAAGGTCGAGCGCGACCTTTCGATCATCCACGCCGTCACGGCAGAGCTCGACTCGCAGCAGGTGGCACGTCTGCGCGCTACCTCCGGCGTGCGTCTCTTCGAGGATCGGAAGGTTGCCGCGCGCGGCCTCCTTTCCGGCCTCACGCAGGCTCTGAGCAGCACGACGAATTCCGTCAATCAGACGCTGGCCACGAATCCGCTGGTGTCGACGGTCACGAGTACGGCACTGCCGCTCGTCACGACCGTCACCGGGAATGCCGTGACGAGCACCGTGACGGCGCCGCTGGTCTCGGCGCTGAGCAGCGCCACGGCCACTCAGGACGGGCAGGGCGTTGCCGCGCTCACCCTGACCTACGAGACGAACTATCCGATGCTGGTCAGCGCGAATACGCTGCAGCAGGCGGGAGTCACGGGCAAGGGCATCACCATCGCCGTACTCGACTCGGGGTTGTGGCAGGACATCACCCAGAACTATGGCTCGCGAATCAAGGCCACGATTGACGTCACCAATGGCGGCTCGGGTCCCGTCACCGGCGATCCGTACGGTCACGGCACCCACATCACCTCCATCGCCGCGGGTGGCGCGCAGAACATCGCCGGGGAGTATCTCAGCATCGCGCCGCAGGCGAATCTCGTCATCGTGCGCGCCCTCGACGGTTACGGCGGCGGCAGCTATTCGGACATCATCGCCGGCATCAACTGGATCGTCGCGAATCGCCAGAAGTACAACATCCGTGTCCTCAACCTGTCGATCGGCGCCACCCCGGAGTCATACTACTGGAACGATCCGCTCGACCAGGCCGTGATGGCTGCCTGGCAGGCGGGCATCGTCGTGGTCGTGGCAGCGGGTAACGATGGGCCGAGTCCCATGACGGTCGACGTGCCCGGCAACGTGCCCTACGTCATCACGGTCGGCGCGCTCACGGACAACTACCAGCCCTACAACACCAGCGACTGGCGCCTGGCCTCGTTCTCTTCCACGGGTCCGACCTACGAGGGCTTCGTCAAGCCCGAGGTGGTCGCCCCCGGTGGCCACATCGTCGCCTCGATGGCGAGCGGCAGCTATCTCGCGAACATCGACCCGAACTCGATGAACATCGTCGAGCAGATGTTCACCATGTCAGGCACTTCGATGTCCGCGGCGGTGACTACGGGTGTCGTTGCGCTGATGCTGCAGGAGGATCCGTCGCTGACGCCGGATAACGTGAAATGCCGCCTGATGAATTCGGCGCGACCCGCCGTGACTTCCTCCGGCACGCTCGCCTACAGCGTCTTCCAGCAGGGCGCGGGCCTCATCAACGCCGTCGCGGCGGTCAACAGCTCGGCGGTCGACTGCGCCAACATCGGGCTCAACATCAGCGCCGATCTTGCCGGCACGGAGCACTTCGGCGGCCCGGCCAACCAGGCCGCGAACGGCAGCTACTACATCATGAACATGCAGTCGTCGACGCCGGGCACTCCCGAGTCCGGAGACGGCTTGAGCTGGTCGAGCGCCTACCAGGGAACCCAGGGTTACGCCTGGAGCGAGGGCTATCCCTGGAGCCAGGGGTTCGCGTGGACCCAGGCCTACGTCTGGTCGAATAACTTCGCCTGGGCGAAGAACTTCGCCTGGGCCCGCAACTTCGCCTGGGCCCGGCAGGTGCCCTGGTGGAACACTTCTCAGGCCCCCGCACCGACCGCGCCCGCGCCGGTCGTGCCGTGGGTGCCCAACCAGTAGCGGAGGGATCGCGCCGTGAGCATGCCGTGAGGAGGATTGCACGCGCCGGCGCTTGGAGGCGGCGGATCATCGGCACGGGACTACTCCTGATTGCGGCGGCCTCAGTGGCCGCCGCAGCCGATTCTCCGCCCCTCGTTCTTACGCATCTGACTACAGCCGACGGCTTGCCGCAGGGTGGTGTGCACACGATCCTGCAGGATTCGCAGGGATTCATGTGGTTCGGTACCGAGGACGGGCTCGTCCGGTACGACGCTCAGGAGCTGGTCCGCTACGGGTATTCGCCGAAGGAGGATCGCGGGCTGCCGGGCAACTTCGTCAATCAGATCGTCGAAGGGCCGGATCACAATCTCTGGCTGGCGATCAACGGCGGCCTCGCCCGCTGGAACCGGGCCAGGGATGACTTCACCATCTATCGCCACGATCCGCACGATCCGAACTCTCTGGCGAGCGATCAGGTAAACACCGTCTCGATCGACGCGCAGGGGCGCGTCTGGATCGGAACGACTGACGGCGGTCTCGACGTGCTCGACCCCCGGACGGGCCGATTCGAGCACCTGCGACACGACGCCGCGCAGCCTGGATCGCTGGCGAGCAATCAGGTCACCACACTGACTCGCGATCATGCCGGCGATCTTTGGGTGGGCACGGATCAGGGGCTCGATGAGCTCGAGCCCGGTCAGCGGGCCTTCCGCCATCTCCGTCACGTGGACGGTGACCCGCGGACATTGAGCAGCAACAACGTCTGGCAGGTGCTCGAGGATTCGAGCGGCTCGATCTGGGTCGCCACCGTCGACGGCGGACTCGACCGGATGGATCGCAACGGCAACGTGCTGCAGGTGTTCCGGCACGACGCGCGACAGCCAGGGTCGCTCGCCAGCGATCGCGTGCAGGCACTGCTGGAAGACCGGCAGGGACACTTTTGGGTCGGGACTTCGGATGGCCTGGATCTGCTCGATCGCGCCTCGGGACAGATCGCCCACTATCGCCACCAGCGGGACAATCCAGACTCCCTGAACGACTCCTACGGTCTTTTCCTTGTACCAGGACAGTACCGGCCTCGTCTGGATCGGCACCGCCACGGGAGGCGTCAGCCGCTGGGATCCGCGCAGCGCCGAGCTCGGCGCCCGCCAGCCCGATTGGCTGGGCAAATTCGTCACTGCCTTCGCCGACGCTCCTGACGGCGGAGTCTGGATCGCCTCGATGGGAGCGGGCCTGGTCGAGTACGATCCGGATACCGGCCGCAAGACTGACCTCGGCACGCTCATCGGCCAGCGGACGATTCTCGACAATGAGCCGGTGATGTCGTTGCGCCAGGATCGCAGCGGCGTGCTCTGGATCGGGACCATGGACAAGGGTGTCGCGACCCTCGATCGCAAGGGCAAGCTGAATTGGATTCCGGTCAAGCGCGGCGATCCGCACGGCCTGAGTGCGGCGGGGATCATGACGATCCTCGAGGCGCGCAGCGGTCAGATGTGGGTCGGCACCTATGGCGGCGGCGCGAACATCGTCGATCCGGCGACGGGATTGGTGCGCCAGCTTCCCTACGGGTCAGCGCCCGGCGCGGTCAGCGCGGATGCGGTCACCGCCTTGGCGCAGGATTCGCAGGGCTACGTGTGGATCGGAACGGATGGCGGTGGCCTCGATCTTGCCCGGCCGGACGGCACGGTGATCAAGGTGTTCCGTCACGACCCGCATGACCCGTCCAGCCTCCCGGCCAACACCGTGTACGCCCTCGCCGTGGACTCGCACGATCGGGTCTGGGTCGGGACGAGCGATGGCGGCCTCGCGCTCGCGATGGGCGGCGTCTCGGCGCCGCAGTCGATCCATTTTCGAACGTACTCTCTCGGCGAAGGGCTGACCAGCGACACCATATACGGTGTACTGGTCGATGGCGACGGCCGCATCTGGCTGAGCGGCAACGCCGGGCTCATGCGGCTGGATCCCAACACCGGCGCAGTGAAGACCTTCCACGTCGCGGACGGTGCCGCGGGCGAAGAGTTCACCACCAACGCCTACTTTCGCATGCACGATGGGCGACTCTGTTTCGGTGGCCCGAGCGGCTTCAATATCTTCGATCCGGCGCGTCTGACGGAAACGTCGAAACCGCCACGCCTGGTGGTCACCGGGGTGGAGATCCTCGGTGCACCGGCGCCCGGGGCGACGCCATACTGGCTGCGCCGCCGCATCCCGCTCGATTACCGCGACAACATCGTCTCGCTCGATGTCAGCGTGCTCGACTTCACTTCCCCGAAGCACAACCACATCGCCTACCGGATGGCGGGGCTGACCGATCGCTGGATCGAACTCGGCGCGCAGCATCGCATTACACTCACCAACCTCGAGTCGGGCAATCATGTGCTCGAGGTCCGCGGCGCCAACTCCGACTCCGTGTGGAGCGCGCCGTTACGCATTACGCTGCATCGCACGCCTGCGCCCTGGAAATCGCCCTGGGCCTACGGGGTCTATGCTTTGGTCATCCTCGGCCTGATAGCTCATCGGCTGCGCAAGCTGCACCTCGAGCGCAGACATCAGGCGCGCGAGCGTGAGCGCCTCGAGGCCGAAGTCGCGGCGCGCACACGCGAGCTTTCGGAGAGCAACCGCCAACTGGCGGACGCCGCCCGCGCGAAGAGCGACTTTCTCAACCGGATGAGCCACGAGCTGCGCACACCGATGAATGGCGTCGTCGGCATGACCGAGCTGCTGGCACGCACACCGCAGTCGACCACGCAGGCGCGACTCACGCAGACGATCCGCTCCTCCGCGCAAGTGCTGCTGCGGATCGTCAACGACCTGCTCGATCTGTCGCGCGTGCAGGCGGGCAAGGTCGCGCTCGAATCCCTCCCCATCGATCTCGATCGCATTCTGGACGAGTGCGCCAGCCTCTTCAGCGCGACCACTCAGGCCAAGGGCATCCGGCTCAAGGTGCGGCCGCCGGCGCCGGATCGCCGCGCGCCTGAAGGACGGACTCTCATCGGCGATCCATTCCGGATCCGGCAGATCGTGATGAATCTGGTCGGCAATGCGGTCAAGTTCACCGAACACGGCGAGATCGCCGTCCAGGCGGACGTCGAGATGGCGAACGCGGATCGCCCCGCCGTTCATATCACGGTCTCCGACACCGGCATCGGAATGGACGCCGCAACGCTCGAGAAGATCTTCCAGCCCTTCACCCAGGCCGACGAATCGACCAGCCGAAGATTCGGCGGCAGCGGCCTCGGGCTCGCGATCTGTCGCGAGCTCGCGCAGCTGATGGGAGGTCGGATCACCGTCGAGAGTACGCCCGGTACGGGGTCGACTTTCCATGTGCTGCTGCCTCTCGATCTGAGCGCTGTGCACGCGACATCCGGGGCGGCGGTCCTCCAGACTACGAACGATGTCGCCAGCCCCGCGACCGGAGCGATCGGCGGCCACGTGCTGGTCGTGGAGGACGAGCCGGTCAACGCGACGGTCGCTCAGGGTTATCTCGAAGCGCTCGGCTGCACCTCCGTATGGGCCAAGGACGGGGCGGAAGCTCTGGCACGCAGCGCAACCGAGCGTTTCGATCTGATCCTGATGGATATCAACATGCCTGCCTTCGATGGTTATGAGACCTCCAGGTTGATGCGCGAGCGGGCGGGCGGTGCGGCTCGTCGCGTTCCGATCATCGCCCTGACCGCGCACGCCCCCTCCCTGGTTCGCGAGCGCTGCGAGGCAGCCGGCATGGATGACGTGCTCAGCAAGCCGTACACGCTGGAGGACTGCGAGAAACTGCTGCGGCGCTGGATACCGCGCGAGCGGGAGCCGCGGGCGGCCACGCGGCCAAACAGCGGCGGCCCGATCCTCGAGGCAGTCTCGGGACCGCAGGACAGGGCGGCCAGCACCGAGGACGCGCGCGCGATCCCGCCGGCCGAGGACCTCGTGAAACTCGACAATGCAACCGTCATGCGTCTGCGCGGCGCGGGCGCTCCGGGCCGCCCCAATCTCTTCTCCAGGCTGGTCGAGCTCTTCCGTACCGGGTCGTCTGCCGCTCTCGACGACCTGCAGGCGGCACTCCGCGGCGGCGATCTGACGGCCGCTCGCGCGACCTGCCACAAGCTGAAGTCGAGCGCCGCGAACGTGGGCGCAATGGCGTTCTCGGAAGACGTTCGCCGGCTGGAGCAGCTCTGTGCGGCGGGCAATGTGTCTGCAGCGTTGAGCACGTTCGAGCGGCTGCGCTCGGTCCATCCGGCGCTCGTTGCGGAGCTGACGGCACTCGAGCGGAGGGAGAGCGCATGACGACACGCAGGACGGCAGTGCGACCCGTCGCGATCATCGCCGACGATGAGGAAACCGGGCGGATGCTTCTTGCCGAGTCGGTCGAGCAGGTGGGGCTTGCGCCGCTTGCCTACGACAATGGCAAGGAGGCGCTCGATGCGGCACTTTTGTATGGCGGGGCCATCGTCCTTCTGGACGTCGAGATGCCCGGCTTGGACGGCTACGCCGTATGTCGACGGTTACGCGGCGATCCGCGCTTCACCACCACCCCCATCGTGATGGTGACCGGCCACGAGGATCCGACGGCGATCGGCCTTGCCTTCGATGCCGGCGCCACCGACTTCATAGCGAAGCCGGTCAATTGGGCGCTGCTGCCGCGACGTCTCGAGTACATCCTGCGCAATGCGGCAACTGCCGAGCGCATCGAGAGGCTGGCATACTTCGATCCCCTCACGGGACTGCCCAACCGGCAACGCTGCCTCGAAACGGCGGAGCGGCAGTTTGCGGCGGCTGCGCAAGCGGGCGAGGAGGTCGCGGTCATCTACCTGGACCTCAACAGCTTCAAACGGATCAACGATACTTTCGGACACTCCGTAGGCGATGCGGTGTTGTGCACCGTCGCCGGCAAGCTCGCCCGCGCCGTGGAAGTTTTGGCCGGCGAGCCGACGCACTTGTCGCTGGCGCGTTTCGGCGGCGATGAGTTCGTGATCCTGGTCCGGCACAACGACGCCAGAACGCTCGCGCTGCAGCTCGCCGAGAAGTGCAGCGCCGCTTTCAGGGAGCCGATCCTCCATGAAGGCCTCGAGTTCTACTCGGCGCCGAGCATCGGGGTTGCCGTTTACCCGCAGGACGGCGCTGATGTCGCAACGGTGCTCAAACATGCCGATACCGCGATGTACCAGGCCAAGACGGCCAGCGCGACACCGATAGCGGTTTACGTGCCGGCGATGAGCAGCCGCTTGCGGGACTGGCTCGAGCTCGAGACGCGGCTGCGCCGCGCCGTTCAGGAGGAGCGCATCAACCTGCTCTTCCAGCCCAAGTTTCGCCTGAAGGATCAGCGCCTGTCGGGTGTCGAGGCGCTGCTGCGGTGGTGCGACGACGAGCATGGTGAAGTCTCGCCGATCCGCTTCATCGAAATCGCCGAGGACAGCGGGCTCATCCTCGAGATGGGGAGCTGGGTCGTGCGCGCGGCGTGCCGGCAGCTGCGAAAGTGGCTCGATGCGGGCTTCTCCGTTCCGGTCGCGATCAATGTTTCCGGCAAGGAGTTCCTCTATGGCGACCCGGCCCGGGTCGTGGAGATGGAGGCGGCGGCGGCCGGGGTGCCGACTGCGCTCATCGAGATCGAGATCACCGAGTCGGTGCTGGTGCGGGATTCGGCCAAGGTGCGCAACGCCCTCGAAAGGCTGCGGCAGCTCGGGTGCCGCATCGCGCTCGATGACTTCGGTACCGGCTATTCCTCGCTCGCCTACATCACTCGCTTCCCGCCCGACCGCCTCAAGATCGACAAGGCCTTCGTGCGCAACGTGGATCACTCGGCCAGCGACGCCGCGATCGCGAATGCCATTCTCTCGCTCGCGCAGACGCTGGGTATCGTCGTAACTGCCGAGGGTGTCGAGCGTCCGAGTCAGCTCGAGTGGCTGCGTTCGCGCGGCTGCGAGGAGGTGCAGGGGTTTCTGCTCTCGAGGCCGGTCAGTGCGGCGGAGCTGGAGGAGCGGTATCTGCGCGGCGAGGTAGGCGACTCGTCGCTGCCAGACGACATGGCACTGGTTCAGCGCCGCTGAGGCGCCAGAAGCCAGCCTGATCCGCAAATCGGTCACACCCGGCGGGTGATGCCGCGAATGCGCGTCACAGTTCACCCCTGCGCCCTCAAGGCAATATGTTGTAGGTCGAAGTACTTACGAATAACTGCTCACGGGGGGCTCAATTCCCATGCGCGTGTCCGCGCTGCATACGGGCGATCTGCCGCCTCGGTCGGTAGACCCAGCCCGCGGACGTTTGCTCGTCGGCACCTTCGCCGCGTGCACCGCCATGGCCATCCTCGCCGGCAGCCTGCTGGCGCTGCGCTTCGACGCAGGGGCGGCGCCCAAGGCAGGCGCGTTGTTGTGGACTTCGATTGCGCTGAGCGGCCTCTTCGGGATTTCGGTACTGCTCATTGCGCTCCTCATGCTGCAGTGGTTCGGGCGCCGCCGCTACGAATCGAGGCTCGAGGGAACCGTCCGGCGCCAGAGCCGGCTGTTGCAGGAGATCTCCGCCATGAGCACCATGGTGGAGCTGCTGCAGACCTGCCACACGCAAGCCGAGGCGAACACGGTGATCCGCGGTGCCCTCCCGAAGCTGTTGCCGGGCGTCGGCGGCGCGCTGTATGTGTCACGGGCCGACGACACCGCCATGGAGCTGCAAGTCGGTTGGGGGTCGGTCACCGTGGCGGCGACCTTTTCCGCCGAGGACTGTTGGGCGCTGCGTCGCGGGCAGCCGCATCTCTACGAGCCGGCCAGTGCCGCCGCCGTCTGCCGTCACGTCGGCGAGTGCGAGGACAGCTGTCTGTGCGTGCCGCTGGTATCGCAGGGCGAGACTCTGGCGGTGCTGCACCTGCGCGTCGCCGCACCGGAAAGGCTTTCGGAGGACGTGCAGCGTCTGGCCTCGGCCCTGGCCGAGCAACTCTCGCTGGCCGTGGGCAACCTGCGGTTGCAGGAAACGCTGCGCAGCAGCTCGGAGCGCGATCCGCTGACCGACCTCTACAACCGGCGCCACCTCGAGATCTCGCTGCAGCGGGAGCTCGCCCGCGCCCAGCGGCACGGGTTCCCGGTGAGCGTCGTCATGCTGGACGTCGATCATTTCAAGGCCTTCAATGACACCAACGGTCACGATGCGGGCGACGAGGTGTTGCGAAATGTCGCGCACGTGCTCAAACGTCACACGCGCGTCGAGGATGTGGCCTGTCGTTATGGCGGCGAGGAATTTCTGATCGTCCTGACTTCCTGCTCGATGGACGACGCGTATGCCAAGGCGGAGGCGATCCGCGAAGCCATCGCGCAGCTGCAGGCCTTCTCCCGCGGAACGGCGCTACCTCGCATCACTGCCTCCCTCGGCATCGCGTCCTACCCCGAGGACGGCGATCGCATCGAGCATCTGATCGCGGAGGCCGACGCGGCGCTCTACAGAGCGAAGGCTACCGGCCGCAACCGCATCGTTGCCTCGAATGCGCCCGGGGACATCGTGTTGTTCGAGCCTCGCACCCGCGAATCGGCCTGATCGCCCGCTGCATCGCGGCCGGGTGTTAAGATGTCCGCGTGTTGCGCCCCCCTTCCCTGAGCACCGTCGCGGCCGTCATTCTCGTCACGACCGCTGGGCCAGCGTCCACCGTGCAGCCGCATGTGGCGCACTCTGATGCTGCCGCTGACGCCATAGTCGCGAAGCTGCGCGAGCTGCCCTTGCCGATACGGCGACCGGCGCAAGGAGTCTCCTCTATGACGACTCCGCCGCCCCTGCCGGATCTGGAAGCAAGGCGTCAACAAGTCTATGACGAGCTCCATTCCCTCGGACCGGCGAGCGTGCCCGCCCTGGCGCGTGCTCTGCGCGATCCGGATCCGGAGATGCGGCGCGATGTCGCCGTGGCGTTGGATGTAGTCGGGGGCGGCTGGTGGCAGTTCGCCGACGGCGGCCCGAAACTCGACCTCCGTCCGGTACTGCCTGCGCTTCTGGCGGCATTGCAGGATTCCGACCCTGATGTGAGAGCCTGGGTCGCACAGGACATCAGCGACATCGGCTCGGGTGCCGCGACCGCGGTGCCGCGCCTGCGCTCCATGTTGCGCAGCTCCGACCCCGGGTCGCGAGGCACGGCCTGCAACGCCCTGGGTGCGATCGGATCGGCGGCGCGAGCCGCGCTACCTGACTTGCGGCGCGCTCTCGACGACTCGAGCCCGGAGGTTCGACAGTCCGCGCGCGACGCGATCACAAGAATCAGCCGCGCCGCCGCCCTCTAAGCGCCCAGCCGCAGTCCCGCGCTCTCGTAGATCCGCGAGATTGCCGTCATATCCCGCAGGCCCTCCTCGCCGCCGGTCTTCGGCTCGCGGTCGTTCCACACGCAGTCGGCAAAGTAGTCAGCCTCCAGCGTGAACTGCCCTGGAGCCCGGATCGGATCAGGTTGGTCGATCTTCTCTCCGCTCGCGAGTTGCGCCGTCAGGTGCATGCCGTCGTAGTTGAATCCGTCCATATGGATCCATCCTTTCGACGCGAACACGCGGAAGTAGCCGTCCATGAGTCCGCCGTACGTCGTGCTGCAGCTCGCCACAATCCCGGACGGAAACTTCATCGTCCAGCCGTCGTTCTCCTCCACCTGAGTGAAGCGGCCGTCGTGGTCGATTACCGAGGCATACGCTTTGATGTCCGCGGGATTTTCGCCGGTCAGGTAGCGCGAGGCGTTCAGGCTGTAGATGCCGACGTCGACCAGCGGGCCGCCTCCCGCCATCTTCTTGTTGAGCCGCCACTCGCCTGGCCGGATGTCGAATCCGAAGGCGCTCTCGATTGCCAGCACCTGCCCCACAGCGCCGGTGCGGATGAGCTCGATCGCTTTCAGGTGCGACGGATGGTACTGGCAGCGGTAGGCGATCATCAGCTTCACGTTCGCCCTGCGGCACGCTTCGATCATGGCGTGGCAGTCCGCCAGACTCGTCGCCATCGGCTTCTCGCACAAAACATGCTTGCCGGCCTTCGCCGCGCGGATCACATATTCCGCATGCATCGAGTTCGGCAGCGCGATGTACACCGCGTCGATGTCCTTGTTGTGCCGGATCTCGTCGAAGTTCTCGTAGCTGTAGATCGCAGAGGAGGGCACGCCGTACAAGGCTGCCTGCTGCTCCGCCTTTGCGCGGTGCCCGCTCACGAGCGCGGTGATCTTCCCAGTCCGCGACAGCTTTAGTCCCGGCATGAACTGACCCATGGAGATGCGCCCAAGGGCCACGATGCACCATCGGAGCTTTCGCCCCTCGAACCCATGCGCCGTCTGCGCGCTGAGCGGCAGGGCTCGGGACAAGGCGGCCATCGCGCTCAGGCGCGCAAAGTCACGGCGGGTGAGCTGCATCGCGAGATTACTCCGCACTCTTTGGTAGCGGTATCATAGACCTCGGGAACGAGCGACGCATCACTTCGTCGCTCGCTCGTGGCGAATGCGCTGCGCGCGACGGGTGCGGTTTAGCGGCGTGGCGCCAGGCGAGGTCGCGGCGTGGGTTGCAATGATCTAACTCGAGATTGCCAGGGCGCTTCGCAGCCGCGCCCGATTCCTGACGATCCAGAGACACAGCGCGATGAGTGAGCCTCCGGGCAGAATGAGCTCGATGGCCAGATACGGTGCTGCACGGCGAATGCAGCTGATGATTGTGGCTATTCGAAGGCTCATGGTCGTCGCGTCACTGGTTGGCGTTCCTCTCGCCAACTAGACGAAGGCGACCTCCGAAAATCGACGCAGCGGATGAACTCAATCGCGCGGCCATTGAAGGAGGCGCAATGGGAAGGAGGGAGGGGTGGTGCCCGAGGTCGGAGTCGAACCGACACGCTTTTAACGGCGGCGGATTTTCATCCCGCTGCGGCTTTCGCCGCCCCGCGCGGAGGACCGCGGGGTTCGTGGGCTGGAGCACGCCTTCACCGTAGCCTTGCGGCCTTAGGTGCCCGCCGTCTGCTCTCTACACCTTCCCCGGGATCTCCGGGGCTTGGCTCGGCATTAGCTCGAAGCGCCACGCTTCAGGGCCTCTACCGACTTTGACGGGCTTCACCCTGGGGATTTCTCCCCGGGGGCTCAACTTGGATGGTCTGAGTCCGCTGCGTCTACCAATTCCGCCACTCGGGCACGAGGGCGCAAGTATAGGGGGGCAGGCGGGCGGAAGCATCTGCTCTGCGACCTTTTGCCACGCTCGCGCATCTAAGTACCTTGTGAGCCGGTTATCCGAAATTGCGATATCGGAAGAGCTGATCGCGCGGGCCCGTGGTGGGGAGGAGGCGGCGCAGGCGGCGATCTATCGGGGGGTCGGGCCGGCGGTGTTCGCGCTCACCCGGAGGCTCGTGGGGAACCGGGCCGTCGCCGAGGACCTGTTTCAGGACACCATGATGGTCCTCTTCCAGCGCCTCGGGGACTTCCGGGGCGAGGCGCCGCTTGGCATCTGGCTGAGGCAAATCGCGGTCACCCGATGTCTCATGTATCTGCGCTCACCCTGGCATCGGGCACGGCTGCAGTGGGAATCAGGGGACGATGATTCATTACATCCTTCGATGCTGCCCATCACACCGGCGACTTCCGCTGATGCCCTCGACGTCGAACGTGCACTTGCGAGTCTGACGCCGGTCGCGCGTGCAGTGGTTTGGCTGTTCGAGGTAGAGGGTTACTCGCACGAGGAGATCGCGCGCTTGTTTGGACGCTCTGTGAGCTTCTCGAAGTCACAGCTTGCGCGCGCGTTGGCACGCCTGCGCCAGGGCCTGGCCCCGCAGGAGGATCAAGAGGCATGCACACCGATCTAGACGAGAAAAACATCGCTCGCCGCCTGCGTGCGGCGGGGGACGAGACGAGCGAGATACCGTACGACTGGGCGGACTTTCAGCGCAGGCGGCACCGCTCGATGCTCACACGCGTAGTCGAGCGCAACCGCCCCGCAGCAATCGCCGCGGCCGTCTTGGCTGCCGTACTGGTCACTGCGGTACCGTTCCTCCACTCGAGTCATGAGCGCAAGCCTCCAAGTGCACCGTCGCATACCGCACGGCTCAGGCAGCCCAGTGATTTGCAAGAGCAAGCGCGCACGCGCGCCATCGAAGGCTGGCTTGCGGGTCTGCCCCAGGATCACGCGATCGTACGTGTCGGTGCACACGCGGCCGTGAGCAGCCTTCAGGACCAGATCGCCGCGTTGGACGATCTGATGAGCGCCGAGCGCGTGGAGGGTGCGCAGCCGACCAGGCTCGATGCCCTCGAGCGTCAGCGGTCGCAGCTCGTCAACTCCCTCGCCCAGGTGCAATACGCGGAGATGTTGGCCTCGGCAACCCCATGATTGCGCAAAGAGACTCCACATGAGAATGCATATCGGACCCCATGCGACTTTCCTGACGCTTTGCCTCTCGCTGGCAGCGGCTGCGGCGTTTGCAGGCGATGGGCCTCCGCCGCCTCCTGTCCCGCCAGCTCCCGCCGCCGCCGTCCCAAGCCCACCGTATACAGATGAATCTGCCATGGAGGCAGCGCGCCACCGCGAGGACGCGGCCCGACAGCGCGAGGATGTGCTGCGCGCTCAGATGGACGGCGCTCGCCGCCGACTCGAGGTGGCGGCGCAGCAGCTCGCAGCGCTCTCCGCGCAGATGAATGGGCCGATGATGCAGCGCGTCGAGGCCCTTGCGGGCCCGCAGCGGGTCCTCGTCGGCGTGCAGCTTGACGATTCGAGAGGTAATGCGGGGGCGCGCGTGCGCGAAGTCAGTCCGGGAGGACCGGCGGAGCAGGCGGGCGTGCGCGCCGGCGATCTGATAGTGGCGGTGAATGGGACGAATGTGCGTGGCCAGGCGCCCGCGGCGCGCGTTGTCGAGTTGCTCCATGATATCAAGCCGGGCGACAGGGTCGATCTGACAGTGTCGCGGGACGGCAAGATCCGCGACCTCACCGTGACCGCTCGTCCGGACGGGGATGATTTCTTCATCGCGCGGCAATTTCCGAACTTGCCGGATCTGCCGCGAGTGAGGGCATTTGCCGCGTGGGGTGGCGGTCCGATGATCATTGGTGGGCCCGTGGCCGACATGGAGCTCGCCAGACTCACGCCCGGGCTCGGCCGCTACTTTGGAGCTGACACAGGGGTACTGGTGGTGCGCGCGCCGCCTGATGGAGCGCTGGGCCTGCAGGATGGAGACATCATTCTGTCCATCGACGGCCGCAAGCCGATCGACAGCTCCCACGTGATCCGGATCCTCGCCTCCTATGATCCAGGCGAGAAGATCACGCTCGAAGTGCTGCGGATGCACCATAGGATCTCCGTCGCGGGGACTCTGCCGGCAGAGTCATCGATGCCGCCGAAGGTATTTGTGCCCAACGACGCGCTCCTGCTCGGGCCGAGCCCCCGTAGTTCGCGTGCGCCGTGATGACCAGCGAACCAGCCGCTCTGTTAGGCCACCGTCCGTTCCACTAGCACTGAGTCGAAGCAACGTGAGCAATGTCACCGTGTCCTTCGGCGCGGACAAGTGGTTCGTATCCATCCAGACGTCACGCGAGGTTGAACCACCCGTACCATGTTCGACCAGTGCCATCGGCATCGATGTCGGAGTGGTACGCTTCGCCACGCTCTCGGATGGCACGGTGTATGAGCCGCTCCATAGCTTCAGGCGGCACCAGCAACGGCTCGCTCACTATCAGCGGATGATGAGCCGAAGATGCAAGTTCGGCAAAAACTGGCAGAAGGCCAGAAGGAGGCTGCAGAAGGTTCACGCCCGGATCGAAAACTGCCGTCGCGACTACCTGCACAAGATCTCGACTACCATCAGCAAAAGCCACGCGATGGTTTGCCTCGAGGACCTGCAGGTGCGGAACTTGTCCAAATCGTGCTCGGCAACGGTTGCCAATACGGGTACTCGGGTCCTGGCCAAATCGAGCCTGAATCGCTCGATCCTCGATCAGGGGTGGTCCGAGTTTCGCCGTCAGCTCGACTACAAAATGGCGTGGAACGGGGGCATCCTCGTCGCCGTGCCGCCACATAATACCAGTCGGGAATGTCCCGCATGCGGCCGCGCGAAGGCGGCGAACCGGCTGACCCAGGCGCAATTCCGATGCGTCGAGTGTGGATTTGCCGCGAACGCCGATTTGGTCGGGGCCATCAACGTATTGGCGCGGGGACACCGCGTTGCAGCCTGTGGAGAGACTTCGCCTGCCCAAGGGCGTCGGCCCAGGAACCCACCGAAGCGAATCTGCGTGAGACCGCTCATGCAGCGCCGTAGGATCGTTCGCCTTCAGCGGGCGAGGATGTCAACATGCGCGCGTGCTGCGCACCGACTTCGCCTATGACCTGCCAGCCGAGCTGATCGCACAGACCCCGCTCCCGGAGCGGTCGGCGGGGCGGCTGCTCGTGCTCGATCGCGAGACGAGCGCCATCTCAGACCGGCGAATCCGGGATCTGCCGGACTTTCTCGCCCCGGGAGACTTGCTGGTGCTGAACGACACGCGCGTCGTTGCCGCGCGAGTGTTCGGCACGAAGCCTTCCGGCGGCCGGGTCGAGCTCCTTCTCGAACGGCCGGTCGGTGAGTGTGAGGCGCTCGTCCAGGTGCGCGCCAGCAAGCCCACGCGGTGTGGATTGGAGATTTCGACGGCGGGAGGAGGCGTTCAGGTGCTGGCCCGCGAGGACGACCTGTGGCGCGTTCGACTGCCCGCGCCGGCACTCGATTTCTTCGACCGCTGGGGTCTGGTGCCGCTGCCGCCGTACATCCTGCGGCCCGCGGGCGAGCTCGACCAGCAGAGATACCAGACCGTTTTCGCGCGCGAGCGGGGTGCCGTCGCGGCGCCCACGGCCAGCCTGCATTTTGACGAGCCTCTGCTCACGGAGCTTCGAGCACGCGAAGTGGCTCTTGCCTTCGTGACCCTGCACGTGGGCGCAGGTACATTTCAGCCGGTGCGTGCGGACGACATTGAGTCACACGTTATGCATTCTGAGCGGGCTGTCGTGAGTGCCGCCACGTGCGACGCAATCATGCGAGCACGTAGCGCCGGCCGAAGGGTCATCGCCGCCGGGACGACGGTCGTGAGAGCCTTGGAGACCGCGGCCTTGAGCGCTGACGCGCACGGGGAGATCTCTGAGCCAGCGGCGCTGCGGCTCGCGCCCTGGTCGGGCGAGACCAGACTCTTCATCAAGCCGGGCTTCAGGTTCCGGGTGGTTGACGCCCTGCTCACGAATTTCCATCTTCCCGAGTCGACGCTGCTCATGCTCGTCTGCGCGTTCGCGGGCCGCGAGCCCGTGCTGCGGGCGTACCGGCATGCCGTCGCGGAGCGGTACCGTTTTTTCAGCTATGGCGATGCAATGTTGGTAACCCAGGTGAGCGCTTGAGACCAGTCTTCGAGGTGACCGCGACCGACGGGGCGTCCCGGGCCGGGAGGCTGCGGGCGGCGCATGGCGTCATCGAGACGCCGGCCTTCATGCCCGTGGGCACCTATGGCACGGTGAAGGCCATGACGCCCGAAGAGCTCTACGACCTCGGGGCGGAGGTCGTGCTCGGCAACACCTTTCATCTGATGCTGCGCCCCGGCGTGGAGATCGTGGCCGCGCACGGCGGCCTGCACGAATTCATGAGCTGGAAGCGGCCCATCCTGACCGATTCCGGCGGCTTTCAGGTGTTCAGTCTCAAGAGCCTGCGCCGGATCACCGAGGAGGGGGTGCGCTTCCGCTCGCCGGTCGATGGCAGCGAGGTGCGATTGACGCCCGAGGACTCGATGGAAGTTCAGTTGGGCCTGCGCTCGGATATCGCCATGGCGCTCGATGACTGCACGCCGCATCCGGCTACGGAGGCCGAGGCTCGTGAGTCGATGGAGCGCTCCATGAGATGGGCGGCTCGCAGCCACGCCCGCTATCACCGCGACGAGCCTCCGGGCGGGCTCTTCGGGATCGTGCAGGGAGGGATGCACGGGGCGTTGCGGCTGGCATCCCTCGAGGCCCTGCTGCGGCTCGACTGGCCCGGACTCGCCGTGGGCGGCCTGGCGGTGGGCGAGCCGGAAGAGGAGCGCCTGCGGATCCTGGAAACCGTAGTCCCGCACATGCCCGCCGCCCGCCCGCGGTACCTCATGGGGGTGGGCCGTCCGGAGGACATCGTGGCGGCGGTCCTGCGCGGCATCGATATGTTCGATTGCGTGATGCCGACGCGCCACGCCCGGAATGGACACCTCTTCACGGAGACGGGTGTCATCAACATCCGCAACCGCGCCCACCAGTCGGACCTGAATCCGATAGACCCGGAATGCGACTGCTACACCTGCCGGCACTACACGCGGGCTTATCTGCGGCATCTCGACCGCTGCAACGAGATCCTGGGCTGCCGCCTGAACACCATTCACAACCTCGCGTTCTACCTGCGACTGATGCGGTCGCTCCGACTGGCGATCGCCGAGGGCCGGGTGGCGGCCTTCGCCGCGGCTTTCATGGCGCGGCGGGCGGCGGCGGACGCTGTGGCATAATGCCGCGTTTCCCGATTCCCCTTTTGGACGTACTGCATGAATTCATTGATTCCCCCGGCCTGGGCGCAGGGCGCGGCGCCGTCGAGCAGCGGCCAGTTCGCGCCGCTCCTGGTGATGGTGGTCTTCATCGTCATCTTCTACTTCCTGCTGATGCGGCCACAGCAAAAGAAGACCAAGGAGCACCAGCAGCTGATCTCGAAGCTTTCCGTGGGCGATGAGGTGGTGACCAACGGAGGCATGCTCGGGAAGATCACCGAGGTGGGCGACAGCTTCGTCACCCTCGAGGTCGCCGAGGGGGTGCGCATCAAAGTGCAGAAATTCCAGGTGGGTGCCCTGATGCCGAAGGGCACCCTGAAGAGCGCCTGATCCATGCTCGAGTACGCCCGCTGGAAATACATTCTCATCGTCGCCGTACTGCTGGTGGCGCTGATCTTCGCGCTGCCGAACGTATTCGGCTCGGCGCCCGCGCTGCAGCTCGCCCACAAGGATCACTCGCCGGTGACGGCCGCCGAGGCCACCACGATCACCGACTACCTGCGCCAGAAGGCGGTGCGTGTCGAGAGCTCCTACGTCGACAGCAGCGGCCGCCTGATGGTGCAGTTCGGCAACGTCTCTGACCAGCTCCAGGGTCGCGACGTCGCGGATGCCGAGTACCAGGGGACTTACATCTCCGCCCTGTCGCTGGTGCCGAAGGCGCCGGCGTTCTTTCGCGCCCTGGGACTGAAGCCGATGCCGCTCGGCCTCGATTTGAGCGGCGGCCTCGACCTTCTCTACCAGGTAGACGTCAACAGTGCCGTGCAGCAGATGCTGCAGAATTACTCGCAGGATTCGGCTCGTGCGCTCGCGGCTGCGAAGATTTCCGTCCGCAACATCACGTTCGCTACGAGCAGCGGAAGCCCGCTTCAGAACGCGATTCAGATTGCATTCGGGCCCGGCACCGACCTCGACGCCGCCCAAAAGGCGCTCACGTTGACCCTGCAAGGGCTCACGATCACGACGCAGAACGGTGCGGATGGCCCACAGCTCATCGCGGCCATGACGCAGGCTCAGGTGAAGCAGCGTGAGGACTACGCGATCGAGCAGAGCGTCACCATCCTGAGGAATCGCGTCAACCAGCTCGGTGTGTCCGAGCCCATCGTGCAGCGCCAGGGGGTCGATCGGATCGACGTGCAGCTGCCCGGCATCCAGAACGCCGCCGAGGTGAAGAACCTCCTGGGCCAGATCGCGCAGCTCGAGTTTCGCCTGCAGGACGAGACTGGCAACCCGGTCCAGGCGGCGCAGACCGGCGATGTGCCTCTGGGCGACAAGCTCTATACGCACACCGCGATGGGCTACCCGCTGTTGCTCAAGCGCGAGGTGATCGCCACCGGCGATCAGCTGACCAACGCGACCGCTGACTCGGGTCAGCAGGGACCGGAAGTCAATGTGACGCTCAACAGCAAGGCCGGCGACAACATGCTGCGCACGACGCGGCAGAACGTGGGCAAGCACATGGCGGTGGTGCTGATCGAGAAGCACGAGGAGACCGCCACCGTCAACGGCAAGAAAGTCACGCGCGAGGTCACCACCCAGCGGGTCGTCAACGACGCCACCATACAGGGCGTCTTCAGCGACCGCTTCGATATCACCGGCCTCAGCATGGGCGAGGCGAACGATCTCGCGATCCTGCTGCGCTCGGGCTCGCTGCCGACCGCAAACGTCCTGGTCAGTGAGCAGGTGATCGGGCCCAGCCTCGGGCGGGACAACATCAGAATGGGCATCGCCGCCCTCATCATCGGCATGGCGGGCGTGCTCATCTTCATGGCGATCTACTACAAGGTCTTCGGTCTGGTCGCGGACCTCGTGCTGCTCGCCAACGTGGTGGTGCTGGCGGCGCTGCTGTCGATGATGGGCGCATCGCTGTCGCTGCCGGGCATCGCGGGCATCATCCTCACTGTGGGCATCGCGGTGGACGCCAACGTGCTGATTTACGAGCGCATCCGTGAGGAGGTCCGCAAAGGCGTATCGCCGCAGGCGGCCATCCGCGCGGGCTTCGAGAAGGCCTTCTCCGCCATCGCCGATTCCAACGTCACCACGCTCATCGCGGGAGTGGTGCTGTGGGTGCTCGGCACCGGGGCGGTCCGCGGGTTTGCCGTGGTGCTGACGCTCGGCATATTCACCTCGATGTTTACCTCCCTCATGGGCAGCCGCGCGCTCGTTACCCTCATGTACGGTCGCAAGCGCAAGGTTGCCCGGCTGCCCATTTAGTCAACATCCGACCACCCCCCGCCCCGATCGCCAGGATTTTTTCGTGGAATTCTTCAGTCATCAAACAAACTTCAAGTTCATGGCCACACGGCACGTGTGGTATGGCCTGTCCGCGATCCTCATGGTCGCCTCCATCGTGATGCTCTTCACCCGCGGTCTCAATCTCGCCATCGACTTCACGGGCGGGGTGAGTGTGCAGGCGACCTTCCCCGTGACCGAGGACCTCAGTGCCGTGCGCCGGCAGCTGGTCACCGCGGGCTTTGGCGATGCGCAGGTACAGAATTTCGGCTCGTCGCGCAACATCGCGATCCGCCTGCCGCCCTCGAAGATGAACCAGGAAGTGCTGCGCGAGCACATCGAGGCGGCGCTCAAGGCCGTCAATCCGGCGGCGACCCTGCAACAGCTTTCGGTCGTGGGTCCGCAGGTGGGCAGTGAGCTCGAGACCAGCGCCGGCTGGGCGCTGTTTTTCACTCTGATCCTGATCTTCGGCTACATCGCCCTCCGCTTCCATACCTGGCGGCTGTCGTTGGGGGCGATCCTCGCGGTGATACACGATCCGATCCTCGTGCTCGGCTGGTTCGCCGCCTCGCAGACGTCATTCGATCTGGCTGTGGTCGCGGCGGTGCTCGCCGTCATCGGCTACTCGCTGAACGACACGGTGGTGGTGTTCGACCGGATTCGGGAGCGCTTCGAGAGCAACCGCCGGCTGCCGCCGGATGTCGTGCTCGATCAGTCGATCAATCAGACGCTGTCGCGAACCATCATGACGAAGGTCGTGACCTCGATCGTGGTGGTGGCGCTGCTCGTCCTCGGCGGACCCGTCCTCAAGGGCTTCTCGGAAGCGCTGCTCATCGGCATCCTGGCCGGCACCTACTCGTCGATCTACATCTCGAGCGCGGTCGCGTTGGAGTGCGGACTGACGGCCGAGCACATCTTCCCGTCCATCAAGAAGTCCGCCGTCGACAGCATGCCTTAGTTTGTGGCTGGGCGTGCCCTTTGGGCCGCAGTGTTCCGGGCGCGCACTGTGCTGTGATGGTAGCCGTAGAAGACGTACACCAGCGCGCCGATCAGCGTCCAGACCGCAAGGCGTATCCAGGTGCTGAGGGGCAGGGAATACATCATCAGGAGGCAGATGGCGGCGCCGGCGACGCAGGTGACCCAGGGCCACGGTGCTTTGAAGGGGCGCGGCAGTTCCGGACGCGTGTAGCGTAGAACGAGCACGCCGATACACACGGTAACGAATGCCAGTAGGGTGCCGATCGACACCAACTCACCCAGGATGCCGACCGGGAACAAGCCGCCGACGATCGCGGCACAAGTGGCGGTGACCACGGTACCCGTCGACGGCGTGCGGAACTTCGGATGCACGCGACCGAATACCTTCGGCATCAAGCCGTCCTGCGCCATCGAGAGGAAGATGCGCGCCTGGGCGATGGTCATCACCAGCATGACCGAGGTCATTCCGGCGATGGCACCAAGCTTGATCGGCAGACCCAACCAGCGCAACGCCGGATAGGCATCGAGCGCAACGGCGAGCGGGGCCGAGACGTTGAGCTTGGTGTAGCTCACCATGCCGGTGAGCACCACGGAGACGGCGACGTAGAGAATGGTGCAGATGACCAGGCTCGCCAGAATGCCGATCGGCATGTCGCGCTGCGGATTCTTCGTCTCCTGCGCGCAGGTGGAGATGGCATCGAAGCCAATGTAGGCGAAGAAAATCACCCCGGAGGCGGCGAGCACGCCGCTCCAGCCAAAGACGCCGGACCTGCCGGTGTTCGGCGGGATGAAGGGATGCCAGTTGGCATGTTGAATGTAGCCGACGCCGAGGAATACGAACAGCAGTACCACGACCACCTTGATGGCGACGATGACCGAGTTGAATGCCGAGGACTGCTTGATTCCGACGTAGCAAATGGTGCCGAGCGCCGCCACGATCGCGACTGCCGGGATGTTGAGAATCGCTCCCGTACGTACCACCGAGAAGCTGTCCCCGGCCATTCCGCCCTGGGCGAAGGGCGCATGCGAGAGCGCGTAGGGCAGGTGGATCCGGAACTGATCGAGCAGGCTCAGCACATAGCCGGACCAGCCGACGGAGACGGTCGCGACCGCGAACAGATACTCGAGAATGAGATTCCAGCCGATGAACCAGGCGATGCCCTCACCGAGCGTTGCGTAGGAGTACGAATAGGCACTCCCCGTCACCGGGATCATCGCGGAGAACTCGGCGTAGCAGAGCCCAGCGAACGCCGAACCCAGGCCGGCGACGATGAACGACAGCGCCAGTGCGGGCCCGGCGTGGTTGGCCGCGGCGGTACCGGTCAGAACGAAAATCCCGGTACCGATGATCCCGCCGATACCGAGAAGGGTGAGCGCCGTGGCCGAGAGCGTGCGGTGCAGTTGCTGCCCCTTCGCGTCGGCTTCCTCGATTTCGGCGATCGACTTGGTGGCAAAGAGTTGGCTTGGCATGCGCCGGGACTCTACACAAGCAACTGGGCCAATGCCAGCAAACCCGGCCCGACGCCGCTGCGAGTCGATGCAAACCATGAAGCATAGGCACAGGGATGTGCCCCGCCGCCGGAGGTGGCGGAGCTTTGGGCAAAAACCACGCTTTGCCGCTTCGGCGTTGCCCAAAGCAGCGCTGGGCCGGGCAGGAGCCCGGATCCAGCGCTTCAAACTACGCAGTGCGTAGTGCTTCCGGCACGTGCGGCGCGAACAGCTCGAGCAGCGCGGCGTATACCTTGGGCGTGCCGGCGAGGACGTCCGCGCCAAGCTGGTACTCGGCGCCAGTGAGAGTGCCGATGCGGCCGCCCGCCTCCTGAATGAGGAGCGTTCCGGCCGCGGTGTCCCAGGGCGACAGCCCGATCTCCCAGAAGCCATCGATCCTGCCGGCTGCGACATAAGCCAGGTCGAGCGCCGCGGCCCCGGGGCGGCGCACGCCGGCCGTGCTCTGCATCGCAGCTTTCAGCATCTCGAGATAGGCGTCCATGTAGCCCGTGTTCGAACGGAACGGGAAGCCGGTGCCGATGAGAGCACCCTCGAGCGTGCGCTGCTTGCTGACCCGAATGCGATGATTCTCGAGGTGCGCGCCGCTGCCGCGCGTCGCGGTGAAGACCTCCTGGCGCATGGGATCGTAGACTACCGCAATCTCGAGCCGGCCTTTCTGCTGGCAGGCGATCGATACCGCGAATGTGGGGAAGCCGTGCAGGAAGTTGGTCGTGCCGTCGAGCGGATCGATGATCCAGACGCTGTCGTGCTCACCGCTGCGGCCGCTCTCCTCGGCGAGTACGGCGTGGTCGGGATAGTGCCGGCGGATGATGCCGATGATCTCCTGCTCGGCATTGCGGTCGACCTCGCTGACGAAGTCGTTGCGCCCCTTGGTGGTGATGGTGAGCGATTCCAGCCGGTTGAGGCTGCGGACGATGACTTCGCCGGCGCGGCGCGCGGCGCGGATTGCGATATTGAGAAGCGGATGCACGGCAGCTCGCGTGTAGGGCGGGGCTCTTGCGGCCACCGCTGATCCGCCCTAGGGTAACACAGAGCAGCAGATCGCCATGGACACCGCCGACATCAGCATCGTTCTCGTCGAGCCCTCGCATCCCGGCAACATCGGGGCGGTGGCCCGCGCCATGAAGAACATGGGGCTCGAGCGGCTGGTACTGGTCAATCCGCGGCAGTTTCCACACAGCGAGGCGACCGCGCGCGCCTCGGGCGCGGACGACGTTCTGGCCAAGGCGCGCCTGGCAACGACCGTCGCAGAGGCCGTCGCCGGCTGCGGTTTCATCGTTGCTACTACTTCGCGCACGCGCGAGCAATACTTCCGTGTAGCGGACGTGCGCGAGGCGGCGGACCGGGTGCTGTCGGAATCGCGCCGCGGCCCGGCGGCGGTGCTGTTCGGATCGGAGAGGGCGGGCCTCACCAACGAGCAGCTCGAGGCCGCGCACCTGCTGATCCGGATTCCGGCGAGCGAGGCCTATCCGTCGCTCAATCTCGCCATGGCGGTGCAGATCGTCGCCTACGAGCTCTTTCGCGCCCGCGGCGTGCAGATCGCCACTGCGCCGGCCGCCGGGCCGCTTGCCGACCCGGAGGAGATGGAGCGGCTCTACGGGCACCTGGCGCAGGTGTTGGAGGAGATCGACTTCCGCGACCGCACGCAGGGCGGCACCCATCTCATGGCACGGCTGCGCCGGCTGTTCCAGCGCGCGGCGCTCGATCGCAACGAAGTCAACATCCTGCGCGGCATTCTGACGGCGGTGCAGAGCCGCCGGCGGCGAGCCGGTGCCGCCCCGGAGCGCGAGTGACAAAATCGTCTGGAACGATTTTGGACGGCGGCAGCCGGCCCGAAGGGGTTTCCCGGTGAGTTTCGACTCGCGAATGCGGGGCTCAGAGGGCGCAGGGACGGGGCCTCGCACAGGTTCCGAGCCGGTCTATCTCGACTATGCGGCGACGACGCCGGTGGATCCGGTGGTGGCCGCGGCGATGGGGTGCTGCCTCACCGATTTCGACTACGTGGGCAATGCCTCGTCGGTCACGCATCGCTTCGGCCGCCGCGCCGCCGAGCGCATCGAGCTGGCGCGCGCCGAGGTCGCGGCGCTGATCGGCGCGGTTCCCGCGGAGATCGTCTTCACCTCCGGCGCCACTGAATCCAACAACCTGGCCATCCTCGGCGCGGCGCGCGCCAACGCGTACCGCGGGCGGCACATCGTCAGCTCGCGGATCGAGCACAAGGCGGTGTTGGATCCGCTGAAGCGGTTGGAGAAGGAAGGCTTCACCGTCACGCTCCTGTCGCCGGACCGCCGCGGCAGAATCGATCCGGACGCTGTTGCCGCGGCACTGCGCTCCGACACGGTGCTGGCGTCGATCATGCTCGTCAACAACGAGATCGGTGCGATCGCCGATGTAGCCGCCATCGGCGCGCTCTGTCGCGCCCGCGGTGTGTTGCTGCACAGCGATGCCGCCCAGGCGGCCGGTAAAATTCCTCTCGACGTGCATGCTTTGCCGCTCGACTTCGCGTCCGTCACCGCACACAAGCTGTACGGTCCCAAGGGCGTCGGAGCGCTCTATGTGCGCGCCGAGGCGCGAGCCCGCCTGCAGCCGGTTCTCTTCGGCGGCGGCCAGGAGAGGGGCCTGCGGCCGGGAACTCTGCCCACCCACCAGATCACCGGCTTCGGTGTGGCGTGCGATCTCGCCCGCCGCGAGCTGACGGCGGAACACGCCCGGCTCGCCGGCTTGCGGGACCGGCTGTGGCGAGGTCTTGCGATGCTGCAAGGCGTGCACGCGAACGGGGAGGGTGCTTGTGTGCCGGGCATTCTCAACGTGTCGTTCGAGGGCGCCGAAGGGGAGAGCCTGGTGGCGGGACTGGCTGAGCTGGCGGTCGCAACCGGGTCGGCGTGCAATTCGGCATCCGCCGAGCCCTCCTACGTGCTGCGCGCCCTTGGCAGGGACACTCAGCTGGCCCAGAGCTCTCTGCGCCTAAGCTTCGGGCGTTTCAGCGTCCCGGAGCACATTGACATTGCGGTGGCTGCCATCCAGCGGGAGGTCGTGCGATTGCGCGAGCTCTCACCTGCCTCGGAGCCACGCGGCGGGCCCGGAGAGCGCAGCCACGGTCTCCGAGCCCCCGGGTCATCGAGTGCCAGCCAGACCGTTGGCCAGACCGTTGGCGAGGCGGGTGGGCCCGGACAGGAGGTCTGGGTCCGATTCAGGCTCGAGATCGCGGATGGCGTCGTGAAAAGCGCACTGTTCAAGGCCTATGGCTGTCCCCATACTCTGGCGGTGGCCGCGTGGGTGACCGACCGGCTACGCGGCCGGGGCCGCCTGGACCTCGCTCCGGGGACGCCGCCCGAGTGGGCCGAGGCGCTCGCCGTACCGGTCGAGAAACTCGGACGCCTGCTGGTGGTCGAAGATGCGCTCGCGGACTGTGCCCGGCACTGGCCCGAGCAGGGGTAAAATCACGCTCATGGCCATTTCGCTGACCGAATCCGCTGCACATCGCGTCAAAACGTTTCTCGCCGCCCGCGGGCATGGCGTCGGCCTGCGCCTCGGGGTGCGCAAGACGGGGTGCTCCGGCTTCGCATACGTCGTGAACTATGCCGACGAATTCCATGACGGCGACCTTGTCTTCGAGGACCGCGGAGTAAAGGTCTGCGTCGATCCGGAGAGCCTGCCGCTGATCGACGGCACCATCGTGGATTTCGTCAAGCAGGGGCTCAATGAGGCGTTCCGCTTCCGCAACCCCAACGTCAAGGGGGAATGCGGTTGCGGGGAGAGCTTCAACGTGTAGCGGTGGGGGCAGCCCAAAGGGTAAACTGTAGGGCTACGTTCCCGACCAGCTATCCCTGAAAGGACCCCGAATGGCGCTAGAGCGCACCCTGTCCATCGTCAAGCCCGATGGCGTCAGCCGCAACCTGATCGGCGAGGTCTACCGCCGCTTCGAGAAGGCGGACCTCACCATCGTGGCTGCCCGCATGCTGCGCCTCTCCGAGCGCGAGGCCGAGGGTTTCTACGCCGTTCACCGGGAGCGCCCGTTCTTCAAGGACCTGGTGCGCTATATGACCTCCGGCCCGGTCGTGGTGCAGGTGCTCGAGGGCGAGAGCGCCATCGCGCGCAACCGCGAGATCATGGGGGCCACCGATCCAAAGAAGGCGGCCCCCGGGACGATCCGTGCCGACCTCGCCCTCAGCATCGAGCAGAACGTGGTCCACGGCTCCGATGCGCCGGACACGGCGGCCCGGGAAATCGCATATTTCTTCAGCGCCACGGAGCTGCACCCGCGCGGCTGAGCCGCGGAGTCCGCCATGACCTCCCCCGACACGACCGCGACGAATCTGCTGGGCCTGTCACGCCCGGCGCTCGAGGCGTTCGTGGCGGGCCTCGGCAGCAAGCCGTTCCGCGCGCGCCAGCTCATGAACTGGGTGTACAAGCGCGGCGAGTCCTCTTTCGAGCGCATGACGGACCTCGCCAAGGACTTCCGCGCCCAGCTCGCCGAGCACGCCAGCGTCGCCACGCCGCAAATCGTCACCGCGCAGCAGTCAACCGACGGTACGCGCAAATGGGTGTTGCGAGCCGACGCCTCGCAGGCATTCGAGATGGTTTTCATCCCGGAGCCGGACCGCGGCACGCTCTGCATCTCCTCGCAGGTCGGCTGCGCGCTCGATTGCTCGTTCTGCTCGACTGCGCAGCAGGGCTTCAACCGCAATCTGACCACCGCCGAGATCGTCGGCCAGGTCTGGCTGGCCAATCGCGAGCTCTCGGGCTCGTTCGCGCATGACCCGGCGCGCGAGCGCATCGTGACCAACGTCGTGCTCATGGGCATGGGCGAGCCGCTCGCCAACTTCCGTAACGTCGTGCCGGCGCTCGAGATATTCCTCGATGACTTCGGGTTCGACCTCTCGCGGCGGCGCGTGACCCTGTCGACCTCGGGGCTCGTGCCGCAGATCTACAAGCTCGCGGAGCACAGCAACGTGGCGCTCGCCGTTTCCCTGCACGCGCCCGATGACGAGCTGCGCAACGAGCTGGTGCCGATCAACCGCAAACATCCGATCGCGGAGCTGCTCGAAGCCTGCTGGCACTACCTCGACGAGCAGAACGGCCGCAGCGTGACCTTCGAGTACGTGCTGCTCGCTGGCGTCAACGACTCGCTGGCGCAGGCGCGCGCCCTCGCCAAGCTCCTCGCCGGTCATCCCGCGAAGGTGAACCTCATCCCGTTCAACCCCTTCCCCGGCACCCACTACCGCCGCTCCGCGCCCGAGGTGGTGCAAGGCTTCCGCGATGAGCTGATCCGCCGCGGTGTGCTCGCCACGGTGCGCCGCACGCGCGGCGATGACATCGATGCCGCCTGCGGTCAGCTCGCCGGGCAGGTGATCGACCGCACCACGGTGCGGCTCGGCAGCCGTGTATTCGGCCTTGCGGTGCAGGCATGACAAAATCGTCTGCAACGATTTTGGCGATCACCGCCGCGCTGCTCGCTGCTCTGCTGGCGGGCTGCGCCAGCCAACAGGAGGTGCGGCAGCGTAACGATGCCGCCATTTACAACACGGAGCTCGGGATCGCCTACATGCGTCGCGGCGATCTTGCCATCGCGCAGACCAAGCTCGATCGCGCGTTGCAGGAAAATCCCGACGATCCCGACGTCCACAGCGCACGCGCCCTGCTTTTTGCCCGACTGCAGCAGCCCAAGCAGGCTGACGAGGAATTCCGCGAGGCATTGCACCTTGCACCCAAGAATCCCGATTTCCAGAACAACTATGCGGTCTACCTCTGCAGCGTCGGCCGCTACGATCAGGGTGTCCAAACCTTCCTGGGGGCCGCGCACAATCCGGAGTACTTGACGCCGGAGCTCGCCTACGTCAACGCGGGCATCTGCCTGCGTTCCGCGCATCACGCTGTCGAGGCGTTCCAGATGTTCGTCGATGCGCTCACCATAAGGCCCAACTTCCCGCAGGCCCTGTGGCAGCTCGCCGACCTCAATTTCTCCCAAGGCAAGCTCGCCGACGCGCGCCAGGAAATCGAATCCTTCCTCGCCGCCAACCAGGAGACGCCGGACCTGCTGCTGCTTGCGGTCAAGGTGATGCGCGCGCAGCATGACGCGCTCGATGCGGAGCTGTATGCGCGCCGGCTGCAGCTCGACTTTCCGAACTCGGCCGAGGCGCGCGAGCTGGCCTACCTCGGCCACAACCCGGGCTGAGTGTCATGTCGGAAGGCATCGGCGCGCGACTACGCAGCGCCCGTGAGCGCAGGCGCCTCACCATTCTGCAGGCCGCGGAGCGGCTGCACCTCGACCCCGACATTCTCGAGGCGCTGGAGGCGGATGACTTCGCGGCGCTGGGGGCGCCGGTCTACGTGAAGGGACACCTGCGCCACTACGCGGAGCTGGTCGGCGAGTCAGCGGAGGCGCTGTCCGGGCTCTACTCGCAGGGCGCCCGCATTCCGCCGCCGGACCTGACACGCGTCCCCAAGCCGGTGGCGGACGATACTGGAAGGTTGGTGGCGCCCGCGGTGATCGTGGTGATCGGTTTCGCGGTGGCGGGCACCGTATGGTGGGGCTTGTCGCTGTCGCACCGGCACTGGTTGATTGCGGCTTCCCATCCCGTGCCGATCACGGTTCCGGCGGCAACGCCGCTGGAGCCGGATCAGCGCGTGAACCTGACATTGGCTGGCGGCACGGCTTCGCCGCGGGCGCGCTCGAGTGGCGGTCAGGCGGCGACTGCCGCCGTCCCCGCTCACGGAGAGATCGAAGCCATATTTGTGTACTCGAACGACAGCTGGACGGAGGTCTACGACGCCACCGGGCGGCGGCTGCTCTATGGTCTGTCGCTCGGGCATGCGACGCGCAGGCTCGAAGGCGTAGCGCCGCTGAGCGTCTTACTTGGAGATGCCAGCGGCGTCACGCTCAAGGTTGGTGGCCGTCCGGAGTCGTTCTCGCCCTTTGTGCGGGCCGATCACACCGCCTGGTTCCTGATTACCGCCGACGGCCGCGTGCTTGCCGCGCCGCGGAAGAATGGAGGTTGAGTTGACGGTAGAGATCCAGCCGATCCGCGGCATGAACGATGTGCTGCCTGCCCAGATCGGCGCCTGGCACCGGTTGGAGGGCTGCGCGCGCGAGCTGCTTGCGGCGTACGGATACGAAGAGATCCGCGTGCCGGTCGTAGAGCACACCGCGCTCTTCAAGCGCGCGATTGGCGAATTCACCGACGTCGTCGAGAAGGAGATGTACACCTTCTCGGATCAGGGCGGGGACAGTCTGACCCTGCGTCCAGAAGCGACTGCCGGGATCATGCGCGCGCTCATCTCGAATGGCATGCTCCGCGGCCAGCGTCACAAGCTCTGGTGCATGGGCCAGATGTTCCGTCACGAGCGGCCGCAGAAGGGCCGCTACCGGCAGTTCAACCAGATCAACCTGGAGGCCGTGGGCTTCCCGGGCCCGGACGTCGATGCGGAGCTGATTGCCCTTACGGCGCGCCTCTGGCGCCGGCTCGGCATCGAGCGGGTACGTCTCGAGATCAATTCCCTGGGCACGCCGGAATCGCGGCGCATCTACCGGGAGAAGCTGATCGCCTACTTCCGCGGGCACGAGAGCGCGCTCGACAGCGACAGCCGGCGGCGGCTCGAGGGCAATCCGCTGCGCATCCTCGACAGCAAGAATCCGGAGATGAGCGCGATCATTGCGGGCGCGCCGCTCCTCACCGATCATCTGGACCCGGAGTCGCGCGAGCACTTCGATGCGCTCTGCGCCGCCCTGGGGTCCATCGGCATCCCGTATCGGGTCAACCCGCGGCTGGTCCGCGGGCTGGACTACTACAGCCGCACGGTGTTCGAGTGGATCACCGACGCACTCGGGGCCCAGGATGCCGTATGCTCCGGCGGCCGCTACGATGGGCTCATTGCCCAGCTCGGCGGCGAGCCGACGCCTGGCGTCGGCTTCGCAATGGGGATGGAGCGGGTCGTGGAGCTGCTCGTGCAGGCGGGCCAGGCTCCGGCGGCGCCTGCTGCGGATGTCTACGTGGTGGTGAGCGGGGCGCGAGCAAGCGCCGCGGGCATCGGCCTGGTCGAGCGGCTGCGGGACGAGCTGCCGGCGCGGCGGTTCGACCTCAATCTCGGCGGCGGCAATTTCAAGGCGCAATTTCGCCGCGCCGATCGCAGCGGCGCCGCGCTCGCGGTCATCCTGGGCGATGACGAGCTGGCGCGGGGCGTCGCGGCCGTGAAACCTTTGCGCAACGAGGCGGGTCAGAGCGAGTGCCCGCTGCCTGAGCTGGCCGCGGCCATAGAAGCGGCACTTGCCGGCGCCGCGGCTCCGGCGGAATGAGGAGGGGGTGGTGGACGATTATTTACTGAGTGAACGTGAACAGTGGGAAGCGCTCAAGCGCCGGGTGCGGGAGAACGCGCCCGCGGTCCTGGCCGGGGTCGCCGTCGCCGCCCTGGGGCTCGGAGGCTATCGCTGGTGGCAGGCCCGCGTGGACAACGTGAACCTCGCGGCCGGCGCGACCTACATCCAGATGGAGAATGCCTTCGCGCAGGGCAACCGCCCCGAGGCCTTCATTCTGCTCGGAGTCCTCGAGCGTCAGTACGCCTCTTCACCCTATGCGGATCAGGCGAAGTTGGCTTCCGCGAGGGCGTTCGTCGAAGACGGCCAGCTGCCGAGAGCCGCGGACGAGTTGCGAGACGTGATGCAGCACTCTCACGATTCCATTCTGAGTCTCATCGCGCGACAAAGGCTGGCGCGCGTGCAAATCGCGCAGCAGCAGCCGTCGGAAGCGATTGCGACCCTGAACGGAGCCAATCCCGGCGCCCTGGCGCCGCAATATGCGGAGGCGCGCGGCGACGCCTACTACGCCATGGGCGACAAATCGGAAGCCCTGGCGCAGTACCGACTCGCCCGCACCAAAGCGGGCAACGAGAGCGACACGGGGCTACTGGACCTCAAGATATCCGACCTCGCGGCCGATGCCGCCTCGCCCACCCACCCCCATTGACCATTGCGCGCTGCGCCTGAGGGATCCCTTGCAAACCAACACCATGCGATCGCTGCGCTGCTGGGCCGTGCTGGCCGCGGCCGCGTGCCTGCTGATCGCCTGCTCCAAGAACAAGAACCCGGAACAACCGGCGAAGCTCGGCCCGATCAAGTCGAGCCTGCGCGTGGAGCGCATCTGGGACGCCTCGGTCGCTGACCGCGGTGCGAAGAAGCTGCGCCTCGGGCTCGGTCTGGCGGTCGATGGCAGTCGCGTATTCGCATCAGGTTACCGTGGCCAGGTGGCGGCGTTCGATCTCCAGACCGGACAGAGACTCTGGCGCACCAACACGAAGCTGCCGCTCGGCGGCGGACCGGCGGTGCGCGGCAACCTGGTTGTCATCGGCGCCACGGACGGACATGTGATTGCACTCAACGCGGCGGACGGCAAGCCGCTCTGGACGGTGCTCATCAACGGTGCCGTGATCGCCCCGCCGGCTATTTCCGACAACGTCGTTGCGGTACGCGCGGTCGACGGCAGGCTGCGTGGCCTGTCTCCGACCGATGGCCACGAGCTCTGGGAGGCAGAGCAGGACGTGCCTTCGCTCTCGCTGCGCGGCACGTCGACGCCGCTCATCGTCGGCGATCTCATCATCTGCGGCTTCGACAATGGCAAGGTCCTTGCGGTGAACTCCGGCGACGGCTCGCAGGTCTGGCTGGCGACGATCTCACAGCCGCATGGCCGCACGGAGATCCAACGTCTGGCCGACGTGGATGGTCCGCTGGAGGTTGCCGACAAGGACATCTACACCGTGGGTTATCACGGTAACGTCACCATGCTCGCGCTCGACAGCGGTCAGACGTGGTGGTCTCACAAGGCATCGAGCTATCGTGGATTGGCGATGGACCAGGACGCGGTCTACATGTCGAGCGCGGACGGGCAGGTCGTTGCACTCAATCGCAGCAACGGCGCCGTGATCTGGCGCCAGTCCGCGCTGGCCTACCGCGGGCTCACGGCCGTCGCGGTCAGCGATGACGCCGTGATCACGGCTGATTTCCAGGGTTACGTTCACTTCCTGGACAAGCACACCGGCGCCTTCATCGCCAGGGTGCGAAGCGGCAAGCTGCGCATCAGCAACCCGCCGATCGCCGAGGGTGACGAGGTCGTGGTCATCAACGACGACGGCCGCATCAACGCCTACCGGATGTCTCCCGGCAGATAGCACCAGCAGCAATCCATGCTGCCCATCGTCGCTCTCGTAGGTCGGCCCAACGTCGGCAAATCGACCCTGTTCAACGTGCTTACCGGCACGCGCGACGCGATCGTGGCGGACGTGCCCGGACTCACTCGAGATCGCCAGTACGGCTTCGGGCGCCTGGGACCGCTGCCGTTCGTGGTGATCGATACGGGCGGTCTGGTCGAGAACCCGAAGGGTATCGAGGCCCAGATGCGCGCCCAGACGGAGCGCGCGCTGGCTGAAGCCGATCGGCTCATTCTGCTGGTGGATGGGCGGGCCGGCCTCACGCCCCAGGACGACTTCGTCGCCCGCGAGATCCGCAAGTCAGGTAAGCCGACGACGCTCGCCGTCAACAAGTCGGAAGGATTGGACCTCGACGTGGCGGCAGCCGATTTCCATGCCCTCGGCCTCGGGGAGCCGGTCGGCATCGCGGCGAGTCACGGACAGGGGTGCGAGGATCTGATGGCTCAGGCGCTCGCCGGGCTCGAGCCGCAGCCGGAAGGCGAGGTAACGGATCCCGCCGCCGAGGGCATACGTATTGCCATCATCGGCCGGCCCAATGTCGGCAAGTCCACTCTCGTCAACCGCCTGATCGGCGAGGAGCGGGTCATCGCGAGCGAGCAGCCGGGCACTACCCGCGACAGCATCCTCGTGCCGTTCGAGCGCGACGGGCGCAAGTTCCAACTCATCGATACGGCCGGCATGCGTCGCCGCGCCAGGGTCGAGGATGCGATCGAGCGGGCGAGCGTCGCGAAGACGCTGCAGGCGATCGATGAGGCTCACGTGGTGATCCTAGTTGTCGATGCGCATGACACGGTCACGGAACAGGACGCAAGCGTGTTGGGTGTCGCGTTGCAGCGCGGCCGAGCGCTCATCATCGCCATCAACAAGTGGGACGGGATTCCGCCGGAGCAGCGCGAGGAGATTCACCGGCAACTGGCGCTGAGGCTCGATTTCGTGCCGTTCGCGCCGCTGCACTTCATCTCGGCGCGGCACGGCACGGGAGTTGGCGAGCTCATGCAGTCGGCCGTACGCGCCTACGAGGCGGCCATGCGCGAGATGCCCACCAGGGAGTTGACACGCACGCTGGAGCACGCGCTGACGGTGCATCAGCCTCCACTGGTGCACGGCCGGCGCATCAAGCTGCGCTACGCGCATCAGGGCGGCCGGAACCCGCCGCGGATCATCATCCATGGCAATCAGACTGCGTCCGTTCCGGATGCCTACACGCGATACCTGGCAAATATCTTTCGCAAGACGTATGACCTTTTCGCGACGCCCGTCGTCATCGAGTACCGTACCGATGGGAACCCGTATGACAGGTCGCGAAGGACCCGCCGCGGACCCCGGCCCAGGGCGCGCTGATCGTGCCGTGCAGGCGTTGCCCGGCTCTCCTCGTCAGCGCACCTGCCTCGGGTCAGGGAAAGACTACCGTTACTGCCGCGTTGGCGCGGTATCACGCCTCGCATGGACGCGCGGTTCAGGTGTTCAAGACGGGTCCGGATTTTCTCGACCCCATGATTCTCGAGCGTGCGAGCGGCCGGCCGGTCTATCAGCTCGATCTGTGGATGGGAGGCGAGGCGCATTGCCGCGGACTCCTCCACGATGCGGCCGGCACCGCCGACCTCATCCTGATCGAAGGCGTCATGGGTCTTTACGACGGCACGCCGAGCAGTGCCGACCTGGCGCGACTCTTCGGGATCCCGGTGCTGGCGGTAATCGATGCCGGGGCGATGGCACAGACGTTCGGCGCGGTTGCGTACGGGCTCGCGCACTATTCGCCCGCGCTTCCCTTCCACGGCGTGTTGGCCAACCGTGTGGCCGGACCCGGGCACGCGAGTCTCGCGAAGCAGGGCGTGCCTGCGGGCATGCGGTTCGTGGGCGGCATCTCCCGGGACGGCGCGCTCGAGCTGCCGGATCGGCATCTCGGGCTTGTTCAGGCGGAGGAGGTCGCCGACCTAGAGGAGCGCCTGTCGGCGGCGGCCTCGGCGCTGGCCGGTACCGAGCTGCATGACATGCCGCCTGAAATCGAGCTGGCCGCCCCGGAGGCCGACGCGCACGTCCTCGAGCGCCCGTTGGCGGGCGTTCGCATCGGCGTCGCGCGCGATCGAGCGTTCTCCTTCATCTATCCCGCGAATCTCGATGTGCTGCGGGCCATGGGCGCCGAGCTGACGTTCTTCTCACCGCTTGCGGCGAATGGCTTGCCGCCCGTGGACAGCGTCTATCTGCCGGGCGGTTACCCGGAGCTCCACCTCGAGCGCCTGAGCGCCAACCGCGAGTTTGCCGACGCGCTGCGGCGGCACGTCGAGTCAGGCAAGCCGGCGTACGCCGAGTGCGGCGGCATGCTGTACCTGTTGGATTCCATGACCGACAAGGAGGGAAAGCGTGCGCCTCTGGCGGGCATCCTGCCCGGGCACGCGATCATGCACACACGCCTGCAGAGTCTCGGCTACCACACCGCGCCGCTACCGGGCGGCAAACTGCGCGGTCACACCTTCCACCACTCCACGATCGAGACAGCGCTAACTCCCGCGACCCACACTGAGCGTGTGCAATCCAGCGCGGCGGGAGAGGCGATATATCGCCATGGGCGGTTGCTGGCGACCTACTTCCATGGGTACTTCCCTTCGAACCCGCTGGCAGCGGCGCAGCTTTTCGCGCCGTAGCGCGGCCTAGGGCCCGCCGGCGCCGCTGGCGCCGGATTCCGGGCCCAAGGTCGCGGGAGGCTTGGTGCGCTGCAGCACGCCGAGGTAGTAGGGCACGTAATAGCCCACGACCGCGCCGAACGCGGCAAGCAGGAACGGACTGTGTTGATACATGGCGGCGAGGCTTTGCCCGGCGGCCGCGGGCGGGGTCACGCCGTCGTATGCGCCGAGGAAGCGATACAGGAACCGCCCCACAAAGAGCGCGGCTATCACCACCCCGATATAGGCGTGCGGCGTGTAGAAGCGCCCTTGGGACGTGATCTCGAATTTGGTGTACCTGAGCCCGACGTAAGCGAGCGCTGCGCCGCAGACGATGCCGGCCGCCAGGACACCGAGCATATCGACGTCGCGCGCAATCGCGGCGCCGATGAGAACGGCGACCAGTGTGAAGATGCCGATCCTGAACCACATGCGCTTGTCCTGGACGCGCTGGCGGCCAAACGAGCGCCGCATGCGGCGATAAAGGGCCCACACGACCAGGGCGGTGATGAGATAAGGAGTGACGGCTCGCGGATCCATTGTTACCTCGGTCCGAAGGGGACGAGCATGGGAACTTTGCTGCGGTAGCTGTCGTACGCGCCCGGGTCGAGCTCCTTGCGCAGCCAGTGCTCTTCCAGTCTTGCCTTCATCCAAAGCCCGAGCGTGATCAGGAGCGCGCCGAGAATGCCGAGTATCGTACCCTTCGCGGCGGCGGTCGCATAGACAGCCAGCAGAATCCCGGTATAGATGGGGTGGCGCACGACGCCATAGGGGCCGGTATCGATGACGCGATGGTCGGCTTTGCGCGTGATCCAACCGCTCCACAGCGTGCCCAAATGGATGCGCGCCCACCAGGTGAAGGCGAATCCGAGAGCGATGAGGGCGGTGCAGATCCAGGCCTCATCGAGCGTAACCATCCAGAGTCGCAGTGGTCCGTGGTAGCCATGCGCGCGCGGAAAGAAAACGAGCGCACCGGCGATGAGCACGAGGCGGTAACCGAGCTCGCCTTTCACTCCAACACGCCGCTCGGCCGGGGCGCTCCAGCCCGCGGCGAGCACCCAGGAGATCGCGAAGGCCACCCACAACAGGGGGATCACGAGTGCGGGTCCGAATCGGAACATCATCTCTCTCCGTTACGGCTCTTCGTCTGTCGCGGTCTCACCCCAATTTGCCATCTCCGTGAGTGCCGCCAGCGCGATGCGCGTGTGCTCGACGCACTCCGGTCCTACCTTCGCGAGCAATTCCGCATCCACGCGTTCACGCGCGGTTGTCTGAGTTGCGGCTGCCGCCCGCCCGCGATCAGTCAGAGTCACGATGAGCCGCCGGCGATCCTGCTCGTCGATGGTGCGTGCCAGATAGCCGCGGTTGACCAGGGTGTCGACGAGTTGACCCGCGGCCTGCTTCGAGATGCGTAAATCGCGGATCAGGGAGGCGAGGGGAACATCACCTGCCCCGAGGGCCAGGCCACCTATGACATAGAGGCCGTTCTTGGGAATATCGTCGTAACCGGCGTCCTCGAGAGCACTCCGCATGGCAGAGCCGTACGCGACACGGGCGTGGCGGAGCAGCGCAGGAAGGGGGACAGCGGCGAGCCGAGGGTCTAGGTTGGGCATGTCGTGAGCGTAGCGAGGCAGCAGTAGATAGTCAATTTGTAGTACTGTATTGATTCTTTACTTCACCGTTATTGAATATATACTTGCTCAAATTGGCTAAATCGATAAACTATATGTGATGTCCAAGAACACTCCAGCACTGGCTACGCTTCCTCCTGCAGCGATTCAGGCGCTTCGCGGCCTAGGCGAGAATCTGGCCATCGCCCGACTGAGGCGCCGGGAATCCCAGCGCGAGTGGGCCGGCCGCATTGGATGCTCGGTCCCGACGCTGATTCGAATCGAGCGGGGCGACCCTGCCGTCGGATTCGGACTCTACGCAACAGCGCTGTGGCTGATCGGAAGGGCGAGCGGCTTGCCTGAGCTCGCCGCGCCCGCGGTGGATCGGGGAGCGCTGGAGGACGATGTTCGCGAAGCGTTGAGGCGCCGTGCGGTGCGCTCGGCCGCCTCGGCCCAAGCATACCTCGCACGCAAGCGACCGAAAGAGGTGGAGGGGTGACCGTCAGGGCCGGCACGGTGGAGGGCCGCCGATGCTGATCCGGCTATTGCGTGAGCATCTGCGGCCCTATGGGCGCGGGCTGCTGGGCGTCGCCGTGTTCCAGCTGCTCTCCACCATCGCGTTGCTCTATCTGCCTACCTTCAACGCCGACATCATCGATCTTGGCATCGTGAAGGGGGATACGGGCTACATCCTGCGGACCGGCGGCTGGATGCTGCTCATGACGCTGGGGCAGATCGCCTTCTCCGTCGCCGCCGCCTATTTCGGTGCGCGCACTTCCATGTGCTTCGGCCGGGATCTGCGCGCCGCCCTGTTCCGCCGCGTCATGGGATTCTCCGGGCGCGAAGTGGCGAGGTTCGGGGCGCCGTCGCTCATCACGCGGACCACCAATGACGTACAGCAGCTACAAACGCTGGTGGCCGTCAGCAGCACGACCATGATCTCCGCGCCCATCATGGGTGTGGGCGCCATCATCATGGCGTTTCGCGAGGACCCAGGGCTCTCCTGGCTGTTGGGAGTCAGCGTTCCCGTCCTGGCGGTCGTCATCGGGATCGTGGCGGCAAAGATGGTGCCGCAGTTTCGGCGGATGCAGAAGCTCGTCGATGTCGTCAACCGGATCCTGCGGGAGCAGATCGGCGGCATCCGCGTGGTGCGTGCCTTCGTGCGCGAGCCTGCCGAGATCCAGAGGTTCGACCGCGCCAACGTCGATCTGATGGATACGGCGTTGCGGGCGGGGCGGCTGATGGTCCTGCTGTTTCCGGCCATCGTGATCATCCTCAACGTCTCGAGTGTCGCGGTGCTGTGGTTCGGCGCCGAGAGGATCGGCGCCGGACAGTCGCAGATCGGGGACCTCACGGCATTTCTGGTCTACCTCGCGCAGATCCTGCTCGCGGTCATGATGGCGACCTTCATGCTGATGATGATTCCGCGCGCCGCCGTATCAGCGGAGCGGATCACGGACGTCATGGCGACCGCATCGTCGGTAGCGCCGCCGGCGGCGGCCGTCAAATCCGTGCAGGCGCGCGCGCAGGTCGAGTTTCGCGCAGTGAAGTTTCAGTATCCGGGGGCCGCCGATTCGGTGCTCCATGATGTCTCCTTCCGTGTCGCGGAGGGCCAGACGTTCGCAATCATCGGCAGCACCGGGGCCGGCAAGACCACCCTCGTGTCGCTGATCCCGCGGCTGTTCGATGTCAGCGAGGGCGCGGTTCTGGTCGACGGAGTCGATGTGCGCACGCTCGATCCCGATCTTCTCTGGAGCCGCATCGGGCTCGTCCCACAAAGGGCTTTCCTCTTCTCCGGCACGGTGGCGAGCAATCTCCGCTACGGCAACCCCGATGCCACCGAGGAGCAGATGTGGCAGGCGCTCGAGCTCGCTCAGGCGAAGGACTTCGTCGCGGCGATGAAGGGAGGGCTCGAGGCGCCCATCGCCCAGGGCGGAACCAACGTTTCAGGCGGTCAGCGCCAGCGCCTGGCGATCGCCCGTGCGGTGGTGCGCAAGCCCGAGATCTATCTCTTCGACGAGTCCTTCTCGGCGCTCGACTTCGGCACCGAGGCGCGGTTGCGCGCGGCGCTCCGGCCCGTCACCCGGCATGCGGCAGTCATCATCGTCGCCCAGCGGGTTTCGACCATCATGGATGCCGATCAGATCGGCGTGCTAGATGGTGGAACGCTGCTCGCCATAGGCCGTCACGCTGAGTTGCTGCGGAACTGTCCGACGTACGCGGAAATCGTTGCGTCGCAGCTTTCGCCGGAGGAGGCGGCGTGAGCGGTGCCCGACGCGGCCCGCCGCCGGGAAGGCTCCCCGCCGCCGGTCAACCCGCGGGGCGCGGACTGCCCTGGATGAGCCTCGGTACGCCGGGCGAGAAGCCGACAACCTTCTGGCCGTCGGCGCGCCGGCTGCTGGCGCGATTGAAACCGCACCGCGCGGCGCTCGTCCTCGTGGTCGCATCGTCCCTGGTGAGCGTTGCGCTGTCGGTGACCGGACCGATGCTGATAGGCCGTGCCACGGACATCATCTTCTCCGGTGTCGTCGGCGAGCACCTGGCGGCGGGCGAGTCGAAGCAGCAGGTGGTGGCGGCGGAGCGAGAGGCGGGCCACAGCCATCTCGCGGACATGTTCTCCCGCATGAGTCTGGTGCCGGGTGCGGGCATCGATTTCAAGGCGCTCGGTGCGACGTTGCTCGAGACTATCGCTGTCTACCTCGCATCGGCTGTCTTCCTCTGGGTCCAGGGATACATCCTCAACGATGTCGTCCAGGCGGTCGTGCGCACACTCCGCGCCGATGTCGAGGAGAAGATCCACCGGCTGCCGCTGCGCTATTTCGATCGGCAGACGCGCGGGGAGCTTCTGAGCCGGGTCACCAACGATATCGGCAACATCTCCCAGAGCCTGCAACAGACCATCAGCCAGCTGCTGACATCGTTCCTGACGGTGGTCGGCGTGGTGGTGATGATGTTCGTCATCTCGCCGCTACTCGCGCTGATCGCGCTCGTGACGATCCCGCTGGCATTGCTTCTCACCCGGGTGATCGCGAAGCGGTCGCAGGGTCATTTCATCGCGCAGTGGACGCGGACGGGGGAGCTCAACGGGCAGATAGAGGAGGCGTTCACCGGGCACGAGCTGGTAAAGGTCTTCGGCCGGCACCGCGAGGTGGCGCGCCGCTTCGACGGGAAGAACGAGCAGCTGCTCAACGCCAGCTTCGCCGCCCAGTTCATCTCGGGCGTCATCATGCCCGCGGTGATGTTCATCGGGAACCTCAACTATGTGCTGATCGCCGTGATCGGCGGCCTGCGCGTCGCGACCGGCGGGATGACGCTCGGTGCCGTGCAGGCATTCATCCAGTACTCGCGGCGTTCACCCGGCCGCTCACGCAGGTTGCGTCGATGGCCGAACCATGCAGTCGGGTGTCGCTTCGGCGGAGCGGGTGTTCGATCTGCTCGACGCGCGCGAGTTGCGGCCCGAGGCCGCGATACCCGCGGTCGCGCAGCGGCAGCGCGGCCGCGTCGAATTCCAGCACGTTTCTTTCCGCTACGAGCCGGACAAGCCTCTGATCGACGATCTGTCGCTGGTCGCCGAGCCCGGCCATACGGTCGCGATCGTCGGCCCAACGGGGGCGGGCAAGACCACACTGGTCAACCTCATCCTGCGCTTCTACGAGCTCGATCAGGGCCACATCACCCTCGACGGCGTCGACATCGCAACCATGCGGCGCGACGAGCTGCGGTCGCGGATCGGCATGGTGCTGCAGGACGCATGGCTCTTCAACGGCACGATCCGTGACAACATCCGCTATGGCCGACCCGAAGCAACCGACGCGGAGGTATTCGAGGCCGCCAGGGCGACTTCCGTCGATCGGTTCGTGCGCGGCTTGCCGGAGGGTTACGACACGGTGATCGACGAGGAGTCGAGCAACATCAGCGCCGGACAGAAGCAGCTGATCACGATCGCGCGCGCGTTTCTGACCCGTCCGGCGCTGCTGATCCTCGACGAGGCGACGAGCTCGGTCGATACGCGAACCGAGACGCTGGTACAGCACGCCATGGCGGCGCTGCGCACCAACCGGACCAGCTTCGTCATCGCGCATCGGCTCTCGACCATCCGCGACGCCGATCTCATTCTGGTGATGCGCGACGGCCGCATCGTCGAGCAGGGCACGCACGAGACGCTGCTGGCGCGCGAAGGAGCCTACCGCGCCCTGTATGATGCGCAATTCGGGGGTCCTGAAATTGAAGGCGATCGTCCGCGTCAGGCCGCAGCGGGCGGCTGAGGGCGCGGCGGCCGCATGCC
>CAWHWV010000017.1:0-47567 GCA_963833085.1 uncultured Pseudomonadota bacterium
TTCGACGATGAAGCTCGAGGAGATCGGCAGCCCGCTGTAGTGCAGGAGCGAGCGCAGCTTCGACTTCTCCACCGCGGTCTCCAGCGTCAGCAGCGAGCGGAACTGCGCATCCCGGTTCTGCTCTACGACGAAGAGCACCCGGTGCGCGGCGAGAAATCGCTCCACGTCCTCGCTGAAGGGGAAGGAGCGCACGCGCATGTAGTTCACGCCGACGCCTCGCCCCTTGAGGATCGCAAGCGCCTCGTGAATCGCGCTGTCGCAACTTCCCACCGAAACGATCCCAATATCGCTTCCCGGCGTCGCGTCGATGATGGCGCGCGGCACGAGCCTCTTCGCCGTGTCCCATTTCTTCACCAGCCGGTCGAGCACGAGCTGATATTCGGTCGAGTCCTCCGTATACGCGCCGTACTGCGAGTGCCCCGAGCCGCGCGCGAAATAGGCGCCCTTGGGATGAACGCCCGGCATCGTGCGGTATGGAATGCCGTCGCCGTCCTTGTCGATGAAGCGGTAAAATTTCTCCAGCTTCTCGATCTGCGCCTTGTCCAGCACCTTGCCGCGATCGGGCCGATAGGCGTCGTCCCACTTCAGATCGCGGCACATCCAGTCGTTCATGCCGATGTCGAGGTCCGACAGCACCATCACCGGTGTCTGCAGGCGCTCCGCCAGGTCAAAAGCCTGGCCAGCCATGTAGAAGCACTCTTCGGGATTGGCGGGATAGAGGCAAACGTGGCGCGTATCACCATGGGAGGCGTAGGCGCACGCCATCAGATCGCATTGTTGGGTGCGCGTCGGCATGCCGGTCGAAGGGCCGACGCGTTGAATGTCGAACACGACCGCCGGCACCTCGGCGTAGTAGGCCAGGCCAAGGAACTCGTTCATCAGCGAGATGCCGGGGCCGGACGTCGCGGTGAAAGCGCGGCAGCCATTCCAGGACGCGCCGATCACCATGCCGATGGCGGCCAGCTCATCCTCCGCCTGGATGAAGGCGAAGCGCTTGGCGCCGGTCTGCGCGTCGATACGCGTGCGATCGCAGAAGCCCTTGAAGGCATCCATGAGCGAAGTCGAGGGAGTGATCGGGTACCACGCCGCGACGGTCGCGCCCGCGAAGACGCAGCCGAGCGCCGCGGCGGTGTTGCCGTCGATCATGATGTGGCCGGCGGTCCGGTCCATCTTCTCGACCTTCAGGGGCAGCGGACACGGGAAATTCTGCCGCGCATAGTCATGGCCGAGCGCGATCGCCTTCATGTTGCTGTCGACCAGCTGCGGCTTCTTGGCATAGGTTTCCGCCAACAGCTCGCGGATGCGCTCGAGATCGAGGTCCAGCAGCGCCGCCAGCACGCCCGCGTAGCAGATGTTCTTCATCAGAATGCGGGTGCGCACTCCGTCGAAGCTCTCGTTGCACATCTTGGCGAGCGGTGCGCCGAGCACCGTGATGTCGGACCGGCCGAGGAGCGCCGGCCGCGGCCAGGTGGAGTCGTACACGAGATAGCCGCCGGGCGCGACTTCCTTCACATCGCGCGAATAGGTCTCGGCGTTCATCGCGACCATGAGGTCGACGGCGCCGGAGCGGGCGAGGTGGCCCTCGCGGGAAACGCGGATCTCGTACCAGGTGGGCAGCCCCTGGATGTTGGACGGGAAGTAGTTCTTGCCCATCACGGGAATGCCGCTGCGGAAGATGGACTTCATCAGCAGCGTGTTGGCGCTCGCCGAGCCGGTGCCGTTCACCGTGGCGATCTTGATCGTGAAATCGTTGATTCGGCTCATGGTCGGTTCAGGCGATCTTGGGCTTCCGGGTTTCCATCGTCGTCCGCGCCTCGTCCTCGGCCTGCGGCCAGTGGACGAGGGATTTCTGCATGTCCCAAGCGGCCGTCGGGCAACGCTCCGCGCAGAGGCCGCAGTGCACACAGAGGTCCTCGTCCTTGACCATGACGCGCGCCGTTTGCGGCAGCGGTGCTGACACGTAGAGCGACTGGGTGAGGTTGCGCGCCGGGACCTTGAGGCGCTCGCGCAGCTCCTGCTCCGGGCCGTTGACGGTGATGGTCAGGCAGTCGACGGGACAGATGTCGAGGCAGGCGTCGCACTCGATGCAGAGCTTCGCCGCGAACACGGTCTGGATATCGCAGTTGAGGCAGCGCTGCACTTCCTGCGCGGCCTGCTCCGCGGTGAAGCCGAGCTCGACCTCGATGTTGAGCTTCTTGAAGCGCTCCTTGAGAGAGACGTGCGGCATGAGCCGGCGCTCGACCGGCGCGTAGTCGTTGGAATACGACCACTCGTGCATGCCCATCTTGCGGCTCTGCAGATTGACACCGGGCTGCAGGCGCTCGGTGATGGGCTCGCCCTGGCAGTGTCGGTGAATGGAAATGGCGGCCTGATGGCCGTGCTCCACGGCCCAGATGATGTTCTTCGGGCCGAACGCGGAATCGCCGCCGAAGAAAACGCCGGGCCGGGTCGACTGGAAGGTGACCGGGTCGACCTTCGGCACGTGCCACTTGTCGAACTCGATGCCGAGATCGCCCTCGATCCAGGGGAAGGCGTTCTCCTGCCCGATCGCGAGAATGACGTCGTCGGCCGGGATGAACTCCTCGCCGGCCACCCGCTCGGCGGTGATGCGCCCGCGCGCGTCGAGCTCGTACTCCATGCAGTCGAAAGTCATCCCGACGAGACGGCCGCCTTCGAGACGGAAGGCCTTGGGCGAGCGGTTGATCACGATCTCGACGCTTTCCTCCTCGGCATCCTCGAGCTCCCATTCGGAGGCCTTGAAGAAGCCGCGCGGCTTGCGCGCCATCACCTTCACCTGCTTGGCGCCGAGCCGCAGGCTCGTGCGGCAGCAGTCCATCGCAGTGTTGCCGACACCGATGATGAGGACGCGCTCCCCGATCCGGTCGATGTGACCGAAGGCCACCGACTCCAGCCAGTCGATGCCGATGTGAGTATTGGCGGCCGCCTCGGCGCGGCCGGGAATCTCGAGGTTCTTGCCTTTGGGCGCCCCCGAGCCGACGAACACCGCATCGAAGCCGCCGCTCGCGAGCAGCTCCTTCATGCTGGCGATGCGGTGCCCGAGCTTGAGGTCGACTCCCATGTCCACGATCATCCGGATCTCCTCCTCGAGCACCGTCTGCGGCAGGCGGAAGGAGGGGATGTTGGTGCGCATGAGGCCGCCGGGCTCGCCGTACTGCTCGAAGATCGTGACCTCGTAGCCCAGAGGCATCAGGTCGTTGGCGACCGTGAGCGAGGCGCAGCCGGCGCCGATGCAGGCGATGCGTTTGCCGTTCTTGATCCTGGGGATGGGCGGCAGCTTGCCGGTGATATCGTCCCGATTGTCGGCCGCCACGCGCTTCAGGCGGCAGATGGCGACCGGCTTGGCCTCGACCCGGCCGCGGCGGCAGGCCGGCTCGCACGGACGGTCGCAGACTCGTCCCAGGATGCCCGGAAAGACGTTGGAGTGCCGATTGACGAGGTACGCTTCGGTGAAGCGGCCTTGGGCGATCAGCCGGATGTACTCAGGGACATCGGTATGGGCCGGACAGGCCCACTGGCAATCGACCACACGGTGATAGTAGTCGGGGTGGGAGGTATCTGTAGCTTCCACGATGTACCGCTGCTGGAGCAGAGACGTCCATAATAGTGCATATGGCGTCCGACCCCCAGCCCTTGGAAATCAAGCTGCGCCGCGCAGCTCGCCTGCTCGAGGTGACCTTCGAGGACGGCAGCCGCTTCGAGCTGCCGTTCGAGTATCTGCGCGTCTATTCCCCGTCGGCGGAGGTCAAGGGGCACGGTCCCGGCCAGGAGACGCTGGTTCTCGGCAAGGAAGCGGTCGGCGTCCGCGCGATCGAGCCGGTGGGCCAGTACGCCGTGAAGCTGGTCTTCGACGACGGCCACGATACCGGCCTCTACACCTGGAAATACCTGTAGAGCTGGCCGCGACCGCAGGCTCTATGAGCTGGGCCGCGACCACGCGGCAAAATGGGCCCAATATCTCGCGCGGAAGGCAGCCCAGAAATAAAAAGCCGGGCGGCTTTGACACCGCCCGGCCTTTTACGTTCACAAGACCCCCCTACCGGGGCCGGATTCTGCGCAGCATGTGGTCCAAAAAGCAAGAAGATACAATGCGTCCTCCCCGCGACCTGGCGATCCGATGACCGACCCCCGATCCACCGATTTCGGCTATGAGCGTGTGTCCTGGCGCGAGAAAGCGCGCCGGGTGCGCGGCGTCTTCGACTCCGTCGCGGGCAATTACGACCTGATGAACGACCTGATGTCGGGGGGCGCGCACCGGCTGTGGAAGCGCTTCACCCTGTCGCTCACCGGATTGCGGCCGGGGCAGCGCGCGCTCGACGTGGCGGGCGGTACCGGCGACCTTGCCGCCGGTCTGGCGCGGCAGGTGGGGGACCGGGGCCTCGTCGTGCTGAGCGACATCAACTCCGCGATGCTGCGCCGCGGGCGCGACCGCCTGACGGATCAAGGCGTCGTCGGCAACGTGCACTATGTCCAGGCAAACGCGGAGCGCCTGCCCTTCCCCGACGACAGCTTCGACTGCATCACCATCGGCTTCGGGCTGCGCAACGTCACGGACAAGCCTGCCGCGCTCGCCGCCATGCGGCGGGTGCTGAAGCCCGGCGGCCAGCTTCTGGTGCTGGAGTTCTCCCACCCCGTGGCGCCGGGGCTCGGGCCGCTCTATGACGTCTACTCCTTCCGCGTGCTGCCGCTCCTCGGGCGGATCGTGGCCCGGGACGAGGCGAGCTACCGCTATCTCGCGGAGTCCATCCGCATGCATCCGGGCCAGGAAGCGCTGCTCGAGATGATGCAGGCGGCCGGGCTCGAGGGCTGCCGCTATCACAACCTCTCGGGCGGCATCGTCGCGCTGCACCGCGCCTACAAGTACTGACGGGGCGACCCATGCTCACCGCCACGATCGAGAACGTTCTCAACCGCGGGCTTCCCCGCTCGCCGCGCGCACAGCAGCTCTGCGCGGAGCTCGCCGGCCGGCGGATCGCGATCGCAGGCGCCGGCGATGGCACGGCTGCTGGTGGAATCCACCGGCAACTCGCTGCGCATCACCCGCGGCAACCTGCCGGCCGACGCGGAGGTGATCGGCGGCCCGTTGAGCCTGCTCGCGCTGGGCGGCAGCGCCGCGGACGCGCCGCTCGCGCGCGGCGAGGTCGAGGTGCGCGGCGATGCGGAGCTGGCGCAAAAATTCCGCGAGCTGGCGCGATTGCTCAGGCCCGATCCGGAGGAGGAGCTGTCGATTCTCATCGGCGACGTGGCGGCGCACCGCATCGGCCGGCTGGCGCGCGGCGCGTTGGATTGGAGCCGCAACGCGGCCGCGACCCTGTTGCAGGACTTCGGCGAGTACTTCAGCCACGAGCGTGGAGATCTGGTATCCCGCGAGGAGGGCGAGCAGTTCCTGCGCGGCGTGGATGCGCTGCGCGAAGACCTCGACCGCTTCGATGCGCGCCTCGAGCTGCTGAAGCAGCGGCTCGCGGCGAAGTGACGCCGGTGTCAGGCCCGTGAAGCTGCGCGTCCTCGCGCGGCTCCTGCAGATCCAGCGGGTGCTGTTGAAATACGGCCTGCACGACTTCGTGCGGGCGACGCATCTCTATGCGCCCCTGCGCTTTCTCTTCTATCTCTCACCCGACACCTGGCTGAATCCCCACCGCAGCGCCAGCCCGGCGGTGCGCCTGCGGCTCGCGCTCGAGGAGCTCGGCCCCATCTTCGTGAAGTTCGGCCAGGCGGTCTCGACACGCCGCGACCTTCTGCCGACCGATGTCGCCGACGAGCTCGCGAAGCTCCAGGACCGTGTGCCGCCGTTCCCGGGCGCCGTGGCACGCGCGATCGTCGAGAGCCGTTTGGGCCGTCCCGTCGCGGAAGCGTTCGCGGAATTCGAGGAGACACCTCTCGCCGCCGCCTCGATCGCGCAGGTGCACGCCGCGCGGCTCCCCGACGGCAAGGAAGTGGTCGTGAAGGTTCTGCGCCCGGACATGCGGGAATCGATAGAGCGCGACCTCGAGGTGCTGTACGCGCTCGCGGATCTCGCCCAGACCTACTGGCGGGAAGGGCCGGCGGCTGCGCCCGCTCGAGATCGTGGCGGAGTACGAGAAGACGGTCATCGATGAGCTGGATCTGATGCGCGAAGCGGCCAACGCCTCACAGCTCAAGCGCAACTTCGCCGGCTCCGATCTGCTCTACGTCCCCGAGGTCTACTGGGACTACTGCCGCCTGGACGTCATGGTGATGGAGCGCATCCATGGCATCCCGATCTCGGACATGGAGCGGCTGCGCGGCGCCGGCACCGACATCAAGCTGCTGGCCGAGAACGGCGTGCGCATCTTCTTCACCCAGGTGTTCCGGCACAACTTCTTCCACGCCGACATGCATCCCGGCAACATCTTCGTGATGATCGACGATCCGGCGCGCCCGCTCTACGCCGCGGTCGACTTCGGCATCGTCGGCACGCTCGATCCGCGCGACCAACACTATCTCGCCGCCAATTTCCTCGCCGTGTTCGACCGCGACTACCGCCGCGTGGCGGAGCTGCATGTCGAGTCCGGGTGGGTGCCCGCGGGTACGCGGGTGGACGAGATCGAATCGGCCGTGCGCACGGTGTGCGAGCCGATATTCGACCGGCCGCTCGAGGACATCTCTTTCGCCACCCTGCTGGTGCGCCTGTTCGACATCTCGCGCCGCTTCAACGTGGAGCTGCAGCCGCAGCTCATCCTGCTGCAGAAAACGCTGGTCAACGTCGAGGGGCTCGGCCGCGAGCTGTATCCGCAGCTCGATGTCTGGCATACCGCGGCGCCCATCCTGCGCGAGTGGATGCGCGAGCGCATGAGCTTGCGCCAGATCTTCCACAACATGCGCACGCAGCTGCCGGAGCTGATCGAGGTGGCACGCGTTCTGCCCGGCCATCCTGAAGAGCACTCTGCAGAGAGCCGAGGGCGGCATGCTGCGGATGTTGGTGGAGACGCCCGCCGTGGAGCTGCTGCATGCGGAGCTGCGCCGCGGTCACCGACGGCGCGATGCAGTCATCCTCGGCGCCGCAGCCCTGCTCGGCGGCATCGTCTGGCTCGCGCTCGGTCGCACGGCTTGGCCCGGGTGGACGCTGACAGGGCTCGGCGCGGCGTGGCTCGCTCATCGTCTATCGGCTGTTCTGATGCGCTCGCTCACGGAAGGCTCCATCAGCCGCGGGTTGGTGCAGTTCGCCCTGCCCATCCTCTACGCCAACATCCTGCAATCGCTCAACGCCTCGGTCAACTCCATCTGGGTGGGGCGGTATCTCGGCGAGGCGGCGCTCACGGCCACCTCGAACGCCAACGTCGTGATGTTCCTGTTGATCGGTATCGCTTTCGGCATCGCGATGGCGGCCACCATTCTCGTCGCCCAACGCATCGGCGCCAACGACATCGCCGGTGCGCGGCATGCCGTCGGGACCAGCGCCAGCTTCTTCGCGGGCGTCTCGGTGGTGATGGCGATCGCCGGGCTGACGCTGTCGCCGGCGATCCTCGTGGCCATGAAGACGCCGCCGCAGTCGCTGTCGCTCGCGATCGCCTACATGCGCGTGATCTTCTGCGCGCTGCCGTCGCTCTACATGTATGCCTTCGTGATGGCGGTGCTGCGCGCCGCCGGCGATTCGAAGACGCCGTTCTATTTCATGATGCTTTCCGTCGGCCTCGACATCAGCCTGAACCCGGTGTTCATCTTCGGTCTCGGGCCGGTGCCGCGACTCGGCATCGCCGGCTCCGCCCTGGCCACGTTCATCGCGCAGACCGTCAGCCTCACGGCCATGGTGCGCCATCTGTACCGGCGCCGGCATATCCTCTGCCTCCGGGGCGAGGAGCTGAAGCTCCTGCGCATCGACTGGAGTCTGGCCGGCGCCTTGCTGCGCAAGGGCCTGCCGATGGGCGGGACGATCTCGGTGATGTCGGTGAGCGGCCTGCTCATGATCTCGCTCGTCAACCGCTTCGGGGTCGATACCGCGGCCGCGTACGGCGCGGCGCTGCAGATCTGGAACTACATCCAGATGCCGGCCTTCGCCGTCGGTCAGGCCGTGTCCGCCATGGCCGCGCAGAATGTCGGGGCAGGCAAATGGCACCGAGTCAACAGGATCGCGACGATCGGCGTCACCTATGGCATCGCCATCACCGGCTCGGTGATCATCGTCCTCGAGCTCCTCGGTGCGCCTGCCTTCTCGCCGTTCCTGCCGGCAGGGTCGCCGGGACTCGCGATCGCGGCGCACCTCAACCACATCGCGACGCCCTCGTACATGTTCTTCGCGATCGCCATGATCCTGTTCGCGACCGTGCGCTCGACCGGCGCGGTGATACTGCCGCTGGCCATCATGACCGTCTCGCTGCTGCTGGTGCGCTTTCCGCTTGCCGATGCGCTGCTGTACCGCTATCAGGCGGATGCCATCTGGTGGAGCTTCCCGATCTCCTCCGCGCTCGCCGCCTTCCTGGGAGCGCTATACTACAAATTCGGCGGTTGGCGCGCGGCGCGCATGGTGTCAGGAAAACTCGCCGAGGCGAGTCCGGGCGCCTAGCCCTTTGGCCTGTTGTTACACTGGCCGAAACAGGCCTGCGGCCGTTGCGGCGGCCAGCCCTGTGACTGCGCCGCGCTCGCCGGCGAAGGGCGGCCTTCGCCGGATTATTTACTTGCTGTTGTCGAACTGGGCTCGATCCACAGCGCCCGCGCCAGACCGCAGACTTCGCCGTCCTCGTCGAAGACCGCCGTTCCCGCGGCGCGCTTGCGTCCGCTCGCCTCCAGCGCCCAGCCAATGACGGTGCAGCGCTCGCCGACATGCACCAGTCGATTGATGTGCACGGTGATCTCGCCGAGGAGCATCATGCGATCGTCGGGGCTCGCCGCGTAGAAACCCGGGCAATCGAGCGCCGCTGACATGAACTCCGGCCGGACTTTGCCGTCGCCGCCATCGAGCGATCCATCCGGAACCCAGGGCGCCGCCACGAGGTCACGCGCCGCGATCGGGCCGGCAAACACTCTCATGCCGTCACCGCGCGAACGCTGGGTACCGCAGACGAAGCACGTGGGGAAGCGATGGTGCTTGAATCCAGCGTAGCGCCGCGAGGCCTCCACGGCCTCGAAATAATTCGGCGCGCGCCGCGGGACCAACTCCAGCGTGGCGGTCTTCGCCTCGCCGCAACGCTCGCTTCCCGCCATCACCGCCAGCGTGCCGTCAGCGAGCTCCACGGTATCGAGCGGGGTGTCGAGCGGCGGCGGCCGCAGGAGCCGGACCGTGACCGTGCGGCCGGCGCGCACCGCGACGCAACCGGCGAAATAACCGCCGTTGGCCGAGCCCTCGGGGCCGCAGAACCGACTGGCGATGACCAGGGGACCTGAACTCATGGCGGGCGGTCCTCACTAGCCCCTGAGATCGCGCAGCCAGCGCGCCGGGTCACCACCCCGCTCCAGCACCTCCACGAGCGCGGAGCCGATCACGACGCCATCGACGTGATCCCGCAACAGATCGAGCTGCTCGCGGCCGCGGACCCCAAAGCCCGCGCAGACGGGCACAGGTGACATGGAGCGCACGGTGTCGAGATAGCGCGTGACCTCGGGCGGCACCGCGACGCTCTTGCCCGTCGTACCCGTCATCGTCACCGCGTACACGAAGCCCTGACTGCTGGCGCAGATCTGCTCCAGGCGCTGCGGTCGGGTCACCGGAGTCACCATCTGGATCAGCGCCAGCCCTTGCGCCTGCAAGGCGGCGCGCAGCTCGGCGCTCTCGTCGAAGGGCAGATCCGGAACGATGAAGCCCGCGACGCCGGCCTGCGCGGCCGATGCGGCGAGGGCTTCCAGCCCGAGCGCGAGCAGTGGGTTGAGATAACTCATGAGGAGAAGAGGCGCCTTGGCACGCGGCATGGCTTCCAACTGCGCCAGGATCCACCGCAGGCTCACTCCCTGCGCGAGGGCGGCATGGCTCGCCCGCTGGATGGTGACGCCGTCGGCCATGGGATCCGTGAAGGGTACCCCGATCTCGACGACATCCGCGGCTTCCGCGATCGCCTGCACGTGCTGTTTGAAGCTGTCGCGGCTTGGAAAGCCCGCCGTAAGGTATCCGACCAGCGCCGGCTCGCCACGCGCCTTGGCCGCCAGGATCGCGGCACTGATCCTTTCATGACTTTTCATGCGCTGCGCGCAGGACTAACGGGGTTCGCCAAAGCGCGAGCAAATCGTCGGGAGCGATTTACAACGCCAAGCGCGCCGCCGCGCTTGGCGGCCCCGTCAGGGGCGAGGCCCAGGATGGGCCGAGTAACCCCGTCAATGTTGCGGCGCGCTTCGCACGCCGGTAAGAGGTGCATTTTCACTTCCCCAGGAGCGTCTTTTGTAATGTCGGCATGTCCTTGTCGCCGCGGCCGGAGAGGCACACGAGCACATTGCGGCCGGCATGGCTCGCGGCCCAGCGCTGCGCGCCGACGAGGGCATGCGCACTCTCGAGCGCCGGCAGGATGCCCTCGCACTCGCAGAGCGCGCGCACCGCCTCCAGCGCCTCGGCATCGCTTGCGGTTTCATAGCGCGCGCGGCCCGAGGAGGCGAGCAAAGCGTGCTCCGGCCCGACACCCGGATAGTCGAGGCCCGCCGAGACCGAGTGGGTCTCCTGAACCTGGCCGTTCTCATCCTGCAGCAGCACGGAGTAAGTGCCGTGCAACACCCCTGGCCGGCCGAAAGAGAGCGTCGCGGAGTTGTCGCCCAGGCCCGGACCGCGGCCGCCCGCCTCGATGCCGATCAGCTCGACCGTTCGATCCGCCACGAAGGGATGGAACGCGCCGATGGAGTTGGAGCCTCCGCCCACGCAGGCGATCACCGCATCGGGCAGGGCGCCGCTTCTCTCCAGGATCTGCGCGCGCGCCTCGCGCCCGATGACCGACTGCAGCTCACGCACCAGGTAGGGATAAGGATGCGGCCCGAGCGCGGAGCCCGAGGAGATAGTAGGTCTCCAGGGGATCCGACACCCAATCGCGCAACGCCTCATCGATCGCCGCCCGCAGCGTGCGATCGCCGCTGGTCACCGCCGTGACCGTCGCGCCGAGGAGGCGCATGCGATCGACGTTCGGCGCCTGCCGCTCCATGTCGATGGCGCCCATGTACACCGTGCAGGGCAGCCCCAGCCGGGCGCAGGCCGCCGCGCTGGCGACACCGTGCTGTCCCGCCCCGGTCTCCGCGACGACGCGTCTCGCGCCGAGCCGCCGCGCCAGGAGCGCCTGCCCGATGGCGTTGTTGATCTTGTGCGCGCCGGTGTGGGCGAGATCCTCGCGCTTGAGCCAGATGCGCGCGCCCCAGCGCTCGGACAACCGGCCGGCGAACGTCAACGCGGTGGGGCGGCCGGCCCAGCTCGTGAGCTCCTGCGCCAGCTCCTGTTGGAAGGCCGCGCCATGCAAGTGCTGCCGCACTCCCTGCTCCAGGCGATCCAGCGCCGGAATCAGCGTCTCGGGCACGTAACGGCCGCCGAACGGGCCGAAGCGCCCACGGCTGTCGGGGAAGCGGCCCGAGATCAGGTCCGCGATAGGATCAGTGCTCACGCCGACTGTTGCTCCTGTTGGATCATCTCGAAGGCGCTGCGCGCCGCAGCGGCGAACCGCGCCACCTCGGACGGATTCTTCACGCCCGGCCGCTCCTCCACGCCGCTCGAGACATCGACGCCGAAGGGCCGAACCGCGCCGATCGCCATCGCCACGTTGTCGGCATCGAGGCCGCCGGCCAGCACGAGCTGAGTCCGGCGCGCCACCCGCTGCGCGGCAGTCCAGTCGCACGGAGTACCGCTGCCGCTCGTCAGTCCCTCGAAGAGCAGGCGCGCGGGAAGCGGACCCGGTCGGACCCGGGCCGTGCCCTGCTGCGGATCCCAGCCGCGGAAGACCGGAAGCAGCTCGAGCTGCTTCGGCAAGCGCAATGCCCGCAGGTCTTCCGTGTCGGTCTGGAGCATGTCGGGACTGAACACGGCGAGAATGTCATCGAGGTGGCGCTGGCTGGGGTGGCGCGTCACTGCAACGCACCGGACCCGGCCGCGGGCGGGCGCCGCCAGCGCCACTGCGTCCTCCAGAGTCAGCTGTCGCGGCGAGTCCGCAAAGACGAAGCCGATCGCATCGACACGGGCCGCCAGCGCCGCCTCGACGGCCTCCGCAGTCGTGATACCACAGATCTTGATCCACATGATGTCGCTCACCTGATAGTCACTTCGGCACGGGTAGCCCGCGCGGCGCTGAGCAAGGCGCCCGCCAACGCAGCTGGGTCGTTATCGCTCATTAGCGCGCTGCCGACGAGAGCGAGATCATAGCCGGCTTCCGCCACCCGGCGCGCATCCTCGACTGACCCGACACCGCTTTCCGCCACCCGTGGAATGCCCCGCGGCAGCCGGCCGGCGAGCTGCTCGAGCCGGCTCGGAACCATCTGCAACGTCTGCAGGTCGCGCGAGTTGACGCCCGCCAGCAGGCCCTCGCCGCCCAGGCGGTGAAGCAGCCCGTCCAGCCGCTCGAGGTCCTGCTCATCGAACGCCTCGAGCAGCACGAAAAGCTCCAGCGCGCGCGCCTGTCGTATCAATGCCTCGAGCTCGGACGCGGACAACATCCTGAGGATCGCGAGCACGCCGCCGGCCCCGGCCGCGCGAGCCTCGATGACCTGGTAGGGATCCACGAGGAAGTCCTTGCGCATCGCGGGCACGGCGAGCGGCAGCAACGCCTGGGCTGCGATGCGCAGATGCTCGAGGCTGCCGTCGAACCGCGTGGGCTCCGTGAGGACGGATACCGCGGCAGCGCCCGCACGCGCATAGGTCGTCACGCGCGTGACTACGTCCTCGTCCGGTCCCTTGAGTCGGCCGGCCGCCGGCGAGCGGAGCTTCAGCTCCGCAATGAGATCGAAGCCGCCGGCCTGGAGGCGCAACCGCGGCGGCGAGGGAGTAGCCATGGCCCGTGCCAACAGCTCCGCCTGCGGGCAGGCGGCGCGCGCGGCGCGGACCCGCTCGCGACTGGCGACAGCCATCTGCTGCAGGAAATCGCCGGTTCCAGACGATTTTGTCATGCCGGCTCCAGGCGAGGCGACGCCAAGGCTTCGAGCACGCGCGCGGCGGCGCCGCTGTCGATGGCCGCCGCGGCGAGCTCGATCGCCTCGCGAGGCCGCGCGGCTTTTCCGGTCACTTCCAGCGCCAGGGCCGCGCCCAACAGCAGACAGTCGCGGTGCGGCCCGCGATCCTCGCCCTGGAGCACGGCCCGCAGGGCGCGCGCGTTATGTTGGGCGTCGCCGCCGGCAAGCCGCGCCGGCTCGCAGCGCCGCAGCCCATACTCCTCCGGCGTCCGCGTGTGCCGCTCCGTATGCCCCGGGCGCACATCGAACACGGTGAAGGGGCCGACCGGGGTCGGCTCATCCCATCCCTGCGCGCCGTGCAGGACGAATGCCCGCTCCAGCGGCATGCCGGCAAGCGTGTGGGCTATGAGCTCGGCGACCTCGAGGCTGAAGGCGCCGATCACGTGAAAGGGCGGCTCCGCGGGATTGGTGAGCGGCCCGAGGATGTTGAATATGGTGCGCACGCCCAGCGCCGCCCGCACCGCCGCGACCGCCTTGGTCGCGGGGTGGTAATAGGGCGCGAACAGGAACGTGAAGTTGCAGGCCGCCAGGCATTTCCCGGCCATGTCCTCATCGAGCGGCAACGCAAGCCCCAACGCTTCCAACACATCGGCACTCCCTGCCCGGCTGGAGATGGACCGGTTACCGTGCTTCACCACCGGCACGCCGCAAGCGGCCGTGAGGAGCGCGGTGCCGGTGGAGATGTTGAGGCTGCCGGAGCAGTCGCCTCCGGTACCGACGACATCGACGGCAGGCAGCCCGGCGGGAATCGACGGTCGTCGCGCGAGGCGCCGCATCGCCTGGGCGAAGCCGCGCACTTCGTCGGCGACGGCACCCTTGGAGCGTATCGCCGCGAGCACCGCGCCGGTGAAGGCGGCAGAGGTCGCCGGGTCCGCCAGAACCCCGAGCAACTCCTCGGCTTCGGGTTGAGTCAGGTTGCGCCGCTCGAGCAAACGGTCGAGGAGGTCACGCGCCGAGGACATCATCGGCTCCGTTTCTCAGGAAATTCCCGAGCAGGCGCGGTCCCTGCGGCGTCAGGATGCTCTCCGGATGGAACTGCACTCCCTCCACCGCGAGGTCCTTGTGGCGTACGCCCATGATCTCGCCTTCCGGCGTCCTGGCGCTGACAGTCAACTCCGGGGGCAAAGTTTCCGGCGCGGCGATCAGCGAATGGTAGCGTCCGACCTCGCACGGTTGCGGCATGTCGGTGAAAAGCCCGAGCCCGTCGTGATGGACGAGCGAGGTCTTGCCATGCATCAGGCGTCCCGCGCGCACCACCTTGCCACCGAACACCTCCACGATCGACTGGTGCCCGAGGCACACGCCCAGCACCGGAACGCGCCCGGCGAAGGCGCGGATCATCTCCATGGAGACCCCCGCATCATACGGGGTGCCGGGGCCCGGGGAGATGCAGAGATGAGTGGGGGCAAGGGCGCGGGCTTCCGCCACCGTGATGGCGTCATTGCGGTATACCAGCACCTCGGCGCCCAACACGAGGAAAGCCTGCACCAGGTTGTAGGTGAAGGAATCGTAGTTGTCGATCAGGAGCAATTTGTGAGGCGCCATCATTCCCGATGATTTTGTCAAAGCCCCTCCTCCGCCAGCTCGAGCGCGCGCGCCATGGCGCCGCTCTTGGCGAGAACCTCGTCGTGCTCCGTGGCCGGGTACGCTGTCGGCGACGATTCCGGCGCCGGCCTGATAGCTGTACTCGTCTCCCCTGAAGACCAGCGTGCGGATGGTGATCGCATGATCCATGTCGCCGCGCGCGCCGAAGTAACCCACCGTGCCGCCATAGAGGCCGCGGCTTACGGGCTCCAGCTCATCGATGATCTGCATGGCACGCACTTTGGGCGCGCCGACCAGGGTGCCGGCCGGGAAGGTGGCCGCAAACAGATCGAACGCGTCGCGCCCGGGCGCGAGCCGCCCACTGACCCCGCTCACCATGTGCATGACATGGCTGTAGCGCTCGATCGCCCGATAAGGCTCCACCCCGATACTGCCCGCGAGCGCCACGCGCCCGAGGTCGTTGCGCGCGAGGTCGACCAACATGACGTGCTCGGCATTTTCCTTGGGGTCGGCGCGCAGCTCGGCTTCGCGCGCCATGTCGACCGCGGGATCGGCCGCGCGCGGCCGCGTGCCTGCGATGGGCCGAAGCTGCGCGTGGCCCTCCTTGAGCCGCACCAGGGCCTCGGGCGAGGAACCGACGACTGTTACGTCGCCCAGCGCGCAGTAATACATGTAGGGAGAGGGGTTGATCAGACGCAGTGCCCGGTACGCCTGGAAGGGATCCAGTTCATGGCGACCCTGAAATCGTGTCGACAGGACAAGCTGATAGACATCGCCGGCGGCAATGTATTCCTGCGTCCGCCTCACGCCTGCGAGGTAGTCATTTCGGCTGAAGGCCGGCTCCGGACGTGCGTAGCGGCCAGGGCGACCTCCATTCGGCAGGCCACCCCGCAAAGCGCGAACCACCTCCTTCCGCAGACTTCGCCGGTCTTCCTGCGACCCATCGTGGAGCAGCGCAATACCGCGAGTGAGGTGATCGAAAACCAGCAGCGAGCGGGGAGCCACATAATGGAGGGCGGGCACACCGCTGTCGCGTCCGGGTGGCAACGGCAGTTTCTCGAAGAACCGCACCACGTCGTAGGCCGCATAGCCCACCAGGCCGCCTGCGAGCGGAACCCCGGCGATCTGCGGACCCGGCTTGGGCGCGCGGCCGAGCGCATCCCGCAGCGCCGCCAGCAGCTCCGCCGTCGTCCCTGGCACGGGCCGCCGTTGCCCGCCGGCGTGGAAGCCGTCCCGGTCGAGCCGCACCTCGAGTCCGTCGCCGAAACCGATGAAGGAGTAGCGCGCCAGGCGCTCGCCACCCTCCACGCTCTCGAGCAGGAAGCGCGGCGCGAAGGCCGCGAGCTTCATGAACGCCGAGACCGGCGTGTCGAGATCTCCAGGGATGTCGAAAACCGCATTCATGACAACAATAATGACAACGAGAATGACAACAAAAAACCCACTCCGGAGTGCTCCGGAGCGGGTCCTGGTGACGTTGCGTGTTTAGTAGGGTGTCGAGAAACTAGCAGCCGCGTCCGGGGGCCCACTCCGATTTCGGAGTGCGCCACCACCACTGCGGACGAATGTGCTGCCGGGACATGGGCCGGAGCGTATCACCGCCGGGCACTGGGCTACAATAGCGCCCTGCCGACCCGGCTGTTTGCCACGTCCGGACACCTCAAAGGACAGATCCGTGCCGTCGTTCGACGTAGTTTCCGAGCTCAATTCCCACGAGGTGGCGAACGCCCTCGACCAGGCGAACCGCGAGCTCGCCCAGCGCTTCGATTTCAAGGACACCGGGGCACGCTTCGAGCTCGAGGAGCTCACGGTGACCCTGCACGCGCAGGTGGATTTTCAGCTGAAGCAGATGCTCGAGATCCTGAAGCTGCGCCTCGGCAAGCGCGGCATCGACCTGGCCTGCCTCGACATCAAGGAGCCGGAGGTCAACCTCGCCGCCGCCCGCCAGCAGGTCCTCCTCAAGCAGGGGATCGATGCCGAGACCGGCAGGAAGATCACGCGCCTCATCAAGGACTCGAAGCTCAAGGTGCAGGCGAGCATCCAGGGCGAGAAAGTCCGGGTCACCGGCAAGCAGCGGGACGACCTGCAGGACGCCATCAAGCTCCTGCGCGGCGCGAAAGTCGACCTGCCGCTGCAGTTCAACAACTTCCGCGACTGAGCCGGCGCGGATGCTGCAGCCTGCGCCTGCTCGTCCGTCTGCTGTGGGTCGCATTCGTTGTCTGCTGGCTCGTCCTCGCGCAGTTCAACAAGAAGGCGAGCAGGGGCACGCCGCGTTGGGCCGGCTGGCGCCTGCGGTTGATCATCAGTCGTCGGTGTGTTCCTCCTCGTGCGATTCCGTCGGCACGCCGTCGCGAGTTTCGTCGTCTCCATCAGCCGCGCGCTGCTGCTCCATCCGGGCATTACACTGCAGTGGATGGGAGTTGGGTTGTGTCTGGCGGGGTTCGGCTTCGCCGTCTGGGCGCGCGTGCACATTGGCCGTAATTGGGGCATGCCCATGTCCCTGCGGGAGGGGCACGAGCTGGTGACATCCGGCCCTTATGCCTACGTACGGCACCCGATCTACTCCGGCCTCATGCTCGCGATGATCGGCTCCGCCTTCACCGCCGGGCCTGCTCTGGCTGCTCGGTCTCGTCGCTCTATTTCGCCTACTTCCTCTTCAGCCGCGCGCAGCGAGGAGAAAACCATGCTGGCGCAGTTTCCCGACGCCTATCCCGCCTACCGGCGCCGCACCAAGATGCTGATCCCGTTCGTGTTCTGAGCACGAGCATGTCCGCAGATTCCAGGGGGGCCGAGAGTACTGCCGCAAGTCGGCGGTGGTATCTCGAGGTGTCAGGTCGCCGGGCAGGGCCGTTTGCCTGGACGGTGCTCGTCGAGCTTGCGCAGGCGGGGGCGCTCGGGGCGGATGACCGTGTTTGGCGCATGGGACTCGCGAGCTGGTCGCCGGGCGGCCGATCTTGCCGATCTCGCTCCACTCATGCGCGAGCCGGCTGCGGCGCGAACGTTCACCCGAGCCGGACGCGTCGGGCCGGACCGGACCTGTGCGAGGGGGTATCCGCCTCCTGGCCGGGCTCTGCGCGCTCCTGCTGCTTGCAATCGTGATCCGCCCGCCTCACCGGCCACGTGGGCGACCGCATCTCCACGAGGCTCACGTCCCGTCCGGCGAATCGCCGGCCGCTTTTGCATCGCGAGCGTCGGCGTTCGAAGGGCGTTATCCGTTCCTCACCGAGCTGCGGCGAGTCGAGCCGTCACGGTTCGATCGGCTGGACCGGGCCGTGCGGCTCGGGTTTCGCCGCGGCGCAGCCGGCGGCCGAGCTCAACGGCTTGGTCGCTGAGGCCGCAAGCGATATCGAGCGCGCGCGGCTGGCCGATGTCGACGACGGCAGCGCACTTCGACTCCTGGTGGAGCTGCGCACCGCTGCGCGGCGCTTCCAGTCGTCGGATCCGGCCCAGTGCGTCGCCATACTCAGGCTGCAATCGGCGGCCGCTCCGATTCGCTCCGCCGCGGCGCTCGCGGCGATCAGTCCCGCGCTCGTGGGACTTCTCGATGCTCCGGCGAGGCCGCATGGCGCTGCGGAATCCCATCGCAACGCTCCGCAGCAGGTCGGGAGTTTGGGTCAACGCTGCCGCGCGCGGGGCCGGACGGACCCGATGTCAACCCGAAGCTCGATTGCGACCGCCTGCTGCTCATGTACGACACGGCAGTGGCCTCCAGTCCGGACACAGGGGCCGCTTTCATACGGGCGCTGCAAGGCGACTCAGGGCGTTGAGTCATGATCTGGTATGTCCGCCGCGGCGAGCGTGAGATGGGACCACTGGGGGAAGATGCCCTGCGGGCCCTCGTCGGCACTGGACAGGTCACTCCCGACACCCCGCTCTGGCGTGAAGGACTGCCGGATTGGACGGCTGCCGGAGCGCTTCCCGGCGTCCTCGGACCCAGGGCCGCCGCAGTACCAGGCCCGCAGCCCGTCAAGAGCGTCATCGATTCCACTCGGACGCCGGCAGCACCGCGAGCGGTAATCAGACCCCTCTACTGGGCGACGGCAGGGATATTGCTTCTCGCAGTGGCGGCGCTGCTCGCGTTCCGACTGCACGGGCAGCACGACGCGGGCGCGATACTCCATCGCACGCCCTCCCATCCCCATCCTGCAGCAGGAACTGACACAGGCAGCGAATGGCGTCAACGCCAGCACCCCGCGGATGATAGACGACATAACCAGGCTCGACGGCGCGCAAGCGGGCCCGGGAACGCTCTTCACCTATGACTACACCCTGACTAACATCCGTGCGAGCCTGCCTGCCACCCGCGTCACTCGAGACGCTCCGGCGGCGACTGTCAGCAGACGTGCGCCAGACGGTCTGTCGCGGAACGGCCCTGCAGCCGTCTGCTTCGCATCGGCGCCGTCATCCGATTTCACTATCGCGACCAGGACGGCCAGGAGCTGACCTTGGCGTCCGTCTCTAGCGCGGATTGCGCACGCGTAGCCGCAACTTCAGCGGCTCGTTGAGGCTCTGGAGGAAGTCGCGCCGCTCCACCGGTGTCAGGCTGGCCCAGTCGACTTTCTCGGCGTGCTCGCGCCGCAACTCGCGGTCGCTGACACGGGCTTGCGCGCGGCTCTTGCTCGTCCATCGCGTGGGCAAACGCCTGGTGGAGCCCTTGCGCAGGATGTCGACGATCGCCGAGGCAACATGTGCATCGCGGGTCAAATCGCTGTGGGCGGTCTTCGCGAAGTAGGTGTTCGTACCATCCAGCGCGGCACTGTTGGCCGGTACGGTGCCGTCTCCATGTCGCGTGACGGTGTATGCGAAGCCGTCCCCTCCCTTGGAGACCGCCGTCACCGTCTCTTGCCCGACGCCGGCGACTGCGACGAAACGCTCATCGGCAGGCGGCAGCGCTTCACGGAAGCGGCGCGCGCGCTCGAGCAGCGGTCGCCGTAACGGGGGCCCGGAGTCCGGCCATGCGCGCGGATCCAGCAGGTCCGCCGTGCCTTTGCGGCCTGCCACGGGGATCATCTGGTACAGGCTCGGAAAGCCGCTGAATACCTCCTCGGTGAGGCGCTCGGCGGTCGTTGCGGCATCCAGCCGCGCGATCTTTCTGACGACCGCATAGGTTCCCCGCAAAACCTGGACCGGGGCGAACGATCCCTGGTTCGGTGTGCCGAGAAGCACCACGCGCTCGACGTGTTGCGTTCCTGGCAGGGCCAGTGCCGTACGGCTGAGCAGCCCGCCCATGCTGTGCGCGACGATCGCCAAACGGCGGGACCCCTGCTCACGCAGCCAGGCAGCGAAGGCGGCACCCGATTCCTCGATGCCGAGCCGCCAGTCATAATCGTGGAACGTCACGGCGAAGCCTGCCGCGCGCAGCCGGAGCCGCAATTTCAGGTGGGAGTAAAGCACCACGCCGAGTGGGATGATCGGCGCGGCCGCGTCCAGTCCGAGGAGCCGCAATCTTCCCACCTGGATATCGATGGGATCGAGCCACAGCACGTCGTTGGGCAGCGGCCGCGGGCGCGCGATTCCGAGTTGCGAGCCGAGGATGCCAGGCACCACCACGACATGCGGGCTGGCGTCGCTCACGCCGACGCGCTCCGCCTTGCGCGCGAGCCGCACCAGGTCCACGTACTCGCTCTCCCCGAAATACGCAGCCAGCTCCTGCCGCTGCTCGCCGGAGACCAACATCCGCTCGACCTCGACGTCGCTCCAGGCGAAGCGGTCGTACGGTGTGATGTGCTGTGTGGTTGTTCCCGGGCGGCTCACTCCGGACGATTATGCCAGAGCAGGGCTCTCAGCCAGCCCGCTCGCTGATCAGCGTGCACACCGCGTCGATCGCCGGCCGTCGGGCGCTGGTCTTGCGCCACACCGCACCCACGCGCCGCACCGGCGCCGGTTTCGCAAATGGCAACACCGTGACGCCGCGCGCATCGCCGTAGGCTCCCTTGGTGGCGAGCTCCGGCAGCAGGGTGACCCCGGCGCCCGTCGCGACCATCTGCCGCAGCGTTTCCAGGCTGGTGGCGCGAAAGTCCTGGCTCTCGCCCGCGCCGACCCGGCTGCAGACCTCCAGCGCCTGGTCGCGCAGACAGTGCCCTTCCTCGAGAAGGAGCAGCGTCTCATCCTCGAGATCGGCCACCTGGACGCGTTCGCGCTTGGCGAGCCGGTGCCGGTCCGGCACGGCTACCGTGAACGGCTCCGCAAACAGCTCTCGCGCCTCGAGGCCCTCGAGGTCCACCGGGAGCGCGAGCACGCCCAGGTCGAGCTCCCCGCACCGCAGCTTCTCCAGCATCGGCGCCGTCTGATATTCGTAGAGGCGCAGCTCGAGCCGCGGTAGTGCGCGTCGTATCGCCTGCGATACCCGCGGCAGGAGATAAGGCCCGATCGTCGGCAGCAGGGCGAGCCGCAGCTTTCCAGCCAGCGGGTCGCGATGAGCGCGCGCCAGGGTCACCACCTCATCGCTGGCCTCGAGGATCCGTCGCGCCCGGGCGACGATCTGCTCTCCGGCCTCGGTGAGTGAGACGTTGTTCGGCTGCCGCTCGATGAGCTGCACCCCGAGGTACTGCTCCAGCTTCTTGAGCTGCGCCGAGAGCGTCGGCTGGCTGACGAAGCAGCGTTTCGCCGCCCGCCCGAAGTGCAGCGCGTCCGCCACCGCGACGAGGTAACGGAGATCCTTCAACTTGATGTCGGCCATAGGCTGCTCCCGGAAAGTCTGGACCCGCCTCCCTACGCCCCTGGGGCTTCGGGAGGTCCCGCATCCGATATATGGTGTCTATCGAGATTATAAAGTCAATCCATTGGATAAATGAGCACCGAGTACTCATGATGCACCCATTCCCGCATGGGACCCGACGATCAGACGATTACCCAGGAGCTCACGACATGTTAGGCATTGGTCAGCGTTTTCCGGATTTCTCCCTCACCGGCGTAGTCTCCAGCGACGTCAACGCCGCCTTCCAGCCCTTCACCCAGGACAGCTTCAGCGGCAAGTGGAAAGTCGTGTTCTTCTGGCCGAAGGACTTCACCTTCGTCTGCCCGACCGAGATCGCGGCCTTCGGCAGGCTGGACAAGGAGTTCCGTGCCCGCGACGCGCAGGTGCTCGGCGTCAGCACGGACAGCGAGTACGTCCACCTCGCCTGGCGGCGGGACAAGGAAGAGCTGACGAACCTGCCCTTCCCCATGGTCTCCGACATCAAGCGCGAGCTCTCGAGCCGCCTCGGCATCCTGGACCCGGAAGCAGGTGTCGCGCAGCGCGCCACCTACATCGTGGACCCTCAGGGCGTGATCCGCTTCGTGTACGTCACCGACCTCAACGTCGGCCGCAGCCCGGAGGAAGTGCTGCGTGTACTCGATGCCCTGCAGACGGACGAGCTCTGCCCCTGCAACTGGAAGCAGGGCGAGGAAACGCTGAAGGCGGCGTAGCCGACCTCCCACCGTGACCCCACCCCCGTAACCCCAGGCACAGGATGTGCCCCGCCGCCGCAGGTGGCGGGCGGAGAGCCAAAAAACCACGCTTTTTTTGCTCTCCGCTGGGCCGGGCAGGATGCCCGGATCCAGCGCTTGAACACTAGGAATGAATATGACGACTTTGAACACCCTTCGCGATGCGCTGCCGGAATATGCGCGCGACCTTAAGCTCAACCTGGGCTCGGTGCTCTCCCCAACGGGAGCGCCGGGCCTGACCGAGCGGCAGATCTGGGCGGTGGCCCTGGGCGCGGCTGAGGCCTCCCGCAACCCGGCTTTCGCCGCAGCCATCGGCGAGCTGGCGGCGGCACACCTCGATGCCGCCTACGAGACGGGCGCCCGCGCGGCGGCCGCGATCATGGGGATGAACAACGTCTATTACCGCTTCCTGCATCTGGTTGAGGATCCCGAGTACGGTCGCATGCCGGCGCGCTTACGGATGAATGTCATCGGTAATCCGGGCATGGACAAGGTCGATTTCGAGCTCGATCTCGCTCGCGGTCTCGGCCATCAACGGCTGCGGCACGTGCGTAGCCTCTCACGAGCGGCAGGTTCGCCAACACGGCCTGCCCCGCGAGGCGGTGCAGAGCGCCGTTCGCATCGCGGCCACAGTGCATGCCGTGGCTCGAGTACTGGATAACGTCGGCTGGCGGGCTGTCAGCGAGACGCAGGCGGCGGCGTAGACGGGAGCCCTGGGCTACGTGAGAAGTCATCGGCAGCCTCACGGGCGACGCGTATCGCCCGCGGGGCTGCTTTTTGTCGTAAGATGGCGCCGCGCGGAGCAGGCTACATAAGAAGGACATTGCCGGCCCCATGGGCCGGATGTATCGCCGGCGACTACTGTTTTGTCGTAACATTCACCCAGTCCTTTGCTTCCCAACGCAACAACGCCTGTAAATCTTCTGCACTTCATCGTGCTGGCGTGGAGTAAGTCATGAATACCCTTTCGGACACTCGGTCGAGCAGAGAGCAGGATCAGGTCGAATCCGGTCGTCAGGACGCGGAGCCGGTCGCGGATGCCACGCTGATTGAGCTGGGCAAGGTATCCGATACCAAGGGCGGCTGGGTTGGCACGAAGCCGGACACAGGTAGCGGCTTTACAGCCTACTGAGGCAGGCCACCCCGCAGGGCCGCTTCCGGGTCTACCATCGCTTGCTGATGTCGATGCTCACGACACGTCCGAGGGCCTGGACGTTCTCGGCATCATAGCCCCCTTGGTTGTCGACGAACGGCGGATCATGGTTCAGCAGGTTCGTCGCATTCAATGAGAATTGCATCCCGCTGAGCCAACCGGAGCCCTGCAGGGTTCGATAGACCAGTCGGAGGTCGACAGTCGTCGAGGGGGACACGTCCGGCAGAAGGGTGCTGCCCGGGTTCTTGTACCCGCCGGTGTAGTTCACCGCCAGGTCAACCGCGGGCCCGGGCCGCTGCGGGCCCTCGCGACTCCAGCCGATCGTTCCACGCAGTCGCAGCGCCAGCGGATTCGCGACCGTGTTCACGATATCGATCTCAGGCGATGTATCGGTCTCAGCCTGATCGAAATCGAATACATAATTCCCGATGAAGTCGAGGCTCAGGGTTCCCAAAGCGCCGCTCAAGGAATCGTGCGCTTCAACATCCAGGCCCGTCGTCTTGGTCGACGATAGATTTGCCAGCTGGCCGTCAATGATTGCAGCAGGCGAGCTGGTGAGACATGCCGCTACGACGCCTTGGTAGTAGGGATTGTTGCAGACGGCGTCTATCTGTGCTCGCGTCGGATTTCGAGTAATCACCGCAGCCCACTCAGCCGCATCGATCAGGATCGCGAACGGATCGTCCGCTCCCGGCTGTGCGATGCGCCCAACGTAGTCGATCGAGTAATAGGTCAGCGAAAACGTCGAACCCGTCAGGAACGGAGGAGCCAGATCGAAACCCGCCGTCCATGTTTTGGCCGTCTCCTCCTTCAGGTTCGGATTGGATCCCTGCTGCACCAGCACCTGCGAGCGACCCGTTGGCGATTGCGGGTCCATCAGCACGACCGACGCGTCCACGTTCGCCGAAGTGTCATACAGATTGTCGAGCGTCGGGGCGCGGAAGGACCGTCCCCAGCTTGCCCGAACCTTCAAGGGTTGGACCGGGATCCATTGAATCCGGAATGTCGGGTTGAATGTACCTCCGAAATCGCTGTAATGCTCGTACCGGCCCGCCACGTTCAGCTCCAACCGGGGTGCGGCGCGTGGACTGGCCGCATCTCCCACCAGAGGCAGCACGAGCTGGGAATAGAGCGATTCAATATGGCGGGAGTAGCTCTGCGGAATCGTGTCCTCCGAGGGATTCAATGGATCCACGACGCTGTGAAACAGTCCCTCCTCCCGCCGCTCGACGCCTACGGCGAGTTTGGCATCGCCAGCCGGCATACTGAACACCGACCCGTCCGCGACGAGATTGGTGTACTCAGTGGTCGATACGGCGTGCAGCGGGAAAGCCCGCTCGATCGCCGCCAGCGTCTGCGGATTCGTGGGGCCGAACGGGTTGAAGGCCGTTGCCGGGTTCGGATCGGCCAGGTAGTCCGCCAGGGTAGCCGGGTCGGGTTGCGCGTATTCGTTGCTCTGCAAAGACTGGCGCCCGTACGACTCGCTCAGAGTCGCCTGCCACGTTTGGCCCATCTGCAGCCTGGTTCCCAGCGTAGCCATGTAGACCTGGCTGTCTCCGGAAAAGATGGAGGGCCCATAGTCGTGCGCAAAACTGTAAGCAACCGCGGTGTCACCCACGCCGCCGAATGGATTCACGTAATAGGGGTTGGACGGCGGAACCTCCAGTGCGGTCTCGTTGGGCAAATTGCTTTGCAGTGCGTTCCGTTCGGCGAAGCGTCCCTCGAAGAACAACTGCAATCTGTCGCTCAGGTCCTGTGCAACCGTCGCATACAGCTCATTTGCCGTCACCTCGGGAAAGAGTTGCAGGCCTGCGAATTGATTCTCGAGATTGATGCTCGGCGACAGCGCCGCCATCATCGGCGCCTGCCCACTCTGCTCCGCCGGAAGGCCGAGTACGGGCAGCCCGGTGTTGGGATTCAGGATGTTTCCCGGATAGGTGTAGTAGCTATCGTAGTTGCTTCCGCCGTAGGGCGTCTTATCAGCGTTTGCAGCGTACGGCCGCTCTGCTGCAGCCAGCGGCGTCTCATCGGAGTACTCGTACGCGAGCATCGCGTGACCACCAGTCCAGTGCGTGCCCAGGAGCTGCGAGGCCATCATCTCGCGCCGCCCCCCGATCGCGGTCCCGTATCTCAGCTGCGACTGTGCCCCGTCGAAGTTATTCCGCATGATGATGTTGACGACGCCGGCGATGGCGTCAGATCCGTAGAGCGCTGAAGCGCCGTCCGGCAGCACTTCGATGCGCTCTACTGCGCTCAACGGGATCGTGGAGACGTCGACAAAATCGCCGTTCAAGCCCGATAACGGCTGCCGCTCTCCGTTCACCAGCACCAGCGTGGCGCCGACACCCAAACCTCTCAGATCGAGTCCGGCACCGAACTGATAGTTGGCGTCGATACCAAGGTCCTCGCGCGGCCCGTTGAGCGAAATGATGGGCTGGCTGTAAAGAGAATCCTGGACCGTCGCGTAATCCGTCATGGCCAGCTGCTGCTGCTTCAAATATATGAGCGGTGCGACGGTGTCCTGCACGCCGCGGATCAGGCTGCCCGTGACGTTGACCTGCTCGAGTCGCCCTCCATACTGATCAACCGTCGGCTCTCGAGGCGCTGGAGTAGGTTCGCGCGTGACCGTGGCCGCCTGTGCTCCACCGCCATCCGGCTCATCGGCGGGTATGATGTCGACGGAGTTGTCGGTGTCGAATCTGTACGTGTAGCCGGTTCCTTTGAGCATCACGTCGAGCGCCTTGGAGCTCGGCATCATCCCGGAAACGGGATTGCTCTTTGCCTTGACCATCTGTTCCGTTACGGCGAACCCCGGCTGAACGCCGGACTGGTGATAGAAGTCGATGAGTGCTTGCGGCAGGGGTTCCGCGGGCACGTTGAAACGCGCGATCGGGTCGTCGGCCCGTGCGTCCGTCATGACCAACACCGAGAGGAACGCCGTATACGAGAGATACAGCAGTCCCCGCACAACTAGGGAGGTAATCCTGACCATCTTCCGACGTGCGCCGCCCTGTTGATCCAGCCCCTAAGTCATTGTAATTGATGGTGCTCCATCCCAATCCGCACTCTACCAGAGCCCTCGGCGGCGCGAAACCAATCAACACCCGCTCCAGCGACCTACACGCGGCTCCGTGATACCGCTTTCACGCCAGGGGAGGTATTCCGGGGGTTACCATGTGACGCCGAGTCAGGCTGAACGACCCCGGCACAGCCGGGCCGCCGACGGGGCTATTTTGCCGCTGGCCCAGCCATCAGAGCTGCGATTTTCCCGCACATCGCAGCGGTTGCGTCGATGACACCCGGCCCCAATCCCATCAGCCGCTGATCCTCGAAAGCCAGCAGGCGTCCGGCTCTCACGGCCCGCAAGGACGGGAAGCGTCGCCACTCCGCCAGCCATGCGGCACCCCTTCCCGGCGGAGCAGCCGCGATGATGATGTCCGGATTTCGTGCAAGTACCGCTTCGATGCCAATGGCGGGGGCACGCGGCGGCAGGTCCGCGAACGCATTCCGGGCCCCGCAGACCGCCAGCGCATCGCTCATCAGCTCCCCGCGACCTACGGTGTACAGGGGCCGATCCCACACCTCCAGAAGGGCCGTGGGCGCTTGGCTCGAGTTTGCATAATCCTTCCTGAGCCGAGCCAGCTTCGCCTCGAGCGCGCCCGCCTGCCGATCCGCCACCGCGCTCGTCCCGGTCAGCCTTCCCAGCCGGCGGAGGGAATCCCCAATGCTATCCAGCGTAATTGCCTCCTGCCTATAGACAGAAATACCTAGGCGCTCGATAGTGGCGATCTGCGCCGGATTGTTGCCGTCGGGCCAGACGACGACGACATCCGGTCTCAAGGCAATCAGACGCTCCATATCGATGGCGTCCGCACTTCCGATCTTGGGCAGTTTCGTTTCAGAAGCCGGCTGCCCGGAATATTCGATCGTTCCCACGATTTGGCTACCCGCGCCGGCGGCAAACAGCATTGCTGTCGCGCCGGGAGCGAGGCTCACGATCCGCAGCGGGGGAGCGTGGACAGTCACGTTGTGTCGAAAGTCATCCCTAACGGTACTGCGTGCGTTAGGCGCAGCGTCAACAATGGAGGTGCAGCTCAGCGCACACAAAACGAACGAGATCGCTAAGTGCTCTAACCAAATCAATCACGTCTTCCCATGCCTACCGCCTCTGCGGCCCAACTCACTATAGGCTGCAGCCTCGTGGCGACCAGCGAGAGCGCTGTCTCGCGATCAACCCAGCGCCACTCGTCATGTTCCGGCCTTCCAAGCTCGGGGCTGACCGGCAGAGTAATCTTCTCGGTACGGGTCGCCGCCACGTAATACCTGGCGATCTTCCGATTGCCATAAGGTCCGGTCTCCAGATAGACCTCTCCCCAGTTGAACTCCAAGTCCTCGATGAGCGTCTCCTCGCGCACCTCACGACGCGCAGCCGCCAGCGGAGCTTCGCCCGCTTCAACCATGCCCTTGGGGAAATCCCAGTTTCGATAGGCGCGCAGCATGAGGAACAGCCAATCTCTCGGACCGCGCCGAAGTACAACGACTCCCGCGGAAAGCCGATGCTGTCTCCTTGGGCTCCCCGAGTCTTGGCTGGCCGCCGTCATGGACGCAGGTGCGCGAGTCCTAGACTCGCTCAGGCTCCGCTTCCAACACGCTGGCCGCCCCCTCTTCAACGACTTTCGCCAGGCCGATAGCCTGCGGCAACACCTGCTTGGCGTAGAAGCGGGCGGTGCGGATCTTCGACAGATAGAAATCCTTCCCGGCCGCGCCGCGACCCGCCGCGGCGATCGCTGCCGATCTGGCGAGCAGCCAACCGCCGGCCACCAGGCCGCAGAGCTTGAGATAGGGCACCGACACGGCCAGCGCCCGCTCCGGCGCGGCGGCTATGCTGCCGACGAGCGAACGGCTCGCCGCTTCCAGGAGCCCGACTGCATGGAGCGCCGCATCGCGCGTCTCGCCCGGTATGTCGCCACGGGGCTCCAGCGCCTCGAGCTCGCGGCGCATGTCGGCGATCAGCGCGCCCAACGCGACGCCACGGTCACGCCCGATCTTGCGGCCGATGAGGTCGTTCGCCTGGATGCCGGTCGTTCCCTCATAGATGGTCGTGATGCGCACGTCGCGCACGTACTGCGCCGCGCCCGTCTCTTCGACGAAGCCCATGCCGCCGTGAACCTGCACGCCGATCGCGGCGACCTCGTTGGCTGTCTCGGTGTTCCAGGCTTTGACGATCGGAATCAGCAGATCGGCGCGGGCCTGGGCGGCGGCGCGCGCCGCGGCATCGGGATGGTGGGCGGCGAGGTCGAGCTGCTGCCCGGCATAGAAGGCAATGGCTCGCGATGCTTCCGTGCACGATTTCATGGTCAACAGCATGCGCCTCACGTCCGGGTGGTGGATGATCGGCAGGCGCTCGCCGTCGGCTGCGCGGGCCGGCTTGCCCTGAAGGCGCGTGCGCGCGTACTCCGCAGCCTGTTGGAAGGCCCGGTCGCCGACTGCGTAGCTCTGGACACCCACTCCGAGGCGTGCCGTGTTCATCATGATGAACATGTACTCAAGGCCGCGATTGGGCTCCCCCACCAGGTAGGCGGTGGCGCCCCGGTCCTGCCCGAACTGCAGCACACAGGTCGGGCTCGCGTGGATGCCGAGCTTGTGCTCGATCGACATGCAACGGACCTCGTTGCGCTCGCCGAGCGAGCCGTCGGCGTTGACCAACACCTTCGGCACGATGAAGAGAGAAATGCCCTTCACTCCCGCCGGCGCACCCTCGATGCGCCCCAGAACCATGTGGATGATGTTGTCGGTGTAGTCGTGCTCTCCCCAGGTGATGAAGATCTTCTGCCCGAAGAGCCGGTAATGATCGCCCTCCGACACGGCGCGCGTACGCACCTGCCCGAGGTCGGAACCGGCCTGCGGCTCCGTCAGCACCATGGTGCCGGTCCACTCGCCGCTCGTCATCTTGGGCAGGAAGAGTTGCTGCTGCGCCTCGGAACCGCAGAGCTCGAGCGCGTGCACCGCGCCGTGAGTCAGCATCGGACAAAGCTCGAAGGAGAGGTTCGAGGCGCCCCAGAGCTCCTGCACCGCGCAGTTCAGGGACTGCGGCACGCGCTGGCCACCGAAGCGCGGATCGGTACCGAGCTGCTGCCAGCCGCCGCTCACGAACTGCGCGTACGCTTCCTTGAAGCCCTTCGGCGTCGACACGCCATCAGGCGTCCAGCGCGCACCCTCGAGATCGCCGGGACGGTTGAGCGGATCCAGCACGGTCTCCGCGAAGCGAGCGGCCTCCTGCAGGATCGACGCGCCGACTTCGTCGTTGTAGTCGGCGAAGGCGGGGTAAGCGGCGAGCTGTCCGGTGCCGAGGAGCTCCTCGAGCACGAAACGCAGTTCCTCGAGCGGCGCGCGGTACATGAGTCGTCTCCGGAGAGGCGGTGAGGGGCCGTTGGCCGGCCCGATAGCGAGCTAGTGTAGCCGTCGCGGCGCCGCAATCCTACTGGCCGGTAACCTGTCTGCCGGCGGGTAGGATTTAGGGCTAGGCCAGCGCCGGCACCACACTGGCGGCCAGGAAGTCGACAAAGCGCTGCACACGCGTATCGGCCTCCAGGGCTGCGGGATAAAGGGCGTGGAGCGCGGCGGCGGGCGGCGCGGTCCAGTCCGGCAGCACGGTCTTCAGTCGGCCGGTGGCCAGTCCCTGGCGACAGAGAAATCCAGGCAGGAGGCCGATACCCAGTCCCGCCGCCGCCGCCGCGTGCAGCACGGCCGGGTCGGCGACCGCAAGCTTGGGCGATACCGCAATCTCGGCCCGCTGCGTGCCGCGACTGAGCAGCAGCCGGAATTCGGGACGCTCGGCCGTATCCGGTGTCAGCAGGTCGTGACCGCGCAGGTCCTCTGGCTTCATGGGCGTACCGCGGCGCTCGAGGTAAGCAGGTGTCGCGCATAGCACGGCTGGCGGGGTACCGAGCGAGCGATGCGCAATTGCCGGGTCTTCCGACGGCCGCGCGCAGATCGCCACGTCCCAGCCGCCTTCCGCGCCAACACCATCGAGCGCCACCTCCAGCGGAATATCCGGGAAACTCTCGAGAAAACGCGGCACCAGAGGAGTCAACAGCAGGCGCCCATAAATCGGATCGGACACGATGCGAAGCGGTCCGGTCGCGGGCGCGTGCAGCTTCGCTATCGCCGCACGTGCCGCGTCGCATTCCTCGCTCACGCGCCTGGCGTGCGGATAAAGCAGGCGCCCGGCCGCGGTCAGCGACAATCGTCGCGTCGTACGCTCCAGCAGGCGCGTGCCGAGCGCCTGCTCGAGGTCCGCTACAGCCCGGCTCACCGCCGCCTTGGGCACCCCGAGCGCGCGCGCCGCGGAAGAAAAGCCATTTAAATCCACGACCTTGGCCAGCACGGCCAGTTGTGCGGGTGCCCAGAGGTGACTCACGCCGGGTGCAATCCCTCAGAAGTGGGAGCTTATTGTTTCACCCGAGGGGCACGCGCGCCAGCGTTTCGGATGATTAAGATGGGAGCCCGGTAATCCACGCCACCTCTCGGGGGAAGCCAATGAAAATCTCGGTTCACGCCGTCTCCGTCGACCTGCTCGCCAACAGCCTGGCCAATCTCTCGCACGTGCTCGAGAAAGGCCACGCCCATGCCGTCGCGCGCAAGTACGACCCCGCCCTGCTCCTCGCCGCGCGCCTCGCGCCCGACATGCTGCCGCTGACCCGCCAGGTTCAGATCGCTTCGGATGGAAGCAAATTCGGCGTGGCGCGTCTGGCAGGTGTCGAAGCGCCGAAGTTCGAGGACAAGGAACAGACGTTCGAGGAGCTGCACGCGCGTATCGCGCGCACGATCGATTTCATCAAGGGCGTGCCCGCGAGCTCGCTCGAGGGCTCGGAGGACCGCATCATCAAGGTGCCGGCGCGCGATCGCACGCTGGAGTTCAAAGGCCTGGACTACCTGGTGCGCTGGGTCATTCCCAACGCGCTGTTCCACGTCACGACTGCTTACGCCATCCTGCGCCAGAGCGGCGTCGAGATCGGCAAGACCGACTACCTCATCGGCAGCGGTCCCGGATTTAGTCAAAGCGCCTGAGTCGTAGTTTTTTTCAGCGTCGCGAAGCGCCACTTTATGTACGGGGCTCGCCGCCGCGGCGGGCCCCGTAGCCCCGCGCGCAGCGCGTGAAGAGACACACTTCACGGCGGCCCCGAGAGTATGCTGTCACCCTAAACGGACACCGACACTGGAAAATACAGTCCTCGATGGGGAAGGTCTTGCAGCCACAGAATGCGCTCCCAGCACGTCCTTCCACCGGCAGCCCTGCGACGGGCGCAGAGCCGGCGACCGCGGAGGCACTGGGCCGGCAACTGCGTGCGGCGCTCCCGCCGATACGTCTGCACTCCGTTTCGATTTATGACAGCCAGGGCAACGTCCTTTGGCTAAGCGAGGGCGCGCTCGGTCCCGACGAGCATTCGCTCGTCCTCGACGCCCTGGAGACGCTCAACGGCGATAACGGCAAGGGATGTTGCGAGAACGGACTCGAGGACGGGCGCATCGCTGCGTTCCTGGCCGTGCGCGCGCCGCAGGGCCATCTGGTGGGAATCGCCATGGTTCTCGCGGACTTCAAGTCCAGCGGCGAGGGCCTGATGGACCGCATTATGTCGGTACCCACGCGCACGATCCTACAGAAGCTCGCCGTACTCTTGCGGCCCGCTGGCTCTACGAGCGTGGTCCTCACCCTTGCGGGAGCCGTCGTACCCGTCACTGTGGCAGAGTCAGCCGCCACAACGGCCTCGGTGCCATCACAGATTGCGGCCGCGCCCAAGAACACCGCTGCGCGCACCGCGGAGGACGAGCTCACCGCGCGAGCGGTAAGCGACATACTGGAATTCGAACTGACCGACACGCCGCTACTGGTGCCGGCCCGTCAGGGTGCGGCAGAAACGCAGAGCGTCCCCGCGTTGTCTCAGCCGGCGGCACTGAACGGTCATGCGCGGACGGCGGAGAGCGGCAGCTTGCGAGCGCCGACTCTTCCCGGTGCGGCCGATACGGCCGGCGCGCGGTTGCTCAAGCAGACTGCGCCTGCCACCGACACCACCAGCTCCAGGAAGGTCGCGAGCCCCGCGACGACCGGGGCCGCGCGTGCCCTCTCGCTCGATCCCGCCCTGGTCACGCTCGAGATGCTGCCCTTCGTGAAGCTTCGCTCCGGCGGCCGCATGAGGCGCTTCGAGGTGCTGCCCAGCACGGCGCGTGAGCTGCGAGACCCTGCAGTGCTCGATTCCCTGGCGATCCAGCGCCTGCTGGCGTGGCTCGGCGCTCACCGGGCCGCCTGGACGGTCGATCCTGCCAGCTTCACGCTCAACCTCTCCATCGCCACCCTGGAGGACGAAGGCTTTCTCAAGCAAGTGGCGGCCGGACTGCAGGCCAACGGCATCGCGCCGGATACGGTGGGTTTCGAGATCGCCGAGCCCCTCTGCACCCAGCGGCGCGCCCAGGTGGAGCGCTTCATGGCCGGGTGTGAGAAGCTCGGCTGCTTCGTCGTCATCGATGACTTCTCCTTCGACTCCACCGTAGTGCCGCTCCTGCGGTCAAGGGCGCTGCGGCTGGTGAAGATCGATAGCCGGCTGACCGGTGCCGCACTGCGCGACAAGCTGTCCCAGGCGATGGTGGTGGCGGTGGTACAGGCGGTAAAGGTGCTGGGCATGCACTGCGCCGCGCAGCAGGTCGACTCGCAGGCGGCGCTGCAGTGGCTGAGCGCGGTCGGGTGCGACTTCGCCCAGGGCCCGATGGTGGCGCGGCAGCAGCCGCTGGAAACGCTCCTCGGGACCCCTTCCTGAGGTCTCCCCGGGGCGCTTGCCCGCAGGGATTTCCACGCTGATTTTCCCGCGGATTTCTTCCTGTATGATGGGCTGCGGGGGAACAGGCTAAATCATGCTCACGCTCTCGCAACTGCGCTCCAGTCGCAACGTCCGCTTCTGGTCCTTGCACGCCACCGGCTGGCTGGCCTATGGGCTGGCGGTCTACTTTGGCTTTCTCTTCTACAAGCGGCCTGCCGCCCTTGGGCCGGCGATCGCCATCGCGGCGGCGGGGGGATTCGTGCTGTCCGTCCCGATGCGCTATGTCTACCGCGCCATCTGGGGCCGCGGCGAGCGCTGGGTCATTCCCGTGGTGCTCGCGACGTCCTACCTCACGGCACTCGCGCTCCGCATCGTCATAAACCTCGATTGCCAGTACTTCCTGAATCGGAAGCCCTTTACTTCGCCCTTCGACCTCTTCGAGGGCGCGCTCATGTCGACGTACCTGCTTCTTTGCTGGAGCGCGCTCTACTTCGGCATCAAGTACTACGAATCGAAGCAGCAGCAGCAGGAGGCGGTACTGAGGGCCGTCACCCTGGCGCAGGAGGCGCAGCTCAAGATGCTGCGCTACCAGCTGAACCCGCATTTCCTCTTCAACACACTCAACGCCATCTCCACGCTCATCCTCGACAACCAGAACCGCACCGCCAACCGTGCAGTCATGCGCCTCTCGGAGTTCCTGCGCTATACGCTCGATCAGGATCCGATGAAGCGGGTGACGCTGCGCCAGGAGATCGAGGCGCTCGACCTCTACCTCGGCACGGAGCGACTGCGCTTCGGTGACCGCCTGCGGCTGGAGTACGCGATCGAGGGCACCGCGCTCGACGGGCTGGTGCCAAGCCTGCTGCTGCAGCCGCTCCTCGAGAACGCGCTGAAGTACGCCGTCTCCCCACGCGAGCTGGGAGGGATGGTGCGCATCGAGGGCCGCGTGCGTGGCGCGATGTTGGAACTCAGCGTCACCGACGACGGCCCGGGACTCGACGACTCCTCTCGCCCCACCGAGCGGCGAGGTGGGGTCGGATTGCGCAATACGCTCGAGCGTCTGGCCGTCCTCTACGGTGACAACTATCGCTTCGCCGTGCTCGACAGCCACCCGGGCCTAAGGGTCGAGATGGCTCTGCCCTTCGAGACGACTGCTCGCGAGGAGGCGGCACCGCGCGCTGCCGAGCCGCGCTATCCGCGTCCGGTGCGCCTGCCGCAGAGCGCGAGCGCGTGAGGATCCGCACGGCGATCGTCGATGACGAGCTGCTCTCGCGGCGCGGGATCGCGCTGCGGCTGCACGAAGCTCCGGAATTCGAAGTCGTGGCGGAATGCAGCAACGGCCGCGAGGCCGTGGGTACGCTGCAACGGGAGCGGCCGGACCTGGTCTTCCTCGACATCCAGATGCCGGGGCTCTCCGGCTTCGACGTGCTGGCGCACCTTCCGCGAGACATGTTGCCGCTCGTTGTCTTCATCACCGCCTACGATCAGTACGCGGTGCGCGCGTTCGAGGCGCGCGCGGTCGACTACGTCCTGAAACCAATCGACGACCGCAGGTTCGATGCAACGCTGGAGCGGGTACGGCAGAGCGCTCGCGCGCGCAGTGCCGTCGATCAGCGCGACCGGCTGATGGAGATCGTGGCTGAAGTCACCGGCTCCGGCGAGATCGGGCTGGAGGAGCTGCTCGAGCGCGGCACGGCTGCGCTCGGCGTGCACCAGCCGCAGGTGCTGCCGATCCGCCAGGGCCGCAAGACCGTGCGGGTGCCGATCCCCGCGATCCAGTGGATCGATGCCGCAGGCGATTACATGTGCGTGCACGCCGAGGGCGACACCCACATCCTCAGGGGCACGATGAAGGAGCTGGAGGAGATCCTCGATCCGCGGCTCTTCCAGCGCGTGCACCGCTCGACGATCGTCAACCTGCGATTCGTCAAGAGCCTGCGCGCGCACATGAACGGCGAATACTTCCTCACCCTGGAAGCCGGCCAGGAGCTCAAGCTCTCACGCACCTACCGCGACAAAGTCGAGCACTTTCTCGAGCGTCACGCGCTGCGGCGGAATGCCCCGGTCGAGTAGTTGACTCCGTAGCAATCCACCACCCGGATGCCGTTGCGGCCGCCACGCTTGGCGGCGTAGAGCGCCTCGTCTGCGAGCTGCACGGCGCCATCGGAGGTGCGGCCGACCCGGGGGCTGACGATTGCAACACCGATGCTCGCGGTCACGACCCCGGCCGGTGAATCGTCATGCCGGATGCCCAGCCCCTGCACGGTCTCGCGCAGCTGCTCCGCGATCTCACGCACGTGCTCGGCGCCGAGGTCGTAGAGCGCCAGCAGAAATTCCTCGCCGCCATAACGCGCAGCGATGTCGAGCGGCCGGCGCGCGAAGCGCTGCACCACGTGCGCCACGCGCCGCAGCGCCTCGTCTCCGGCCTGATGCCCGTAGCGGTCGTTGTAGGCCTTGAAGTGGTCGACGTCGATGAGGAGGATCGCCAGCGCGCGGCGGTCGCGAATCGCCTGTTGCCACAGTCGCTCGTAGTCGTCGTCGAACGCGCCGCGGTTCTTGAGGCCGGTGAGGCCGTCACGCGCCACCATCTCGCTCAGCAAGCCGCGCTCGAGAAACGACCGGCGCAATTGCCGCTCGACGCCCTGATATACGAAAGCGCCGACCGTGCTCGTTATGACCAACTCCGTCGTGTAGTAGACGACGTCGGCGGCTGGCCAGCCGGCGTGCGCCAGCGCAAGGCCGAGCGCCCCGACCATGAAGGTGTTGATGAGCAGCGCCTCGCGGAACAGCTGGCCGCCGAGAAAGAAGATTGCGATGCTGAAGGTCGTGAGGAAGCAGAAGGGCTCGGGCTGGCCGCCAATGTGCCGATCCGCGATGCCGAAAGCGGCTACGGTGGCGATGACCGGCAGCAGGATCCGCGCCGCGGGCAGATACAGCCGCTCGTATAGTCGGCCGCAGGAAACGAGCGCCAACACCAGACACCCGGGGATCACCAGTCCGAGCCAGCCGAGCGCCACCTCGCGCAGCGGCACCGCACCCAACACTGTGAGTTGGACCGCAGCGGCGATCGCGAGCAGCCCCATCGCAAGTTGGAAGAAGCGCACGCGCGTACGCGCGCGCTTTAAGTGAAATGTCTGGAAGAGCCGCTCGAGATCGGGCGCAAAGCGCAGATCCGGGAAACCACGGCGCAGTTCCTTCGCGTACGCGGAATCCGGCAAGCTCTCGTGCTCGAGCTGCTCGGGGATGAGGTGCATCGCGGGGGCAATTTAGCGTACGCGGCCCGAGCGGAATGTGACGCAGTACCGGTGCCGAATCTCGGCCGCCCGCGGCCGAAGTGCGATCGGAGTCACGATTCGAAGACGGGTACTCTGCGATCTGTGAGCGGGCAGGTTGGCATGCTCGCGCGCCCGTTGCAGGATCGGCGTCTGGATTGCCGGAGGTCGCTTCCGCACATGATGGACCCCAGATCTCGTCCGCTTCCCGAGCCGCTGCCCGATCTTCCCGTCGAAACGCCCCTCGATGCCTTGGCGTTGAGCGAGCCGTCCGCGGGCGACAGCGCTGGTGCGCCTCCTGCAGCGGCGGCACCGGCGTCGGCGTCGAAGCCAGGACCCGTAGCAGCACCGGGCGACGACCTGACCGAGGATCTCATCGATCCGGAGCTGCTCCTGCTCGCGAGCGAGCCCCCGCAGCCACCCAAGCCCACCGCCGCGACCGCCACGTCTGAGACCCGCGATCGCGAGAGTGAGAGCACGAAGGCACCCTCACGAATTCCACTGCGTCCGGCGCCTGCGTCTGGACCCGCACCAAAGTCCTCGCAACCGACGCCATCCGCCACTGCGACGTCCAATGCGGCGACTTCGAACACAGCGAAACCCGTCGCCGCGAAGACGAGAACCCAAAAGCCGGCCGCCCCGCCATCCCCGGCCGCACCATCTGCCGCCGGACGAGCGTTCGCTCCACCCATTGCGGCTCCAGCTATCGCGACACGACCCGTCGCAGCGCCGCCAGTCACGGCACCGTCAGTCGCAATACCGCCGGTCGCAGCATTACCAGTCGCCGCGCCACCAGTCGCCGCGCCACCAGTCGCCGCGCCACCAGTCGCCGCGCCACCAGTCGCCGCACCACCGGTCGCCGCACCACCGGTCGCAGCACCACCCGCCGCGGTGCCACTCGTCGTAGCGCGACCGGTGGCCAACTCGCGGCCACACCACCTGTCGCGGCGGCGCCCGTCGTTTCACCGCCGATAGCCATGCCGCCCGTCACGGCAGCTCGGGCCGCCTCACCGCCGCTCGCCGCAGTAGCTGTGACTCCAGCGCCAACCCTATCGCCGGCGGCGGCTCCGCCACCGGTCGCCCCGCCAGCCGCCGACAGCGTGGCGCCTCGGGCTCCCGAGCTCATGGACCGCGACTTCATCGCTCGCAACCAGGTCGTCGAGCGCTATCTCTCCGGCCGGCTGCCCATCAAGGGCGCGACCGATTTCGAGAGCTTCTGCCGCGAGCACCCGGAGCTCCTCGATGAGCTCGGGATTCCGGAGCGGGTGAACGCCGCGCTGCGCCTTCTGGAGGCGAGCGGCAAGCCCGAGCCCTGGGCGGAGCCACGCAAACCCTTCTGGCAGAGGCTCGAGATTCCTCTTGGCCTGCTCGCAGCCACCCTGATTTTGGCCGTGGCACTCGCGATAGTCGCCAACGGCAGCTCGCAGAAAACCCGCCGCATCGCAGCTCTGCAGCAGGAAGCGACCGAGCGGCCGCTCGATCCGGCCACCAGTACGCGCGACATCCACCTGCTACCGAGCCGCGACGGCGCCTCCGACTCACCTGCCATTTTCATCGGCGGCGGCAGCGACGCGCAGCTTGCCGACTTCCGGATCGACGAGTCGCGTTCACCTTATAGGCTCTTCCGCATCACCATCGACCGCATCAATCAGGGGCGCGTCGGCGTCATCGATCATATCGCCAAGGATTCCGACGGTAACCTCAGGATTGCTCTCAACAGCAGCGCGCTCGGCCCGGGCGATTACCAGCTCACCATCGAGGCCCTGAACTGGCAGGGGCAACCGTTGCCCGACTCCTGGGTAACCATAGGCGTCCAGGCCTCACAGTGAGTTCCGCACGCCCCGAAGTCTACGTGGCACGGCAGCCTATCTACGACGCCTCCATGGTGGTCGTAGGTTACGAGCTCTTGTATCGCGCATCTCCCCTAAGCCGCAGCGCGCAATTCGGCGATGCCGGCAGCGCGACCCTCGATGTCGTGGCGGTCGCCGCACTGGAGATCGGCCTCGATCGCCTGGCAGGTGGCTTGCCGGTGCACATCAACTTTCCAGAGGAACTGTTGGTGAGGCTGCCCGACTTGCCGCTGCAAGGGCAGCGGGTCGTGATCGAAGTCCTGGAGGATGTGCGCGCCAATCCTCAGGTTCTGCAGGGTATCCACGCACTGCGCGCGCGTGGCCATCGGATAGCGCTTGACGACTACTCACCCCAAAGCAGCGACCCCCGCCTGCTGGAAGTGGCGGACATCGTCAAACTGGAGGTCACCCACCCGCCGCCGGACGAGCTTGGCCGCCTGGCACGGGAACTCCGCGCCGCGCGCTTCCAGCTGATCGCGGAAAACGTCGAGAGCCGCGAAGACTTCGAGCGTTGCATCGCGCTGGGTTTCACCGGCTTTCAGGGCAACTTCCTGCAACAGCCGGAGACCTTCCGCGCGCGCCGGGTACCGGTGAGCCGCGTGGGCGCGCTGCGCCTCGCAGCAGCCCTGCAAAACGAGGATTACTCGCTCGATGAGGTCGAGCGCCTGCTCAGCCAGGACGTCTCGCTCTCCTACAGGGTGCTGCGCTGCATCAACTCGAGCTACTACAACCTGCCGCGCAAAATCGATTCCATCCGCCAAGCCGTCGTCGTTCTGGGCCTCGATACGTTGCGCCAGCTCTCCGGGCTTCTCTGCCTGCAGGGCCTGGACGACCGGCCGCCGAGTCTCATCGTTCAGGCGATGACGCGCGGCAGGATGTGCGAGCAGCTCGGCAAGCTCGGCGGCGCGCGCGATGCCGGTCCGTTCTTCATCACCGGGCTCTTCTCTCTTCTCAATGCGCTGCTGGGTCTCCCAACCCGCAAGGTGTTGGAGGATCTACCGCTCTCGCCCGCGATAGTGAGCGCGTTGGTCGCGGGCGAGGGCCCGCTCGGCGCGGCACTGCAATGCACTCGCGCCTACGAGCGCGGCGTCTGGGATCATGCGATCTACGCGGACCTGCCACCGCATCTGGTCCGCGCGGCGTACGTCGACTCGCTCTTCTGGGCCGAGCAGTCACGGACACTGCTGTCCGCCGCCTGAGCCGGGTCTCGAACCTTCGCTCCGGATCGAGCGGGCCCGTGCATAAGGCCCGCTTTCCCAGCTAGCGATGGGTCACAGCGTGATCGTGGACTGCCCGCTGCGACCGAGCGCCGCGTTGAATGCCGCGAGATCGGCGCTCTTGATCCGATTCCACTCGGCCAGGTCCGCCGCCGCCATCGACTTCAGCTGATCGAACTCCGTCAGATCCGCCTGCGTGGGCGCGCTCGAGCCGCGCTCCACGAGCGCGTTGAGTGACGCCAACATGTTGTTGAGGCGTATCGGGAAGTTCAGCGGGTCCTCGTTGGCGACGGACTTGCGCTGGATCAGCTTGTCCTCCACGGCGGTCGTCTTGCGCTCGAGAGCATCCGCCTGCCGCAGGATCCGCGAGCCGTGTGCGGCTTTCCCCGCGGGCACGGAGTCACGTATCGATGCCAGTTTGGCGTCCAGCGCGCGGATTTGCAGAATCGCGGCCTGCACCTGCCGCAGCTCATCGCGGATCGACATATCGAGGTCGAACTGCTGCTGCAACTCCGCCTCCGTCACGTGCAGCCGTGGATCGGGCGTGATCTCGAGCGGCTGAGTCTGGCTCTTGCCGTCCACCGTCACACGTACTTGGTACTGACCCGGCAGCGCCACCGGTCCCTGAAGCGAAGCCGACCACATGGATGTCTTGGGTATTGATGGAGAGCCCGCGTAGCGCATGTCCCAAACGAACCGATTCAGGCCGGCATCGGCGGTGATCACCGGCGGCTTCGGACCGCGGAAGTCGTCATCATCGCCGCCCTTGGCCTTCTTGGGCTGATATGGATCCGGGAAGGTGCGAATGACCCGGCCGGCCGCATCGAGGAACTCGATTTTGACGCGGCTGGGGACAGCCCCGCTCGCCAGATAGTAGTCGACCACCACGCCGGCCGGCGGGTCGGCACCGTCCAATTTACCGGTCATGTCGCCGAAGCCGGAGTAGAGGATCCGCTGGGCCGCACGCGGCTTGAAGAGGTGGAAGTCTTCGGTGCGAATGCCGTCGTACCACTGCCGCACGGGGCTCAGATCGTCGAGCACCCAGAAGGAACGGCCGTGAGTCGCGACGGCGAGATCCCCGTCGTGCACCACGATGTCGTGTACGGGCACCCGCGGGAGATTGAGTTGCAGCGGCTGCCAGTTGGCGCCGTCATCGAAAGCCACGAAGATCCCGGTCTCCGTGGCGGCGTAGAGCAGGCCGGCTCGGGCGGGGTCCACGCGGACAGCATGCACGTAGCTGCCGTCGGTAATGCCTTGGGTGATCGACACCCAGGTCTTGCCGTAATCCTCGGTCCGGAAGGCGTGCGGCTGGAAGTCGTCCAGCCGGTGACAGTCGACCGCAATGTAGGCGGTTCCCGCCTGGTGCGGGTCGGCCTCCACCATGTCGACCGTCCCCCACCGCGGCATGGTCTTGGGCGTCACGTTGCGCCAGTGCGCACCGCCATCCGTGGTGAGTTGGATCAGCCCATCATCGGTGCCGGCCCAGATCAGGCCTTTCTGCACCGGCGATTCGACCACGGAGAAGATCGTGTCGTAGGTCTCGATGTCGGTGTTGTCCTTGGTGATCGGGCCGCCCGAGGAAAGCTGCTTCGATCTGTCATTGCGGGTGAGGTCCGGTGAGATGATCCGCCACGACTGACCGAGGTCGGTCGACTCGAAGAGAACTTCGTCGGCGTTGTACAGCACATTGGGATCGTGCGGCGAGAAAGCGAGCGGCTCCGTCCATTGCGAGCGATGCTCGAGATCCTTCGGAGCCCAGCCCATCACCTGCCGGGCCCAGGGATTGATCGGGTCGATCTCGCCGGTGAGAATGTCATAGCGGTCGACGTTGCCGCCATAGCCGTTCGCAATCACGATGTTCGGATCGTCCGGCTTCGGCACTACGTAGCCGCTCTCACCGCCACCTACGGAATGCCAGTCGAGCTCACCGATCGGCCCGCGCACGTCGGCGCTGGCAATGTCGACCGTCGTATTGTCCTGCTGCGCGCCGTAGAGGTGGTAGGGGACCTGGTTGTCGACGGCGACATGATAGAACTGGGCCGTCGGCTGGTTCATCTCGGTCGTCCACGTTGCACCTCCGTCGACGGACACGTCAGCGCCACCGTCGTTGCTGTTCACCAGCAGGTTGGTGTTATTCGGGTTGATCCAGAGCGAGTGATTGTCGCCATGGAAGGTCGGCATCTTCTTGAAGGTCTTGCCGCCATCCGTCGACTTGTAGGCGCCGGTGTTCATGATGTACACCTTGTTCGGATCCTTCGGATCGGCGAAAACGCAGGTGTAGTACCAGGCGCGCTGGCGATAGAGGTCGCTGTCGTTGACGAGCTTCCAGGTTGCGCCACCGTCGTCGGTGCGATACAGGCCGCCGTCCTTCGCCTCGATGAGCGCGTAGACGCGCTGCGGATCGGAGGTGGGCGCCACGCCGATCCTTCCCCATATTCCGCTGGGCAGGCCGTGCCCCGTCAGTTTCTGCCAGGTGGTGCCGCCGTCAGTCGAGCGGTACAAGCCGCTGCCCGGACCGCCGCTCTCGAATATCCATGGCTTGCGATTCACCTGCCACATCGCCGCATAGACGACCTTCGGGTTCCCGGGAGCGTACTGGACGTCGATGCCGCCCGTCTTATCATTGACATAGAGCACGCGTTGCCAGGTATCGCCACCATCGCTCGTGCGATAGATGCCACGTTGATCGTTCGCGCCAAAGGGATGCCCAAGCGCGGCGACCAGCACCGTGTTGGGATCGGTGGGGTTCACCGCCAAACGGCCGACCGCCTCCGAGTCGCGTAGCCCGATGAACTTCCAGGTCTTACCCGCGTCGGTCGATTTGTACATGCCGTTACCGGTTACGACGTTCCCGCGGACATTGGCCTCGCCGGTGCCGACATATACGGTGCTGGGGTCGGACGGCGCAACGGCGACAGCGCCGACGGAAGGCGAGGCTTCCGGAAAGTGATCCCAGAGCGGCATCCAGCTGACCCCGGAGTCTGTGGTCTTCCAGAGGCCTCCCGATGCCGAGCCGAAATAGTAGACGTTCGGCTGCTGCGCGACCCCACTCACGCCGGTCGCGCGACCGCCGCGATACGGGCCGATCAGCCTGTACTTCATCCCCGCGAATACCGCGTCGTAGGACGTCGTCGAGCTTATCGGCGCGTTTGTGCTAGGCTGCGCCGCATTCACGTGTGGCACCCCAAGCGCGACCGCGACGAGCAGGGAAATCGCAAATGCGTTCGGCATGCGCATGTTCTTTCTTACCTATTCGTATTGGTTGACGTTTGAGTCCGCGGCGCTGGAGCTCCAGATGTGAGCAAAGACAACCTACCCGATTCCTTCGACCAGAAAATTCTCCGCATCCTGTCTGCTCAGGGCAGGATTTCGTGGCGCGACCTCGCCGAGGCGATCGGCCTGTCGCTGACGCCGACCCTGCGACGCGTACGCCGCCTGGAGAACGCCGGGTACGTCGTGGGTTATGCCGCGATCCTCAACGAGCGGCGCCTGGCCGGGACCATCGAGGCGCTGGTCTCGATCGCGCTCAATAAGCAGACGGAGGCGGAGATCGCGAGCTTCGAGTCCCAGATCGCGAAGGTGAAGGAGGTCACCGACTGCTTCCAGATCACCGGGGAGTCCGACTACCTGGTGCGCGTGCTGGCGCGGGACATGGAGCACTATCAGTCCGTGGTGGGCCAGCTCACCCGGATCCGCGCCGTCTTTCGCATCCACTCGACGTTCGTCGTGAAGTCCGTCATCCGGCGCGCGGCGCACGTCGCCCGATAGCGGCCGCTGAGACGGGATGTGCACGTCCTGCGTGGCCATCTTTAGAAATGGTAGGTCGCGTCGAGGCCGAACGTGCGGGGCTGCGTAGTCAGTATCTCCTCGGCCGGCGCAGGACCCACGGAGGACCCATAACTCTTGTTGATGTAGCCGATCTTGTTCAGCAGGTTGCTGATGAAGAAATAGGTTCCCCATTTGCCGTCCCCGCCTTCAATGCCCACCCGGATGTTCCCGATCACGTACCCCGGCAAGTCCTCCTCGTACGCATTGGTGTGATTGAAGACGGTCCACGAATCGCCGGTGTAGTTGCCGTCGATGCGCGCCATCCAGTCGAGTGCCGAATTGATCAAAGACGTGTATTGCGCGGATGCCTGAGCCGTGACTTTGGGTGAGTACGGCACGTAATCGCCGTTGGTACCGGCGCCGAGGATCGCGATCCCCGCCGGCGCCGTCTCATTGCCGTTGAGGCGGGCGGGCGCGAAGGACCCGGAAGCCGAAAGCAGCAGACCGTTCATCGGCTGGGCATGTACCTCGAGCTCCACACCGCGCACGACGACGTGACCCGCATTGGTGACGAAGCCGAAGGTGCTGCCGTTTGCCTGCGAACTCGTCTCCGCCGACACCTGCATGTTGCTCCAGTCGATCTGGAAGACGTCGCCGTTGATTATCAGCCTGTGGTCGAGCCAGGAGGAATTGGTGCCGATTTCATAATCCCACAGCCTGTCCGGAGCGTATGGACCCAGAGCGTTCGGCAATCCGATCACCTGGTTGACGCCGCCGGGCCGGAACCCCTGTGATGCGGAGACGTAACTCATGAGGTCAGCGGTCCACTTGTAGTCGACCCCGAACTTGGATACCTCGCCGCTGTATGAGGCGCGAGCCGTGTCAGCCGGTGATACCGAGACTTCCAGGACGGGGTTGCCGACCTGCACGGCTCCGGTGACCGCCGTGTCGTAATCGAAGTGACGCGTACCGGCGGTAATGTCGAGCTTGCGGGTTATCGCATACGTCGCCTGCGCATATCCGGCGATCTGATCCAGCACATCTCTCACAGTGCGCTGGTAGCCGGTGGTTGCCGGATACGTGGTGCTTCCCTGGGCGAACGGCACCGGGCTCGGCGCGTACATGACGCCGTCGCTTGGATCAGCGGTGTTCAGCTGACTCAGCACGTTGGTGTTTCGTTGCGAAGCGTAGCCCCCGACGGTCCAGCTCAGGCGCGAGTCACCGTCGGAGGAGAGACGGACCTCCTGGGTGATGTTCCGGGTCTCCTGCGGCTGAAATGCGGTGATGGTGCCCCACGAGTCGGCGAACGCCTGATAAGAGGTGAGCTGCGCGGGCGTGCAGTCGGCGCCACCCGTGTTCTCGTAGGTCTTGCAGCCGCCTGACGCCACCGTGGCGGAGGCCGCCGCGGTGCGAAAGTATGGCGAGTAGTCGAAGCTGAAGGCCAGATCCCGGTCGGTGTACGAGGTCACCGCGGTGAGAGTGGCCGGGCCCAGGTCCCAGTTGAGCGTCGCGCTATAAAGCCGCAGCTGGTCCGAATTGGGAGTTTGAGTCGCAAGAGTCTGTTCGTATGCCGGACCGCCCTTGCTGTAAAGGGCGTAATTCCACTGGTCATTGAAGCCAGTGGTGTTCTGCGTGACCGCGAGTAGATCGAGCGTCACGCCCTTCATGGGCCTGAGGCGCACCGTCACGCGCCCGCCATTGGCGTGGCTGTCGTTGAAATCCTCGAGGTTGAGTTGCGGGTTGTTCAGCCAGCCGCCGCCGTAGTCGCGGAAAGCGACGACCCGCACGCCGAGCACGTCGTTGACGAGCGGCAGGTTGATCATTCCCTGCTCCTCGTTGCCGACCTTGCCATCCTGGACCGTAGTGACCTGCGCGTCGACGTCACCGTCGTAGTCGACGAGGTTGGGCTTATTGAAAATGAGGCGCACCGTGCCGGCCATCGAGCTGGAGCCGTAGAGAGTCCCCTGCGGGCCGCGCAGCACCTCGATGCGCTCCATGTCGAACAGGCGGATGTCGGGTGTCGTTTCGCCGGCGTTGTTGGTGACGCCGACGGAGCCGACCACCGGTGTCTCGTCGTAATAGAGGCCGACAGTGGGCTCGCCCGCGGATTGGATATTGCGGATGACGATCTGGCTACCCCCGTTCGCATCCGGGTGAAACTGCAGGTCCGGAGACACCTGCGCGAGCTGCTGACTGTCGGTGATCCCCATGTTCGTCAGCGTTTGCCCGCTCACCGCGGAGATCGCGAGCGGTGTCTGCTGAATGTTGGTGCTGCGCTTGAGAGCGGTGACCACGACTTCGGCGAGCTGGCCCTGAATTTCGCCGTTCGCAGGCGCCGACGCGACCGGCGCGGCGGCAGCCGAGGCGGAGCCGGCCACCTGTGCCAGCGACGATCCGGGATAGAGGATTGCGGCGGGGGATGACAGCAGGATGGAGAAGGAAATGGGTAATGCCAACGATCGTCGGGCACCGGTCAAAGGAGTATCTGCCACGCTCGCGTCTCCCCACTATTTACGCTGGTCAATTCGCCACTGGCTCGCTCATCCCCTTTCCCTGTTGTGCATGCGCAACGCCTGCTGCGGAAACACATTCCGCGCAGCCTTATTGCGTTGTCTTACTTTGGGAACAGCTTGCTGGAGCAGATTAGCATCCGCTTCCTGGTTTTTATTTCTAAAAAAAATCTTCCTGCCGCGAGCGCGTAGTGCAAAACTCGCGACGAGCCGCGCTGCGGCGCAGTTTTGCACTACCGGCGATAGTAGGTCCCGAAGGAGGCCAGCATGAGCAAGTCACCCGGACATCAGAAGTGGCCCGAGCACAAGGTGCTCGAGACACCGGTCGGCGGGCGGGTCACGGTCGAGCTCGATGGACAGATCGTCGCCGACTCGAGCAACGTCATTCGCGTCGATGAGGATGGCAGCCCCGCGAGGTATTACTTCCCGCGCGGCGACGTGAGCATGGACAAGCTTGACCGTACCGCCACGACCAGCCACTGCCCCTTCAAGGGCACCGCGCACTACTTCAGCCTCGCAACGGGCGCAGGCGACAGGCGCGGCAAGCTTGCTGATGCGGTCTGGTCTTACGAGGATCCCTTCGACGAGCACCTGTCACTGAAGGACAGACTTGCCTTCTACGACGACAAGTACCGGAACATACACGTGCGCGTCGCGTGACGCGCCGTACGACAGTCATTCGTCGTGTCGATGCTGATGATCGATGTCGGGGTAATGCGGGTGACTGTGGTTCAGCAGCGCGTGGGTATGCTCGTGCGTATGAGCTTCGCCCCCGTCCCAATCGAAATCGTGGGAGTGTTGGTGATGCTCGTCGTGGACATGGCGATGCGAGTGCTTGACCGGCAGGTGCGTATGCGCGTGCTCGTGCCGCTCCTGCAGATGTAGCCACACTCCGGCCCCCATCAGGACGGCCGCCACCCAGAACATGGGGGAAGGCCGCTCGCCGAAAGCAAGAACCGCGATTGCAGCGCCCATGAAAGGAGCAGTGGAGAAGTAAGCGCCCGTGCGCGCCGCGCCCAGCCCCCGCAGCGCCAGTACGAACAGCACCAGGCTGACACCGTAGCCGAAGAATCCGATCGTCATCGCTTCGGCGATTCCTGCGGGGCCTGGGACCCGTGCACCGAGGAGGACGGCCAGCCCGGTATTGACAGCGCCCGCCGCGAGGCCCTTGAGGCCCGCGAGAAATGCCGCGTCGGAAGCCGACACCTTGCGGGTGAGATTGTTATCGAGTGCCCAGCAGAGGCAGGCAAGCGCAATGAGCAGGGCGCCGCTCCCGGACCCCGGCAGGTAGGAAGGGCCTCGCCCGGCGAGCGCCCCAGCGCCGGCCACGATCAGCGCCATGCCGAGGACTACCCACCGGTCGGTATTCTCGCGGAAGACGACCCACGCCAGCAGTGCCGTCAACACGGCCTCTAGATTCAACAGCAACGAGGCGGATGCCGCCGGCGTATGCGCCAGCCCCAACATGAGGAGCAGCGGAGCGAGTACTCCCCCAAAACCGATCGCGAGCAGCAACCAGGCCCACTCCGCACCGCGGAGCTCCGGTGTGCGCCAGCCGCGATCGCGGACGAGGCGGCCCACGCTCAGGCCGATGCCGCTGCCCAGATAGAGCAGGCCGGCAAGCAGCATCGGAGGGGTGTGCTGGAGAAGTTGCTTGGCGAGTGGGGTGCTGGCGCCGAAAAGAAGCGCCGCGGCAAGCGCCGCGGTGATTGCCGGGGAGAGTCCTGCGCGGGTCACACGCGGAGACTACTCCGCTGTCCGGGCACGGTATAGCCGCTCAGCCGTCCCGGGCAGTCGCCCACACCGGCTTGCGCCGGAACGGGGCGGTCAGGCACTCGAAGATCCCATTGATGAGCCGCATTTCCCGCGACAGCGGCGAATATGAGAAGGCGATCTTGCGAACGTAACTCGGCACCGTCCACT
>CAWHWV010000018.1:0-78444 GCA_963833085.1 uncultured Pseudomonadota bacterium
AGAATCGCTAAGAAGCGCGCAGGCGGCGCACTGCTTGTCGCGGTGGCGGCATCGCTCGCGGCCTGCGGCTCGTCGGGCCAGAGCGCCCCGCAGGCTGCGCCCCCGCCGGTGACCGTGGTCGCGGTCGAGCCGCAACAGGTCGCGCTCACGAGCAGCTTCACCGGGCGCCTGTCCGGCTATCGCGAGGCGAACGTGCTCGCCCGGGTATCGGGTGTCCTCCTCAGGCGCCTCTACAAGGAAGGTACCGAAGTAAGGGCGGCCAGCCGCTGTTCCAGATCGATCCGGCGCCCTACCAGGCGGCGCTCGATGCAGCCGTCGCGGCTCTCGCACAGGCACGGGCCAGCGCCGTCAACGCTCACACCAACGCGCAACGCGACCGTGACCTCATTTCCAGCCACCTGGTCTCGGAGCAGCAGCTCGATACGGACGAGGCGACGGAACGTTCCACCGCCGCCGCGGTCAAACAGGCTGAGGCCAACGTCGAGTCGGCGCGCATCAATCTCGGTTACACCAACGTAACATCGCCTATCGCAGGTATCGCAGGCGAGCAGCAGGTGACCGAGGGCGCGCTGGTTGGGCAAGGTACGCCGACACTGCTGACCACCGTCGACCAGCTGGATCCCATCTACGTGAATTTCGACGAGCCCGCGACCCAGATCGAGCAGCTCACGAGCGAGCAGCAATCGGGTGATGTCATAGTGGCAAGCGGCGGTGAGGCAAAGGTACAGCTCACTCTTCCCGACGGTACGCCTTACGGCGTTCCCGGGGTTCTCGACTTTCATGCCGTCACCGTCGATCCGAGCACCGGCACCGCCGCGCTGCGCGGCATCCTTCCGAATCCGGACCATGCCCTGCTCCCGGGCATGTACGTCAACGTGGTGGTGACGGTCGGCTTCGCGCAGCATGCTTTCCTCGTGCCGCAGGCCGCGCTGCAGCGTGATAATCAGGGCGCTTATGTCCTCACGGTCGGCAGCGACGACACCGTCGTCGAGAAGCGTGTGAAAACCGAGGGAGCCTCCGGGGTCGACTGGATCGTGTCGAGCGGGCTCGCGGCCGGTGACCGGGTCATCGTCGCGGGCATCCAGAGTGCAACTCCGGGCGCCAAGGTCGCCGCCATCGAGGAGCCGAGGGCGGACGCCAAATCAAAGGCCGCCGCCATGGCAGTATCGCCAGCGACAGCGCCGCATCGCGTGGCCGCAGCCGACACCGCCCGGTAGGAGCTGCGCGTGTCGCAGTTTTTCATCGACCGGCCGGTCTTCGCCTGGGTCATCGCCCTGCTCGTCATGCTGCTGGGCGGAATCGCCCTGTCGCGGCTGCCGAGTGACTCCTATCCCGATATCGCCCCACCGCAGGTCGACATCAGTGCGAGCTACCCCGGCGCGAACGCGAGCACGGTGGAAGCCACCGTCACACAGGTGATCGAGCAGCAGCTCACCAGCATCGACAACCTGCTCTATTTCACCGCGCAGTCGAGCTTCGGCCAGGCGCAGATCACCCTCACCTTCGCCACCGGCACCAACCCTGACATAGCGGAGGTGCAGACGCAGAACCGCGTCTCGCTCGCGGAGCCGCTCCTGCCCGCGGAAGTGAACCAGCAGGGGCTGCAGATCAACAAGACGAGCGCCGGCTTTCTGGCGGTGATCGCGCTGCGCTCGGTTGCCGGCGGCCCGAATGCAGCGCAGCTCAACCACCTGGTGGCCTCACGGGTCCTGGACCCGATCGAGCGCATCAACGGCGTGGGCTCCGCCAACCTGTTCGGCTCCGATTATGCGATGCGGATCTGGCTCAATCCGGACAAGCTGCATGCCTACGGCCTGTCGGCGGCCGCGGCGCTGAATGCCGTGCAAGGCCAGAACATTCAGATCGCCGCGGGCTCGGTCGGTGCGGCGCCGGCAACCGCAGGCCAGGAGACCACCGCCACCGTCACGACCCAGGGCCAGTTCAGCTCCATCGAGCAGTTCAAGAACATCCTGCTGCGCACCAATGCCAACGGCACTTCGGTGCGACTCGGTGACGTGGCGAAGATCGGCCTCGGGCTGGACAACTATTCCTTCGGCACCAAGGTCAACGGGACGCCGGTCGCGGCCTTCGGCATCGAGGCGCTGCCCAGCGCCAATGCGCTGGCGGTCATGAAGGCCGTGAATGCGGAGATGGCGCTGCTGCAGAAGTCGTTTCCGCCCGGCGTGACCTGGTTCGCGCCGGTCGACACGACGCTCTTCATCAAAGCTGCCATTCACGACGTGATGTTCACGCTGCTCGAGGCGATCGGCCTGGTCTTCATCGTGATGCTGATCTTCCTGCAGAGCCTGCGCGCCACGATCATTCCCATGCTGGTCGTGCCCACCGCGCTCCTCGGCGCGCTGATCGGGGTCTATGCGCTGGGGTACTCGATCAACCAGCTCACCCTCTTCGCCATGGTGCTCGCGATCGGCATCGTCGTCGACGACGCCATCGTGGTCGTGGAGGCCGTCGATCGCATCATGCACGAGGAGCATCTGCCGCCCAAGGAGGCGGCGCGCAAGGCCATGCGCCAGATCAGCGGCGCCATCGTCGCCATTACGCTGGTGCTCGCGGCGGTCTTCATCCCGAGCGCCATGCAGACCGGCAGCACCGGCGTGATCTATCGGCAGTTCGCGCTCACGATCGCGCTGTCGATGCTGTTTTCCGCATTCTTCGCGCTCTCCTGGACGCCATCGCTCTGCGCCACGCTGCTGCGAGCCGAGCCGGCGAAGAGCAATTTCATCTTCCGTGCGTTCAACCGGCTCTTCGATGGCACCCGCTCCGCCTACGTGCGGCGCGTGTTCCAGTCCGTCACGCACCTGCCGCGCTGGCTGATCGGATATGCGGTGCTGCTGGTGTTGGGCGTGTTCCTCTTCGTCAGGCTCCCGGGGAGCTTCGTGCCGGAAGAGGACCAGAGCGATGTCATGGCCAGTGTCGAGCTGCCGGCGGGTGCCACGCTGCAGCGCACCCAGCAGGTGCTGGGGCAGGTGTACCACATCCTCATCGGCGACCATGCCGCCCACGACGTATTCAACATCGCCGGCGAGGGTTTCGCCGGCAACTCGGAGAGTTCCGGCCGGGCCTTTATTCACCTCATCCCCTGGAACCAGCGCAATCAGACGGCGGATGAGTTCGTGAGCTGGGCCAACACGGCCCTGCAATCGAAGATCCACAACGCCCAGGTGTTCGTCACCAACCGGCCGGCGATCCGCGGCCTCGGGGAGTTCGGGGGATTCGATTTCTACCTGGAGGATCGCGGCGGTTTCGGACGGGCGGCACTGAGCGACGCGCAGAATTCGCTGATCGCCCACGCCGCCGACGACCCGATACTGTCGGAGGTGAGAGTCAACGACATTCCGCCGCAGCCGCAGCTGCTGCTCACCGTGGACCGGACGCAGGCCCAATCGATGGGCGTCTCCGTCAATGACGCCTACACGGCACTGCAGCTCATGCTGGCGCCGGTGTTCGCCGACAACTTCATCTATGACGGCCGCGTGCTGCAGGTTCTGCTGCAGGCCGACGCCCCCTATCGCATGGGTCCCGACGCCCTGCAGCACTACTATCTCGCGGGCGCCAACGGCGCCATGATCCCGCTGTCCGATTTCGTCAAGGCGCAGTGGGTCATCGCGGCGCCGGCGCTGACACGCTACAACGGCTACCCCGCGGAAGAAGTCTTCGGCACGTCAGCGCCAGGCTACAGCTCCGGACAGGCGATGGATGAAATGCAACGCCTGGTCAAAACGTACCTGCCGCATGGCTTCGGCTACGACTGGGCGGGTCAGTCGCTGCAGGAGATCGTCTCGGCGGCGCAGGCGCCGGCGCTGTTCGCGCTGTCGATCCTCGTCGTCTATCTTGCGCTTGCCGCGCTGTATGAGAGCTGGAGCATTCCCGCGTCGGTGCTGTTTGCCGTGCCCGTGGGACTCATCGGCAGTACCTTGGCGACGCTGGCCCGCGGGCTGCCGAACGACGTCTACTTCAAGGTGGGTCTCATCGCCATCATCGGGCTCACCGCCAAGAACGCGATCCTGATCGTGGAGTTCGCGGTCACCGAGCAGCGCAATGGTCGCAGCCTCCACAACGCCGTGCTGGAGGCGGCGAGACTGCGCTTCCGCCCCATCATCATGACCTCGTTCGCCTTCATCCTCGGCGTCTTTCCGATGGTCACTTCGACGGGCGCGGGCGCGAACGGGCGCCATGACATCGGCACCTGCGTGGTGGGCGGAATGCTTACCGCGGCGGTTCTCGGAGTACTGCTGATCCCGGTGTGTTACGTGGCGATCCGCCGCCTCCTCGGCGATGTGCTGGATGAGCCGGGCCGGAGCGAGATCAGTCCGCCGCCTGCGGAAAATCCTTAGGCGTCGAGCCACTTCCATACGGCGTAGGCCGGCAAGCCCACGGCGATGATCAGCAGTGTGATGCCCGTATCCCGGGGATCGGTGACGAGCGCATTGCCCATCAAGGCGACCGAGGCGAGCAGGAACAGCGCCGGCAGCAGCGGATAGGCCCAAACCCGGTACGGCCGCGGCAGATCCGGCCGCTTGCGCCGCAACACGTACACTCCCGCGACGCTCAGCGCATAGAACGGCCACTCCCCGAGAACGAACCGGTCGGCGAGCTGCGCGAAGTCGTTCTGCAGCACGTACACGCAACCGAAGGCCACCGACAGTGCGATCGCCACCGAGGGACTCTTGAACCGCGGCGAGACGCGCGCCACGGGACCGAAGAAGAGCCCACGGTCGGCCATGCCGTAGATGATCCTGGGGTCGGTCATCATCGAGCCGTTCAGCCCGCTGAAGCTGGACACCAGCACCAGGCCGGCGACCAGACCCGCACCGGCGCTGCCGATCGCCGGAATGCGCGCCGCGGCGGTCGCCGCAACCAGCGGCGAGCCGGCCATTTCCGAAGCCGACAACGCGTGCCAGAACCCGAGATTGAGCAATACGTACACCAGCACCACACAAGCGGTGCCGAGGACCAGCCCGATGGGCAGCGTGGTCTGCGGGCGCGACACCTCTCCTCCCACTGACGTGAGATTTGACCATCCGTCGTAGGTCCAGAGGACGGGGATCAGCGCGCTCGCGATCAACGATAGGCTGGCGACGTGTGCCGTGGCGACAGCCGGCACAGACGGCGTTTGCGGCGCACGGATCGCAGTGAATGCCAGCAGTCCCAAGACGATGACCGCGATGAGCTTCACCGCAGTAGTGACGTTCATGACGGCCGAGGCACGCCGCAAGCCGATGTAATTGATGACGCCCATCAAGGCGATCGTCAGCGCGGCAACATAGTGCACTCCTGCCGGCGAGATCGGCAGGAAATACCCCAGATACTCGGCGAAGATGGTCGAAGTGGCACCCAGGGCGGCGGGTGTGATGACCGTGAGACAGGCCCATCCATAGAGAAATGCGGGCACCGGGCCGAAGCATTCGAGCAGGTAAGCGAATATGCCGCCCGAGCGCGGCAGTGCGGCGCCGAGCTCGGCAACTGACAGCGCGCCGCACAGGCTGACGAGCCCGCCAATCAGCCAGCAGAGCATCGCGGGCCCGGGCGCATGCAGTTGCGCCGCGACCGTGGCCGGTACCCGGAAGATGCCACTGCCGATCGTGACGCCGACGACGACGGCCGTCGCGCCCCAGGGACCCAGAGAGCGCGGCATGCGCTCTCCCCAGTGATCGGCGGGCGGATTCTGCGTCGGCTTGTCGATGGGGGCGCCCTGAAGCCTGTCAGTATTTGTTGAGCAGCGATTCGATGTCGGTACGCTCGGCCTCGATCGCCTGGAAGAGAGGCACGTGCTTATAGCCGGGGCCACCGTTGACGATGGCCGCAAAGGCGATCCAGCCGCCGTTGCGCTTGCGCAGATAGCCGGCGATGCCGCAGACCGAGCGGGGTTCGTCCAGAGTGCCGGTCTTCAGCGCCACGCGATCGAGCCACGCCGGGCCGCCCTGGCGTAGAAACCCGAATGGAGCATCGCGTGGCACGACCAGGCCGCCGTAGAACGCGGGGAAGCGGCGTGCATCGTGATACTGGTAGGCGAGCAGGCGGACGAGATCGTTGGCGGAAAGACGGTTATCGGTGGTGAGCCCGCTGCCACTATAGATCGGGGGCGGCACGCGGGAGGCGGGGCGGTACCGCGCCTGCACCCGCTGCACGAAGTCCGACAGCAGCTGGCCCGCCGACGCCAACGCCTGCGGCGGATGATCGTCCACGCTCGCGGCCATGTCCATGGTGAGCACGTCGGCGATGTAGTTGTTGGAAAACCGGAGCATGCGGCCGAGCTGCTCGCGCAGGCTGAGCCCCTCGATATCGCCCAGCGCGTAGCTGCCTGCCGGCGGCCGGCTGGCGCGAACGACCACCGGCCCCGCGACCTGGACACCGATCTCGCGCAGCGTTTCCCTAAGCAGCAGGCCTGCTCCGAGCGACGGATTTGACATGGAGCGGTACACCGTCTGATCGTCACCCAGCGGAATGTCGCCGCCGACCTGCAGGGTGTCGTCACCGCCTGGGCTCGTGCGCCGCTCGATCCACATGGTCTGTCTTCGGCCCCGCGCCACCGTACGGATGACTCCCTGTACGGCAATGGGCAGCCGCGTGACTCCGCAGCCGCGCACGAGCGCCGCGGCACCCGGCGTCGTCGGCCGGACGACCATGCACCAGTTGCCGAAATCGACACCGATCGAGGCGAGCGGCGCGTTGTATGCCGAATCGCTGCTCTCGAGTGCGTGGCAGCGGTCCTCGGTCTCGCAGGTCACGACGCCGAAAGGTGCCGGATCGACGAAGAGGTCGCCGCTCACGACCTCGACGCCCGCGCCGCGTATCTGCGCGGCGAGCTGCCAGAGCGACTCATCATCGAGCGACGGATCGCCCGCCCCTTCCAGGATCAGATCGCCCGTCACCCGGCCGCGGACGATGGGGGCGTTGGCGAGCAGATGCGTATCGAACATCTTGTCCGCCGGCCAGGTCTGCAGTGCGAGCGCCGCGGTGGCGAGCTTGGTCAGCGACGCCGGAGTGAGGCGTTGCGTCGCATCGAGCTGCTCGATGACACTGTTGTCGCCATCGAGATCTATGGCTGCGGCCGACACGAGCGCTCCGCGCTGCTGCAGCGCCTGGAGCGCGTGCCACTGCGCGTGGGCCGGAAGCGCCGCCAAGGCGGCGGCGGCAAGGAGCAGGGACAGGATCCCGGAGCGGGAGGGAAATGAGCGGCTGAACATCAGCGGGAACTTACCATATCCCCGCACGGGTCACTCCCGCGGCAGGTCACGGCAGGGTGAAGTAGAACGCCGCGCCCCGATCGGGCTCGCTCTCCGCCCAGATGCTGCCGCCATGGCGCTCGATGATGCGCCGCGTGATCGACAGGCCGACTCCGGTCCCCTCGAAGTCTTTCGCGGCGTGCAGGCGCTGGAAGATGCCGAACAGCCGCTCGGCGCGGCGCGGATCGAAGCCCGCGCCGTTATCCCGAATCGAGTACAGCTTGTGCTCGGCCCCTCCCGGGCCGCGGCCCTTGTCACCGGCCTGCGCGGCGCCGCTGATCTCGATGAGCGCATTCTCGCGGCGGCGCGTGAACTTCAGCGCGTTGGCCACGAGGTTCACCCACACCTGGCGCAACAACGACGGATCGGCCTCCGCAGCCGGCAGCTCGCCGATCCTGATGTCGAGTTGGCGCGCCGGCTCGGCGGCGTGCAGCTCGTCGACGACCTGTTGTACGAGACCGCGGATGTCGACCGGGTGCTTGCTCAGCGGCTCGCGGCCGAGACGCGAGAGGCGCAGCAGGTCCTCGGTCAGCTCACTCATGCGCGACGCCTGAGCGGCGACGGTCTCGAGGTGCCGGCGCGCTTCGGGCGGTATGCCGTCGCCGAAATCCTCCTGCACCACGCGCAGCAGCCCGTCGATCGTGCGCAGCGGCGAGCGCAGGTCATGCGAGACGGAGTCGCTGAACGCTTCGAGCTCGCGGTTCGCGACGCTGAGGTCGCGGTTGGCGGCTTCGAGCTCCTCCGTGCGCGCCGACAGCCGCTCGAGGAGAGCCGCATTCTCGCGGCGCAACCGCAGCATGGCCTGTGTGCGCGCCAGCACGCGCAGGATCACGCGCAGATCGAAGGGCTTGAGGATGTAGTCGAGCGCGCCGGCCTTCATCGCTTCCACGGCGGTAGCGATGGTGCCGTGTCCGGTCATGACGATGCCCACGAGTCCCGGGTCGATCGCCCGCGCGGCGTTGAGGAAAGCGATCCCGTCCATGCCGGGCATGGTGAGATCGGTCAGCACGATGTCGAAAGCGCCGGGGCGCAGTGTGTCCACCGCCGCTGCTGCGCTGGTGAATCCCTTGACCGAGTAGCCCTCGTCCTCGAGTGTGTGGCACAGCGCCTGGACCTGCGCCGCCTCGTCGTCGACCACCAGCAGCCGGTTGATTGCCTCGCTATCCATCCGTTCGCTCCTCCGCCGCCCGAGGATACGAGAAATCTGCCCGTGCCGGAGAGACTGCTCGGCCACCTGGGCCTTCGGCCGCCTCCGGAAAATTAGCCAAAATGGTATATTTTGGGTAAATGGAGAAGAAGGTCCAATTAGGGTATAGTGTGCCACTCACGAGACCCGGAAACGCGGCCATGACCACCTCGGCAAAGACAGCCACCTTTCTGCCTCTGGCAAAACTGCCCCGCACCCCTGCCTCCGATCTCAAGAAGCTCGGGTGGCGAGGAATGATGAATGCGTTGCGGAGCAAGGGAAAGCTGTTGGTCACGAACCACGATGAGCCCGAGGCCGTCATCATTCCCGTGGCCGAATATGACGCTCTCATGCAAATCGTAGAGCAATCGGAGGCTCAGACCGAATCGGCGCTCGCAGGACTGCGGCGAGGCTTTGATGAGCGGCTTGCTGTGCTTCAGAGTCGATCCGCAACGGCTCGCCTGCAGTCGACGATTCGCGGTCGCGCCAGATTGGGCGGCAAGGTAAAGGCCGGCTCCGACTACTGATGCGCCCGGTTCTCTACGTTCTTGCCGGCGTCAACGGAGCCGGCAAGAGCTCGATCGGCGGTCATCTCCTGGCGCGTGACGGACTGATTTGGTTCAACCCCGATACGTTCGCGCGCGAATTCAAGGCTGTGACCGGATGCGACCAGGAAACGGCGAACGCGTATGCGTGGAACGAAGGCATGCGGCGCCTTGAAGAAGCGATCGCCAAGGGCCTGAACTACGCCTTCGAAACAACACTCGGGGGAAAGACCGTCACTGCCAAGATACTGGAGGCGACGAAAACGCACGACGTCTTGATTTGGTTCTGCGGGCTGTCCTCCCCGGAGCTGCACATCGCGCGCGTCAAAGCGCGCGTTGCAGCAGGAGGTCATCCCATCCCCGAAGAGAAAATCCGGGAGCCCTACCCGCTGGCGCAGCTGAACCTCATCAGACTCATGCCGCACGTCTCCTATATCAAGATCTACGACAACAGCACCGAAGCTGCCGCTGATGGCACTGTCCCCGACCCCCTACTTGTACTTGAGATGGAACACGGCCGAGTGATCGCGCCCACTCCCGATGACCTCAACGCTTTGCAACGAGTACCGGAGTGGACAAAATCAATTCTGGAGGCTGCGCTCCGCGGCAGACGAATACCTATTGGCCCAGTTCCACGCTTGGGTCCGAGCGCGGTGTAAGGTCACTTCGCGGAAGCGAGAGCCGTTGCACGTCCGATGACATCAAGCCCGCGTAACGGCAGCATCGTCACCTGGACGATCGCCGCAGTGACGATCAGCTTGCGTTGCCGGCCCGATGACGGCCATCAATGAGCAACTGACGAAGAGCAGCGAAACGCCGATGAGAGCCGCATACCGGTCGGCGCCCAGCACGAGCGCCCCAATCAGGGGCCCGCACGCGAGCCCGGTCTTCGACATGAAACCCGACCACACCGAGGCGGAGCCACTCGGCTCCATGCAGTTGCATCGACAGAAGGTCCATCGCGATCAGAGCGGGCAGCAGCAGGTTGGCCACTGGATACCAGCGCACCCGCCGCACCAGCAGTGCGACGGTCACGGAACCCAGAGCACCGCCGTACGTGTTGGCGGCACCGATGATACCCGCCTGCAGGTTGGTAAACCCTGCGGACACCTTCAGCGCATCGATCAGCGCCGGCATGACGTTGACGTAGAAGATTCCGGCGGTGCCCAGAAAGGCGACGATCACTCTCGCCGCCAGTCCCTCGGGCGCTATCGGCGCGCCGCCCATCGCGCGCTGGGCCGCCCTCATTTACGCCGCTTCGCTACCGTCCCGGGCGCCCAATCGACACCCTGGTCCAAGGGATACAGCGGTCGGCGCATGTGGCGGATCGGGAACAAGGCCAGCTTGGAACTGGTGGGCCCGCCGCGGTCGGAGTCACACTCGATGAGTGCACGCGCCAGCGGAAGGAACTGCGGCCGGCAGTGCATGCGCGACTTGACCAGTAGGAATTTCTTGGCCGCCGGATCGATGCCCATGCTCGTGAACACCTCCGGTCCGCAGGGCTCCACTCGCCGCTCGCTCACAATGATCTGCGCGGCGCCGATGTCCAGCAGCACACTGCGGCCCATCTCCTGCACGAAGGCTGCAAACCTGGTGCTCGGAATAACGACACGCCCGTCCGTGATCTCCAGCACGCGTCCGGTGACAGGGATCGATTGTCTGGGACCACCGTCGGTGCGCCACGGCACCTTGTTCCCCAGCGCGACTGTGGCCGTGGAGCCTTTCCCGGCCTCCCTCAGCGAAGCAACCGCCTGGGGATCGCAGATCGGTCCCACTGCTATGTCGCTCAGACCGGCCGCCAGGGCGCCTTCGAGAACATCGAGCGTGTCGCAGGTTCCACCCGAGTAGACGTTGTCGCTGTGATCGAGCAGCAGCACCGGGCCTCGGCCGTCGGCTTGAGCCATTCGGGCGGCGCGCTCCATCGACTTTGCCAGGAGCTCGCTTTCAAAAATAAATTCGTCGCGGCGGCGCCAAATTCCCTCGGCGATGCGGTTCGCAGTGCGCTGCGCGAGCGACGGATCGCGATCCGCCGTGACCACCACGGACATGCCGGCATCCCGGAAATCGGCCAACGGAAATCCGCCGAAGATCGAAACGGCCAGGATTCCCAGCTCCCGCTCCGCATCCTTCGCAGCCGCGATCGCCCACTGCATCGCGCCTCTGGACGTGTCCATCGCCAACGTGTGCGCCAGCAGTGGGACCTGGCACCACCGGGTAACCGGGCCGCACTCGCGTCGCAGGGCTCGAGCCAGAATGCTTCCGGCGTGCTCTCCGGTCGCGTGCATGTCGATGTGGGGGTAGGTCTTGTAGCCAACGATGATGTCGGCGTTGTCCACCATCCGCTGTGTGATGTTGGCGTGTAGATCCAACCCGACGCAAACCGGCACTCCGGGCGCGCGCGCTCTGATGCGCGCAAGGAGCTCCCCTTCCCCGTCTTCAGCCCCCTCAGCAACCATCGCGCCATGCAGGTCGAGCAGTATCGCATCGCAACCTCGGCCAACTCCGTGGAGGAGTTCGCCGCTGATCTGCTCATAGGCGCCGCGCTCCACGGCGGCGCTCGGGTCCGCTTCGGCCACCACGGGCGTATTCACGTCCGGATTCCACGATTCCGCGAGCTCGAGAAAGGCACCGAACGGCGAGTCCGACCCGCGCAGGCGCTCTCTCGCCTCCTCCTCGTGCGAAGGACCATTTGGACCGAAGGCCGCAAGTGGTGTTTGGATTGGCGAGAACGTATTGGTCTCGTGGGAGAACTTGGCGAGCAAGGGACGGACCTTCATATGCTTCAATACCGACCTGCTGCTCGCGGCGCTCGAGAGGGCGTTGAAAACCGCCTGAGCGCTCCCGCGAGCGCGCGCATCACTCGAATCGAGCTGGGGGACTCGACAGACGGGCTTCCGGAATACGAACCCTGAGCAGATCGTGAAATTCGAGCATCCAAGACTCGATGCTCGAGAGCGGCCCGGGCTTATAGCCGCTGTCCGCGATTCCACGCTGTAGCCGCTCGCACAGAGACTTGTCCTCTCTGTTCACTTGCATGTTGATGCGATTACCCAACCAGCGAACCACGCGCATCTCGCGCCGCTCGTCCCGAACGCCGAACGCGGCGCCACGAATCACCGTCCGATCGGTGCCCAAAGGGAGGATCTGGAAGAAGTTCACCTGCTCCGGCTGAATGTCGATTCCGATATTGGGCAAGAAGCTGTAGAAGCGCCAGGAGCGTCGATTCGGCTCGGGCAGATAGGGCGCGGTTACTGCTCCCACGTACTTCTGGTACATCCGTTCGCTCCAGCGAGACGAGGCGGCCTCACGCATCCAGCTGAAACCACGAGCAATACCGGGCACACCCCGCTGATCCTCATAATCCGGCGTGAATAGCCGATTGAGTCCGGGATGCCCCTGAGTAACATGATAGGATTCGAGATAGTTGTCCATCGCGATCTTCCAATTGACGTTCCACTCGTCGAAATACAGGGGTTGTGTCGGCACCAACTCCTCGAAGCGGTAAGGCGCCAACTCCTCCTGGATGGGCGCCCATAGCCGCGACGGTGGCGGCGGATTATCCGCGAGACACACCCACACGAATCCGAGTGTCACTTCCGTGTGTACCGGCTCTAGCCCGTAATCCGCGAGCTTGAGATCGGGAAAGCTCTCTTTCGCCGGCATCGCAAGCAGCGATCCGTCGTAGCGATAGGTCCAGCCGTGATACGGGCAGGTGATACGCCCGGGACATCGGCCGGCCCCCGCCAGCAACCGCGTGCCGCGGTGCCGGCACACGTTGCGAAAGGCGCTTATCCTGTCGGCCGTCTCTCGCAGCACGATCACACTGTCCGAGCCTAGCTCGAATGTCAGGTAATCACCGCGCGCCGGAATCTGGCTGACGTGGCCAGCGATCTGCCAGCTAGGACGCAAAATCCGCTCGACCTCGAGCCGAGTCAATTCCGGATGAGAGTAGACCCACGCGGGCAGCCCGCGTGCGGCGGGCCGAGATGCCGGCCCCAATGAGCTCACGGGCGATACACCACTCATGTAAACGCTCCTCATTGAGTACTACACCGCGTGGGAATCCATGCTAGCACCCTCAGTAGCGGTATGTCGCGGTGATACCGTCCATACACGCTCATCTCCACGGGTGTCAGCATCTTGCGGACGTCGAAGTCAGGGTAACTAGCGTGCACGGCGTAGGCATCGTAGATCCAGTACATCGCCGTGTCTGGATCGACGATCGTAGGGTCATCCCCGGATCGTTCGCGAACTCGATATCGCCCGCCACATCGATCGCGCCCCGATAACCGGCATCGTGAGTTATCGCCTCCAACTCAGCCCGCGACCCGATGTCACCGCTCAACCTTGCCGTTCAGGTGCGGTGTCCTGGGTCGGATGTAGACATGGCGGATGTCATGCGACTCGAGGTGCCACTGGAAGCGGGACTGGAACTCGAATGGCGCGCCCGGAGAGATTGCTCGACCCATCCTGGGCCTCGGCCCTTCGGGCCCGGCGCTACGCGCCGTCCAAAATCGCTCCGGGCGATTTTGTCGAACTCACTCTCGCTGAGCCCGGAACAATTGGATAAATGGCGCGCCCGGAGAGATTCGAACTCCCGACCTCATGGTTCGTAGCCATGCGCTCTATCCAACTGAGCTACGGGCGCGCCGCGAGATACCGGGCGCTGGGGTCGCGAAATGCCATGAGGAAATGGCCACCCTGCGCCGGGCCGCGAATCCTAGCATGCTCGCGCGCCGCCCGTCGAGAACTGTAGCTTGACCGCTGCAGTAGGCGATTGCACGCCGCAGATCGATTGGCTAGGGTGGAACACTCCTGCGGCCCTTCAAGAAGCAACTCCAGCGGGGATTTGGCCCATGATCAAAGCGTTCTTTGTCGGCGTCATCGTGACGATCCTTGCCGCCGTGGCATGCATCTACGTGATTCTCGCCAAAGGCGTGATTCCCGCGAGCGCCGACTCCGGATCCCTGCCGCTGGAAAGGTGGGCCTCGAGAATGTCGCTGCATGCCACCCTGGCGAAGGAGGCACCGACGACCCCGAATCCGGTGCCCCTGACGGACGCCAATGTGATCGCGGGAATCCAACTCTACGGCCAGCACTGCGCCGTCTGCCACGGCACCGCGGCCGGAGACGCGTCCGCCAGCCCCATTGCCAAGGGCGAGTACCCGCGGCCGCCGCAACTCGCAACTGACGGCGTAGAGGACGACTCGGAGGGCGTGACCTACTGGAAAATCGCTCATGGCATCCGCTGGACGAGCATGCCGTCCTGGAAAGCGACGTTGTCGGATCAGCAGATGTGGACCGTGGCGCTCTTCCTGAAGCACATGGACAAGCTGTCGCCGGCCGCCGAGCAGGCGTGGCAGGCCGTAAAGAACTGAACCGGCTCGCTGTCGGTCCGCGAATAGCCGCCGTCAGCCGCGCGCGCGGCGCGCGAGCTCTCCGATCAGTCTCAGTCCGGCTTCGATCCGGGCGTCCCAACCATGGCCACAGCTCAGGCGCAGACAATTGCGGTAGCGCCTGGCGGCCGAGAAGACATCGCCGGGCGTGAAGCAGACATCGCGAGCGAGCGCCGCATCGAAGAGCGCGCGCGTGTCGATCTCGTGGGGCAACTCCACCCAGAGGACGAATCCGCCGGCCGGACGGCTCACTCGCGTACCCGGCGGAAACGCCTGCTCGATCACACTCGTCATGCGGGCGATGCTCTGCGGCGAATACCCGGCGAATCCGCCTGAGATGGCTGTCATAGCCGCCGCAGGAGAGGAACTCGGCGAGCGCCGCCTGCGGCAGCGCAGGGCCGGAGAGCGTGGAGGCGAGCTTGTGCTCGAGGATCGTTTGCGCGTAGCGCGCCGTGGCGAGCCAGCCGACGCGGTACCCGGGCGCAATCGTCTTCGAGAACGAGCTGCAGTAGATGCTGTTGCCCGTTGGATCGAAGGTCGCAAACGGCTTCGGCCGCTCGGCGCTGAAATAGATATCGCCATAGACATCGTCTTCGATGAGCGGAATGCGGTGCTTGGCCAGAAGGCGCATCACCTCCCTCTTTTTGTCGTCCGGCACGGTGCAGCCGAGCGGATTGTTGTAGCTGGACGAGAACAGGCACGCCGCTACCGCTTTTTGCCTGAGCGCCCGTTCCAGCGCCGCGAGATCGACACCCGCCGCCGGGTCCGTCGGCAACTCGACCGCCTTCAGGGAGAGCTCTTCGAGGATGTGAAGCAGGCCGAAATAGATCGGAGACTCGATCGCAATGGCATCACCGGGTCGGGCAACCGTCCTGAGCGCCAACGCCAGCGCCTCGGTGCCACCGCAAGTGACGATGATGTCCTCGGGCGAAAGGCCCTGGCCCCATCGCAGCGCGCGGCGGGCGATCTCCTGCCGCAACTGCAGGTCACCCTTGGGGTTGGTATAGATGTTGTACTGCGCGCCCTTGAGTCTCGCTGCCCGGGCGAGGAAGCGATCCAGACGCCCCCCTGCCAGCAATTCGGCGCTCGGGATGGCGCAGCCGAGCGGGACCAGCCGCGGGTCGGCGGCGTACTCGAGTAGCTGCTGGACAGTGGTCGAAATCGAGATCCGGGTCGGCGTCCCGGACGGGCTCGAAGCGGCAGGCGCGCGCAGCGCGGGGGCGGGTCGCCGCGCGACATAGAAACCCGAGCGTGGCCGCGCCTGCAGGATGCCGCGGTCCTCGAGCAGCTGATAGGCCTGAAGAGCGGTCGAGAGGCTGGCGCCGTGATCCTTGCAGAGGCGCCGCAGGGAGGGGGCGCGCGTGCCGGGCAGGAGCGTGCCGCCCTCGACCGCCTGGGCAATGACCTCAGCCAGCAGCTCGTAGCGGTGGCGCAAATTCGTACCCATGGCGGGCCCCATCTGTTCCGGTCGCAGAGTGGGAAAAGTGTATCTGTTATTGGGTCGATCTGCCGGCGATGATCATTGTCGACGGGAGGCACCCATGAACCATCGACGGATCAACCTGCAGCAGAAGTTCTCGCTCTTCCGGGAGCAGTGGCAGCCCAAGGTCATCGCCGAAATGAACGATTACCAGTTCAAGCTGGCGCGCCTCGAGGGCGATTTCATCTGGCACGATCATCCGGAAACGGACGAAACCTTCATCGTTCTGGAGGGCACGCTGCGCCTCGAGTTCGAGGACGGAGTCCTCCGCCTTGCCGCCGGCGAGATGTACGTCGTCCCGAAGGGAGTCAGGCATAGGCCGTGCGCCGAGGGAGAGGTGAAGCTCATGTTGATAGAGCCGCGCGGCACCGTGAACACCGGGCACGAGGGTGGCGAGCGTACGGCGCAGAACGACGTCTGGATTTGAAGGTACATCCTTGTCCGTCCGTCACGTTGGCTCGTACACCATCTCCGACGACTCAAGCCGCCTCGACCTGCGCGCGATACACGCGTACCTGACTCGAGCCTATTGGTCACCCGGCATTCCCTTCGAGATCGTGAGACGGGCCGTCCGGAGCTCGCTGTGCATCGGCGCCTACGACGCCGCCGGCGCGCAAGTCGGCCTCGTCCGGGTGGTCTCAGACTATGCGACGTTCTGCTATGTCTGCGATGTGTATGTGCTCGAGGAGCACCGCGGACAGGGGTTGTCGAAGGCCATGCTCGCAATGGTCATGGACCACCCGAAGCTTCAAGGCCTTCGCCGCTGGAGCCTCGTCACCGCCGACGCGCATGGCCTCTACCGTCAGTTCGGCTTCTCGCCGGTCGCGCAGCCCGAGCGGCATATGGAGCGCCTGGAGCCCGATATCTATCGGGCGGGATGACCCGCGGGCGCTAGGCGCCTGTCTGCTGCATCTGCCGCCGCTGCTCCTTGCGCTGCTCCTTTTCCTCGCGCTCCTTCTTCTTTGCCAGGTGGTGGCCGACGATGCAGCCGGCTGCCGCGCCCAGCACCGCGTGATGGTGTGCGACATGCCCCGCCACGGCGCCTACGGCGGCACCCTTGAGGCAGCCCTTTGCCTGGACGCCGTTCGATGCGGCGAGCAGGAGAAGCGCGGCCAAAGGCGCCGCAAGCCATTGTTTCGATTTGGTCGAGACCATTTGAAAATCCCCATCCGGTAAGCACGAAATAATCGGCGCCACGGCTTCATCTTGGCGGCCGCGGCACCGTCTCTGCGCTATAACACCGAGCGGCGGCAAAAGTTACGAGGGATCGATGGGCAGCAACTCACCCCGCTATTCCGCTTGCGGCTGGAGCGCTTGGCGCAGGAGCCTCAGCCCGCGGCTGATCGCCCGCCGTTCCCGCTCCGACAGCCGGCTCAGCGCCTCGGTCAGCGGCTGAGCCGTCAACCGGGGCGCCTGTTGCTGCATGAACTGCCGTACCGCGGGGGTGACGGCGATGCGCGTCAACCGGCGGTCGGCACTGTCGGTTCTCCGTGCGGCCATTCCCTTCGCCTGCAGGCGGTCGACGATGCCAGAAACCGTGCTGTGGCTCAGCGATACCCGCTCGCAGAGCTCCTTCAAGCTCATCCCTTCGGAATAAAAGAGCACCTGCATCACCATCCGCTGCGGAGCGGTCAGTTGCCCCCGGGCGTATTCCGAATCGAGCGGTCGCCGCAGGATCTGACGGATCTCGCGCAAGTCGAGCTCGATCGACTGCGCGAGCGAATCGATGTCGGAGTCGCGAACGCGGGCCAAAGTGCTCCTCAGAGGAGGTACGGGATGATCGCGCCGCGAACCTCGCGGCGGTAGGCGGCGTAGCGATCGCCGAAATTACTCATGAGCAGGCGCTCCTCCGACCGGGCTTTCAGCCGGAATCCCACAATGACGAGCGGCAACGCCAGCAGATCGCGAATCTCGCCCAATGCTATCGCCGTACCGATCGCCGCGATGAGGGTGCCAGTGTAGATCGGGTGCCGGACCAGGCCATAGGGCCCACTGCGAATGAGCTGATGATCCTGCTTGATGGTTGCCGTTGCGCTCCAATTCTGCCCGAGATAGAGCCGCGCCACGATGGAAAATACGGCGCCCGCCGCGGTCAGCGCGATACCGGTGCCCATCAGTCCGGCGAGCGCCGGCAGGCACCGCGCATCGAGCAGCGCGATCTTCGGAGCCGTCCCAAAGAGGAGTTCCGCCGCGCCTACGAGGATGAGCATCTCCCACATGCGCGAACGGGAATCCGATACTCGCGCCACGGGCTTGAGCCGGAACGCGGTGAGCAGCCAGACGCCGCCGTACGCGAGCCAGAATGCCATGATGATTTCGCGCGTGTTCCCGAGCATATGAGTACCTCGTGTCGCGGTCATTGCACATATAGTCGTATACGACGCGTCGTACACGACCTAATATAGTGCATCGGCCCGCGGCGTGCAAACGCTGCGCCGGGCCTCGGCTCACTGGGACCGCGGGCGCTCGAGCTCTTCCAGAATCGGGCAGTCCGGGCGCTGATCGCCGTGGCAGTGCCGGGCGAGCTCCGTGAGCGTGTCGCGGATCCGCGTGAGCTCGGCGATCTTCTGATCGACATCGGCAATGTGCGCGAGCGCGAGGCGCTTTACGTCCTCGCTCGCGCGCCGCCGGTTGCGGTACAGCGCCAGAAGCTTGTCTATCTCCGGCAGTGAAAAACCGAGATCACGCGCGCGGCGGATGAAACGCAGCGTCTGCACGTTGCTTTCATCGTATGCCCGGTAGCCATTGGCGAGACGCTCGGCGGGTTTCAGGAGGCCCAGCTGCTCATAGAAACGGATGGTCTTCGGCGGCACGCCCGAGCTCACGGAAGCCAGCCCGATCGTCACGACAGCTCTGCTCTTCATCTCACGCTCTATGGGCGGCTGCCGGACGCCAGCGTCGCAGCAGCAGCGCATTCGACACTACGGTGACGGAAGACAGTGCCATGGCCGCGCCGGCGATCATGGGATTCAACAGTCCGAATGCCGCCGCCGGCAGGCCGATGACGTTGAAGATGAAAGCCCAGAACAGGCCCTGCCGGATCTTGCGGTAAGTTGCCCGGCTCACGGCGATAGCGTCACCCAGGAGACGCGGATCGCCTCGCATCAGCGTCACACCCGCCGTCTGCATCGCGATATCGGCGCCCGTACCCACCGCGAAGCCGACATCGGCCGCGGCAAGCGCGGGCGCGTCGTTCACGCCGTCGCCCACCATGCCGACCTGTCGGCCTTGCCCCTGAAGCCGGCGCAACTCTGCCGCCTTGCCCTCGGGTAAAACGCCAGCGAGGACGCGGCGAATGCCGAGCTGCGCCGCGACCACCGCGGCGGTCCGCTCGTTGTCGCCGGTCAGGAGCACGGTCTCGATGCCGATCGCATCGAGATGACTCACCGCCGCAGCCGCCTCCGGCCTGATCGGATCCGCGACACCGATCAGGCCCAGCCATGTCGGCAGTGGATCGAGTGCCGCTACCCACATCACGGTCCGCCCAAGCGCTTCCAGCCGCCCTGCCTCCGACTCGCCATCCGCGATGCGAATGTGATGTTCGTGCATCAGGCGGCGGTTGCCGACGACTACGCGCTTGCCGCCGACGCGAGCCGTCAGTCCCAGGCCGGCATGGCTCTGGAAATCCTCGAGCGGCAGCGGTGGAGAGTCCTCCGAGCCAAGCTCCCGAGCCCTCGCCAGCACGGCACGAGCAAGCGGATGCTCGCTGCCGGCCTGCGCCGCCGCGGTGAGCCGCAGGAGCTCACGCTCCGAGACGCCGCTGGGAATGACTTCGGTTACCGCAGGCTTACCCTCGGTCACCGTCCCGGTCTTGTCCAGAACGAGCGTATCGAGCCGATGCGCGCGCTCGAGCGCCTCCGCGTCGCGAATGAGAATGCCGGCCTTCGCGGCCACGCCGGTACCGACCATGAGCGCCGTGGGCGTAGCGAGGCCGAGCGCGCACGGGCAGGCGATCACCAACACCGACACCGCTGCAATGAGTCCGGCCGTGAACTCGCCGGCAATGAGCCACCATCCGAGAAACGCCGCCACCGAGATGGCCAGGACTACCGGGACGAAGACTCCGGCGACCCGGTCGACGAGATGTTGCACCGGAGCCTTCTTGGCCTGCGCGCCTTCGATGAGCGCGATGATCCGCGACAGTGTCGATTCGTTGCCGACCGCCGTCGTCTCGAGGCGCAACAGTCCGTGACCGTTGATGGAGCCGCCGGTCACCTTGTCTCCCGCCACTTTCGCAACCGGCAGGCTTTCGCCCGTCAGCAGGCTCTCATCGACTTCGCTGTGCCCACCGATCACGACACCATCGACCGGAAGCCGCTCGCCGGGCCGCACCACCACGACATCGCCGACCGCCACGGCATTCGCGGGAATCTCGATCTCCTCGTCCCCACGGACGACGCGCGCCCGCTCCGGCCGCAGCGACAGCAGCGCTTTGATTTGCGCCGTGGTGGAGCGCTTGGCGCGCGCTTCCAGCCACTTGCCGGCGGTGACCAGCGCGATCACCACGGCCGCGGAGTCGAAGTAGAGACCGGTCCCGGCCGACCGCGCCAGCAGCAGGTAGAGGCTGTAGAAGTAAGCTGCGGAGGTGCCGAGCGCCACCAGCAGATCCATGTTCCCCATGCGCGCCCGAACCGCCTTCCAGGCGCCGACATAGAACCGTGCCCCGATGAGAAACTGGACGGGCGTCGCCAGCGCGAGCTGCAGCCAGCCGGGGAGCGTGACGCCGACCATGGGCGCGAGGAACGGCACGCTCAGCACGACGCGCGACCGCGAGGCGCCGGCTCTCGGACTGCATCCGCCGCGCCTCGGCCGCCGCAATCTCGCGATCCCGCTCCCTGTCACCCGTCAGGAGCTCCGCTTCGTATCCGGCCCGCCGGACCGCGGCAATCAGATCGGCAGGCCGGAGCTCTTCGGCCTTGCCTTCCACCGAGCCGCGGTTGGTGGCGAGATTCACCTCCACGCGCACGACGCCCGGCGCGGCCGAGAGCGCCCGCTCGACTCGCAACGCACAAGTCGCGCAGGTCATTCCGGAGATTGCGAGCGCGTGCCGCATCGCTCAGGCAAGGCCGCCGTCGAAGCCGGCGGCCTGCACCGCACGAACCAGGTCGTCCGCGCGAGCCGTCCCTGTCACGGTGGCGCGGCCGCCAGCCAGGTCCACCCGCGCCTCGACCACACCCGGGACCGCGGACAGGGCGCGGGTCACCGCGCCGGCGCAGCCGCCGCAGGTCATGCCCGAGATCGCGAGCACCACCGCAGCGGTGGCTTCCTTCGAGCCTTGAACAGCCATCGAGCCACTCCTTCCAGTTAACTGGAACCTATATAGACCCTCCCCTCGCTGGAAGGTCAAGCGCTATCGCGTGTCATGGCCCCGATACGTTCGTGCCATACATTTTCGTGCGGCGCATGCGCTAGTATCGAGGCTCGGACCAGCGGACTCCCGAGGGCAGTGGTATGGCGGCAGAAACTTTTCCGATCGATCTCAGACAGCTGCGGCCGCTCAAGCTCGATCCGAAACTCGGCACTCTCACCGATGCGCAGCGAGCGGATCTGCGCCACAACATCCAGCTGTGCCGCGACACGATCGTGTTCTTCACGGCCCTCGCGGGCGCCAAGGGCCTTTCCGGGCACACGGGCGGGGCGTACGACACGGTGCCGGAAGTGACGATCATTCGCGCGTTCATCGCCAACGGCGCCCCGATCGTGCCCGTCTTCTTCGACGAGGCCGGCCACCGCGTCGCGACCCAGTATCTGCTGTCGGTACTGGAGGGGGCGATGCCCGCCGAGCGACTGCTGCACTATCGCGAGTTCGACAGCGGCCTGCCGGGGCACCCCGAGAAGATGTTGACGCCCGGCGTCAAGTTCAGCTCCGGCCGGCTCGGGCATGTCTGGGCCTTCTGCAATGGCGTCGCGATGGCGAATCCGGGCAAGGCCGTCGCCCTGCTCGGCTCGGATGGCAGCCAGATGGAGGGCGACGACGCCGAGGCGGCGCGCCTGACGGTTGCGCAGCAGCTCAACATCAAGGTGTTGATCGACGACAACAATGTCACGATCGCGGGACACCCTCAGGAGTACATGCCCGGCTACGATCTGAGCCGCACGCTCGCCGGTTACGGCTTGGGCATCGAGACGACTCTTGGCGAGGACCTCGATGCGCTGTACGTGGATCTGGCGCGCGCGTTTTCCGACACGCTGCCGCGCGGTGTCGTCGTCAAGCGCCTCATGGCCCCGGGAATTCCCGGAGCCGAAGGCAGTCCTCACGCGCACGAAGTGTTGAAGACGGAGACGGCTATCAGCTACCTCGAGTCGCGCGGCGGCTACGAGCAGGCGATCGCCATGCTGAAGGCGGCACGCCCCGAGAAGAGCCCGCTCACCTACCGCGGCTCCTCCGGCGTCGGCAAGAACCGCGACGATTTCGGCAAGATCATCAACGAGATCCTCGATGGCATGAGCGACAGCCAGCGCATCGCGAGCGTCAAGGTGTTCGACAACGACCTCGAGGGCTCCTGCGGGCTGCACCATATCCGCAAGAAGCATCCGGAGGTGTTCGTCCGCGGTGGCATCATGGAGCGCGGCAACTTTTCGGCCGCCGCGGGCTTCGGCTCGGAGCCCGGCCGGCAGGGGATCTTCGCCACCTTCAGCGCCTTCCTGGAGATGTGCCTGAGCGAGATCACGATGGCGCGGCTCAACTTCTCCAACGTGATCGCGCATTTCAGCCATAGCGGCGTCGACGACATGGCGGACAATACCTGCCACTTCGGCATCAACAGCATGATCGCCGACGGCGGACTGACGCCCGTGCACGGCGAGGATGTGACGCGACTCTACTTTCCGGTCGACCAACACCAGTTCGCCGCATGCATCAAGCGCATCTTCAATGATCCCGGGTTGAGATTCGTGTTCACGACCCGTGCGCCGGTGCCGGACATCCTGGACAAGGACGGCAAGCCCCTCTATCAGGGCAAGCCGTTCGAGCCCGGAAAGGATTACATCGTGCGCGAAGCGCCGCCGGGCGGCGGTTATATCGTCGCCGTGGGAGAGACCGTCTACCGCGCCCTCGATGCCGTCATCGAGCTTGGGGAGAAGGGCGTGAAGGTGGGACTGATCAACAAGCCGACGCTGAACGTGGTGGACCGGGAGATGATGCAGCGGCTCGCGGGGGCGCCCTTCGTGCTCGTCGCCGAGGCATGGAACGTTCGCACCGGGCTCGGCAGCCGCTTCGGCAGCTACCTGCTGCAAGCCGGCTTCAAAGGCCGCTACGACCACATCGGCACCAACCGCGAAGGCTGCGGCGGCCTGTGGCAGCAGATGGGGCATCAGGGCCTCGATCCCGCGGGAATCAAGCAGGCCGTCCAGGCATTGCTCTAACTGGATTCGGGCCGACTGAATTCCCGGCCCGCGAGGTCTCCCTTGCAATACGGATGAGAATGATTATCATTTGTCTTCTAATCCGTATCACGGGAGAGGGTCTTGTATCCTTCCGCAGCCCTGCCGCCGCAGTCATCCGCACAGAATTCAGACGACGCCGACCAGCAGCTCTCAGAAGTCACTGTGAGCGGCGTGCGGACGCTCCTGCACGACAAGCTGGCGGCAAGTGAACAGAATGCCCCGCAATCCATCACGGTCGTCACGCACCGGTTGATGGCCGCCCAGGGGACGACGAATCTGGAGGACGCTCTGAGGAACGTCCCCGGAATTACGATGAATGCCGGTGAGGGCGCGGCGCGCGGCGACACGGTCAATCTGCGTGGCTTCTCGGCGTTCAACGATTTCTTTCTCGACGGCATTCGCGACGCCGCGGTCTACACCCGCGACGACTTCGACCTGCAGTCGATCGAAGTGCTCAAAGGCCCAGCGGCGGTGCTGTTCGGTCGCGGCTCGACGGGCGGCGCCATCAATCAGGTGAGCAAGGCGCCGCTCTTGACTCCTTTCGAAGACGTCACGACGGAGCTCGGCACGAACGATCTCTACCGCGCCACCGCCGACCTGGACACTCCGATCGGACAGACGGCCGCGGTACGTCTCAACCTGATGGGACAATCATCGGCGGTCGCGGAACGGGACGAAGTCCGCAACCGGCGCTGGGGTGTGGCACCGGCGCTGGCGCTGAGCTTCGGCGAGCAGGACTCAATCGTTCTGGCCTACCTGCATCAGCAGGAAGACGATGTACTGGACACCGGCATCCCGTTCGTGGACGGACGCGTGGCGCCGGTTCCTCGGGACGCGTTCTTTGGCCTGGATTCCGACAGCGCCACCACCGACGTCGACATCCTCACTGCCCGCTATCGCCATGACTTCAGCGACAGCGTCTCGCTCAACAACACCGCGCGCTACGCCCACTACGAGTTCGACTACCAGTTCGAGGCGCCGAACTTCGGCGATGACGTGCCCACTGCGGCAACACCGCTCGCCGACATTCTGGTCGGCCGGGACGCCCCGGACAGCTCCGGGGTCCAGACCAATCTCGACGACCAGGTCGATCTGACGGCGCACTTCGCCACGGGTTTCATCGCGCACACGCTGGTGGCCGGGCTCGAGATCGCGCGTCAGACCTCGGATCTCGATCGCTACGCGAACCCCTTCAATACCAACAACGATTGGATCGCGGAGACACCGCTCCTCGACCCGGACCCGAGCGCGCCCCGCCCGGCAGAGCCCGTCGCCTCCAGGCAGGACACCGCGGCACCTTCGGGTGGCGCCTATGTGCTCGACACCCTGGCTCTCGGGCGATACGTGAGTCTGACCGGCGGCTTTCGTTACGACGACTTTTCGGCCAGCTACAAGAGTCTGACGGTGCAGAGCGGCGCGCTGCTGCGCCTGCATGAGCTCAACCGCCTCGGCAGTCCGCGCGCCTCGCTGGTCATCAAGCCGACGCCGCGGCAGACGTACTACTTCTCATACGGCACCTCGTTCGACCCCTCGGCCGAGGCGCTGACACTGACGACCAAGACGGCGGACCTCGGGCCGGTCAAGGCCAAGAGCTTCGAGGTGGGGGCGAAGTCGGAGTGGCTGAACGACCACCTGATGCTCACCCAGGCGCTTTTTCGCACCGAGGTGGACAACGCTCAAACCAACGATCCCGACAATCCGACCATCACGGTGCTGAACGGCAACGAGCGGGTCGACGGCGTGGAGCTACAGGCCATCGGCCGTCTGACGCGGCGATGGGAGATATTCTCCGGTTACACCTATCTTGACGGGCGGACGATCGCCTCCGGCACTGCCGCCGACGTCGGCAAGGTGATGCCGGACACGGCGCACAACCAGCTCAACCTGTGGACCGAGTACGAGCTGCCGGGAGGCTGGGAATTCGGCGGCGGCGGCAACTGGCTGAGCCACCGCTTCGCCGACAGCGCCGAGACCGCCTACGTGCCGGGCTATGTGGTCTGGAACGCCATGGTCTCCTACGAGGCGAACGAGCACCTCAGCGTACAGCTCAATGGCTACAATCTCTTCAACAAGCTCTACTACGACGGCCTCTACTACACGAGCGCCGCGGAGAATCACGCGATCCCCGGCGCCGGACGGAGCGTGGCGCTGACGCTTCACTGGAAGATGTGACGCGATGATCGTGCGCATCCCAGGATTGCTCGACGCGGAGCGTCTCGCAGCGATCGATACTCTGCTGCGGGAGGCGAGCTGGGAGGACGGCCGGGCGACCGCGGGATTCCAGTCGTCGCAGGTGAAGCACAATCTGCAACTCGCGCCGGGCTCGGCCGCGGCGCGGCAGGCGGGAGACATCATCCTGCGGGCGCTCGAGCGCCATCCCGATTTCATCAGCGCCGCCCTGCCCCGTCATGTCTATCCGCCGCTCTTCAATCGCTACGAGCCGGGCATGTCTTTCGGCAACCATGTCGACAACGCTGTGCGTCAGGTTCCAGGTACTCACCACCGGCTACGCACTGATGTGTCCGCTACGCTCTTTCTATCGCCACAGGGGGACTATGACGGCGGCGAGCTGGTCGTCGAGGACACCTTCGGGACCCATGCGGTGAAGCTGGGGGCAGGCGACCTGGTGCTCTATCCGGCCGGCAGCCTCCATCGTGTCGAGCCCGTGACGCGCGGCGCGCGCGTGGCGGCTTTCTTCTGGGTGCAGAGCATGGTGCGTGACGATGGCGCGCGAACCACGCTTTTTGAGATGGACACGGCCATCCGCGAGCTCACGGCCTCGGGGGCCGATGGCGGCGCAGTGCTGCGCCTGACGGCTTGCTATCACAACCTGTTGCGCCGGTGGGCGGACGTCTAGGCCGATGGCATTGACGCGTGCGCAATTCGAGCGGGCCGCTGCCATGGAGGAGAGCCAACAGAAGCTGACACGTCTCGCGCGCATGAGCTATGGGTCACTGCACGCGCTGCTTGCCGGTGACCCCGTCGAAGCGGCGGCTTGGGTTCACTGCGCCGCCGAATGCGGCGTGGCGGCCGCGCAGTTGCGCCTCGGTAGGATGCTGCTCGACGGTAGCGGGGTGAAGCCGGACGAGCAGGCCGCACTCGGTTGGTTCACACGCGCCGCGGACCAGGGAGACGCCGCGGCGATGAACATGGTGGGCCGCTGCCACGAGAACGGGTGGGGCGTGCCGGTCGACCTGGAAGCCGCCGCCGCGAGCTATCGAGCTTCGGCCGCGGGCGGCCACGACTGGGGGCAGTACAATCTCGGCAACCTGCTGTTCGACGGCCGCGGGGTCGCGCTCGACCGGTCCCAGGCTCTGCGCTGGTTTCTGCAGGCGGCATCCCAGGGCCACGGACGAGCGATGAATCTGGTCGCCCGGTGTCTGGAAGAGGGTTGGGGCTGCGGCCGCAGCGCAGAGGACGCCGCGTACTGGTACTACCAGTCGGCGCGGTCCGGCTACTTTCGCGGCCAGTACAACTACGCGGTGCTGCTCGCCGAGCGCGGACTCCCCGAGGCGGCTGCGGACTGGTTCCTGAAAGCGGCGGCTGGCGGCAGCGCGCAGATGCGCCAGGTCATCACTTCGGCGCTTGCGAGCGCGGTTCATCCCGCGCTGCACCGGGTCCGCGCGCGCGTCCTCGAGCTCTCGGCAGAGTCGCCGAACGGATAGGCACTGTCACGGCTCGCGCCAAAAAAGGAACAATCCGGGACAGCGGGATCCTCCCGGACCAAATCGGGAAAAACTCCCTTGTCGCATCGCCAGGGGGTCTTGCACCGTAAGGTGGCGTGACTCGAGAGACAGGAAACCTTGGACGCTGGAATCCATCGGCTTCGTTCGCAGGATTCATCTGCATCGGAGCGCTCGGATTGCATCCCGGTATTCCGCCGGCGAGTGCAGCCGACGCCGATGCCGCCGCCGCCAACCCGCCGACGCTGCAGCAATTGCCGCAGGTCCTGATCATCGGCAACACGCCATTGCAGGGCTTTGGCGTGCCCCTGAACGAGGTCCCGTCGAATGTCCAGACGGCGACCGGCGTGGACCTGCAGCGCGAGCAGTCGCTGGATACGGCCGATTACCTCAACAACAACTTCAGCGGCATCACCGTAAGCGAGAGCGCCGGCAATCCGTTCCAGATCGATGTCTACTATCACGGCTTTACGGCTTCGCCCCTGCTCGGAACGCCGGAGGGCCTATCCGTTTATGTCGACGGCGTGCGTGTGAATGAAGCGTTCGGCGACACCGTCAACTGGGACCTGATTCCGGACTCCGCGATCAACGCGGTGTCGCTGATCTCGGGCTCCAATCCCGTGTTCGGCTTGAACACGCTCGGCGGTGCAATCTCGATTCAGACCAAGAACGGCCGTGACGACCCCGGCACCGAGATCGAGGCCTACGACGGCTCCTTCGGCCGACACTCGTTCGAGGCGCAAACCGGTGGCCTGCTGGGCCCTTTCGACTACTTCTTCAGCGGCAACTACTTCGATGAGACCGGCTGGCGCGATTTCGGCAGCTCGCGGGTCTGGCAGGGGTTCGGCAAGGCAGGCTGGCAAACCCAAACGACCGACCTGCACCTGAGCTATACCTACGCCGACGATTTTCTATGGGGCGACGGCGCGACCCCGCTCAGCATGCTCTCCTACCTGCGCGAGCAGACCTATACGCCCGACTTCACCCAGAACTGCATGCACTTCGTGAACCTGACGGGCACCCAGATACTGGGCGACCACCTGCTGCTCTCCGGCAACGCGTTCTACCGATACGTCAACACCGGCGTGCTCAACGGTAACGTCAACGATTTCTACCTCGAGGACAACTACGCCGGACCGCCGACCGATTGCACGGACTCGGGCGCCAACCCGGCGACACTTGCGTACTGTGCGCCCGGCCAGGATGCCACGTCGACTCTGACCCAGCGCTGCGAAGGGATTCGGACTGCAGCTGACCGATTCAGCCGCAGTGCTCGGCTGGCAGAACCAGGGCGTCGTCGGCGTCGACTACGACGATTCTCAGGACGACTTCAACGAATTGACCCAGTACGGCGGCATCGCACCCGACCACCAGCTGGTCTACGAGCCGAGTCCCTACAACGATTTTCCGACTGGTCATTCCGTCGGCGGCAGCAACAAAATCCTCGGCACCTACTTCACCGACACGCTGTCGCCGAGCCACCTGCTGCACGTCACGGCCGCGGCGCGCTACAATCGCAACCCCGAAACGATCGACGGCTACCTCGGTCGACGCCGATCCCGGCGACTACGGCAACGGATTTCTCACGCGGAACACCCGTCACCGGCGATCACGCCTTCGTCCGCCTCAATCCGTCGCTCGGCTTCACGCTGACGCCCACGAACTACACCACTTATTACGCCAACTACAACGAGGCGAGCCGCGCGCCGACCGTGATCGAGCTCGGCTGCGCGGATCCCGCCGTACCCTGCGGTCTGCCGGATGACTTCGCCAGCCGACCCGGACCTCAAGCAGGTCGTGGCGCGGACCTTCGAGATCGGCCTGCGCGGCAATCTGGCCGACCAGAGCTTCAATTGGTCGGCGGATGTATTCCATACGGTCAACAGCAACGACATCCAGTTCATTGCCACGAGCATCAATGCCGGCTTCTTCGACAACGTCGGTAACACCCGCCGCCAGGGCCTGGACGTGGCCTTCGGCGGCAAGGAAGGCGGACTTACCTGGAAGCTCGCCTACAGCTACGTCGAGGCGACGTTCCAATCGAGCTTCGTCGTCAATGCCCCGTCCAACAGCACGGCCGATGCCAATGGCAACATCGTAGTGCAGCCGGGGGATCGCATGCCGCTGGTGCCGCAGCACACCGGGCGGCTGGTCCTCGACTACGAGTTCAACAAGCACCTCGATGTCGGCGCAAACCTGATCGTCGTCTCCGGCTCCTACCTGCACGGAAACGAGAACAACGCCAATGTCGCCGGGACGACCGATGCTGCGTCCGGTGCCTACATCTCTCCGGACGGCACCGGCTGGATCCCGAGCTATGTGCATGCTCAACTTCAATGGCACCTACCGATTCAACAACAACCTCGAGATCTTCGCGCGCATCGACCAATGCACTGAACAAGAACTACTACACCGCTGGCTTCCTGACGCAGAGCGTATACACTCCGAACGGTACGTTCATTACCGATCCGAATGACTGGACCAACGAGAACAACGTGGTCCCAAGTGCGCCGCGCGAATTCTGGGGTGGCGTGCGCGTGACATTCTGAGGCTGCGGATCAGCTTCCTGGCGCCCGACTGAGGCCCGGCGGCACGGTGGCGGAACGCGCCACCGTGCCGCACAGCGCGCCGAGCAGGAGAGAGAAGATCAGGCATAACCACGGGAAGACATCACCGATCCGCGCGTAGAGCGTCGGGCCCGGGCCGAGCGGAAGATCGGCGACAACCATGGTCAGGCCCGTCGCTGCATCCTTCTTCGCGGCGACGAGTCGCCCTTGCGCATCGGAGGCAATCACCAAGCCGTCATGGGCAGGACGCATCATGGCGAATCCGTCCTCAACGCCGCGCATCACCGCCATGCGTCCGTGCTGCCATTGGTCGATGCCGAAATCGCCGGCCGGCACGCCTATCAGGCGCGCGCCTTTCGCGGCATCGGGGCGGATGGTGCCCGGAAAGTCCATGTCCTTGCAGATCTCCATCGCGCGATCGCGGCCCAGCCAGCCCGAGACCTGGCCCGGAGTAAAGCGATCTTCGAGTCCAGGCACGGGGTGGCGCTTGTCGTAGCGCTCGACCGAACCATCAGGCGTGATCGACAGCGCGAAATCGGCCGGCGGCGTGTCCGAGTGGAAGCCGGCGATGATCTGCGCGCCCGTCTGCCTGGAAACGGCAACGAGCGGTGCAACGATCGCGCTCTGCGCATCGGGGATCGACGCCATGTCGCCTTCGGACGTCACTACGAACGTGGCGCCCTGCTCGGCTGCCGCTCGTATCTCCCTGGCGTAAGCCTCGGTAACCTCGCGATCGGCGGCCGGGGAATGCGCGTGCCAGGCATCAGCCAACGCTGTCTGGTCGACGATTCCTGCCACCCGTACCGTTTGCGGCTGCGACCGCTCCAATCGCGCGACGCCGAATACGACGTTGGCCGCGCAGATCAAAAAGCCGAGACCGATCGCGACCGCTGCCTCACGCTTCGGCCGCAGCGCCATGGCGAGAGTATTGGCGAAGAGGCAGATCAGGAACGTCACTGCAGACAACCCGAGCAACGAGGCGCTCTGGATCAGAACGGGTGCCGACATCGTGCTGTACGCGAGCGCTCCGTACGAGCCGTTCGGACTCCGAATCTCCATGAGGAATTCGACGGCTGTCCAACAGGCCGGAAATGCGAACAAAGTCGCAAGCGGTGTCGCGCGGTGCTGTACCAAGCGCGCAAACCACACCGCGGTGCAAAACAGCGCGACGTAAGCCACCAGGACCGGAATGAGGATCCCAAGCGGCGGCGTGTACGACAGTTGCAGCAGGTAGCCTATGCTCGCCAGTATTGCGATTGCGCTTGCCGCCATGACCTGCCAGGTGGGCGTTTTCCCGTATGCGAGCCACAGCAGCGGCACTGGCGCGAACCACGCGAGTATCCATACATTGTCGAATCCCTGCGACAGAAAGAACATGATGCCGCTCAACACGGCAGCCAGCACGGAAATCATTTAGCCTCCCCGGACGGTTTGAGGGAATCGAGGAAATGCCGCTGCGCCGCGCGGTAGAGCGTCTTGAACTGCTTTTCGCCGCCGAATCGCTTGGCGCGATGCATCGAGACGAAGCCCTGCCCGAACGCCGCAAACGCCAGAGCAGTCTCGAGCGTTGACTTGTCGCGCAGGCGGCCCTCGGCCTTCGCCTGGTCGATGCGGGCCATCACCATCGCAATCGCCGGCGAGCGGCCCGCCGCGAAATCATCCGGAAACCGCCGTGCCGCTGGCGCGGGCAGGAAGAAGGCGGCGTCGAAACGGTGGGGCTGCGTGAGCGCGAAATCGAGATATGCCTCGCCGAGCGCCTCCAGCCACTCGAATGGGTCGCGGGCGCGGATGCCGCGGACGATCTTCTCCCAGGCGGCAAGACCGTCTTCCATCAGAGCATTGAGCAGCGCGTCCTTGTCCGCGAAATGGCGGTAGAGCGCCATCGGCGAAAGCTCAGCTCGCTGCGCCACCCTGCGAATGGTGAGGCCGTCGATGCCCTCGGATTCGAGCACCAACTTGGCGGCTGACAGGATGCGATCCTTGGTCATGTGTACACAGTACACTGAACTGCGTACGATGTACACAGATTCCGTGCTGAGCCCAGCGGAATCGCGCGGTACACTACCAGCAGGTCTACCTCCGGCGGCTCTTCGGAATCAGGTGCTCACCGCCGGCGCGATTCCGGGCAGCCACTGTGCGCAACGCTGACGCCTGGTACACGGCGTTCGACGTCACGCCGGGAGAGGCGCTGTATTTGCCGCCGGATGAGCGCGTGCGGATCTGGTAGCAAGCGGGGGAGCCACGGTGACGCATCGAGTGCTTGTTTTCTACGGGTCCTATCGATCCGATCGCCGCGGCATCCGCCTCGCCGACTATCTCGTCCGCGGGCTGCATTCCCGGGGCGAGGACGTGGAGTTCATCGATGCGAAAGCGGTCGGGCTGCCGATGCTCGATCGAATGTTCAAGGAATACCCGCCAGGCGGCGCCCCGGCGGCCATGGCCAGCCTGGCAGCAAAGATCCGACTTGCCGACGCGTTCGTGTTCGTTGTCGGTGAATACAACTGGGGCGTCCAGCCGGGCTTGAAGAATCTCACCGATCATTACCTGGAGGAGTGGTTCTGGCGGCCGGCGGCCATAGCCAGCTATTCCGCCGGCAGGCTCTCCGGGACGCGATCGAGCTTCGCATGGCGCAACATTCTTTCGGAAATGGGCATGGTCGTAATCTCCAGCACGCTGGCAGTAGGTCCCATCACCGGTACACTGAACGAAGCAGGTGAACCGATCGGCGCGGGCGGTGCGGCACTCGAGCGCGCGTTCGTGCCGTTCGCGGACGATCTGGCGTGGTGGACCGAGGCCTGCAGCGCGCAACGGCAACGCAAAGCGCCTCCCTACTGATTGGGAGCTCACTACGGGAGCTGACGAATGGCGCGCATTGCGATCGTGGGTGTAGGAGCCATCGGCGGAGCAGTCGCCGGCCTGTTGGAAATGGCCGGGGCGCTGGGCGACTCGTTGGGCGAGGAGATCCTGGCGTACTATCGCGGCGCACCGCCCGATGCCGTGAATTCGCTATTCGCTGACCGCCTCGCCGGCCGTCTGCATGGAAACAGACGCACGCAACGGCGCCATCGTGCGCAAAGGGGTGAAGCACGGCATCCCGACCCCATTGAACAGCATGGCTGTCACGCTGCTGGAGGCTCAGCAACCTGGCCGCGTGAAAGGTAATCCTTCCCCATGAGCCCACTCACGCTATTCGGCCTGTTCGCCGTCACTTTCATGCTGGTCTTCTACGCGCTCGAAGACCGGAGCCCGCTCTACATCCTCGGATTTGCCGGCGGCTGCGTGCTCGCGTCGGTTTACGGATTTCTGCAGAGCGCGTGGCCGTTCGGGGTAGTCGAGGCTATCTGGGCACTGGTAGCCGTGCGGCGTTGGCGGCTCAAATCAACGGCGCGGAATAGGACGGTCTGAAGCCGAGCCGCTTACCGACCGGAAGTGAACAGCTGGTATAGGAGCGTGATCCACACCATGAGCGCAGGTGAGCAGCGCCAGCATCACGGCGGCGCTCCCGTAGTCCTTGGCGCGCTTCGACAGACCATGGTGTTCGAACGAAATTCGATCGATCGCCGCTTCGATGCTGGAGTTCAGGAGCTCGACGATCAGCACGAGTACCACGGAGCCGATGAGCATCAGGCGGTCGACAGCACCGAACGGCAGCAACAGCGCAAGGGGAATCAGGCACGCCGTCAGGGTCAGTTCCTGCCGGAACGCGCTTTCCTCCCTTACTGCGAAGACCAGCCCGCTCCAGGAATTCTTGGCGGCCAGCCACGCGCGAGTCAGTCCGCGATTGCCTTTGTGTGGGTTGCTCTCGCTGGAGTACTCGGTCTTCGTCTCTGGCATCAAGCCCGACTCGCGTTGGCCAGTGGGGCCGACAGCTTCGCACCTCGCGTACGCGGGCGCAAATGGCCGAAGAATTGCTCAGTCGCGGCCCGCCAGGAGAACTTCCGGGCATGGGCTGCCGCGTCCTCGCGGCGCAGCTTCAGGGCTTCGAGGCAGGCGGTGCGCAGGTCTTCGTGCATGACTCCGGCGGTCTTGCAATCGCCGATGACATCCAGGGGCCCGGTCACCGGATACGCCGCGACGGGCAGTCCGCAGGCCATGGCCTCCAGCAGCACCAGTCCGAACGTGTCCGTCTTGCTGGGAAACACGAAGACGTCCGCGGAAGCGTACACCTCCGCCAGCTCGTGCTGATCCAGCACACCCAGATAGTTGACGTTCGGATACCGCTCCTGGACTCCCTGCAACGCGGGCCCCACGCCGGCGACCCACTTCGAGCCCGGAAGGTCCAGCTCGAGGAAGGCCTCGATGTTCTTCTCGACGGCGATCCGGCCGACGTACAGGAAGATCGGCGGATTGCTCTTGAGCCGCTGGCTGTACTGGGGCTTGAAGATCTCGAGGTCGACGCCGCGCGACCAGGTCACGACGTTCTTGAATCCGTACAACTCCAGATCTCGCTTGACCACCTGGGTCGGAGCCATCACGGCCGCGGAAGGCCCGTGGAACCAGCGCAGGAACGCGTACGTCCAGGTCAGCGGCACGCGGGCACGCGCATGGATGTATTCCGGAAATCGCGTGTGATAAGCGGTGGTGAACGGCAAGCCGTGCCGCAAGGCAAAGCGCCGCGCAGCCATGCCGAGTGGACCTTCTGTCGCGATATGCAGTGCGTCAGGATCAAAGTCGGAGAGGCGCCGCACGACCTTGCTGCCGGGGAACAGCGACAGGCGAATATCGGGATAGGTCGGGCACGGCAGTGTGGAGAATTCGAGCGGCGTGAGGAAATCGACCGTGTGGCCCATCGCCTGCAGCTCGCGCGCGGTGGTCTGCAGCGTCCGCACGACGCCGTTGACCTGCGGCTTCCAGGCGTCGGTGACGATCATGATCTTCATCGGTCCCCTCTACTGTCAGGCAACCTGCAACGGAATCATGCCGGCGCCGAGTCCACCACGGGCAGCTCATCCTCGATGCGGCCCAGGTTCATCGGCTCGGTCAGGCGGCTACGCCAGTGGATCAGTTGGAGCTTGCCGTCGAAATCCTCGGCCAGCGCGGTCAGGCTCTCCACCCAGTCGCCGTCATTGCAGTAGAGCATGCCGTTGATCTCGCGTACTTCGGCCTTGTGGATATGCCCGCACACGACGCCGTCGCAGCCGCGCCGGCGCGCTTCCTCGGTCATCACGTGCTCGAAGTCAGAGATGAAGTTGACCGCATTCTTCACCCTGTGCTTCAAGTACTGCGACATCGACCAGTACGACAACCCGAAGCGCTGACGGATCGCGTTGAGCCAGCGATTGGCCTCCAGAAGAATGGTGTACATCCAGTCGCCAAGGTGAGCGAGCCAGCGCGCATGCTGCATAACGCTGTCGAACAGATCGCCGTGCACGACCCAGAGCCGTTTGCCGTCCGCGGTCGTGTGGACTGCGTCTTCGACGATGGCGATTCCACCCAGGTGCAGCCCGATGAACTGGCGTACCAGCTCGTCGTGATTGCCCGGAACGTAAACGACCTCGGTGCCTTTGCGCGCGCTGCGCAGGATCTTCTGCACCACATCGTTATGCGCCTGCGGCCAGTACCAGCTCTTCTTCAGCTGCCACCCGTCCAGGATGTCGCCGATCAGATAGAGCGTGTTGGCCTTATGGGTGCGCAGGAAATCGAGGAGATAGTAGGCCTGGCACCCGGGAGTGCCCAAATGGATGTCTGAGATCCAGATCGTTCGAAAATGATAGTGATCGTCTGCTGCGGACACCGCGGGGCGGCTCGCTCACTGTAACCGCGCGGAGTAGACCATGGTTGCATGACACGTTGATGACAACCCAGGCTTTTTGAGCTTTTTTTGCCGCGACTTGGCGACCCCTGTCGCAGGCCATGAGCCCGGCGGCGGCCGCGGCCCTTACGCTTGCGCGACCGCTGGGCCTGGTTCGAGGCCTGGGAGCGCAGCTCACAGGTCAGCCGCCGCCCTACTCCCGGTGCCGCGAATGGGCGAATGCGGGCGAGGGCCCGGCGAGCGCGGCTGCGAGCCGGTCTTTGATGATCGCGAAAGCCGCCGCAGGCTGATCCGCGAACTGGAAGAGCTCAAGGTCGGCGGCATCGATCATACCGTGACGGCGGAGCGCCTCGAAGTTCACGATCTCTTTCCAATAGCTCGCGCCGTACAGGATGACTGGAATGTCGCGCGAGAGCTTGTGTGTCTGGACCAGCGTCAGGATCTCCATCAGCTCATCCAGGGTGCCGAATCCGCCGGGAAAGGCGATCAAAGCCCTGGCCAGGTGCGCAAACCACAGCTTGCGCATGAAAAAGTAGTGGAATTCGAAAAGGAGCTCGTGCGTGATGTACGGGTTGGGTCGCTGTTCGTGGGGCAGGCTGATATTGAGACCGATAGTCTTGCCGGCGGCCTCCGCGGCCCCGCGGTTCGCCGCCTCCATGATGCCCCCTCCTCCGCCTGAGCAAATGACGTAGCGATGTTCGTGGCTGGGCAGCGACTTCGACCATTCGGTGATCAGCCGCGCAAGCTCGCGCGCATCCTCGTAGTAGCGCCCGAGCGGACCGTCCGGCTTCAGCCGGGCCGAGCCGAAGAACACGATCGTGTCGTGAACGCCCGCCTGCTGGAAGCGAGCCAGCGGCTCGAGGTATTCCGCGAGGATGCGTAGCGGTCGCGCCGCCTCGCTTTCGAGGAATGACTGCCGTTCGTAGGCCGGCCCGGGGCTTGTGGGTTTATGAGGCATTACTATCTCGCTCGGGTAAAGTCGATGAAACCGCGCTCGACGTCCGTATGGGTCAGTCGCACTCTCAGGCGTTCCCCTACATCCGCACCGTGGCCCCCCTCTGTCAGCCTGCCCTCCACTGGCGGACTCAAGATCCGAACCCACGTCCCCTTGGACGAGGCGCCGGTAACGATGCCATCGAACACTTCGCCGGTCCGACCGGCCAGCAGCAGCGCAGCTGCGGACTTGGCAACCTGCCGCTCGACTTTGGCGACGACATTCTCCTGGACGGTGCAATGAGCGGCGAGAGCTTCGAGCTCCGCTTCCCCGTAAGGAGAGGTGCTGCCTGCCAACGCCGCCTTGAGCAGGCGCTGGTTGATAACATCGGGGAAGCGGCGGTTAGGTGCCGTGGAGTGCGTGTAGTCCTTCACCGCCAGACCGAAGTGACCCGGCACACTCTGTCCCGGCCGATCAGCCACGTACTCTCCCGAGCCGAGCAACTTGACCACTGAGAGCGATAGATCGGGAAACCGCTCGGGGTCGACTTGCCGCCGGCGCGCGAGAAACGTATTGAGCGCGGCTGCATCCGGGACGGACGGCAGCTGCTCGCCGGCATCGGCAGCGAGTGCCAGGATGCGGTCCCAACGCTTCGGCACGCGCAGTACTCGGCGAATCGATGGCAAGCCGCGCCGCTCGAGATACTCCGCTACGGCGCCATTCGCTGCGATCATGAGGTCCTCGATCAGCTCATGAGCACGGCTCTTGCGATCGGGCAGGAGGTCCCGCAGCGCCTCGCCATCGAAAACCGGATGGGATTCGATGGTCTCCAGCATCAGCGCGCCATGGGCATGACGCTGGGATCGCATGGCGGCGGCAACGCCATCCTGCAATCGAATCTGCGCGTCCATGCCTGGTACGCTGGAAATCGCCGGCGGCGGCGCAGCTGAACCGTCCAGCCAGGCGGCAACGGAGCGGTACGCGAGCTTTGCCCGATTGAGAACCAGGGCCTGGTAGAGATCCGCCTGTACCACCCTGCCGTCGGTGTCGACCACCATCTCGGCCACGACAGCCAGTCGCTCCTCGCCCTGCCGCAACGACGTCAGATCTGTCGAGAGCCGCTCCGGCAGCATGGGGAAGGTGTGCCCAGCGGTATAGACCGACGCAGTGTTGTGACGGGCGTGACCGTCAATCGCCAAGCCGCGGCGCACGAGAGCATCGACATCCGCGATCGCGACCCAAACACAGATCGCGCCTCCCTCGCGCCGTTCCGCCACCGACAGCTGATCGAGATCGAGGGAATCGTCGTTATCGATCGACGCCCAGAGCAGGTTTCTCAGATCGCGTATGTCGCCCACCGCCGGAGGGTTGGCCGCACCCTTGAAAGCATTCGTCTCGCGCATGGCGGCAGCGGAAAACTCCGGCAGCAGGCCGCGCTCGAGCATCGCGGCCTGGGCCAGGCGTCGAAGTACCTGCCGCCCACTCGCTGAATATGAACTCATTCGCTACCCACCCCATGTGATGCCTCCGACTCAAAGCTGGAACGCCGTCGCGATCCAGATCGCACGCACTATAATACCGGCAACCATGAGCGCCAATGAGGAAAAACCCGCAGCTTTCCGTCTTCATTCGCCTTCAGGGCGTGGCTGGAGAAGGAACATGCGCGCTCCGACGGCTTACTGCTGCGTATCTACAAAAAGGCTTCCGGCGTTGCCAGCATCACCTACGCGGAAGCGCTCGATCAGGCCCTGTGCTTTGGCTGGATCGACGCTCAAAAACTCCCTGTCGATACCCTCTCCTGGATCCAGACATTCAAACCGAGACGACCCAGGAGCAACTGGTCGAAGAAGAACACGGCGCACGCCGAACGCCTCATCCAATCCGGTCAGATGACGGACGCTGGTCACAGTGAGGTAGGCGCCGCGAAGGCCGACGGCCGCTGGAGCGCGGCCTACGATTCACCGTCGACCGCCACCATGCCGAAAGAATTTCTCGAGCAACTCGCGCGCAGCAGGAAAGCGAGCGCCATGTATGCAACGCTCAACACGGCGAATCTCTACGCCATAGCATACCGGCTGCAGACGGCGAAGCGAGAGGAGACCAGGCTCAAGCGAATGAGGGCGATCATCGACATGCTCGCGCGCGGCGAGAAGTTTCACTGAGATCGCACCGCGGCCGGTGCGATTCCTCCCAACACGTCCCGTTCAGCGGACGCAAACGGAGTCGTTGCGGAGACGATCTTCCGGTCGAGCCCCACGACCGCTACGCCTTCGCGGCGCAAGGACCCCAGGATCGCCTCTCCAAGGTGACCCGCGCTTCCGGTCACGAGAACTGTCATAAGTCGGGGATGGTCCGGGGATGGCGGCGCTGCAATGGCTATTTCGATATCCACGAAGAGGGAGTGGCGAGGCTATAAGCCGTTGAAATCGCGAAGGTTTCAAAGCAACGGTGCGTTTCGACCCAAATTGCGATTAAATGAACCGGCGAAGGGGAATGAAGTGGTGCTGGAACGCCGATGAGCGCTGCCGCGCACCACCTGCCGCGGCACACTGAAGAAAAATATATGAACCCCCCGAAGACAACGGCTCGACCGTCGGTCGACCTCGATGCAACCGACGAGCTTCCTGTCTTGGATGTCGCTGCATACGAGGCAGCGACCCTTTCCCTGGAATCGCCTGGAGCGACCGAAAGCCGGGGGCCCGCCACGGAGTCCGATCCCCCCGCGGCCGGATCCCCTGCTCCCGAACTTCGCGTGCCCAACGCCGCGCCCGCCGTGGCGGACCCCGACGTCATGTCTTCCGTCGAACACTGGATCGTGGAGAAGACGGAGGAGCTCCGCGCTCTTCACGACGCGCTGAGCCTTGCACAAAGCGAACGCGCCGCGGCCGTGGCGCGCGCCGGCGCGCTGAGTCGCGAGCTCGCCGAGACGAACGCGAATCTGGAGGCATCGAACGGCCGCGAGCGAACGCTTAAGGAAACGCTGACCGACGAGCAAGAAGCGGCACACCGTCGCGCCGCGGAGTTGGATGCCGCGCAGCGCCAGGCCGCCCGGCTGGCGCAGGAACTGGCCGACGCGCGTGCCGCTGAGTCACAGCGGAACGCGGCACTAGCCGCCTCCGGGGCACTCCTCGAACAACATTCGGGGGAGCTTGAGGCGCTGCAGCGTACACACGCGACTCTCATCGCGGATCAGCAGCGCACTGCGCGCGAGCTCTCCGAGCTCGAAACTCGACTTCGCGACAGCGAAACCCGCGAACGCAATGCACAGCGCACCGTCGATGCCCAGAAGCTCACTCACGCGGAGCTGACGCAACGCGCGCAACACGAGAGCGGCGCCCGCGAGCGTCTTGCTACAGAACTCAAAGCGCTGCAAGGTCAGCTCGCGAACTGCGTCGAAAGCTTGCACACTCGCGAATCGTACCGCGCGATCTACCAGAGCAGCCTCCAGGAATTGGATGCCGAGCTTGCCGCCGCCAGACTCAAGACAGCCGAGCAGGAGGCGCGAGCCAATCAGCTCAATGCCGAGCTCCAATCGCGGGATCGGGGGCTCAAGGATGCGGTCCGGGAGCGTGACGAGGCGCGACATCTACATGATACGGAAATCACCCAGCACGCCAGCGAGCGAGGCGAAGGCGAGCGCAGGCTCAGCGCGCTGGAATCACGCCTTGCTGAATTGACCGCCGAACACGCCGATGCGTGTGCGCAACGCCTTGCGCTGGAGGCGACCCTGGCAGCCGCGCAGCAGCGCGCGGAGGCCGAAACCGTGGCAAGCGGGGCCGCCGCGGAGCGGCTGCGCGAGCTCGATTCTGCGATTGCATCACGCCAGGCTGAGTTGACCAACGCGCGGCTCGAGATCGAACGCAACCGTGCATTGCTCGCGGACCTGACAGCGGCGCTGCTCAAGAGCCAGACGATGTTCTCCGACCAGGGGCGTCTCCTCGAGGAACGAGAGGCCGCCGCCAGCGCCATGGCCACGAGTCATGCAGAGCAAAGCGCGCAAATAACGATGTTGCGCGGACAGATCGAGCAGCTGACCGCCCGACTGGCGACGCCGGACGCGGAACGCCGTACTCTCGAGGAGCGGGTCGCGGAATTGATGAGGGAAGCGGTGGAGAGCGAGTCGCGCCTTACCCGCCTCGAGTCGATGAACTCGGAGCTGCGCGCCACGGTGGGGCAGCTGGATACGTTGCTGGCCGAGCGCGACGCCGAGCTCCAGCGCGCCACACAAATGGCCTCAATGAACGCCTACGCGCTCGGGCGGGTGCAAACGAGCATCGACGAGCTGGGCCGTACCCTGACTACCGCTGAGAGCGCGTCCTCACAGGCTCAGGTAAGCATCCTGACACGTGTCGACAACGGCCAGAACCACAGCGTCGTGCTGCGCGGGCGGACGACAATCGGCCGCGATCGTGACAATGACCTTCCGCTCGCAATGCGGTCGGTCAGCCGTCATCATGCCGTGCTGATCCCCGGCTTCCGAACTGCTTTCGTGCAGGATCTGAGCAGCACAAACGGCGTGCTCGTCAATCAGCGTCGCGTGCGCTGCGCACGGCTCGAGCACGGCGATATGATCAGCTTCGGCGAGGCGCAATTCCGCTACACGGTCACACCGGCTCCCGCCGGTGCGGTGTCGACAGGGTCAACCGGGTCTGGCTCGGCACGCGCATCCTTGAAGCACGCGACCTGAGCCTTGGCGTCGTAGAGACTCAGACCTGCGCGTAGCCTCCGTCGACCAGCAGCTCAGTCCCTGTCACGAACGCGCTTTCGTCCGACGCGAGATAGAGCGCCGCCGCCGCGATATCGTCTGCGTGGCCGTTCCTTCCCGGCGGCGTGTCGCGGGCCGTCCGCTCGAAATAGGCATCATTCTCCTCCTGGGATAGGCCCGCGGATTTGCCTATCTCGGTGTTGATGTGCCCCGGCCCGAGCGCGTTCACGCGGATGCGGCGGTTTTTCAGATCCGTGGTGAGGGTTCGCGCGAGCGAGCGGATCGCAGCCTTCGTCGCTGAATAGACGCTGAATGCGGGGAAGCCCTTATTCGCCGCCAGGGACGAGGTGAGGATGACCGAGGCGCCATCGTTGAGCACTGGCAGCAGCATCTGCACCGTGAAGAACGTGCCCTTCAGGTTGATCGCGACCGTTCGGTCGAATGCCTCCTCGGTCACTTCGCCGAACGGCGCGAATGTGGCGATGCCCGCGTTGGCAAACAGCACATCGGCCCGGCCGTAGGAGGTAGCGATATGGTCGCGCAGCGCCGCCAGATCCGTGCTGCTCGTAATGTCTGCGCCGATCGGATCGAGCCTGTCTCCCCCTCTCTTTGCCGCTCGGCGAACCTCCTCTTCCCGGCGATCAACCATCACGACGGTCGCTCCCTCTCGAGCGAAGCGCATCGAAGTCGCGAGTCCGAGGCCGCTCGCCGCGCCGGTGACGATGGCTATTCGTCCTTCCAGTCTGCCCATGTCGATGCTCTCAGACCTGACCGATTCCGCCATCGGCCATCAGATCCGCACCCGTTACGTATGAGCTCTGGTCGGAAGCCAGGAAGAGCGCCGCGCTGGCAATCTCCTCGGCTCGAGCGAGTCGACCGATCGGAACCATGCCCTGGTACATGCTCACCAGGTCCTCGCGCGTCGCAGACTGAGAATCGAGGATCGGCGTGTCGGTTACGCCGGGGCTGAGCATGTTGACGCGAATGCCGCGGTCCTTGAATTCCGCGGCCCAGGTGCGGGCATAAGAGCGCAGCGCCGCCTTGGTCGCCGCATACGCGGTGTGGCCGGGAATGCCCATGAGGTGCATCGCAGAGGAGACCAGGATGATAGATCCACCACCTGTCATCAGCCGCAACAGCTTCTGCACCAAGAAAACCGGGCCGCGGGCCATGAGGTTGAACGCCTTGTCGAAATGCTCAGGCGTGATGGCGTCGATCGTAGCCTGCTCCGTAAACCCCGCGTTCGACACGATGATGTCGACGACACCCTTCTCGGCCTTTACTGCCGCAGTGACACGGTCGAGGTCCGCGAGGTTCGCGGCGTCAGCCTGGATAGCAGTGACGTTGCGTCCGATCAGCTTGGCGGCCCCGTCAAGCTGAGCCCTTCGGCGGCCGAAGATGAACACGTGAGCGCCCTCGGCCACGAACCGCTGGGCGGTCGCCAAGCCGATACCGGTCGTGCCGCCGCTGATTACGGCAGTCTTGCCTGCGAGAATGGACATTTGAGCTTATTACCCAGTCATTGATGGTAGGAGGATGGTAATTGCAGCTCAGGGCGATGATAATCAGGTGATTCATCATAGGATCTATTCTTCAATAGAATGACTCAGGAGGAATGCGGTGGATCGGTTTCATGAATTGAACGCCTTCATGGCCGTCGTTGAAGCCGGAGGCTTCTCCGCCGCGGCGCGCAGAACCGGCGATTCACAGTCAGCCGTCAGTAAGGCGGTGGGCGCGCTGGAGAAGCGCCTCGGTGTGGTGCTATTCAACCGCAGTACACGCAGCGTCACCCTGACGGACCAGGGGCAGAGGTACTACGACCGGACAAAACCACTTGTCGAGGAGATGGATGAAGCTGACGGTGAACTGACAAGCAGCAGACTCAATGTCTCGGGTTTAATCAGGATCGCGGCCGCCGCCACCTTCGGCCGCCTTCACATTCTTCCGCTCATACCCGACCTGTTGTCGAGCAATCCCGGCCTGCAGGTAGATCTTGTTCTTTCCGACTTCGTACGAGATATGGTGGAAGATCGGATTGATCTGGCGATCCGAGTAGGACCCGTAAACGAACCCGACGCGGTCGTCAGGCGCGTCGCTGTCACTCCCCTTGTATGCGTCGGCTCTCGTCGCTATTTCGAGCAATGTGGAATCCCGAAGACGCCCGCCGAGCTCGTCAATCACAATTGTCTCTTGTACGGCGGCCTGACGGAGTCGGCGAACTGGCCGTTTGTGGGGCCAGACGGTCGATTCAGCGTAGCCGTTCGCGGAAATCTTTCGTCGAATAGTGTCGAAACAATTCGGGCGGGTGTTCTTGCCGGTATTGGAATTGGCCTGTTTGCCAAGGTCTCCCTCGCCGATGAACTCCGACATCCGGACGTGATTACGGTTCTCGACGAATTCATAGGCGACGTCAGAGACGTAAGCGTCATCTGGCCGAAGCGGCGTTTTGTACCGGCACGCGTACGCCGGGCGACTGATTTCTTTGCTACGGCGATCCCGCGCCGCATTTAGCAGTGTCAGAGATTGCTCATGCCACCATCGATCACGAGCTCGCTGCCAACGGTGAATCCCGAAGCGTCCGAGGCAAAATAGACAACAGCTTCGGCGATCTCCGCTGGCGACCCAAGCCGGCCGGCAGGAATCTGTGCCTCCAGTCCCTGGAGCTCGGTCTCGCCCATTCCCAACTTACCGTACAGCGGTGTCGCGATCGGGCCGCCCGATACGGCGTTTACTCGAATCCCACGCCCGATCAGTTCCCCCGAGAAGGTGCGCGCGAGGGACAGCAGAGCGCCCTTGGTGGCGGCATAAACGCTGGAGTTCGGCATGCCGATGTGTGAGTTGATCGACGTCATGAGCACAATCGAGGCGCGGTCGTTGAAGACAGGCAGGAGCGCTTGGACCAGGAAAAAAGGCCCTTTCAGATTGACCGCAAACGAACGGTCGAAGCCCGCTTCATCCCACTTCTCCAGCGGTCGCATGTCGACGATCCCCGCGTTCAGGAAGAGGATATCGAGTGCCCCAAATGCCTGTCGTATCGCCTCGGCGACTCTTTTCTGTCCTGGGATGTCGCTGATGTCGGACGCGAGGACGAGCGCCTCACTGCCGAGTGCTTTGCGTGCCGCCTCGAGGGTGTCTGGCCTTGTTCCGGTGATGGCCACGCGGGCTCCCTCGCTGAGAAACGCTCGGGCCGTTTCCAGTCCAATACCGGTGGTGCCGCCCGTGATGAGCGCACGTTTGCCCTTCAGTCTCTCCACGTGACCTCCCATTTGCACATTCGGGGGACGGGCCAATGCGTCAGCCGAGTATCTGCGCCCGGTGGCAAGCAGGCAACCTTGGGTTCGAGCCTCGTACCAATCCGTCCGGAAGGGTGGGCCAGCGCTTTGAGGAATAGAACACGAGGCAGGAGTCGAACCTGCGTGCTTTGGGATCAAGGCCCAACGGCGATACCGGCAACCCACTGCTCGTGTGCATCTGGATCAGGCGGCAGGAATCGGACCTGCGTGGGCTACGTTCAGAGCGTAGCTGGGATTCCAGCAACCCACACCTGAGCAGAAATTGGCGGGCCAGTAAGGAGTTGCACCCTACTTCCGGGCTTTGGAGACCCGTACCTCGCTACGAGGACCGACCCGAAATTGGCGGAGAGCGGACCACTCGAAGGCCATGCCCTTTCGGACACCCAGCGGTTTCCAGCCGTGTCTAGCCCCTGGCTAGTTCACTCTCCAGAATTGGCGGAAGGCGGGACTACTCGAAAGCCATGCCCGAAGGCACCAACCGGGTTCGAGCCGGGGACCGCACCCTGGCGGCTTCACCTTCCATAAATTGGCGGATGCGGCAGGAGTCGAACCTGCACGGCTGTTACACCATCACGGGGTTCAGGCCCGATAAGCACGCCAATGCGCGCATCCGAAGCTGGCGGATGGAGCAGGGATCGAACCTGCGCTCAGGAAGCCCGAGGCTACGTTTTAGCAACCCGACCCATTACCGCTCTGGTGGGTCGCCTCGGTACTGCCCCGAGTTTCCCGGGGTAAAGGCCCGGTACTTCGCTTGCAAAGCTTGCGGCCCTAACTGGTGCCAGGTGATGGACTCGAGCCATCTTCTCACCCTTACGAGGGGCGCGAATCACTGTCAATTCTTACCCGGCGAAATGGAGCCAACCCAGAGACTCGAGCTCTGTTCCGACGGGTACAAGCCGTCTGCATCACCGTCAATGCTTGGTCGGCGAAATGGTGCCAGCTCAAGGAATTGCACCTTGCGCCTCGTCTTTACCAAAGACGCGCTCCGCTATCAGAGCTTAGCCGGCGTGGCCTCCCCAGAGTGAATCGAACACCCGCAACAAGCCTTCGGAGGGCTCATGCCGCTAGTCCATCGGTGGGGAGAAGTTGGTCGTCCGTTGCGGACTCGAACCGCACCGTTCCTCTAATCTGGAGGTTTCGCGAGCTTATAAGGCTCACCCGCACACCCGTGCTACGGACATCATCTGGTGCGTTCGGTGGGAGTGAACCCATAAAGCCGACGCCCTCAACGTCGTGCGTATGCCTGTTCCGCCACGAACGCATGTTTTGGCCTCCCCGGTCAGATTCGAACTGACATGCCGCAGGGTAGGAGCCCGCGTACCGGTCCTATCGGCAGGGAGAATCTGGCGCCCCGAGTAGGACTCGACCCCACATCGTCGGTGTAGAAGACCGTCTACCGTCCTTCGGACGGGGCGAACTGGAGCGGGCGAACGGAGTCGAACCGTCCCGTGCCTCGTTGGCAACGATGCCGCGCACCATGCGCGCCCGCGTAATTGGTGTCTGCCGCAGGGTTCGAACCTGCTGCCTCCAGCTTATCGGGCTGGTGCTCATCCATATGAGCTTGGCAGACAGAGTTGGTCGGAGTGGTTGGATTTGAACTAACGATCCCGTGCGCCCGAGACGCGTGCCTTAGTCCAGACTGGGCCACACTCCGAAATTGGTCAGGGTGGCTGGATTTGCACCAACGGCTTCCGAGTTCCAGGCTCGGCTGTCTGACTACTGACTTACACCCTGAATTTGGACATGCCGACTGGACTTGCACCAGCATAGCAACGCTTTGCAGGCGTGCGCCTAGCTATTCAGCCACGGCATGATTTGGGGTGGCAGACTGGGCTTGCACCAGCTACAGGCGATTCACAGTCGCCGGGCTATCTACTTCGCCTTCAACCACCATTGACTGGTACCCCACGATGGACTTGCACCATCTTCCCAACGCTTAAGAGGCGCGGCTCTACCACATGAGTTAGTGAGGTATTTGACTGGTGCTGCCCTGGGACTCGAACCCAGAAGACGCTTATTTTGAGTAAGCGATGTCTGCCGAATTGCAGCAGACAGGCGTATTTGGTGCGCCACGCAAGATTCGAACTTGCACTGACCGGGACTTAAATCCGGTGCCTCTGCCGTTGGGCTACTGGCGCGAAACGATTCTCTCCACCGGCCTGTTTGTAGATATTTTTCTCTGCGTCGCCGTCTGTTTTCTTCGGGCGATCTAGCATGATAGCTGTTCCTTACATTCACGCGACTACGCTCTGCCTCGTTGACATACTTCTTTTTCGGGCGCCGCGCAGCTTGGTAATTGCATGCCTTGTGACTGAAGGCAATATTCTCAAGGTCAAAGAACATGCGAACACGATCACAGGAATCCAACCATGGTTCCTTGTGTTCTATGCTGAAGGTGGCCAACGTCAATTCACCACCGCAACGGAAGCACGTGTGCCCCGCCGCGACGGCCAGTTGAAATAGCAGTGACATCCGCAGTTTGTGCGCTGTGCCTCGCTGGCAGGATTTGAACCTGGGTGCTTTCCGGGCTAGCCTTTCGACTGGTTCGTAGCCAGAGGGCATACAGCGAGATTTGGTAGCGGGTACACGAATTGCACGTGTGACATCAAGGTTATGAGCCTCGCGTTCTGCTACTGAACTAACCCGCTAAATTGGTACCTCGGGAGGGATTCGAACCCCCAGCGCACGCGTTCTAAGCGCGTCGTCTCTGCCAATTGGACTACCGAGGCATGGAAATGGAGATGCCAACGGGACTCGAACCCGTAGTACCAGCGCTTGAAAGGCGCGGCGTTCGTCCAGCTACACTGGCATCGGATTGGCGATCGGCCGGGAACTTGAATCCCGTAGGCCGCACTTGAGAGGCGCGGTGCTCGAGCCGCTTTGCATTGCCGATCATTTTGGTGCGTCACCAAGGAGTCTAACCTTGCGGACCCGTTAGGGCAGCGGGGTTACAGCCCGCGTGGTCTACGTAACCAGCTAGTAACGCATGAGTGGTGCCCCGAGAAGTGCTCGCACCTTCGTCTCCCCGTCTTCAGCGGGGCGCTTGAGCTATCTCAGCTATCGAGGCAGATTGGTGGAGCTGCAGGGAGTTGAACCCTGTCGATACTGCTTGCAAGGCAGACCGCGTTCCCGAACGACAACCCCAAGTTTTGGTGCCCGGTCTGAGGATTGAACTCAGTCAAGCCGGCTTTGTAGGAGCTGGCCCCGTCCCAACGGCCCGGGCATAACGATCAGGGTGTCGCCGCGTTGACAGCGCATACATCGTCCAGACCCTCACGGTAACTGGCACCCCGAATTGGCGATCCCAGCGAGACTCGAACTCGCCCTGCGGCATAGACAGTGCCGCGCCAGACCTTCTGTGGGACCGAATTGGCTGCCGACCTGCGACTCGAACGCAGCACGTCCGGATTAACAGTCCAGTTCCCACGCCCGGTGGGACTGTCGGCAAGAATAGAAATGGAGCGGACGGCGGGACTCGAACCCGGCCTCTACGGTTTGGAAGACCGTGGCCCACCCTCTAGACCACGTCCGCTCAGTATTGGAAGGCTTTGTGTATCGCTTTACGGCTCCCCGTCTCCATGCGACGGATCGTAGCGTGCGCCGGACTTGGGACGGGGGTTTCTGGGTGGTGCGAGAGGGGGGCCCCACTCTCGCTGCCTGTCTGCCCCCGGCCTTGCGCCGGAGGCAAGGCCGATCAGAACTCGATCGTGGTCAGTCGGGCTCGGGATTGCCCGACCAATGAATGCGACCACGACGGGCTATAGCGGCCTGTCGCGACGCAGATATCGAGTAATTTTCTGAACGTGGTAATCATGACGCGCGCATTCTTACGCGACTCGGATTCCGAAGTCAAGTGTCATCTCGATACTCCACGTAGTACATAACACCTGATGAGAGAAAAGTCTCAGGCGTACGCCGGCGGCGCGCGGGCTCGGTCGTGCGGCAATTTCAATAACTTAGGGCTGGGCACCCGTTACGGTCAGCTGGTGAGCTGTGAGAGCAATCACATCGCTAGAGGAAGTCAGGTATCGACGTCAACGAAGCGTACAGCCGCCGACGCGTCGGGCGAACGTCGGAGCCTCTGATCCTAGTCGTCGAGGCCCAGGCCTTTCAGAATCCTGGGCGCGTGTTTTTCCACCCGCGCGGTGCGAGTGGCAGATTGTTTCGCTGCTACGAAATACAGCAGATAGCCCTTCCGCCTTCCGGGGGTGAGCGCATGGAAAGCTTTGGCCAGTTCAACGTCATCATTCAAACGCCGTTGAAATTCCTCCGGCACATCGTATTGCGCGACGCTTTTCTTCTTCACTCGCGCGCCGGATTTCTCGAGCGCAATCGCCTCCGCGAGGTAAGCCTTTACGGCCGCCTTCCGTCTATTGACATCCGCAAGAGAGGTAAACCTGATTTGCCTCCCGGCCTGTACATTCTTTGTCTGTTGAATGAGGATTCCTTTCGGATCCTTGAGTAGTGCGCCTTTCATGAAAAGCAAAGCGCAGTAGTCCTTGAAGCCATGGATCAGGACGACGTTACTTCCCTCTAAGTCGTAACAGGCTTGACCCCATTTCAGCTCCTCATTGAGGCCGGACGCCAGGCACAGTTGTCGAAGCGCGGCATATTCGGCGCTCCAGCGCTTTTCTCCGCGATGAGCTTGACTGACTCGAGGATTCATTTTCCGATTTTATCCGAATCGCTTCCGCGCCGCGGCCGAAGCTGCTCATGGCCCACCTCGCGCGGGGGCGCATCTTACCTGACCGACATTCCATTGTTAATCATTAACTTACGGACCTTATGAGGAATATTCGCTGCCCGGATTGAGTCTGTTGCTTGAACGGCGGCTTCGGGTACTTGTCCGCGGGAAGCCGAGCTGACGTGCCGGCGGGGTCGATACTTGCTAATAAACAGCTAACGGCATCGTTGAGAAAGAGGCTCCATCATGCGGCTGATACGCGGCTCCAAAACCGACGGCGGCTGGAACAAGCAAAGGGGCGCAATGGGCTACGTGCTGGCGTGGCTTCTTGGAGTGCCGCTCCCTATCCTGATTATCGTCGCGCTTCTGCGCGGCTGCTCCTGAATGGATGGCAAGCAGTATGACCGATCAACACATGCAGGCAGTCATCGACGAGCATCCGGTTATGCGATGGGGCGCTGTGTTCGCGGGCTGGTTCGTGGCCACTGGCATTGCTCTCGTGCTGTACGCGTTCGGACTGGCGCTCGGCCTCTCCGCGCTCGACCCGCACAATGCCACCGCAGTCACGCATGGTCTCTCCACCGGAGCTGCCGTCTGGACGATCCTGACCTGGGGTGCATCACTCTGGATGGGTGGTATGTTCGCGAGTTGGTTCGACGGCCGCGATGACACCGAGATGGGCGTGGTTCGCGGGTTGACGGTGTGGGGCCTCTCCATGGCATCGACAGCCTTACTGGCGGCCAGCGGTTTGATGCACGTGGCGCTCGTAAACATGATGCCACAGGCTGGCGGCCCGGCCGCGAACCCAACCCAGGCGGCACACTACGTGGCAACCCTCATGTGGGTGGCCTTCGGTAGCTCGCTGGTGTCACTGATCACGTCCGTCGTCGGCGGATGGCTCGGTGCACACCAGATACACCACGTATACCACCTGCGGAAGTATCCAAGGCAAAGAGCGGCAAGCTTAGGCCGGTAACGCCGCACCCTTGCGGGATCGGGCCGCCCGCTTTGCTGCTGCCGATCGCACGTCTGACACCCTCGGCCGCAGGGGGCTTCTACGCCTTGTTCGCTGCAGATGGATAGCCGGACCCACCGAAATAGCACTCGATCGCCGCAATCCTTTTGTTTTTCAGTTGCAGATACTCCACGTTCCTGAAGGATTTTCCGTTCTTAGTCCGGCACGTATATCGGACGAACGCCTGGTCGCCAATTACGAAAACGCGATCCAGATCATGCCCTGCGATGAGTGCATGTTGAGTATCCCAGCAGCCTGTTTTAAAGGCGCTCTTGCTGATGCGGTCGTCAAGCGGGCTCGTGAAAGTGAAGTCGTCCGTCAGCATCATGTCGACCGGGCGCCACTCATTCTGCCGCGACCACAACGAGTAGTATTTCCGGATGATCTCTTCGTTGCTGCGATTCGATGCTGTCCCCGCCTTGGCGTTGGGCAGTGCCGGGAGCACCGCCAATGCGGCCAGTGTGCATGTTCCGACTTCGAGCAGGGTCCGGCGCGACATTGCTGTGTTTCTCATGAGCTGTTTTCCCCTTGAACAACGACTCGAAGTAGCTATTTTCCCGGTACCATACCGACTAGTCGGTATCTAGTCAACTGAACAGAGGGGACTACCCTTAAAGGGTGGTTTTCCGTAGAGGCAGCAGCTGCCGCTGTATGCTTCGCGCTCGCCTTGGATGAAGACTGAGCGCGGCGGCTGCGCCGCTCACCGACAAGCAAAATCAACGTGGGCATTTCTATGGAACTGACTGGCGGATGCCTGTGCAGGGCCGTTCGCTACCGGATTACCGCGGCACCGGTCACGGCACGGGCGTGCTGGTGCCGCATGTGCCAGACGATCGGCGGCGGAAGCGGCACAGTCAATGCACTCTTCAACACGGCCGCGCTGGCCGTTAGCGGTGATCTCAGGGAATTCGAGTTCGTGGCCGACAGCGGCAATACGATGTATTGCAGGTTCTGTCCCGTATGTGGCACTCAGGTGCTCATCACCTCGCAAAGGAGGCCACACTTCACTGCGGTGAGGGTGGGCACTCTAGACGATCCGAACAAGGTGTCACCCGAATCCACGATCTGGACGTCGATGGCGCCCACGTGGGCAGCGATCGACCCCAAGCTCCCGCGCCTTGATGGACAGCCCCCACCAGGGAAATCGACGCTACAAAGCTGACAGCGACGGGCGCCGACTTGATCGGCACCCGTTGCTGTGCCCCACCCTCAGGTGGAGCTGCCGTCCTCAGGCGTTCGCGGCCGCCTTCATCTCAGTGACTGCGGCGATCACTTCTTCCGCCACATTCTTGGGTACCGGCTCGTAGTGCGAGAACTCCATGGTGTACGAGGCGCGGCCGCTGGTCATCGAGCGCAGCTGGCCGATGTAGCCGAACATTTCCGACAGCGGGACCGTGGCCACGACTGCGATGTTGGCGCCGCGTTCGAGCTGATCCTGAATCGTACCGCGGCGGCGGTTCAGATCGCCGATGACATCGCCCAGATAGTCGCCCGGCGTCACAGTCTCGACCTTCATCACCGGCTCGAGCAGGATGGGGGAAGCCTTGCGGATGGCTTCGCGGAAGCATGCCTTGGCCGCAATTTCGAACGTCAGCGCGTTCGAGTCGACATCATGGTAGCTCCCGTCCGTCAACGTGGCGCGGAAGTCCACGGTCGGGAAGTGCGCCAGCACGCCATCTTCCTTCTGGATCTTGAGCCCCTTCTCCACCGACGGCACGTACTCGCGGGGCACGGAGCCACCCGAGGTCGCATCGACGAATTCGAAACCTTTGCTGCGCTCGAGCGGCTCGAACGTGATCCACACTTCGGCGAACTGGCCGGAGCCGCCAGTCTGCTTCTTGTGCACGTACTTCTCCTCGACCGTGCGGGTAATGGTCTCGCGATAGGCGACCTGCGGCTCGCCCATGACGCCTTCGACGCTGAATTCCGTGCGCATGCGATCGAGCGTCACGTCGAGGTGCAGCTCGCCCATGCCGCGCAGAATCGTCTGACCTGTTTCGCGATCCGTCTCCAGATGAAGCGAGGGGTCGGCACGAACCATCTTCGCGAGCGCGGCGCCGAATTTCTCCTGCTCGCCCTTGACCTTCGGTTTCACGGACACGCTGATCACAGGGTCCGGGAAACGCATGCGCTCGAGGATCACCGGATTGGCGGAATCACACAGTGTGTCGCCGGTTTCGGTTTCCTGCATGGATACGAGCGCGATGATGTCGCCGGCGCGCGCCTCTTCGATCGGATTTGCTTCCTTGGCGAACATCTCGACCATGCGGCCGATCTTTTCGCGTTTGCCGCGCGTGGTGTTCTGTACGGAGGCGCCCTTGGTCAGCACGCCCGAGTACACGCGCACGAACGTCAGAGCGCCGTACGCGTCGTTTATTACCTTGAACGCCAGGCCGCTGAACGGCTCGTCATCCGAGCACTTGCGTTCGCCGACGATGTTGCCATCTTCGTCCAGCGTCTTAATGGCCGCCACGTCCGTGGGCGCCGGCATGTAGTCGACAACGGCATCCAGCACCTGCTGCACGCCCTTGTTCTTGTAGGAAGAGCCGCACAGCACGGGGTTGAACGCGCCCGTCACAGTTCCTTTACGCAGGCACTTGCGCAGCACGTCCGCCGAAGGAGCATGACCGTCCTCGAGGTACCTGTGCATGGCGTCGTCGTCCATCTCGAGACAGGTGTCGACGAGTTCCGTGCGGTACTTCTCCACATCCGCGAGGATCTGGCGATCCGTCGGCACGTGGATGCCGAGCTTGTCGGCGAGATCCGGGGTCACTTCGAGCGTTTGCCACTCGGCATCCTTGTCGTCCGAGTCCCACACCAGCGCCTTCATCTCGACGAGGTCGATCATGCCCTTGAAGTTGTCTTCAGAGCCGATCGGGATCTGCACCGGCAGCGGACGCGCGCCGAGGCGTTTCCCGATCATGTCCACACAGCGCGTGAAGCTGGCGCCGCTGCGGTCCATCTTGTTGACGTAGCAAACGCGCGGCACACCATAGTTGTCCGCAAGGCGCCAGTTGGTTTCAGACTGGGGCTCTACGCCCGCAACACCGTCGAACACCACCACGGCGCCGTCCAACACGCGCAGCGAGCGATTCACCTCGATGGTGAAGTCGACGTGCCCGGGGGTATCGATCAGGTTGATCTTTTTCCCGCGCCAGAAGCAGGAGACCGCGGCGCTCTGAATCGTAATGCCGCGCTTCTGTTCCTGCTCGAGGTAGTCCGTCGTCGTCGACGTCTTCAGATCCTTGGTGTCATGGATGTCGATGATCGTGTGCTTGCGCCCGGTGTAATACAGGATGCGCTCCGTCGTCGTCGTTTTGCCGGCATCGACATGGGCGATGATGCCGATGTTGCGGATATCAGAAAGAGCGGTTGTGCGGGCCATGGCAAGGTTCCGTTACGAATTTTCGGTTCACACTGTCAATCAGCCGGGCAGGTGTGCTGGCCCGACTCGAGTATCCAAAATGATCTGCGCTGCAGAGAGCAGCGCCCTCCTCGATCCCATGCCTGGTGCGGGTAAGTCCGGGACTCGAGGGCAGAAAGGGGCGGCATCCTATAGGGATCGCATCAGAAGTTCAATCGTGGCTTGCCGGCTTTGTGAAGCGTGGATGCCGAATACGGAAGGCACGTTGCGGTCTGCCGGGTGCGTTGCGGGCCAGTCGCCGATCCTGCCATACAAAAATCAATAAAAACAATTACTTATGGCATCCAGTGGACCCGGCGACAGCCCCGGGGAGCCCAGCGGGCGTAGCTGCTTTTGGATGCCGCTGGCACTTGACATTTTGACTAAAGTCGTAATATCGTATCTCGCATGAAGACCGGCGAAGTGATTGCAGCGCTCGGGGCCCTCGCCCACGAGCATCGGCTGAAGGTCTACCGACTCCTCGTCGAGCGTGGCCCACCGGGGTTGTCGGCCGGCGCAATCGCCGACGGCGTTGGGCTTGTGCCCTCCTCGCTCACTTTCCACCTGCAGGCTCTGCACCGCTCCGGGCTCATCACTCAGCGCCGCGAAAGCCGGCAGTTGATCTACGGCGCCGACTTCGAAGCCATGAATGCGCTCGTGGGCTACCTCACCGAGAACTGCTGCGCGGGCAGCGGCGAGGCCTGCGCCGCCGAGACTTGCGGCACCGCATGCAAAGCGAGCACCGCGCCGAAGACCGTAAGACGCACTCGGGCCGCCTGAAGCACTCCCGTGACCGCGGTGAACACCGAGTCGAATCCGTCGCTGCGTGCAGCAGTCGCTCTGCTCACTGCGGTCGGACTCCCGTCATCCGATCTGACCGAGCCGCAGCTCGAGCACTTTCTATTCTCTGGCCCACGGGATGCCCCCACGGGTCTTGTCGGCCTCGAGCTCTATGACCGCGTTGCGCTGCTTCGATCGTTAGCCGTCGCACCCACTGCCCAGCGCTCGGGTCTCGGCTCAGCGCTCCTCGAGCAAGCCGAAGGCTACGCATACGCACATGGCGTCCGCTCGCTCTATCTATTGACTACGACCGCTGAGCGCTTCTTTGTCGGGCGCGGCTATCGCCCCGCCGCGCGCGAGAGCTGCCCCGCTGCGATCCGTTCGACATCCGAGTTCGCGAGTCTCTGCCCGGCAAGCTCCGCGTTGTTGGTAAAGACCTGGCTTTAGGAAGCGAGACCCACCATGAAGCGCATGCACGTCCATGTGAGTGTTTCCGATCTCGACACATCGATTCGGTTTTATTCCACGCTCTTTGCCGCCGAGCCCACCGTCCGCAAGGTCGATTACGCCAAGTGGATGCTCGAGGACCCGCGGGTGAACTTCGCCATCAGCCAGCGTACCGCCGCCCCCGGCATCGAGCATCTTGGCATCCAGGTGGAGGACGGCGCCGAACTGCAGGAAGTGTATGCGCGACTCAGGCGCGCTGATCGTCCTGTGCTCGAGGAAGGGAAAACCACATGCTGCTATGCCGAGAGCGAGAAGAGCTGGATTGAGGACCCCCAAGGCGTCCAGTGGGAAACGTTCCTCACGAGTGGTGAGAGCACGGTCTACGGCCGCGATCCTGTCAGACAGCCTACCAGTGAGGTCGCAGAGGCAGCGTGCCGCGGCACGTCCTGTTGCGCGCCCCATGTGGCCTGATGGCCGATGTCACAGCGCCCCTACAACGTGCTTTTCCTGTGCACGGGCAACTCCGCGCGCAGCATTCTCGCCGAGGTCCTGGTCAATCACTGGGGTGGGGGCCGGTTCAGGGGCTTGAGTGCCGGGAGCCACCCGAAAGGGGCTGTGCATCCGGTGGCGCTCGAGCTGCTCGAGCAGATGCGGCTGCCGACCAAGTACTTGCGCAGCAAGAGCTGGGATGAGTTTGCCGCCCCAGCCGGACCGCCACTCGATTTCGTGTTCACGGTCTGTGACAACGCCGCCGGCGAGCAATGCCCTTACTGGCCTGGTCAACCGATGACCGCGCATTGGGGTGTACCCGATCCCGCGGCTGTGGACGGCTCGGAAACCGAGAAGTGGCTGGCGTTCCGCGATGTGTTCAAGGTGCTCGAGAATCGAATCAAGATCTTCACGAGTTTGCCGATGGGCTCACTCGAGCGCGTCAAGCTGCAGGCGCGCCTCGATGCGATCGGCAGGACTACACGATCGGTACTTGGCTGACGTTGTTTTTCGGGTCCATCCAGAACGACTCGTTGACGAAGCGGCTGAAAATCTCGCGCGGCAGGATGGAGATTCGCTCGACCGGCTCCACCTTCGGGCGCACAGTATGCAGGCCGGGCATGCCGACCCGCGCGTCGAACTCGTCCGCGTTGTACGCTACGTGGTCGAAGTCGTGCTCGAACCAGGGCTCGCCGATGAACTGGTAGACCGTGCGCATGGCCGCCGCCGGATTGCGCACCAGGCTTTCGTAGGTCAGGAGCAGCAGGTGCCCAGGGGCATATTGGCCATAGAACGCGTCCTTGGTGGCCTGAAAGGCGAACCCCAGCATGCCCCGCGGATCGGTCAGTGCCTCGACCCGCGAGTACACCGTGGTGTTGGTGTCGAACCGGAAGACCTTGCTGACGCCGACCGGTTGCTTGCGCACCAGCCGTTCCATGCTGTCCAGCACCCAGGACAACTGGCGAACGCACGCGATGACTTTCGCCTCCGGAAACAGCGTATCCAGCAACTGCATCCGGCTGCACCACAGCCGGCTGGTATCGAACACTAAGCCCGCGTCCGCTTGCCCCGCGTAGAAGCTCTCGAGCAGGCCACGCAGCATCGCAACGCGCTGGTCGTCGGATACGTCGAACGAAAAATCGTTCTTGCTGCTCGCCTCGGCGATCACCACCCCCATGATGTCGGCAAGCGGACTGGTCATGCCCGCGCGGAAGCGCGGGTTCTGGTTGAGGATCGCGGCCAGGAGCGTGGTGCCCGAGCGGGGCAGGCCGGAAATGAAGTGGAACTTCCGGGCCGGCTTCGCGACGTTGGGTGCGGCAGGCATGTGGGCACTCTCCCGTGGATCGGTGACGCGAATTCTACAGAAGCTCCCCCGCCGGCGTGTCCCGCGGATGGTACGCGGTCCGGGCTATGAGACAGGCGCTGTCGAGCCGGTGATCGGGACGTCCTGGGTCGGAACGTTCCAGCCGCTCACCTCGACGACCGGCGGCGCCGCCCCCGGCATGGCGAAATGCGCCGTCAGGGTAACGGATTCCCCGGGCCACAGCGTCACGTCATTGACACTCCACAGGATCGGCAGCGCCAGCCTGCCGTCCGCGGACTGCTTGATCGATACGTGCTGGAACAGCGCCACGCCCCTGGACGATGCGGGTACGGTCAGGGTGACAGTGGCGATGTCGTCGGTCCCCTCGTGCCGCATCGTCGCCCGGATTTCGCTCGTCGCAGTCGGTAAAGACTGCAAGGCGGTCAGGTCGGCGTATTGAGTCACTGGTGTGAAATACCAGTTCGAATGCGCCCAGTCGAGCTTGTCAGGTTGGAGGGAGAGCCAATAGACGTTGCGGCTGACCGGTTTGCCATCGGCGGAAGCAAGCTCGAGCTCAATGAAGTAAGTGCTCGACAAACCAGCCAGCGTCGGCAGCGTCGTCAATTGCCGCGCGCTGTTGCCGGCGAGATCGATATTCTGCAGGTGCCGCTCGTAACGCACGCTGCCATCCATGTTGCGTAAGCGGATAATCGCCTGTAAGCCATGCTCACCGATGAGCATGTGGTTGACCAGCATGATTGCGCGCGTGTCGTATGAGTACTGGATGTGCACCGGCTCATTGGCCGCCTTGGCGCCGAAATAGGCGCCGGCCGGATTCAGAAAATAGTCGTACAGATGCCAGTGCAGCGACGGCCACGCGTTGTTGAGCATCCAGTAGATCACGCCGGTGGCGGGCTTGGCCGCATCCATGTGCGCATTGAACGCCTCGAATTGCGCTCGGACGTCGTCATAGTTGTCCAGCTGCGCCTTGGCGACGTAGTCCGCAAGGTTCTTGGGTGCGCCATAGCGTTTCGCCAGCGCGGTGTCGAACAGCGCAATCCTCGAGAATGGCGACCAGTCGGCCGCGGCGTGATACTGCTGCACCTGAGGGTACTTCCACAGCGCCTCCAGCTCCTGCGGCGAAAGCATTCGGGTCAGGTCGTCCAGCGGTGGGATGCTGGCGCCCGCACTGGTCTCGGAATTGAACCCGAACGCTCCACCCAGCCGGTCGGCGTACCAGTACGACGGCGGAACCCAGTCGTAAGGTCCGGTCATCTTCATGCCCGACGGTCCGGTTTCGGCCGTACCCTGCTCCGATGCCGCCCCGATGATCGGCATTGGCCAGTCTTCGGCCTGCAAGGTGTCGACGTACATCTTCGCGGTGGCCGGCGGCGGCGCGTTGTCGCTGCCGATAAGAAAAGCGATCACGGATGGGTGGTTTCGCAGCAGGCGCGCCTCGCTCGCCATCGAGGCCGCAGCCACTTTGTCGTCCGCAGCGTCCCACGGCGCGCCACCCGTCTTGGCCGCCGATTCCCATTTGTCGCAGCACTCCCAGCCGGCCAGTATCATGATGCCGTCGCGGTCGGCGAGATCGTAGAAGCGCGCATCCTCCAACTTGCCCTCGCTGCGGATCGCGTTGAGCCCGAGGTTGAGGACGTAGCTGAACTCCTCGTCCATGCGCCTGGGGTCATCGCGCAGGAAAATGTCCGGCGCCCAGCCGGCGCCGCGAATCAGGACCGGCTTGCCATTGATGACGAACTGGCGATAGCCCTGCCTGGTGAGGTGGGAGCTGACACTGCGTATGCCGAACGTCGCGCTGGCCCGGTCCGACGTCGCTCCATCCACGGCAGCGGCCATCGTCAAATTGTAAAGTGGATGCGCACCCATGCCGACCGGCCACCAGACCTTCGGATGGGTCAGATTGAGGCCCGGGTCGGTCCTGGGCGAGAACGACACTGTCTGCGTCTGACCGGGAGCGAGGTGGATCGTTCGCCGCAGCGAAATGCCGGCCACGACACCCGTTATCGTTGCGTCGTGCGCCACCGCGTCGAGGTCGCGCGCCTGCACGTTCACGGTCAGCGCGGCTTTCGCGAGATCGGGCAATGACAGCGTCGAGGTCACCTGGGGGAAACGAAGCTCGACCGGCCCCGTCCGCACGATGTCCACACCCCGCCATGGACCCATGTTGTTGTCCGGCGGTGTCGGGTTCCAGTCGACCCAGCCGATCGACAGGCTCGTCCGCGGGTCGCCCGGCTGCACACGCAACGCGAGACTGTTGATGCCTGCGTGCACCCAGCGTGTCACGTCGAACTCATGCACGGGATAGGCACCAGCGACGGCGGCATGGTCCGCGACCAGATGCCCGTTCAGCCACACGTCGGCGCTCGCGATCATGCCGTTGATCCGCAGCAACGTGCGTATTCCTTGCGCTCCTTTGACGATCGTGAACTCGGTGCGATACCACCATGGAATCACGAACAGCTCCCCGCTGGAGTCGGGCTCCGCTACCGTACGCAGGTTCTCGCTATAGAACAGGTTCTTGTATGTGCCATTCTCCAGCAGCCCCGCCATCACCGTCGCGCGGCCGCTCACCGGGTACCAGTCGGTGGTTGAAAAGCCGGCAGAGGAGACGGCGGCGCCGCTTTGCTGCGCTTTGGAGCTCGTCTGAATTTCCCAATGGGCAATGGCGGTCGCGGAGCCTGCGCCGCTATCCACCCGAGTGGGTGCGAAGGCGGTTGCAGCGCAAGCGAGCGGCCCGGCCGTCAGCGCGGCCAGCACCACCATCGCCCGCAGCATGAGTTCGGCCAGGATTCGCATCGCGCCTTCCGATCACCACTGCCCGCGCAGGCCCACCGTGTAACTGCGCTCGGAGAAGTTGGCATGCCCTTCCTGGCTGGGCCAGACGAGGTAGTATCGCTCGTACTCGTTGGTGAGATTGCTACCGTTCACGTACACCGTGACGTACTTGTCGATCGTGTACTGCACCGACGCGTCGATGTACGCCTGCGGCGCCTCGTACATTTCCAATCCCATGATGCTGCCCACGTCATTCTCCACCGCTCGCTTTGAGCGGTAGTTGTACGCCGCGCGGACCTGCAAGCGCTTGTCCTGGTACCACAGGATGAAGTTCCCCGATTCGGTCGAGTTGTCCTGGAATGGAATCGCGTGCCCGGCCAGATCCGTCTGTCCCGATTTGCTCGGGGCGTACGTGACGTTGAATTCCGTGCCGGTATAGCGCAGCAGCCCCGGTAGGAACGTGAATCCCTGGCGGTAGTCGAATTCCGCGCCTTGGATGCTGTTACCGCCGCCCTGCACCGGCTCGATGATCGTGATGCAGCGATGGCGCACGACACCGTCCTCGTCCGGCAGATCGCAATTTTGCACGTTGCCGTTCTCGATGAAGCTCTCCACGTTGATGCGGAACAGCTCGAGGTCGACCATACTCACGGGGTTGATGTAGTACTCGAGCGAAGCGCCGTAATTCGTGGAGCGCCACGGGTCGAGTTTCGGATTGCCGTTCGATTGGCCCTGCGCCACTTCGTACAGCTGTGTCTTGGTCCCGTTCGGGTTTGTGATATACGCCAGCGAGTAGTTCAATGACAGGCCGCCACCCCAGGTCTGGAGATCGAGCGGTTGCATGTTCTTCGATGCGGCGAAGCGGGCCGTCAGCTTCTCGGTCAAGTCCAGTGCCAGGTTGAGATCCGGCAGGACGTCGTAGTAACCGCGCTGCGTGTCCGTGGTGCCTATGTCCGCGGCATTGGTACCGTATAACCCCGGCAGGCCGTCCAGATGCTGGGTGATGTCCAGGTTGGTGTGGATCACGCGCACGCCAACGTTGCCGGTGAATGGCATATCGCCCAACTGCTCGGCGAAGTCGGTTTGCAGATAGGCGGATGTTTCCTTCATCCACACGGCCCAGGTATCTCCCGGATCCTCCTGTGTCGTGGTGTCAGGATAAAGCGACTTCCAGAATCCCCATATGATTGTCCATGGCAGAGGGATTGACTGCCCAGAAGTTGATCCCCGAGTTGAGGATGTTGGTGTATTCCTGCCAGTTGCCGGCCAGCGCCGGCGGAGTATTCGACATCTGCACTGCCGAGAGCGGGCCCGCACGGAAGTAGCCCTCCGAGTTGCCGGCGCTGCACGAACCGGCGCCGCCTCCAGCCAGGATCACATCGGCGCCGACATAGCGCACCAGGCATCCGTTCGGGTCGCTGGCGCCCATGCCGGCGTATACGGGGGTTACCAGAGTGTAGGCGTAGTTATTGGCGGTATGGATACTGTTGCGCACGCCGAAGTCGAGGTGGAAGCCGTGATGAAGGTCATAGTGTCCATCGAAGCGCAGCGCGGTGATCCCGGCGTCGGCGCTGTAGTCGTCACCGGAGGACTCGATTGTCTTGAACGTCCAGCCGTTGGGGTTGGCGAAATTGGCGGCCATCGATGACGGCATGCTGACCGTGAGATATTTGGCCGGTGAAATTCGCGATGATCGGTTCCGAGTCCTCGGGAATGCCGATCGGGTTGAATACGCGGTTGCCGCCCAGTTGGGAAGGATAGATGAAGGTGCCGCAGGGCGGCGCCTCGCTGGAAGAGACATCGGGCATCAGCTGATTGGGCCAGAGGCAGCCGTCGGAATCGGAGATGTTGAGATCGGTCTCCATATATGCCTGGCTCGCCGTCTCGCGCACGCCGCGCAGGCTCCCCTTGAAGTCGCCGCCATTGTCGAAATTGACCTCGAGATTTGCGTTCTGCGCGACCGAGCCGGTGGTCTGGAGCTGCGAGTACGATTCGACGTCACCCGGCCACTTCTCGTACACCTGGGTGGTGTAGATCTGCGAGCCGGCCCAAGCCGGGTCTGGCGGCGGCGTATTGTACTGACTCAGCGCCGTGGCGCCCGTGTCGTGCGACTGCAGCGGCACGTACGTCGCGCCCTGCCAGTCGGTGGAATTGAACTGGAGGCCGACGTTGCGGTTGTACTGCCTTTGCTGCGAGTAGAAGTAGTCGCTGGTCAGTGTGAATCCGTCACCAAGATCGGCCTGGAACGAAGCATTGCCGGACTCTCGCTTGCGCTCGATGTTCGACTCGTAGAGGCCGATGTTCTGGCTTCCCATGAATACGCCGTTGGACTTGCCGTCGCCGTTTACATCGACACTACCGTCTGGGTTCTGCACGATCTTGGAAGGAATCGGCAGGCCATTCCATGCGCCCACGAACCCTGCGTAGCCGCCCGCGCTTTCGGCGTTCTCGCCATCCAGAATGACGCCATACTGGTCGAGGCCCTCGCTCGAGCCTGCGCTTGGCGCCCCTACGCCCCCGGCCGCGTTGTTACTTTCGGGGCCATTCCGCCTGGTGTCGGAGTAATCGCCGGAAAGCAGCAGACCCCAGCGGCCATCGTCGTTGAAGGACACCAGGCCGCTCGCTTCCGGTCCCAGCTTGCGAGCAACGTCGCCGCGTTCCCCGTCGGCGTTATAGCTGAAGGTGAATCCGTGCGGCAGGTCCCAGGGACGAAAGGTGTGTAGATCGAGCGAGCCGCTGATGCCTTCGTCGGTCTGGCTTGCGACGGGCGATTTGATGACGTCCACCTGATTGAACAGCGTCGCCGGCAGCGTTTCGAAATCGGGTTCTTGCGATGTGATCTGGTCCGGCGTAATGAATACTTCGCCGTTGAGCATGCTGCCGACTTGAGGCAGGCCGCGCACGTCCACCTCGGTACCCTCGCCACCGTTGCGGTCGATCTGCACGCCGGTGATGCGCTGCAGCGCGTCCGTGATGGTCGTGTCGGGCAATTGGCCGATGCTCTCCGCCGAGATGCTGTCCTGAATGTCGGGGGCGAAGCGCTTCAGGTCGATCGCGCGCATCTGTGAAGCACGGACTCCGACGACGGTGACTGTAGACAGCACCGTCTGCTCGCCTCCACTGGCTACCTCTCCGGGCTTCGGCTTGGATTTTGGCGATGGCGTCGTCGCCGTGTCTTGCGGCGAGACAGCCTGCGCCTCCGGCGTATCCGCCGGGGCACCCGTGCCCGGCGCTGCCGTGGCTGTTGCCGCCATGGCGGAGAGCAGGGCCATGGAAACGGCAATCGACACGGGATGCTTGCGATGTAGGTTGGACACAGGCTTTACCTCTCCACGTGCTGCCTAGTTTTTCGAAAATGCCACTCGCGCCAGCGCCCATTGGCCGTCGCGAGGATCGCCGGTGGCGAAGATGCAGAGGTTGGAAACCGGACTCCGCTGCGGCGGCGAAACATTTGCGTCGAGCTCGGTTTGCCCCCAAGTCGCCGTCGCGGCGGCCAGCGGCAATGTGGCGAGCAATGGTCCGGTGCAGGAGCCGGCATGCAGCTCGAACTCCCCGGCCGCGCTGGCCTTGGGGCGTACGACTGCCCCGCTGGCCTCGTCGCCGAAGCGCCATGCCACACGCCCGACCGTCAGAGTGACGCGTTTGATGGCCCCCAGCGGCGCACGCTCCCAGAGCCAGCACATGTCGCCGACAACCGCCTGGTAAACCGGACTGGGGCCGCGTGCCGGCCGAATGCCGTCCAAGCGCGTTTCCGGCTGGCTCGAGCAGGCCGCGAGCTGGCTGCTGTCGCGGCTGAGCGGAGTCGCGGCATCGAGCACCTGTGAGCGCGGCGCGGCAAGCTCGAATCCGTCAGGCGCAAATGTCGCCGCGCGCAGAGTCACTTTGTCACGCGCGGAAAACTGCAGCGGACCGACATACTGTGCCGACTCCGAACTGGGCACGGAGCCGTCCGTCGTGTAGCGGAAGTTGCCGAAGCTCGCTTGGTTGGCAAGCGCGACGCGCAGCATTCCCTGGGGACCTTCAGTCACATCGAACCCCGGTGCAAACGCCGTATCGGCATATCCGATGCCGAGTGCCCGGTAACGTGCGAGCTCCGCGGTGAGGCGCTGCAGGAAACCGTTCCAGTCATGTGCGCTCGCCGGCGACCACCCAAGCTCCGCCAACGCCGCCATGCGCGGGAACAAAGCGCGCTGGTCGCGTGCGAAAGTCGGCACGAATTCCGTCCACAGATCGGCCTGCACGCCGATGACGTGGCTGGCTTCGGCGGCGGTAGCAGCCTCCGGGATGACGGCCGCGTCATAGGCCTGCCGCAGCGCTACCACTGGAGGCTGTCCCGGCGTTTCGTCGGGCAAGTCCGACTGATAGTGGTCGAAGTACAGCGATCCCTGCGGATTCAGGACCACGTCGTGGCCTTGCTTGATCGCTTCAAGAGCGACGCGCTCGCCATCGTCATCGTGCCAGGACATCACCACTTCCGATGTCGGAAGCGTCGCGCCCGCGAGCAACTCGTCATCCCAGCCCACAGGCGTACGCCCGTGCCTGATGAGATGGTCGGCAACCCGGCCGGTGAACCAGCCCTGAAGCTGATCCATGTTCGCTAGCCCGAGCCGCCGCATCCGGGCACGCACTTCCGGTGACGCGTTCCACTGCTGCTTGTCGGCTTCGTCGCCGCCGATCGAGACGTATCGCGACGGGAACAACCGCATCACCTCGTCGAGCACATCGTCGACGAACTGCAAGGTCTTCTCGTCGGGATTCAGCAACCACGGACTGACCCCCCAGTCTGTCCACACGGACGGATCGTTGCCGGTGACGCCAAGCCAGGGATACGCCGCCACCGCAGCCTGGGAATGTCCGGGGAGATCGATATCCGGCACCACCGTGACGAAGCGGGCGGCGGCATAGCGCACGATCTCGCGCACTTCACTTTCGGTATAGAAGCCGCAGTAGGGCCTGTCGGGTGCGCCGGTCAATTCGACGTCGAGGCCTATCGTCCTGCGGCACGCGCCGATTTTCGTAAGTGCAGGGTACTTGGGGATCTCGAGGCGCCAACCCTGGTCCTCGGTCAGGTGCCAGACCAACACATTGAGCTTGTCGAGACGACATCCAATCGATCAATCTCCTGATATCGGCCACGCTCTGAAAGTGCCGTCCTGAATCGAGCATCAACGCGCGCCACGCGAAACGCGGGTAATCCTCGATGACGCCCTGCGGAATCTCCGCGCTGGTGCCACGAATCCAACCGGGCGGCGTCAGCAACTGCCAGAGCGTGACGCCCCCATAGAAAGCACCGCGCGGAGAACGCGCGGTGACCTGGATACGCTGGGTGCCCACTACGATGCGGTAGCCGGCATCCCCAACGACATTTGCGTGCGGATTGACGTCGAATGTGATTGCGGAGCGCGCGTCCGGCGCGGGCGCGGTATGCAGCTGCAAGCCGCGAGTGTCTGCCACCAATCGCACGAACCGATCCGCTATGCGCTGAATTTGCCGGCGATCCGCGCCGCTCACCGCGACCACGGCACCATCCGCAATCGCCACCACGTCAGACCCGGTAAGGCGCGCGCGCGCGGGCTGCGGCAACAGCGACCAGGTGGATGCTTCAGGCGCCGCAACTGCCATCCCTGTTGTCGCCAGCAAGACGACGGCAAACGCAGCGACACGGGCGTGCGTCCCAACGACATCCGCCAACAGAGATGGCATCGTCGGGATACCTGCTTCGCGATTCCGGCGGCCGATCACGGTATCTACCCCTGCGTTGTCCACGCTATTTATTCGGTCCCCTGACGAATCAATAGTGCCGCTAATGTAAATTTGTGTCAACCTGATGGCGTCATTCCCCAATTTGATTATAATAGTTCGGGCAGATGACGAATCAACCAAGGACCACTATGCCTTCCCCGCCAATGGCGAGCGTGACCCGCCAGTTGTCGCGACGAAGCGTTTTCGAAGCCCTTCTGCACCGCAGCCCGATCTCGCGGGCGGACCTTGCCAAGGTGACCGGCCTGTCGAAACAGACGACCTCGGAGGTCATCGACGCATTCGATCAGCAGGGACTGGTGCGCCCGGTCGGGCGCACCAGCGGCAATGTCGGACGAACGGCCGTGTTGTACGAGTTGAGTCCGGAAGGTGGCCACGTGCTCGGCATCGATCTGGGGGCCCGATTGACGGTCGCCCTGGCCGACATTGCCGGCAGAGTCCTCGCCGAGGCCGACGAACCCACCGACAGCCGCGGCGGCGCCTGGGCGCTCGACCAGATCGCCCGGCTCGCGGGCCGTCTGGCGCGTGACAACCACACACACCCGAGCCGGATGCGCTCCATCGTACTGGCGACCCCCGGAGTGGTGAACCCCAAGACCGGCGCCATCGAGATGGCCCCCAACATCAGCGGCCTGGGAAATCTCAATGTCGTGGGCCTGCTGGGTGAAAAACTCGGCAGTCCGGTCGCCATCGAGAATGACATCAATCTCGCGCTGCTCGGCGAGATATGGCATGGCTGCGCGCAGAACGTCGCCAACGTGGCTTTCCTGGCACTCGGTACCGGCGTCGGACTGGGACTGTATGTCAATGGCCAGCTCGTTCGCGGCGAGAACGGGGCCGCGGGTGAGATCGGTTATCTGCCGATCGGCGGCGATCCGCTGCAAGCCGAGTCCCGCCTGCAGGGCTGCCTCGAGTATCAGGTGGGCGCCACCGGTGTCATGCGGCGCTACCGCGAGGCCGGCGGTTCCCACGTCGATTCGGTCAGGGAGGTCTTTGAGCGAGCGCAGGCAGGCGATCCGCTTGCCGCGGGCGTCGTCGACGAAACAGCGAGGCTGACTGCGCTTGCGGCCGCGACAGTCATCGCAACCGTGGATCCGCAGCTCATCGTTCTGGGCGGCTCGGTCGGGGCGCGTCCGGACTTTGCGGACAAGGTCGCGCGCGTGCTGTTGCGGCTCGCACCGCGGCCGGTGGAGATCCGCGCCAGCACGCTCGGCAAGCGCGCCGGCGTCGTAGGCGCCTTGTCCGTCGCCTTGGGCCGGCTCCACGATGCGCTCTTCGGCGTTGCGGAGCTCGCAGCGACTCTGCCTCTGCCGCCACCCCGGGTGCCGTAGCGCAGCCATGACACTCGAGACTGCCCATTGCTTTGCAGCGGACCTGGGCGGAACGAAGCTGGCCGCAGCCATGGCGGATGCGCGCGGTCGGATCGTGGCGGAATTGACCGAGCCCACGGACCCGCGCGGCGGCGCGTACGTCGCAGAACAGATCGCCGCCTGCGCCGACAAGCTGGCACGAGCCGTTGGAATCGAAGCCACACGGGTGCGCCACGTCATGGTGGGAGTTCCCGGAGCGATCGATCCGCTCACAGGCCGTGTGTCCCTGACTCCAAACATCGAGGGGCTGCAGGACTTCGATGTCCTCGGCTATCTTCGCGGCCGCTTCGGGCCGGATGTGGCGATCGAGAACGACGTCAATCTCGCGATGCTCGGGGAGCAGATGCTGGGTTGCGCCAGCCGATGCCGCAACGCCGCATTCCTGGCGCTCGGAACGGGTGCGGGGCTCGGCCTTCTCATCGACGGCAAGCTGTTTCGGGGGGCGCGCGGGTCGGCGGGGGAAATCGCGGACCTGCCGATCGGCCGCGACCCGACTTCCCAGACGCCGTTTCTCCCCGGCTCATTCGAGCTCGAGGTGGGCTCGCTCGCCATCGTGGATCGATACCGCCGCCAGGGTGGAACCGCGGCCGCGACCGTACGTGATATTTTCAAGTTCCTCGAGGAAGGCGACGAAGTCGCGGCGGCGGTCCTCGATACGACGGCGCGCTGGGTGGCACTCGCCGTCGCGACACTGCAATCGCTCCTCGATCTGGAGCTCATCGTGTTGGGCGGCAGCATTGGTGTGCGCCCCGAGATGTACGCACGCGTCCAGCGGGCCCTTCCCGCCATCTTCTCACGGCCTGTCACCATCGCCCCCAGCCAGCTTGGCGATCGCGCGGGGCTGATCGGCGCCGTCTGCGCCGCGGCGCAGGCCCTGCGCCAATATCATGAGCCTGCGCAGCGCACTGCGACCAACGTGAGCTGCCAGACGGCCCGTGATGGTTCCGCGGAGTGCCGACCGGGTGAATGACAAGCCTGTACGCCTCAAGCGGGCGCTGAACCGATGGGACCTGATCCTCTACGGCGTGATCGTGATCCAGCTCACCGCGCCCATGCCGGTCTTCGGCGTCCTGAGCGCGCGGGCGAACGGTCACGTCGTAACCACCATCCTGCTCGCGATGATTGCGATGGCATTCACCGCGATCAGCTACGGCCGCATGGCGCAGGCGTATCCCAGCGCCGGCTCGGCCTTCACCTATGTGACGCGGGAGTTCTCGCCACTCCTGGGCTACGTGACGGGTTGGGCGATGCTCATGGACTATGTGCTCAATCCCCTGATCTCGATCATATGGTGCAGCCGGGCGGCAATGAACTTCGCGCCACAGGTCCCGTATGCGGTGTGGGCAGTGGCATTTTTCGCGCTGTTCACGTCCGTGAATCTCGTCGGCATCAAGAGCTCCGCCCGCATCTCGGGCGCGCTGGCCGCGATTACCGGCGCCGTCGTTTTCGTGTTCATTGTTTGCGCGGGATGGTACGTCTGGCATCACAATCCCGGATCCCCGGGGTACTTCACCCACCCGTTCTACGACCCCAAGACCTTCCACGCCGGCGCTGTTCTCGGCGGCACCTCGATCGCCGTGCTCACCTACATAGGCTTCGACGGCATCTCGACGCTCTCGGAGGAGGTTGAAGACCCTCGCCGCAACATCCTGTTCGCGACCGTCGGGACCTGCGTAGTGGTCGGCATTCTATCGGCGATCGAGGTATATGCCGCACAGCTGGTATGGCCCACGGCTCTGCCCTTCAAGGATATCGACACCGCGTTCGTGGAGGTCGCGGCGAGAGCCGCCGGACCGTGGCTCTTCGTGGTGATGAATCTTGCGCTTCTGGTGGCAGGCATCGGCTCCGGTGTGGGCTCGCATCTGGGCGCGGCGAGACTCCTTTACGGCATGGGCCGCAGCAACGCCCTGCCGCCGGCGTTCTTCGGCGCGGTCGACTCGAAACGCCGCATTCCGCGCAACAACGTGATTCTCGTGGGCCTCATCGCGCTCGGCGGGGCGTTTCTGCTCTCGTACGGGCTCGGAGCCGAAATACTGAATTTTGGGGCGCTGTTCGCGTACATGGGCGTCAACGCCGCCGCCCTCGCGCGCTACTACGTGCGCAACCCCAAGAAAAGAATGCGCGACCTCTGGCCGCCCGCGGCCGGATTCGTCACCTGTCTGCTCCTGTGGGTCAATTTGAGCCACGCCGCAAAGATCGTCGGCGCAAGCTGGATGATCGTAGGAGTGATCGTCGGCGCTGTACGCACTCGAGGGTTCCGCCAAGGGGTGCTGCGCTTCGAGGCGAGTCCCGAGGATTGAGGGCTGGGCAAGCCAGGTCCGTTATGCAGGAACTTCGCCGTGGAATTCCACGTGCTTCGTCTCGGGCCCCGCAAGGGCGCCGAGAGTGAGCAGCAATCCCCCTGCGGCGAGAAGGAGAACCGGACTAAACTCATAAGGCATCAGCTTGGCCAGGGCCAACATATAGAAGGAGTAGAAGCCGGGCACTATCGTCGCCAGGCTGTAGCTGAGGCCGTATCCGCTCGAGCGAATTTCGGTTCGAAAGCTCTCTGCTATGTAGGGTGTAATGACCGCCCATGCGGGACCCGTGAATATCAGGATGAGCGCAACCAATCCTATCAGCATGACGGGGTCGCGATTGAGCCACTCCATGCGGGGTCTCGAGGAGCGGCTCGGCATCAGACTGCTGACGCGGACGACGCGCAGCGTCTCACCGACCGAGGCGGGCGAGCGGCTCCTGCGCACCGTCGGTCCCCGCTTCGAGGAGGTCGAGGCGGAGCTTGCGGCCCTCAACGAGCTGCGGCGCAAACCGGCCGGCACGATTCGCATCACGGCCGGCGATCATTCCGCGACCACCATCCTTTGGCCGAAGCTCGCCAAGGTTCTATCGAGCCATCCGGACGTAAAGGTCGAGATCAATGCCGAGGCCGGGCTGATCGATATTGCCGCTCACCGATACGATGCCGGCGTGCGCCTGGGCGAGCAGGTCGCCAAGGACATGGTATCGGTCCGCATCAGCCCCGACATCCGTTTTGCCGTGGTCGGCGCGAAGTCCTATTTCGCCAAGCACGCACCGCCCAAGACGCCACAGGATCTCGTGGCGCAGTCCTGCATCAATCTGCGCTTGCCGACCTACGGCGGTCTCTGGGCATGGGATTTCGAGCGCGACGGCCGAGAGCTCAAAGTCCGCGTTGATGGACAACTCACCTTCAACAGCATCCTTCAGATTCGCGATGCGGCGCTCGAAGGCTACGGTCTCGCCTACATCCCGGAGGATCTCGCGCGACCCTATCTTTCGAAGGGACAACTCGCGTGGGTACTCCAGGAGTGGTCCCCGCCTTGGCCGGGATACCATCTCTACTATCCCAGCCGCCGCCAGTCATCACCCGCCTTTGCGCTGATTGTCGATGCTCTGCGTCACCGCGAAAGATAGTTTTCGCGCACGCGAGCTGACGTAGCCGAACATATACCGCTGCAAGCGGAACCGGACCGGGCCGCAGGCAGTCATACCGCATCGGGCTTGGCTGCAAGGCGATAGCGTGGAACCGCTCGCAACGCCGAATAGGAACCGGTACCTCGTCTTGGTCGCGGTGGCAGGCGCTCACGCTCTGGTTATCGGAGCGCTTCTGGGCAGGTCTCGATCCGTCAGCATGTCTTCTCCCACCGTCACCCCCATCACAGCTTTCATTCTGACGCACCCCGCACGTCAGCATTCGCCCATCGCGCCCCCCCGGCTCAACGAGACCTCTCCTCCACCGATTACCGAACCTATCACCCTCGCTCCTCCCGCTCTCCCTGTGATAAGTCCGAGCGCCCCGACGATCGACTGGAAAGCCGAAGTGAGCCAGTCCGTGGCCATGATTCTCGAGCCCAGCAAGCGCATCTCCTTCGGCTTCCCCGCCGGCGGCAAAAGCGCAATCACGCTGGGCGTGCCTTCTGCATCGTCACCACATTACGCCGGGGAATCGTACCGATCGGAGGGGGGCGAGCAGATCTACTGGGTAAGCGACCATTGCTACATGGTCTCCGACCCGCCCTCACTCTTCGAACCCGACTTTCTGAAGAATGCCAGCGTTTCCCGCATCGGATGCAGGTAGCCAGCGCAACCAGCTCAGCCACCGCGACGCCCTCCGGATGGAAACCTGAGCCGCGGGCCCCTAAACTCCGTCGGGTCGAACCTTGAGCGAGGGGGCGTGAGGACGATGCTGAGCTGGCAGCTAGGCGGCGTGAAGATCACCCGCATCGTCGAGATGCGCTCGGCGACAGCGACCCGAAGGCCGCCGCTCTCACCCGCGCGCGCCTCTTCGCCGAATGGGCCAACCAGACGATCCTCGTCATCGGCACCCACTTCGCCGCCCCCACCGCCGGACACGTTATCCGCGACGGTACAGCATTCAGGTTTGTGGTGTAAGGCTCTCGCCATGAGTAAGACCCAACTCTTCATTCTCAGCATTATTTTGGTATTCGCATCCTCCATCCGTGCTCAAGCGATGGTTTTCGGGACCGATGACCGCGTCGACTACAACCAGATTTCTGATTCTGCGATGAGATCACTCGGTAAGTCGGTATTCACCTTCGTTCTTAAACAGGATTTGGTGCAGACTTCCGACGGACACTGCAAGTTCGTCAAACACGATAGCCTGCAGAAGGCCCTCGGCCTCTGCTCCGGTGAGCGATTCGGCGAGCAAACGTCGGTTCCGACACGTTGCTCGGGCTTTTTGGTTTCGTCTGAGTTGGGCGTAACGGCCGGTCATTGCGTAAGTCCTTTGGCAGTCAAGGATTTTTGCAAGAACTATTTCATCGTTTTTGACTACGACATGCATCGCGGCGGACGGGCTCCATTGACTTTGAGCAAGTCATCGGTTTACGAATGCGACAAAATTGCGGGCTTGGCGTTCGATCCAAATGGCCGCACGGATGATTATGCGGTTCTCCATTTTTCTCGGCCTGTAGAACATCATCCAGCGTTGAAATATCGAAAGACGGGCAGGATTGCCGATCAGGCGGCAGTCTTCATGATCGGTTATCCCAGGGGGCTTCCCGAGAAATTCTCGCTCGACCGAAAGGTATCGAACAATTCCGATCCGTCTTATTTTTCGGCCGACCTCGACTGCTTCCATGGCAATTCCGGCAGCCCCGTGTTCAATTCAAAAACCCTGGAGGTCGAAGGCATCTTCGTGCGCGGTGAAGGTGATTTTCCCGGCGACACTTCCAACCCACAGATGATAGGCGACTTCGTCTATAACGCTGCGCAAAAATGCTATCAAACCCTGGTTTGCCACAAAAGTAACGGTTGCACGGCGACGATGGATTCAACCCGAATCACGCGTGTTCCGCTTCTCGAGTTCCTGCGCCGGAAGCATGTCTAAGGCGTCGCAATTTGGCAGGGCCGATCGCATCGAGCTGGATGGAGTGCGGATGACGGTCTCCAACTCAGGTGCTCACAGCGTAGTGAACGCTTCTACCGTCCTCACGTTCGAGCAGCAGGGCAACGTGGTATCGGCGCGCTATCGCGGCGGCGAGATTGTCGACGGCTATCTAATCGGACATCTCGAGGGGTGGTCGCTTCTCTTTCGTTATGTTCAAGCCGATCTTAGCGGGCGATTGGACGCCGGAGTTTCGCAAGGCGAGCTTGATCGTTTGCCAGATGGGCGGCTGCGCCTTGTTGAGCATTACCAATGGCTCACCAGACCCGAACGCGGCACCAACACATTTGAAGAGATTCGCTCTCAAACCCCCGGGCCCGTCGGCTGAGCTACAGCAGCTTCAATGCCCAAGTGCTGGTCACCTCGCCGCTGGGCATCGTATCATTCCACCCGTTCCACCGGCAATTGGAGACTGCTCCGCCATGCGCGCTCGAATCCTTCTTCTTGTCGTTGCGGCCACTTTTGGGGTACAGGCTCATGCGGCTTTGCTCCTTAACGTTCCCCTGAAATGGCGACCTACTTCAGACCTACGGCTTGGCGCCACGGAAATGTCGCAGGCGTCAGTGCAGTTCGATGCTTTCCGCGACCTGCGCGCCGATAAGCAGGCAATCGGGGAGAATCACGAGGATCAGAAGGCAAAGCCCGTGACGACGAGGGACGACGTCGGAGCGTTCGTGAGTACGCACATGCGTGGGCTGTTCGATAGCGCCGGCCTGAAGACGGTCGACAGCGACGGCGCGGTCACGATCAAAGGCGAGGTAACGCAGTTCTTCGTGAGAGAGACTTCGCTGTACCGAGCCGAGGTCGCGGTCCACCTGACCGTGGTGGGCCGAGATGGGAAAGTGCTCTGGAGCGGTACCGCTTCCGGAGAGGCGAAGCGATTCGGACGATCCTATGAGCTGGAGGACTACTACGAGGTCCTCTCTGATGCGATCGTCAACACCGTGAGCTCCATGTTGCAGAGCGCGCAGTTCCAGAAGGCATTGTCGGGGAGCTGAGCGGGGCACCGCTACTGTTGTTCTGACGCAGACGCCGGGCTCAGGCTACGCGGGCACTCGACCTTCCGGAGGTCCACGACCGAGCATGTCCGGCAATGCCTCTCCCTGCTCTGTAAACCACAATGATACGGAGTTGAGGCAATGACGCTCACCCGTAGGCGGCGGCCCGTCCGGAAAAACGTGCCCGAGATGGCTGCCGCAGCGCCCACAGACCTCTTCCACGCGGACCATTCCATAGCTAGCGTCGCGCACCCGCCGAATGTGGGCCTCGTTATACGGCTCGAAAAAGCTGGGCCAACCCGTACCGGAGTCGAATTTCGCACTCGACCGGAAGAGAGGCAAACCACAAAAGCGGCACGTGTAAACACCATCCTTGTGGTTGTCGAGAAACACACCGCAGAAGGCGGCCTCAGTCCCGTGCTCGAGCAACACGTCGCGTTCCTCGTCGGTGAGGCGAGCAATTATCGCCTCGCGTTGAACTGAACTTGGTGGGGTTAGGTCGAATCTCGTCATGATAGTGTCTTTCAGTGTAGCGAAACGGACGCTGCCCCTTAGCGCAAAGTGCTGCTGCTGCCGCGCCTCAGGTAGTGTTCTGTTTGACGTGTTCCCAGACTTTGGAGATCACGACGGAACCTTCGCCCACCGCCGAGGCCACGCGCTTTACCGACCCCGCCCGCACGTCACCGACGGCAAAAATCCCTGGGTAGGAAGTCGCAAACGGCGAAGCCGGTGGGCCGAGGCCGGTGACGACGAATCCTTTGTCGTCGAGCTTCACCAAACCCGATAGCCACTCCGTGTTTGGCGCGGCACCCACCATGATAAATAGCGCCCGCGTCGAGACCTTCCGCGACTGCCCGGTCTCGGCGTTGCGGATGGTGATGCCTTCCAGATGCTCACCGCCTTCCAATGCCGTGACCTCTGAGTGGTACTCGATCGTGATACCCGGGTCAGCCTCAAGGCGGCTGGTGAGATAGCTCGACATCGATGCGGCGAGCGAGGAACCCCGTACCAGCACACGGACGCACCGCGCTGAGCGGCATAGGAACATCGCAGCTTGGCCGGCAGAATTGCCGCCGCCAATGATTACGGCCTCGGTGTCCTTACAATATCGAGCCTCCATCTCGGTGGCCGAATAGTACACGCCTGAGCCCTCGAAACCCGCGAGTCGTTCCAGCGGAAGCCGCCGATACTGCACCCCGCTCGCGACTACGATTGCACTGGCACGCACGCGCTGGCCATTCTCGAAGGTGGCGCAGAAGGCGCCGTTCTCCTGCGCCTCCAGCGCCGTGACTCGGCGCGGTATCGCAAATCGTGCGCCGAACTTCATGGCCTGCACCTCGCCGCGCCACAGGAGGTCCCCGCCAGAGATGCCGGTTGGAAAACCCATGTAGTTCTCGATTCGGCTCGACGCTCCCGCCTGACCTCCCAAAGCAATGTCCTCGACGACCAGCGCGCGTAGACCCTCGGCGCCAGCGTAAACGGCCGCCGCCACGCCGGCCGGCCCGCCACCGACGATGAGCACATCGAAATGCTCATCGCCGCTGAAGTCGATGTTGAGCCCGAGGAGCCGCGCTATCTTATCCGGCGTCGCATCCGTGATCGGTACTTTGCTGCCGAAGATAACGGCAGGAGTTCCGGTATCGATTGCGCAACTCTCAGCCGATGCCTCCGCTTCCGGGCTGTGCAGGGGCACCGATGCGTAAGGTAACCGATTGCGGCTCGCGAACTCAGCGATGCGCCGCACGTTGCGATCGGCCTCCTCGCCTATGAGGTAGAGGCCGCTGCGACGATCCTCGAGTTGCCGGCGGCGTCGGGCCGCAAACACTGTGATGATGATGTCCGACATCTCGGGGATCTGCGACATGAGCGTAAGGAAGGTCTCACGCGGTACTTCGATTACTCGCGTATCGACTACCGTGCGCAGCGGCAAGGAGGCGGTACCGCCGTACAGCAGGCTGATCTCCCCCATAAACTGAGTTGGCCCAATGGTCGAGGGATAATGGCGCTCGCCAGTGAACGGATTGACTACTTCAATCTCGCCCTCCTCGACGTACACGAAGCGGTTCGCCTTCTCGCCCTGCTGGGCCATGATCGTGCCCTTGGGATACGTCACTACCTTCCCCGCCGCCCGCAATGCCTCAACATGCGAGCGGGAAAGTGGCGTCCGTATCATCTGGCGCAGATCTTCGCCTATCGTCTCCACGCAGGCTCCTCAGGTTGGATTACTACGCATATTACACGGCCGGAATGATCCGTCACTCGATGTGGTCGGCACGGGCCGGGGCGCTGTAGCGAAACAGTTTCGTGACGCGCCTGGTTCCTAGTCGAGCAAGGGGTGGCCCCCGGGCAATTGATGCGCATACCAAGCCGCGAGCCGATGGCGAATCGTCTTCTCGCCGACCTGTTCTTCAGGCATTGGCGAAATGACCTTGTCGTGCACGAGCAACCGATATACGTACAGCGCCTTGTCGCTTGCCGAATCCGTCGACTCGAACTTCACTGCCTTGCGGCCCTCTGCATATTCGATGGCTGCTATCAAGGCCGCTTTGAATAATTCCGCTTCGTGCTTGAACTTCTTCATGCACCAACTCCCTCTACACGCTATTAGCTAATACCAGTATCCGCCGTAGATCCAATTCGCAATGAACGAAACGGGCGAAATGAGCGGAAACTAATCTTATGTAATTGAATTATAGATGAATTCCTACGGACAGCCGATAACGCCCGACGCGTGATCTTGCCGAATCGCACCTTTGCCGGCCAGCCAGGCTGCAATATCACTGCGGCCCGACCGCTCTGCGATATCGAGCGCCGTCTGCCCCGACCAGCGAGGCCGCCAATTCAGGTCGGCACCGCGCATGAGAAGCCATTTGGCGACTGCAAGCTGGCCGCAGTGGCAGGCGTTCCAGAACGCCCCTGAGAGTTCCTCTGCTCCAGGAAGTGGCTCGGCCTCGAACCGTTGCGTGATCCGTTCCATCAAGCCCAACGCCGCCTCGTGCCAAAGGAGCGTCCTTGCGCCACGCTCGACGAGTCGCCGCGCTGCCGCCCACTGCCCGTAGCCAACCGCGCAGGACAGCGGCGCGCCGCCGTCGATCGAAGCGCCGGGTCGCTCGATATCGGCGCCGACGTCGAGCAAGGTGTCAATCAATGGGACATCGTCGCTGCTTGCTGCCCAATGCAACGGGGCCTCTCGATGCCACATACCGACGGCGGGGGCATCGAGATCGGCGCCGCCCGCGGCGAGCACCCGCACGATGGCACGGGGATTTGGGTTGTGACCTGGCCAGTCGGCGAAGAGGTGCAGCGGTGATCTGCCTCCGCCCTTCGCATCCTCGACGATGCTGCAGGCGAGGGCGGGATTGGAGGCAAGCAGCCGAGACAACCGGCCGACATCGCCCTGCTTCAGTATCGCTGTCAACTCGACGGCCAGCGGTCCGTCGTATCGCAGCATTCGAAGATTCACCATAGCCAGACGATCCAGTATCAGGTTCGGTCGCGAGAACCGTGGCTAAGCCGTGGCACTTTCAAGCGCTGCAATGAGCGGACAGCGGACCCTCCCCTTGTTGCTGCTGCACCTCCGGACCAGCGTGGCCAACGCGCTTTCGATTGTCTTAAGTTGCGCGATCCTTTGGCGCACGGTCGCCAGCTTCTGCCCGGCGATCTCCTCCACTTCGCGGCAGTGGAGACCATCCTCCAGAGACAGCAGGTCCCCGACCTCCTCGAGGCTGAAGCCCAGCTGCTGTGCCCGCTTGATGAAGCGGAGGCGCTGCACATGTTCGGGTGCGTAGTGCCGGATACCACCCAGGGGCTTAGCGGGCTCGGGTACGAGGCCGCGCCTCTGGTAATAGCGGATGGTTTCCACATTGACTCCGGCCTGTCGGGCAAGAGCACCGATGGTGCACCGCTCAGCCATATTGACTCCGTAGTTGACTACGGTCCTAAGATTACCGCGTTCACAGTAATGGCGACACGGTTCCGTAGGGTTCCGGGCTATTTCAAGATGAGTGACAAACCCAAGATTCTCGGCGCTACCGGCGGCGCGGTTGCCCTCAGTGCATTGGCGCTCGCCTTTGGTGCTTGCTGCGTTGCCCCCTGGGCCGTGGCTCTGCTCGGCGTGGGCGGGGCTGTGATGCTCGCCAGGTTGGCCGGCCTGCAGTCTCCAGTGGTGGCGGTGACACTCCTGCTCGTAGGGTTGGGATTCTGGTATGCCTATCGCACGCGGTCAAGCGCGAAGGGCGGGACCTGTGCGGTAGAAAATCGTAAGGGCTTGCGCATCGCGGTATGGATCGGGGCCTTGATCGTCATCTCCGTCGACATCGCCTCCTACCTGCCGCGCCTGGCATCGTTCTGGTGATGGAGCGGTCCATGCAATCGTCCAAGCTTTTGCTTGCTGTACTCGCAGTCATACTGGTACTGGGTTTCGCAGGTTGTAGTCGTAGCCGCGGCGCGGCCGCCACCAATGCCCATTACGCCGTGCTCGGGGCCGACGACGGGCCGCTGCGCGAAGACTTCAATCGCGACCGCGGCGATGTGAGGCTCGTGTTCCTGGTAGACCCCATCTGTCCGGGGTGCCTGCGCGGGATGGCGGACATGGGTGACGACCTCCTCGCCAACCTGAGCGCCAGCGCGCCGGTGAAGGTGTATGTCGTGTTCGAGCCTGTCATCGGCGGTCAGGCCAAGGACATTCCGGCCGCTGCAGCATTACTGCGATCGTCGACATCGAGGCTCTACTGGAATCCGACCGGTGATTTCGGTCGACAGATGTCGCATGTGCTCCACTACTGGAACGGCCACGAGTGGGTATATGCGTGGGACACGTGGCTCATCTACCGACCCGACGCGGTCTGGAGTGGTGGTGCGGCACCACCCGAGCCTGCCTTCCTCATGCATCAACTCGGTGGGTTGCCGAACACTCCTCAGTTTCCGCATCTCGATGCGCGTGTCTTCGCTGCGAAAGTGCACGCCATGATGGACGGCGTCGGCCCAGCGGCTGTTTCCAAATGACGGCGACAGCACCGTCGAGCGTCCCGGTCATAAGTTCGGAACTGATCTGCCCATTCTGTCGCGCACGACACATTGAGGTCATGCCGGTGGATGCCTGCATCTATTTCTTCGAATGCACCGCGTGCGGCTCGCTATTGCGTCCCAAACCCGGCGATTGCTGCGTGTTCTGTTCGTACGGCTCAGCGCCGTGCCCGCCCGTTCAGCTGGCGCGCGCCGAAGGTGGTCGCGGCTGTTGTAGGTGATCTTGGAATGACGGAAACCACAAGCTGCGCCCCCCTAGGGACCGCCAAGTCCAGAGACTGGTTGCGCCAGCCGATCGGCATCATCTTTTGGTGGGCCCTGCCGATTGCCCTCGGCATATCTACAAACTTTTGGCATCCGCCGCTCGCGCAGAGCGGTCTCATATGGACTCTGGCATTGGCGTGGATGGGAACCGGGTGCGCACTCAATGCGCTACGCTGTGGCCGGCGCCATTGCTTCATATCGGCCCCGGTGCTGTGGCTTGGTGCGACAGCCGCAGGACTTGTGGGCTTTGGAGTCATAGCCAGTCCGAACGCCCTCGGCGAGGCAGTTAATGGCGCGCTCGCGTTGGCGGCCCTATCCTTCCTGTCGGAATGGTTCTGGGGACTCTACGCCGAAAGGAAGTAACACCCCGCCCCCGGTGGATCCGCAAGCCAGTCCAGTCTCACCATCCTGATCGACCTGTTCGAGCGAGTCGTGGCAGGCCCGACGCCGCGGGCGCCCACCGCAGCACCCGATGCGTAGGTGTAGTCTTAGTAAAGCGCGCGGCAACGAG
>CAWHWV010000019.1:0-70522 GCA_963833085.1 uncultured Pseudomonadota bacterium
CGGATCGATGTCGTAGTCGATCCCAGGGGCGATCCACTGAATCGATTTGGTCGCGAAGTCGTAGACACCGACGATGCTGTGCGCCGGCCGGTCGCTCACGAAAGCGAGGCGAGTGCCATCTGGCGACCAGGTGAGAGAGCCCACTCGGCCCCGATCGACGAAGAGCGGCGCGGGCTCGGCGGCTCCATGGCTCGAGGTCACCCATGGCTGACCGTTGTGGAGGAAGACTACGACATCGCCTTTGGGCGACGGCGCCGGCATCGTGCCCTCGCCAATCCGGCGCGGCGCGCCGCCGTTGAGAGAGACCGCCCAGACAGCCCCGGCTTGGGGGCCGCTCGGAAGGCTCAGCGGGTTGACCGGGATCTCTGCATTCCATGTCACGCCGCCGCGCGTATAAAAGAGCGTTTTACCGTCGCCATTCCATACGAGGTTCGAGATGACCTCGCCATCATCGGCCGTGTAGGGCGTGAGCCTTCTGGCGGAATAGCGGCCGTGCGGTCCGGGTTGCGCGACCCAGACGTTGCGCGCGCCGCGCTCGTTGTAGACCCAGGCTACGGTGCCGTCGATCGGGGAAGCGGTGAGATCGTAGGGGAAGGGTGCGCTCGCGATCTGCGCGATGCTGAGCGGGCGCGCCGCATGATTCGACGCCGCCATCGCACCCGCCGAGGCCACGACGGAGAGCGCACTCATCGCAATCGGCTGGATCATCTTCAAGTGCACCCCTCTGGCTTTTGGCCACCCCCGCGGGTAGCATCTCGTAATAGCAGCACTTGTGATCACAATAACGCTTTGAGGTGTCACGCCCAATGGACGATTCGGAGCAGTGACTTGGACTTTTCGCTGGCAGCGAGCATTTCCTCGCTCATTCGCGAGCTGCGGCTGGCGACGGCCGCCCGGCAGGGCGGCGTGGAAGCCCGCGTCCAGATCCTGCTCACAGAGGCGCTGAGTCTCCTCGATCAGGAGTTCGCCGACGCCGGCGACCACGCCGCGAGCAGCGGCGACCGTCCGGCACGGCTCGTTGCGCAGTTCGTGCGATTGGCGGAGGCACACTGCCGCGACCGCTGGCGCCTGACCGAGTACGCCAGAGCCCTGAATGTGTCCGCGGGCCACCTGCGCGCGATGTGCGTCCGGGTCACCGGCGCGCCTCCGGTCCGGCTCATCCACGAGTGTCTCATCCGTGAAGCCAAGCGCCGGCTGATCGGCTCCTCGTCAGCGATCGGCGCCATCGCACTCGACCTCGGATTCGAGGATGCGGCGTATTTCTCGCGGCTCTTCCATGCCAAGAGCGGCATGTCACCGCAACAGTATCGATCGTCTTTCAGGCAGAATGTACCCAGGTGAGGAGAATATGGAGAAGCCGCATACCCACTCGCTGACACCGATCGCGCGCGACACGCTGCAGGAGCGGGTGTATCTGCGCATCCGCCAGGCGCTGATCCACTCGGAGTTCAAGCCGGGGCAGGTGCTGACCATCCGCGAGCTGGCGCAGAAGCTCGGCACCAGCATCATGCCGGTGCGCGAGGCGCTGCAGAAGCTGACGGTGGAGCGCGTGCTGGAGCTGCTGCCCACGCGCTCGGTGCGGGTACCGGTGCTGTCAGCGGAGGAATTCGCGGAGATCTGTGAGGCGCGCATGCTGCTCGAGGGGCATATGGCGCGTCTCGCCGCGGAGCGGGCCGACAGCGCGGAGCTCGAGAGGATCGAGGAGGCGAGCCGCGCGTTCCTTTCCGCCAAGGTGCCGAGCGCGCCGACCGTCATCCAACAGCGGAACCGCGAATTTCATTTCGCCATCTACGAGGCGGCGCATCAGCCGACGATGTTGGAGCTGATCGAGCCGCTCTGGGTGCGTTGCGGGCCGTGCACCGTGGCGCTGTTCGTGGACCTCGGAGTGGAGAAGATCAAGCGCGGCGCCACCACCCATCACCAGCAGGCGCTCGACGCCATTCGCGCGCGCCGTCCGGCCGTGGCGGAGGAAGCGATCGTGGCCGACATCCGCGCGACCAGCGAGAGATACCAGAAGTACCGGCGCGAGCACGCCGAATTCTTCGCGAGGGCGACGGGGGGGCGCCGCCGACCGCTAGCCCGTTTGCGTCAGCGCGTCATCCACTTGCGCGAGCGTACGGTGGCGACGGCGTAGGGCATGATCCAGAAGAGCGCGATCGCCGAATAGTAGGTATACAACACTCCGTAGAGGAAGCTCATCGAGCGCTCCGCGCGCAGGAAGTAGAGCACGCTGAAGAGCGACATCGCCCCGATCGTGGCCACTATGGGCATCGTGACCGTGGGGTCCTGCATCACCAGTAGTGGCAGCAGTCCGAGGCTGGAATAGGACGCGGGGTAACGGAAGTTGGTCACGGCGCGGTCGAACATCGCCATGAGGCGCGTCGGCCACGGCCGCTTCCATACGATGCCCATGAACCGGATCTCCTCGCGCACATAGGAGCGATCCCAGCGCAGCAGCATCTTGCAGAGCTTCACGTAGGAGATCGGCACCAGGGTGCGCACGACCGCCGTGCGCTGATACACCGTGTCGTAGCCGCTGTCGAGGAGATAATTGGTCATGGCGCGGTCCTCGCCGAAGGTGCAGCGGGACCCGAGGAACTGCTGATTCTTCCAGCGCTCCAGCACCTTCCGAACGCCCGCGGCCCGCAGGCCGGTGAGGGCGCCGGGACAGCAGTAGACGTTGCGATACACCGACTCCACGGCGCGCAGCATGTCGAACGAGAGCATGTAGCGGACGTGCAGCATGCGCGGAATGATGCCGTGGCTGCGGTTGTAGACCTCCACCCTCCCGGCCACCGCGCCGATCTTGGGGTCGCGGAACGGCCCGGCGAGGGCCAGCAGCGCGTCGCGCTCGATCACACTGTCGGAATCGATCGTCACCAGGACATCGCCGCGGGCACGGCTGAAGCCCAGGGCGAGCGCCTCGCGCTTGCCGCGATTGCGCTCGTGGCGGAGCGGCGTGACGAGGCCGGGAAAGCGCTCCGCGGCCTGGGAGATATAACTCCAGGTGTCGTCCTTGCTGCCGTCATCGACCACCAGTATTTCCAGCCGATCGTGGGGATAGTCGGCTCTGGCAACCGACTCGATCGACTGCAGGACCATGGCCCCTTCGTTGTAGGCGGGGATGATCACCGTCAGGTTGGGCGCACTTTCACGCGTGGCCGCGGCCGCCGGACGATACACGATCCAGAAAGCCGTCCGGATCACGACCAGCACGAATCCGAGACCCAGCCAGAAAAGGCCGAGATAGGCGAGCGCGCGCATCCCGTGTTGCTTCTCGGCGAGCCGCAGGACGCGCAGCACGATGATATGGAACTGGTAATAGCCGATGATGACACAGCCGAGCGCGATCAGGGCGTACACCGCATGCGTCCACAGCTCTCCCGGCTCCCGGGAGGCCCCGGTCATGTTCGGCGGCGCTGCGACGGCCAAGGCTCCGGCCGCGGAGCCCGAGATCGTCTGTTGGTTCTGGAATGTTCGCATGAGGGGCTTTTGCATCACTTCCATTACTCTTCCGTCATCTCTCGGATTCAACGCCCTTGCCGATCCGCCGATGACGGGAGCGGCGACAGAGGCAGCGATTTTACGCGAAGGGGCCAGGACCTGAGCCCCACCGCTGTGTGAAGAATCCTGAAGATCCCTCATGCTGAGCGAAGCATTTGCATTTGTGTGGCACGACGACGACATGGCTGGACATGCTATGCGCCGCCGATTGAACTGGTCATGAACCGGCAGGCGGCGTTTCCAGGGCGATTTCCACATCTTCGCCCGTCAGCCGGACGGCGTAGGTTCCGAGCGGCGCCGCCGCGGGAGCGCCTATCGCCGCTCCGGTGCGACAATCAAACGAGCCGCCATGTAAGGGACAGATGAGCCGCATCTTGCGCAACTGTCCTTCGCTCAGCTTCGCGTAGGCGTGCGTACACACATTGTCCACCGCGAACCATCCCTCACGAGTGTGGCAGAGGAGGATGCTGCGCGGCCCCACGATGACCTCGAGCATCCTTCCCGTGGGCACATCTGCGATGCGGGCGACCCGCACGAAGGCGCTCTGGCTCATCGCATGGACGGAATGTGGCACGGCCTGGCCGTCGAGGCGGCCATTGTCGCACCGGCGGCGGCGGCTGGCGGGATCAGAGTCCTGTGATCGCGGCCACCTTCGCGCCGTCCGGACTGCCAAGGCCGGTGCAGGCATCCCAGCCGGTTGATGCGGCGAAGCCGCCGTTGTTGCCCTGGGTGATGTCGTGCAGGGCCGAGGGTTGGCCGTAGAGCGCGGGGTTCATCAGTCCGGCGGAGCGACCGGCCGTGGCGTTGATGCGCGCGATGAGGCCGGCCCAGAGGGGGGCCACTGCGCTCGTGCCGCCGTACACGGCGGTCGTCCCATCGACCAATACGTTGTAACCAGTTTGGGGGTCCGCATCCGCGGATACGTCAGGAACACCGCGCATCGACAACGCGCTGCGTGTCCCCTCCACATCGGTCGTGTCGAGGCCTTGCTGCCATGACGGCAACGCAAAGAAAGTACTGACACCGCCCCCACCCGCGCCGCTGGTTGGATCACCGTCGTTCCACACGACCTCGCTGACGATTGTCGCTCCGTTGGCCTGCAGGCTGGTACCTCCGCACGCAAGCGCGTGGGAGCTGGAGGCAGGGAAGTCCACATGGTTGCTTCCATCGCTCACGCCATCGGTCGATCCACCGTCGCCCGCGGCAACACAGACCGTTATTCCCATAGCGGCGGCTGCCTGAAACGCCTGATCCATCGTGGTCATCGCCTGTTGCGTCCAGGTCGATTCGGCGCCACCCCAGCTGATCGAGACGACGGACGGCTTGCGGACATCGTCATGAATGGCCGTCGTCACCGCGTCGAGGAATCCGGCGTCGGTATTGGGCCCAAAATACACGGCAATGGCTGCAGCCGGAGCGATGGCGCCGGCCACTTCGATATCCAACATCACCTCACCGTCCGGTCCGTTGGGATCACCGGTCGGTTGATTCGCCGCCTGATCGACGGAGACCGCCGTCACGGCCGGGAGGGGAACTCCGAGACCACCGAAGTAGGTCTGCAGATCCTGCGGCCGATAGCCGCCCCCAAGCTCGATGAGGGCTATGCATTCGCCCGCGCCGTCGCCTGGTGGGAAGTCATAGATCGCGGCGAGCTGCACGGGAGTGAAGGCAGTCGCTCCCGCGCTAGCCGGTCGCGAGCGCCGCCCGGCCTGGGTCGTCTTCATCCGAAAGTGCGCCTCGGCCTGCGGACGGTTGTCGAGGCCGAGGACCGCCTCGATGATGCCACTCAGCTCGGCGGGGACGTGAACCGGGCCTGTCCGTCCACGATAGGTCCCACCAGGATGGGAGCAGTGTTGCAGCCCGACGTCGAATGCGTCGTTGAATTGCGCGACCGTGCCGGCCAACACCAACGTCCTGCGCCCGGCGTGCTCCTGCACGACCACCAGCCCGTGCGCCTCGGCGAAATCCCGTACCGCATCCAGATCCGCCCGGGCCGCGCCGTAGCGGCGCGCATATTCGGCGCGTGAGAGGTACTTCCGGGAGCCATGGCCCTTGGCGATTCCCTGCATGCGAGCCTGCAGACCCTGCGGGTCGGTCGCCCGCACGACGACCGTGACTTCCAGACGCTCGGCGGGGTCAGCGGGTCCCAATGCGCGCGAATTCGGAAGCGGGCTTCGCTCGCTTCCCTTGAGTGGACGTTTGGCCATGGCGCTTCCTCCTGGTCTGCGGGTACAGGTTTCGCAGGTACCTTAGCGCCGGCGCGGTCGGGCGGCCAGAACTGTCTCAGGGCGCAGACAAATCGCTCCGACTGGGTCCGCAACCAGCTTGGCAATTGCCAGCGCCGCTACGCCGCGAAGGATACGTTGCGTCGCTCCGGACCCAACAGTGACAGCAGCACGAGTGCCACGGCAACGACCCCACACACCACGGTGAGAGCAAACGCGTAGTCCGGGTGCCCGACAGGGCCGTGCGCCGCGGCCATCCCCGCCTGCAGCGTTGCGTTGTAGGAAGCGAGCAGATTCCCGAGCTGATAGACGACGCCGGGGAACGTCCCTCTTATGCCTTCCGGCGACAGCTCGTTGAGATGCACGGGCACGACGCCCCATGCCCCCTGCACCATGAATTGCATCGCAAAGGCAGCAATGGCCAGCGTCACGGGCGTGGACGAATATGCCCAGAAGGGCAGCGCAATCAGCGACAGCGCGGCGGCGAGCGCGATGCTGCGGCGCCGGCCCATGCGGCTGGACAGGGAGCCGAACAGCAGGCCACCGCAGATTGCGCCGATGTTGTACACCACGGCAATGTTCGCGACCGTCCCCGTCGAAAAGCCGCGCTGCGCCTCGAGCATGAGTGGATACAGGTCCTGGGTGCCGTGACTGAAGAAGTTGAAACACGCCATCAACACGATCGCATAGCCCGTCAGCCACCAATGGCCCCGCAGGCCCGCCAGCAGCCCGCGCCGCGCCGGCTCCCTGCGGCCCGCAGTCCAGGTCTCGGACTCGGGCACCTTGCTGAAGATGAACGCCACCAGCAGGGCCGGCGCCGCCCCGATCACGAACATGCCGCGCCACCCGATGTGGTCGAACAACTGCCCGAAGACGACGGCCGCCAGCAGATAGCCGCAGGGATACCCTGCCTGAAGGAGCCCTGACACGAGTCCGCGGGATCGGGTGGGCACGGACTCGAAAGCCAGCGAGGCACCCACGCCCCACTCCCCGCCCATTGCAATTCCGTACAGCGCGCGGAGCACGATGAATGCCGTCAATGACGATGCGAACGCCGTCGCCAGCTCCATTGCGGAGTACAGCAGGACGCTCGCCATCAGCGCCGGCCGCCGGCCGTAGTGGTCGGCAAGACGGCCAAAGAGAAACGCGCCCACGGGCCGCAGAGCGAGAGTGGCGGTGATGCCGACCGTCACCGCCTTGACGTCGGTGCCGAAATCGCTCGCCAGGTGCTTGAGCACGAACACGACGAGGAAGAAGTCGAAGGCGTCGAGCATCCATCCCAGAAAACTCGCAACGACGACATTGCGGTGCACCGCGGTCCAAGTCTCGTTCGACGTCATGCGGGCCCTTCCGGCAGAGGAGTTGCCATCATACTAAAGAATCTCGAGCCGCCGGCTCCGGCAGCGGCTCGATGCGGCCGAGGAGGAATACGAAGGACGCAACGCCTGCAATCAACACCAGGCCGGCGACCAGGAAGGCGCCGACGAAGGAGTTCGTCCTGCCCACGACGAAGCCGGTGACGATCGGCGCCACGACACCCATCATGTTGTTGGAGAAATTCATGATGCCGCCCACGGCGCCGACTCCGCCCTTCGGGGCAATCAACGAAGTCAGGGACCAGGCGACCGGCGCGGCTGCCGAGAGCCCGGACAGGGCGATGGAGATCCATACCAGCGCGACGCCGGGGCGGACTGTAGCCGTGGCGCCTAACACCGCGATGCCGGCGCACATGCCGATCACCAGCACCGCCTTCCGGACGCGAGTCTCGTCCCGTCCTCTGCTGATCAGGAAGTCGATCAGCCAGCCGCCCACCAGCAGGTCGGCGACCGACCCGCAGGCCCACGGGATGGCCGCGAAACCGGCGGACGTGAGGATGCTGCGGTGCATCGTCCGAACGAGATAGTCGGGCAGCCAGGTCAGAAAGAGGTTGAAGCTGTAGCCGTAGGCGCCGAACCCGATCACGAGTCCCCAGACCTTGCGCGTGCTCAGCAGATAGGCAAGCATCCCCGCCATGGGCGCGGATGGCTGCCCTTCGGGCTCGGCGCCACCCGCGGCGAGGTACTGCCGCTCTTCGCGTGTCAGACCGGGGTGTTGGCTTGGGTCGCGATACATCCGGTAGAACACCAGGAAATAGACAAAGCTCAGCGCTGCCACCACACCAAAACCCCAGCGCCAGCCCAAGCGCACCACGGCCAGCGCCACCAGCGGCACGCCGATGACATTCGAGAACTTCGCCCCCAGGTCGTAGAGCGCTGTCGCCAGGGCCCGCTCGGCGCGCGGGAACCAGTAGCCGGTGGCCTTGGAGCTGGCGGGAAAGCTCGGTGCCTCGGCGATACCGAGGAGGAGTCGGGCGGCAAAAATGCCGGCGAAACCGCCCGCACAGGCGGTGAGCACCTGCGCCGCACCCCATAGGAAAGCGCTCCAACGGCCGACACGCGTGACGCCGAGGCGATCGAGCACAAAGCCGACCGGGATTTGGAGCAGGGCGTAGCTCCAAAAGAAGGCGCTGAAGAGCAGCCCCAGCTCGGCCGGTGTCAGATGAAAGGACCGCTCGAGTTGTGGACCTGCGACCGAGAGACTGATGCGATCGAAGTAATTGATCAGCACTCCGGTGGCGATCAGCCCCGTGATACGCCAGCGAAGCCGGGGAACGCGCGCCAGGCTTCCGGCCATCAAACGGGTGGCTGCCGTGCGGACGCCGTGGCGATAGTGGCCGCCTGCCTCGCCGATGCGGCGTCGAGCCGCAACCCGAACGTCGAGACGAGTGCATCCGCGAGCTCGGGCTCACTGAGGAAGCGCCGCTCCATGGCACCTTGGGCGTGACGCACCGTCAGGCGGTTGTCCGCCAGGGTCGTGCGCCGCTCCGGCGTCGTCAGCGCGACACGCAGCTCGCGGCGGAAGCCTGATTCCGGGTGTGTCGATGTGTACCAGTTGGCGGCAATGTAATCGCTGTCGAGCGCTGGCTCCGGCGAGAGCGCGTAGACGGCGTGCCAGCCGTCGGGGAGCTGCACCTCGAGCAGGGTCCATGTGCCTCGCGGGGTCAGGCGGAACGTTTCGTGCCGTGTTGGCTGCTCGGTGCCGAGCTCGTCCAGGCGCAGCGGGGCGCCGGCGACGCAACTGCCGAATCCCACATCCGCCAGCCAACGCTCACCGCCGATCATGACGCGGAGCGCCATGTGAGTGAGCGGCAGGGGCGGCGCTTCCTGCGGGCGCATCCAGAACACGCGCGCAAGCAGCCCCTCCACGGTGAATCCCAGGGCGCCAAGTACGCGCTTGAGGAGACCGTTGTGCTCGAAGCAGTAGCCGCCGCGTCCGCCATCGATGAGTTTTGCCTGGATCGCGCCCGGGCTGAGATCGACCGGTCGCCCCAGGAAAACGTCGATGGCCTCGAAAGGAATTGCAGCCGGGTGCAGCTCTGTCAGGGCGCGCAACGTGTCGAGATCCGCCCGCGGCGTGCCGCGGTATCCGATCCGGGCAAGATAGCGGTCGAGATCGATTGCATCCTTGCCAGATGGTCCCGCGGATTCTGGCATGACGTTGTTGGCAGTCTGCGGCGAGGTGACGCAGTCTAGCGGCTGTGCCCAGTGACGGTAAAGGAGGCAGGTGCTATGGTGACCGTCCTTCGGCTCGCCTCGATCAACTGGAAAGGATATGGCGCGACGCTATCTGCTGCCTGTGTTTGCGCTGGCTGTTGTGTTCGGAGTCATGCCGATGGCGTTTGCCTCGCATGGCGGAACCGCGGCCGCTGCCGACTACCACCTGACGCGCAGCATACGGCTGGGCGCCCCCGACCGCTGGGATTACATCGTTTATGACAGTGCGTCGCACCGTGTATACGTCGCCCACGGCGACCGTGTGACCGTCGTCAACGGCAGGAGCGGCAGGATCATCGGGGTGGTCAAGGGCATCCCCGGTGGCACGCACGGCATTGCCATCTCCCATGCCGCGGGACTCGGCTACACCGATGATGGGCACGCGGGAGAGGCCGTCGCGTTCAGTCTGAAGACGCTGAAGGTCGTAAAGCACCTCAAAGCGGCCCCGGACTCGGACGCCGTGACCATTGACCCGACGAGTGGTCATGTCTTCGTGGTCGACGGCGATCCTGGCCTGCTGACCGTGATCGATCCGGCGAGTGATCGGGTGGTCGCAACCGTGCAGGTCGGCAGCAAGCTCGAATTCCCCGTTGCCGGCCACAACGGCAAGGTATACGTGAATGGCCTCGAGAAGCAGGAGATCTTCCGCATCGATACGGCCACGAACCGGGTCGATGCCAGCTGGCCGATCCCTCAGTGCAGGGCGCCGCACGGACTTGCCATCGACATTTCGACACACCGACTCTTCTCGAGCTGTGAGAACGGGCGGCTCGTGGTCGTCAATGCCGACACCGGCGCGACGGTCGCGACGTTGCCAATCGGTCAGGGCACCGACGCCGCGGCGTTCGACCCGACGCGCAAGCTGATCTTCAGCTCCAACGGCATGGACGGCACGCTGTCGGTCATCCGGGAGGTCAACGCCAACACCTTCGTGCCGGCCGCTACGATCAAGACCGCTCTGTCGGCGCGCACGATGAGTGTCGATCCGGTCAGCGGCCGGGTCTTCCTGGCGGCGGCCGCGACGAACGCCAAAGCGATGGCCGCGTTCCGGGCTGCTCGGGAGGCGGGAAGACACTGGCCTTCGCCGTTCGTCCCTGGCTCACTCAAGCTCCTCTTTTTCGACCCGGGAAGATAGCCCGCGGGAAACGCCGGCCCGGCCCTCAGCCCAGGAAAGGCACCTCGGCCGAGAGCGCGGGTTCGATCGACTCGCGTATGATCGGTCGTCGGTCGGGGGCCTCTCATGAACAGACGCTCGTTTCTGAACGCAGCTGCCGGGACTGCCATCGGCTCCGTCGCGGTCAGGTCGGTGCTGGCGCGATCGCAATCCGATCCGCCGGGAACCCCGCCGCCGCCGCGGGACTGGAACGATCCCGCATCGGTCGCCTACCCGGATCCGGCCATCGAGGCGTTCGACCCGCGCTTCAAGAAATACATCGTCGGCACGACCGAAATCCGCCGGCTGTGGACCGGTGCGGAGTGGACCGAGGGGCCGGTCTATTTCGGCGACATGCACAGCGTGATCTTCAGTGATGTGCCGAACAATCGCCTGATGCGCTACGACGAGGTCAGCGGACAGACTACCGTGTTCCGCTACCCGTCGAACGAGGCGAACGGCAACACACGCGACCGGCAGGGAAGGCTGGTGACTTGCGAGCAACGCACCCGGCGAGTCACGCGCACCGAGTACGACGGCAGCATCACGGTCCTCGCGGATCGCTATCAGGGCAAGAGACTGAACTCCCCGAACGGAGTCGTCGTGAAATCCGACGGTACCGTGTGGTTCACCGATCCGACCTACGGCATCCAGGGTGACCATGAGGGTTGGCGCGCCGCATCCGAGCTCCCGGGCAGCGTCTATCGCTTCGACCCCCGAAGCGGCCAACTGACGGCGGTGGCGGACGACTATAAGCAGCCGAATGCCATCTGCTTCTCCCCGGACGAGAGGAAGCTCTACGTTTCCGAAACCAGCGCGCCGCCTTCGTACATCTGCGTGTACGACGTCCGCGATGACGGAAGACTCGCCCACGCGCACGTGCTCCATGATTTGGCGGACACGCATGGCGGCATCGCCGACGACATCCGCGTCGATGAGGACGGCAACCTGTGGTGCGCGGGCGGCTGGTCGCCCGACAAGAGTTTCAACGGGGTCAGCGTATTCGCGCCCGACGGCAGCCCGATCGGCCGAGTCGTTCTTCCGGAAGTGGCCGCCAATCTGTGCTTCGGCGGCTACGAGCACAATCGCAGCCGGCTTTACATCTGTGCCAGCACCTCGCTATATGCGGTCTACTTGGGCGTGCGCGGCCTGGGAGTTTGAGCGGAACATGCAAGATTTCCCGGTTCCTGCTAAGAGATATATCGCGACTGACTCGCTAATGCGACAATATCGACTCAAACGTCGAGATTTGTTACAGAAAGCGCGTTCTTCTCGATGAACTCACGGCGCGGTTCGACCTGATCACCCATTAGGGTAGTGAAGATGTCGTCGGCTGCGACGGCGTCTTCGATCCTCACCTGCAACAGGCGGCGGGTCTGGGGATTGATGGTGGTGTCCCAGAGCTGCTCCGGGTTCATCTCACCCAGGCCTTTGTAGCGCTGGATCGTCTGTCCCTTGCGCGCCTGGTCGAAGAGCCACTTCATGGCTTCCTTGAATGAGCCGACGTCCTGGCGGTCCTCGCCGCGGTTGACGAAGGCGCCTTCGCCGATGAGGCCCGCGAGGGTGCGGGCGAGATCGGCGATCCGCTGGTACTCGGCGGACTCGAAGAACTCGCGCGGCAGATACTTGTGGCTGGCGGTACCGTGCTCGGTCTTGTGGACCATGATGCGCGCCGCATGCTCGCCGGATGCGGCGTGCAGCTCCACACGGTAGGCGCGCGTTGCGTCATCGAGCGAATTGAGCCGCTGGTTGAGCTCCTGGGCCCAGCCCCGCAGCCAGTCGAGCCGGTCGTAGTCGGTCGACTTGACCTCCGGCATGTAGATGAGCTGCTCGAGCAGCCGGTCGTCATAGCGGCGCGACCAGCGCTTGATGATGGCCTGCACTTCCATGTATTTGCGCGACAGCGCCTCCAGACCCGGACCCTGAAGCGGCGGCGCCGAGGCGTTCACATGCAGTGCGGCACTCTCCAGGGCAGTGTTGAGCAGCGCGGCATCGAGCTCCGGCTCATCCCTGACATACAACTCCTGCTTGCCTCGCTTCACCTTGAAGAGCGGCGGCTGCGCGATGTAGATGTGCCCGTGCGCAATGAGCTCCGGAAGCTGACGATAAAAAAACGTCAGCAGCAGCGTCCGTATGTGGCTACCGTCAACATCAGCGTCGGTCAGCAGGACCACGCGATGGTAGCGTAGCTTAGCAATGTCGAAATCGTCCTTGCCGATGCCGCATCCCAACGCGGTGATCAGCGTGCCGACTTCTACCGACGCCAGCATTTTGTCGAAGCGCGCCTTCTCCACGTTCAGAATCTTGCCTTTGAGCGGCAGAATCGCCTGCGTTCGCCGGTCGCGGCCCTGCTTGGCGGAGCCGCCGGCGGAGTCGCCCTCGACGATGAAGATTTCGGAAAGCGCCGGGTCTTTCTCCTGGCAGTCGGCCAGCTTCCCAGGCAGCCCCGCGATATCCAGCGCGCCCTTGCGGCGCGTCATCTCGCGCGCACGGCGCGCGGCCTCGCGGGCGCGGGCGGCCTCGATGATCTTCGCGACAATGGACTTGGCTTCCTGCGGGTGCTCGAGCAGAAATTCCTGCAGCTTGCCGGCGACCACTGCCTCCACGACGCCTTTGACCTCGGACGAGACCAACTTGTCCTTGGTCTGCGATGAGAACTTCGGATCAGGCAGCTTCACGGACAGGATCGCGGTGAGGCCCTCGCGGGCATCGTCACCGGTAGTCGGCAACTTGTCCTTCTTTGCGGACAACTCCTTCTCGATGTAATCGTTGAGCGTACGGGTGAGCGCGCTGCGGAATCCCGCCAGGTGCGTGCCGCCGTCCTTCTGCGGGATGTTATTGGTGTAGCAGAACATGCTCTCCTGGTAGGAGTCGTTCCACTGCATGGCAACTTCCACCGACACCGGTCCGTCCTGGCTCTTGAACCAGAAGACCACCTCATGGATGGGCACGCGCGCGCGGTTGAGATACTTCACGAAAGCCTTGAGGCCGCCTTCGTGCTGAAAGACATCGGACTTGTTCTCGCGCTCGTCCACGAGCTCGATGCGCACGCCCGAGTTGAGAAACGAGAGCTCGCGCAGCCGCTTGGCGAGGATCTCGTAGTTGAACTGGATATTGGTGAAGATCTGCGCGCTCGGCCTGAAGCGCACTACGGTGCCTCTCTCGGCCGTCTCACCCACCACACCCAGCGGCGCGACGGGATCGCCGAGGTGATACTCCTGGCGATGCACCTTCCCGTCCCGGTACACGGTCAGAAGCAGGTAGTCGGAAAGAGCGTTCACCACCGAAACGCCGACCCCGTGAAGTCCGCCCGAGACCTTGTAGGAGATGGCGTCGAACTTCCCGCCCGCATGCAGCACGGTCATGATGACCTCTGCCGCAGAGCGCCCCTCCTCGGGGTGAATGTCCACTGGAATTCCGCGGCCATTATCGAAAACGGTCACGGACTCGTCGGCGTGGATCGTGACTACGATCTTGTCGCAGTAGCCGGCCAGCGCCTCATCGATCGCGTTGTCCACGACCTCGAAAACCATGTGGTGCAAACCGGAGCCGTCATCGGTGTCACCGATGTACATCCCCGGGCGCTTCCGCACCGCGTCGAGGCCCTTTAGTACTTTGATTTTGCTGGAATCGTAGACGTCGTCTTCAGCCATGCCAAGGTCCAATCTCAGAATGGGACATTATACCGGCCTACCCTCCCCTGTTCCACGTGAAACACCCTGTCCGGAGCACCAAAAGCCGGTGTTTCGGGGTGCAATGAGGTGATCACCAGCTGACAGCCCAGTGGCGCGATCTGGCAGACAAAATGGCCCAAGTGCTCTGAATCGAGCTCAGCCGCGGGATCATCCAGAAGCAGGGTCGGCGTCGTTCCGGACACTGCCTTCAGCAGCCGCAGTTGCGCCAGGGTTAGCGCTACCGCCATGAGCTTCTGCTGTCCCCGCGAGAGCACCTCCCGGGCAGGCCGCCCGCCCACCCGGATGAGCACGTCCGCCCGATGGGGCCCCATGTGCGTGAGCCCTCGGAGCTCATCTCCGGCCCGCGACGCCTCGAGCGCCTCAGCGAGCGAATGCTGCGCTCCCCACCCCCGGAAGTACTGCAGCTCCCCGACTGGACAGTCCAGTCCAGCGAGGACCTCTCGCCAGTAAGGTTGCAGTTGCTCGACCACCCCCCGGCGAGCCTCGGAGATCTTCTCCCCCAGCGCCGCCACTTCCACATCCCACGGTTTCATGGTCCCGCCCCGCGCCCGCAAAGCCGCATTTCTCTGCCGGACCGCCCGACCATACCGAACCCACCAGTCCGCGAACTGAGGTTCCACGTGGAACACTGCCCAGTCGAGCCAGCGCCTCCTTCTCCTTCCTCCCTCCTCGATGAGCTTGTGAATCTCCGGATCAATCACCTGCACCGGAAACACCCGCGAGAGATCCGCCAGCGAGCCCACGGCGGTAGCGTCGATACGAGCCCTCGACCCCTCCCGCCGATGGACTTCCACCCCGACGGCATGCACCAACCCACTCCCCTCTGGTCCCGAGCTCTCGGTCCGCCCGAATACCACCAAGCGCTCCTGCCCATGGCGAACCAGGCGCTCGGAGTTTCGGGTGCGAAACGAACGTCCCCGACCCAGCAGGAATATCCCCTCGAGCAGTGAAGTCTTACCCGAGCCGTTGCCTCCCCAAATCAGATTACGACCGGGATGCAGGGAGAGCTCAGCTTGCTCGATGCAGCGGACATCGCTAAGGGTGAGCTCGCTGAGGATCATGCGGCCATTGTGACATTCGGAGGCCGGGGTCTCACTTGCAAAGGGTCTGGCGGGGGACGCCGCAAGCACGGTGCGCGGCCCCGCCGCGTGACGATGAGACTCTTAAGTCTTACGCCCGGAGCGGCCCGTTTCGTTCCGATTGTCGAAGGGAGCGAGATGCGCAATGAATCCTGGCCAGACGCTGATCGCCAGGACGGCGATCCGCGAGCCTACATGGACGTACTTGCGGCGTTCTGGCCAGGGTCCATTGCGTAGCTCGCTCCCCAGCCAGTCGGGTCTCAAATCCGGTCCGTCACAACCTCATAGGCATCACAACATACCGAGTTTGAGCCAACCCCGGCGCGTGGATAAGACAGCTGCTATTAGAATCAGTAAGCCCGATCTCAACCTTATCTCCCTCGATCGCGCTCAAAGCATCCAGCAAATAGTTGACATTGAACCCGATCTCCACCTCATCCCCCGCATACACGACCTCGACCTGATCCTCCGCCTCCTCCTGCTCAGGATTGTGCGCCTGGATCACCAGAAGGTCCGTCCGCACAGCCAGTCGAATCCCCCTGTATTTCTCATTCGAAAGGATTGCCGTCCGCTGCAGCGACTGCCGTAAAAGCTCCCGATCCGCATGTACGATCTTCCCCGGACTGCTAGGAATGACCCGTCCATACTCCGGGAATCTGCCGTCAATCAGCTTCGAAGTGAAGCGAATGTCGCCGATCTGGGCACGAACGTGATTTGTGCCGATTGCCAGCTCCACCGTCCCCTCGGTACCCAGGATCCGCTGCAGCTCCAGTACACCCTTACGCGGCACGATGACCTGTCCCGTCTTGCCGGGCGAAGGAAGGGCCATCTCACAAAGTGCCAGTCGGTGCCCGTCCGTCGCGACAGCGCGCAGTGCGCTCTCCTGCGTCTCCAGCAGGAGCCCGTTCAGGTAGTAGCGCACATCCTGCTGCGCCATCGAGAAATGCGTCTTGTCGATGAGTCGCCGGAACTCCCCCTGCGGCAGCGACAGTGTCTGCGCGGCATTGATCTCCTCAATGACCGGAAACTCCGCCGCCGGCAAAGTCGCCAGCGTGAACCGGCTGCGACCCGCTCGCACGATCGCACGCTCTCCCTCCGTGCTCAGCGTGACACTCACCCCATCAGGCAGCGCACGAAAGATGTCGACCAGCTTGCGCCCCGGTACCGTGATATCGCCTGGCTGTTCCAGTCCGACCTTGGTGGCGGCAACGAGCTCGACCTCGAGATCCGTGCCCGTGATCGCCAGCCGATTGTCTCGTGCCGACAGCAGCACGTTCGCGAGCACTGGCATCGTCTGACGCCGCTCGACCACGCCGATCACGCTTTGCAGGGGGGCGAGAAGATCCTCGCGCTTCGCTGTCAGCTTCATAATCTATATCTTTCTTGAGAATCTTAAATTCAGATTGTAGTAGTTATTAGGCCTGGGGATAGTGGTAACAACATTCTACGTGCCGCAGGATCAACGGCTTGGCCGCGACGCGATGCATCACGCACCATGGCACGACCTGCGCGCTGACTGTGGGCCGCCTGTGCGTAACTTTATCCCCTCCTGCGCTCACAGATAATCCACAGGCCTGCACCCATCATCCCGTCAGGGTTCTCAACAGGTTTGAGTAGTCCTCGCTCATGCGAACCTCCGAGGTGCGCAGCTCCTTGATGCGCTTGCAGGCATGCAGCACCGTGGTATGGTCGCGGCCGCCGAACGCATCGCCGATCTCCGGCAGGCTGTGGCTGGTGAGCTCCTTGGCGAGCGCCATGGCGACCTGCCGCGGTCGCGCGACCGAGCGGCTGCGGCGCTTGGAGAGCAGATCCGCCATCCGGACCTTGTAGTAGTCGGCTACGGTCTTCTGGATGTTCTCGATGGTGACGAGCTTCGCCTGCAGGGACAGCAGATCCTTCAACGCCTCGCGGGTGAAATCCAAGGTGATCGCGTGGCCGGTGAAGCGCGAGTTGGCAATGACTCGCCGCAGGGCGCCTTCGAGCTCGCGCACGTTGGAGCGGATGCGCTTCGCGATGAAAAATGCGACCTCCTCCGGCAGATGTGCGGCAGCGGCATGCGCCTTCGACATGAGGATGGCCACGCAGGTCTCGAGCTCCGGCGGCTCGATGGCGACCGTCAATCCCCAGCCGAATCGCGATTTGAGCCGTTCCTCCAGGCCCTCGACCTCCTTCGGATAGCGATCGCAGCTCAGGATCACCTGGTGCTGACCCTCGAGCAGTTCGTTGAAGGTGTGGAAGAACTCTTCCTGCGAGCGCTCCTTGCCGGCGAAGAACTGGATGTCGTCGATGAGCAGCGCATCGAGTGAGCGGTAAGCGGTCTTGAACTCGTTCATGGTGTTGTGCTGCAACGCACGCACCATGTCGCCGACGAAGCGCTCCGAGTGCACGTAAGCGATGCGCGCTTCGCCGTCACGCTCCTTGATGTGGTGAGCGACGGCATGCATGAGGTGAGTCTTGCCGAGCCCTACGCCGCCGTAAAGGAAAAGCGGGTTATAGGCACGGCCGGGATTCTCCGCGACCTGCTGGGATGCAGCCTTGGCGAGCTGGTTGCTCTTGCCCTCGACGAAAGTGCCGAAGGTGAAATCCGCATTGATGCGTGCCCCGACGACCAGGCCCTCCGCGCGGCGCGGTCGCTGGGCCTGTGGTGACGCGCCCCCCGGCGGGGCTGCCGGCGCCACGGCGGCGCGCATGGGTGTGCTGCGCGAGCCGACTTCCACAGTGACGATGGGCGCATCGCCGGTGCTCTCGTCGCGCAGCAGCTCGCCGATGCGCGGCAGGAGATGCTCGGTGATCCATTCGACAGCGAACCGGTTGGGTGCGAGCAGCTTGAGTGCGCCAGCGCCCTCGAGCACCTGCAGCGGCCGCACCCAGGTATTGAAGTGCTGCTCCGGGAGCTCTGCCTCCAACGCAGATTTACAGCGAGCCCAAAGCGACGCTTCCACGCGCGTTGCCTCCGCGACCACTTCAGGAGCCCGGCTGATCGACCGGCCGATCGATGCGCTGATCTACGATCGCCGTAGCGAGGGCGGTGCACAGCATCTGGTCAGCCCGGTTCTTTGGGGGAAAGGGCTGCGAAGTCTATACCCTTGAGCGCCGTCGCTGAAGGTTTTGCGCGACCCATCCATGGGCCGCGCCCCTTGCCGGGGCCGTCGCTGCGCGCCGTCAAAATTCGCTCCCGGCGAGTTTTTGCGATGCCTAAAGATATTGACACCTTGACGCTCAACGGCTTAGCCTTGCCGCCCCTTTTTGGAACCCCACGGATCCTCTGGAGCGCCCTCTATGAAGCGTACCTATCAGCCTAGCAAAGTGCGCCGCAAGCGCACGCACGGGTTCCGGGCACGCATGGCGACCCAGAACGGCCGCAAGGTGCTGGCCCGTCGCCGCGCCAAGGGTCGGCGCAAGCTGATCCCTTAACGGGCTCCGAAAAGGTTCCGACTTCAAGGTTGCCACTCCTGGCCGTACGCTTCGGGACACGGCCGGCGGAGATCTGCTGGAACCGCACACCGGCCGGCTTTCAGCACTTAGACTATGCACCGGCTCACATTCCCGGCGCACAAGCGTCTGCGGCGCAAGTCGGAGTTCGACGCTGCGTATGCGCGCGGCCGGCGCTTTGGCAACGGATTCTTCGCGGTGACAGCTAGTAGCAACGACAAGCACGGTGCGCGCCTCGGCATGGCAGTTGCGGTGCGCATGGCCGGCAATGCCGTGGAGCGCAACCGGCTCCGTCGCATCGTCCGGGAATCATTCCGGCTGCACCAGCATGCCCTGCCAGCTGTCGATCTCGTCGTCAACGCACGGCCCAAGGCCCGCGGAGCATCGGGTGCGGAGCTGCGCGCCAGCCTGGCGGAACTCTGGAAGATGGTGCGGGAAGCGCCGGGCCCGAAGGGCCGAGGCACGTGATGAGTCGGGCGCTGCGCTTCCTCGCGATCCTGCTCATCCGCTGTTACCAGTGGACGATCAGCCCGTTCCTCGGCCCGTGCTGCCGGTTCCATCCCTCCTGCTCGCATTATGCCCTCGAGGCTATCAGCCGGTTCGGCCTGCTGCGCGGTGGCTGGCTCGGCATGCGGCGCGTTGCTCGCTGCCATCCCTGGCATCCCGGCGGGCTCGACCCGGTGCCTCTGTTGTCTGGCGCAAAGTCGGCATCCTGCCGTTTTGCGCGAGCGCGCGGTAATTACCCGAATGTGGCTCGCGGCCCCGGGGACGGCCCGGGGCCGCTAAGCCATTCGCTTCGGACGCCTCATGAATAACAATCCGCGCCTCTATCTCTGGATCGCGCTGCTCTTCGTCCTGTACCTGAACTACTCGACGTGGCAACGTGAGTTCCCGCCGCCGGCCGCTGCGACGGCGGTCCCGAGTCAAACCGCGCCCTCCAAACAGCAGAGCGCGCTCGCCAACAGCATTCCCCAGGCGCAGCAGTCGGGGGCTGGCGGTGCGACTCAGGCGACAACGACACCAGCATCGCCGCCCCCTGCCGCGGCTGCGGCGGGCATTCCTGCCGTGAGCCCGGCGGCGTCCGCAAATGCGCCGCTCATTCGCGTGCATACGGACGTTTATGACATCGACATCAGCACCCTCGGGGGCACGCTGCAGCAGGTGCAACTGCTGAAGTACGCGGAAATCAAGGGTCAGGCGGCCCGCGTGCAGCTCGAGAACGACGCCAGCCCACAGACCGTCTACCTGTTGCAGAGCGGGCTCACGGGGCCGGGAGACTCGCCGTACCCGAATCACACCGCACTCTTCACGGCGTCGCGGCAGAGCTATGAGATGGATGGCTCGCAGCAGCTGCGTGTACCGCTGACCTGGAGCAGTGGCGGCATCACGGTGACCAAGACGTTTGTGTTCACCAAGGGCTCCTACGGCATCGGCCTGGAATACACCATCCAGAATCAGGGCGCAGCGCCGTGGCAGACGGAGCCCTACGCGCAGCTCTACCGTGACGATCCTCGTACCAAGAGCAGTTACTTCAATCCCAACAGCTACGCCTATCACGGGCCCGCCATCTGGGATGGCAACAAGTACGAGCGGCTCGATCCCTCCAAGGCCGACGACCAGCATTTCTCGCAGACGGTGACCGACGGCTGGATCGCCGCGACCCAGAACGATTTCGTGACGGCGGTCGTACTGCCGGAGCGCGCGCCCTACCGCTTCACCTCGGAGGTGTCGGGGCCCGAGTACCTCCTGGCGGCAGTGGGCGCTGAGCAGACGGTTGCCCCCGGCGCGACCGCAACGATTCAGCAGACGCTGTTCGTCGGCCCGATGCTGCACGCGCAGCTCGAGAAGATCGCTCCGAGCCTGAAGTACGTCGTCGGCTACGGATATCTGACCATAGTCGCGGGTCCGCTCTTCTGGCTGCTGAGCAAGGTGCACGCGCTCACCGGCAATTGGGGCGTCGCCATCGTCCTGGTGACGTTCCTGCTGAAGCTCGCGCTCTATCCGTTGTCGGAGGCGAGTGGCCGCTCGATGGCCAAGATGAAAATGCTGGGCCCGCGCATCAAGAACATCCAGGAGACCTACAAGGACGACAAGGAGAAGCTGGGGCGCGCCATGATGGAGATCTACAAGCGCGAGAAAGTAAACCCGGTGTCGGGCTGTCTGCCCATGATCATACAGCTGCCGGTATTCATCGCCTTCTACTGGGTGCTGCTCTACAGCGCGGAAATGCGCCAGGCGCCGTTCGTGTTCTGGATCCAGGACCTGTCGGCGCGCGATCCCTACTTCATCCTGCCCGCCATCATGGCGATCGCCATGTTCGTGCAGTACAAGGTCAATCCCACCACCCCTGACCCCACGCAGGCGAAGGTCATGATGGTCATGCCGATCGCCATGTCCGCCATGTTCGCGTTCTTCCCCGCCGGCCTGGTGCTCTACTACGCCACGAACACCATTCTCGGTCTCGCACAGCAGTGGAACATCAATCGCCGGGTGGCCGCCAATGCCATACCCCAGAAGTCATGATGAGCCTCGGGTCTGATAGCAGGCACAGGATGTGCCCCGCCGCCGCAGGTGGCGGGCAGGACGCCCGGATCCAGCGCTACAAACAAGTGACGCGCATGCTCCATCGGCGGAACGGTTGAGCGCTTCGCGGCAGAGTCGTTGGAGTCTGCAGCAGACGGCTCTTCAACCGGCGCCGTAGCGGCTGTAGCCTCACCAGCATGAGCCGCACCGATACCATCGTGGCGGCGGCCACCCCGCCGGGAAGAGGCGGCATCGGGATCGTACGCGTTTCGGGTCCCCGAGTACCCGAGATCGCCGCTGTGCTGCTCGGCGAGCTGCCGCTGCCGCGTCGGGCCGGATTTGCGCGCTTCCTCGATGCCGCGCAGGAACCGATCGATGCCGGCCTGGCACTTTTCTTCCCGGGCCCGCACTCCTACACCGGCGAGCATGTTCTCGAGTTGCATGGCCACGGCGGACCGCTGGTGCTCGAGGCACTGGTGGCTCGCGTGGTGGAGCTCGGCGCGCGGCGTGCGCTGCCCGGAGAGTTCACCCAGCGCGCCTTCCTCAACAACAAGCTGGACCTGGCGCAGGCGGAGGCGATCGCGGACCTGATCGATGCCGGCTCGCGCGAGGCGGCCCGCGCGGCCATGCGGTCGCTGCAGGGCGAGTTCTCCGCCATGGTGCGCGGGCTCACCGAGGCGGTCGTGGACCTGCGCACCTATGTCGAGGCAGCCATCGACTTCCCCGAAGAGGAGATCGACTTCCTGGCCGATCGGGAGCTCGAGGAGCGCTTCCGGGCCGTCCATGACCACTTCGAGGGGGTCGAGCAGAGCGCACGCCAGGGCCGGCTGCTGCGCGAGGGGATGACGGTGGTGATCGCGGGCCGGCCCAATGCCGGCAAGTCGAGTCTGCTCAATCGGCTGGCCGGGTACGACGCGGCGATCGTCACCGCCATTCCGGGGACCACGCGCGACATCGTTCGTGAGCGGATAGATATCGACGGCATGCCCCTGCATATCCTCGATACGGCCGGCCTGCGTGAAGATGCGGATGTGGTCGAAGCGGAAGGGATCCGACGGGCGCATGCCGAGATGCGGCGCGCCGACCGGGTGCTCTTCGTCATCGATGCCGCCGCCGATCCCGGAGCGACCGCCTATGGCGAGGAAAAGAGCCGACTGCCGGTCGACGTCCCTGTGACGCTCGTGCTCAACAAATGCGACCTGGCGACGGGCATCCCGATTGCCGACACCGTGACGGGACCGCCGCGGGTCGCACTGTCCGCCCTCACCGGCCAGGGGCTGGACATGCTGCGTGCTCACCTGAAGATCTGCATGGGATACCAGACTCTCGAGGCCGGCACGGTCTCCGCCCGTCAGCGGCACATCGATGCGCTCGACCGCGCCCGCCGGCAGGTCGCTGAGGCGGAGCGACGGCTGCGGGACAGCCGCGCCGGCGAGCTGGTCGCCGAGGAGCTGCGCGGGGCACAGGAGGCCCTCAACGAGATCACCGGCGAGTTCACCAGCGAGGACCTGCTGGGACGGATCTTCGGCAGCTTCTGCATAGGCAAGTGACCGCGGTATCCTGACGCTTTTCCCCGTCTCCCGCGGAGAGACTGCGGGGAAGCTTTGTCCGCGCCCACGGATCCAAGAAAAAGGCATCACGGTGTATCAGCGAATTCTCCTGGCCTACGACGGCTCCATCGAGGGCCGCACCGCGCTGCGCGAGGGCGCGCTGCTGGCGCGGCGTTTCGGGGCGCAGGTGTTCGTGCTCTCGGTCATCCGGGAAGGGGCGGGCACCAAGCTCGGCGAAGGAGTCGGAGGCGGAGGCGTCGCGCAGCAGCGGGAGGACTACGAGCGCGTCCTGCAGGAGGGCATGGCGCGACTCGCGGCGCTCGGCTTCCAGGCTTCGGGCAAGCTCGTCATCGGTGAGCCGGCGCGGGAGATCGGCGCCTATGCCGAGCAGGTGAAAGCGGACCTGGTCGTCGTCGGGCATCGGCGCCAGAGCGCGATCGGGCGCTGGTGGTCTGGGCCGAGCGGGGCCTACCTCAGCGATCACATCCCCTGCAGCCTCCTGGTCTGCAAGAACATCATCGATGAGCAGCAGTTCGCAGCGCTGCTCGCGCAGAACGAGCTCGGGCCGGCTGCGGCCGCAGTGCTCGGGCAGCAGCGCGTGACTGCGGCGCGACCGGCGGAGAGTCAGCCTGCCGAAGACTCCGCGGCCCCCGCCGGTCCCATGGTGCACGCGCCGTCCCCGACGCCTGCGGCTGCGCATCCGGCGCCGTCGGCCACGCGACGGCGGTTGCGTGTAGTGTTGTTTCTGCTGCTGCCGCTGGCGCTCATCATCGCCTGGATCCTCTACGCTACGGGCGGCGCAACCATGTCGACCGACGATGCGTATGTGGAAGCCAACACCGTCGGCGTTTCGACTGATGTGTCGGGCATCGTCGCGCAGGTTTACGTCAAGGAAAACCAGCACGTAACGCGCGGTCAGGTCCTATACACGCTGGGGCCTCGGCATTACCGCTACGCGCTGGACCGAGCCGATGCGGAGCTCGGCGCCGTACGCGACAACCTGCTGGCTCTGCAGGCGAACTATCGGGACATGCAGGCGAAGATCGCGCAGGCGCAGTACGACCTGGGCTACAGTCAGGTGTTGTTCCGGCGCGCGCAGAATCTCGCCCACGCGCACATCGTCTCGAGCACCGGGTACGACACCGCGCATCGCAATCTCAAGAGCTCGCAACATGCGCTGGCATCGCTCAGGGAGCAGCTGGCCGGTATGGACGCCAGCCTGGACGGCCGCCCGACGGGGCCGGTGGAGCAGAACCCGCAATACCTGAGCGCCTTGGCTGCCCGCAACGAGGCGGCCCGCGAGCTGTCTCACACCGTCGTCCGGGCGTCGTTCGATGGCATCGTGACCAGCGTGCCATCCATCCAGCCGGGCCGTTATCTTGCGGCGTCCGTCACCGCGTTCTACCTGGTAGATACCGATCACGTCTGGGTGCATGCGGACCCGAAGGAAACCGAGCTGACGTATGTGCATCCGGGGCAGACGGTCAACGTGACGGTCGATACATATCCGGGCGAGCGGTGGCATGGCACGGTTGCAAGCATCAGCCCGGCGGCCGCACAGCAGTTCGCGCTGCTGCCGGCGCAGAACACGAGCGGCAACTGGGTGAAGGTCGTGCAGCGAATTCCCGTTCGCATCGCGATCGACACGAGCGACCGGAATCTGCCGCCGCTGCGTGCAGGGATGAGCGTCGAAGTCAGCGTCCACACCGGCCACGTGCGCGGCTGGTCCATTCTCTGATAGGGAGAGGCAGTGGCCGAGGAACTGCACCCCACTACGCCGCATCGCGGCGCCATCACGGTCTGCGTGATGCTGGCGACCCTGATGCAGTCGCTCGACACGACGATCGCCAATGTTGCGCTGCCACATATGCAGGGAAGCCTGTCGGCGAGCCAGGACCAGATCAACTGGGTGCTGACGTCCTACATCGTGGCCGCGGCGATCGCGACGCCGCTCACCGGATTTCTCACGGCGCGGATGGGCCTCAAGCGCCTCTTCATCGTCTCCGTGGTCGGCTTCACCATTGCCTCCATGCTCTGCGGCATGGCGCAATCGGTCGCCGAGATCGTGATCTTCCGCTGGCTGCAGGGACTCTTCGGCGCCGCCCTGGTGCCGCTCTCGCAGACCGTGCTGCTCAACATCAACCCGACTGAGCGCCACGGGTCGGCGATGGCGGCCTGGGGCATGGCGGTGATGGCGGCGCCCATCCTCGGGCCCGTGCTTGGCGGCTGGCTGACCGAGGACTACACCTGGCGGTGGGTGTTCTACATCAACCTGCCGATCGGCGTGGTCACCTTCATCGGCATGGTCCTTTTCCTGCCCGCGCCGCGGCGCCGCACCCAGGCGCGGCTCGACTGGACCGGCTTCATCAGCCTGAGCATTGCGATCGCGGCCCTGCAGGTGATGCTCGATCGCGGCCAGGAGCTCGACTGGCTCGGCTCGAAGGAGATCGTCGCCGAAGCCATCGTCGCCGGGCTCGGCGTTCTATGTCTTCCTGGTGCACATCTTCACCGCGCGCGAGCCGTTCCTCAGGCCGGCGCTCTTCCGCGACCGCAACTTCACCGCCGGCGTCATCTTCGTTGCGATCGTCGGCCTGACCTTCTATGCCTCGCTCGCCCTGCAACCGCCTTACCTGCAGGAGCTCATGAATTACCCTGTCATCACCGCGGGGTTCGTCATGGGTCCGCGCGGCATCGGCACCATGGCCGCCATGATGATCGTCGGCAAGATGATGGGGCGGACCGACACGCGGCTGCTGCTCGCCTTCGGGCTCGGACTCTCGGCGTGGTCTTTCTATGTGATGACGGGATGGACCCCGGATGTCTCGAGCTGGACCGTGATCTGGGTGGGCGTGGTCCAGGGCGTGGGGCTGGGGTTCCTCTTCACACCGCTCAGCGTCGTGTCGCTGTCGACGTTGCCACCCGCTGTGCGGCCGGAAGGCGCGGGCTTCTACAACTTGGCGCGCAACGTCGGCTCGAGCATCGGCATCTCCATCGTCGGTGCGATGCTCACGCGCACCACTCAGGTCAATCACGCCGACATCACGCAGTACGTCACCGCGGTCAACCGGCAGTTCGGCAATCCGATCGTCGCGCAGGCCCTGAATCCCCTGACTGCCTCCGGTCGCGCCGCGCTCGATGCGCTGATCACGCAGCAGGCGCAAGTCATCGCCTACAACGATGACTACAAGTTCCTCATGATCGCCACCTTGGCCGTGATCCCGCTGCTGGTCGTGTTCGCGGGGCGGTCCGGCGCGCCGAGCGATGACCATTCCACCGTAGCGGAGATTTGAGCGCCCCCCGCCGCGGCTCGTTCACATTGCCGTCATCCGAGCGGCGTAAGCTCGCTATGGCGCCCCGGGTCGCGGGCGAATCACACGAGGAGGAATCTCCGTGGCGAACCAACTTGGAAAGATCCAGCACATCGTGCAGGTAATGCTGGAGAACCGCTCCCTCGACCACATGCTCGGATATCTCTACGCGGCTAGCGGCAACGTCTCGCCCGCCGGCCAGCCGTTCGACGGCCTGACGGGCGACGAATCCAATCCCGACGATACCGGCCGCAGCGTCGCTGTGTACGCCATCCAGGCCGATGACCCGCACCCCTACCTCATGCCCGGCGCCGACCCGGGCGAGGGATTCCTGAACACCAACTCCCAGCTCTTCTCGACCGACGACCCCGCGCCTGGGGCGGCGCCCACCAATCAGGGATTCGTCACGAACTTCAAGGCCGCGATCGCTTCCGACCTGGCCAAGCACTACAGCGACACCCTGCCCGGCACGCAGCCGTTACAGATCATGGGCATGTACACCCCGGAGCTGCTGCCCATCCTCTCCGGCCTGGCGAGCGGCTATGCCGTCTGCGATCGCTGGTTCGCATCCGTGCCCACTATGACCATGCCCAACCGCGCCTTTGCGGCCGCGGCGACCTCGCAGGGTCATCTGGACGATACCCCGAAGACGTTTACCTGCCCGACCATCTTCGGCAGGCTCTCGGACAAGAGCCTCGACTGGGCGATCTACGGCTACAACAGTGATCCCCTGACGCGACAGAGTTTTCCGGACACCACGGCCGCCGACGACAGCCATTTCGGCCAGTTCAGCGATTTCCAGCAGCGCGCCGCCGCCGGGACGCTTCCGGTCTACACGCTTCCTCGAGCCGAGCTGGGATGCTGCGGGCAACAGCCAGCATCCGAACTACGACGTTTCCAAGGGTGAGCAGTTCCTGCACGACATCTATGTCGCGCTGCGCAGCAACGCCGCGGCGTGGAATTCCACTCTGCTCATCATCACCTACGACGAGCACGGCGGGAATTACGATCACGTCGCGCCGCCTGCGAACGCGACGCCGCCAGGCGATGGAACCGTGGGCGAGTACGGATTCGATTTCACGCGCTTTGGATTGCGCGTGCCGGCCGTGTTGGTTTCACCGCTGATCGCCGCGGGCACGGTCTTCAGGGGCTCCGGGCCCATCGACCACACTTCGGTGCTGAGTACGATCTCTCAGCGTTGGGGCACTGAACCTCTGACCAACCGCGACCGCAACGCGGCTTCGCTGGGTGATGTACTCACCCTTGCAACGCCACGGACGGACGATCCGCTGAGTGGCGTCCTTCCACCGGTCTCCTCGACGGCACCTCCCAACGCTTCCACGCCGACCAAACTGGACAAGATCCACGCCGCGCTCGTAGCGGCGCTGCCCGTCCGCAATGCCCATGGACACTACCCGGAGGAAGTACCCGCCCCGACGTTCGCGTCGGCGTCCGATCTCAGCGACTTCGTCCGCGACCGTACCGCGGCGTGGAAGGAGCACGTCCGGCGCCGAAAGCAGCAACGGGGCCAGAGTGGTGGCGCGGCGGGCGGACATTCGCCGGCGCCAGGTACCGCGGGTCGCGAGCATCGCGATCGCCGTCGCTGAGGCGGCGAGCCTTACTTACCGGGTCCGGCCTCCGCCACGGCCTCCGCCGCCGCTGTGCCCACCGCCGCGGGCAGCGCCGCCGCCGCGAAATCCCCGGCCGCTGAAGCTGGCGCGCCGCGGCGCGGCGAAACCTCTCGTGCCGCCGGCACGGGCGAACCTGTTGTAGCTGCCCGAGCGCATGCCGACTTCTCGGCGGGGGGCAGCGTATCCCCGCTCCGCCCGGAAGTTTGCGCCGTAGGGATCGGGCGCAGCGCTGAAGCGGCCAGCGGTACCCAGGTGAAACTCACCGGGCGCGCCGGGACCGCGATAGAAGTTGCTCCGGTTGACGAACGTGAAGCTGCGGGACACGTACGGCGCGTGATTGAACGCTACGTTGTGAGTGCGCCAATCGCATCGCCAATGATGCCAGCCCCAGCCGTAGCCCCTGAAGAAGCCGATCGGGCTGCCTATTCCGAACGAGAGGTAGGGGCCGCCGTACCAAATGCCGGGGTAGTCATACCACCCCGGCCAGGCATCGATGGCAATCCCGTAAACGGCCCACGGATCGTACTCAGGAACGTAAACGACGTCGGGATCCGTCGGCTCGATGTCGATATCCGACCCCTCGGTGCTGACATCCTGCTCCGGCGTGCCCTGCAGAGTGCCGGCTGCCTCAGCACTCCGGCGCAGGTCCTGTACCGCAGCCATCACGTCCTGGGGCTGGTTGTAGTAGGCCTCGCCCAGCGAAGACGTCCAGGAGAGATTCTGGTCCATGTTTCCGAGGACGGCCGGAAATGCCGCGAGCGCCTTGACGCTTGCATCCCAGGGCTGCTGGTTCACCGCCCGGGCGAGATCGTCGGCTGCCAGACCCGGATTCGCCTGCAGCCAGCGGTCGGCCTCGACGATCTGCTCGGGAAAGGTGGCGGCCGGGAGAATCGCCGCGACCAGTGAATCCGGATACAGCGCAATCGGCGCCACCAGCTGCTGCAGCTGCTCCGGCGATTGCGGCGTGTAGCTCGATGTCGGCTGGGCCTGGTCTGGCGGAGCAGACTGCGCCAGCAGGTCACCCGGCGCGGCCGCGAGCAGCAGCGCCGCCGAGAGCAGACAGGACCCCAGCCGGGGAAGAGCGGGCGGGACGCTTCAAGTTGACCATAATGTCGAAACTCCGTGCGCGGAGACGACAGGCCGGACCCCATTATGGGACGGGAACGGGGCGACGCCAAGCTTCACCTCGTCAGGCCCAGGTCCTTGCTGTAAGTGACGTTCATGATGTCACTGTACCACCCTGTAACGCGCGGCTTGACCAGGTGTTTACTCACGTAGAAGTAGATCGGGATCACCGGCTGATCCTGCAGCATGACCTGCTCCGCCTGCTCGAGCAATCCGCGACGCTTCGCGGGGTCGACCTCGGCCGCGGCGCGCTTCAGCAGGTCGTCATACGCGGGGTTGTTGTAGTGAGTGAGGTTGACGCCGAAGTCGCTCTTGAAGTATTGAGCGAAGGTGTAGGCGTCATTGTAGTCGCCGATCCAGCTCGAGCGAAACATCTGCACGTCGCCGCGATCGATGTCCTGCATCAGTGACCGGAACTCCTCCCCCCTGAGGGCCACCTGCGCGCCGAGCGCCTGCTGCCACATGGAGGCGATGGCGATGGCGAGCTCCGTGTGTATCTCCTCCGTGTTGTAGCGCAGCTCGAAGTGCAGCGGTCTCGCGGCGGAGTACCCGGCCTCGGCGTACAGCTTGCGGGCCTCGGCAATGCGTTGCGCCATGGACAGCGACCGATAATCCGGCGACTGCGGCGTGTAGTCGGCCACGCCCGGCGGTATCCAGCCATAGGCAGGCAACTCACCGGAACGAAGCACGAGCTGCGCGAGCTTCTCGCGGTCGATCGACAAGGCGAGGGCGCGGCGCACCTTTGCGTCACCGTTGAATGGCGCGCGCTGGAGATCGAAGCCATAGAAGTAGACGCCGAGCTCGCGGCGCGATATGCAGCTGATCCCCGAGATGCGAGCGGATCCAGTCGTACTGGCTACGGGGGATGATGTCGGTGACATCGAGCTGATCCGCGCGATAGAGCGTCAGCTCCCCGTTATCATCGGGGATGATCAGATACTTCACCGCATCGAGACGGGTGGCGGCGTTGTTCCAGTAGTAGCGGTTGCGAGTGAGATAGATGTATGAGCCGTGAACCCATTGCGACAGGACGAACGGTCCGTCCGACGGCAGGTTGCCCGGGCGAGCGTAGGAATCCTTGTCGTTGACGAGGGCGACGGGATCCACAGGACAGGTGCTCGGATGCGAAAGCAATGTCGGCAGATACGGCGCAGGATTGCCGAGCTTCACGATGACCGTGTAGGGATCGGGAGCGGAGACGCCGAGACTCTCCGGAGGCTTGCGGCCGTCGACGATGTCGCCGGCGTTGACGATGACATCGACGACCTCCGCGTATTGCGAGGCGGTGTCGGGATCGACCAGGCGGCGCAGGCCGGCCACGAAGTCGGCTGCCACCACTGGCTGGCCGTCCGACCATCGGGCCTCATGTCGCAGATAAAAGGTGTAGGTCTTGCCGTCGGTGCTGACCTGCCATCTGGCGGCGATGCCGGGAGCCACGCCGCCCGACTTGTCGAGCGTGGTCAGTCCCTCGCAGATATCCCTCAGCACCCGCTGGGCTTCGTCCGTCCGCGCCTTCTGCGGGTCGAGGGAATCAGGCTCCGCGCCGAGGCCGCGCAGGAGCGTCGCGGGCCCGTTCGCCGCACCGCCCACCGCGCTGCCGGTGTGAGAGTGCGAGCAGCCGCAGAGCGCAGCGAGCGCGAGCAACAGGATGACGAGCGCGCGGGCGGCGCTGCGCATTCAAATCTGCCTACGTGCGCCGCAGGCGGTGGACATTGATCTGATCCCGCAGTGCCAGCGCCGCTGACCTGGCCGCGGCGGCGAAGTCCTCGCCGGAGGAAGCATAGAGAATGCCCCGCGCGGAGCTGACGATGAGGCCGGTCCCGGCGGCGGTTTGTCCGTTGCGCACCACCTGGGCGACATCGCCCCCCTGTGCGCCGACGCCCGGCACCAGCAGCGGCATGTCACCAACGATCCGCCGGATCTCGGCCAGCTCCTGGGGATAGGTGGCGCCGACCACCAACAGACAGTTGCCACGCGTGTTCCAGCGCGTTGCGGCAAGCTCCGCCACTACGTGATAGAGCCGCCGGCCGCCCGCGCCGAGTTCCAGATCCTGCAGGTCGCGCGCTCCCGGGTTGGAGGTGCGGCAGAGCACCACGATGCCGCGGTCCTCCCGCCGGAGGAAAGGCTCCAGCGAGTCGCCGCCGAGGTAGGGGTTCACCGTGACGGCGTCGGCGCCGTAGCGCTCGAAGGCCTCGATCGCATAGCGCTCCGCGGTGTTGCCGATGTCGGCCCGCTTCGAATCGAGAATGACCGGCACGCCGGGGTAGGCGCGGTGGATGTAGTCGATGGTGCGCTCGAGCTGATCCTCCGCCTCGTAGGCCGCGTAATGGGCGAATTGCGGCTTGTAGGCGCAGACCAGATCCGCCGTGGCGTCGATGATGGCTTTGTTGAAGTGAAAGATCGGCGAGGGCTGCGCGGCGACCTGCTGCGGGAAGCGCTCGATCTCCGGATCGAGCCCGACGCAGACCAGCGAGTCGCTGCGCGCCCAGCATGCAGCAAGTTGTGTGAGGAAGTTGGTCATGCGACCCGCGTGCGGTCCGCCGCGAGGCTGCGCTTCTTCAGGTGGACCAGCAGCAGCGTGACGGCGGCCGGTGTGACGCCCGGCACCCGTCCGGCCTGCCCTACCGTGGCCGGGCGATACTCCGCCAGGCGGCTGCGCACCTCGTGCGAGAGTCCCGCCACCTGGGCGTAGTCGATGTCGTCCGGCAATCTCGTCTCCTCGTTGCGGCGCTGGCGGTCGATTTCCTCGCGCTGCCGCTCGATGTAACCGGCGTACTTGGCGCGCGCCTCGACCTGAACGCGCACCTGCGGGGGCACGCGGTCATCGAACGGGGCGCTGAGCCAGTCTGGACTTCCTACAACGTCGAGCAGGGCGTCGTAGCTGACTTCCGGCCGGCGAAGCAGCTCGAATGCCGTTACGTCCCGACCCAGAGGGCCGGAGAGTACTCGCTGCGACCACTCCTCAGGCACTTTATCGGGATGGATGCGCGTGCTCTGCAGCCGCGCAGTCTCCTCTTCAGACCAGCGCTGCTTCGCCTCGAAGAGCCGCCAGCGCTCATCGTCCACCAGGCCTAGCTCACGCCCCAGCGGCGTCAGACGCAGGTCGGCGTTGTCCTCGCGCAGCAGCAGGCGGTGCTCGGCGCGGCTGGTGAACATGCGGTACGGCTCCCGGGTGCCCCTGGTTACCAGGTCATCGATGAGTACGCCGAGATAGGCCTCGCTCCGCTTCGGCAGCCAGGCATCACGCTGGCGGGAAGCCAGCGCTGCGTTGATCCCAGCGACGATGCCCTGCGCCGCGGCCTCCTCGTACCCTGTCGTGCCGTTGATCTGGCCGGCGAAGAAGAGACCATGGAGCACTCGCGTCTCGAGCGAGGGACGGAGGTCCCGGGGGTCGAAGTAGTCGTACTCGATCGCGTAGCCCGGCCTGGTCAGGTGCGCATGCTCGAATCCAGGGATGCTGCGCACGAGCTCGTACTGCACGTCGAACGGCAAGCTGGTGGAGATGCCGTTGGGGTAGATCTCGTGAGTGTCGAGGCCCTCCGGCTCGACGAAGATCTGGTGCGAGGCCTTGTCGGCGAAGCGGAAGACCTTGTCCTCGACGGAGGGACAGTACCGCGGACCTACACCCTCGATGACGCCTGTGAACATCGGGGACCGATCCAGGGCACCGCGGATGATCTCGTGTGTCCGCTCATTTGTATGTGTAATGAAACAATCTACCTGATTCGGGTGCTCTTCGGCTCGCCCCAGAAACGAGAACACCGGCAGCGGGTGATCGCTGGCCTGCCGAGTCATGGCTCCGAAATCGAGCGTGCGGCCGTCCAACCTCGGCGGCGTGCCGGTCTTGAGTCGACCGACCCGAAGCGGCAGCTCCCGCAGCCGGCTTGCCAGCCGGTTCGACGGCGGCTCGCCGGCCCGTCCGCCCTGGTAGTGATCGAGGCCTACATGGATACGGCCACCGAGGAAAGTGCCCACCGTGAGTATCACCGCCGGTGCCTCGAAGGTGATGCCGCTTACCGTGACGACGCCGCTTACCGTCTCCCCCGTGACCACAAGGTCCGCGGCCTCCTGCTGGAAGATCGACAGGCGCGGCTCGCTCTCGAGCAGGGAGCGGATGGCCTTCTTGTAGAGCTGGCGATCCGCCTGGGCGCGGGTGGCCCGCACCGCGGGTCCCTTGCTGCCGTTCAGAGTCCGAAACTGAATGCCCGCCCGGTCGGTCGCGCGTGCCATGGCGCCGCCCAGCGCATCGATCTCCCGCACCAGGTGGCCCTTGCCGATGCCGCCCACCGCGGGATTGCAGCTCATCTGACCCAGCGTCTCGATGCTCTGCGTCAGCAGCAACGTGTGCGCACCCATGCGTGCGGCCGCCAAGGCGGCTTCCGTACCGGCGTGGCCGCCGCCGATGACGATGACATCAAAAGGTTGGGCAAATCGCATATTGAATATTGTAGAGGGGCGCGGCGCGTGAACAAGGGCAGCGTCCACACCCAAGAGAATGCCTTATTATTTTAGGAAGCGCTGGATCCGGGCTCCTGCCCGGCCCAGCGCGCCGCGATCAAAAAGCGTGGTTTTTGCTCGCGGCTCCGCCACCTGCGGCGGCGGGGCACTTCCCTGTGCCTGGTAGCGCCGCTTCATAATCTCTCGATAGGAACTCGTGAGCCTGCGCACCACACTGTCGGTTCTCTGTCTGGCTGCCGCCGTATTGGTCGGAGGCCTGTTCGGGCCCGCGGCATGCCGGGCCGCAGAGCTCGGCCAGTTGGCGTTGTCTCCCTGCCAGTTGCATCAGGCCCTCGACCTGACGCTGGTTCAGGCCGAGTGCGGTCGACTGGCCGTGCCGGAGAATCCCGCCGCGCCCGGCGGACGGCAAATCGCGTTGCGGGTGGCGGTGGTGCCCGCCATCAGCACGCGCAAGCGTCCCGATCCGCTCTTCGTTCTCGCCGGTGGGCCGGGTATGGGGGCGGCATCCTTCTACGCCAGCGTCGCGCCGGTCTTCGCACTCATCCACCGTGACCGCGACATCGTCCTCCTCGATCAGCGCGGCACCGGCGATTCCAACGCTCTGGATTGCGAGTCCAGCGAAGACGACCTCCAGCAGAATACGACCGCGGAGATCGTTGCCGGAACCGAGCGCTGTCTCAAGATGCTGAGCGCGCACGCCGACGTACGGTTCTACACCACCAGCATCGCCGTTCAGGACCTCGACCGGGTGCGCGCGGCACTGGGTTATGACCGGATCAACCTCTATGGCTCCTCGTACGGCACGATCGTCGCGCAGCAGTACCTGCGCCGCTTTCCCGACAGAGTCCGCAGCGTAATCCTCGACGGTGTAGTGCCACCCCAACTGGCCCTCGGGGCCACGAGCGCGCTCGATGCGCAAGCGACCCTCTCGAGCATCTTTTCCCGCTGCGTGCAGCAAACGTCCTGCCACGCTCGCTTCGGCGACCCGGCGGCAACCTACCGGCAGGTGCGCGATGAGCTTTCGGGTCATCCGGTGTGGGTCGATCTGACCGACCCGACGAGCGGTGAGCCCTACCGACTGCAGTTTACGAGCAATCAGCTGGCCGCGGTGCTGCGCCTCGCGAGCTACACACCGGAGCTCGCCGCGCTGCTGCCTCTCGACCTGCACGAGGCCGGCGCTTCCAGCAACTTCGCGCCGCTCGCGGGACAGTTTCTTCTCATCGATCGCGTCTACGGTGACGCGATAGCGGAAGGCATGAACGACACGGTGGTTTGCTCCGAGGACGTTCCGTTCTATCACGTCGACGCCGACGAGCGTGCCGAGCTCGCCAAGACCTTTCTCGGCACGTCGCAACTCGATGGGCTGCAGGCGATCTGCGGCGTCTGGCCGCGCGGCCCGATGGATTCCGACTTCCACCAGCCGCTGCACTCGGAGGTTCCGGCACTGCTCCTCTCGGGCGGCAACGACCCGATCACTCCGCCCCGATATGCCGCGGCGGCGGCGCGCGGCTTCAGCCACAGCCTCAGCCTCGTGGTGCCCGAATTCGGGCACGGCCAGCTCACCGATCCCTGCATGGCCGGCGTGATGGCGCAGTTCGTGCGCCGCGCGTCCGTCTCCAGCCTCGATACGGCCTGCACGCGGCATCTCTCGCCCATGCCGTTTTTCCTGACGCGGAATGGGCCGACACCTTGATCGAAGCCGAGGGACTCAGCAAGCGATTCGGGACGGTCGCGGCGGTCAGCGGCGTGAGCCTGCGCGCGCTCGATGGCCGCATCACCGGGCTCCTCGGGCCGAACGGCGCGGGCAAGTCGACTACGTTACGTATTTTGTACACGGTTCTGCCACCGGATTCCGGTGACGCTCAGATCGACGGCGTCAGTGTTGTTGGCGACCCGTTAGCCGCCCGCCGTCGCATGGGCGTCCTCCCTCACGGTGCGGGCCTTTACCCCAATTTGACCGCGCGCGAGAACGTCCTCTACTTCGGTGCATTGTATGGACTTTCAGCTGCCGAGCGCCGTACCCGCACGACCGAGCTGATCCGACAGCTCGAGATGGAAGAGTTCGCGGATCGACCGGCGCGAGGCTTCTCGCAGGGACAGCGGATCAAGACTGCGCTGGCTCGCTCGCTCGTTCACAGGCCGCGGAACATCCTGCTCGATGAGCCGACCAACGGCCTCGATGTCATGGCGGTGCGGACGCTGCGCGGACTGCTGCAACAGTTGCGCGCGGAGGGCCACTGCATCCTCTTCTCCAGCCATGTGATGCAGGAGATCGCAGCGCTATGCGATGAGGTGGTCGTCATCGCGCACGGCAGGGTGGTTGCCCAGGGCACGCCCGCGGAGCTGCTCATCCGCGCGGGGACGGAATCGCTGGAAGAGGCTTTCGTCCGCCTGGTCGGGGCGGCCGGCGCCGGCCCGGGGCCCGAGGGAGCCGACCGATGAGGGCGATCTGGCGCGTATTCATCAAGGAGGTGCGTGAGAATTTGCGCGACCGGCGCACCGTGATTTCAGCGTTGATCTTCGGCCCCCTGTTTGGTCCCCTTTTGGTCTCGAGCGCGCTCTCACTGAGCTTTCGCGACGCGGGGACGCAGGACACTCGGCCGCTGCATCTGACGGTGGCGCATGCGGAGCGCGCGCCCGAGCTGATGGCGTATTTGCGCCAGTACAATGTCAGGATCAGGACCGTCGACGAGGACCAGGCGGCGGCCCGGAGCGAGGTGGCGGCGCACCGCGGCGAGGAAGTCCTACTGGTGCCGGACGACTTCGGATCGCGGATCGAAGCCGGACAGCCCGCGCCGCTGCTCCTGTTCGCTGACGAGTCCGACACCAAGAGCGCGACCAGCGTCGAGCGGATCGCCGACATCGTCAACCAGTACGGCACGACGATCGCGCGCCTGCGCCTGGTCGCGCGCGGGCTCGACCCGCTGCTCACCGTGCCCATAGCGTTGCATGCGATCGACATCTCGACGCCGGCCGCCCGCTCGGCACTTGCGCTGGGGACGTTGAGTTATCTGGTGCTGCTCACGATGCTCATGGGTGGCATGTACCTGGCGATCGACGCCACCGCCGGGGAGCGGGAGCGGGGCTCGCTGGAGCCGCTGCTCACGGTGCCCGTGCGGCGCGAGTACCTCATCTACGGCAAGATCATGGCGGCCTGCGCTTACATGACACTGTCGCTCGCACTGACCGTGACCGCGTTCGCGATCGCGCTGCGTTTCGTCGGGCTCGAGCGCTTCGGCATGAGCGCGGACTTCGGGCCTCGGGTCGCGGTGGGGATCGTGCTCGCCTGCCTGCCGCTGGTGCCGCTCGGGGCGGCCCTCATGACGCTGGTGGCCGCGTTCACGCGCAGCTACCGCGAAGCGCAAACGTATGTCGGGCTGGTCCTCCTCATTCCGACACTGCCGCTGGTCTTCGCCGCGCTCCTCGGACTGCAGCCGCGGGCGGCGCTCATGGCGATCCCATCCCTGGGGCAGCACTTCATCATCCTGAGTCTCATCAGAATGCAGCCGTTGCCTGCCACGTATGTGGCGCTCTCAGTGTGCTCGACGCTGGTATTGGCAGCGCTGTTTGTCTTCGCCGCCGGGCGCCTTTACCGCCGCGAGTCGTTGCTGGGATGAGCCGTCTGCAGGGCGTTTAGATATTCTGTCGGCGAAGGCGCGCGCCTCGACCTCGAAGCGGTTGTTCCAGTAGCCGTGCCGCAGCCACTCCAGGCAGTAGCGCGCGATGGTCAGATCTCCCGGCTCCCATTGCTTCAGCACGTGACAGAACTCGTGCAACATCAGCCAGGGATCATCGAAGAAGTCCCCCGCCGAGCCGCGCAGATAGACGCGCCGGCGGCGGCTGGTCGCGATGGTGCGGGGATGCAATCGGGCATACAGCGAATGCTCGATGATGCGGACTTGCGACACGGGCTCGCCGAGCACGGCTTCGAGCGCTGTGCGGAGGGAACCAGGAAGGGCTACCTGGCGTCCAATCTTCACGATCTTGCCGTGTAGAATGACTGCATGAGACTGCTCGTCGCCATCGCGCTGACTGCCGCTTCCTGCTGGGCGATCGCTGGGCCGATCCGGGGATTGCCGCCAGTCCCGCCGCCTCGGCCTGGCACAATCCAGGTGACGGGCCACGCGCAGGTGTCGGAAACCCCGGACCGAGTCTACATCGGCATTGGGGTGACCACCCAGGCACAGCAGTCCGGGGCTGCCGCATCGCAGAACGCCGCGCGCCTTTCGGCGGTGATCGCGGCCGTGAAGCGGGCAGCCGGTGCGGGCGCGCAGCTCACTACGACCGAATACTCCATCAACCCCAACTACAACTATCCCCGGGACGGGGGTACTCCCACGGTCGTGGGCTACACCGTCAGCAATGTGGTCGAGGTCAGGCTCGATGACCTGCGAAAAATCGGCCAGGTGATCGATGCCGCGACCCAGGCGGGGTCCAACAACGTGCAGGGCATACGGTTCGCATTGCGCGACGAGGAAGCGCCGCGGACTGAAGCGCTGCGGGAAGCCGCTCTGAAGGCCCGCCAGGATGCCGAGACCCTGGCCGGCGCCCTTGGCGTGAGAGTCGTGGGAGTGCTGTCGGTGACTGAGCAGAGCCCGGACGTGATGCCCATGCCCATTTACCCACAGGGGGGGGTAAGGCTAATGGCTGCGCGGGCCCCCACCCCGGTCGAGACGGGCACGATCGACGTCAGCGCCACCGTCACCCTGGCAGTGGAAGTCGCGCCCGCCAAGCGCTAGTCTGTCTTCCGACCGGTACGCCGAATGTGCCGCGATGTCGGAGGTAGACCATGATCACCGTGCGTCACCTGCTCGACGGTAAGGGTCGAGCCCTCTTCAGCATCGAGCCGGAGGACCCCGTGCTCGAGGCGATCCGGATGATGGCCGAGCGCCACGTCGGCGCACTCCTCGTGATGCGGGGTACGGAGCTCGCCGGCATCCTCTCGGAGCGCGACTACGCCCGCAAAGTCGTCCTGCTCGGCCGCTCGTCGGCGGAGACACCCGTCTGGCAGATCATGACCTCGCCGGTCATTACGGTCTCACCAGACAACTCCGTGCAGGACTGCATGCGCCTGATGACCGACCGCCGTATCCGTCACCTCCCGGTGATGGAGGGCGGCAAAGTCGTCGGCATGATCTCGATCGGCGACCTGGTCAAAGCCGTCATGGAGGAGCAGCAAAAGACGATCGAACAGTTGGAAATGTACATCCATAGTTGAAGCTCGAGACTGTCGATGAGCGGCGCAGATCCCGACCTTTCGCGGAGACGTTTCGTCGTCTGCATCGACGAAATCAAGCAGAATTTCGTGTTTGGAGCTACGTTCGAGGGCCGATACGCCAGGACGGTGACGCTGTCGGACGGAACCACGCGGACAATTGAGCTGACCCCGACGATCCGCGATGGAAGACCTGTCGTAGAGCTCAAAGATACGGGTGGTTGTACATACATGGGCCTCAATGGCACCACCACCAACGGCAGCCTCATGATTCAGATTCGAGACCTCGACGCGATGGCGCGGGAAGCGCGCCTCAACCCGCCGGACTCGCCGACACTCCCGCCTGAGACTTCTTTGCTCAGCCGACCGGAGCTCGTACCCCCTGGTTTTACACACGGAATTGAGATATTCAACGACAACGCCACACCCATGGAATTCGTCACTTTCGTCCTGGCCTCCTCCCTGGGTCTGAGCCTCAGAGATGCCAACCGGACAATGCTCGAGATTCACACGCGAGGTGGCGCGCTGTTGGCGACCCCTTCGTTGGCTGAAGCCCAAAGAATTGCCGCGCTGATAACGGCTGAAGCCGCACGGCAAGGCCACCCACTGATGTGCAGACCGGTCAGCAACCAGTCAGTATGCTCGGAGGCGATCGCGGCTGCCGTGAGTGGCTGCGTTGACCACCCAGTCGAAGAAATCCGACCAATTGGCATCTGCCGGGAGATAGTCGGTGGGCTCGAAAAGACCATCTTCTGCGAAGACGTCGATCAGTGAATGCCGGAGATTTTCTCCATCTACGAAGACACAGGCTCTCGACTGCATTTTCGTCCCCCCAAAAAGACGAAAGGCGAGGAGACTGACTCCTCGCCTTGATTAGGCCGGGACGCACCCAGCCTGGACGGATTAAGCGCCAATTGGACGCTGATAAATAGTGAGGACTGGGGCCTTCCAAGTCAAGGTCAGAATGATAAACCTAGCTAGACGAACGCTACCGAAATGCCGTCCGGACGCACCGTCCGACACTCGGCGACCTGCGCGAGGAGCGACGGCGCGATGTGGGGCGAGACGCCATACGCCTACTTCCTCCAGTACGTCCTCGTAAACAACACGATCACGCTGAAGATTTCCAGGCGCCCGAGGAGCATCGCTGCCGTGCAGATCCAGGTCTGCAGCGGCGTCAGCGAGTGCAGGTTCCAGACTGCCTGGCCTGGCAACCCGAAGGCGGTGTTGTTGATGGAGGCGACCACGACTCGGAAAGCCCAATCGAAGCTCATGCCGGTGAGAAGCATCGCGAAGGTGAGCAGCGATACCGTCATGAAGTAAAGGAAGATGAACGCCAGCACCGCATCTGCCGCGCGCTCCGTCACCGGCCGGCCGCCGACGCGCACCGGCGCCATCGCGCTCGGGTGCACCAGGAGCTTGAGCTCCCGCCCGGCCTGGCGCGCCAGCACCAGCGTGCGGAACATCTTGATGCCGCCGCCGGTCGATCCTGTGTTACAGACGATGCCGGACAGGAAGAGCATCCAGATGGGCGCGAACACTGGCCACGTGGTGAAGCCCGCCGGGCCCACCGTTGCCCACCCGGTCGTGGTCGCCAGCGACACGACATTGAAGGCGGCGTAACGCAAAGCGGTACCGAACGTCGGATAGACGCCATGCCAGGTGAGCAGCCCCGCGATGAAGACGACGCTGGCCGCCACGAGAATGGCGGCCGTTTTGACCTCCGGATCGTGGCGGTAGGGCTTCAGCGACAGCCGCCGTAGCGCTGCGAAGTGGCGCGCGAAGTTCAGTGCCGAGATCAGCATGAGGATGATCAGCACGAACTCGATGGCCGCCGAGTGGAAGTACCCGATGCTGGCGTCGTGGGTTGAGAACCCACCGAGGGCGACGGCGGAAAAGGCGTGACAGATCGCATCGAACCACGTCATGCCGCAGAGCCGCAGTCCCAGGACACCGCTCATCGTTAGCAGCGCGTAGACCAGCCACAGCGAGCGGGCAGTCTCCGTGATGCGCGGCGTCAGCCTCTCCTCCTTCACCGGCCCGGGCGCTTCGGCCTTCGAGAGTTGCATGCCACCCACCCCGAGGAGCGGCATCACCCCGACCGCCACCACGATCACCGCGAGGCCGCCCAGCCAGATGAGCGAGTGGCGCCAGAAGTTGATCGAGGGCGCCAGCGAATCGAGCCCGTCGAGCACCGTCGACCCGGTCGTCGTGAGCCCCGACATTGTCTCGAAGAACGCGCGGGTGAAGGTTAGCCCCGGCAGCGTGAAGAGGAGCGGCAGCGTGGCAGAGGCGGCCAGCAGGATCCAGCCCAGCGTCACCAGGAGGAAGCCGTCGCGGGGCTTGAGCTCGCGGCGATAGCGGAAAGTGGCTGCCGCGAGCGCTCCGCCGGCAATGGCCGTGATCGCGGCCGCAAGCAGGAACCGCGTCCACAGCCCATCGCCGGTGGCGAGCGAGCATCCTATCGGCAGGATATAGGCGAGCCCGAAGGCGGTGAGCATCAGCCCAAGGAGGTGCGCGATACCGAGCATTTAGTTAGAAGCGCTGGATCCGGGCTCCTGCCCGGCCCAGCGCGCCGCGGTCAAAAAGCGTGGTTTTTGCCCGCGGCTCCGCCACCTGCGGCGGCGGGGCACGTCCGTGTGCCTTGTGTTGGAGCGCTCGCGCCGCCCCGTGATTTGGGGGCTCATTGATTTGCTGCCCGCATGAACAGGCGCTCGACCGCCTCGATGTGGCGGCGGTCCGAGAGGAAGAGGATCACGTGATCGCCCGATCGCACGAAGGTGTCGTGATGCGCCATGATCACCTGCTCACCGCGCACCACCGCCCCGATGGATGAGCCTTCCGGCAGCGGTATGTCGTCTACGGTCCTGCCGACGACACGCGAGGTGTGCTCATCGCCATGGGCGATCGCCTCGATGGCTTCTGCAGCACCACGACGCAGGGAGTGCACGCGCACCACCTCGCCCCGGCGCACGTGCGCGAGCAGCGAGCCGATGGTGATGCTCTGGGGCGAGATGGCCACGTCGATGCTGCCGCTTTCGATGAGGTCGGCATACGAGGGCTTGTTGATGAGAGCCATCACCTTGTGCGCGCCAAGCCGCTTGGCCAGCATGGCGGACAGGATGTTGGCCTCCTCGGAGTTGGTCAGTGCCACGAATACGTCGGTGCTGTCGATGTTCTCCTCGATCAGCAGCTCCTCGTCCGCGGCATCGCCGGCCAGCACGATGGTGTTCTCGAGCTGCTCCGACACGCGCCGCGCACGGCGGACGTCGCGCTCGATGAGCTTCACCTGGCTCGTCTTCTCCAGCGACCGCGCGAGGCGAAAGCCGATGTTGCCGCCGCCCGCCAGGATCACCCGGCGCACGCGAGTGTCTTCCTTGCGCAGCTCGCCGATCATACGGCGGATGTCGGCGCTGGCCGCGAGGAAGAACACCTCGTCGCCTTCCTCGATGACCGTCGCTCCTTCCGGGGGAATGCTGCGACCGCGGCGGTAGATGGCGACTACCCGCGCCTCCATGCGGGCGAGATGCTCCGGCAGCTCCCGCAGGCAATGGCCGACGAGCAAGCCCCCGCTCACGGCGCGCACACCGACCAGGCGCACCTTGCCGGCGGCGAAGTCGAGCACCTGCAGCGCGCCGGGATGGCGGATGAGCCGCTCGACGTATTCGGTGACCAGCTGCTCCGGGCTGATGAACACATCGACCGCAATCGACTGCTCGCTGAACAGCTGCGGCCGGTGGGTGTACTCGGCGGAGCGGATGCGCGCGATCTTGGTCGGCGTGCGGAACAGTGTGAACGCCACCTGGCAGGCCATCATGTTGACTTCGTCGCTGTTGGTCAGGGCGACGATGATCTCCGCCTCCGCCGCACCCGCCGCTTCGAGAACCGTCGGGTAGGCGGCATTGCCTACGACGGTATGGACGTCGAGGCGGTCCTGCAGGTCACGCAAGACGTCTTCGTTGACATCGACGACGGTAACTTCGTTCGCCTCTTCCCGCGAGAGGTGCCTCGCGACGGTGCGGCCGACCTGCCCAGCGCCGAGAATGAGGATTTTCATTCTTTTGGTTCAGACCGGCTCAAGATTGGCGTACTGCATCATCAGCCACTTCGTGCCCTGCTGCTCGAAATTCACCTGCACCCGTGCCTGTGGGCCGCTGCCCTCCACATTCAACACCACACCCTCGCCGAACTTGCCGTGCCGTACGCGTGCGCCGAGGCGCATCCCGGGTGGCGGCGGCTCAGCCCGGAATCTGATGGCGGGCGCCGCCGGTTGCTCCCGCCGCGCGTGTGCCGTCATGGAGCGGCTGATTTGCACGCGTGGCCTGACTTCCGTGACGATGTCCTCCGGCACCTCCTTGATGAAGCGCGAAGGCGCGGGATGAGTGTCCATGCCGTGCAGGCGGCGCTGTTCGGCATACGTGAGATAGAGATGCTTCATCGCGCGCGTCATGCCGACGTAGCAGAGGCGGCGCTCTTCTTCCAAAGCGTCGAGATCCGATATGCAGCGGTTATGGGGGAAGAGTCCTTCCTCCAGGCCGCACAGGAACACGAACATGAATTCGAGGCCCTTCGCCATGTGCAACGTCATCATCTGCACGCTGTCGACTCCCGCGTCGGAACCTCTCTCGCCGGACTCGAGAGCCGCGTGGGCGAGAAAGCCCGTGAGCGGAGTCAGTTCGACGTCGGTGCTCTCGGCACCGAAGGTGCGGGCGGCGCTCACGAGCTCCGCGAGGTTCTCGAGCCGGGCCTCGCTGCGCGCCATCTCGCCGCGCCCCGAGTCCTGGCTCGGCTTGTCCCGGCCGTGATGCTCGATGAGCCGGCTCTCATTGAGCACATGGTCGATCTGCTCGTGCAGCGCGAGGCCCTCGGTCTCGCGCGCCAGCCGGTCGACGAGCTCATGGAAGCCGCGCAGCGCGCTCGCGGTCCTGGCGCCCTGCGGCGCTTCGCGGCGCGCGAGGGCCGCTTTCCATAGCGAGATGCCGGCGGAGCGCGCTTCCTCGCGCAGGCTTTCGACGGTGCGATCGCCGATGCCGCGCGTCGGGAGATTCACGACCCGCTCATACGCGGCATCGTCATCCCGATTCAACAGCAGCCGCAGGTAGGCGAGCGCGTCCTTGATCTCCGCGCGCTCGAAGAACCTCAGGCCGCCATAGACTTTGTACGGGATGCGCGCGCCGATGAAGGCTTCCTCGAACGCTCGCGACTGGGCGTTGGATCGGTACAGTACCGCGATGTCGTTGCGCCGGTGTCCGGAGGCCACATAGTCCGCGACCCGCCGCGCGACGAACTCCGCCTCGTCGCGTTCGTTGAATGCCGCATAGAGTTGGATCGGCAGGCCGGGCTCACCGTTCGTCCACAGCGTCTTGCCCAGGCGGCCTGAGTTGTGCGCGATGAGTCCGTTTGCGGCGGCGAGGATGGCCGCGGTGGAGCGGTAGTTCTGCTCCAGCCGGTAGAGCTTGGCGCGGTCGTAGTCGCGGCGGAATTGCTGCAGGTTCTCCACGCGCGCGCCCCGCCAGCGATAGATCGACTGGTCGTCATCGCCCACCACGAAGGGATGGCCATCCGGGCCGGCGATGAGGCGCAGCCACGCGTACTGGATGGAGTTGGTGTCCTGGAACTCGTCCACCAGCACGTGCCGGAAGCGCTGGCGGTAATGCGCGAGCAGCTCGGGACGATCGCGCCACAGCTCGTAGGCGCGCAGCAGCAGCTCCGCGAAGTCGACCACAGCCGCGCGCGCGCACGCCTCCTCGTAGAGTCCGTAGAGCCGGATCATCTGCGCGCGGGTCGGGTCGTTGCCGGGCTTCAGATCCTTCGGCCGGCGGCCCTCATCCTTGTTCGAGTTGATGAACCACTGCACCTCGCGCGGCTCCCAGCGGGATTCGTCGAGGTCATTGGCCTTGATGAGGCGCTTCACCACGCGCTGCTGGTCGTCCGAATCGAGGATCTGAAAGCCCTGTGTGAGCCCCGCCTCGCGCCAGTGCAGCCGCAGCAGGCGGTGCGCGATGCCATGGAAGGTGCCGATCCAGAGCACTCCAGGCGGGGTGCCGAGGAGCTGCTCGACCCGGCCGCGCATCTCCCCCGCTGCCTTGTTCGTGAAGGTGACCGCCAGAATCGAGTACGGGGAAGCGCGCTCCACCTGGATGAGCCAGGCGATGCGGTGCGTGAGCACCCGGGTCTTGCCGCTGCCCGCGCCCGCCAGCACCAGCACCGGAACGAGCGGCGCCGAGACCGCGGCGCGCTGTGCCTCATTCAGCGGGTTGAGGATGGGATCGAGATCCATGGGGGCCGCATTTTACGGTATGGCGGCGCCCCGCACCTCGGTCATGAACCTGACCAGCGCCACCACGAAGCTGAGCAACACCGGGCCGATGATGAGCCCGAGCACGCCGAAGGCCGAAACCCCTCCGACGGCACCCATGAATACCGCCAGGGTCGAGACGTGCGCGCGATGCGCGGTCAGAAGCGGGCGCGCCACGTTCTCCACCACTACGAGCAAGCCGGTCCAGAAGGCCAGGAAGATCGCGCCGAGCCAGTGACCACTCACGGCGAGATAGAGTATCGCCGGCGCCAGCACGACGGCGGCCCCGGCGGGCAGCAGGGCCGCGATCGTCGCCAGTACGCCGAAGACGACCGGCGACGGCAACCCGGCAAGCGCAAAACCCACCCCGACGAAGATACCCTGGATGAGCGCGGTCGCGGCCGATCCGAATACCACCGCGCGGGTCACCCGCCCCAGGTAATCGAGCAGCCGCTCGCGGCGCCCCGCCTCGAGCGGAATGAGGCGTGTCAGGTGGTCGAGAATCGCGCGCCCGTCCCGCAGCAGGAAGAAAAGCAGGAAGAGCATCATGAAGAAGCCGACCACCGTGCCAAAGAGGCCGAGCGCGAGGCCGCCGCCGACAGTCGCGGCGGACTTCAACAGGGACTGCATTTCGCCCGTGATCCATCCCTGTAACTGGTTGGCGCTCACCGGGAAGCTGGCGCTCCACCAGCGCAGCAGGTTGCCGATCAGCGGGTAGCTCTCCAACCGCGCGAGCAGCTGCGGATAGGCGAAGCTCTGCCCGCGCAGATATCCGATCAGGGCGGCGACCTGGCCGGCAAACACCACGCCGAGAACCGAGAGCGGCGCCAGCACGAGGAAAGGCGTGAGCCCCGTGATGATGCCCGCGGATAGCATGCTGCGGCCCTTGAGGCGCCGCGACAGCCGTTCGTGCAGCGGATGCAGCAGGAAGGCGAGCACGACCGCCCAGCCGAGTGCGCCCTTGAGCGGCGCCAGCACGGCGAGCAACAGGTAGGCCAGGATCGCGACGGTCGCGACGAGAAAGCTGCGGCGGTAAAAACCGGAGTAGGCCATAGCGACTGTCAGGACCTTGGTTGCCGGTCGGTCTGCGCGACCAATTCCCGCAGAAGTCCGCACACCAGCTCGGCCATCTCGGCCACCTTGGCAGGCTTCTGGATCACAGCGCGCACGCCGATTGCCGTGGCGCGCCGGACCTCGGCGGGATCAATGGCGCCGCTGGCGATGACAACGGCCGCGTCCGGACGGATGGCGAGCACCGCCTGCGCCAGCTCGAGGCCGCTCATCCCGCCGGGCATGGTGAAGTCAGTCAGGACAAGGGTGAAAGCCCGCGGCTCGTGCTTGAACGCCGTAAGTGCCTCGTCCGCGCTGGCGAACCCTTGAGCCGCGATGCCGAGCTTCTCCAGCGCGCGCGCCATCAGAAAAACGAGCGTCGGCTCGTCGTCCACATAGAGGACGCGTTGCGCCGGCTCGGTTACCACTTGTTCCTCAACTGCCGCAACTTCAGGAACACGGTGCGCGCATCCGGCTGCTCGCCGATGTCGGGGAACGCCTCACGCAATCTCGCGATAACCGTAGGGCTCTGCAGCCGGAAGAACGTGTTGATTCGTTTCTCCTCGGCTAGCGTCGTGACCTTCATCGACACCGGCGCCTGCTCGCGCGCAGTGTCGAGAAGGCTCCGCGCCGCTGTGTTGTCGGGCTCGCGGTCGAGCGTGAACTCCAGATTGCGCGCCAGGTACTCGTGTCCGGGGAAGATCCGCGTCTCCTCCGGCAGGCGAGCGAGCTGGGTCACGAAGGTCTCGTAGAGCTGCTGCGGATGACCGCCGTTGTGGCAGTTGCCTGCCCCGGCATTGAAAAGCGTGTCGCCGCAGAAGAGCGCCGGTTGCTCGCTCCTGGCGAGCAGACAGATGTGCGCCATGGTGTGTCCAGGAGTGTCGAGACACTCGAGCTCCACGGTGTGCCCGACGCGCACGACATCGCCCTTGCCGAGGCCGCGGTCGACTTCGCCGATACGGCTTGCGGCTGCCGCATGCGCGAGGACCTTGGCCCCCGTGGCGCTGACGAGACCCGCATTGCCGCCGGTGTGATCCAGATGCTCATGGGTGTTCAGGATCTGGGTGATCTGCCACCCCCTGGCGTGGGCAGCGTCGAGGCACAGCCGCCACTCCAGCGGATCGATCGCCAGGGCTTCGCCGGTCTCGGGGCAGGCGACGAGGTAGTGGAAATTGCGGTACCGGTTGGCGGACCAGATACGCTCGATGAGCATCCGGCGAGCATACCGGAAGCGGTAGCGGCGGGCGATTTAACCGGCGCCGGGAGCGGTGCGATCCGCAGGGCACCAATCCGTGCGCTGTCGAGGGGACCGGTAGCGCCGCCGCTCGCGGCCGGCGAGCCGGTGTAGTGGGCAAATCCCGCCAGGTCGCTCATGTTGAAGCCTTGCAGGAGACGGAAGCTGCACGACGCGCCGGCGTCGACCGCAAAGCGGACGGTCGTGGAGGCTTCCCAGCCCTCGCTATGCGGCATCACCACCGGCAACACCTGGCGGGCGCTGCCGGCGCAATGGACCTTCAGTCGCTTGACCGCCGCGGTGATCCCGGTGTTGATCGGGCCATTGCGGTTGGAGTAATCGAGCCAGGCGAGATACTCGCCACGGTGCGATGCCCGCCAGTGTCTCGGCCATGGGCCGCCCACGTGAGCCGCGGGTCCGATGGCGGCCACGGCCGTGAACTGCGGCGCTGGTGGCGTCGCCGCCGGATACATGGGTGCGCTCATGGGCGGCGGCGCGGCTCCCGCTGGGGCCGTCACGAGCTGCACCTCTGTCGTATCGCCGTTGCGCCGGATGAGTCCAGCCACCAACAGCGGGCCACCGCTGTCGGCCGGACGGTCCAGCACTAGTTCGCGGCCGTCTAGATCGAGGCTGATCCGGTGCGCGGTGCCGAACAGCATCGGCACCAGCGATGCCGGCAGCTCCGGCGCGATGCGGCCATCGTCCTCGAGTCCGAATATGCCGCGCAGCACCATGTCCAGGTAGGCCGCGACGGACCAGAGCTGCCGCGGCGAATCGACGACGGGTCCGCCGAGCCTTCCGGGCACGTGCGTCGACTGAGAGAGCAGCGAGTAGTTCTCCATGTTGGATGTGTGCAGCGCCGCTCCACGCATCAGCGAGCGTACCTCGAGCGCGATCAGCGAAGGATCGCTGGCCCGCCGTGCCGCGCGCAGAGTGTATTCGCTCACGAACGGCCAGATTGCGCGGTTGTGGTAGATCGGCTGATCGCGCCGCTCCGGCCAGATCACGGGGCTTCCCGCAGGCCAGGCAGGGTAATGTTCCAGAGACTCCTGCGCGCGGCGCGCATCCGCGACGCCGCTAGTGATGGCCAGGTCCAGGCCAAGGAGGTCATGAGCATCGAAGGGCTCGGGGTCGATGGGTCCGCCGATGTAGCTCATGTAGAGGCCGCGGTCGTGGCTCCAGAAGCGCGCGTTGATGGCTCGTTTCAGGCTGTCGGCCTGATGCGTGTAACCCGTCGCGGCCACTGCTTGCCCACGCTGCCGTGCCATCACGGCCGCCAGGCGCAGAGCCTGGTAGTGCAGGACGTTGGTCGAGAGCGCAAACGATTGCGCAATGAACACTACGTCGTGCGCTGTCGAGGCGGGGTAGGACTGCTCGCGCCAGTCGAGGAAAGACGTCTCGCCGCGATACAACCCGAGCCGCGAGTCGAAAACGTAACGTCGGTCCTGCGCAAGAGTGTCGCTCAGTGCCTGATACACGGTGTCCGCGAAGGCACGGTCATCAAGCAGGTGGCGCGCGCCGAGAAACCAAACTACCCGATCGGTGCTTATAGGCCAACTGCCGCCCGAGCCGGTGTCCTGCATCACATACAGACCGCGCGGCGCGGGGCCCGCGCGCGGCGGTGAGATCTTGAAGAGAAGAGACGTCCGCGCCCGCGCCGGGGCGAGCCGCCACAAGCCGAGGTCGATGGAGTAGGAAACGTCGCGAGTCCAGACGAACGGCCACTCCTTTCCTGCGATGAAGCAGCGGCATGGAATGGGCCGGCCGTGGTCGAATGCGGCGTCAGTGATCGCATCGACCGAATCCCTGTCGAGATCGTCCTGCGCCATCGCGAAGAGTGCATCGAAGAGCGGGCTCGCCGTTTGCACTCGCCAGCGCTGAGCCGCAATCACCCGCTCGCCGGCGGGCGAGTGAAGCACGTACTTGCCGTCGAGCCGCACACTGACTCGCGCTTCCTGCCCACGCCAGGTGAGGCTGTCTCGCCAAGCCGCCGCGGACGAAAGCGATGATGCCGCTAGCAGTGCACATATGGCTGCCGGTGCTTTCAACATCGTCAGATAGTGGACGTCACTTTGACAGATGGAATGCGACGCATGGGCACTACGTAGTTAGTAACGTCGAATTTCTCTATGAATTATAGAGAAATACCATCTTCCCCGCAGATGGTTGGCGGGGTAGGCTGCGTCGGGGATTACAACTGTGGTGATCGAAGTGAGCACGATCTCTGAAATCCAGCAGGCGTTAGGCCGCCTTTCGGCGGCGGAGCTCGAGAGCATTGCTGACTGGCTCAACTGGCAGGTAGAGGAGGCACGATACCGAACATACCATGTGCGCGAGGCGCAACCGGAGTATCTGTCCGAAGAAGAGCCGCTCTTCATGACATGGGAAGAGTATCTCGCCTTCGAGGAGCAGAGTCCGCTCCGGCACGAATACGTCAACGGCACCGTTTATGCGATGAGCGGCGCGAGCCTTGCACACAATCAGATCGCGCAGGAGCTCGTCGTGGCCTTCCGAGCGCATTTGCGCGGCGGTCCTTGCAAGCCGTTCTTCCTGGAAGCGAAACTCGAGATTCGGGCGGGCCGTGACAAAATCATGTACTACCCCGATGCGATGGTGTCCTGCCGCCCTGAAGACCGAACCGACAAAGTGGTCCGCAACCCGAAGCTTGTCGTCGAGATCCTATCGAAATCGACGCAATCCATCGATCGGCGCGAGAAGGCGATGACGTATCAGCGTGTCGAGGCAATCGAGGAATACGTGCTGATCGCGCAGAATCAACCCAGGGTCATCGTGCACCGCAGAGCGGAGGATTGGCGTCCGGTGCTCTACTCGGCCGTGGAAGCGCAAGTCGAGTTCCGCTCTATAGGCCTGGCCATGCCTCTGGCGCAGATCTACGAGGGCACCCTGACAATCGATGGAGCCTTTTGACATAACGGTCAATGCCTATTTGTTGCTTTGACGCAACGTGCGGCTCGGTCACGGGCGAGAGATAATAGCGCGGTCACGTCCACGGCGCGGGAAGTCCATCGATGTCCCACACCTATCTTTTCCAGCAGGCTCTCTGGACGGGCAGCGGGACGTTCTGGTGCGCAGATGGCCAGCCGCTGCCTGCGGAATGCCGCACCGAAGTCGCGCACCGCACCGAATGCTGGCTGCTATCCGGCACCCTGAAGGTACTGGGCTCGCCGCCGGTGGAGTTCGTGAATGCCTACTGGATCCAGCTTCCGGGGCGGGACGGGGCTGCGATCAAGTGGAGCTCGGAGAACGCGACCCTCGGCAAGCTCCAGGGAACGTTCTCGGTCATCGGCAGCTCGATTCTCTCGGTCTATCGCTCGGAGTCGGCCGGCTACCACGGCGCGGACCATCTCCGCCGCCTCGACGACGACAACTACGAATCGACGGGAATGCTGCTGCTCGAGGACCGGCGGCTCTCATCCTGGCAAGTACTGCTTCGACGTCACGTCGAAAGCAAATAATTGAGCGGCCCAGGGCCGCTCCCTGGGCCGCGGGATGAATCCCTGTCATTGGGTTGGCCTGCGCAAATCGCCGGGAGCGATTTGCGCCAATTAAAAATACAGGTAGTGGTCGACCAGCAGCGCCGCGAAGAGCCACATCAGATACTTCACCGAGTACCGGAACACGCGCATCGGCAGTTCCTGTCGTCCGGTCAGCTTCAGTGCCAGCGCGAAATACAGAAAGCGCGCGTTGAGCACCAGCGCCGAGGCCAGATAGATGATGCCGCTCATCCGGGACAGAAACGGCATCACCGTCACGACGGTTAGCAGCACTGTATAGAGGAGGACCTGCAACCGCGTGTGCTCCACCCCGTGGGTGACCGGCAGCATCGGGATGCCGGCGCGCGCATACTCATCTTTGCGCGCGATCGCCAGCGCCCAGAAATGCGGCGGCGTCCATACGAAGATGATGAGGAACAGGAGCAGCGCGTTCGGATCGATATGGTTGGTGACCGCGACCCAGCCGAGAACCGGCGGCGCCGCGCCCGCAGCCCCGCCGATCACGATGTTCTGCGATGTGGCGTGCTTCAGCCACACCGTGTAGATCACCGCGTAACCGATCAGCGATGCGAAAGTCAGCGCCGCCGTCAGCAGATTGACGAGGAACGCAAGAATGGTCATCGCGAGGACGCCCAGCACTGCCGCGAATATCAGCGCCCGCCGCTCCGTGAGTTGACGGGTCGGCAACGGGCGCGACTGCGTACGCGCCATCTGCTCATCGTAGCGGCGGTCGAGGACATGATTGATGGCCGCAGCGCATCCCGAAGCAAGAGCGATACCGAGTGTTCCCCAGATGAGTGCCCTGAGCGGTGGCCAGCCGGGGCTCGCGAGCAGCGTGCCAACGACCGCGGTGAAGGTGATGAGCGCCACCACCCGCGGTTTGGTCAGCTCGTAATACCGGCGCCAGACTGGCGGGGTGACTGTTGCATATTCCGAAGTTGTTGCCACCGCGAGCTCTCGTCCGTCAAGCCGTGCGCACTGCGCGCAGGACCAGCAACTTCGCCGTCAGTGCGAGGATTGCCATGAGGAGCAGCGCCGCTCCGGCCGTATGTGCGGTGGTCAGCCACAGCGGAAATGTCCGTAGCACCATGGAGATGCCGATCGCGAGCTGCAGGCCGAGAGCAGCCAGCACGAGGTAAGCGCGCGGACGCGCCGCGACGAGCGAGGGCTGGCTGATGACAAAGAATGATGCGGCGAGGAACATGAGCGTCACCGTCAGCGCGCCGAGCCTATGGACCAAGTGAATGGCGACACGCGCCGGGTTCGCTAGAACGCCACCCTCATAATTGATCCAGAGTCCGCGCCACAGCACGAAAGCATGGCGGAAGTCGGCGTGCGGCCACCAGGCCCCCTGGCAGGTCGGAAAGTCGGGGCATGCAACGGCGGCATAGTTGGCGCTGGTCCAGCCACCGAGGAGGAATTGGACCGCGAGCACGACCACGCTGAGGACCGTGAGCCAGTATGCGATTCGCGCCGCCGACGCAGCGCTGGCCCACCGCGTGGCGCCGTGCTCCGGCACGACATGCAGCTGAACCGCTCCGCGCGGGCGCTGCTGCAATCTGAGCCACAGCCACCACAGGAGGCCGAGTGTGGTCATGCCGAAGATCAGGTGCAGCGTGACGATGAGGGGTTTCAATAGCCAGGTCACGGTGAGCATGCCCAGAATGGCCTGTACGATCACCGTGCCGAAGAGCAGCAGCGCGAATCCTACCCCCACGACCCTAGGTCTGCGGGCGGCGATCGCAAGCGCTGCGATCACCGTGATGACGCAGGCGAGCGTGCCTGCGGCATAGCGGTGAATCATCTCATGCCACGCCTTGCCGGCCTGCAGGGGCCTGCCCGGAAACTGCGTCTGGCTCCCGGGGCTGTCTTCGGCACCCAGCGGACTGACATGACCGTAGCATCCCGGCCAGTCGGGGCAGCCCAAGCCGGCGTCCGTGAGGCGCACATATGCCCCGAGCACGACGACGCCGAAGCACAGCAGCGCTCCGAAGAGCGCCAGGCCGCGCAGCCAGCGGTCGATGGGTGTCTGGGACAAGCAATCTCCTGAATCGATCGGCGGGTCCGGGGCCACCTCAGCCGATCTGAGACAGTTCGAGCAATCTCTTCAGATCCACCAGCAGGCCACGTGGGTCGCGCCGGACATCGTAGCGCATCATCAGATTACCGAGGGGGTCGACGACGAAGAGCGTGTGCTCCTTGTCCCCCCGTGGGAACAGGCTGAGCAGCGGCCCGGCCGCAGCGCCGGTCGCGTTGACGACCGTCATTCCGGCGTGCTCGCGCGCCAGATAGTCCTTGGCGCAGCAATTCGCGGTGACCAGGAAGACCCGAGCGAGGCGCGTCTGGTCGGTGCCCAGCGCGAGCCGCGTCTGCCGCATGACATAGAGCGTCCCACGGCAGGAGGCATCGCAGCTTCCCTCCCCGATGTAGACCAGCGACCACTCGCCGCGGAAAAGAGCCGGGTCGGTACCCGGGAGTTCGCTAGCGGTGTCCCCGCCGACCGCAACGCGCGGCAGCTCCGCCCGCGGCAGCGGGCGCGGCGGCTGGATGAGCTCGCCGTGGTTTATCCGCCCGGACGGCCGCCAGCCCATGCCGTAGTAGAGCCAGAACGAGGCGAGAAGCGGCATGAAGAAGAGGGCTGCCAGCGCGGCCAGCATGCGCAGGTTGCGATACCGGAGCTCGCGCACGCTTGTGGTGCGAGGCCCCGTCCCTGCGCCTCGCCCTTCAGGCCGGCGGCCGCCGTCCAAAATCGTTCCAGACGATTTTGTCATGCGCCCTCCTTCGGCTTCTGGGTGCTGAGGACCACCCACATCACCAGCGCCGCAATCGCGAAGCACCACCACTCGAAGGCATAAGCGAAGTTCTGCAATGCGGGGATGCCGGGCGGACGCCAGTCGCGCACGTAGCCCTCGGGATCCTGCGGATCGAGCAGGATGACGCGCGGCTCGAGTGGCTGGCCGAGGACGGCGCTCAGCTGCGCCATGCTCGGAAAGCTCGTCACCCTGGGCCACGGGCCGCTGTCGGGCGGCGGCGCACGGCCGATCGCCAAACCGGCGACGGGTAGGTTGCCGACACGACCGCTGATGGTCACGGGTCCTGTGCTCTTGATGGCGATGTCCGGCAGGTCGGCGCGGCTGCCGAGGAACGGCACCCAGCCGCGGTTGACCAGCACCGTAGCCCCGCCCGGGCGCTCGAGCGGTGTCAACACCTGATAGCCGTCGACGTCGTTATAGCTCATGTTGTCGATGAGGAACTGGTGCGCCGAATCATAGGTACCGGTGAGGCTCACGCGCTGATCCCTGGGCACTTGCGTCAGCGGTCTCGGGCCCAGCGCGAGCACCTCGCGGGCACCGCGCTCGAAGCTCGCATGCTCCGCCGCGTGCAGGTTCCCCCGCCGCCACTGCCAGCGTCCGAGCGCTATGAATAGCACGCACAACACGAACATCAGGATCGTGAGGCCGGGCGACGGCGAGAAGCGGCGAGTGCCGAAGCTCAGGTGCATGGGTACGGGGGTTGCTTTGCGAGTAAACTGGACGCTGCCATGCCGGAGCTCATTCGAATCGTCGTGCTCATTGTGCTCGCCGCCATCGTGGCGAGCCTGGGCTCGGCGTTGTATCACCTCTCCCGCGGCACCGAGAAGGATTCCGCCAAACTGGCACGTGCGCTGACGGTCCGCATCGCGCTGTCACTGGCGCTCTTCGCGCTGATCATGATCGCCTGGTATGCGGGGCTGATCACGCCTCACGGCGTCGTTCCTGGTCGTTGAGCGCTGGATCCGGGCTCCTGCCCGGCCCAGCGCCGTCTCGATCAAAAAGCGTGGTTTTTGCTCGAGACTCCGCCACCTGCGGCGGCGGGGCACGTCCCTGTGCCTGACTCTCCTCATCTACAACTATAGCCAGTAGACGAAGATGAAGAGGCCGAGCCACACCACGTCGACGAAGTGCCAGTACCAGGACACCGCCTCGAACGCGAAGTGCTGCCGCGGCGTGAAATGCCCCCGCAGCACTCGCAGCCAGACCACCACCAGCATGATCGCCCCGATGGTCACGTGCAGGCCGTGGAAGCCGGTGAGCATGAAGAAGGTGGAGCCATAGATGCCCGTCGTCAGCCGCAGGTTCATCTTCGTGTAGGCATCGTAGTACTCGTGTCCCTGCATCGCGACGAAACTGAAGCCGAGGATGAAGGTCAGCGCCAGGAAGAGCTTGAGCCGCCCGCGGTTGCCCGCGCGCAGCGCATGGTGGGCGATGGTGACGGTGAGGCCGCTCGTCAACAGGATCAGCGTGTTGATGGCCGCTATGCCGTAGGCGCTCATCGCCTCGAAGTTGGCGCCTCCGACCTGACCCGGCCCGTTGGTCGGCCATGCGGCCTCGTAGCGCGGCCAGAGGACGAGGTTGGTCATGGCTCTGTAGCCCGCGCCACCGAGCCACGGCACCGCGAGGACGCGTGCATAGAAGAGCGCGCCGAAGAAGGCACCGAAGAACATCACCTCGGAGAAGATGAACCACAACATCCCCATGCGGAAGGAGCGGTCCACCTGGGTGTTGTAGATGCCGAGCTGACCCTCGCCGATGACGGTGTGGAACCAGCCGGCGAACATGAACAGCAGCAGCAGCGGCCCAGGCAGGAATACCCACGCGCCCCCCCAGTTGTCCAGGAAGGCGACGGCACCCCACATCAGGGTGAAAAGCGCGATCGCGGCGACGATCGGCCAGGGGCTACCGTGCGGAATGTAGTAGTGCTGGCTGTCCGGGGCGTGTGCGTCTGATGCCATGTCGTGACCTTGGTGGAAAGTTGACTGCTGGCCGCTCATCGGGTGGCGCGATACAGCATCATGGCGATGAAGCCGAAGTAGAAGGCGAGCACGACGAGTGTCACCACGAGTGTGGTGCGTCGAACTCGCTTGCGCCGCCGCTCCGCGTCATCCTGACGCGTCAGAAGCGGCTGCTCCGATGAAGTCATTGCTTGCATCCCTGAACGAGGCCCTTAGTGAGCTGCGCCGCGGGCGATCATCGCCTCCGTTGGCGGAGTCGTCCAGGAGTGATACGGCGCGGGCGAGGGTAGCTCCCACTCGAGGCCGCGCGCGCCTTCCCACGCCCTGGTGCCCTCCACCGGCTTGCCGGAGCGCACGCACTTCCAGATGAGATAGGGGAAGAGGAACTGCGACAGGCCGAAGGCGAAGCCGCCGATCGAGGACACCATGTTCCAGTCGGCGAACTGCACCGCATAGTCCGGGATGCGCCGCGGCATCCCGGCGAGGCCGAGGAAATGCTGCGGGAAGAACAGCACGTTGAAGAAGATCGCGGACAGCCAGAAGTGCCACTTGCCGAGGCGCATGTCATACATGCGCCCGACCCACTTGGGCAGCCAGTAGTAGACGCCGGCCATGATGGCGAAGGCGGATCCCGACACCAGCACGTAATGGAAGTGGGCGACCACGAAGTAGGTGTCCTGGTACTGGAAGTCGGCCGGCACCATGGCGAGCATGAGGCCGGAGAAGCCGCCGATGGTGAAGAGGAAGAGGAAAGCGAGGGCGAACAGCATCGGTGGCTCGAAGCTAAGCGAGCCGCGCCACATGGTCGCCGTCCAGTTGAACACTTTCACGCCCGTCGGCACCGCGATCAGCATGGTGGCGAACATGAAGAAGAGCAGCGCCGAGGTCGGCAGCCCGACCGTGAACATGTGGTGCGCCCACACGATGAACGACAGGAAGGCGATCGAAGCGGTGGCGTACACCATCGCCTCGTAGCCGAAGAGGGGCTTGCGCGAGAAGGCCGGGATGATCTCCGAGATCACACCGAAGCCCGGCAGGATCATGATGTAGACCTCGGGATGTCCGAAGAACCAGAAGATATGCTGGAACATCACCGGGTCGCCGCCGCCCGCGGCGTTGAAGAAGCTGGTGCCGAAGAAGTGATCGGTGAGCATCATGGTCACCGCGCCCGCGAGCACCGGCATCACCGCCACCAGCAGGAACGCGGTGATGAGCCACGTCCAGACGAAAAGCGGCATGCGCAGCAGCGTCATCCCGGGGGCGCGCAGGTTCATGATGGTGACGACCACGTTGATGGCCCCCAGGATGGAGGAGATGCCCATCAGATGGATCGAGAAGATCAGCATCGGGAAGGAGGCGCCGAACTGCAGCGTGAGCGGCGGATACATGGTCCAGCCGCCCGCCGGTGCGCTGCCCGGCACGAGCCAGGAAGAGAGGAGCAGCACGAAGGCGAAGGGCAGGATCCAGAAGCTCAGGTTGTTCAGGCGCGGCAGCGCCATGTCGGGCGCCCCGATCTGAATCGGGATCATCCAGTTGGCGAGCCCGACCCAGGCCGGCATGATGGCGCCGAAGATCATCACCAGGCCATGCATGGTCGTCAGGGAGTTGAACACTCCCGGATCGACGATCTGCAGCCCGGGCTTGAAGAGCTCCGCGCGGATCAGCATCGCGAAGGTGCCCCCGGTGAAGAACATGAGGCACGAGAAGATGAGATACATCGTGCCGATGTCTTTGTGATTCGTCGCGAACACCCAGCGGCGCCAGCCGTGCGGCTTGTGATCGTGATCGTGATCGTGATCGGCGTGCGCGTGAACTTCGGTGTGCGGCGTCTCGGCCATGGGATCTACCTTCTCGGAAACTTTTGGGTCCGGTCTGAACAGTCAGGGCGCGATTGAGTCCGTCTTCTCAGCTCGAAGATGCGTTGGCAGCGGCAGCAGCTTTCTCCGCGGCCGCCTCACGCTTCAGCCAAGCCTGGAAATCCGCCTTGGAGACGGCGTCGACCACGATCGGCATGTAGCCGTGGCCGCGTCCGCAGAGCTCGGCGCACTGGCCGCGGTAGACGCCTGGCTTGTCGGCATCGACCTCGAACCAGGATGGATTGATGTAGCCGGGAATCGCGTCCTTCTTGATGCCGAAGTCCGGCACCCACCAGGAATGGATCACATCCACCGCGGTGATGAGCAGTCGGACCTTGGTGCCCACGGGCACGACGAGTGGGTGATCGACGTTGCGCAGGTAGTGCGGCACGCTGTAGGGGCTGATGCCGGAGTCGAGATCGCTCGCGGCCATGCTCTTCTGGTCGAGCTTGGAGACGAAGCTCACTCCCTTGCCGGGGTAGGTGTACTCCCAGCCCCACTGAAAGCCCGTTACATTGATGTCGAGCTGCGAGTTGGCGTCATCGCCGATCAGTACGATGCCGTGTGCCGCCGGGATCGCCATCCCGACGAGGATGAGCACCGGGATCGTGGTCCAGAGGATCTCGACCTTGGTGTTGTGGACGAGAGTGACGTCGGCCACGGCACCGCGCGATCGGCGGTGAAAGATGATCGACCAGATCATCACCCCGAAGACCAGGATGCCGATCGCGACGCAGATCCAGAAGGCCATCATGTGGATGCTGTAAACGTCCCTGCTGATGCTGGTGACTCCCACAGGGAGGTTGAGCAGCCCCCAGCCGGATGCGGCGGAAGGGTCGTCCGCCCAGGCGGGCGAAGCCGCTCCGGCCGCGGCGAGCAGTGCCGCGATGCTGAGCCATGTCCCGGGCCGTATTCCGAGTCTTGCGCGATGCATCGTTGTCGTGCCTTTCTCGCGCGGTCCCTTACAGTGAAGGCCCCCCGCGCGATACGCTTGTCAAACCAGAACCCGTTGCGCCCTCTACTTCGGCCTCGAGGCCAGAGAGGGCGACTCGTTGATGCGGCCGATCAGGCGCTGCAACCGCACCGCCAGACCGTACCGCTCCTCATCCGTGAGGAAACTGCCCAGCTCGCATTGCCGGCCGTGCGACTCTATGGTCAGCCGGCTCGGATGCAGTCGCGAGGCAGGACAGCGCAGTTTAACCTGAGCCCAGTGCCTCTGGAACACAGTAAGGTGGCAGCGCGCGCGATCGCGCGACTCGACGCTCACGTCTGAGTCCGTGAGTGTAATGATTTCGGAACGGTACCGCCGCGCCAGGCTCGCGTGCAGCGCCCAGCCGACGAGCAGCATTTCCAGCCCCGAGAAGGGCAGGATGGGCCACATCCCTTTGAGAGCGAGCACGCCCGCCAGCGTGAGGCAGAACAGGCACAAGCCGCCGAAAAACAGCACCGCGGCTCGCAGGGTGAGCGAGCAGTTCGGGCAGATGACGATGCGCAGAGGCTGCCGGGTCTGCAGCGGGGCCTCCATGATTCGCCGGCCGTGCGGCAATCGAGGCCGCTCGAGCCGCCTCCTATGAATGATGGATCGATGGTAGAGCGGCCGGATGGCCTGTTCAAGTGCACAGCTTGCTCGCCGCTGCGCCCAGATCGGGCGGCGCCGTGGCCGCGGTCGAGGAAGGGGACGCTGGCGAGAGGTGGCGTGCCGAGGCGCGCGGTGAGAGTGGCCAGATTCTCAGCGGCGCGGTCGAAATTCGGGTCGATGGCATTGGCGATCCAGCCGGCGAAGGGCGTGCCTCGGGTGGCGAGGGATTCGCGGGTGAGGAGCGCGTGGTTGAGACAGCCCAGCCGCAGGCCGACGACCAGGAGCACGGGTACCGAGAGCGCGGCCGCGAGGTCGGCCATGGACGTGGTGTCGCTGATCGGGGCTAGCCAGCCGCCCGCGCCCTCGACGATGACGCCGTCGGAGGCGCTGGCCAGGGAGTCGAAGCGGGAGCGCAGGAGAGCGAGATCGATCTCCACCTGGGCTTCGCGGGCGGCTATGTGGGGGGAGACGGGCGGCAGAAAGCAGTAGGGGTTCACGACCTCGTAGGGGGCTGTCACGTTGGCGGCGGCCATCAGGGTGAGGGCGTCGGAATTTCTGGGGCCTTCAGGTGTTGGGTCGGAACCGGAAGCTATGGGCTTCATCACGGCCACCCGCAGGCCGCGGGCCACCAGTGCGCGCGTCAAGGCGGCGGCGACGATGGTTTTGCCAACTCCGGTGTCTGTGCCCGTGACGAAGAAGGCCTTGTGTTTCATGAACGCCTCATTTACTCCGTCGGATGTCGCTGGGGGAGATCGTGACCTCACCGGCGTGCGCGGATCCTGCGGGCCTTCCGGCAGTGCCCCAGGCGGCCCCGTAGACGACCTCATAGGTGGCAGGAAGTCTGCCGTCCTTGCGGAAGGCCTCGTAGGCCGTGAAGACGCGCTGCAGGTGGCCGCGTCCCAGGAGCGTACGGGGGCGGCCCGCGGTTTCGTTGCGAGCGCCTATGGACTTCAAATCGCGCATGAGCGTCACGACGTCGTCGTAGGTGAATTGGTGGCGATCGACATCCAGCACGGGCTCGAGGAGCCCGGCGCGCACCAGTGCGTTACCAACGTCGTGCACGTCGAGGAAGCGGTTGACGTGGCTGTGATTGTCGACTTCGGCCCAGGCGCGGCGCAGCTCCTGCAGGGTGTCGGGGCCGAAGGTGCTGAAGACGAAATGACCCTGCGGCTGCAGTACGCGGCGCACTTCCGCGAGAGCGCCGTCCAGCGGATCGCACCATTGCAGCATCAGATTGCTGAATACGATGTCGACGCTCGCGGACTCGAGGGGCAGGCGCGTGGCATCGCCGCACACACGCTCGAACCGGCGGAAAAGACGCTGGTGGCGAGCGGCCTCGCGCAGCATGCCGGGCGCGAGATCGAGAGCGATGACCATGGAGCTGCGATAGCGGCGCTTGAGCTCTGCGGCGACGCGGCCGGTGCCGGCTCCGAGGTCGAGAATGACCTTGGGACTGAAGTCGAAGGGCTGCAGGCGACTGAGGAGCTCATCGGCGACCTGCGATTGCAGAACGGCCGCGGCCTCGTAGCTCGAGCTCGCACGATCGAAGGCGGCGCGCACGCCGGCCTTGTCCAGTTGCAAGGAATCGCCGCTCATCTTTGGAGCAGGAAGCCGGAGATCAGCGCGCTGAGCTCGGGGAGATGCGACAGGAATGGCGCATGTGCGGCGCGGCGGATTTCCACGTAGCGAGCGTCGGGCAGGCTGTCGGCGAGCGCATGGGAGGCCGCGGGCAGCGTGACGCGGTCGTACTGGCCTGCGATGACGAGAGTCGGCACGCTGATGTCTCCGAGCAGGGACCGCAGGTCGGTCTCGCGCAACAGCTCCAGGCCGCGGGCGAGCGCAGCCACGCCGGGATACCCATGGGCGAAGAGCGCCGCGCGCAACTGCTCCAGTGCTTCGGCGCTGCCAGCGCTGCCGCGGACCTGCAGCTCCAGGAAATCGCTGACCGTGCGCCGGTAATCCGTCTCCAAACCCTCTGCCTGTGCCGTGAGACGCTCAGGCGGTGCACCGTGAGGCCAATCGGGGCCGACGGTCAGCCGCGGCGTGGCTGCAATCAACACCAGGCGGTCCACGGCGCGCTGCGCGGCTGCGAGTTGCAATGCCATCTGCCCGCCGAGCGACCAGCCGAGAAGCGAATATTCGGCGGTGATTGCGGCGACGGTCTCGGAGACCTGTGCGGCCTGCCCTTCGAGCGATGAGCGCTCGGGCAGCCAAACGCTGCGGCCGTGGCCGGGCAGGTCGACGGCGATGATCCGGAAGCGGCCGCAGAGTGCGGCCGTGAGCCCGTCCCAGACACGAACGTTGAGTCCCCAGCCGTGCAGTAGTACGAGCGCCGGCCCATCGCCGCGGACCTCGGTGTAGAGGCGGCTCATGACGTGGGCTTTGCCGCGCAGATTCGACTCAGAGCCTCGACCAGGGCGTCGACCTGACTCTCCTGATGCCCGGCGGTGAGCGTGATCCGCAGGCGTTCCGCGCCCGCGGGCACGGTCGGTGAGCGGATGGCGACGACCCAGAAGCCGGCCTCGCGCAGCGCCTGTTGCGCAGCCAGCGCCGCCGGCGCACTGCCCAGCGGGATCGGCTGGATGGGGGTCGTGGAGTCGGCGAGGGGCACGCCTGCCTGCCGCGCAGCCGTTCGAAAGCGCGCGCTGAGAGCCAACACCCGTTGCCGCCGCCACCCCTCTTCCCGCGCGATGCGCAGAGCGGCGCGAGTTGCTGCCGCGACGGGCTGCGGCAAAGCGGTGGTGTAGATGTAGGAGCGCGCGCGCTGGATGAGAAGATCGATCAAGTCATCCGGGCCCGCAACAAAGGCGCCGAAGGAGCCGAACGCTTTGCCGAGGGTGCCAACCAGCACGGGGACGTCTTCGCAATCAAGGCCGGCGATCTCCACCGCGCCGCGGCCGTTCGTGCCCAATACCCCGATCCCGTGTGCATCGTCGACGACAAGCCACGCCTCATGCGCGCGCGCCGCCTGTGACAGTGCGGCGAGCGGTGCGATATCGCCGTCCATGCTGAACACACCATCAGTTGCGACCACGGTCGTTTGCGGTCTGACCTCAGCGAGCAGCCGGCGCGCTGCCGCGGCATCACAGTGCGGATAGCGCCGGAAGCGCGCACCGGACAATAGGCCGGCGTCGATCAGCGAGGCATGGCTCAGGCGGTCGAGCAGCACGGACTCGCCGCGGCCCGCGAGCGCGGTCAGGACACCGAGATTGGCCATGTATCCGGTCGAGAATAGAAGCGCGCGAGGGCGGCCGAGGAACTCGGCGAGCTCCTCCTCCAGAGCGGCGTGCTCCCGCCCGTGACCGCTGATGAGATGCGAGGCGCCGCTGCCGGCGCCGCAGCGCGAGGCGCATTCCGCCATCGCGGTGGCGAGCGCCGGATGCGCCGCGAGTCCGAGATAATCGTTGCTGCTGAAGTCGACGAGCCTGCGGCCGTCGACGATCACCTGCGTGTGACTGCTCTTGTCGGGATAAGCGTCTACGGTCGCGCGGCGCCGCCGCAGATGTTGCCGCTCGATCTCCTCGAGCAGCGGCTCAAGCGGCTGTCTCTTCATGAGCGGCGGCGCAGGCGGCCGATTCGGGCTTGATCCCCAACCGCGCGAGGAGGCTCCGATCCCGCTCGACGTCCGGATTGCCGGTGGTCAGCAGCTTCTCGCCGTAGAAAATCGAGTTGGCGCCGGCCAGGAAGCAGAGTGCCTGCAGCTCATCGCTCATTCCCTGCCGTCCCGCTGAAAGGCGCACGTGGGCGCGCGGCATCATCAGCCGCGCCGCGGCGATCACACGCACGAAATCGAGCGGATCGACGGGCGCGGTGCCATCGAGCGGCGTGCCCGGCACCTGTACGAGCTGATTGATGGGTACGCTCTCCGGATGCTGCGGCAGGTTGGCGAGCGTCATCAGAAGCCTCGCGCGATCATCGGTCGACTCGCCCATACCGAGAATGCCGCCGCAGCAGACTTTGATGGCCGCGGCCCGGACCGCTTGCAGAGTGTCGAGGCGGTCCTGGTAGGTGCGGGTCGTGATGATCTGGCCGTAGAACTCCGGCGAGGTGTCGAGATTGTGGTTGTAGTAATCGAGGCCCGCGTCCTTCAGCTCCCGCGCCTGCTCGGGCGTCAGCATGCCGAGCGTGGCGCAGGTCTCGAGTCCGAGCGCGCTGACCTCGCGGACCATCTGCGCAATCACCCGCAGCTCCTTCGCTTTGGGCGAGCGGTAGGCCGCGCCCATGCAGAACCGCGTCGCCCCGGCCTCCTTGGCGCGCTGCGCGTGCTCGCGCACGGCGGCCACCTCCATCAGCTCCTCGCGCTCGAGTCCGGTGTCGTAGCGCACGCTTTGCGGGCAATAGGCACAGTCCTCGGGACAGGCACCCGTCTTGATCGACAGCAGCGTGCTCATCTGTACCGTGTTGGGCTCGTGATGCTCGCGGTGCACGCGCTGGGCGTGGTAGAGCAGGTCCATGAGCGGGAGATCCAAGAGGCTCGTGACCTCCGGCAGCGTCCAGTCGTGGCGGATGTTTCCGAGGGCGGTCGGGGGCATGCGCAGATCCAGTGGTCGCGACGGTCCGGATGTTCGCGGCCCACACGGCGAATGTCAACGAGAGACCGCCTCGCGAGTATACATTAGATCAATTAATGATCACCGGTGCAGCAGGTGCACGGCGAGCGCGAGGGCCACGACCAGGGCGCCGAGTACGCAGACGAACACGGCGGCGGCGGCGCAGTCCTTCACTATCCGGATCTGCGGGTGAAGCTCGGGACTGAGATGATCGGCCAGCGCTTCGATCGCGGTGTTGAGCAGCTCCGCCGCGAGCACACTCGCGCTCGCGAGCGCCGCCGCCGCCCACCAGATCGGCTCGGGGCGAAGCACGGCCAGCGCCGCGAACACCAGCACCAGCACGACCGCTTCGAAGCGCACGCTGCGCTCCTTGCGCAGGCCATGCGTCAGGCCCGCGAGGGCGAAACCCATGCGGTGCCAGAGAGGTCGATTCTTTTGCGGGCTCAATGCGAGTAAACGTACTGCAACAGGATGCCGATGAAGATGGCCATGCCGACGTAGTTGTTGTTCAGAAACGCCCGCAGGCACGCTGTCGGCTCGCGTGCGCGGATCAGCCATTGTTGGTAGAGAAAGAGCAGCCCCGCTGTCACGAGCCCGGCGTAATACCAGTTGCCGAAGCCCATATCGCGCCCGGCGAGCACCAGTGCGAACAGCATCAACGCCTGCATCACACCGATCAGCAGGCGGTCCATGTCAGCGAACAGGATGGCGCTCGATTTGATGCCGATCGTGATGTCATCCTCCCGGTCGACCATGGCGTACATCGTGTCGTACGCGGCCGCCCAGATGGCCGCGGCGATGTAGAGCACCCAGGCGATGCGCGGCAGCGAACCGCGCTGCGCGGCAAAGGCCATCGGCACGCTCCAGCCGCCGAAGGAGATGCCGAGATAGAGCTGCGGCAGCGGGAAGAACCGCTTTACGAAAGGATATGACACGGTGAGCGCGGCGCCGATGACGGCGAGCTTCACGGTGAAGATGTTGAGCCTGGTGACCAGATAGAGCGCGGCCGCGGCGAGCACGACGAAGAGCACCAGAGCCTCGGTCGGGGAGACACGGCGCGCGGCGAGCGGGCGCTCGCGAGTGCGTTTGACGTGCGGATCGATGTCGCGGTCGGCGAAGTCGTTGATTACGCAGCCGGCGGCGCGCATGAGGACCACGCCCAGCGCGAAGACGATCAATACCTTTTGGTGCGGCCTGCCGCCGCCCGCCACCCACAGCGCCCAGAGAGTCGGCCAGAGCAGCAGCCACGTGCCGATGGGACGATCGACGCGCGCGAGCCTGCCGTACTCCTCCACACGCCGCGCAACGCGGTAGTAGAAGGGTGCCTCTCTGGGTTTGGCTGCGAGGCCGAGGTCGCTTGCGGTTGCGGTGCTGTTCATCTGCTGTGCTCTCACTCAGACTCTCGCGTACTGCTCGGCCGTACCGATCCAGCGGGCCGCGAGCGCGGCAATACTATCCGGGTACTGCGAGATCAGCAGCTCTGCCGCTTCCTGTACGCGCGGCAGCAGGTCCGCATCTCGCGTCAGATCCGCGACGCGAAGCTGTGCCAGCCCGGTCTGCCGGGTGCCGAGTAGCTCGCCAGGACCCCGTAGCTCGAGATCTCGGCGCGCAATCTCGAAGCCGTCATTGGTGTCGCGGATGACTTTCAGGCGCTGGCGCGCCAGCGGCGAGAGCGGCGCGCGGTAGAGCAGCACACAGGTGCTGGCCTCCGACCCGCGACCCACCCTGCCCCGCAGCTGGTGCAGCTGCGCCAGTCCCATGCGCTCGGCATTCTCGATGACCATCAGGGTGGCGTTGGGAACGTCGACCCCGACCTCGATCACCGTAGTCGCGACCAACAGTTGGATGCGTCCTGCCTTGAAGGCTAGCATCGCTGCGTCCTTCTTCGAGGGCGGCATTCGCCCGTGCACGAGCCCCACCCTGACCTCGGGCAACGCCTCGGCGAGAGCGGCGGCGGTCTCTTCCGCGGCCTGTGAGCGCAACTCGTCCGACTCTTCGATGAGCGGACAGACCCAATAGACCTGACGGCCGGCGCCACAAGCTGCGACGATGCGCGCCACGACCTCCTCGCGCCGCTGCTCCGGCACCACGACTGTCCGCACTGGGGTGCGGCCGGGTGGCAACTCGTCGATCACGGAGATGTCGAGGTCGGCGTAGGCAGTCATGGCGAGAGTCCGCGGAATCGGCGTCGCGGTCATGATGAGCTGATGCGGAAAGCGCCCGAGTTTGCTGCCCTTCTCCCGCAGCCGCAGCCGCTGCTGGACACCGAAGCGATGTTGCTCGTCGACGATGATGAGCCCGAGCCGCGAGAACTCGATGCCTTCCTGGAAGAGTGCATGGGTCCCGACCACGACTCGGATGTCACCGTTGGCGACTGCCTCGAGCGCACTGCGGCGCGTCCGCGCGGGTTGCGAGCCCGTGATCAAGGCGACGTCGAGACCGAGAGGCCTGAACCACTGCTCGAGATTTCGCCAGTGCTGCTCCGCGAGCAGCTCCGTGGGCGCCATGAGCGCAGCCTGGAAATACTCATCGGGTGCATGGGGCAGAGCGCTGCCCACGGCACGCGCGGCTGCAGCCGCGGCCACCACGGTCTTACCGCAGCCGACATCTCCCTGGATGAGGCGCACCATCGGCACGCTGGAGCGCAGATCCGATTCGACCTCGGACAGTGCGCGGGCCTGTGCGCGCGTCAGCGCGAAGGGCAAAGCGGCCGTGAGCCGCGCCGCCATCGCTTCCGGGTCATCGAGCGGCCAGGCCGGGTCGGTTCTGGCGGCGCGCTTCATCAGCCGCAGGCTCGCCTGGTGGGCGAGCAGCTCCTCGAACGCGAGCCGCCGCTGTGCCGGGTGGCGGCCTGCCGCGAGCTCCCCGAGCTGCGCCTCTCGCGGCGGCCGGTGCACATACTGCAGCGCCTCCCGCAGGGTCGGCAGATCGAGAGACTCGAGCACCTGCGCCGGGATCCAATCACGCACCGCCGCGGTATCGAGCTCGTGCAGCGCCTGCGCGATGAGCGCGCGGAGCCGCCCCTGGGGTACGCCCTCCGTCAGCGGGTAGACGGGCGTCAGCGTTTCCTCCGGCGGTGCTTCGCCACCACTCACGCGGCGATACTCCGGATGCACTATCTCCAACCCCTGCTGACCGCGGCGGATCTCTCCGAAGCAACGCAACCTCGTGCCGCGGGCCAGCCCCTGCTGCTGCGAACCCGAGAAATGAAAGAAGCGCAGTGTCAGGAATCCGGTGCCGTCCGACAGGCTGCACTGCAGTTGTCGCCGCCGCCGGTAGACGACCTGCGCCAGCTGGATTTCGCCTTCCACCACCGCGCGCGTCCCGGGAAGCAGGGACCCGATTCGGACGACCGTGGTGCGATCCTCGTACCGCAGCGGCAGTACGAAGAGCAGATCCTGAACCTGTGCGACGCCGAGGCGGCCCAGGCGCTCCGCCAGCGCATCGCCGACGCCACGCAACGCCGTGATCGGTCGCTGCTCTGGTGATGATGCGCTGGATCCGGGCATCCTGCCCGGCCCAGCGCCGTCGCGTTGCTTCATGACTCGGGTGACGGGCGGCCGATCGGCACCGTCAGCCAAGGTAGAGGACGCAGTCGGCCTCGACGCGCGCTCCGCGAGGCAGCTGCGCGACACCGATGGCCGCCCGTGCCGGATAGGGCTGCGGAAAATAGAGCGCCATGATCTCGTTGACCTTGGCGAAGTGCGCCAGGTCGGTGAGATAGACGTTGACCTTCGCTGCCTGCGCCAGGCTGCCGCCCGCGGCCTCGGCGAGCGCCTTCAGGTTTTCGAACACGCGGCGGATCTCCGCCTCGATATCGCCGCTGACCAGCTCCTTGGTAGCCGGGTCCAAAGGGATCTGGCCGGAGAGGTAGACGGTATCGCCCGTGCGCACCGCCTGGGAGTAGGTGCCGATCGCCTGCGGCGCCCGCTCGGTATGAATCACTTTACGGCTCATTTGCTCGCTCACTCGTTGTCGGGATTGGGATCCGGATCGTCGCTCTCATCGACACCTTCTATGTGCCCGTCCGCCGGATCGGTACGCGCGTGCGCGGCAATCGTCCGGCTGACACGCGTCACGTCCGGCATGCGTCGGATGACGCGCATCACGCGCGCCAGGTGTTTGCGATCACGCACTTTCAGCTCGAAGGTCAGGATCGAGGCGTCGCCCTCCTGCTCCTCGATCGAGACGTGATGAATGTTGGTCTCCGTGCTGGCGATGGCCGCGGCGACCGCCGCCAGCACGCCGGTGCGGTTGACGACATAGATGCGGATCTCCGAGTTGAAGAGCCGTTCCGGCGCCGACCGCCAGCTCACCGGCAGCCATTTCTCGGGGTGCTTGCGGTAGTCCTCGACGTTGACGCAGCGCTCCCGGTGGATGATCACACCGCGGCCGGCGGAGAGGAATGCGAACACCGGGTCGTTCGGGAGCGGGAAGCAGCAGCGCGCGTAGGAGACGAGCAGTCCTTCCGTGCCGGCGATCGCGAGTGGCGCCGGCGCGTGCGGATCGCCGCCCTGTGCCGGCTGCGCCGGTATGAGTCGCTGCGCGACCAGGGGCGCCAGACGCTCGCCCAGGCCGATCTTCTCGTAGAGATCGTCGAGATCCTTCATGCCGAACTCCCCGAGCACGGCTTGCAGCACCTCGGGGCTGATTTCCTCCAGTGTCAGGCGGAACTCCCCCAGCGCCTGGTTGAGCAGCCGCTGGCCGAGTGCGATGGCCTCGGTGCGCCGCAGGCTCTTCAGGTAATGGCGGATGGCGTTGCGCGCTTTGGCGGTGACGACGAAGTTGACCCAGGAGGGATTCGGCATCGCGCCCTTGGCGGTGATGATTTCCACCGTCTGGCCGTTGCGCAGCACCGTGCGCAGCGGCGTCAGCCGCCGGTCCACCTTGGCCGCGACGCAGCGGTTGCCGATGTCGGTGTGCACGGTATAGGCGAAGTCCACCACGGTCGCGCCGCTCGGCAGGCGCAGGATCGTGCCTTTCGGCGTGAAGACGTACACCTTGTCGGGAAACAGGTCGACCTTGACGCTCTCGAGGAATTCCTCCGAGCTGCCATCCTCCTGCAGCTCCACCAGGCCCGACAGCCACTCACGTGTCCGCTGCTGCTGGATGGAGTCCGCATCGCCGCCGCTCTTGTACTTCCAGTGGGCCGCGATGCCTGACTCCGCGACACGGTGCATGTCCTCGGTGCGGATCTGCGCCTCGATGGGCACGCCGTTGGGGCCGAAGAGAGTCGTGTGCAGCGACTGGTAGCCGTTGACCCGCGGGATGGCGACGTAGTCCTTGAAGCGCCCGGGCATGGGCTTGAACACCGAGTGCACGACGCCGAGCGCGCGATAGCAGGTATCGGGCTTGTCGGCGATGATGCGCAGACCGTAGACATCGACGATTTCGGCCAGCGAGCTGCGCTTGCGCAGCATTTTCTTGTAGATGCTGTAGAGGTGCTTCTCGCGCGTCTCCACCCGCGCGTGGATCTCGTTCTTGGCGAGGGCGCCGGTGAGCTGCTGATCGATTTTCTTCAGGAACTCCTTCTGGTTGCCGCGCGCCTTGCGCAGCGCCCGCTCGAGCACCTGGTAGCGGTGTGGATAGAGCGCCTCGAAGCCGAGGTCCTCGAGCTCGAGCTTCATGTTGTAGAGGCCGAGGCGTTCCGCGATCGGCGCGTAGATCTCGAGCGTCTCGCGGGCGACGGCGCGCCGCCTCGACAGCGGCATGGCCTGGATGGTGCGCATGTTGTGGGTGCGGTCGGCGAGCTTGACCAGGATGACCCTCAGGTCGCGCACCATCGCCAGGAGCATCTTGCGGAAGGATTCGGCCTGCGCCTCCTCCCGGCTCTTGAATTGGATCGCATCGAGCTTCGTCACGCCGTCGACGAGCTCCGCGACGTCGGCGCCGAAGCGAGCCGCGAGCTGATCCTTCGGCGTCGGGGTGTCCTCGATGACGTCGTGCAGGATCGCCGCTATCAATGTATCGGCATCGAGGTGCAGGTCGGCGAGGATGGCGGCCGCGGCCACCGGGTGGGCGATGTAAGGCTCGCCGGAGAGGCGTTTCTGTCCCTTGTGAGCGGAGGCGCCGAACTCCGCCGCTTCCTCGATGCGCGTCACCTGCTCCTGGGTCAGGTATTTGCCGACTGCGGCCAGGAGCTCCTTGAGTCCCGGAGTGCGCCTTCCGCCGGGGAGCAGTCCCAGGAGCGAAGACGCATAGTCCATAGGAATTGCCGGGAGGGTTTAGTCCCCCAGCCCGAACTGCGGCGCGCGGAAGGTCGACTGCGCCTCGAGCTCCGGAATCGTGGGCTCGGCCGGAGGCTCGGGCTCGCGGAGCATGTCGAGGGTCACATTGCCCGCGGCAATCTCGCGCAGCGCGACCACCGTCGGCTTGTCGTTCTCCCAGCCGACCGTGGGCTCCGCGCCGTTGGCCAGCCGGCGCGCGCGCTGCGCCGCCAGGATGACGAGCTGAAAGAGGTTATCGACGTTCTGCAGACAGTCTTCGACGGTGATACGGGCCATGGTAGGGGTACGTAAGGTAAAGAAATAAAGGGCGCCGGGTGGCGCCGGAGGGTGCCTACTATAAGCCCATTGGGGGTGCTCAGGCCAGCAGGCGCGCCAGGAGCGGAGCCAGCTCGGGGCGGCCGGCGGCCAATCTATGCGCTCCACCGCCGCCATCGGGTGTGACGGGGGGTGCTCTCTCGCCGTGCGCTGCCACTATGGACGTCAGGTCTGCGACCGCCCGTTCGAAGTCGTCGTTCACGACCACGTAGTCGAACTCCCGCCAATGCGACATGTCGCCCACGGCATCGCGCAGGCGGCGCGCGATCACGTGCGGGGAATCGGTCGCGCGGCTCTGGAGGCGCTTCTCCAGCGCCTCGCGGGACGGTGGCAGGATGAAGATGGTCACGCAGTCGGGCATGGCCGAGCGCACCTGCCGGGCGCCCTGCCAGTCGATCTCCAGCACGATGTCACCGCCTTGCGCGAGCCGAGTTTCGACTGGCGCGCGTCCCGTGCCGTAGAGATTGTCGAAGACCCGGGCGTGCTCCAGGAACTGGCCTTCGGCTACCAGACGCTCGAACTCCGGGATTGTGATGAAGTAGTACTCCCTGCCGTGCTCCTCGGTGGGGCGCCGCGATCGCGTGGTGTGTGAGATCGACATCCGCAAATCGGGCATGCGCTCGAGCAGCGCCCGCA
>CAWHWV010000020.1:0-104247 GCA_963833085.1 uncultured Pseudomonadota bacterium
TGCCTGCGCGAGAGCTTCGATCTTCTTCTCGATGACATTGCGGTCATCGCCCTTGAGCGCGGTGCGCAGGTCCGAGATCGCGGATTCGGCCTTGGCACGCTCGGCCGCATCCACCTTGTCGCCGAGGTCCTTGAGGCTTTTCTCGACGGCGTGGATCATGCCGTCCGCCTTGTTTCGGGTCTCGACCAGCTCGCGGAAGCGCTTGTCCTCGGCGGCGTGCGCCTCGGCGTCACGCACCATCCGCTTGATCTCGTCCTCGGTGAGTCCGCTCGAGGCCTTGATCACGATCTTCTGCTCACGCCCAGTGGCCTTGTCCTTGGCGGAGACGTTGAGAATGCCGTTGGCGTCGATGTCGAAGGACACCTCGATCTGCGGCATGCCGCGCGGCGCGGGCGGAATGTCGCTCAGGTCGAACTTGCCGAGCGACTTGTTGTCGGCCGCACGATCGCGCTCGCCCTGCAGGACGTGAATGGTGACGGCCGTCTGGCTGTCGTCGGCCGTGGAGAAAGTCTGCGACGCCTTGGTCGGAATCGTGGTGTTCTTGTCGATGAGCTTGGTCATCACGCCACCGAGCGTCTCGATGCCGAGAGACAGCGGCGTCACGTCGAGCAGCAGCACGTCCTTGACCTCTCCCGCGAGCACACCGGCCTGGATGGCCGCGCCCACGGCGACCGCCTCGTCAGGATTGACGTCCTTGCGCGGCTCTTGCCCGAAGAAATCCTTCACGTGCTTCTGCACCATCGGCATGCGTGTCTGACCGCCGACCAGGATGACTTCCGCGATGTCGCTCGCGGAGACGCCGGCGTCCTTGAGCGCGGTGCGGCAGGGCGTGATGGTCTTCTGCACCAGGTCCTCGACCAGCGACTCGAGCTTCGCCCGGGTCAGCTTGATGTTGAGGTGCTTGGGGCCCGAGGCATCCGCCGTGATGTACGGCAGGTTGATGTCCGTCTGCTGGGTGGAGGAGAGCTCGATCTTGCCCTTCTCGGCCGCCTCCTTCAGGCGCTGCATGGCGAGCGGGTCCTTGCGCACATCGACGCCCGACTCCTTCTGGAACTCGTCGGCCAGAAAATTGATGATCCGCAGATCGAAGTCCTCGCCGCCGAGGAAGGTGTCGCCGTTGGTCGAGAGCACCTCGAACTGGCGCTCGCCATCGACCTCCGCGATCTCGATGATCGAGATGTCGAACGTGCCGCCACCCAGGTCATAGACAGCGATCTTGCGGTCACTGCCCTGCTTGTCGAGGCCATAGGCGAGCGCGGCCGCGGTCGGCTCATTGATGATGCGCTTGACCTCGAGGCCGGCGATGCGCCCGGCATCCTTGGTGGCCTGGCGCTGGGAATCGTTGAAGTAGGCGGGCACGGTGATCACGGCCTCGGTCACCGGCTCTCCGAGGTAGTCCTCCGCCGTCTTCTTCATCTTCATGAGCACGCGCGCCGAGATCTCCTGCGGCGCCATCTTCTTGCCCTGCACTTCCACCCATGCGTCGCCGTTGTCCGCGCGCGCGATCCTGTAAGGCACCATCTTGACGTCGCGCTGGACCACGTCATCGTCGAACTTGCGTCCGATGAGGCGCTTGATGGCGAACAGGGTGTTGTGCGGATTGGTGACCGCCTGGCGCTTGGCGGGCTGGCCCACCAGCACCTCGTTGTCCTTGGTGAAGGCAACGATCGACGGGGTGGTACGGTCGCCCTCGCTGTTCTCGATCACGCGGGGCTTGCCGCCCTCCATGATGGCCACGCACGAATTGGTCGTGCCGAGGTCGATGCCGATTACCTTTGCCATGTGTCTACTCCGCCAGAATCTCTTTCCAAAGGGGGATGATATCGATGCACTTTCTGGGTATTCGCGGCGCCGATTCAAGCCCGGACGGCGCTTTTTGAGGCCTCGGCCTAAGCCCTGGCCACGATCACGCGCGCCGGGCGGATGACCCGGCCGTTCAGCTCGTAGCCGGTCTGCACCACCTGCAGCACCGTGCCGGGTTTAGCGGTAGCCGATTCCTGCGCCAGCATCGCCTCGTGCCGGCTCGGGTCGAAGGGCTCGCCGACCGGATTGATCGGGGTGACGCCGAGCCGCTCCAGAGCCTTGGCCAGCAGCTGCAGCGTCGCCTGCTGGCCCTGCTTCAGGCTGCGGACGTCGAACTCCGCCTGGTCGGCGCTCTGCACGGCAAGCTCCAGGCTGTCGCGCACGGGCAGGAGCTCGGCGGCGAACTTCTCCAGACCATAACGATTGGCTGCCTCGATGTCGCGCTGCGCGCGCTTGCGCACATTGTCGAGCTCCGCCACCGCGCGCAGGTACTGCTCCCGGTGGGCGCGGGCCCGCTCCTCGGCGTCGGCAAGGGCCTGCTGCAGGCGCTCGAGCTCGGCCAGGGCCGAGGCCGACCCCGGCATCCCGGGAGCCGCCTGCCCGCCGTTTTCCTCCGTACCCATCAAGTAACCTCCAATAGTTTAATTGGCGCAAAGTCGGCATCCTGCCGCTTTGCGCGTGCGCGGGCCACTGGCTTTTTCGACCTCGCGACCCAGGGAGCGGCCCTGGGCCGCTCATTGGCTTGCTTTTCGCCGTACTTCTTTTGGACTATCTACGGGAATTCAAGGCAGCGCCGAGAAGCTTCGCGGTCATGTCGACGATCGGGATCACCCGCTCGTAGGCCATGCGCGTCGGCCCGATGACACCGAGCACGCCGACAACCGAGTCCGGCGAGCCGTAGGGGGCCGTCACCACGCTGCAGTCATCGAGGATCTGATACCCGGACTCGTGGCCGATGAAGATCTGCACGCCCTCGGCCCGCAGGCTGTTATCGAGCAGGTGCAGGAAATCCCGCTTCTCGTTGAACGCCTCGAAGAGCCGCCGCAGTTTCTCGACGCTCGAGAGCTCTCCCACACCCATGAGATTGGTCTCGCCTTTGATGACGTATTCGAGCTGGTCATCGCCGCCGGCGCCAGCCTCGAATACGTGCTGCGCCATGGAGATGGCATCCAGCATGACCTGATTCATGTGGGCGCGGGTTTCGCTGAGCTGACGCAGGATCTCCTGACGCACCTGCGTCAGCGAGCGGCCGCGGAACTGCTCGTTGAGGAAGTTGGAGGCGCGCTTGAGCTCATCGGGCGAGTAGTAGCGTTCGAGCTGGATGATGCGGTTCTGCACTTCGCGCTCGCCGTAGACCAGCACGACGAGGACACGGTTGTCGGAGAGTGTCACGAATTCGATCTGCGTGATCGACGCCTCCGCGGCGCGTGGCAGCGTCACCACTCCGGCGAGGCGCGTCACGCTGGAAAGCAGCTGCGACACCGTGGCGATGAGATCCTTCGAGCTCTCGCGCGCCGCCTCGAGCTGGCGGCCTCCGAGCTGGCGGCGGATCTCTGCCGCGGCGGCCTCCTCGACCGGCTGCACGTGCAACAGGGTGTCGACGAAGAAGCGGTATCCCTTGTCCGTCGGGATGCGACCCGCCGAGGTGTGCGGCGATGCGACGAAGCCCAGCTCCTCGAGGTCGGCCATCACGTTGCGGATGGTCGCCGAGGAAAGCTGCAAGCCCGAGTCTCGCGAGAGAGAGCGGGAGCCGACGGGCTGGCCGTCACGGATGTAGCTTTCGATGAGCGCCCGCAGCAGGTGTTGCGCCCGCTCGTTGAGCTGCTCTTCGCGGCCTTCTACTGTCATAGGTCTCGAACCCTACACCGCAAACTATAGACGGCCGAGGCGACCGTCAAGCAAGCCCTTTGCCGTCCTGCTACGATCCCGCGGATGGCCCTCCCCGTCCGCACGTGCGCGCTGGTCGGCAGATTCCTGGACTCGCGCGTCGCGGAGTCCGCGGACGCCTTGCTAGCGCATCTGGCCACCCGACAGGTTGAGGTGCTCATCAGCGACACCGCGGCAATTGCCGATGCCATGGCGGGTTCCGGACCGGCGCTGCGGCGCGTGCCCGACGAGGAGCTCGCCCGCCGCGCCGACCTCATGATCGCGATCGGGGGCGACGGCACCTTGCTTTACGCCGCGGGTCTCGTCGCCCGCCACGGGGTACCGCTTCTCGGGATCAATCGTGGACGGCTCGGGTTCCTGACCGACGTGATGCCGCAGGACATGCTGGGCTGCGTCGATGCCGCGCTCGAGGGTCGGCTCGAGAGCGACGAGCGGCCGCTGCTCGCCGCCTGCCTGCGCCAGTCGAGCGGCGTGGTCGCGGAGGCACTTGCGCTCAACGACGTCGTGCTGCAGAAGCTGGCGACCGGGCGGATGCTGGACTTCCAGACCCGTGTCGGCGGGCGATATGTCAACACCCATGCCGGCGACGGCATCGTCGTCGCGAGCGCGACCGGCTCGACCGCCTACGCTCTCTCCTGCGGCGGTCCGATCATCGAGCCGCACCTCGATGCGCTCGTCATGGCGCCGATCTGTCCGCATACACTCTCGGATCGTCCGATCGTGGTGTCCGCGCGCGAGCTGATCGAGATCGAGCTCCTGCAGCGCCCCGACATCCGTGGACAGGTGACCTGCGACGGCACGATTCTCGGGCAGATCGCCCCTGGAGACCGGCTGGAAGTGAAGGCCGCCGGCGAGCGGATCACGCTGCTGCACCCCGCGGGCCACGACTACTTCCGTCTGCTGCGCTCGAAGCTCCACTGGGGCCGCGGCGACGCCGAGCGCTGAGCCGCCATGCTCATCCGCCTGCAAATACGCGACTTTGCCATCATCGAGGCCATCGAGCTCGAGCTCTACCCGGGACTCACGGTGCTCACCGGCGAGACCGGCGCGGGCAAATCGATCCTGGTCGATGCCCTGCAGTTGCTGGCAGGCGGCCGGGGTGGACCGGAAATGATCCGCCACGGCGCCGAGCGCGCCGAGATCACCGCGACGTTCGATCTGCGCAAGGCGCCGCCGGGACTGATGCGCTGGCTGGAGGAGCAGTCGATCGACCGCGGCGATGAGCTCATCGTGCGCCGGGTTCTGTCGGCGGACGGCCGCTCCCGGGCATACGTCAACGGCCAGTCTGTTCCGGTTCTGCTCCTGCGGGAGGCCGGGAGCATTCTCATCGATATCCACGGTCAGCACGAATTCCAGTCGCTCACGCGCGCCGCCGCGCAGCGGGAGCTGCTCGATGAATACGGGCGGCTCGAGCCTCTGGCAGGCCAGGTTGGGATCGCCTTTCGCGTCTGGCGCGAGATGCTCGAGCGCACCCTCGAGCTCGAAAGCCGGGCGCGCGATCGCGAGGCGAAGCTCGATCTGCTCAAGTATCAGGCGGGTGAGCTGCAGGCGCTCAGGCTGGAGGAAGGCGAGGTGGCCCGCCTCACGGAGGAGCGGTCGCGGCTCATGAACCGTGGACGCTTGGCCGAAGCCGCGCAGATGGCGCTTGCGGCGCTCTACCAGGCCGAGGACAGCAACGCGCATGTCAACGTCAGCCGCGCGCTGCAGTCGCTGCGCGCCGGCTCGGCGCTCGACCCAAAGCTCGCGCCGGTAGTTACCCTCGCGGAAGAGGCGGCAGTGCAAATCCGCGAGGCGGCGCGAGAGCTCGAGCGCTATGGCGAGAGCCTGGACCTCGATACGCAGCGGCAACAGGAGGTCGAGCGGCGTCTGGCCGCCATCGAGGAGCTGGCGAGGAAGAACCGCGTGACGCCTCTCGAGCTGCTGCCGCGCGCCGTACAGCTCACCGCGGAGCTCGAAGGATTGGAGCGGGCGGAAGTCGATCTCGCGGTGCTGCGTAAAGAGCTGTCCACGGCTCTGGACCGCTACCGCGAACAGGCGCAGAAGCTGTCAACGAAGAGAGCCGCCATCGCGGCCGCGCTCGCCAAGGACATCACCGCGCGCATGCAGACCCTCGGGATGTCGGGCGGCCGCCTCGAGGTCGACGTGGCGCAGAGCCGGACCGCGGAGCCGGCGCAACACGGAATCGACGATGTCGAGCTGCGCGTCAGCACCAACCCCGGCCAGCCTCCGCGCGCTCTCGCCAAGATCGCCTCCGGTGGCGAACTGTCGCGCTTGTCGCTCGCGGTACAGGTCGCCGGCAGCGCGCAGGAGACGCGGTGCATGGTGTTCGATGAGGTCGATTCCGGCATCGGCGGCGCCGTGGCGGAGATCGTTGGGCGCGAGCTGCGGGCCCTCGGCGAGCGCGGACAGGTGTTGTGCGTGACGCACCTGCCGCAGGTCGCTTCGCAGGGCCATCATCATCTTCGCGTCACGAAGTTGACGGACGGCAAAACCACCCGCACGTCCTTGACGGCGCTGGCCGGTGAAGACCGGATAGATGAGCTCGCCCGCATGCTCGGCGGGGTGGATGTCTCCTCCAAGGCGCGGGAGCATGCGCGCGAGATGCTTCAGGTGGCCGGTAAGCGCTTGGGCGGGCGCCGGTAGGGACAGTGAGCCTTGCGGCAGTTGCCGTAGAGGATCAGGGAATGGTCACGGATCGTGAAACCCAACCGCTGCGCGACGGCCGTCTGGCGCTCTTCTATTCCGGAATCCATGAACTCTTCGACGCGGCCGCAGTCCAGGCAGACGATATGATCGTGATGCGTGCCCTGATTGAGCTCGAAGACCGCCATGCCGTCCTCGAAGTGATGCCGGGTCACGAGGCCCGCGGCCTCGAACTGCGTGAGCACCCGGTAGACGGTGGCGAGCCCGATGTCCTCGTTGGAGTCGAGCAGGGTGCGGTAGATGTCCTCTGCTGACAGATGCCGTGTCGCACTGCCCTCGAGGATCTCGAGGATCTTCAGGCGAGGCAGCGTCACCTTCAGGCCCGCTTTACGAAGGTCCTTGCCTTCCACCGCGTCATCTCCGGCAAATCAGGCCGCGCGTGGGATGAGCCGCGGCGGATTCGCGATCAGGTATCATCGGCGCCCATTATTGCGCATTTTCCCTTGCGACGGACTTTCATGCGACATGCACCCTTGAATTCCCCTTGTCATCCGCTGGGCCGCCCGCTGGCGCGCCTGCCTGCCCTCGCCGCACTCGCCTTACTCCTCGGGCTGACGGGGTGCGTGTACCGAATGGACATTCAGCAGGGAAACTACCTCGACGGCAAGACCGTGAGCCAGTTGAAGGTAGGCATGACCCGCAGCCAGGTGCGCTACCTCCTCGGCACACCGATGGTGCAGGATGTGTTCAACACGGACCGCTGGGACTACATCTATTACTACAAGCGCGGCTACGTCCGCCGGCCGCTGGAGAGCCGGGTGATCGTCTACTTCAATGGCGACAAAGTGCAGCGTCTGGCGCTCTACAACGTGCCCAAGGGCCGCCCGGTCGGACCGGGCCGCCAGGCTCCGATCACCAAATTTTCTATCTTCTAAATTGGCGCAAATCGCTCCCGGCGATTTGCGCGGCCAGCCCAGTGACTTTTTCGATCCCGCGGCCCAGGGAACGGCCCTGGGCCGCTTACTTATTTGCTTTCGGACGGCGCACGGATTGGACGCGGCGACGTTGTTTGGGGTCTTCGGGTAACGGCCGGTAGAGCTCGATGCGGTCGCCGTCGGCGGGGCGGTCGGCGCGACTGCGCACCTCGCCGAAGATTCCGACGGGAGCGCTGTCCCACGGAACGTCGACATCCGGCGCCTGCCGGCGGGCGGCCTCGATAGCCTCGGCGATGGTGGCTTCAGCCGGCAATGCGACGCGCCAAAGGTATTGGCGCGCGCTATCGCCATACGCCACCACGCAATGCTTATCAGACACGGCTGCGGGCTACGAATGCTTCCACGAGCGAGCCGACGGTCTCGGCGAATTTATGTTCGAACATTATCGCCGACAGGGTGTTTTTGAAGGCGAAGCGCATGCTGAGCTCCACGCGGCAGCCGTCGGAGCCGATGGGAGTGAGCAGCCACTGACCCTCGAGGGTCTTGAACGGACCGTTCACGAGGTGCATCAGAATCTGCTTGTCGGGCTCGAGCTCGTTGCGGGTGGTGAATTCGCCGTGCAGCGGCCCTTGCTTGACGCCGAGCGTCGCCACGATCTCGCGTTCGGTCCGGGACTCCACGCGCGCATGGGTGCACCACGGGAGGAAACGCGGGTAGCTCTCGATATCGTTGATGAGCGTGAACAGGCGGCTCGGCGGCTGGGCGACGAGCGCCGAGCGCTTGATTTCTCGCATGGGCGCGATTGTCCCAATATCACCGCCCCGGCGACAAGCTTCCCCATACAATGGCGCCCCGAGCGCCACCGCCACCTTTATCCACAGCACGTCATGCCCAAGGACGCGACCGCACCCCGCCTGATCGCCGAGAACCGCAAGGCGCGCTTCGATTACTTCATCGAAGAACGTTACGAGGCCGGCCTCGCGCTGCAAGGCTGGGAGGTGAAGGCCATGCGCGCAGGGCGCGCGCAGCTCAAAGAAGCATACGTCTATCTGCGCGGCGCTGAGGCATTCCTCATCGGCGCGCACATCTCGCCGCTACCCTCTACGTCCAGCCACGTCGTCGCAGACCCGGTGCGCACGCGCAAACTCCTTCTGCACCACAGTGAGCTCAGCGGGCTCGTCGGTGCGGTCGAGCGCAAGGGATACACGATCGTACCGCTCGAGCTCTACTGGAAGGACGGCCGCGCGAAGCTCCAGGTGGGTCTCGCCAAGGGCAAGAAACAGCACGACAAGCGCGCCGTGGAGAAAGACCGCGACTGGCAGCGCGACAAAGCGCGGCTGCTCAAACGCGGCTAGACATCCGATATCGCATGTCGTCCAAAAGCAAATGCGTAAGCGGCCCAGGGCCGCTCCCTGGGCCGCGAGGTCGACAAAGTCAGTGGTGGACTGGCCGCGCAAATCGCCGGGAGCGATTTGCGCCAATCAACTAGGGTAGATTGAAGCCGCTCACGCTCGGTGACGTCGCGGTGGGCGACAGGTTCGGATTCTTGAGTGCGTAGACCAGGTTGACCGTCTCCACGGTGTCGGTGTGCCGGGCGCTGCCTGGCGGCGGACTGGTGTTATTCACCAGCTGCATGCCCACTGCCAAGGACAGCGAGGAATCGACCTGGACCTGCAGAGCCAGGGTATCGGTCGTCGTGGTGTCGCTGGTGCCATATTGGACCAGCAGCGAGTTGGTCACCTTGGTCAGGCGACTGATCGCATGCGAGTAATTCAAGGCCGCCTGCAACACCGCCTCGCGCTGCAGGGTCCCAGGCAGGCTCTGGCGTTCGATGACGTTGCCGGCAGGGCCCGTCGTCAGAGTTTCAGGGTTCTCGATGCGATATCCCACGCCGAGCTCACCGGCGAGCTGCGTAGCGGACGTCGCGACGAAGTTGAAGCCGCCGCCGGTCGCGACGCTGTCCTGGTAAGCGAAGCCGGTGAAGAGGTTGCGGTCCCAGCGAGCGGTCGAGAACCAGAAGGTACGCTTGCTCAGCGCCAGATCCGCCTGCAAGTTGGCGTTGGTGTCCTGCTGCGTACTGTAGCCACCACTGCTGGCGTATAGCGCCGCGAGCCCACCGCTCATCGTCCAGCGACCCATCACGTGAGCCGCGTTGAAGGCGGCGTTGCCGCTTTTCGTGGTCGTACTGCCGCTCGTCACAATGAGCCCGAGCTGTCCCTGAGCGGCCCAGGTGCCGGCGGGAACCGGCGGCGCCGTGGTGGCCGCGCAGGCGCATGATGCCCCAGACCCCGTGTCCGCGGGTCCTGCATCCGCAGCTTGGGCAAAGCCGTGAACCATCAACGCGACACTGACGGCCGCAATGCTCTTTCTTACCATAGTGCGCGACTCCCCAAGACCGACCCGACCCTGCGCCGCGCTGCTTCTGGGCGGCGCAGGAAGGCGCGCGACCTTACCGGAAAGCGCGTGCGGAGGGAACTGCCGCAGATCGGCGACGAATAGCCGGCTCGAGCGCAGTCCCGGCGGGGAATTGGGTATGCCGGGCGGCTATCTTCGGGTATCCTAGTCGGACCCTTGGGGGCGACCGGTTTCGACGTGGGTTGCGAACCTTCTAGGGGCGTACCGAGGCGCAGTGCCCTCGTAAATCACGCTGCAATCTCATAGTTGCCAACGACGACAACTACGCTCTAGCTGCCTAAACGCAGCTGACCTCTGACCGGCTCGTGCCTGTGCGACCGAATCAGGGGACGCGTTCACAGGACCGCGATCCGCGCGTGCGACGGGCCGGATCGTTAAGAGTTACCGTCCGCTGGCGCGGCGTCTTCCCTGCCCCTCGGGTAGCGCAGCGTGAGAACCAAAGAGTGGCTACGTACGTAGATCCTGAAGTCTAGGACTTGCGGACGGGGGTTCGATTCCCCCCGCCTCCACCATCTGCGGAACCAACCGTGGCGGTCGCTCATTGAACGGAGACGATGACGACCGAGGAATCCGAGCCGCTGCCTACGCGCGCGCGGGCCGACCGTGAGGACGAAGGCGGGCTCACCGGTGCGCGCACCCTGGTATCACTAACGGAGCTGCGTGGCGCCGTGGACGCGTGCCGCCGCTGCATGCTCTGGAAAGCGACGACCCAGGGAGTGCCTGGGGAAGGCCTGGCGCCTTCGCGCCTCATGCTGGTCGGCGAGGCGCCCGGGGACTCCGAAGATCTGCAGGGCCATCCCTTCGTCGGGCCGGCGGGGGCAATTCTCGATCGGGCGCTGCAGGACGCGGGGCTGGGGCGCGACTCCGTCTACATCACCAACGCCGTCAAGCACTTCAAGTTCGAGCCGCGCGGCAAGCGGCGACTGCACATCAAGCCGAGCGCGAGTGAGATCGAAGCCTGCCATTGGTGGCTCGGCGAGGAGTTGCGTCTCGTCGCTCCGAAGCTGGTGATGGCGCTCGGCGGCACGGCTGCCCGCGCGCTCCTGGGTCATTCCGTGATTGTTTCGCAGCTTCGCGGCTCACCCACGAGGCTTTCACCGACGACGCATCTCTGGGTAACCATCCACCCGTCGTTCCTGCTTCGCATCCCTGACGATGCGCAGCGACGCAGTGAATACGCGCGATTTGTAAAGGAGCTAAAGGACGCGCTCGCCTGGATCGAGAAACATTGACCGTCAGGCCCTGAAGCCATCCAAAGTGGTCAACGCGCCGTAAAGATCCGGGCGCCGGTCGCGAAACACGAACCAGTTGTCACGCACGGCTCTCGTCTCCTCGAGGTCGAAGGCGGCCGTCAGCACGGCATCCCCTTCCTCCGGAGCCTCCGCGACTTTCGCGCCCAGCGCATCGGTGATGAACGACGAGCCGTAGAAGCGGATGTAGAGCCCGCCGGGATCCTGCAGCGAGCGCTCGAGACCGTAGCGATTCGAGGCCAGAAGCGGCATCAGATTGGCGGCAGCGTGACCCTGTTGGGTACGCTGCCAGTGATCGCGGGAATTCACCGGCAGCGCAGGCGGCGGCTCCGTGCCGATGGCCGTCGGATACAGCAGAACCTCCGCACCGGCGAGCGCCATGGCGCGCGCGGCTTCTGGAAACCACTGATCCCAGCAGATTCCGACCCCGATGCGCGCGAACCGGGTCTGCCACACCTTGAAGCCGGTATCGCCGGGACTGAAGTAATTCTTCTCCTGGTATCCGGGCCCGTTGGGGATGTGAGACTTGCGGTAGATGCCGAGCCGCGAGCCGTCCGCATCGAGGATGGCGATGGAGTTGAAATAGGCGGGCCCGGCCCGCTCGAAGAAGCTGATGGGCAGGACCACCCCGAGCTCGCGGGCCACCGCGCTGAAATGCTTCACCGCGGGATTGTCATCGGCGGTGCGCGCGAGCTTGAGATGACGGGCATCCTGCTCGATGCAGAAGTAGGGTGTTTCGAAGAGCTCCGGCAGCAGAATGATCTGCGCCCCGCGCGCCGCGGCTTCCCGCACCAGCTCCTCGGCTTTCGCGACATTCGCAGCGCCGTCCCAGCCGCACGCCATCTGCACCGCGGCCAGCGTGACCGGACGCGGGGAGTGCCGGAGATGCTCAGGTTGCTTCGACATCGGGCTTCGCTCCCATTCTTGCCGCGCTCAGCCGCGGACATGCGGACTTGCTCCGTGATCCGCATGGCGGTTTCCAACGCCATCAGGCCAGCCTCGCCCGTCACCACAGGCGCGCGGCCGTCGCGGATGCACGTCAGGAAGGAATCGATCTCGGCTTTCAGCGCATCACCCTGATCCAGACTCTGCTCCTCGATGGTGACTGGCAGCGGGCCGGCCGGCTCATCGGCGCCACGCTTGCGGATGAGCGTCAGAATCTTCTGCTGCAGATCCAGGGAAAGGTAGGCGTCGTCCTCGAAAATGCGCATCTTGCGCTCAGTTTTCAAGCTGACGCGGCTGGCGGTCGCATTGACGACGCACCCATTGGTGAAGGTGATGCGCGCGTTTGCGATGTCGATGTCGTCCGAGAACACCGGCGTGCCGACTGCATCGATCGTCTTTACGGGTGCGCCGACGATCGTCTGGACGATGTCAATGTCATGGATCATCAGGTCCAGAACCACGTTCACATCAGTGCCCCGCTCGCGATAAGGAGCCAGACGGTGGCACTCGACGAAGCGCGGTGCGCGCAGGTGGGGCTCCGCCGCCAGAATCGCCGAATTGAACCGCTCCAGGTGCCCCACCTGCAGTATCAGGCCGCGGCGCGCCGCAATCGCGATCAGCTCTCGGGCTTCCTCGGGGGTCTCGGTGATCGGCTTCTCGACCAGCACGTGCGCGCCCGACTCCAGGAAGTCACGCGCGATCGAAAAATGCGCCGGGGTCGGTGTGACCACGCTCACCGCGTCGACCGCGCCGAGAAGCTCCCGATAATCGGCAAGCGCCCGGGTGCCCACTTCGGCCGCCACGGCTTCACGGGCCTCCTGTCGGGCATCGACGACACCCACCAGGTCACATTGCGCCGCCTGAGCATATTTCTGGGCATGGAACCGTCCCAGGTAGCCGACGCCGATCACCGCTGCTCTGATTTTCCGCATGGTGGTAATTATGACCCAGACCCGAAGGTCCGATCGGCTACACTCGCCGCATGACGGAGCGTTCCGGCAGCGCCGGGCCCCTCGCCCGGGCGCAAGCCTTCAGCCTCGAGGCCCGCACGCGGCGGGAGATGGCGCTTTTCGGGGGTGCGCTCGCACTCGGCTTGCTGGTGATCCCCCTCCTCATCTGGATCGTAGGACACCGGACCCTCGGGCCCTATACCCACGGCGACGACCCCCATGGGATGGGTCCCCTGGCCCTCTATGGGGACTATTTCGCAGGCCTGGCACGCGGCTGGCTGGGATACTGGGTCGTCGCGCTCGGTCCGGCGCTGCTGCTCCTCCTGGGCAGGCTCTGGCTCGCCATGCTGCGCCGCCTGCCCCGGGACTGAAGATTGTCCGGTACCCCTTGAAACCCCATGGAACCGTCCTAGAAACCGTAGATGCCCTAGGAAGCTGCAGATGCTCAAGACCCTCCGCCGTCCGCTTGGATGGCTAGCCCTCACCATCCTCTCGGCTCTCGTGCTCGCCGGCACGGACGCCGCATTACGCGCCCCGGCCAGGGCCGCCGCGATCCTGCCGCCGGGGGCGCTGGCCCCGACCGACGATCAGCGCGACATCGCGCGCAAGATCGGTCGGATCCTGGAGGAGACTCACTACAGTCGCGAAGTCATCGACGATGCCTTCTCGCGGCAGGTGTTCCAGCAATACCTGGAAGGTCTCGACCCCGAGCATTGTTATTTCCTCGCGAGCGACGTGCAGGAGTTCTCGGTCTACCAGGACAAGTTCGACGACATGATCCACACCGGGGACGTCGACCCCGGATTTCTCATCTTCGACCGCTTCAAGCAGCGCAACCGCGAGCGGATGGAGTACTCGATCAGCCTGCTGAAATCTCAGCCCGACTGGAATACGACCGCGACCTACGACTTCGACCGCGACCATGCGCCCTGGCCCGCGACCGAGGCTGACATGGACCAGCTCTGGAAGAAGCGCGTCACGAACGATGTGTTGGCGCTGCTGCTCGCCGGCAAGACCTGGCCGCAGGCGGCGGACATCCTGCGCAAGCGTTATCAAACCGTGATCCAGCGCGTGGATCAGGTCAAGTCCGAGGACGTGTTCGAGGACCTGATGAACGCTTACGCGCGCACCTACGATCCGCACACGACCTACTTCTCGCCGGTGAACTCCGAGGAGTACCGCATTCAGATGAGCCTCAACTACGAGGGTATAGGCGCCTCGCTGCAGCTCATCGACAACTACGTGACGGTGATGAACGTCATTGCGGGAGGGCCCGCGGCCGTCTCCGGCGCGTTGAAGGCCAACGACCGCATCACCGGCGTCGGCCAAGGCGCCGCGGGACCCGTGACCGATGTCGACGGATGGCGTCTCGATGATGTCGTGCAACTCATTCGCGGCAAGGCGGGTACCGCCGTGCGGCTGCAGGTACTGCCGGCAGGCGCGGCCCCCGGCTCCAAGGAGAAAGTTCTCGAGTTCGTCCGCAACAAGGTGACGCTGAAGAATCAGGAAGCGCAGAGCCAGCTCAAGACCGTCACCGATCACGGCCGCACCTACAAGATCGGCATCATCACGGTGCCGAGCTTCTATGAGGATATCGCCGCGGAGAACGCCGGCGATCCGAACTACCGCAGCACCACCCGCGACGTCCTGCGGCTGCTCGAGAAGCTCGAGGACCAGCACATCGACGGGCTGGTACTCGACCTGCGCGACAACGGTGGCGGCTACCTGCCGGAGGCGACCGCCCTCACGGGTCTCTTCATCCCGCACGGCCCCGTCGTGCAGCTGCGCGATCGCAACGGCAGCATCGAGGTGCTCGACGCTCCGGAGCAGGGCCCTGCCTACACCGGACCGCTCGCCGTGCTGGTGAATCGCTTCAGTGCATCGGCATCGGAGATCTTCGCGGGCGCCATCCAGGATTACCACCGCGGCGTGATCATCGGTCAGAACACTTTCGGCAAGGGCACGGTGCAGAACCTGGTGCCGCTCGACCGCTGGAGCGACCAGCCGGTCGACGGGCAGCTCACCGTCACCATCGGGAAGTTCTACCGTGTTACCGGCGAGAGCACCCAACACCGCGGCGTGGTGCCCGACGTCATGCTGCCCTCGCCCATCGATCCGAAGGAGGTCGGCGAGGCCGACCAGCCCGATTCCCTGCCGTGGGACCGCATCTCCGGCGTGCCGTTCAAGACCAGTGAAGGGATGTCAGCCGTGCCCTCGATCGCGCAACTCGAGAGCGACGAGAGCGCGCGTGCCGCCCATGATCCCAACTATCAATGGCTGGCCGCCGACATCGACTCCATCAATGGCGTGCGTACGGAGCACACGGCGTCGCTGAATCTCACGGCGCGGCGCGAGGAGCGCACCCGTGACGACAAGACGCTGCTGGCCCTCGACAACAAGCGCCGCGCCGCACTCGGGCTGCTGCCACCGCTCACCAACGTGGATCAGATCGACAAGGGCAAGGACAAGATCCCGGACGTGATCATGGATCAGGCGGCGGATATCATGGCCGACATGATCGCGCTCGACCGCTCCGGGCTGCCAATCGAGAAAACCGCGAGCATGAGCGCCCCAAAATCATGAATCAGCGGTCCAGGGCCGCTCCCTGCAGCGCAATCAACGAAGTAGCACGCGGTAGAGGTCCCAGGTGTCCTCGGCGAGGACGTTCGGCATCCGCGCGGCGGCAAGCCCGGCCGGCGTGCTTCCGAGAGCGTCGCCCTCGGAGAAAGCCAGCGACTCCGCCGTCGGCGCCGCGTCCGTTGCTGCCCGATAGCGCGCCACCTGCTGCAGGCGCTCCGATCTCTGTTTGACTTCCTGGGCCAGGCTGGCGCGCCCCCGCAGCAGGTCGTCCGCGGCCTCGATCTGGTTCATCAACGCCTCGCACTCGGAGCGTGAGCCGTATTCGTCGGTGGCCTCGCGATGGCGAGTCGCCTCGCGCGCCTGCATGACGAGCTGGGTGCGGGCGAGCCGCAGACAGAGCACTTCGGCATACGCGATCGCCGCGATGTTGATGGCGCGGCGCGCCTCGAGAGAAAGGCCCGGGAACTCGGGTACCGGCTCGCCGGCGATCTCCTCTGCCGCCGCACGCGCGGCGCCGAGGGCGACGTCGGCCGCGGCCACCGCGGCACGCGCCTGCGAGATCGCCTGCTCGAGAGCGCGGCGCTTGAAGTAGTGCCAGAACCGCCGCAGCCGGCCGCGCTGACCCTCGAGATCGGCAACCCGCGCCACCTCCTCTGCCGCGAGCTGCTCAGCGCCGCGCAGCCGCTGTTCCGAGGCCTGGCGCTTCGCGAACACGCGCCGATTGTGCTCGGCGAGATGTTGGCGCCGCTCGCGCTCGTCCTGTTGCGCGACCAGCTCCGCGACGAACTTCTCGATGAGCTCGTGCCCCGTCTGCCAGAGCCGGCGCAGCTGGTAGAACACGAGCGCCGGAAACGCCGTCTCGGAAAGTCCGAGACGTCCCTCGAGCGCGCTCAGCATCTCCTGCACGCGCTGCGTGGCGCCCTCCTGCTGCTTGATGCGGTCCTTCAGGCGATAGATCTCTTCCTGCAGCTCGCCGTACGCCTTCTTCAGCTCCGCGCGGTTGCGGAACAGGGCGAGCACGCGATGGTCTTCCTCCGCGGGGTCGTCGCGGCGGAAATTGACTTTCAGGAAGCCGAGCTGTCGAAGCGCCATCATGAGACGTACGGCGGCGGCCCGCCGATTCTCATTCGGCGGCGGTGAGCCTGGTTGCCGTTGAGAAGCGATGCCCCCGCTCCGCGCAGTATTCCAGCCACTTGTTTAACATCATGTTGCGCGCCCAGCGCTGATCCAGTTCACGCTCCACGAGCGTCCGCAGGGTCCTGAGAACCGGTTGGCTGTGGACTGCGGCCCATTCCTGCGCCTCGACGAGATGCGCGTCCTGGTAGATGCACAGCCGCATATCGGGGTAGGCGACGGTGCCGGTGGCTTCCGGCAGGACGTAGGTGAGCTGCGCGGTGGTGGTGTAGGGCGAGCGGCCGGTGACGGTGAGAAGGAGATCACAATCGCCGGCCACCTGCGAGCGGTGCCGGCCTTCCAGACCCCCCAAGTTCCCCGCGAGCCAGCCGAGGCGGATGAAATTGCTCTCGTAAAGGCTCATGAGCGCGACGAAGCTGCGGGGCCGCGCGCGCCAGGAGACTCGTGTCAGGGTGTCATCGAGCATCGCCCCGACTATAACGTACGTCGGTTACACTTCAAGCCGTGCAGCGCTGGATTTTTCGACGGGTGTCCCGGAACTTTTCGTCACGCCGGGTCCGTCCGCGGACGGCCGGCGGCGCCTTGCAAGTTCCATGCTTGATTGCGGCTATTTTCCACCTATGGCCGCAGCCGCCGCTCGATGCCGGTGGTGTTGAGAATGCGGCTGGCGATCTCCTCGATCGAGCACTCCGTAGTGTCGAGCGTCGGGATGCGCAGACGGGCAATCAGCGCCTCGGCGGCGCGCAACTCGTAGCTCACCTGCTGCTGCGAAGCATAACGGCTTTGCGGGCGGCGCTCGTTGCGGATCTGTTGCAGCCGCTCGGGCTTGATGGTCAGGGCATAAAGCTTGCGACGGTGCGGCTCGAGCCGGGCCGGAAGGTGTCCGGATTCGAGGTCCTCTTCGGTGAGAGGGTAATTGGCCGCGAACACGCCGCATTGCAGCGCCAGATAGAGGCAGGTCGGGGTCTTCCCCGAGCGGGAGACGCCGATGAGTATCACATCGGCATGCTCATAATCGCTGCCCGTACCGTCATCGTTCGCCAACGCGAAGTTGGTAGCATTGATGCGCGCCGTGTAGGCGCTCAGATCCGCTATGCCGTGCGCGCGGCCCGCCCGATGGGTGGAACGGGTGTTGAGCTCGCGCTCCAGAGGCCCGACGAAGGCGGCGAAGAAGTCGAGAAAGAGTCCGTTGGCGCGCATCACCACGTCGCGCAGCTCATCCTGCACCAGGGTGCTGAAGATGATCGGCCGCAGTCCCTCTTCCTCCGCCGCGCGGTCGATCCGGCGTACCGCCTCCTCAGCCTTGTCAAGGGTCGACACAAATGGCAAAGTCACGGGTCGAAACTGCAGACCCTCGAACTGGGTCATTAGGCTGTGACCCAGTGTTTCCGCGGTCACACCCGTCTGGTCCGATACGAAGAATACGGTTCGACGGCTCATGATGTACGTCTCGGTTGCGTATCATCCAGGTTTACCAATCGACTCATGTCCAACCCGAATCATGAAGCGGCACGAGCGCGCGGTTCAGGCACAGGGATGTGCCCCGCCGCCGCAGGTGGCGGGGCATTGAGCAAAAACCGCGCTTTTTGCTCAATGCAGCGCTGGGCCGGGCAGGAGCCCGGATCCAGCGCCATATATAGCCGGAGTTCCCTTGAACGAATACGTCATTCCCTTCGAGCGGTTAGGAATGGGAGACCTGGACCGCGTCGGCGGCAAGAACGCCTCGCTCGGCGAGATGATCGGCTCGCTCGCCAAGCTCGGCGTGCACGTGCCGGGCGGCTTCGCCACCACGGCGCAAGCCTTCAGGGAATTCCTCGAGCAGGACGGGCTCGGCGGCCGCATCCGCGCCGAGCTCGCCTCGCTCGACGTCGACGATGTGACGCGCCTGGCCGCCGCCGGCGCGCGTATCCGCCAGTGGATGCTCGCCACACCCTTCCCTCCCGCCTTGCAACAGGCGGTCAAGGATGAGCTGCGGCGAATGAGCGGCGGTGCGGAGATCGCCGTCGCGGTCCGGTCCTCGGCGACCGCGGAGGACTTGCCGGACGCGTCCTTCGCTGGACAGCAGGAAACCTTCCTCAACGTCCGCGGCGAAGCGCGGGTGCTCGAGGCGATGCACGAAGTGTTCGCGTCCCTGTTCAACGACAGGGCCATTTCCTACCGCGTCCACCAGGGATTCGACCATGGCGCGGTAGCGCTATCGGCGGGCGTGCAACACATGGTGCGCAGCGATCTCGGTGCGAGCGGTGTCATGTTCACGCTCGACACCGACTCGGGCTTCCGCGATGTCGTCTTCATAACCGCCTCGTATGGTCTCGGAGAGACGGTGGTGCAGGGCGCGGTCAACCCGGACGAGTTCTACGTCTACAAACCTGCGCTGCGGGCCGGCAAGCACTCCGTGCTGCGGCGCAACCTCGGCGCCAAGGCGATCAAGATGGTGTATGCGCCGCCCGGATCGGCTGAGCGTGTGCAGACCGTCGCGGTCTCGGAGGCAGACCGCACACGCTTCTGCCTGACGGATGAGGATCTCGTCACCCTCGCCCGCCAGGCACTCGTCATTGAGGAACATTACCGCCAGCCGATGGACATCGAATGGGGCAAGGACGGCGCCACGGGCGAGATCTTCATCCTGCAGGCCCGCCCGGAGACCGTGCAGAGCCGCGCCGGACGCACTATCCAACGCTTCTCCCTGAAATCGCGGTCCCGGGTCCTGGCCACCGGCCGCAGCATCGGGCAGCGCATCGGCTCCGGACCCGCGCGCATCATCCGTGACGTCGGAGAGATGGCGCGCGTCCAGGCGGGCGATGTGTTGGTAGCCGACATGACCGACCCGGACTGGGAGCCGGTAATGAAGCGCGCGGCGGCGATCGTCACCAACCGGGGCGGGCGCACCTGTCACGCGGCCATCATCGCGCGCGAGCTCGGCATCCCCGCCGTGGTTGGCTGCGGCGATGCCACGCAGCGGATCGCCGAGGGCCAGGAGGTCACGGTCTCCTGCGCCGAGGGCGACACCGGCTACGTCTATACGGGTCTGCTCGAGTACGAGCGCAAGCAGATCGAGCTCGACTCGCTGCCGAAGATCGCCGTCAAGATCATGATGAACGTCGGCAACCCCGACCGGGCATTCGACTTCGCGGGTATTCCCAACCGCGGCGTCGGACTGGCCCGACTCGAATTCATAGTCAACCGCATGATCGGCGTCCATCCGCGCGCGTTGCTCGAGTACGAGCGTCTGGACGACGACCTGAAGGCGCAGATCCGCAGCCAGATGGCCGGTTATGCCGACCCGGTCTCCTTCTACGTGGAGAAGCTGGCGGAGGGTATTGCGCAGATCGCGGCGGCGTTCGCGCCGGAGCCGGTGATCGTGCGCCTGTCGGACTTCAAGTCCAACGAGTACGCCAACCTCATCGGCGGCAGCCGCTACGAGCCGGAGGAGGAGAACCCGATGCTCGGCTTCCGCGGCGCCTCGCGGTATGTCGACGAGAACTTCCGCCCCTGCTTCGAGCTCGAATGCCGCGCCTTGAAGCGCGTACGCGGCCTGATGGGCCTCACCAACGTGCAGGTGATGGTTCCATTCGTGCGCAGCGTCAAGGAGGCGAAGAAGGTGACGGAGTTATTGGCCATGAACGGCCTCGGCCGCGGCGAGCACGGCCTCAAGGTCATCATGATGTGCGAGCTGCCGACCAACGCGTTGCTCGCGGACGAGTATCTCGATCACTTCGACGGCATGTCGATCGGTTCCAACGACCTGACCCAACTTACTCTCGGGCTCGATCGGGACTCCGCCATCATGGCGCCGCACTTCGACGAGCGCGACGAGGCGGTCAAGCGGCTGCTCGCCATGGCCATCTCCGCCTGCCGCCGGCGTGGCAAGTATGTAGGCATCTGCGGTCAGGGCCCCTCGGACCACCCCGACCTCGCGCGCTGGCTGGTCGATCAGGGCATCGAGAGCATGTCCCTGAATCCCGATACGGTCGTCGAGACGTGGATGTTCCTGGCGGGAGAGTCGGAAAAAGTTACGAGCCCGTGACGCCGGAATAGGCCGGGGCGAAGAGTCGCCGCCGATAAAAGCGCAGCTCCTCGATCGACTCGCGGATGTCCGCCAGCGCCAGGTGCGAGCTTTGCTTGGCGAGGCCGCCTGCGACCTCCGGCGCCCATCGCCGTGCCAGTTCCTTCAGGGTGCTGACATCCAGGTTGCGGTAGTGGAAGAACTTCTCGAGCTGCGGCATCTGGCGGGCTAGGAACCGCCGGTCCTGGCAGATGCTGTTGCCGCACATCGGCGAGGCACCCGGCGCCACGAGCGTGGCCAGGAACCCGAGGGTGCGCGCTTCGGCCTCGTGCACGCTGATACGGCTCGCGCGCACGCGCATCAGCAGGCCCGAGGAGCCGTGCTGCCGCTGGTTCCAGTCATCCATGCGCGCCAGCGCCTCGTCCGGCTGGTGAATCGCCATGACCGGCCCCTCCGCCAGGACCGTGAGCTCCTTATCAGTGACGATCGTGGCGATCTCGATGATAGAGTCCGTGTCGGGCTTCAGGCCCGTCATCTCCAGGTCGATCCAGATCAGATTGTCGGCGCTCGGCATACCGTGAGTGTAGCAACCTTCGACGCACGCGTGATCGCCGCTTTCGGCCGGCACCTGCTGGTGCAGGAGCCTTCCGGTCGCACGGTCAAGGCACGCCCCTTTGGACGAGACCTCGGGGCCGTCTGCGGCGACAACGTCCGCTGCCGCAATGACCCTCGCCACGGAGAGGTGCACGTGATCGAGGTGCTGCCCCGTCAAACGGCACTTTATCGCTCGAACACGCGCGGCGGTGTCGAGCCCGTTCTCGCCAACCTCACCCTGCTGTTGGTCGTCATCGCACCAGTACCGCCGGCTGATCCGTTCGTCGCCGACCGGTACCTCGCCGCCGCAGAGTCGGCCGGTGTCGCGGCCAGGCTCGTGCTCAACAAGTCTGAGCTGGGCATCGACGCTGCGCTGCGGGCGCAACTCGACGTCTACACGGCAGCGGGTTACGAGTGCATGACAGTCTCGGCCACCACGGGCGAGGGTGTCGACGCGTTGCTGTCGGGATGCGCCGGGCACGTCGCGGCGCTCGTCGGACAATCGGGTGTCGGGAAGTCATCGCTCGTGCGCCGGCTCGTGCCCGATGTCGAAGTCGAGATCGGTGGACTGATGCGCGAAGAGGAAGGACGTCATACCACCACCGTGTCGCGACTTTACGGGCTGCCGGGCGGGGGCAAGCTCATCGATTCCCCCGGCGTACGCGACTTCGCGCCCGCCGTGGACCATCTCGATCCGCGCACCATGGGGTTTCTCGAAGTGGCGCGCCTCGCCCCGGGCTGTCGGTTCCAGGACTGCCGGCACATGCGCGAGCCTGGATGCGCCGTGCAACGAGGCGTCGAGTCAGGATCGATGGACGCCAGACGCTACGAGAGCTACCGCCGCCTGCGGCGGCTTGCCGAAGACCTGACAGCGGTCCGAGGCCCGAAACACAGGCGTTGAGTCAGACGACCGTCTGGCGTCCGGCGAGCGCGTGAGCCAGCGTGCCGCCGTCGACATACTCGAGCTCCCCGCCGATCGGCACACCATGCGCGATCCGGCTCGCACGCAGTCCGCGGCGAGTGGCGAGCTCCGCGAGAAAGTGCGCCGTCGCCTCGCCCTCGACGGTCGGATTGGTCGCCAGAATCAACTCGCGCACCGTACCTTCCTCGAGGATGGCCTCGAGCTCGCGGATGCCGAGCTGCTCCGGGCCCACACCATCGAGTGGCGACAGGTGTCCCATGAGAACGAAGTAGCGTCCGCGGTAACTGCCCGACTGCTCAATGGCGACGACATCCGCCGGGGATTCCACCGCGCAAAGAAGCGACGCCTCGCGCTGGGGAGCCGCGCAGATCGAGCACAGCTCCTCCTCGGTGAGCATGCGGCAGCGCCGGCAACGCGTCACGGAATCGAGCGCGCCATCGAGCGCCTGCGCGAGCACGCGCGCCGCCGGCCGCCCGTCCTGCAGGAGGTGGAAGGCCATGCGCTGCGCCGTCTTCGGCCCGACGCCGGGGAGCGATCGCAGCGCTTCGATCAGCTGGGTGAGTCGGGGGGAATGCTTCAAAACGGCAGTTTCATGCCGGGCGGAAGCTGCAGTCCGGCCGTCACGGCCGACATTTTCTCCTGGACCTTCGCTTCCACTTTGTGCACGGCATCGTTCACGGCCGCGGCTACCAGATCCTCGAGCATCTCGCGGTCCTCACCGATCACGGCGGGCTCGATCTGCACGCGGCGCGTCTCGTGCCGGCCGCTCATGGTCACTTTCACCATGCCGCCACCGGCCTCGCCGACCACTTCCAGGGCGGCTATCTCCTCCTGGACCTTCTGCATGTTGGCCTGCACGGCCGCCGCCTGCTTCATCAGGTTGTTGAAATTGGGCATGGGCTCCTCTGATGATTGGCTAAAACAGGCCTGCGGCCGTTTTAGCGATCTCTGTATGAATGCTGTGCCGTCCGCGGGCCAAGGAACGGCCTTGGCCCGCTCAGTCTCATTTTACGGGCCGGATGGTTTCCGGAAGCATCGTCGCCCCGAAGCGGTCGCGAAAGCCCTGGACGCCCGGGTCCGACTCGAAGGCGCGGCGCGCGGACTCGGCCTCTTCCTGAGAGACGCGCTGGCCGGCCTGGGCCGGAGTCTCCGCCTGTGGCAGGACGGCGGTGAATTCCAGCCGCACGGGCTCGCCGTAGTACTTCGCGAGCGCTTGCGCGAGCTTCTCCTCCACGGCGGCGGTTCGCATGAACTTGCTGCGCGGATCGAGGGCCAGGCGCACGACCGCGCCCTCGCGGCCGACCAGCACGCAATGCGTCGCCAGCTGACGCGCCGCCCCCTGAAGCTCGGTAGCGGCGATGATGGCGGCCCAGTCCTGAGCTCCGCCTTGGGCGGCGCGCGGCGGGGCATCTGCAGCCAACGCCATCGCAGAGACCGGCGCTGCCGCGCTCGAGCCGGGCTTCGGCGCGGCCAAGGTCGTAGCCGGACCGGATACCGCGCTTTTCGAGCTGGGTGGCGATCCCGGGACGCGAGGCTCACCAGCGCCGGCCTGCGGACGGAATGCGATCATCCTGAGCAGCGCCATCTCGAACCCGGTGCGCGGATCGGGAGCAAGAGCGAGGTCCCGCCGCCCGACGATGGCCGTCTGGTAATAGAGCTGGACGTCCTCGGGAGGGATGGCGCGCGCCAGGCGCTCGAGCAGCTCCGGCGCGTAGAGGTCGTCGCCGTCGAAGTCCTTCACGACCTGTTTCAGGGCGATGCGGGTGAGAAGGGAGGCCAGCTCATCGAGCACCTGGGCGTAGTCGGGAGCCCATTCGTCCAGGGACCGGGCATGACTCAGGAGCTCCGCTGCATCCCCCGCCGCCAGACGCTCCGTCAGTTGCAAGACGTGATCTCTGGCGATCGTGCCGAGCATCGCGCGGGCCTCGGCCTCGCCTGCCCGGCCGCCGCCGAAGGCGATGAGCTGATCGAGAAGCGACAGACCGTCCCGCATGCTGCCATCGGCGGCGTGCGCGACGAGCGCCAGACCCGCGGGCTCGAAGCCGATGCCTTCCTTCTCCAGAATGGCGCGCAGATGTGCCGCAATCAGCGCGAGCGGAATCCGCTTGAGGTTGAACTGCAGGCAGCGCGACAGCACGGTGACCGGCAGTTTCTGCGGATCGGTGGTGGCGAGCAGGAATTTCACGTGCGGCGGCGGCTCCTCGAGAGTCTTGAGGAGCGCATTGAAAGAGTGGGTCGACAGCATGTGTACCTCGTCGATCAGGTACACCTTGTAGCGGCCGCGGGTCGGGGCGTACTGCACGTTGTCGAGCAGCTCGCGGGTATCGTCGACCTTGGTGCGCGAGGCTGCATCGACCTCGATGAGATCGACGAAGCGCCCGGCGTCGATCTCTTTGCAGGTGGCACAATGGCCGCAGGGAGTGGCCGTCACTCCGGTCTCGCAGTTGAGGCACTTGGCGAGAATGCGCGCGATGGTGGTCTTGCCCACACCGCGCGTGCCGGTGAAAAGAAAGGCGTGATGGACGCGGCCGGTCTCGAGCGCGTTCACGAGCGCGCGCCGCACGTGCTCCTGGCCGACCAGCTCGGCAAAGGCCCGCGGCCGCCACTTGCGCGCCAGCGCCGTGTAGGTCTCAGTCATCGATTCGCCTCGAAATGGAGGCGGCCCGTATCAGCGAAAGCTCCGGCACCCGACATCGCCGCTGCCGCTGCTGCCTTCCGGCCCTGACGGGGTTCACGACTGGTCGTCGCGGAGTAGCCGACACGGGCCACCATGGCTCAAAGAGCTCGAGCGCTAATCTTTTGAAATCAAAAGCTTAGGCGCCGAGCCCGGGGATCTCCGCGACGATGATAGCAAACGGCGGCGGCAGGCGCGCAGGGCGCCTCCGGGACGAGAGCGATGGCATCGAGGGTCGGTGCCGTCAGAGGTGCAGATCGATCGTTGCGCCGATCGTGCGCGGCTCCTGGATCCCGATCGCGCCGCCGAAGTTCGGCGTGCCCGTATTCGTGTAGAAGGTAAGGCCGCGCGTGTCGGCGATGTTCTTGCAGTAGAGCTCGAACGTCCAACGCCCATTGTCGATGCCGGCACGCAGATTCAGTGTGTTGTAGCCACCCAGGTCGGGTCGCGGGTTGGCCTCGAAGACGACGGCGCCGCCTGCAACGGCCTCGGTCGTGGAGAAGTCGTTGGCGCGCGATCCGATGTAGCTCCAGGTTGCACCGGCGAACGCACTGTAGTCCGCGAACGCTCTCCAGGTGTAGTTCGCATCGAGCGAGTTGCTCCATTTCGGCGCATACGGCAGCTGGTCGCCGTTCGCGCCGCCTGCCGCCGGCGCATCCTCCGTCAGGTAGGCATTGACGTAGGCGCCGGCGAGCGTGAAGGTGAGGCCGTTCACCGGCGTGAGTCCGAGAGTCCACTCGAGGCCTTTGCTGGTCGCCGTGCCACCGTTGGCGTTGATGCCGAAGTCGTCGACGAACTCGAACAGCTGGATCTTCTTCCAGTTGATCTGGAACGCGTCCACATCTACCGACAGGCGGTTGTCGAGCAGATTGGACTTGACCCCGATCTCATAGTTGACGGTCGAATCAGCCTGGTAAGTCCGGCCAACGCCTGTCGGAGTGATTGGCGGCAGCGCGTTCGGACCACCCGGCCGATACCCGCTCGCTACACGTACGTACGCCATCGTGTCCTGGCTCACGTGCCAGCGCGGTGCGACCGAGTAGGTGAAGTCGGTGCCGGTCGAGGCTCCGCCGGTCGTCTGCGTGGGGCTCACCAGCAGGCCGCCGAGCACCTCGTTCTCGGACTGCTTGTTCTCGGACCAGCGGCCGCCGAGCGCCACGTCGAACGCGGGGATGAAGTGGTAATCGATCTGCGCGAACGCGGACCACTCGCGATAGAGTGCATCGAGATTCGCATTCTCGAGCGAGGGCAGGCCGGTGGGCGCCAGCGTCGGGATGATGAACGAGGGCAGGGTCTGAGGGAGCGTCGAAGATTCGCGCGTGAAGAAAGCGCCGGCCTGCCACTCGAGCGGCTGGCCAGTCGAGGAGGCAAGCCGCACCTCCTGGGTGAGCTTGTCGATGACGAGGTCCGAGGTCTCCGCGACCCCGGCATTCGTGCCGGGAGGCAACAGGCTGTCCGTGAGCACGCCGAAGCTGAGCCCGGGAGCGGCCGCGGTCGAGGTCGCATCGGTGAACTGGTCCTGGGTAGTTTTCCCGTAGCTCGTGACCGAGGTCAGGGTGCCCCAGCCGAGGTTCCAGTCGAGCGTGCCACTATAGATGTCGTATTTGAACGTCGACGGCTCGTTGATGAAGCGGTGCTGGTTGTAGTTGCCGTCGTCCGGCTGCAGCTCATCCGCCGGCGGGGTGAGCGGCGTGCCGGCGCCGCCGAACACATCGATCTCAGGCGAGCCGTCGGTGTGCATCGTCTGTCCGAAGGCCGTCAAACGGATCGAGAAATTGTCAGTCACGTTGACGAGAAACGATGCGCGCCCGCCCTCGTTGTAGCCGCGATTGACATCGCTCTCGCCGAGCTGCGGGTCATCGATATAGCCGGGCATGCGGGTGTAGAAGCCGTCGAGGCGGAGTGCGGCGCTGCCGCCGACCGGGAGATTGAGCATGGCCTTGTAGGAGGGAGCGTTGTCGCCGTGAGCGACGTCCTCGTCGCCGAGCTCGAACGCGGCCGCGAACTTCGTCGGATCGGGCGGGTTCGTCACATACTTGAGGAGGCCGCCTTCACTGCCGGCGCCGTACAAGGTGCCCTGCGGCCCGCGCAGCACCTCGACGCGCTCCAGGTCCCAGGTGTCGAAATCGCCAGTCGTGCCCTCAGCCGTTGGCGAGCGCGTTGCTCGAGCCGAACGGGACGTCGTCGATGTAGGTGGTCACCGTCGAGCCGACGCCGCCCACGTTCTCGCCGCGGATGGTCAGGCGGTCGAGGCCAGGGGCGACCAGCTCGACCGAGAGGCCCGGCACCTGGGTCTCGAGGTCCGCGAAATCGATGAGGTGCATCGACTGGATGTCCGCGCTGGTGATCGCGGTGACTCCCATGGGCACGTTGATGCAGCTTCTCCTGGCGCTTCTGCGCCGTGACGACGACCTCCTGCAGCGTCGCCGCCGTCTGCGTCTGTACTGTGTGGCGGCATCGTCGGCTTGCGCTGCCCGGCCCACCACAAAGGTGGACGTCAGAGCGAGCAGCAAGGGCGATACAACACGTGCTGATCTGAACATGACCATTCTCCCCGTGACGGTTCGTAGTTTGAACTTGCTTGGTTGCGATCATCGGCGTCGGACGGAAATGAAGGTCCTGGTAATCGAAGCTGAAATCGGCAAGCGGTGACACCGGCTTCATCGCTATGGAGGTGATGCGGCCGTTGTCGACCTTGAAAGTCACGTAGGCGTCCTCGATCCCGCGCTCGGTCCAATGCGCGCGGAACGTGTCATCGGCGACGTGCTCGAGGGAGCCGTCCATGTTCGGCGTGCGATCGAAGTTGATCCAGAGTTTGTTTCCAGGTCGCACGGTCACCGTCATGCTGCCGTACCACGGATCGGCATACGTACCTGTATAGCGCGCCATCGGCAGCGACGATTTGTCGTTCGGCTTGTATTGCTGCGGCAGATTTTTCAGCTCAGCCAGCGTCTGGCCGATGAGTTGCTTGCGGATCCGCTGCAGATTGCCGACCCAATCCTGTTGCGGCTGGCCGAGATAATAGGCGAGCAGATAGTCGACCACCGCGCGCCTGGCGCCGCCATCCTCGGAGTTGATGATCACCGAGAACGCGACATGCCTGTCGGGAATGAAGTAAAGCGCGGCGAGCGCGCCGAACACCGCGCCCGTGTGCTCGACCACTGTATGACCGTAGTCGTCCTCCACGAACCAACCCAGGGCATAGTCCTGGAACGTAGGCTCCGGAAGCAGCACGGATACGGCGCCGAAAGCGTCCGACGGAATGACGTCGACAGGATTCCAGAGCTCTTGCACCGCCGCGGCACTGAGGAGCTGCTTACCGTCGGGCAATTTGCCGCCCTCTTCCCACATGGCCATCCACTTGGCCATGTCGATAGCGCTCGCATTGATCGAGCCGCAGGGTGCGGCCGCCGGCGCATCGAGGACTTGCGTCAGAATTCTTTCCTTGCCCATGCCGCGGATCGGGCCATCGGTGCGGCCGTGCAGCGCAACGGCATTCGCCGCCGTTGGATCGTAGAGCGGGCGTGAATCGCCCATGCCGAGCGGAGCGAAGATGTGCTGCCCGACGAAGTGCTCCCAGGTCTCACCGGAAACCGCCTGCACGAGCGCCCCGGCGACGATGTAGGTGATGTTGTCGTAGGCAAACACCTCACGGAAGCCGGTTCTCGGCTTGAGGTATCGCAGCGCATGCACGACATCCGCGCGGCTGCGGGTCGTGGTCGGGATGATGAGCAGGTCGCCCTCGCCGAGACCGAGCCCGGTGCGATGAGTCAGCAGATCGCGAACCGTCATGTGCTCGGTGACGTACGGATCGTACATCCTGAAGCCGGGCAGCTTGTCCACCACCCGGTCGGTCCACTTCAGCTTCCCTTCATCGACGAGTATCGCCAGGGCGGCCGAAGTGAAAGCCTTCGTCTCCGAGCCGATGGGGAAGGCGGTGTCGGCTGTCACCGGAGCTCGGGTAGCGATGCTGCGCATGCCGTAGCCCTTGGCGAACACGGTCTTGCCGTTCTGGACTATGGCAAGCGACAACCCCGGTGCGCCGAACCCTTGCATGGCGCGTGCAACATACTGATCCATGTCCGGCGGCGGGCTCTGGGCCGGCGCTGCCTCTGCCGCGCCCGCAAGCGGCGCGACCGAAATCAACGCCAGCGCCGCGGCGACCGCCGTCAGTCCCGAACGGACTTTCTCAGAACGAGACCGTGAAGCTTGCCAGGCCAAGATGAATCACTCCCCAGATGCCGTAAATACCCGCGAGTCCCAGGACGAGCTCGCCGCAGCGCGCCAGAATTCCGCCGGGTCCCAGCCGCAGCCGTAACCCCGCGTTGGCGATCATTGCGAGGCTGCCCAGGATCGCGAGCACGCCGAGGACGTAGAGCGGGATGAACCGACCCAACAGCTCGCCGCCGACCAAAGCGTCGAGCCCGGCGAGACTCGCGAAGAACACCACCCATCCCAGGACGAGGATCAGATAAATGACCGCGCCGATGCGCGCGGCCAGGCGCAGCGCCGACTTGAGCGGTGTCAGCGCCAGCGGGCGCGCGAACCGGCGGCGGATGATGGCGCCGCCGATCCATATGCCGACGGTGAGCAGCATGACGACGAGAAAGAGCCCACCCAAGAGCTTGAGAAGTGAGTTCCGCCCCAAGCCGTGGACCCGCTGATTGATGTCGACCGGAATGGTGTCGTCGGATACCCAGTACCCGATCTCACCTGCTTTGGCGGTGACGAACTTGAGGTGCGCCTGTCCGCCCACCTCCCGCCAGGTGAGCGGGCCCACCTCCCGCCAGTGCTTCGGGATTCCACTCAAGTGGGTGAGCTCGCTCGCCTCGATCTGTCCGTTCGGATCCGCGCTGACAGAGGACTGGCTGATGGCGTTGAGGATGCTCAGCACCGTGTGTCGGCTCGAAGCATAGGAGCCCGCCACACGCGCGGCATCCCTGCCAGGATCGGAAACCGTTGCCTCCTCTGGCGGCGTGTACGGAAAGTAACGGTCGAGGAAGCTGCGGAAGATGGCAACGCGCACCTGCTCCGCCGCGCCGGCAGCACCCGAGCTGTTCAGCATAATGATGAAGGCGACGCCCTTATCGAGCAGCAGGTGGACGTCGGCGTGGAAGGCGCCGGTGTCACCGGCATGGCCGATGATGCGCAGGCCGTTGCGGTTCTCGTCGTAGAAGCCCAGGTCCATGCCGTTCATGCCGGGAAGCGGCCGGCCCTGCGGCGTATGCATCTCCTGGAGCGTTGCCCTCGTCAGGATCTGCGCGCCGCCCCCGCTCCCGCCACCCAGCTGCGCCAGCGCGAATTTCGCGAGGTCCGTTGCATCGGTGGTGAGCGCACCGGCGGGCGCAGCCTCGACCAGCTCGAAAGGAACCGTGCTCCGATCCGATGCCTGTCTGTAGCCGCTGGCCATGCGGGGCCGCAGATTCGCCGGCAGCGGCTGTTGGAACGTCGAGTGATCCATCCCGAGCGGTTGCAGGATATGCCGCGCGATGTACTCGTCGTACGGCTCACCTGAAACGCGCTGGACGATGTAGCCCGCGAGCGTCGCTCCATAGTTCGAGTAGGCGACCACCCGGCCCGGCGGCTCGATGAGCGGCGGCATGTGCCCGAGGAGATATTGCCGCAGCGGGAACATCTGGCTCGGCTTGTTGACGAAGAGATCGGTGACCGTGTCCTCGAATCCCGCCGAATGCGTCATCACATCACGCAGCGTGATGGGCCTGCCGTAAGGCTCCGGCACCTTGAAATCGAGGTAGTCATCGACATTGCGATCCAGGTCGAGCTTGCCTTGCTCGACGAGCTGCATCACCGCCGTCCAGGTGAAGAGCTTCGACACCGAGCCGGCCCGGAAGAGGGTCTGGTCCGCAATCACCGGCCGGCGAGATTTCATGTCCGCGAAGCCGTAGCCGTTGGCGAAGATGAGTTGGCCGTTGCCCACCACCGCGACGGAAGCGCCCGCGATGTTGGCCTGAGCGATGGCGTAGGGAACCATCCCGCCGAGAAAGCCGCTCAGATCCTCCGCTGTCAGCTGCGGTGCTACGACGTTGGCCGGAGGCGAGTCAGCGGACGCCAGCGGCGGCCCGATGAGCGCCAGCAGCAGCAACACCGCGCCCTTGACTCTCATGCTCGTCCGCATCGTGGCAACCTCAGTAATGAAAGCTGAAGCTGGCGAGACCAAAGGCGAAGATCGCCCACAGGCCCCAGAGTGCACAAAGCGCGAGCAGCCCCTCCCCGCAGCGCACCAACCACCCGCCCGGTCCGTGCAGCAGGCGCCTGCCGGCCTCCGCGAGAATCGCCAACGCGCCGAGCACGGCCAGAGCCCCCAGGATGTAGGCAAGAACGAGTACGCCGCCGATACCGCCAGTGCTCTTGAGTAGCACCGCGAACGTCGCGACCCACGCCAGGATGGCGCCGAGTATCACTACCACCCCCAACCTGGAAGCCAGACGCAGCTGCTTCTCGTGCGGTGTGACGAGGAGCGGCCTCTGGAAGCGGCGCCGCACGATCCAGCCGCCTAGCCAGATCGCGATCGTGAGGATGAGGACCGCGATGAAGACCGACCCGATCCACGTCACATCACCTTTCTGGCTGAGACCGTGGACCTTCTGAAAGATCATGACCGGCAGGAAGTCGTCGCAGATCCAATAGCTGACATGCCCATTGGAATCGGTGACGAACTTGAGGTGCGTCTGCCCACCGACCTCGCGGTAGGTGAGCGGGCCGACCTCCCGCCAGCGCCTCGGTACGCCGGCGAGGTTCTTGAGCATCTCTACTTCGATCTCGCCGTTGGGAAGAGCAGTGACGGCCGATTGCGTGAGCGCGTTCAGGATCCCGAGCGCGCTCTCGATTCGACGGGACGTGAGATACCAACCGGCTACGCGCGCCGCATCGGTCTGCGGGTGTGCGACGGTCGGCTCGACCGGCGGCGTGTACGGGTAGTACCGGTCGAGGAACGCGCGGAACAGTCCGGTGCGCACCTGCTCGGCCGCACCGTCCGTGCCGAGACTGTTGAGAGAGATGAAGAATCCGACGTCCTTGTCGAGTAGCAGATGCAGATCGCTGTGGAAATAATTGGTGTCACCGGCATGACCGATGATCTGCAGCCCGTTGCGGTTCTCCTGGTAGAAGCCGAGATCGTAGCCGTTCATCCCGGGCGCCATGCGCGACTGCGGCGTATGCATCAGCTGCGTGGTGGCAGCGTCGAGAATCGAGGCGCCGTTATAGCTGCCACCCTCGAGCTGGGCGATCATGAAATGCGCCATGTCGGTCGCGGTGGCGGACAGCGAGCCCGCCGGCGCCACCTCGATATACTCGAAGGGGCCGGGTTTCTGGTCGGAAGCCGTGATGTATCCCTGCGACATGTCCTTGGCGAGGGTCGCCGGCAGCGGCTGCTCGAAGGTCGAATGAGCCATGTCGAGCGGTTGGAAGATGTGGTGCTCGATGTACTCGTCGAACTGCTCACCGGATACGCGCTGCACGATGTAGCCGGCGAGCATCGCGCCGTAGTTGGAATACGCCACGACCTTGCCGGGCGGAAATATCTCCGCGGGTATGTGCTTGACGAGATAATCCCGATACGGCACGAGCTGCTGCGCGGTCGTGACGAAACTGCCGTCGAAGGTGTCTTCGAATCCCGGCGTATGGGTCATCAGGTTGCGCAGCGTGATGGGTCCGAATTTCTCCGGGATCCTGAAGTCGAGATAGTCATTGATGTCGCGATCGAGATCGAGCTTGCCGGCCTGCACCTGCTGCATCACGGCCGTCCAGGTGAAGGTCTTCGAGACTGAGCCGGGCCGAAAGAGCGTCTGGTCCGCGATCACCGGTTGCCGCTTGTTGACGTCCGAATAGCCATAGCCTTTCGCGAAGACGATCTGGCCGCCGGCAACCACCGCAACAGTGGCACCGGCAATGTTGCCGCGATGGATGGCGTACGGAACGATGCCGTCGAGGAATGCCGCCACGTCAGCGGGCGTGAGTGCGTGCGTGCCGCTGTCGCTCGGTGCCGCCGCGGGCGCTGCAGCCGCCTCGCTACTCGCAGCGGCCGCAGGCGCTTGGGGCGCCAGTCGATTGGGTGGCGTTGCAGCCGTGTGCGCGGCCGCCGCGCCGGCTACGAGAAGCAATAGCGTCGCAGAAAACGCGGTGCCTGCGGCCAGCATTCTTGGCAGCCAGCCGCCGCCGATGGAAATCCGCTTCACTTGCCACCTCATGAGTCAGTTGCTCATCGCCGCCGACATGGGCACACCCCAGCCATCCGGGCAAAACACCGTCCCTTCTCTGTACCGAGCGGCCGGCCGTCGGTCTTCCGCGAGGAACATCGGCGCGTCGAGATCGACGAGATCGCACCGGCCGCCGGCCAGACACGCCGGCGCCATGGCGAGCGAGGTGCCGGCCATGCAGCCGACCATGGGCTTCATGCCCAGGCGGCGGATCTCCGCGACCAGTTGCAGCGCTTCGGTGAGGCCACCGCACTTGTCGAGCTTGATGTTGACCACATCGAAGAGCCCGACGACATTCGGCAGGTCGTGCAGGCTCTGGACGCTCTCGTCCGCCGCCAGCGGAATGGGCGAAGCGAAGCCGGCGAGCTCGTGCTCGCGGCCGATGCGTACCGGCTGCTCTATCAGTTCGACATGTGCTGCGACCAATGCCGGGAGAACCGCGCGCAGCGAGATGGGGTCATATGCCTGATTGGCATCTACGCCTATCCAGGCGTCAGGTCGCGCGGCCCGCACCGCATGGACCCGCGCGGCATCGCCCTCTCCCGTCAGCTTCAACTTGAGGCGCCCGGCGCCCAGCAACGAAGCCGCCGTGCGCGCCATCGCCTCCGGCGTATCCGCGCCGACGGTGTAGGTCGTACTGAGCGGATTCGGCGCCTGCAGCCCCGCGATCTGCCAGACCGGAACGCCGGACGTTCGCGCCTCGAGATCCCAGAGCGCGCAATCGAGCGCGTTACGTGCTCCTCCGGCGGGCAGGAGTGACCGCAGCGCCTCTCGCGTCACACCCCCTTCGAGCCGAGGGCTGATCGCCTCGAGCTGCCGCGCCATGCTCTGCGGACTCTCGCCTCGATAGTAGACGCCCGCCGCCTCTCCCCGGCCCGATACGCCACCTTCTGTCAGGGTCACGACGACGACCTCCGACTCCGTAAACGTATAGCCGGTAATCCGAAAGGGAGCCTTCAGAGGCCAACGTTCGATGTCGATGTGAAGATGCATCACGCGTTTCGGCCGCCAGAACAAGACGTCTGACCCCACCCCTCACGTTTACAGTTTTGACAAATCTAGCTCGTGCTTTCCAAATATGCAATTTTTTTCCTCCGAGGATATCCTCGACATTTCCGGAGTACTCGATTTAAATTGCCAGCATGAGCGCCAAAGTACCCAAGACACTGGAAACAGCGGGCGCTGGGCGGGTAACCGCACATCCGGGGGCGGCGCTGAAGGCCTTGCGCAATCAGCGCGGTTGGACTCTGGCGGAGGTGAGCAGGCGCACCGGCCTTCCAGTCTCGACGCTGTCGAAGATAGAGAACGAGCGCATCTCGCTGAATTACGACAAGCTCGCACTGTTGAGCGCGAGCCTGGGGGTCGATCTTTCGGAGCTATTCTCGCCGGCCCTCAGAGGCGGACACGGAGCTCTCATCGGCCGGCGCAGCTACACGCCGGGCGGCCAGGGCCAGGTGATCGAGACCCGCAACTACGGCCACACCTATCCGGCGGCCGACTTCCTCAACAAGCGGTTCGTGCCCATCATTGCGGAGCTGCGCACGCGCTCACTCGAGGAGTTCGGCGAGCTCATCCGCCACCCGGGTGAAGAGTATGCGTATGTGCTGGAAGGCACCGTCGCCTTCCACACTGAGCTCTACGCACCGCTCACGCTGCGCAAGGGCGACTCGATTTATTTCGACAGCGGCATGGGCCACGCCTATCTTGCCGCCGAGTCGGGCCCGTGCCTGGTACTGTCGATCTGCTCGGGGCCGGAGTCACAGCTCAAGGAAGCGCTGCAGCAAGACAGTGCCAGGCCCGCACCGCGCGTCCGCCGGAGCCGCTAGGCACGTCCGAGCGGATCGGCCACGCGCGGAAAGAACGCCTGATCCCGCTTCTTGCGGTAGTCGATCGCGGCGAAATTCATCTGGATGGCGCCGGGAGTTGCCACCGGGATCAGTTCGTCGGCGAGGGGCGCGAAATTCGCCTGAAAGTGCCAGCTCGATTTCACCACAATGATGCGCTTCGAGGCGAGATCGATGCCGAGGCCCGAGAAGGCGTCCGGCGAGAAGGTCTGCGTGCGCACGCTCATGACAACGACATCGATGCCCTGGATCTCCAACCAGACCGCATCGCCCATGGCGCTGCGTGCGGCACCCAGACCCTGTTGACTGTGTGCCGTGACAAAAGCCTTCACGGTCGCAACGACATCCAGCGTCTCACCCGAGGCGGACCCGCACTTGCCTCCTATGCGAAGCGGCAGCGTCGCGCCGACGCCGGCTTCGGCGCAAGTGCTCACGGTCACAGGATCCCAAATACTGCCGTAAGCCGCCTGTTTCACGCCTGCGCGCAGCATGGCGCGCAGCAACGACACATTGTCGCTCGGCGCCCCGCCGCCAGAGTTATCAGCCGTATCCGCAAGCACGACGACACCGTCGTGCCTCCGGGCGCGATCGAGCGCCGCGGCGATATCGGGATATCGGGGCAAGAGCGTCTCGCGCAGATCGTAAATCGCGTGGCCGATCTCTGCCGCCACCGCCTCCGCCAGGCGCGGATCGCCATCGGCGATGACCAACACCTTGGAGCCGGTCTCCGGCGTGTCTCCCCAGGGAAAACCATGTCCGAAGCTCACGGAGAGAACGCCGGGCCGCTTCTCGGCCTCCTTCATGCGCCTCAGGAGCCCAGCCATCGGCTCGGTGGTCGTCGGATAGAAGCCAACCATCCGGCAGTCGAACAGATGCGTCACCGGGCGACACCGCTTCAGGACCGCGCCGGCGCAGATTTCATAGAGCTCGCGGCCGCGATCGGCGTAATCGACGTGCGGGTATTCCTTCATGAGGATGACGGCATCCGCCGCCGCGATCATCTGCGGTGTCAGATGACAGTGGGGATCGAGCAAGGCGCCGATCTTCGCGCCGGCCCCCAGAATGGCGCGGGCCCTGCCGAGAATGTCGCCCTCACAGTCGTCACAGCCGGTGGACACCATGGCGCCATGGAGGAAGAAGAGCGCCATGTCCGGCATCCGTGCCCGCAGGTCGGCGAGTATCTCGTCGCGGTACTCCTCGTAGACCGACTGCAGGGTCGGTCCGGAAGGCTGGGCGTGAGCGAAAAAGCCTTCCGCGAACTCATGTCCGTCCCGCAGCGCAAGCTCCTTCCAGATTCCGGCGACCACGCCCGTCTCATCGTCCCGGCCGCGCGTCGTGGCGTCGCCGCGAAAGGGTCCGATCTCCGAGAATCCGCGCTTGCCCGTCGGCCACGGCGCGAAAGTATTGGTCTCGGTGATGAGTCCCGCCGTAAAGACGCGCATGGCTTTCTCCAAATTTTCTAGTTGAGAAAAAACTTTCTATACGCTAAAAATGCGCTCACTTCAATCTCCGCGGGAGTCGCGAGTCCTTGGATGCCAGCGGCGGTCACGAGAGCGTCTACCCCCGTCGGGCCACAGCCTGGTGGGGTGTCACGCTGTTCACGCTCGGAGCCATCCTCTCCTACACGGACCGGCAGATCCTCACCATTCTGGTCGATCCCATCCGGGCGAGCCTCCATCTGACGGATACCCAGCTGAGCATCCTGTCGGGCGCGGCCTTCGCCGTCCTGTATTCGTTTCTCGGGCTGCCTCTGGGACGCATCGCCGATCTCGTGCCGCGCCGGGCGCTCATCGCTCTCGCCATCGCTGTCTGGAGCGCCGGTACGCTGGCCTGTGGTCTGGCACACTCCTACGACGGCCTGCTCGGGGCGCGGCTGCTGGTCGCGGCCGGGGAGACGGCGCTCGCGCCCGCTGCCATCTCCCTGATCGGCGAGTATTTCCCGCCGGATCGCCGCGGTACGGCCATGGGTGTGTTTCTCACCGGCATGGTCGTCGGCGCGGGGGCGGCCATCGCCATCGGTGGTGGACTGCTGCAGCTCGCCGAAGCACACCCTCTGCGGGCGTTGCCGCTGCTCGGTATGCTGGCACCGTGGCGGATCGTCCTGCTCATCGCCGGAATCGCCGGCCTGGCGATGTCCGCCGCCATGCTCACCTTGTACGAGCCGCCGGGCCGCAGGTTCTCAGCGGGTATTTTCCGCGCGCGCTTTTTCGAGCTCGGTGAGATAGCCGGCGTCTTCCGAGCTCACGCCGGCGTCCTGCTGCCGCTCTACGGCGCGTTGGCCTTCTGGTGCATCGTTGACGGCGCGCTGCTCTCCTGGACTCCAGCGCTCCTGATGCGCCGCTTCGCGTGGTCGCCGGGGGAGGTTGGTGCCCGCCTCGGTTCGATCGCAATCGTCGCCGGTCTCATCGGTACGCCCGCGGGCGGATTCATCTGGGACCGGGTGACCCGGCGCTGGGGACTGCGCGCCCGCTATCCGCTGCTTGTCGTTGTGGCCCTCGGCGGGATTCTCGGCATCCCGGTCGGCATCCTCGGCGCACCGGGCGCTGCCCTGGCGAGCGCGAGCTGTTGGATATTCATCTCCTCCGCGATGGGCACGATTGCCGTCGCGACCATACTCGACATCCTGCCGCAGGAAAGCCGCGGCTTCGGTACATCCACGCTCGCCTTCAACAACATCATCGTTGGGCTCGGCATCGGCCCAACACTCGTTGCCCTGGTGACGGACAGGGTCTTCCACGACCCCCTGGCGGTCGGCTACGCCATGAGCAGCATCATTGCGCCGTCCGTCCTCATGGCCATCCTGCTCAACGCCGTCGCGATGTTCCGCGCCAGCCAGCTGAGCGCGCCTGCCCAGAGCCTGCCGTGATGAGCTCGCAAACCGACGTGCTCATCATCGGCGGCGGCATCGCCGGCGCCTCGGCGGCGGCCGAGCTCGCGCGCACCCACCGGGTGTTGGTACTCGAGGGAGAGGACGCGCCTGGCTATCACTCGACGGGCCGTTCCGCGGCCGTCTTCTCCGAGTCCTACGGCAATCGAGCGGTACGCGCGCTGACAAGCGCGAGCCGCCGTTTCTTCCACCACCCGCCGGCCGACTTCAGTGCATATGCCCTGCTCAAGCGCCGCAGCTGGCTGCACGTGGCTTCCGTGACCCAGGCGTCCGCCCTGGAAAGGTTTCTTGCGACGGAAGACGTGGCGCCGCGTGTCAGCCGCGTCAGCCCCGAGGAGGCCCTGGCCTTGTCGCCGCTCCTGCTGCCGGAAACGGCGGCCGCGGGTGGCGCCTACGAGAAGGATGCCGCCGATATCGACGTGGATGCGCTTCATCAGGGATATCTGAGACTCCTGCGCCAACGCGGCGGCACGATAATCACCGGCGCGCAGGTCACAGCACTCGCACGCGGCGGCGGGCAATGGCTCATCCAGAGCACGGCCGGAGCCTTCCGGGCCCGCGTCGTAATCAACGCCGCAGGTGCCTGGGCCGATCGGGTGGCGATGCTCGCCGGCATCGCGCCGATGCGGATTCAAGCCTGCCGCCGTACCGCCGTGCTGGTCGAGCCCGTGACGCGAGAGATATCGGACTCGTGGCCGCTGACGGTCGACATCGAAGAGGCCTACTACTTCAAGCCTGACGCGGGCCTCCTCTTCATCTCGCCGGCGGATGAGACTCCTGTCGAGCCTTGCGACGTCCAGCCTGAGGAGCTCGACGTCGCCATCGCCATCGACCGCCTGGAAAGGGCAACGGGGCTCACGGTCGCGCGAGTGCGCCGCAAGTGGGCCGGACTGCGCTCGTTTGCGCCCGATCGCGCGCCGGTGATCGGTTTCGATGAGGCCGCACCGGGCTTCTTCTGGCTCGCGGGTCAGGGAGGCTACGGCATCCAGACAGCGCCAGCCGCGGCGGCTCTTGCCGCCGCCTTGGTGCGCGATGAAGCGAGGCCGCCGGAGTTGGCAGGCTTCGATCCGGCCGTGGTCTCGCCGGCGCGCTTTGCGGAGTCGGCGCAACTCCCGGGTCTCCGAAGGTGAGCAGCGCCGCCGTCACTCCCAGCGCGATCGGTGGCAAAAACTGGTTCGGCCACCCGCGGGGTCTCACGGTCCTCTTCCTCACCGAGATGTGGAGCGAGTTCTCCTTCTTCGGGATGCGCACCATCCTCGTTTATTACATGACCGAGCAACTGCTCATCTCCCAGACCCACTCCTCGCTCATCTACGGTCTCTATTCGGGCTTTGCTTACTTCACTCCCGTCCTCGGCGGCATAGCGTCGGACCGCTGGCTCGGCCGGCGCCGCGCCGTCCTGCTCGGCGGGAGCATCATGGCGGCGGGACATTTCATGATGGCCTTCGCGCCCACGTTCTATCCCGCCCTGGCCACGATTGCCATCGGCAACGGCCTCTTCCTGCCGAGCCTGGCGAGCCAGATCAATCAACTGTACGACGACAATGACCCGCGCAAGCCAGCGGCTTACAACATCTTCTACGTGGGCGTGAACGTCGGCGGATTCGTGGCGCCTCTCGCCTGCGGCACGGTGGGGGAGTTGTGGGGCTGGAATTGGGGCTTCACTCTGGCCGGCATCGGCATGGTCGCCGGTCTCATCGTGTATCTCGTCGGCACGCCTTTGCTGCCGTCCGAGCAGCAGGCGCCACCTGCTCGCAATGCCACCAACAAGGCAGCGCGCGGCAGCCCGGAGAAGCTCGACCGGCGCACCGTCCTCGTGCTCGCCGCCGTTCTGCTGCTGGTCATCGTCTACCGGTCGGCCTATGAGCAGGTGGGCAACACTGTCGCGCTCTGGGCGGATACCGGTGTCGATCGCAGGATCGGTGGCTGGGCGATTCCGATGACCTGGTTCCAGGCGCTGAACTCGCTCGGCATTTTCCTGTTCACACCGGTCGTCCTCGCATGGTGGTCACGGCGCGCAGCGCGCGGCAAGGACCATTCCACAGTGGCAAAGATGGCAATCGGGACGTTCGCCCTCGCAGCGTCCTTCCTGCTGCTGTCGGTGGTAGCGTTGCATGCGAGCGCATCGGGCACGCGGGCGAGCTGGGTATGGCTCGCCTCGTATTTCTTCGTATTCACGGTCGGCGAGCTCTTCATCCTCCCGGTCGGGCTCGGACTCTTCGGGCGCGTCGCACCTCCGAAGATCGCGGCGACCATGATCGCCGCCTGGTTCGTCGCCGCGTTCTTCGGCAATCTCGGCGCGGGCGCGCTGGGCACGCTCTGGAGTGGGATGCCGCCGTGGCAGTTCTTCGCCCTTGTCGCGGCGATCGCGGCGCTGGCCGGCGGACTGTTCCTCGCGCTCGTGCCTTGGGCACGCCCGGTGGACCCCGGGCTTCGAGCCGGGCCGGCGATCAGCGCCGGGTGAACGCGCTTTGCGCTTGCGCTGCAGCCGAATGCTCTGCTACAAAGCGTTTCCCCTTGGGGAGTAGTCGACCGGCTTCCAGCCGGGCCGTACGTCAACATACTTGGGCGATTCCGCCCATGGCGTACGGGGCCCTCAGCGGCATGGCGAGACCAACGGCTGAAACCCCCGGTGCGAGCGACGGGGGCTCCCGGCCGTGGTGTTCGCCCCGCTCGGTCGAGGTCCCCGATGGAATCATTCCTGATCAGCCTGTCGACCGTGGCCGTCGCGGAGATGGGCGATCGCACCCAGCTTCTCTCCCTCATGCTCGCGGCGCGCTTTCGCCGGCCGTGGCCCATCCTCGCCGGAGTTTTCTGCGCCACGATCGCCAATCATGCCGTTGCCGCGTTCGTCGGCCAGCGGCTCGGACACGCGCTCACGCCGCGGATCCTCGATACCGCCGTCGGCGTCAGCATGATCGTCATGGCATTGTGGACGCTGAAACCCGACACCCTGGATGAGAAATCCGCTGGTGGCAAACGCAAGGGCGCGTTCCTGGCCACTCTGATCACCTTCTTCATCGCGGAAATCGGCGACAAGACGCAGATCGCTACTGTCGCGTTGGCTGCCGCCTACTCCAATCTGCTGGCGGTAGTCGCGGGCACGACCGCCGGAATGCTGCTGGCGAATGCGCCGGTGATCTTCTGCGGCAAGGCCTTCGCGGACCGCCTGCCCCTCAAAACGCTGCGTTACGTCGCGAGCGCGCTGTTCCTGGGGCTCGGCATCTTCTTTCTGGCGCGGACATTCGGGGTGTAGACGCATTTGAACCGAGCTCACTGCGCTCCGGCACTTACTCGCCGAATCACGGCAAATATGAGAGCTCGCAATGCATCGGCGCAATTTGTTGAGTGGTCTCGGGGCCGCACCCTACGCGTTTGTCCTTGTTCTGGCGGGTTGCGGGGGCGGCGGCTACGGCGGGGGCATGAGCAGCCCGTACAGCGGCGCCCCCACTCAGATGCCAGCACCCAATGTAATGTTCGGCTCGCCGGCGCAGGCCACGACGAATCATTTCGCTCAGGCAGTAAAGCTCCCGGGTCGACATGAACGCGACCTCCTCGCCGCGTCCGCATCGAGCCATATCGGCGGCGCGTTAGCGGGACTAGTCCATCAGCGGGTCAGTTACCGTTGCGCCGGTCGGGACCGGCACGGTTACTTACATGCTGTCCTGCACGGGACCCGGCGGCACGATGTCGGCACCGACCAGCGCTGTCACTGTGCTTCCGTCCATTCTCAGCATGCTGTCACCGAGCACCATTACCACCATAGGCTCCACGGTAGACCCGATCGAGCATGGGGGCAACCCTACGGACTGGCGATTGCCCCGGTAACCGCCGGCCTGGTCACCGCCGGTGACCTGATCGCCTGCAACTTCAACGACGGCGCGACCAACACTCAGGGATTGGGCACCACCATCGTCGGCCTCCACCCCTCCCCGGCGCAAGCCGTATCGAATCGCTCAATCCTCGTCGCTGCAGGGATGCAACGCGCTCACCATTTTCGCCGACGGCGGCAGCGCCGCCGCGCCTACTGCGCGAACCAGAATCCGCTCGTCGCCCCTTCGGGCACCGCAGGCACACCTTTCTCGACAGATACGTTCGCCCAACCCTGGGGTGAGGCCTACGTTGCGGCCAACGGCCAGAATCCTGCCGCGCTCTACGTCTCGAATGCGAACGGAACCATCGATCGCATTACGCTGAGCGGCGACACGCAGACAGCTTTCACGGAGATCATCCAGGGATTCTGCGGGAGCGGACAGCCCGGCGCCATATACGCGCCGGCCGGACTCACTTATGACCCCTCCGTCGACACCCTCTACGTGATCGATACGAGTTCCACAGTGTCATAGCGCTGCGAACGTTCGCAGATCGGAGCCTCCGGCGTAACGGTTGCAGGGCAATGCAGCTCGACTGCCTCTCCCCCTACTCCCATGCCGACATTCAGCGGTGCATCCGCCTCCTCCGCCAGCGTGATTCCACCGCAACACCGCTGTTCGCACCCCAGCGCAGCGCTGCTATCCGATGGTGACCTGATCGTCGAAAACAGCGACATCAAATCAGCTCCGGCCAGATGCCAAAGCGGTCGAGGGCAGTCCCGTTTCCGGGCGGCTTCGTGGGCCAGCCCGTACAACGCGCACGAGCGGCACTCCCCGCGCGCGTTCGGTATCGCGCCTACCGTCATCCAGGGGAAACAGATTGTGTATTCAACGACGAGAACACCAATGCGTCATAGTGATACTCAATAGGCGCCGAATCCACGAAGCCACCAGACCAGAATTTCCCCGCTCAATCGGCAGTGAGCATCTGCGCCAGCACTTCGACCCAGTGCCGGACCGGGCGATCGGTGCCTGAGGCGAGGTGCATCAGGCAGCCGATATTCGCGGTCGCAATGACATCAGGCGTATCTGCCTGCAATGCCGCGAGCTTGTCGGCTTTGAGCCGGCGCGAGATTTCCGGCTGGAAGAGAGAGTAGCTGCCAGCCGACCCGCAGCAGAGGTGGCCGTCAGCAACTGACGTCAGGGTGCACCCCGCCCGCTTGAGCAGCGGCTCAACGATGCCGCGGAGCTTCAAGCCGTGCTGCAGCGTGCATGGCGAGTGCAATGCCACTCGCAGCCGCGCTTTCTGCGCTGGGACGGCCTCGGGCAGCGCGTTGGCGCGCGCGAGCTCCTGCGCGACCACCTGACTGATGTCGCGAAACAACTCGGAGATCCGCTCCGCCTTGCGCGCGTACTCGGGATCATCACGCAGCAGGACGCCGTAATCGCGGATCATCGCGCCGCACCCGCTCGCGGTAACGACCAGCGCCTCGGCGCCTCGCTCGATCTCCGGCCACCAGGCATCGATGTTGCGTCGCATCTGCCGTCGGGATGTATCCTCCTCGGACAAGTGATGCGCGAGGGCGCCACAGCATCCATCGTCCACCGCGATCAATGAGATGCCCAGCCGATCCAATACGCGCGCGGCGGCGGCGTTGATCCCGGGAGCGGCGGCTGGTTGCACGCAGCCCCCCAGCACCAACATACGTCGCTGATGTCGCGCGGCCGGCCACGCGCCCGATGGACGCGCGGCTGGTACCGCTCGCCGCAGCGCTTCCGGCATCAGCCCCCGAAATGCCCTCCCCAGCCCCAGCAGCGCGGCGAACCGCCTCCGATACGGAACGACGGTCAGCAGCGCACGCCTGAATAACCGCTCGCGTAACGTCCGCGGCACTACCTGCTCGATGTGATGCCGGCCAATATCCAGCAGGCGTCCGTAACGAACACCCGATGGGCAGGTCGTCTCGCATGCGCGGCAAGTCAGACATCTGTCGAGGTGCAGCTGAGTGCAGCGGGAAGGCTCGGCGCCCTCGAGCATCTCCTTGATGAGGTAGATGCGGCCGCGGGGGCCATCGAGCTCGTCGCCCAGCAACTGATAGGTCGGGCAGGTCGCCGTGCAGAAGCCGCAGTGCACACATTTGCGCAGGATGCCGTCGGCCTCCCGGCCAGCGGGCGTCTCGAGCAAAGCGGCGCTCAGTCGGGTTTGCACTGTTACAGCTCCGGATACAGACGACCGCGATTGAAGATGCCATGCGGGTCGAATGCGGACTTCAGACGCTTGTGGACCGATAGCATGGCCGCAGACAACGGCTGGAACGGACCTTGGCGCGGCTTCACGGGCGCCCGATACAGGGTGACATGGCCGCCGCAACGCGCGGCGAGAGCTCGCAAAGTTGCGCCGTCCAGCGGACCGGGTAGCCAGCGCAGCGATCCACTCCACTCGATCAGTGTCGGTCCCGGAACCGGCAACTCAGGCGAGTGGGCCGGTAATGAGACCCGCCAGAGCTCGCCGGCGGCGGCGAAGAATGCCAGCCGCTGCTCGCGCACGCTCTCCCAGTATTCGTCGCCACCGCTCAGGATCTCGCCACCCAAAGCCTCGCGCGCGGCACGCACTGCCGCGTCCGCGCCGGACAGACGCACGTGCAATGTACCGTCATGCCATCCCGTCGCGGAAAGCGGCAAGGGCCGAGTCGCCCAGCGTGTCATGGACTCGAGCGCTCGCGGCTGGTCCATCTCCAGCCGCAGAGTGCATTCCGCCTGGGGCCGTGGCACGGTCTTCAGGGTGATCTCCGTGAGCAGGCCCAGTGTGCCGAGGCTGCCGGCCATCAGCCGCGACACGTCGAAGCCCGCGACATTCTTGATGACCCTGCCGCCGAAGCGCAGCAGCTCGCCCCGCCCGTCGATCATCTCGACGCCCAACACGAAGTCGCGCGCCGCGCCGCAGTAGGCGCGACGTGGCCCAGACAGTCCGCTCGCCACCGCACCGCCGAGGGTAGCCCGTCCATCGAACCGAGGCGGCTCGAACGCCAGCATTTGACGGTGCTCCGCCAGCTCGCGCTCGATCTCCACTAGAGGCGTGCCCGCCCGCGCCGAGATCACGAGCTCGGTCGGCTCGCAGTGCGTGATGCCCGCGAGCGAGCTGACATCGAGCGGCTCGCCCTCGAGCCGGCCGCCGTAGAAGTCCTTGCTGCCGCCGGCGCGGATGCAAAGCAGCCGGCGCGCCGCGGTGGCGGCGCGAATCAGTTCCTGCAGGGATTGCAGATCCGACATCAGAAGCGCGGCAGCTCCGGATGTGGCACCTTGCCGCCATGCACGTGCAGGCGCCCAAACTCGGCGCAGCGATGCAGCGTCGGCACTGCCTTGCCGGGATTGAGCAGCCCGAGCTCGTCCCAAGCGCGCTTGACCGCATGGAAGGTCTCGAGCTCGGCGCTGCCGAACTGCACGCACATCTGGTTGATCTTCTCTATTCCAACACCGTGCTCACCGGTGATGCTGCCGCCTTCGCGGACGCAGAGCTCGAGGATTTCGCCGCCGAACGCTTCCGCCCGCGCGACCTCGTCCGGGATGTTGGAATCGAAGAGGATGAGCGGGTGCAGGTTGCCGTCGCCGGCGTGAAAGACGTTGGTGCAGCGCAGGCCGAACCTGGCCTCCATCTGCCGGATGGCCTGCAGCACCGCCGCCAGCCGCTTGCGCGGAATGGAGCCATCCATGCAGTAGTAGTCGGGCGAGAGCGCACCCATTGCCGGGAACGCCGCTTTGCGTCCGGCCCAGAAGCGCAGCCGCTCAGCCTCGTCGCGCGATACGCGGCACTCCGTGGCGCCGGCGTCGCGCATGACGGCCTCCATGCGCTCGATCTCCTCCGCGACCTCTTCGGGTGTGCCGTCGGACTCGCAGAGGAGGATGGCCTCGGCATCGAGCGGATAGCCCGCCTGGACGAAAGGTTCCACGGCGGCGATGGTGGGCCGATCCATCATCTCGAGGCCGGCGGGAATGATGCCCGCGGCGATCACATCGGCCACGGCTCGGCCGGCCTTGGCCAGGTCGTCGAAGACGGCGAGCACCACCCGGGCACAATCGGGCCTGGGAATCAGGCGCACGGTGACCTCGGTGACCACGCCGAGCAGCCCTTCGGATCCCGTCAGCAGCGCGAGCAGGTCGTAGCCCGGCGCATCCGGCGCCGCGGAGCCGACCACGAGCACTTCGCCCTCCATGGTCACCACGCGCAGCGCCAACAGGTTGTGCACGGTCAGGCCGTATTTCAGACAGTGAACGCCGCCGGAGTTTTCCGCGACATTGCCGCCGATGGTGCAGGCGATCTGACTGGAGGGATCCGGCGCGTAGTAGAGTTTGTGCGGCGCGGCCGCCTCCGAGATGGCGAGGTTGCGCACCCCAGGCTGCACTCGTGCTGTGCGCGCGAGCGGGTCGACGCTGATGATGCGGTTCAACCGCGCCAGTGACAGCAGCACGGCGTCGTGCCGGGGAGTCGCACCGCCCGATAGTCCCGTGCCGGCGCCGCGCGCGATCACCGGCACCCTCGCCTCGTGGCAGATACGAAGCACGGCGGCGACCTGTGCCTCATCCATGGGAAGCGCCACGGCAAGCGGCATCTGACGGTACATCGTCAGCGCGTCGCACTCGTAAGGCTTGAGCTCCTCCGCACTCGAGAGTATCGCGCCCGGAGACAACGCGCTGCGCAGGCGATCGATCACATCGTTCACGGTTCGCATCATACACACCCGCCCCGAGCCGGGCCTGCTCGCGCCCGGAACGCATGGTCGGCTCGTGACGTCCATTGAGTAGATCACCTCGACGCCGGAGCATCGATCATGAGAAAAGCCGTGTATTTCCTCGGGACCCTCCTTGGCTGCGGTATCGCGCTGGCCTGGGCGCAAGGCGGCGCGCCGACCGACCCGCAAATTGCCGCCATCGTCGTCACCGCCAACCAGGTCGACATCGACGCGGGCAGGCTCGCCGATCGCAAGGCGCACGCGAGTGACGTCAAGGCGTTCGCGCAGCGCATGGTGACCGACCACACCGGCGTCAATCAGGCCGCGATAGGCCTCGCGCACAGACTGCACCTCACGCCGGAGAGCAGCGCTACGAGCGCGAGCCTGAAGCAGGGCGGCGAGAAAAATCTCGCGGCGCTGCGCAAGCTGCGTGGCGCGGCCTTCGACAGAGCCTACATCGACCACGAGGTTGCCTATCATCAGGCCGTGCTCGATGCGATGGACAAGGTTCTGATTCCGGACGCCCAGAACGCGGAGCTCAAGGCGCTGCTCGTCAAGGTGCGACCCGCTTTCGTGGACCACCTGGAGCACGCCAGGCACATTCAAAGCGCCCTGGCCGGGCAGTAATACCTTGCGTTGCCCTGACTCGCCAACGCGCCGCAATGCGCCGGGCGCGGCCGCGCTGATGGTGGCGTTGGCCACGGTTCTACTGGCAGCGGCGCCGCTGCCAGGCCGGGCGGTGCACACGGTGATCATAGAAGGCATGAGCTTCAGCCCCCAGACTCTGACCGTGCGCCGGGGCGATCGCATCAGGTGGATCAACAAGGATCCGTTCCCGCATACCGTGACCGCGACCAATGGGAAATTCGACTCGCATCCGATCGCCCCGGACGGCTCATGGACCTATGTGGCGCGAAAGCCGGGCGAGTATGATTATGTATGCACCCTTCATGTCACCATGAAGGGCAGGCTCTTGGTTCGCTGAATGGCAAGCGCAGAGCTCACCAACTCCGCTACTGACGCCGAAGACGACGCATCGGTCGTGCGTAGAGTTCTGATCGGCGATCCCCTGGCCTTCGCCCTCCTGATGCGGCGCTTCAACCGCAGGCTCTACCGCTTGGCACGCGCTATCGTGGGCGACAACGCGGAGGCGGAAGATGCCCTCCAGGACGCCTATCTCAACGCATATCGCCGCCTGCGACAGTTTCGCGGCGACTCCTCTCTCGCGACCTGGCTTTCGCGTCTCGTCGTCAACGAGTGCCTCGGGAGGAAGCGCCGCAGCGCGCGCCGACAGAACGTGATTCCGATGATCCCTTCACCCGCCGACGGAGAGCTCGAAGCGGTTCCCTCCGATGAGGTCGGCTCGCCGGATGCGACGGCCGACCGCGCACAGATGAGAGCCATCCTGGAGCGCAGGATCGATGCCCTGCCGGAGGCCTTCCGCGCCGTCTTCGTCCTGCGCTCCGTCGAAGAACTGAGCGTCGGGGAGACCGCGGAGTGTCTGGGCATTCCCGCGGAAACCGTCCGCAGCCGTCACTTCCGCGCCAAGAGTCTGTTGCGCGAGGCCCTGGCGCGCGAGATCGACACCGCGGAGCGGAGCCTGTGGGAATTCGCGGGCGAGCGGTGCGACGGAATCGTCGCTCAGGTCCTCGCCCGGCTCCCCACGCTCAGTCGCCCGTGACCTGAGCGGGCTTGGGCGCCTCCGGGCTCAGCCATCGATAGGCGAAGCCGCCGAGCGCGCCGCCGATGAGGGGCGCGACCCAGAACAGCCAAAGCTGCTGCAGCGCCCAGCCCCCGACGAACAGAGCCGGTCCCATGCTGCGCGCCGGATTCACCGACGTGTTAGTGACGGGAATGCTGATGAGGTGAATCAGCGTCAGGCACAGCCCGATGGCGAGCGGCGCAAAACCTCTGGGAGCGTTGCCGTGCGTCGAGCCCATGATGACGAACAGGAAACCGAACGTCATCACCACCTCACATACGAATGCCGACAGCAGGGAATAACCGCCCGGCGAGTGGGCTCCATATCCGTTGCTCGCGAAGCCTCCCGCGGTGCTGAAATCGACGTGGCCGCTGGCGATCAGGTAGAGCACGCCCGCCCCCGCAATACCGCCGAGAACCTGCGCGATGATGTATCCGGGCAGATCGGCCAGGTTGAAGCGCCCGCCGGCCCAGAGACCGACCGACACGGCCGGATTGATGTGGCAGCCTGACACATGGCCGATGGCATAGGCCATCGTCAGCAGCGTCAGTCCGAAGGCGAGCGCGACCCCGACGAAGCCGATGCCGAGATGTGGGAAAGCGGCCGCCAGCACCGCCGCGCCGCAACCGCCCAGTACGAGCCATGCCGTACCGATGAACTCCGCAAGGAGCTTGCGCATCATGATAAATGCCCCCCGTTAGACTGGCGGAGAGGGTGGGATTCGAACCCACGAACACCCGTTGAGATGTTACTGGAATTCCAGTCCAGCGCCTTCGACCGCTCGGCCACCTCTCCGCATGACAAGCGCGCCGCTTTGGCCGATGAGGGCCCCCGGCGGCGCGCTGGCGCGCATGATACTACGCCGCGGGACGGCGGACCGGGCAGTGCGTCCGGCGCTTACTCACCGGGCGGCGCGTTCGCATCCGGAACGTTGAAGTTCGGCGGTGCAGCCAGGCACGGATCCTTCACGGTGCGCGGCGGCGGCGCGGGCTCGTTGAGCTGCGGGACCTCCAGCGCGTGGCTGCTATCGGGCGAGCTCATGCCCTGCGGAATGGCGAGCGGCGCGATGCTGGTCGCCCGCTGGTACGGCTCCGGCTTGTTGCAGCTGTCGTCGTGGGTGATGTGATGGATCGTCTTACAGCCGCTGAGCGCAAGCAGCAGGGCGGAAGAAAGAGCCAAAGCGGCTCTGGACGTCATTTCGGGACCCCTTTTCAAATCTATTGGAGCGTGGCCGCTCGTTGCAGCGCCGCGAGCACCGCCGGCTGGTGAGCCGCAGACAGCTCCGTCAGCGGCAGCCGGATGCCACGCTCGATCCTGCCGGCCTGCGCCAGCGCCCATTTGACCGGTATCGGATTCGCCTCGAGAAAAAGATCCCGATGCAGCGCGGCGAGCGGCGCATCCAAGCGCGCCGCGGATTCCAGGTCACCGCGCGTCGCCGCGCTCACCATGGCCGACATGGCGCCCGGCACGACGTTGGCGGTCACCGAGATCACGCCGCGCGCGCCGGCGAGCATCGCCTCCCGCGCCGTGGCGTCATCGCCACTCAGCACCACGAACCCATCCCGGCAGACGGCGATCAGCTCGCGCACCCGCTCGGACCCCGGCACCGCTTCTTTGACCGCGCGGATCCGCTCGAGTTGCGACAACCGCCCAACGGTGGCGGGAAGCATATCCACCGCCGTGCGGGACGGCACGTTGTAGAGGATCAGGGGCTTGGCGGAGGCCTCCGCGATCGCCGCGAAGTGCCGGTACAAGCCCTCCTGCGTCGGGCGGTTGTACGCGGGTGTGACCGCCAGAATGCCCTCGACCGGCAATTGCGAGAAGCGACCGGCCCGTTCCACGGCGATCGCGGTGCTGCTCGAACCCACGCCCACGACGACCGCGATGCGGTGCCGCGCACGCTCGCAGGCGCGCTGCGTCAGCTCCCGCAGCTCCGAGTCCGTCAGCGTCGCGGACTCCCCCGTGGTCCCCCCGACCACGAGTCCGGCGGTGCCGCTCTCGATGTGCCAATCGATGAGACGCTCCCAGGCGTTGTGGTCGACCGCGCCATCGCTCCGCATGGGCGTGACTATTGCGACGAGACTGCCTGAGAGCATCGAAACCCTGGGTAAATACCGCTATGCGGCAGGTAAGCCGGCAAGTATAAGGGTCATTGCGCCCAGGGCGAAGTCGTCTCCCACAAGCATCGCCAGGGAACCGCTCACCCGGTACACTGCCGCCAGCACCCTTGGAACGCACCGAGCCCATTGACCCGATGAAGCAGCACCTGGCCGTTTCGGCGATCGGCAGCGACCGCACCGGCATGGTCCACGAGCTGACCCGGGTGATCAGCGAGTGCGGCGGCAATATCACCGAGAGCCGCATGGCTGCGCTCGGCACTGAGTTCGCCATGCTGCTGCTCGTCTCGGGCAACTGGCACGCGCTGGCCAAGCTCGAAACAGAGCTGAAGCGTCTCGCCGAGACGACCAGCCTCAGCGTGCACCTCAAGCGTACGGAACCCCGCACCGCGCGCACGGACATGCTGCCGTACTCGATCGATGTCGTGTGCCTGGATCAGACCGGCATCGTCTCGGGGCTCTCGGGTTCTTCGCGAGCCGCACCATCGATATCGCGGAGGTCTCGACCCGCAGCTATCCGGCGGCTCACACGGGCGCCCCCATGTTTTCCGTGCAGATGATCGTCAATGTGCCGAGCCGTATCCAGGTGGCGCATCTGCGCGAGGAGTTCATGGAGTTCTGCGATTCCCTCAACCTCGATGCCATCCTGGAACCGGTGAAGTCCTGACGATGCCCAAAGTCGAGCCCGGGGCCAAAGTGCCCCCATTCTCCCTGCCCGCGACCGGCGGGGACAACTGGCGCCTCAAGGACGCGGCAGGTCGCGCCCTGGTGATCTATTTCTACCCCAAGGACATGACCTCGGGGTGCACGCGCGAGTCGCAGGACTTCCGCGATCTGCATGCCGCCTTCCGCAAGGCCGGCACGGAGATCGTCGGCATCTCCCGTGACAGCGTCGCCAGCCACGAGAAATTCAAGACCAAGGAGGCGCTGCCCTTCACGCTGTTGTCGGACGAGAAGGAGGAGGTCTGCAAGCTGTTCGATGTCATCCGGGAGAAAAGCCTCTACGGTAGGAAGTATCTCGGCATCGACCGCAGCACTTTCCTGATCGACGCCAAAGGGGTGCTGCGGCGGGAGTGGCGCAAAGTGAAGGTTCCGGGGCACGCGGAGGAAGTGCTTGAAGCAGCGAAGTCTCTCTGATCCAGGACCGGGCAGCGCGCACGCGCGCACACCCGCGTCCGAATCCGTTTCCGTGCCGGCCTCGTCCGCGACGATGGCCGCCCCCGCCTCGGCACCAGCGGAGCGCGTCGAGTCGCGCGCGCGGGCGCGCGACGGCCGGCGCCTGTTCATACTCGACACCAACGTGTTGATGCATGACCCGACCGCCATCTTCCGGTTCGAGGAGCACGACGTATATCTCCCGATGGTCGTGTTGGAGGAGCTCGACGCGCACAAGAAGGGGCTGTCGGAAGCCTCGCGCAACGTGCGCCAGGTGAGCCGCTTCCTCGACGACATGATGCGCGATGCCACCAAGGAACAGATCGATCAGGGCCTGAAGCTGCCGAGCGGCTACTCCGGCAACCACGGCAAGAAGCCCTCCTCCGGCCGGCTCTTCTTCCAGACGCGTCAGCTGTCCATCGCTCTGCCACAGGGCCTTCCGGGCCAGGGCAATGACAACGCCATCCTGGCGCAGACCCTCGCCTTGCAGAACGAGCGCCCCGATGCCCGGGTGATCCTGGTTTCCAAGGACATCAATCTGCGCATCAAGGCCGCCGTGCTGGGAGTGCACGCAGAGGATTACTACAGCGACAAGACGCTGGAGGACTCCGACGTCCTCTACAGCGGCATGACCGCGCTCGCCAGCGGACTTCTGGGAGCGACACGGTCAGGGCATGCGTTCCTGGAAGGAAGGCGAGCGCACGTTCTACGAGATCACCGGCCCCGCGGTACGCCAGTGGCAGCCCAACGAGGGGCTGTACGAAGACAGCCCCGAGGGCATCGAGGGCACGGTGCGCAGCTTGAACGGCGACACTGCCGTGATCGAGCTGATGCGCGATCACCGCAACGAGCGCCACAACGTCTGGGGTATCACGGCGCGCAACCGGGAGCAGAACTTCGCGCTCAACATGTTGATGGACCCGGAGATCGATTTCGTGACGGTGCTCGGACCCGCGGGCACCGGCAAGACGTTGCTGGCCCTCGCCGACGGGGCTGATGCAGACACTCGAGAGTAACCGCTTCGCGGAGATCATCATGACCCGGGTGACCATCCCGCTGGGGGAGGACATCGGCTTCCTGCCCGGGACGGAGGAGGAAAAAATGGAGCCCTGGATGGGCGCCCTCATGGACAATCTCGAGGTGCTGACGGGCGGCCAGGAGGGCGGCAACTGGGGGCGGGCCGCGACCAATGACCTGCTGCGCAACCGGATCAAGATCCGCTCGCTCAACTTCATGCGCGGCCGCACCTTCCTCAACCGCTTTCTGATCCTGGATGAGGCGCAGAACCTCACGCCCAAGCAGATGAAGGCGCTCATCACCCGCGCCGGGCCTGGGACCAAGGTCGCCTGTCTCGGCAACGTCGCCCAGATCGATACCCCGTATCTCACGGAGACCACCTCGGGGCTCACCTATGCGGTAAACCGGTTCCGTGGCTGGCCGCATTCGGGGCATGTAACCCTGGTCCGAGGGGAGCGCTCGCGGCTGGCGGACTTCGCGTCCGATATCCTGTAAGCTGTCTTCCGGTAGCCGGCGGCCTGCGAGCTCGGCCGACCACCGGATTTGTAAGCTTCTGTTAATGCAGGGAAACCGGCCCCTCGGGCTGCGGTCGAACCCAAGATGCGCGCCTTCGTCCTGATCATCCTTTTCGCCTTCCTGAACGCCACCACGGTGGCGGTCGCGGCCCCGCCTGGCACGCCGCTCCCGTACCTCCCTTCCGACTCGCTGACCACGGACCTTCCTTCGGCCATCAATTCGGAGCTCCCGGACCTCAGCAGTCCGGCGAACAGCATTGCCAATAAGCAAGAGCTATACGAGGTCGGCTACTCCGTCATGATGCAGCTGCGCGACCAGCACGCGCTCTTCGATGACCCGGAGACCGCGGAATACATTCAGGGCATCGGGCAGCGCCTTGCCTCGCAGAGCACGGACGGCGGTGGAGACTTTCATTACACCATGCTCATGAGCGATGAGATCAATGCCGAAGCAGTGGCCGGTGGCTGGATCTTCGTCTTTACCGGACTGATCACTGCGACACACACCGAATCCGAGCTCGCGGGCGTGATGGCGCACGAGACCGCGCACATCACGCAGAATCACGCCCTTCGCGGCGTCGAGGACCAGAAGAACGCCAGCATGCTCTCCCTGGCCGGAATGCTGGCCGCGATCCTCCTCGGCGCCCTCGGCGGCGGTGGCGGTGATGCCATTGAGGGAGGCATCATCGCCTCCCAGGGGCTGGCCGAGCAGCACCAGATCGATTACACCCGCAGTCAGGAAGAGGAAGCTGATCGAGTCGGTATCGAGTACCTGGCGGCGGCGGGATTCGATCCGGAAGGCATGGCCGACTTCTTCGAGCGGCTGATGCGAGAGACGAGCGTGCAGGACGGCTGGGTGCCGGCGATCCTGATGGATCACCCCGTGGACTCCGACCGCATCGCCGAGGCCCGGGCGCGCGCCGCGCAGTTCCCTGCCACTCCCGACAACAGCTCGCCGGACTACTACCTGATCCGAGAGCGGGTGCGCGTCCTCACTGCCCCGGGCGATGAAGACACGGCACGGATTTATGCGCAGAAAATCGCCAATGGCGATCACAGCATCGGCACGAAGTACGGCTATGCGGTGGCGCTGATTCAGGACAACAAGGCAGCGCAGGCCGTACCGGTCCTGAAGCAGCTGATCACGCAGCATGGCGATCTGCACGATCTCTATTCCACCCTCGGCGAGGCCCAGGCGAAGTCAGGCGATATGAAGGACGCGCTCGCGACCTTCCAGCTGGCGATGGAGCTCTTCCCGCATAACGTTCCCGTGACCATCCGCTACGCGCAGACATTGATGGCGGACCATGAGAACGCGCAGGCGCACGATGTGTTGCTGGACCTCTTCAACAACATCGACCCGACGCCCGATCAGATCCAGCTCACCGCACGTGCAGCGAGTGCGGCGGGCGATTTGGGCGACGCCTACTACTACATGGGCGAATTCCAGATCGCTGACGGCAATCTGCGTCTCGCCGCCGAGCAGTACCAACTCGCGCTCCGCAGCCCGCGCCTGACCTACGTGCAACGCCAGCGGATCCGGGCGCGCTTGAAGGAAGTCCGCGACTACCTCGCGACCGCGCGCCAGCAGGGCCAGGACGAATGACGAGGCCCGCAACGGGCCGAGTCATGAGCCAGACAGCGGAATGCCCTGCAGCGGCTGCGCGGCTGCTACAATGTCGGTAACGGCTTTGCACGGACCCCTCATGCCAAGAATTCAGCCGGCGATGCTGCGGCTCGCCACGATGTCGTTGCTCGCACTGACTCTCTTCGGCTGCGCCACTGTGCCCCCCGCGGAGCGCAATGCGCGCGATCCCTGGCAGCGTATGAACCGGGGAACCTACAAGTTCAACGACGCCTTCGACCGCGCGATTGCCAAGCCTCTCGCCAGGTCGTACGTGCGCTTGCCGCAGCCGATCCGCACCGGCGTCACCAACTTCTTCAACAACGCCACCTATCCCGACGTCATCGTGAACGCGCTGCTGCAGGGACAGATCGCGCCCTTCGCGCGCGACACGGGGCGATTCGTGGTCAACACCACACTGGGTATCGGCGGCATCTTCGATCCGGCCTCGCACATGGGCCTGGCGCTCGAAGACCGGGATTTCGGCCAGACCTTCGGGAAATGGGGAATTCCGTGCGGGCCATTCCTGGTGCTCCCATTCATAGGGCCGTCGGATGTTAGGGACGGCATCGGGCGCATACCGGACGAGTACGCAGAACCGTGGGTTTATATCAAAAGCCGATACTGGTACTGGGATTACGGAACGCTACTGGTGTACGACGTGACCCTGCGCGCAAGTATTCTGCCCCTGACCGACTTGGCGGATAAGGCGTACGACCCGTACGCGTTCGAGCGCAATGCCTACCTGCAGCATCGCGATTTCATGGTCAAAGGTCAGAAGGAGCAGGGCGGCGCCGAGGAAGAGTTGAAACAGCTGCAACAGCAGTAGTTTTAAACACACCTGCGGAGCATGTCCTCGACCCCGCTGATGCGGGCAACGGCAAGCAGGAGGCACGGCACTTCGGAAAAGCAGAGCGGGCGCCCTTCCCGCTTCATGATCGCCAGCCAGTCGAGCATCACGGCGAGGCCCGCGCTGTCGGAATGCGTGATCCCGGAGCAGTCGATCTCGAGGTCACTCTCACTCGAGGCGTGCAGGGCGTTCAGCCCTTCATTGCGCGCGCGGCGCGCGTTGGCAAACGTCAGCACGCCCCGCACCGCAAACCGGCCCGGCGCGGTCGTCACGACCTCGAACGAGGCGCCCTTGGGCGCGCCGACGCCAGCGCTCGCGGCGGGGCTGCTCATGAAGCGCCACCCGTCGTTTTGCCGATCTGGGCCGGCCTCTCGCCGTGCTCGAGGCGGTCAATCACCGCGTCGAGCCCCCCGGCTGGGCGATCTGGGACTGTAAGTCCTGGCGATAACTCATGATGTAGCTGACGCCGTCGATGACGACATCCCAAGCCTTCCAGCCCTGCGGAGTCATGTGCATGTAGTAGTTGACGGAGACCGGCGGGCCGCCGTTGCGCGACATCTCCGTGCGGACGGTCGCATTCTGATCGCCGGGATTCACACGGCTCGGAAAGACCTTGAGCGTGTTCGACGTGAAGTTGACGATGGCGGCGCCGTAGTTGTTGAGCATCGAGTGATAGAAGGCATCGACGAAGCGCTCGCGCTGCTGCTGGGTGGCGGTTTTCCAGTACCTGCCCAGGACGAGTTGGGCCGCGAACTGGGTGTCGACATGCGGCAGGATGTACTGGTCGACCAGCCCCGAGACCTTGGCAGGATTGTTTTGGTAGGTCTGGCGATCGGCTGGAGAGCGCCTTCAGCAAGCCGTTGGCGGCGTCATCGATCACCTGCGAGGGCTGTTCCGACGCGGCCTGCGCGGCGGGGGCGGCCGCGGCCGGGACCGGCGCCTCGATCAGCCATCCCGCGGCAACGAGCGCCGCGGCGATCAGTAAATGGGAAGGTCTCATGGGTGAGGCTCCTGCGGTTTCTGGCCCTGATTCGGTGTCTTGCCGTTGTTGCTGTTGTTGCCGTTGCTGCCGCCGTTGCCACCCCCGCTGCTGCCGGTGCTGCTGGCGAAGTTGGCGAAGAACTTGTTGATCAGGTTCTCCAGCACGATGGCGGACTGGGTCTGCAGGATCTGGCTGCCATTCTTGAGATAAGTGCTGAGGCCGCCCGGGCTGATGCCGACGTATTGGCCGCCGAGCAGGCCCTCGGTCTCGATGCTGGCGTAGCTGTCCTCAGGGATCTGGTTGAACTGCGGATAAATGCGCAAGTGCACATCCGCCCGGTAGCTCTGGTTGTCGAAGCCGATTTTCGTCACCTCGCCGATCCGCACTCCCGCCATCGTAACGGGCGAGCCCACCTTAAGCTCCCCGATGTTGTCGAATTCCGCGGTCACGGCATAGCCGGTCGGCCTGCCGAGTTTGAGCTTGAGCCCGCTCGAGGGGAGCTGGGTGGTGAGGAACATGAGCGCGGCGAGGCCAAGCAGGACGAACAGGCCCGTTCCGATCTCGAGTGAGCGAGTGGGGCGCATGGGGTGACGATCCTCTTACAAAAAAGCGGCGGTCAGTACGTAATCGAGCAGCAGCGTGAGCACGGACGAGGCGACGACGGTCCGCGTCGTCGCGAGTGCCACGCCTTCGGCGGTGGGCTGTGACTGATAACCCTCGTTGACGGCGACGAGGCTCAACACGGCGCCGAATACCAGGCTCTTGACGATGCCTTCGATCACATCGCGCAGGCCCACCGCGCCCTGCATCTGGGTCCAGAAGACGCCCCGGTCAACGCCCATCAGCTGCACGCCGATGAGCTGCGCGCCGAAGATCCCGACGACGCTGTAGATGGCCGCAAGGAGCGGCATCGCGATCACGCCTCCGAGAAAGCGTGGCGCGGCGACATAGCGCATGGGGTCGACCGCCATTACCTCCATGGCGGTGAGCTGATCCGTAGCACGCATGAGGCCTATCTCCGAGGTCAGCGCGGTACCCGCGCGGCCGGCGAAAAGGAGCGCGGTCAGCACCGGGCCGAGCTCCTTGACGAGCGAGATAGCCGCGGCAGCGCCCAACGCCTCCTCCGAGCCGAAGCGCTGCAGCAGCTCATAACCCTGTAGGCCCAGCACCATGCCGGTGAAAAGGCCCGAGAGCATGATGATGATGAGCGAGCGAGCGCCGGCGTTGTAGATCTGCGCGGTGATGAGCCGCGGGCGGGAGAGCGCCGGAACGCAGGCGAACAGCAGCCGGCCCAGGAAAATGCCGGTGACGCCGGTCTTGCGCAGCCCCTCGACGACCATGCCATCTCGGACGCCGTTGCTCATTCTTCCTCCGATCCGAGAAGCTGACTGGCGTAATCCGGTGCCGGATAGTGGAAGCGCACCGGCCCCTCCTCGCTACCGGTCATGAACTGGTGCACCGTCTCGGAGTCGCTGCGCGCCAGCTCCTGCGGCGTGCCGGAGGCGACGACGCAGCCGCCGGAGAGCAGATAGCTCTGATCGGCGATGGTGGCGAGCTCCTGCACGTCGTGGGACACGACGATGCTGGTGATGCCGAGCACCTTGTTCATCTGTTTGATGAGACGCAGAATCACACCCAGCGAGATGGGATCGAGGCCGACGAACGGCTCATCGTAGAGCAACACCTCCGGGTCCATCACGATGGCGCGCGCCAGCGCCACGCGCCGCGCCATGCCGCCCGAAAGCTCCCCCGGCATCAGGTCCGCCGCCCCACGCAGGCCCACCGCCTCGAGCTTGGTGAGCACCAGCTTGCGGATGACGGACTCCGGGAGGTGCGTGTGCTCGCGCACTGGAAAGGCGACGTTCTCGAAGACATCGATGTCTGTGAGCAGCGCCCCGTTCTGGAAGAGCATACCCATCCGCGAGCGGTCGGCATAGATGTCCGACCTCGAGAGGTTGGCGATGTCGCGTCCGAACACCAACACCTGGCCGCTGTCGGCGAAGAGCTGTCCGGTGACGAGCCGCAGCAGGGTCGTCTTGCCCGTGCCGCTCGGTCCCATCACTGCCGTGATGAGGCCCCGACGCGCTCGGAAATTGAGCCCGGCAAAAATCGGCCGGCCGTCGATGGCGTAATGCACATCGCGCACTTCGACTACCGCGTCATCTGCCGAAGCGGACGGCGCGTCTTGGACAGATGCTGGGCTGCTCAAGCGGCCTGGCTTTCCATCTCAGGGTCGTAGCGGCCGGTGGTCGCAAGGCCATTGAGCTTGGCGCGGCGGGCAAACTCCTTCTGCCCGGCGCCGAAAGTCGCCGCATTTCCGCCCCACGCCTTGAGCGCCGTGTCCTGCAGGGCGCGTCCGTAGCTGAACGTCAGCGACCAGGGCAGCGGACCCATGCGGTTCATCAGCGAGAGATGCAGCGTCGCCTCGGCCGACGACTGGCCGCCCGAGAGGAACGCGATGCCGGGAACGGCCGGCGGCACGTGACGCTTCAGCGTCCTGATGGTCGCCTCCGCCACCGCCTGAGGCGGCGCGCGATTCGAGGCTTTCTTGCCGGAGATGACCATGTTGGGCTTGAGGACCATGCCCTCGAGATAGATGCGATGCTCGAAGAGCTGGTTGAATACCGCGTTCAGCGTGGCGTTGGTTACTTCCTCGCAGCGGTCGATCGAGTGCGCCCCATCCATGAGCACTTCCGGTTCCACGATCGGTACGATGTCGTTTTCCTGAGCCAGCGCTGCATAGCGGGCCAGCGCGTGAGCGTTGGCCTGGATGGCGAACGGGCTCGGAATGCCATCGCCGATGTCGATGACCGCACGCCATTTCGAGAAGCGTGCCCCGAGCGAGCGGTATTCGACGAACCGCTCGCGCAGGCCGTCGAGTCCTTCCGTAATGGTGTCGCCGGGGAAACCGGCAAGAGGCTTCGCGCCCAGGTCGACCTTGATGCCGGGGATCATCCCGTGCTGCGTCAGATACTGAGGAAACGGTGCGCCATCGGCCGTCTTCTGCCGGATGGTCTCGTCGTAAAGAATGACGCCGCTGATGGCTTCCGCCGCACCCGGGGCGGTAAAGAGCATCTCGCGGTAGCTGCGGCGGTGCTCCTCGGTGGAGTCGAGGCGAATGGCGTCGAAGCGCTTACGAATGGTGCCACCGCTCTCATCCGCGGCCAGGATCCCCTTGCCTTTGGCGACCATGGCTTGGGCGATGCGGGCGAGCTCATTGCGGTTCATCGTTACTTTCCTCCAGCAATGGCGGGCCGGCCGCGCGCACGTCAATGGTGCCGCCGACGTCCGCCCCCGGTGTTCGCGTGAATGGAAGTGGCAAGGATACCAAATAGCGCTGCAGCGCAAGGTAGCCGATGGTCGTCCGTGGCCCAGCAGGCTACAGCAGCCCATGAGACGGCGCTTGGTTCCTTGGGCAATCAGTACTAAAATAGTCCTACTTTGCAGACCCCCTTTTGGGCTCACACCTATGGTCCGTATCAGCCGACTCACAGACTACGCCACCGTGCTCCTCGCAGTGCTCGCCGAGCAGCCGGCGCGCGTGCAGACCGCCGCGGCGCTGGCGGAGCAGTCCCACATTGCGGCCCCGACGGTGAGCAAGCTGCTGAAGCAGCTGCAGCGGGCCGGCCTCGTGGCCTCGACCCTGGGCCTGCACGGCGGATACCAGCTCGCCCGGCCCGCGACCGAAATCAGCGCCGCCGCCATTCTCGATGCCATGGAGGGGCCCGTGGCGCTCACAGACTGCTCGGTGGGGGCGGGCCAGTGCGATATCGAGGAGACCTGTCGGGTCGGACGGGTGTGGCAGCGGCTGAACCTCGCCATCCGGCGGTCGTTGTACGACGTCAGCCTTGCTCAGCTTGCCGGCATCGATCCCACCCAGGTCACGCTGCCGGCGCTCGAGCGTGACATGAAGGCGGCGGCTTCCCGCACGCCCGTCCGCTCCTGAACCGAATTATGAGTGAATCCGCCAATCAACTGGAAAGCCTGCTCGCCCGCCGCTACAAGCACGGGTTCGTCACCGACATCGACGCCGACACGGTGCCGCCCGGGCTGGACGAGGACGTGGTGCGGCTCATCTCCCGCAAGAAGGGCGAGCCGGCCTTCCTCACGGAGTGGCGCCTGAGGGCGCTGCGGCACTGGCTCACCATGAGTGAGCCGCACTGGTCGCACACCACCTACCCGCCGATCGACTATCAGGCCATCTCCTACTACTCCGCGCCGAAGGCGAAGAGCGATGGACCGAAGAGCCTCGCTGAGGTGGATCCGAAGCTCCTGGAGACCTACGAGAAGCTGGGCGTGCCGCTGCACGAGCGCGCGCGCCTCGCGGGCGTGGCGGTCGATGCGGTGTTCGACAGCGTCTCCGTCGCGACCACCTTCAAGGAGCGCCTGAACGAGGCCGGGCGTCGTCTTCTGCCCGTTCTCGGAGGCGGTGCAGAAGCATCCGGAGCTCATCGAGCGGTATCTCGGCAGCGTCGTACCGCATACGGACAACTTTTTCGCCTCGCTGAACTCCGCCGTGTTCACGGACGGCTCCTTCGTCTACGTGCCGAAGGGCGTGCGCTGCCCGATGGAGCTCTCGACCTACTTCCGCATCAATGCGGCGAAGACGGGACAGTTCGAGCGCACGCTGATCATCGCGGATGAGGGCGCGTACGTGTCATATCTCGAGGGTTGTACCGCACCCATGCGCGACGAGAACCAACTCCACGCCGCGGTAGTGGAGCTCGTCGCCCTGGATGACGCCTTCATCAAGTACTCCACGGTGCAGAACTGGTATCCGGGCGATGTCGAGGGCAAGGGCGGCATCTACAACTTCGTCACCAAGCGGGGCGAGTGCCGCGGCCGCAACTCTCACATCTCCTGGACCCAGGTGGAGACGGGATCGGCGATCACCTGGAAGTACCCGAGCTGCGTGCTGCGCGGCGACGGCTCGAGCGGGGAGTTCTACTCGGTTGCGACCGTCAACAACCGCCAGCAGGCGGACACCGGCACGAAGATGATCCACATCGGCCGGGACACGCACAGCACCATCATCTCCAAGGGCATCTCCGCCGGCCGCGGGCAGAACACCTACCGCGGGCTGGTGAAGATCCTGCCGAGCGCCCACGGAGCGCGCAATTTCACGCAGTGCGACTCGCTCCTCATGGGCGGCAAGTGCGGCGCGCACACCTTCCCTTACGTCGAGGTCAAGAACCCCTCGGCAACCGTGGAGCATGAGGCGAGCACCTCCAAGATCAGCGAGGACGAGCTCTTCTACTGCCTCTCCCGCGGCATTGCGCAGGAGGATGCCGTCAACCTCATCGTCAGCGGCTTCTGCAAGTCCGTCTTCAAGGAGCTGCCGATGGAGTTCGCGGTCGAGGCGCAGAACCTCCTCGCGGTGAGCCTCGAAGGCGCAGTGGGTTAGAAGCAAAGAGAGAGCGATGCTTAAGATCGAAAACCTGCACGTCAAGGTGGACGGCAAGGAAATCCTGAAAGGACTGACGCTCACGGTTCCTACCGGCGAAGTGCATGCCGTCATGGGACCCAACGGCTCCGGCAAGAGCACGCTCGCGAACGTGCTCGCGGGACGGCCGGGGTACGAGATCACCGCCGGCTCAGTGACTTTTCAGGGCCGCGACCTGCTGGCGCTCGCGCCGGAGGAGCGGGCGCGCGAGGGCGTGTTCCTCGGCTTCCAATATCCGGTGGAGATTCCGGGCGTCAACAACGTCTATCTCCTCAAGGCGGCGGTGAACGCCGCGCGCAAGCACCGCGGGCTCGACGAGGTCGATGCGTTCGAGTTCCTGGCGCTGGTGAAGGACAAGATGCGGCTGATGCGCATGGAGGAGAGCATGCTCTCCCGCGGGGTCAACGAAGGTTTCTCGGGCGGCGAGAAGAAGCGCAACGAGGTCCTGCAGATGCTGGTCCTCGAGCCGCGGCTCGCGATCCTGGATGAGACCGACTCGGGCCTCGACATCGATGCGCTGAAGATCGTCGCCCACGGCGTCAACACGCTGCGCTCGCCGGAGCGCTCGCTGGTGCTCGTGACTCACTATCAGCGGCTGCTCGACTACATCGTCCCGGATCACGTCCACGTGCTGGTCAAGGGACGCATCGCGCGCAGCGGCGACAAGTCTCTCGCGCTCGAGCTCGAGCGGCGCGGCTACGACTGGGTGACCGGCGAGGCGGCATGATGAACGCGGCTCTCTCCAAGCGCGTCCTGGATGAATACGCCGCGGTTCGCGAGTCACTGCCTGCCGGCGTCGTGAGCCCCGAGCGGCGGCACGAAGCGATTCAGGCGCTGGCCGCGCGCGGGCTGCCCGTAACACGGGACGAGAACTGGCGCTACACCAACCTGCGGCCGCTGGAGCGGGCGCGGTTTGGGCCGGTTGCGACCGCAATGGCGGCTCTACCGCAACCATCCGAAGCCGACCTGCCGGGCAGGTTGGAGGGCTTCGCCCGGTATGCGTTCGTGGACGGAGCCTTTGCGCCGGAGCTCTCTTTATCGGAAGAGCAGGCAGGTCTTACGGTGCGTAGGCTGCCGGCCGCCGCCCTGCCCGCCTTGAGCACCTTGCCCGAGGCGCGCCTGGCATTGCTCAACGAGGCATTCGCCACCGATACGGCTGCGATCCACGTTAGCAGCACGCCTGGAAAGCCCGCGGCAGTCGAGCTCATATTCCTTGCCCTGGGTGGCGCCGACACCGGTACATCGTATCCGCGTGTGCAGGTCAACCTCGACCCTGCCGCGCGCCTCGTCCTCGTCGAGCGCCACATCAGCGCCGGCGGGGGCGCCAGCTTCGTCAACAGCTCGGTGAACGTGGACATTGGGCGCGGGGCGCACCTGACCCATTACCGCCTGCAGCAGGCGGGCGCACGCGCAACCTGGCTCGACACCTTGTCGGCCGTGCTGGCAGCGGATGCCCGCTATCGACTGCTGGCCGTCAACACCGGAGGGCTCTCGGCCCGATCGACGACTCACGTACGGATGGCAGGGTCCGGGGCGGAGCTCACTCTTTCGGTAGCCGCGCTGGGCGACCGCCAGCAGGTGCAGGACAACTTCGCGCTCGTGGAGCACATCGCGCCGCGCGCCCGCACGGAGCAGACCTTCCGCGGGATCGCCTCAGGCCGCGCCCGCGTCGCATTCAACGGCAAGATCGCCGTCCGCGAAGCCGCCTCCGGGACCGATTCGCGACAGTCGCTTCGCGGCCTGCTTGCGGGCCCGGAGGCGGAGATCGACGTGCGCCCGCAGCTCGAGATCTACACCGACGACGTGCGGTGCAGCCACGGCGCGACCGCGGGCAAGCTGGATGACAACATGCTCTTCTACCTCCTCTCCCGAGGCTTGTCTCCCGAGGTGGCGCAGCGCCTCCTCAAGTGGGCATTCCTCGAGGATGTGGTGTCGAAGATTGAAATACCCGACCTCAGGCGGCATATCGAGCACGACCTCGCTGGCCAGATGGCCGATTCCGCCTCGTTGAAGGAGCTGCTGTGATGGCTGTGACGGCTACCCGTATTGCGCCTGCGGCCGCGCTCGATGTCGAGCGCGTGCGGCGCGACTTTCCTATTCTCGAGCGGTCGATCAACGGCCGGCCGCTGGTGTATCTCGACAGCGCCGCGTCCGCACAGCGTCCGCTGCCGGTGCTGCACGCAGTGGAGCGATACGAGACGCACTGTCACGCGAACGTACACCGCGGCGTTCATGCGCTGAGCCAGGCCGCCACGGAGGCGTATGAAGGCGCACGCGAGCGGGTACGTCGCTTCATCAACGCGCACTCGACCCGCGAGGTCATCTTCGTCCGGGGCACGACCGAGGGCATCAACCTGGTTGCTCAGTCCTACGCGCGTCCGCGCTTCGGTCCAGGGGATGAAATCCTGATCACCGGCCTGGAGCATCACGCCAACATCGTTCCCTGGCAGATGGTTCGGGACCAGACCGGCTGCACGCTTAAGGTTGCGCCCATCAACCGCCGGGGCGAGGTCGAGCTCGATCAGTTCCTGGCGATGCTGTCGCCGCGTACGCGCCTCGTCGCGATCGCACATGTCGCCAATGCACTCGGCACCATTTTGCCGGTGAAGCGCATGATCGACGCCGCTCATGCACTTGGCGCGGTCGTGCTCGTCGATGGCGCCCAGGCCGTCCCCCACTCCACCGTCGATGTACGCGCGCTCGGCTGCGACTTCTACACCTTCTCGGGCCACAAGCTCTACGGCCCGACCGGAATCGGCGTGCTCTACGGGCGGGAGGAGCTGCTCGCCGCCATGCCGCCGTGGCAGGGCGGCGGTGACATGATCCTGACGGTCTCCTTCGACAAGACGACCTACAACGAGCTGCCGTGGAAGTTCGAGGCCGGCACGCCCAACATTTCCGGGGCCGTCGGGCTCGCCGCCGCAATGGACTACGTGGAGAGCCTGGGCCTGGAAGCGATCGCCGCGCACGAGCATCGGCTGCTCGAGCTCGCCACTCGGGAGCTGGAGCGCATTCCCGGCATCGAGATCATCGGCACCGCGCACCACAAGGCGGCGGTGCTCTCCTTCACCATGACGGGTGTCCATCCGCACGATCTCGGCACGATCCTCGATGCGGAGGGCGTCGCGGTGCGCACCGGCCACCACTGCGCCATGCCCGTGATGACGTTCTTCAACATACCGGCGACGGCGCGCGCGTCTTTCGGCTGCTACAACACGGAGGCCGACGTGGCGAGCCTGGTCGCCGCCCTGGGCAAGGCGCGTGAGGTGTTTTCGTAATGGACCTCAAGGAACTCTACCGGGACGTCATCCTGGACCACAACAAGCGGCCGCGGAATTTCGGTAAAATCGAGCCCTGCGATACCCACGCCGACGGGCACAACCCGCTCTGCGGCGATCGACTGACAGTGTCGCTGCGCCTGAAGGATGACCGCATCGAGGACATCCGCTTCGAGGGCAAGGGCTGTGCGATCTCGACGGCTTCCGCGTCGCTGATGACTGAAGCCGTAAAGGGCAAGGACAGGGCAACCGTGCAGTCCCTGTATGGTCGCATCCACTCGCTTTTGACCCGGCAGGACGCCGTGCCCGACGCGTCGCTCGGAAAGCTCGCCGCCCTGTCCGGAGTGCGGGAGTTCCCCGCGCGCGTCAAGTGCGCGAGTCTCTGCTGGCATACCCTCAACGCCGCGCTGGAGCGTAGCGCGTCGACCGTCTCCACGGAGTGAGACATGCGCAGTCACGAGAACGAGCCCTTCGTCGTCAACCGCGAGGTGAAGGCGGTGATCGTCCCCGCGGGCGTCGAGGTGAGCCTCAAACCCGGGCAGTCCGGTTATATCACGCAGGCCCTCGGTGGCAGCTTTACCGTTTATATGGAGGGCAACCTCTTCCGCATCTCCGGCGAGGATGCTGACGCCATCGGCAAGGAGGCCGTCAAAGCGCCCGAGCTGCCGCCCAATGCCACCGAGAACGACGTGCGCGAGCTCGCCTGGTCTCAGATGCGCACCTGCTACGACCCCGAGATCCCGATCAACATCGTGGATCTCGGCCTGGTGTACGACTGCACCGTGCAGCCCAACGAGGACGGCACGCGCACGATCGAGGTGCGCCTCACCCTCACCGCCCCCGGCTGCGGCATGGGCGAAATCCTGGTCGACGACGTCAAGGATAAAATCGAGCGCATTCCCACCGTGCGTGCAGCGGTTGTCGAGCTGACCTTCGATCCTCCCTGGAACCAGAGCATGATGTCAGAGGAGGCACGGCTGCAGACAGGGATGTACTGACGTGTCTTGGGTCGATGCAGGCAGCGCCGCGGACCTCTCCGAGGCCGCGCCCCTCTCCGTCGAGATCGACGGCCTCGCGCTCGTCGTCGTGCGCTGCGGCAATGATCTCTACGCCGTCGAAGACCGCTGCACCCACGACGGTGAGACCCTGGATGGCGCTGAAGTCGAGTCCTGCCAGATCATCTGTCCGCGCCACGGCGCTCGGTTCTGCCTGCGCACGGGCGAGGCGCTGACGCCGCCTGCCTACGAGCCGCTGCGCACGTATGCGGCACGGGAAGAGAACGGCAGGCTTCTGGTCGAGCAGCCTGACTGACTTACGGTGAGTGCGGCGTGATTTTCCCGGGCCTTCAGGGGTGTAATACTGCGGTTGTTGCGCGTTTGGGTTAGAGTTCGCTCCCGAACCAGACTCCGCTCCAGAGGTCCGTCATGGCTCCTCCATTTGACCGCAACGGCGCCGCCGGGCTCGGATTGGCCCGCCGATCCGGCTTCGTGGCCATAGGCGCCATCATCGCGATCGTAGTGCTCTCCAGCTCATGGTTCGTGGTACCACCGGCCAACGTGGCTTTCACGCGCTGGCTCGGAGGCACCGTGATGCAACGCCAGCCGCTCGGCCCGGGGCTGCACCTCAAGGTGCCTTTCATGGAGTCCGTGGACCAGTTGCAGGTCAGCCAATCCGTGTATTCCCTGCCGCCAATGGCTGTCTACACCAATGACAACCAGTCGGTCAGCATCCTGGTCAGCGTGATTTACGTGGTCCCGCCGTCGGATGCGTACCACATGCTCTACGACGTCGGCCGGACCGGCGCCCAGGATATCGATTTCACGGTCCTACCGGTGGTGCGCAACGATGCCCAGGCGGTGTTCGCCCGATACAACACGCTCACTGTCTCCGACAAGCGCGCGCAAATCGCGGATGCCATGCAAGCGGCGATCTCGGCTGACCTGCAGCGGCTCTTCGGCATTGAGGTCATCAACGTGCAATTGACCGGGATCGAGTATTCCGGCTCATTCACGCAATCGGTGGAGGCGGCCATGAGCGCCAAGGCCGCGGCCGTGCGGGCCGGCAACGAAGTGCTGCAGAGGCAATATGAAGGTCAGCAGGCCGTGGTGCTGGCAGAGGCACGAGCCAAGGCGCAAATCGCCGCGGCGGAAGGCGAAGCCAAGGCCATCGAGCTCGTCAGCGATGCGCTGCGGCAGAATCCCGCATACATTCGCTGGTATGAGGCGTCCAGGTGGAACGGCGTGCTGCCGAGATACGTCGCCGGCAAAGCCGCCGTGCCCGTCATTGACGCCGGGGACGCAGGGAAGTAGGTATAATTCCACGGCATGATGCCAAGCCTTCTCGAGCGCCTGCGCTCGGAAATCGCAGGACTCAGGGAACAGGGTCTCTACAAGAGCGAGCGCGTGCTCGCGGGGCCGCAGGGAGGCACGGTCCGCACGGGTGAGCGCGAGGTCGTGAACCTCTGCGCGAACAACTACCTGGGTCTCGCCAACCATCCCGCGGTGCGGGAAGCGGCCCACCGGGCGCTCGACCGGTTCGGGTTCGGGATGGCCTCGGTGCGCTTCATCTGCGGCACGCAGACCGTGCACAAGCAGCTCGAGGAGGCTCTCAGCCGCTTCCTCGGCACCGAGGACGCCATCCTCTACTCCTCCTGCTTCGATGCCAACGGCGGACTCTTCGAGACGCTGCTCGATGAGCGCGATGCGATCATCTCCGATGCGCTCAATCACGCCAGCATCATCGACGGCATCCGGCTCTGCAAGGCGCAGCGCCATCGCTATGCCAACAACAACATGGCCGAGCTCGAGGAATGCCTCAAGCAGGCGAGCGGCGCGCGAACCCGGCTGATCGCCACCGACGGCGTCTTCTCGATGGACGGCATCGTCGCCAACCTGCCGGCGATCTGCGATCTGGCCGATCGCTACGACGCGCTGGTGATGGTCGATGACTCCCATGCCACGGGCTTCATGGGGCCGGGCGGACGCGGCACTCCGGAGCATTGCGGGGTCGCGTCGCGCATCGACATCCTGACGAGCACCCTCGGCAAGGCGTTGGGCGGCGCCAGCGGCGGCTATGTCGCATCACGCAAAGAGGTCGTCGAGTGGCTGCGGCAGCGCTCGCGTCCCTATCTCTTCTCCAACAGCATTCCGCCGGTCGTCGCCGCCGTGGGGCTGCGGGTCATCGATCTGCTCGAGCACTCGCCGGAGCTGCGCACACAGCTCCATGAGAATGCGCGCTACTTCCGCGCGGGACTCACCAAGCTCGGCTTCGACCTCAAGCCGGGCGAGCATCCCATCATCCCGGTGATGCTGGGCGATGCGGCCCTCGCCGGGCGCATGGCGGATCGCCTGCTCGAGCGCGGCGTGTATGTCGTCGGGTTTTCCTATCCTGTGGTGCCCAAGGGTCAGGCGCGCATTCGCACGCAGATGTCGGCGGCGCTGAGCCGCGAGCAGCTGGACAAGGCCATCGCGGCCTTCGCGGCGGTGGGGCGCGAGCTGGGAGTCATCAAGTGAAAGCACTGGTCAAGAAAGAAGCGGCACCCGGCATCTGGCTGGACGACGTGCCGGAGCCCAAGGTCGGCCACAACGACGTGCTGATCGAGATCGGCAAGACCGCGATCTGCGGCACCGATATGCACATCTACAATTGGGATGCCTGGGCGCGCAAGACGATCCCGGTGCCGATGGCCGTCGGCCACGAATACTCCGGCCATGTCGTCGAGGTCGGCTCCGAAGTACGGGGCTTCAAGGCCGGGGATCGCGTCTCGGGCGAGGGCCACATCACCTGCGGCTACTGCCGCAACTGCCGCGCGGGACGCCGCCACCTCTGCCGCAACACGGTGGGAGTGGGTGTGAACCGACCCGGGGCATTCGCGCAATATCTGGCCATTCCCGCCGACAACGCCTTCAAGCTCACGGACTCGATCAGCGACGATGTTGCCTCGATTCTGGACCCGTTTGGCAATGCGACGCATACCGCCCTCGCCTTCAACATGGTGGGCGAGGACGTATTGATCACCGGCGCCGGCCCCATAGGCATCATGGCCGTTGCGATCGCCCGTTTCGTCGGGGCACGCCATGTCGTGATCACGGACGTCAACGACTATCGACTGGAGCTGGCGAAAAAAATGGGCGCCACCCGCGCCGTCAACGTGCAGCGGGAGTCTCTCGATCAGACGATGAAGGACCTCGGCATGCAGGAAGGATTCGACGTCGGCCTCGAGATGTCAGGCAACGCCGCCGCCTTCCGCGATCTGCTGCGCACCATGCACCACGGCGGCTCGGTCGCGATCCTCGGCATCCCGCCCGAAGATACGGCCATAGACTGGAATCAGGTCATCTTCAAGGGCCTGACGCTGAAGGGCATCTACGGCCGGGAGATGTTCGAGACCTGGTACAAAATGGCGAGCCTGCTGCAGAGCGGCCTGAAGCTCGAGCCCATCATCACCCATCACCTGCCGGTGCAGGAGTATTCCCAAGCCTTCAACATCATGGGCTCGGGCCGCTCCGGCAAGGTCATCCTGGACTGGAAAAGTCTCTAGTATGAAGCGCTGGATCCGGGCTCCTGCCCGGCCCAGCGCGCCTCGGGCAGCGCCGAAGCGGCTAAGCTTCGGTTTTTTGCCCGAGGCTCCGCCACCTGCGGCGGCGGGGCACATCCCTGTGCCTGGACGCAAAATTCTGCCGCTTCATGCCGTCGGGGTCGACACGAATCAATGGGCAGCTAGTTGTTGCCGCAGAAGCAGTACGAGTAGAGGTGCCCCGGCACGCTGAAGCGTGTCAGCTGCTCGAGGCCGCGGGCGACGGGGTCGAGGCGATTCGCCATCTGCAGCAGCCCGAGCGACTGCGCATCGGCATGGAAGAGTGATACTGCCGACACCGCGGCGCGCGACTGCGCCTGCTCGAACACCTGCTCCGCCCAGGAAAAGTGCGGTTGCACGAACTCCACCTGATACTGCGTCACCTTCGCGAGCTGCGCCGCCGCCTTCACCGCATCCTCCAGCGTTCCGAGGCGGTCCACGAGCCCGATCCGCCGCGCATCGGCGCCGGCCCACACCCGCCCCTGCCCAATCGCATCGATCTGCTGCGGAGTCTCGCGGCGCCCCTCCGCCACACGCTCCAGGAACTCCTGGTAGCCGCGGTCGACCTGCGACTGCAGGAGGCCGCTGATTTCGGGGCTGAGCGGCCGGTCTATCGTGAGCGCGCCGGCGAGCGGAGTCGTGCCGAGGCCATCGCTGCTGACGCCGACCTTGCCCAGCGTCTGGCTGATGTTCGGGATGATGGCGAAGATGCCGATCGAGCCCGTGAGCGTCGCCGGACTCGCCCAGATCTGGTTGGCGGGCGCCGAGATGTAGTAGCCGCCCGAGGCCGCGAGATCTCCCATCGAGATCACCAGCGGCTTGCCCGCAGCGCGCAGCGCCTGGAGCTCCTGGTAGATCTCCTCCGATGCCGCGACGCTGCCGCCCGGACTGTCGACGCGCAGGACGACGGCCTTGATGTCCTTGTCGACACGCGCCTGGCGGATCAGCTCCGACAGCGAATCGCCGCCGATGGTGCCCGGAGGCGCTTTGCCGTCGTCGATGTCCCCCGAAGCAACGATGACGCCGATGTGCGCATTACCGTCGCCGTCGTGAAGCTTCTTACGTGCATCGACTATCCGTGCGTAGTCTTCGGCGGAAATTTGGTTGAAGGAGCCGGTCGACCGATCCTCGCCGACGAGGCGGAGCAGCTCCTGCTGCACCTGCAGCCTGTTGGCGAGCCCGGTCACGAGCCCCGCCTGCAAGGCCACCTTCGCCGCATCTCCATTCGCCGCGCTCACGGTCTGCGGGAGGGAGTCGACGTAGCTCTCGATGGCGCCAGCCGGGAGCTTGCGCGCGCTCGTCACCGCCTTCTGATAGCTCGACCAGAGAACACCGAGATAGGCCTGGCTCTGCTGCTTGTCGGCCGGTGACATGTCGTTGCGCGTGAATATCTCCACGGCGCTCTTGAACGTGCCGACGCGGAAGACATTCACATCGACGCCGAGCTTCTGCAGCAATCCCTTGAAGTAGAGGGAATAGCGGCTGTAGCCCTCGATCATCACGAAGCCGGTGGGATCGAGATAAACCTTGTCGGCCTGAGCCGCGAGGTAATACTGGTCCTGATCGTATGTCGTGCCGAAGGCGATGACGGGCTTGCCGCTGGCGCGGAAGTCGCCGATGGCGCTGGCGAGCTCCTCGAGCTCCGGCTGGCCCGCGCCCTCCATCTTGTCGAGGTCGAGCACCAGAACCCGGATGCGGTTGTCGGTCGCGGCGCCGCGGATGGCCTCAACCAGATCCCAGAGCAGCGTCTCCTGACGCTGCTGGCCCTGCGCGTTCTGGATCGCACGCTGGACAGCATCGCCGCTCAGTTGCTCGACGAGCTGCCCCTCGGGCTTGACGACCAGCGCAGTGCGGAGCGACACGCCCGGCGCCGACGAGCTCAGCGCCCAGATGATGACGCCGAAGATGACGATGAGCAGCAGGAGGTGCAGGACTTTGCGCAGCCCATCCAGGCCGCGCCATATTCCCAGCAGGATCGCCCGCAAAGTGCTCATGCCATGCGCCGCGCGCGGGCGTCAGATCTTCTCTTCGATCCTCGCCGCCTTGCCGGACAGGTCGCGCAGATAGTAGAGCTTCGCGCGGCGAACGTTACCGCGTCGCTTGACCGTGATGTCGCTGATGGCGGGGCTGTAAGTCTGGAAGACGCGCTCCACGCCTTCCCCGTGCGAGACCTTGCGGACCGTGAAGGAGGAATTGAGACCGCGGTTGCTGCGCGCGATCACCACGCCCTCATAGGCCTGAATGCGCTCGCGGTCGCCTTCGACGACCTTCACCTGCACGATCACCGTGTCGCCCGGCTTGAAATCCGGGACCTCGCGGGTCATGCGCTCTTTCTCGAGTTGTTGGACGATCTTGCTCATTTGCTCATCCTAATCTTTCGTCTCGCGCCGCCCCTGCGGCGAGAAATTCGCTCAGTAAACGCTGCGCCTCGGGCGTCAACCCATGGCGCGCGATCAGATCCGGTCGCCGCAGCCAGGTACGCGCCAGTGCCTGCTGCAATCGCCAGCGGCCGATGTCGGCGTGATTGCCCGACAATAGCACCGCCGGCACCGCCCTGCCCTCGAACACCTCCGGCCGCGTGTAATGCGGCCAATCGAGGAGCCCCTGGCTGAAGGAGTCCTCCCCGCTCGAGCGCTCGTCGCCGAGCGCGCCCGGGAGCAGCCGCGCTACGGCATCGATCACCGTCAACGCCGGCAGCTCTCCGCCCGAGAGCACGTAGTCACCGACCGAGACCTCCCGGTCGATACCAAATTCGATCACACGCTCGTCCAGCCCCTCGTAGCGGCCGGCGACGAGCAGCAGGCCCGGAAGCCCGGACAGCTCCTGCGCCACGGCCTGGCTCAGGGGCTCACCCTGCGCCGACAGGCACACCCGGGGGCTCCCCTCGGGCAGCCGCGCCTGCGCCGCGCGAATCGCCGCGAGCATCGGCTCCGGCTTCAGCACCATGCCGGGGCCGCCGCCGTACGGCCGGTCGTCCACCGTGCGATGCACATCGCTCGTGTGGGCCCGGGGATCCTCGGTGCCGACCGTCAGCAGTCCCCGCTCCAGCGCCCGCCCGACGATCCCATAACGCAACGCCCCGGAGATCATCTCCGGAAAGAGCGTGACGACCTCGATCTTCATGGAGCCGCCTATTCGAGCTCCGCCGGCCAATCCACCAGGATCAGGCCCGCGGCAAGATCCACCCGCCTCAAGTGCGACGGATCCGCCAAAACCCAGTGCTCCCTGCGGGACGCCGCGTCGTCGCTGTGTCCGCGCCCCTGCGATCCTCCACCACCATCACGGCTCCCATCGGCGCGTCGATGAAATACGCGACGCGGCCCAGCGCGATGCCCTCGAGGTTCGTGACCTCCAGCCCGATCAGGTCCGCGCGGTAGTACTCGCGATCACCCGTCGGCGGCAACTCCGCCCGCTCGACCTCGACCCACGCCCCGGTCAGAAGCGCCGCGCCATCCCGGCTCTCGATGCCTTCGAGGCGCACGACCAGGCGCTCGCCCTGCAACTGTCCCTCGACGAGACGGTGCCGCTTGCGCTCACCGCCTTCCGGCCGCAGTGCCCACTCGGGATACTCGAGCAGCGCTTCCGGCGGCTCCGTGTAGGAGGACACGTGGACCCACCCCAGGAGACCGAAGGGAGCTCCGATCCGGCCGAGCTCCACCCAGCGCACCGGCAGGGCCAATCAGGCCCCTTAGGCGGTCGCCTGCTTCCGGTACGAAGCGACGAGCGTGCGCACGCGGTCGGAGGGCTGCGCGCCCTTGCCGACCCAGTAATCAATGCGCGGCAGGTCGAGCTTCAGCTTCGTCTCGCCGCGGTGCGCGATGGGATTGAAGAACCCCACGTGCTCGAGGCTGGGTCCGCCCTGGCGCTTGCGGCTGTCGGTCACGACGATGTGATAGAAGGGCTGATTTCGCGCCCCGCGCCTCGTCAGGCGAATGGTCACCATGTTTAGTTTCGCTCTCGATGGTTGCCGGGGGTCCCCCAGGAATCTCCAAGGAACCACCCAAAAAAGAGCGCGGATTCTACGCGGTTCCGCGCTGCGCTTTAAAGTCGCAAGGTGTGGTTTTGAGGCTGCGCCACCTGGCCGCGCTGGCATGCCCGGGGGGCAGGCCGCCTTTCAGTGCCCCGAGCAACTGCCGTAGCTTGCCGCCTTTCATGCTTTTCATCATCCGCTGCATATCGAGGAACTGCTTCATCAGCCGGTTGACGTCCTGAACCTGCACCCCCGCGCCGCGGGCAATCCGCCGGCGCCGGGAGCCATCGATGACGCCGGGTACGCGCCGCTCCCGCGGGGTCATGGAATTGATGATGGCGATCTGGCGGCGAACCTCGCGGTCGCCATGATCCGCGGACATGCCGCCCTTGGCGGTCGCGGCGACCGGCAGCTTGTCCATGAGGGCGCCGAGACCGCCCATCTTCTGCACCTGCTCGAGCTGGCTCCTGAGGTCGGTCAGGTCGAAGCCCTTGCCCTTGACCACCTTGCGGGCCAGGCGCTCGGCCTCTTTCTGATCCACCTGGCGGTGGACCTGCTCCACCAGGCTCACGACATCGCCCATGCCGAGGATGCGCGAGGCCATGCGCTCCGGATCGAAGGGCTCCAGCGCCTCGGTTTTCTCGCCGACGCCGAGGAAAACAATGGGCTTGCCCGTCACGTGGCGTACCGAGAGCGCCGCGCCGCCGCGGGCGTCACCATCGGCCTTGGTCAGAATGACCCCGGTGAGATCCAGCGCCGCGCCGAAGGCCCGGGCGGCATTCACGGCGTCCTGTCCCGCCATGGCGTCGACGATGAAGAGCCGCTCCGCGGGGAGCGCGGCCTGGTCGATCTGTCGGACTTCATCCATCAACGCCTCGTCTACGTGGAGGCGGCCCGCGGTGTCGACTATCAACACGTCGAAAACGCCGCGCTTGGCCTGCTCCAGGGCTGCGCGCGCGATATCAGCGGGCGGGGACTGTACGTCCGCCGCGAAGTACTGGACATTCACCTGGGCCGCGAGGCGCTCCAATTGCAGCATCGCAGCGGGGCGACGGACGTCGGTGCTCACCATCAGCACGCGCTTGCGCTGCTCTTCCGTCAACCAGCGCGCGAGCTTCGCCGCGGTGGTGGTCTTGCCCGCGCCCTGCAGGCCGGCGAGCAGCACCACGATGGGTGGCTGGGCGCGCAGATTGAAGCCCGCCCGATGACCACCCATGAGCTCCACCAGCTCCCGGTGCAGGATGCCGATGAACGCCTGGCCGGGGGTCAGGCTCTGGGCCACCTCGGCCCCGAGGGCCTTGGACTTCACCGCGTCGATGAAGCTCTTGATGACCGGCAGGGCGACGTCCGCCTCGAGAAGCGCGACCCGCACCTCCCGCAGGGCCTCGCCGACGTTCTCCTCGGTGATGCGTCCCCGGCCGCGCAGGGCGTCCAGGGTGCGGGAGAGGCGTGCGCTCAGGGTGTCGAACATGGGTGAAGTATATTGGAGGCAGGCACATGGATGTGCCCCGCCGCCGCAGGTGGCGGGGCTTTGGGCAAAAACCACGCTTTTTGCCCAAAGCTTCGCTGGTCCGGGCAGGATGCCCGGATCCAGCGTTTCAAACTAGAGGAACTCTGATTGAACGACTCACCGTCCTCTCCCGTGCTCCTCATCGTCCTCGTCGCGCTGCTCACGATCATCGCTTTCTCGTCCGGCACGGAGGTCGCGATGCTGTCGGTCAATCGCTACCGCATCCGCCACCGGGCGAAGGCGGGCCAGAGCACCGCCAAACTTCTCGAGCGGCTGCTGCAGAAGCCGGAGGACTGGCTCGGCGCCAATCTGGTGATCCTGGCCGCCGCCAGTGTTTTCGCGTCAGCGACCGCGACCCTCCTCGCCCAGCGCACGGGCTATCGCCATGCGGTGCCGATCACAGGCTTTCTCCTGACGGTGGCGGTCATCGTCTTCTGCGAGCTCGCGCCCAAGATCTACGCGGCCACGTACCCGGAATCGGTCGCGCTCAACACCGCGCGCATCTACCGTGCGCTGGTGCTCCTCGCCCGACCCTTCCTCTGGGTGACCAACAAGATGGCTTATGGACTACTGCGGATCGTGGGCGTCGTCAGGTCCGAGCCCGCGAGCCAGACGCTGAGCACCGAGGAGCTGCGCACGGTCGTCGCGGAGGCCGGTCCCCTTATCCCGGCGCGACATCGCCAGATGCTGCTCTCCATTCTCGACCTGGGTCAGGTCACCGTGAACGACATCATGATCCCGCGGCAGGAGATCTCCGGCATCGACGTCGAGGGGCCGTGGGACGACACCCTCGAGCAGCTGCGCCAGACGCCGCACACGCGTCTGCCGGTCTACCGCGGCGCCCTGGACAATCTGGTCGGCATCCTGCACATGAAGCGCGTCGTGCATGAGCTCGCCCGCGGCACGCTGACGCGCGAGCGGCTGATCGAGATTGCAAGCGGCCGCGAGCCCTACTTCGTGCCCGAAGGCACGGCCCTCAACACGCAGCTCGCCTATTTCCAGCGCAACCGGCGGCGGCTCGCGTTCGTCGTCAACGAGTACGGCGACATCGAAGGGCTGGTGACACTGGAGGATATCCTGGAGGAGATCGTCGGCGAGTTCACCACCGACCCGGCGAGCGTGACTCACAAGGACATCCATCCACAGGGTGCGGGAGTCTTCATCATCAACGCGAGCGCGACGCTGCGCGCGCTGAATCGAGCGCTGCAGTGGCAGCTGCCGACGGATGGGCCCAAGACGCTGAACGGCCTGCTTCTGGAGCACCTGGAGACCATCCCCTCGCCCGGCACGGCGGTGAAGGTCGGACCCTATCAGTTCGAGGTCCTGCAGATGGCCGACAACGCGATCAGGACCGTGCGCGCGCGGGCGCCGGCTGAGGCGTTGAGTTCGGCGAGCTCCGACTGAGCACCGCCTCGAGTGCCTCGCTCACCCGGGCGACGGCGATCACCTCGATGCCATCCAGAGGCTTGCGCGGCGCGTTCTCGCGCGGCACCACCGCCACGCGGAAGCCCTGCTTCTGCGCTTCGCGCAGTCGCTCCTCGCCGTAAGCGACCGGACGCACCTCGCCGGTGAGGCCGATCTCGCCGAACGAGACGAGCGAGCCCGGCACCGCCCGGTCGGCAAGACTGGAGGCGAGCGCGATGACCACAGGCAGGTCCCAAGCGGTCTCATCGATCTCGACGCCGCCCACAGCGTTGACGAAGACATCATGCTCCTGCAGCGACAACGCCGCATGGCGACTCAACACCGCGAGCAGCATCGCCAGACGATTGGCATCGAGCCCCTGCGCGATGCGCCGCGGCGCGCCGAAGCGCATCCGATCGACGAGCGCCTGCAGCTCGATGAGGAGCGGCCGGCCGCCGTCCCGCATCACGGTCACGATGCTCCCGGCTGCCGGCTCCGGGGCGCGCGCGAGAAAGATCGCCGATGGATTGCGCACCTCCTTGAGTCCCGCCTCCGTCATGGCGAAGAAACCGAGCTCGTTGACCGCGCCGAAGCGGTTCTTGGTGGCGCGCACGATGCGAAACCGGCTGCCGGCCTCGCTTTCGAAGTAGAGCACGGTGTCGACCAGATGCTCGAGCACCCGGGGACCTGCGATCGCGCCTTCCTTGGTGACGTGGCCTATGAGGATGACAGCGGTGGCCGTGGTCTTGGCGAATCGGACGAGATCCGCGGTGCATTCCCGGAGCTGCGAGACGGCGCCCGCACTCGCGGCGACGGCCATCGACTGCACCGTTTGGATCGAGTCTACGACGAGCAGCGCCGCCCGCCGTGCCGCGGTCTGATCGAGGATGGACTGCAGATCGGTCTCGGCCAGCACTTCGAGAGCGGCCGCCGCAATACCGAGCCGCCGGGCTCGCAGGCCAACCTGGGAGACCGACTCCTCGCCGCTCGCGTAAACCACGCCGCGGCCTGACGCGATGTGCGCCGCCACCTGCAGGAGTAGAGTGGATTTGCCGATGCCGGGATCGCCCCCCAGAAGGGTGACCGATCCCGGGACGAGGCCGCCTCCAAGCACCCGGTCGAGCTCGCCCTGACCGCTCGCCAGGCGCTCGAGGTCAGTGGGGGAGTCGAGCGGCACGGGGGCGGCGCCCGACCCGACGCCGGGAGCGCCACGGCCCGAGCCGGCCTTCCCCGCGGCCGGCCGGCGCACCGCGCGCTGCTCGAGGGAGTTCCACTCGCCGCAGGCCGGGCATTGCCCCTGCCACTTGAGGGTCTCACCGCCGCAGGCGCTACAGACAAAGACCGATATCGGACGAGGCATCGATACGCTTCACAAACGAGTTTGGCCGGGTTGAGCTACGATGCGCGCCCGGGGGAGGACCGGATGACCGGTTTGTGACCAGGCACTCGGACTCATGCGATGGCAATGCTAGCTTATGCCCGCTCCACTCGGGGGCGGGATGGTGATGCGCGTCACAATTATTAAAGAGCCGAAAGCAGCGGCATGAGCTTAAAAAGCAAGCTGCGCATCGTTGGGCTTACCGATACCGGCAAGGTTCGCGAGCACAACGAGGACACCATCGCTTTGGACCAGGACATCGGGTTGCTGGTGCTTGCCGATGGCATGGGCGGCTACAACGCGGGCGAGGTAGCGAGCGGTATCGCAGTGAAGACCATCGTGAGCCTGGTGCGCGAGCAGGTAGAGCGGGAGGACATGAGCGTGCACGATCGCGGCTCGAATCTCTCCCGTCCGACCATCATCCTGCGCGATGCCATTCATCGGGCCAACAAGATCATCTACCAGACCGCCCGCACCCAGCCGCAATGCGAGGGCATGGGCACGACGGTCGTGGCGGCGCTCTTCTTCGACAACAAGGTGACCATCGCGCACGTGGGCGACTCGCGCATGTACCGGCAGCGCAGTGACAAATTCGAGCAGGTGACCATGGACCACTCACTGCTGCAGGAGCTGGTCGACCGTGGGTTCTATTCCGCCGAGGAGGCCCAGCGGGCCGCGAACAAGAATTACGTGACCCGCGCCCTCGGGGTGGAGCCGAACGTCGAGGTCGAGATCCAGGAGATCGCGGTCCAGAAGGGCGAGGTTTTCATGCTCTGCTCGGACGGGCTCTCGGACATGGTCGAGGACGAAGATATACATTTAACGATAAGCACCTTTGGTGCTAATCTTGACAACGTTGCGAAGCAACTGATTCAACTGGCGAACGACAACGGGGGCCGCGACAACATTTCCGTGCTGATGGCACACGTCACAGATGCATTCCCGGCCCGCACGCGCATCTTCGACAAGATCCTTGGTTGGTTCGGCTGACACGGCGAGGCGAATAACATGGCAAGGTTGGTCTTGAGCCTGGACAGCCAGGTGATGGCGGAATACAACATGAACAAGGAGCGCTACACCATCGGCCGGCTCCCGGACAACGATATCCGGATCGACAACGCGGCGGTGAGCGGGCATCACTCGCTCATCATCAACATCCTCAACGACTCGTTCCTCGAAGACCTGAACAGCACCAACGGCACGTACGTCAACGGCAAGCTGATCAAGAAGCACGCGCTGCAGCATGGCGACGTCATCACCGTCGGCCACCACCAGCTGCGCTTCGTCGAGGACGACGAGCAGCAGGATGAGTTCGAGAAGACGATGGTGATCCAGCCCTCGGCCCGACCGGTCGAGAAGCTGCGCACGGCCGTCGGCCAGTCGCATGTCATCGACGGCGAGCCGGCCCCCGCCGTGGCTGCAGCCGCAGCCGTGGAGTCGGCGGCCAGCGCCGCCTCCAACTCCCATACCGGCAGGAGCCGGGTGATAGCTGACGGAGCAGCGGCGCTGAAGAAGGCGAAGCTGCAGGTGCTGTCCGGCGCCTTCGCGGGCCGCGAGCTCGAGATCACCAAAGCGCTCACCACGCTCGGCAGGCCTGGCGTGCAGGTCGCGGCCATCACGCGCCGAGGCGAGGGCTACTACATCGTGCACGTCGACAGCGGCAAGGTCGATGATTATCCGCTCGTCAACGGCTCCCCGATCGGAGCGCAGGCGATGAAGCTGAGCGACAATGACGTCATTCAGCTAGCAGGCGTAAAGATGGGCTTTTTCCTGAATTGATTGGCGCAAATTCGCTCCCGGCGATTTGCGCGGCCAGCCGTCGAGCTCTTTCGATCCCGCGGCCCAGGGAACGGCCGTGGGCCGCTCACTTATTTGCTTTCGCACGGCGCACGGATAGAGGTCAGCGCAATTCCAAGGGTACGCGTTGGCTGACTCCGCAGAGGAGCTCGTAGGGAATGGTGCCCGCGTGGCGGGCGACTTCCTCCACCGGAAGTCCCCTCCCCCATAGCACCGCCGGGTTGCCGACCTGTACGCCCGGCAGCTCCGTCACGTCGACCGCGATCATGTCCATGGACACCCGGCCGCAGAGCGGCGCGCGGCTGCCGTCGATGAGTACGGGCGTACCGCTGGGAAGTCCGCGGGGAAGCCCATCGCCGTAGCCGGCCGCGACGATGGCGACTTTCGAGTCACGCTGCGCCCGCCAGGTACCTCCGTAACCTACCGTCTCCCCACGCGGCACGTGCCGCACGGCAATGACCGAGGTCTCGAGGCTCATCACGGGCTGCAGGCCGAGGTCCGCCCCGGTCCGGTTCGCAAACGGCGAGGCTCCGTAGAGCGCGAGGCCCGGCCTGACCCAGTCGCAACCAAGGTGCAGCTCGCTGAAGACGCCGGCGGAGTTGGCGATGCTGATGGCGCAATCGAGTCCGCGGATCGCCTCCCTGAAGCGCGCGACCTGCTCGGCCGTCATGGGATCGTCGGGCTCATCGGCGCGCGCGAGGTGGGTCAGGAGGCGAATCTCGAGCGGCGCGGGCTCGAGCTTGCGCAGCCGCTCGAAGGCGGCCGGAAACTCGCTCGGCCGGAACCCGAGCCGATTCATGCCGGTGTCGATCTTGACCCAGAGCACGAAGCGGTGCGGGCCGGGATCTTCCTCCAGGATCTCGATCTGCAGGGCATCGTGCACCACCAGATCGAAACCGTAGCGCGCGGCTTCGAGCAACTGCTCCGGCGCGAACACGCCTTCGAGCAGCACGATCGGGTGGCTGACACCCTGGGCACGCAGCGCCAGGCCCTCCTCGAGACGCGCCACGGCGAACGCATCGACCTCGGCCAGAGCCAGCGCCGCCGGCACCAGCCCGTGTCCGTAGGCGTTGGCTTTGACGACCGCCATGATCCGGGCGCCACGCGCGCGGTCGCGGATCGTCCTGACATTGTGCCGCAGCGCCCCGGCGTCGATCACCGCCCGGATGAGGCGGCTCACCTGAGTACGCCCTCCGCGTAGGCGTCCGGCGCGTAGTTGGCGAAGCGGGTGTACTGGCCCTGGAAGGTCAGGAGGAAGGTGCCGATTTCGCCGTTGCGGTGCTTGACGAGATCGATCTCCGCGACGCCCTTCTTCGGCGTGTCCTTGTTGTACACTTCCTCGCGGTAAATCAACAGTATCATGTCAGCATCCTGCTCAATTGCCCCAGAGTTGTGACTAACAATTCCATCTGACAACCAACTTGATGGGCCAGGAACCGTCAGGTCATACACATCTTCTTCGTCAACCTCAGGAACGATGTTGTCCACGGGACTCCACAGGAGATCGGATGTAGCGAATCGCTCGAGATTGGGAGCCGAGAACAAGTGATCGCCCGTCTCTCAATTCCGCGGCTCTCACCCAACCCTTCCCGGAGAGCACCCGGTGCTTCGCCGTCACCCTGATGGATCGGCCGCTCGCGAGCTTTATGCTGGCCACGGGGCGTTTACCGACCTTCCACACCATATCGGATCGAGCCGCAACGACGCGCTGCTGCTCGTCTACCGCCCAGACCTCGGGCTGCGTGCCGACGAGGCTCGCGATCGGAACCTGCCGACCATCGGTGAGCCAGACGAGAGTGTCGCCGGTGACGCACTCGCGCAGATCGGACATGACAGGTTTCTTGTGCTCGCGCTGCTCGACCGCGCGATTGAGCTGTGAAAGGGCAATGACCGGAACGGCGAGCTCTTTGGCGAGAACCTTGAGGCCGCGGGAGATTTCCGCGATTTCCGTGGCGCGATTCTCCTTGGTCCCCGGAACCTGCATGAGCTGCAGGTAATCGACCACCACGAGATTCAGGCCGTGCTCGCGCTTCACGCGCCGGGCGCGGGCCCGCAGCTCCGTCGGCGTCAGCGCTGGTGTCTCGTCGACGAAAATCTTAGCTTCGGACAACTGAGTCGTAGCGCTGGTGATGCGAACCCAGTCGTCATCGGAGATGCGGCCGCTGCGCAGGTTGCCGAGCGGCACGCCTCCAATCGAGGACAGCATGCGGGTGATCACCTGCTCGGAGGGCATTTCCATGCTGAAGATCGCGACCGACGCCTTCGTGCCCTGGTGCACGGCCGCATACTCGGCCATGTTGACTGCGAGAGTCGTTTTGCCCATCGACGGGCGGCCGGCGACGATCACGAGGTCTCCCGGCCGTAGGCCGCCAGTGATCTTGTCGAAGTCCGTAAAGCCCGTCGGCAGGCCCCGCAGCTTGTCCGGGTTGGTATGCCACTCGTCGATCTGATCGATGACCTGCGGCAGGAGACTACGCACCGCGATGGCGCCCTGCCGCCCGCGGAAGCCCTGTTCCGCGATCGCGAACACCTTCTGCTCGGCGCGGTCGACCAGCTCCCGGGCAGTCTCCCCGTCGTTGTTGAAAACGGCGGCGGCGATCTCGGTGCCGGCGTGTATGAGCTGGCGCAGGAGCGAGCGCTCCCTGACGATGTCGGCGTATGCGCGGACATTCGCGGCGGTAGGCGTATCGCGCGCGAGGGAGCTCAGGTAGGCAAGGCCGCCGACGGCCTCCAGCTTTGCCGTGCGCTCGAGCTGCTCGGAGACCGTGACAACGTCGCAAGGCTTGCCGGCGCCCGCCAGGACGCCGATTGCCTCATAGATCAGCCGGTGATCGGGACGGTAGAAATCCTGCTCAATGACCGCGTCGGCGACCTGATCCCAGGCGCTGGTGTCGAGCAGCAGGCCGCCGAGGACGGCCTGCTCCGCCTCGATCGAATGGGGCGGCGTCGGAGAGTCCACCGCGGTGACCGAGCCGCGCTCGCGACGCGCTTTGGCGGGACCGGCCACCGGCGGCATATTCCTTTGCTGCTCGGGCGGAAGCTACTCTTCAGCCACGATGGACACTGCGAGCGGCACGTCTATGTCAGCGTGCAGGTGCAGCGTCACCGAATGATCGCCAAGCGTGCGGAGCGGCCCATTGGGGAGCCGCACCTCGCTGCGCTGCACGTTGAAGCCCGCCTTCGAGCAGGCCTCCGCGATGTCGCTGGTGCCGATCGAGCCGAAGAGCTTGCCTTCGGTACCGGCCTTGGCGGCAATGACCAGCTTGAAATCCTTCATCGCCGTGGCGCGCTCCTCGGCCGAGGAGAGGTGCTCGCGCGCCAGGCGCTCGAGCTCCGTGCGGCGCGCCTCGAAGCGCGCGATGTTGTCGGGCGTGGCGAGAGTGGCCTTGCCCTGAGGCAACAGGAAGTTGCGCCCGAAGCCTGACTTCACCTTCACCCGATCGCCGATGTTGCCGAGGTTGGCGACCTTCTGCAGCAGAATGATGTCCATCGCTCCGGCCTCAGTGCTGATCGGTGTAGGGCAGCAGCGCCAGGAAGCGCGCGCGCTTGATCGCGACGGCGAGCTGGCGCTGGTAGAAGGACTTGGTACCGGTGATGCGGCTCGGCACGATCTTGCCGGTCTCGGAGACATAACCCTTCAGGGTGCCGAGATCCTTGTAATCGATGTGCGTGACGCCTTCCGCCGTGAAGCGGCAGAACTTCTTGCGGCGCGAGAAGCGGCTGCCGCCGCCACCGCCGCCGCGATCACCGCGGTCGCCACGATCGCCGCGGTCACCACGGTCATTGCCGCCACCATTGCCGCCGCCGCCCGAGAAACTGGGTGCTCTGCTATTCATGAGTGATATTCCCGTGCGCTGATGTTACGCGTTGTCCAGGCCGACATCGCCCTCGGGGAGGGGGACTGCGGACTCGTCGCGAAGACGCTCGCGGCGGCGGCCACCGGCGTCGCCCTCTTCGTCGGCCGTCTTGGCCATCGGCGAGGGCTCGGTCACCGCGGAATCCATCTTCACCACCAGGTGGCGAAGCACCGCGTCGCTGAAGCGGAACGCGCCCGTCAGATCATCGATGATCTTCTGCTCGCACTCGATGTTCATGAGCACGTAGTGCGCCTTGTGCACCTTGGTGATGGGATAGGCGAGCTGCCGCCGCCCCCAATCTTCGAGGCGATGCACGCGGCCGGAGCCGCCGGCGATCATGCCTTTGTAGCGCTCGATCATCGCGGGCACTTGCTCGCTCTGATCGGGATGGACCAGGAATACGATCTCGTAGTGCCTCATGTGTCCTCCTCGTGGATTGAAGCCGCCCGTCGCGAGGCTTATGCGCGGTGCGGCAAGGAGAATCTGCCCGCCGGAAGGCGCGGGCGACCCTTCGAAAAGGGGCGCGCAGGATACTGAAACTACGGCAGGACTGCAATCGAGGAGCTGCTCAGCCGGCTCTCTGCCGCACGGCCTCGTAGAGCAGCATGCCCGCGGCCACCGATACGTTGAGGCTCTCCACGGCTCCCAGCTGAGGCAGGCGGACCATCCAGTCGCAGGTCTGCGCGGTCAGATGCCGCAGCCCTGCCCCTTCCGCCCCAAGAACCAGTACCACGCCGCCTTTCAGGTCTACCTCGTGCGCGCGCTTTGGCGCGGCGGCATCCGCGCCGATGACCCACAACCCCGCATCCTTGAGAAGTTTCAGGGTCCGCACGAGGTTCGTGACGGCTACTACGGGTGTCGTCTCGGCGGCACCGACCGCCACTTTGCGGACGACCGGGGTAACGTGGGCAGCCCGGTCCCGGGGCACTACGACGGCCAGCGCACCGCAGGCATCGGCGGTCCGAAGGCATGCCCCCAGGTTATGGGGGTCCTGCACGCCATCGAGCGCAAGGAGCAGCGGTGCTTGCGCGCCCTGCACCGGAGCCTGCAAGGCTGCCAGCAGGTCATCCTCGGTCCAGGGTGGCAGCGGCCTGATATCGGCAACCACGCCCTGATGCGCGGCGTCCCCGAGTTTCTGCTTGAGGACCTGGGCATCGACCCGTTGCACTGGGATCTGCATTTGGCGGGCAAGCTCGTCGATCTCGCGGGCCCGCGGATCGTCGCGTCGCTCGGCTACGCGCACGGCAGTTACGCGTTCAGGATGCCTCTGGAGCATCGTCCGGACGGCGTGCAGGCCGTAAATCGTCTGCGAGCCCTGGCTGCGCGGTCGGACTGCTGGGCCTGCTTGGAATCGTGGCCCTTCACTGCTCGCCGGCGAGCTCGAGGTCTACCAGCCCCTCGATGGGGTTCACGGACGTCACGGTGACTCTGACATGCGATCCGGTGTGCAGCCGCCGACCGGTTCGCCTGCCGCGCCAGCCGTGGCCATGATCTTCCATCTCATAGTCGTCATCGCGAAGGTTGTCGATGTGCAGCAATCCGTCCACGGCGACGTCGAGAATCTGTACGAAGCAGCCGAACTCGACCACGGTGGTGATGAGGCCCTGGAAGGTCTGCCCGATGCGCTCCAGCAGATAGCTGCATTTCAGATAGGTAGCGACGTAGCGGTCGGCTTCGTCCGCCCGTTTCTCGAGCTTCGACGTGCTCTCGCCGCGAGCGGCGAGCTCCGGCGTCTCGTACCGTACGGCGGCCCCGCCTTTGGCTCCGATCAAAGCCTTGAGCGTGCGATGCACTACCAGGTCGGGGTAGCGCCGGATGGGCGAAGTGAAGTGCGCATAGTGCTGCAGCGCCAAGCCGAAATGCCCGATGTTGGCGGGTTGGTACACCGCCTGCGGCATGGCGCGGACAATGAGTGACTCGATGAACGGCCGCTCCGCGGTGTGGCCGAGGCGTCGTGCGATGGCCTGAAGGTCCCGAGTAGTGACGGTCTGCGGCAGATGCGCCTCGATCTCCAGTGCCCGGAGAGCGCTGGTCAACCGATCGAGCTTCTCGGTCTCGGGTTGGCCATGGACGCGGTAAAGCGTGGGTGCGTGGGTCTTCTCGAGCTCCTCGGCGACCGCCACGTTCGCGAGGATCATGCACTCCTCTATCAGGCGGTGCGCGTCGTTGCGGGTGCGCAGCTCGATGCCCTTCACGCGCTCCCCGGAATCGATTACGAACTCCGCCTCGGCGGCGTCGAAATCGAGCGCGCCGCGTTTGCTGCGTGCCTTGTGCAACGCGCGATATACGTCGACGAGCACGAGCAATGGCTCGACGAGCGATCCGAGCTGCTCGCGCGCAGCCGGCCTCCCCTCGAAGAGCGCCGCGTTGGCGAGCTTGTAGGTCAACCGTGCCGCGGAGCGCATGACGGCCGGATAGAACCGCGCCGACTTCAACGCACCCGTCTTGCTGACGACCATGTCCGCCGCAAAGCAGAGCCTGTCGACCTTCGGCGCGAGGGAGCAGAGATGATCGGAAAGAGCCGTCGGCAACATCGGCAGCACGCGTGTCGGGAAATACACGGAGGTGCCCCGCTCCAGTGCTTCCGCATCGACCGCAGTGCCGGGCCTGACGTAGTGGCTGACATCCGCGATCGCGACGATCAGCCGAAAGCCCGCGGGATGCGGCTCTGCATAAACGGCATCGTCGAAATCACGCGCATCCTCGCCGTCGATCGTGACGAGTGGCAGCTGCCTGAGGTCTTCCCGCCCTTCCGCATCACGCGGATCGACGCGATCGCCCCAGGCCTGCGCCTCGCGCAGCGCATTGGCCGAAAACTCGTGCGGAAGATCGAAACGCGCGATCGCCGTTTCGGTGGCGAGCTCGACCGGGCGATCCGGATCGAGCCGCTTCTCGACCCGGGCCTGCGCAGCCTTGGCTGCCCCTGCGTGTTGCGTTATGCGCGCGATGACCCATTCACCGTTGCGCGCACCGTTGAGCGAATTGTGCTCGACGGCGCATCGAAGCTGCAGCCGCCGATCCGCGGCGGTCACCCACGCGGTGCGGCCGAGCACTTCAACTGTACCGAGGAAAGCGCTGACTCCATGCTCGACGACCTGTTCGACAGAGCCCGACCACCGATTGCTTGCGTCGCGCGACAGTCGCACGCGCAGTCGATCCCCGTGCATGACGCCACGCATCTCGGGCGGTGAAAGAAAGACACTGTCCTTCATTCCGTCGACCCGCAGGAAGCCGTAGCCGGCACGATGAGCGCTCACCTGGCCCTCGACCACGCCGCCGGCGTGCGCGGCGCCCGAGGCCCGGCCTTGCGTTCGCGGCATCTGAAGCGATCGATTGCCCTGCAGCGCGTGTTTCGGCTTTCCCTTGCGCGGTGGACGAGCTACTTCCGCTCCGCTTCCGCCACCGCCCTGGGCGATCGATCCGTGTCCGTCGCGCGCGGTTTTGCCGCGCTGTGCGGACTGAGTCTTGGGGTGCGCACCCGCATTGCGGTCGCGGCGTCCGAACTTGCCTCTACGCGCTTTCAATTGACAGCTCCCGACCCCGTGCGTAGATTGCGCGCGCCCGCAATGGGCATTCCGGTCGACCTGCCCGGGTGGCGGAATTGGTAGACGCACTAGTTTCAGGTACTAGCGGGTAACTCCGTGGAGGTTCGAGTCCTCTCCCGGGCACCAGAAATTCTTTATATTTCAATAGCTTAAATCCAAATTGTGATTGACTTCCGAAGTCGTCCTCCGACGCTTCGGAGTGATGATACGCGGCCGGATCATTACTTTTATTCTTCACCTGACCGCGGCGCCATCCTAGCAGGGCTTGATCGGGGCGGGATGGGGGAAATTCAAATCGGCGGCGTTCGGCTCATTGGGCTCTCCTGCGACACGCGGGCCAGAGAGACCGAGACATTCGGAGAGTGCGAGGCAATTGGCGTGACAGACGAGCGCATCCACAAGCAACCCGACGAGCTGCCACCCTCCCGGGTCAAGCCCGACTGGGCCTCCTTTTTCGCGCTCGAAATCGATGTGCCCGAAGACTTTCTGGCCGAACGCGATGAATCTCCTCCGCAATCGCGCGAGCTGCTGGAGCCGCCGCATAGGTGACACGGGCTTCGCGCCACATCACCAGGCAGCAGACACAACGCGTCACCACGGCGCATCTCAGCACCCGGAGATGGGCACAACACGGTGGCCACTGCCGTGGGGCGCGAACGCATGGTGAACGCCTCAGCACGCCAGAACGCGAATCCGCGTTCACATGCAACGGCGTAGGTCGTCGAACGACCGGGTTGTGCCCGGAGCAGCCGGAGAGGTCGCTCCAGAGCGGTCACCGAGGACCGCAGTAGGAGACATTCCCGTTGGGTGGTAAAAGTGAATCGCAACCTGATCGCGCCGGCATTGTCCCGTGCGACCTCAGCGATCTCAAGGTCTCCGCCTACCGCGGCGCACGTCATGGCGGCGGTGCGAGCACGCGCTCAGCGAGCGCCGTGTCCATGTATTCGGTCAGCGCGATGAGTTTGCCATCATCGTCAAATCGACAGACGTAGCAGTAGTCGTTATCGTACCGATTGCCCTGTTTGGTGGCGACGTTGCCTTTGCATTCGACAACAACGGTATCTCCCTCTGCGATAAAGTTCTTAGCGGTGTTGCGATATTTCGTGCCGAATTGGGCAAAAAGCGGCCGAAAGAGGTCGGTGCGAACAGCATCCTTGCCGCGCCATGTCTTAGCCCAGGGCCCTTGTCCGCTGATCGTCCATGCGAAGTCGTAATGCATCGCGTCGACAAAGGGCTGGCCATTGCCATTGGCCAGTTCCGCGAAAATGATTTGCATCGTTCGTTTGTAATTTTGTGCGCTCATGTCTTTCGTGTTCTCCGAGGCGTCGTTCTGGAAGTGACAGGTTCGGGTGGACGGCGCCCCGTGCTCAGCCATTTACCGTAAAAGTCGACCTTTCGGTCAAGCAGAGAAAGCGCTAGGCGCCATTCCACGATGACAGCGCGCACTTGGGCACGGTGGGCAACAAGCAAATCTCGTCGCGCCTCAAGCGTTGTACTGCCGCGTGCTGCCAGCGCCGCGTATTCGCGCATCTTCGCTGTTGGCATTCCGGTCAGGCGTAGCCGGTGCATAAGATCGAGCCAACCGACGTGTCGTTCGTCGTAAACCCGACGTTTCCCTGGGTCGCGGCCTACACCCGGGATTAGGCCAATTGACTCGTACCATCGAATCGCATGAACGCTGCGGCCGGTGCGCCGCGCCAATTCCCCGATACGCATCGTGGCGCGCACTGATTGTGGAGGGACTTTTGAAATTGCCATACCTGCATTAGACAACCTAGAGTGCGCTCGAAGTCAATCCGTTACGCCGGCTTCTGACGCGACTTGAGGTGGGCACCGGTTATGGGAATTTCCGGGCTGTCTTCAGACGTCGGGTCATGGCCGGTTCTGGTGCAGCCGGAGGATGAGCCAGAGCATCGACGAACGGCCTCTACCTGGTCAATCGGGGCGTTCATGGTACCGACCGCAATTGGCCGCACCCCGCTTGTCGTCGGCCAAGGGGCTCATGCCCAGACCCATTGCGAGTGTCCGCTTCGGCGCAGGGCACTAGGCTAAGCGCTACCTTGGCTCCCACGTCGCCCACGTATTGTTTTCCGGCTTTGCGAACACGATATCCTTGCCCTCCCGGAGGTTTAGAAACGGCTTGCCGTCACTACCCACGCCCATGAAAACGAGCCCGTTGCCGTCGTGCTGCATGAAGAATGGGCTGCCTTGCGGTTCGGCGAGTAGAAGGAAGACCTGGTTCTCTTTCCCGTCGAGGGTGAGCATCGCATTGGCGTAGCCGTCCATCGTCCCGTAGCCACCGCGCTCCGTGCCGCTGCCGTCATAGATCAACATGCCTGCCATCGAGCGCGGCCGAAAGTTCCTTGGCCTTCCATTCAAGAGAGCCTGCGGTAGATGGCCGCTGATCACCACGCGGTCGACGCCCTTGCCGTCGTAGATCCTGAGCTCTCGTAGGCGTAAGGATTTCGTCGTCGCCAACTCGTGTATTCTGTATGTCTGATAACCAGTTACGCAGCTCAGCGCCACTATAAGTACGGAAAAGAATGCAGTTGTGGCGCCGAGGCGCCTTTCCAATTTCGAATATTGTTCTTCAGGGGACATTGTCCGTCACTCCGAGGGTCTTTTGCATCGAACCTGAGCAAAGAATCCTTCCATCGTCAAATGAATACGTATGTATGTCCGGAGCCTCAAGCTGACCGATCGCTCGAGGAGGCGTAGAGTGAATCTCAAGTGACGTAGAGGGAAGCATCATGTCAACTGGCCGACTTCTTGGAGTCATATTCTCGTTGCTGCCCTGCTTGGCGTTCGCCGATTCACCGGCGCCATTCATTCCAGATACTCCCGCGGGAAGAGCGCTTGGCTCATGGCTTGGCGCCTTCAACAGCGGCAACAGAGCACGCATCGAGTCTTTCGATGAGGCCCATCTTATATGGTGGACTCTGGATGATTGGATGGCTCTTCGGGTAAGCACGGGCGGCTACAGACTGCTGAGCATCACTAAGAGCGGCAGACTGTGGATCACCTTCCGCGCCAAGGAAAGGGCCGGTCCATCAGAATTCATCGGCAGCCTCGTAGTGAGATCCTCCAATCCGGCCTTCATTTCCGAATTGGTGCTCGACCCGCCGGATCGGCCGAGAACCATAGATGACTCGGAACGTCGGCGTGTCATCGAAGGTGCGGCAAAACTTCTCGATGAGTTCTACGTCTCTCCGAACGTCGGACACGAAATGGCGGTCGCACTAAGATTCGCACAGAAACGCGGAGATTACCGCTCCATAACCGATGCATGGGTCTTCAAGACAAGACTCAGTGATGACCTCAAGGCAATCAGTCACGACCTGCACCTCAGGGTCATGTACACGCCGCAGTGGCTGACGGGAACGGTAGAAGAGGGAGGCGAGCCGGCGCACCCGCAAGGCAAGGATTGCGCCTTCGACAATGTCGAGCGGTACCCGAACAACGTCGGCTACATAAAGTTTGACGCCTTCGCTAATTCGGACGCCTGTACAGAAGTGGCTATTGCCGCGATGCGCTTCCTAGCGCACGTCGATGCGATCATCTTCGATCTGAGGGACAACCACGGCGGTGGCGGCGAAATCGGAGCGGTCCTTGTCGACTCCCTGTTCACGGGCCCGCCCCACCTGGAGTACGTTTGGAGTCGCACGACCGGCAAGACCACCCAAGGCGGGCCGGTATCTTACGTCCCTGCAGAACGGCTGGGCTCCATTCCGGTGTATATACTGACTTCCCACGGGACGTTCTCGGCAGGCGAGAATTTCGCCTATGTGCTTCAGGCGGCGAAGCGTGCGACCGTCGTCGGTGAGGTGACCGCAGGTGCCGCTAACATCGGCAGGCTCTACCGCATTGATAAGCGTTTCGCGATCTGGATTCCAGACGCGCGTCCAATCAGTACGTTTACTGGGACGAACTGGGAAGGTAAGGGCGTGATCCCGGATGTGAAGGTGCCTGCGTCGGAGGCCCTGAACGTCGCCAGAAAACTTGCTGCGCAAGCATTGGCGAGGCGTTCGGAAAATAAAGCCTGGTAATGCGTGAATCGGTGAGTAGCGTCGTGGCTATGCTTCCGATGGGATAGCGACCAAAGCTGACGAGTGCCAATGGCTTCCGGGCGTAACTCTTCTGCAAGCTCTGCTCTTGTTGGCGCGAGCTCACGTCTTTGGCGGTAGTGGATCCGGATGGCGAAGGCGTAGCAACCCTGGAGAAATCACCGTGAACGCGCCCGGCATATCCGAACCGTGCTGCTTGATTGCCTCAAGTACGATGTTCGCTTTTGAGACCGTAGGCACGCCAGTCAGTCGGATCAGAACGACGCCGGCATGTGTCTGCCGCTGCCGGAACACGAGCTCGCCAAAATCCTTGTCGCACGTGAGCAGAAGGCTCTGAGCATCACTAGCGGCCGCGAGCACTTCTTTGTCGTCGCTCCCGCGCCGACTTCAGCAAAATAGTTGACGGCGCCCTCACCCGCCAATAACAGTGCTTATGACTCCGGGACGGCACCGCGAGCACCATCTGTCCACGCGGGCTCATTGATAGGTAATCAGGCTATCAGCGTCATCCCGGCGGCCTTCGCCGCACCGGCATCAAAAGTCATCGTCTTCTCGCAGCCCGCCGCAGCCGCTGTTCGCTCGATAAGACAGTCTGCGAAATCCGCGGAACTAGCGCCGAACGTACGCAATGCCTGCGAGACCTGCTCGGCGCGGTCGAGGACAATCTCCTTTGCGCGCAGGAGTCCCTCAAGCGCCTGACCGACCTGGTCACGCGTGAGGTCGTAGCAAGAGGTGAGCACCCAGACAAGCTCGACGAGCGACACCAGAGGGACAAAGCCTGGTGCCTCCGGTGTCAACGACTCGATGAGTCTCGAAGCCTTCTGGGACTGCTTGGGATCGTCCTGCATCACGTACCGGACGAGGACATTGGTATCGAGACCGATCATCGGATCGCTTTGAGAGACCCGTTATCGCGCAGATGCGCCGCGCTTCGCAATCGCGGCGTTCATCTCCTCTATCGATACCGTCCGCCGTGGCTTGCCGAACATTCCCTTGAGCGCCGTCACCGAGCGCGTCGCCGGTACGATCTCAAAGCGACCCGGCTCAACCTCGACGAATTCGACTCGATCGCCAGCATCAAGCCGCAACGCCTGACGTACCTCCACCGGAATCGTGATCTGACCCTTCCCAGTAAGCGTAGCGGTCGCCATTACGTTCTCCAGAGTTCCTTACTTCTGGGTAAGGATATCATATGCGTCCAGTGATGGGTAGAAGCCAGCGCTCACTTTGACCCCCGAGATTCGGCTCTTGGAAGCACGACCGCGCCTCCCCCATTGGCCGTGCCACGGAGATCCCTTATGGTCCGGGCAGTACCGCGCTGATGCGCGACACTGCCCTGGTCTTCACCTAGGGCAACAGGTTCACCGTCGCACCGAACTCCCGGGACGCGAAATCGGCGAACTGCTCACGCCAGCTCAGCGAGTTGACATCCCGCGGACAGCCGACGCCGTCGGTGACGCCCGTGAGGACGGACGGCCATGTCGCAGCCAATGCCGAAGTAATCGTACGGCTGTAGCAAGTGCCGAAAGGATCCGAGTACGTGTAATCCTGAGACGAGTTCGTGGGCGCCGCCGGCGTGGGATACGGGCTCCGCGTCGCGGTGGCGATCCGGTGGTTATCGAGCTTGGCGGTTATCATGGTCCAGCCCGAGCCGATGTCCACGCGCTGCTTGAATTCCTGATCAGCGTCGGTACGAAGGTCGAAGCCGCCGGGGTAGGACGGGACGTCGATATCGAACGTCAGCGGGTAGCTGCGGTGCTCGTGCAGCACCACGCGACGTCTGCCATTGCCATCGCTCATGGTCGTCGTGTTGTCAATCTCGGTGTCCTGCACGATGTCCTGATCGTTGGTGTTCGCGTTGGGTCCCGTGGCAATGAACGTGAGCTCCTGCACGTTCGAGAACGTCATTTGCGTGTCGATGCGCGTCGTGACCGCACCGTGCGAGGTATTTGCCGTTCCCACGATCGCATACCGGCGATCCGACGTCACGGATATCGGGCCGGCGAACGAGCCGGAGGAGTCAGTGGGCTTCACTTCATTGTCGGTGTACACCACCGGGGCCGCCTCCAGCGTGTTTTCGGTGACCGCGCCGGTAACTTGCCTGCTGCCCTGGTCGAGGTACAGCAGCAGGGATCCCCACGTGTTGAAGTAACCGCTGGAGTTCGTCGCGCTCAGCCCGTTGACGTTGATCGCGATCGTGTGGGGTTGGCCATTGCTCAGCAAGCCGACGAAGGGCGTCAGATCGACCCGGTAGGGATGCAACTCCAGGGTCTGCACGCCCGGAATCGGCTGCCACAGGATCGGGTCTTCACCCCCGGTGAAGATCCAGGGATAAGCCGGCGCGATGCCGGCTGGCCGACCATCGACTGTGACCTCAGCCTCCTTGTAGGGCGAGCTGAAGGTATCGAAAAAGACACTGGCGATCTGTTGATCCGGTATGTCAGCGTACCAGAACTCCTCGCCCGACTGGTTCTGTGCGTAGACGTCGAGGAAAGCCCGCTCCACGTTGGTCGGCAGTGTGAAAGTCGCTGCGAGCTGCTCGGTCGGAGTCGAGAGCGCGGCCGTGCTGCCGTTCTGTTGAAGATTCAGCACCTCATCCGGGCGCTCGCCGCGATTGCGCTTGTCGCCCGGATAGAAATAGAGCCTGGCGGAGGCGTGATAGATGCCGGTCAGGGGACCTGACCCGAGGGCGCCGTTTGGGTCGTACCAGTTGCCGAGGTTGATGTAACCGTCCTGCGCCTTGGCGAACAGCGCGCTATAGTCGGTGACATCGCGCTCGACGTGCCATGAGGCTGTGCTCGTGGAGTTGGGCTCTTCGGTGGTGCCCAAGAAGATCACCGCGCCGCCCAGCCACACGGTTGCGGTGCGGTCGAATTGCACACCGGCGTTGACACTGAAGTCGGCGCTATACACTACCCTCTCCCACGGGCCCGGACACCTGGCCGGCGGGGTAAATGTAAAGGGATGGTTGTTGAAGTCCGCCACGGGCGGGTTGGTCAGGGTCGCCGGGAACTGCTCATTCGTGTAGAGAGTCACCACGCAGGGCTTGGTGGGTGGCGGCGGCACAACGGCATCGGCCACGGCGACGTTCGGGGAGCCGATGGTAAGTTGCTGGGCCTGGACTGCCGGAGCAGACGTAACAGCGAGCAACATGGCGCTCGCGGCGAGCAAGGTCGCAGAGAATCTCGAAGACTTCATGGGCACTCCCTCTTCTGCGGATCGTGGCGTTGTTCGGATCGATCGGCTGCTGGACAGGGGGGGAGTGTGACTCCGGTCTCTTTTAATCGTCAATCAAGCTTGGTCGAACTCAAGAGACCATTCGAACAGTAACGTTTGTGGGTGACTCCGCGGGCAGAACTACAAGTTTCTGTTCTTAAGGGTTTTTTGCGGGGGCAGGGGTTGATCGGGGCGGGGTGGGGAAAATTCAAATCGCGACGAGCTCCAGGCCGACTGAGCCTCATTCTTCGCGCTGATGCCGGCCTGGGCCGACTATCTCGATGGGCTTCGAGCGTGCGCAGGTCACCGCGGGATCAAGGCGGCACGGAGCAGCACAACCTCTCGCGCGCGGATCTCGTACCGCTTCTCGGCACGGCAAGCCGGGTGAGCGAGGTTTTGAACGGCAAGCGCGAACTAAGGGCTCATCTCGCCACGGTCACCGGCGCCCGGACCATGGCCTATTCTCGATTCGGATACGGCGAGTCTGACGCCCCACCTGGAACCTATGGCGCGCTCGACATGCACGAGCGCGAAGCGCTCGAGGTGCTGCCCGAGGTGCTCCGCCAACTCGAAATCGAGCACCCCCTGTTGTTCGGACACAGAATCGGTCCCGCAAAGCCGATCAGCGCGTATCAAGCGGTCGACCGGGCTGATGGGTAACTTTTCGTTCTGGTGCATTAACGGCAGAGCCCCCCAGAGGCCCGGATTGCGGTCGTTTGCCTGCAGTGAGGCTCAATTCTCACGCGCAATTGAGACGGATTTGACTTAGCCTATGCGAAGCAATGCTTAACGAGAAGGAGGATCCCCCATGAGCCCCCGACGAAAAGCGAGGCGCCAAAAGTCCCCGTCCAAAAGAACCGCAGCCAAGTCGATGAGCACGGCCTCCTCGCGCCGCGCCTCGATTTTTCGCAACGGCACCAATCAGGCAGTGCGGCTCCCTCAGGAACTGCGCTTCCCTGAGGAAGTGAAGGAAGTTCGCATCCGAAAGCAAGGCGATAGCCTCGTGCTCTCCCCGATTCGGCCCAACTGGGCGTCCTTCTTTGCGCTTAAGGTTGACGTCCCTGACGACTTCCTCGCCGATCGTGGGGATTCACCGCCGCAGGAACGCGAGCCGCTATGAAGCTCCTGATGCTGGATACCGACGTCTCGAGCTACATCATCCGCCGCCGCCCGGAGTCGCTCGTTCAGCATTTCGAGCGGCATGCAGATGAGATCTGTGTGTCCGTGATTACGGCGGCGGAGCTACGATTCGGGGTCGAGAAGTCAAAAAGTGCGAAACTCGCAGGCCTCGTCGAGGACTTCCTCGAGCGCTTATCCGTCCTCGACTGGACGCGAGCGGTGACGCCCCACTATGCCCGAATCCGAGCCGCCCTTGAGCGGATCGGAAAACCGATTGGGAACGCCGATCTTATGATCGCCGCTCACGCCGTTTCGGAAAGTGCAACGGTCGTCACCAACAACGTACGACATTTCGCGGACGTACCGGGACTTAAGATCCAGGAATGGACGTAAGACCCGGGCCCTGCGGTCAGCGCGTCCGCCCAAAATACCCACGCGGACCGACGACTCTGCGCTAAACCCTCCAAATGTAATTTCAATTTGCAGGTCGAGCTAATGTACAGACTGAGTGGAGGTTGTCATTGCGGCAATGTCCAGCTGGAGATTGAACTTACGCGCGAACCTGGCTCCTATCATCCTAGAGCCTGTGACTGCGACTTCTGCGGCAAGCACGGCGCCGCCTATTTGTCTGACCCGCAAGGGGCCCTTACCATTCGGGTTCGAGACGCATCCAACACGGGATACTACCGACAAGGAAACAGCCTTGCCGAATGTCTTTTCTGTAAGAACTGCGGCGTGCTCGTTGGCGTGGTTTATCGAAGCGACGAGCGAGTCTATGGCGCGGTCAACGTAAAAGCTGTTGAGGCTCGGACGAATTTCGCTACGGAGCAACCTGTCTCGCCCAAAGTGCTCTCTGGCGCGGAGAAGATCACACGATGGCAGGATATCTGGTTTTCAAGCGTCGCTATTGCGGTCGCCAACCCTTGAGGCGAACGTGCTGGGACTAAAGGGCCAGGAATGGCAGAGGTAGCGGCCGACAGACCTTGAACGACATGGAATGTTCGCGACATTGGTTTAGCGCGCGCATCTTGCATGATCTCTTCAAACGTCTTGCCATTGAGTTCCTCGCGAAAAGGAGTCGGTACCGATATCTTAAGGGCTTGACACTGAAGTCCGCGCTTAGTCTGATCTGACGGCGAAAGGGACTTGAGAATTTCCGCGTTAGTACGCTCAAATGCCTCCGGCGAACTGCCATCAATCCGTGCACTCGAGCTCGTACAGCTGACTGCCCCGATGATATGGACAAGAGCAGCCAGCCGCCGCGTGAGTTTTCGTATTGCTCTCACTGTTTTCCCCGAAGCGGGCGCTAGCCCGACTTCGCGGATTCGAGGGGTAGCGCGAGCTAAGTTCTTGATTTTCAAGGGGACACCCCCGGAGGTCTGCACTACACGGGGGTGGCGGCGGCGGCCTGGGCGGCGGTGATTTTCGGCGGCGGCTGGGGCGGCAGAGCGAGCTTGAGTCGCTCGAGCAGCAGCTTCAGTTCTGGCTCGGGCTGCGTGTAGCGGGTGAGTGTCAGCTCGCGTCCGTCGGTGGTCGGGATGTGCACGTCGATCATCTGCACGGCGGAGAACTTCTCCAACACGCTGCGCGTGGTCAGCCCCGGGGCCAGGTGCTTCAGTCGATGGCCGAGCGTCACGTGCAGGCAGTAGGCGAGGAAGGCGATGAAGATGTGCGCCTCGATGCGCTCTTCGTGCTGATGATAGATCGGCCGGATCGACAGATCGCCCTTGAGCGTTTTGAACGCTTCCTCGACGGCGACCAGCTGCAGGTAATACTCCCAGAGCTTGGCCGGGTCGGACTCGGTCAGATTGGTGCGCAGCAGATAGCGACCTTCGCGCCGACGCACCTCGCGCAGCTTCTTGCGATTGAGCCAGTAGCCGAACGAGGCCCCGTCTACGGCCATCTCGACGGTCACCAGCCGCCAGGCGGCGGGAGCTTTGTTCTGCGCGGCGCCGAGCTTCATCAGCAGCGCGTCGCGCGTGAGCTTTGCATCGTCGAGAGTTGCTTGCAGCCGCGCCCACAGCCACTTCATTTGTCGCCGGCGCATGCCGCGCTCCTTGGCGATGCGATCGCGGCTCTCGGCGAACACATAGAGCTCCTGATCCTGCGCGAGCAACTTGACGCGCACGTCCGGCGCGCGCCTGCTTCCACGGCTTCTCGAGCAGCGCGCGCTCCAGCGCCGTCAGGCGGCCCTTGGGCGTGCCCACCAGGTACTGCACCGGCGGATCGCTCGTGCGCATCTGCTGCAGCACCTCCTCGGTGGGGATGCCGCGGTCCATCAGCCAGATGCGCCGCGCCTTGCCGTACTGCTGCTCGATCCGGGCGAGGAAATCCTTCAGCGTCGTGTTGTCCGCGGTGTTGCCGGCGAGCACCTCGTAGGCCAGCGGGAAGCCCTGCGGCGTCACGACCAGCGCGATCACCACCTGCACGCAGTCGGGCCGTTGATCGCGCGAGTAGCCGAACTGGCGTTTGTCCTGCTCGGACAGCGGCGGGTCGATCTCAAAGTACGTGCTGAGTGAGATCGTAGAGCAGCACATCGAAGCTGACGTTGAACAGATCGCGCCAGCGACCCACCAGATGATCGAACAGCGCCGTCTTGTGCTCGAGCAGCAGATCGTGGCAGTCGTAGAGCGCGTGGCTGTCGATGACACTCGTCCGTGCCCAACAGATCCGGCAGCGCGCTGCTGTCCGTACCACTCCCGATGCAGCCGCCACTCGCTGCCGGGCGCGAGCAGCCGGTAGACCACCAGGATCAGCAGTACCTGGTCCCAGCGCGTGCCCTTGCGGCTCGGCGGCAACCGCTCGGCCCAGAACTCATCGAGCTCCAACTCGCGCCACAACTGCGATCGCCAGCCAGCATCCGCCCCACTGCCGCGGCCGCTCGAGCCGCAGCTGCGAGAGCCGCAGCCGCACGATCGACTCATCTCGACATCACCGCCTCGCAGCGATCCTCGGGAAACAGCGCCAGCGTGCGCGGCCTGATCGCCGCCTCGTCCAGCACCTCGATGGACTTACGCCACGCCAGCTCCTGCGAGCAGTTGATCTCGCCCAGATACAGCACGTGCCGCTGCACCACGCGCCCGCCGCGCAACGCGCTTGTTCTCCACCACGCTGTAGTAGCGATGCGCTTGCCGTCCTTCTTGCGGACTGTGGCGCGCAGGAACATGACGGGTATCCATTATGCCCACCGCCGGTGCGCTGACCAGCACCAAGGTCTTCACTACAGCCACTTGCGGCCCCGGCACGCCCGTAAGTACCTGAAAAGCGGTCAACCCGGCGGCCGCCCGCGCTCAAATCCGGGGGCGAATCCGCGAAGTCGGGCTAGTGGGCTCGTTTCGATTTTGTGCGCTTGCCGCTCACCGGCCTCCGAATCTGCTCCACGTAGCTAATCAGACGTGATGGCCACGGAAGCGGTTCAGTACTAACCTGGCGAACAGCTCCGAAGTCCTTGTGCATCGGATTGAGCAGCACGTTGCGCCGACCTGGCAACACCGACGCGGGCACGGCAAGCGCGACAGAGGATCGGTCACGCAGCCAGCGATCTCCGATCTCCTGCACGCTAGCGCGATAGGGGGGCGGGCGGTCCCATCCGGCGGGCAACGCCTGTGTCAAGGGAACCACCAGGGAATCATTAACCTCGACGCAAACCTGATGCATGTCTTTGGGAATCAGGTCTGGGTCGAGGTGCACGAGGGCCTCAAGGAGCGCCAACTCGAGACTTTCCGACATGTACACCATGGCTTGACCCTTGGAATTCCAGCGCCCACCATGCTTCTTCGCGCCAAGCCCAGATAGCGGCGCATCGAGGTGGATGGCGCGGGTCAACCGCCAGAGACGCATCGAACGGTGCCTGTCGGAGCTCTCGCGTGCACCAGCTCAGTACAGATCGCCGTACTCGATACGACCGAGCTCATCGGTTACCAGCTCGGAACCTCCATCGGTGCTCAGCAGGTCCAGAGGGGCCGCGTCCTGCAGAGCGCGATTCGGCCGCTTGAGCCACTCGCGAGCTCGGTTCTCATCACCCAGCGAATCGATGGCCCGCTGGCTCACGCGGGCAATGCGAGCAACGCGATCGCTCTCTTCGGGGCTAAGAGCGCCCCGCTCGCGCCGCCGCTGTGCCGTCCGCTCATTGATCTGGATGACACGCATGAGGCGCTGGGGCGACTCGAGCAGAAACCGTCCCAGATTCTCCACTGCGGCGTACTTGACTCGGAAGGTGAGAGGCAGAGCCTGCGCGCGAGCAGCCGCCCTACTCCGGCTCGGGCCCGGCATCACGAGGACTCGGGGACCACCTAGGAGCTTTAGCGGGCCAGCCTGGATCAGGGCTTCCATGGCAGTATTCACGCTACTCGACATTTTGACGTATCTATACCGACAAACTGACGGATAGATTCTAGTCCTCTGCCCATCTTCAGGCAATCGCGACGACAACACCCCACCCTATTTGCCACCGCCGAGCGCCCGGGTAACTTTATGGGTAACGCGAAAGGTCGAACCGGCTAAGTACCTGTAGCTAAAGGGTTGGGGGGCCGCCTTGGAGTCCTCTCTTGGGCACAAATAATTCGTTATTTTTCAATAGCTTAATTCCAGATTATAGATTGAATCCAAGGCATCCATCGATCCCCGGGTGGATGATCGCGGCCGCCCGGCGAAGTGAGCTACCGCTGCTGAAGCGTTGCGGCGAGCGCTGCCACGCCGTCGGTCAGGGCCTCGGACGTCTCAATGGAGAGCGCCGACGAGACGTTTCTGTCTCAGGGCGCCTTATCTGCGATGATCTTCAGCTTGATGATCTCGGGGGGCTGCGCAAACAGGTCTCCAGCACTGGCTCTTTCCATCAGCGCTGCCGCCACCTTACCGTTGAGGTGAGCATTGCGACCGGCTTCATCATCGAAGGTATCGAATATCGCGAACGAAGAAGGTCCTTCCTGGATGGCGTACCACGTTCTGGTGCCCGGTTCATCATTTACCAAAGGTAGGGCGGACCTGAGAAAGTCGGCAACTGCTTGCTCCTTGCCCGACTTTGCTTTCAGCGAAACGTACAGCGCGAGTTTGCTCATCGCTTTCCTCCTGCCCGAACGGCCGATAGCGAGGAAACCGGCAAAGACGACCGGGACGTCGAGCGGCGGTTGAACATGGTTGAGAAGCTCCTTTGGGTCTGAGAGGCACGGGGTCTGTCGTTCCTTAATACGTCGCCATGGCCTGGAACGTTACTGAGACGCGGGTGAATCACGGGAAGTTCGAGAAGCTACTCGCCAGCTGTGGCTGGAATTCCACGAGCACGTCGACATCAGTGCGCTGGGGATCAAAGTCCTGGCGCAGGATCGAACCGAATACCTCGAGCTTGCGCTTCGAGCGTGCGCAGCTGGCCCGTCCGAATCTCCAACGAGCTCACGCGCAGCTGCAGATGTGGTCTCGCCCGCGGGCACGCCCTAGATATCGCCTGATCGCCCTGGTGGACATTCGCGCTTTCCAGGAACAGACGGTTTGCATGGGCAAAGCGGGATCGGCGGTGTCTGGTATATTTGGATTTATCGTCCGCAACAGCGCACGGCGTTCGCCGAACACTAACGGAGGCCGGTTCAAACAAGAGGAAGCCGATGGCGACATCACTCTACGACCTCAGCGTGCCGACCTTCCTGCAAACCGTGAAGGCCGTCGGGGGCTTCCTCGACCGCGCGGCCAGGCACTGCGCCGAGACCGGCGCCGACCCGGACGACTTCGTGCACGCCCGGCTCTTCGACGATATGGCGCCCTTCCATTTCCAGATCGAAGCAGCGTGGCATCATTCCGTGTGGGGGCTGGAGGCCGTGAAGACCGGCGTGTTCGCCCCGCCCGCACTGGTCGGACCGGTTCCTTTCGCCGACCTGCAGGCCATGATCGGCAAGGCGGAAACGGCGCTGGAGGCGTTCACCCCCGACGAGGTCAACGGCTGGGCGGGCAAGGACCTGGACCTTCAGATCGGCCCGCGGAGGCTAGCCTTCACGTCGGAGACCCTCATTCTCTCGTTTTCGCTGCCCAACTTCCATTTCCACGCCGTCACCGCATACGACATCCTGCGCTCGCGGGGCGTGCCGCTCGGCAAGCGCGATTACGAGGGCCGGCTGCGCACTCGGACTGCCTAGACCAGTACCCATAGGACGCGGTCGCGGAAACGACCGCTTTTGAACAATGGAGAACTCCGCCGCCAAATGGTGGTCCAGGCCTCCTTCCCACAACGACAGGAGCAGTGCCCGGCATGCCTCGCCCCCTCACATCGGGGTGATGCGCTCCGACGCGCTATACTCACGCAGCGCGAAACTTGGATAACCTGGGGGCTTCGATGCGCGGCGCGTTCAATTTGTTGATGCGAATCGTGAGCAGCCTCATCGGACTTGCAATGGTCGCGATGGGGATCATCTGGATCCTGCAGGGGCTCGACCTCGCCTTCCGTGTGGGATTCATGGTTGGACAGCGGCGCTGGGTGCTCTACGGTGCGATCCTCGCGCTCGTCGGTATTGCGCAGATCGTCTGGAGCAACACGCGGCAGACGAGGCCCACCTAGACTTCCCTCAGGCCGCTTTTGGGCCGCAACGGGCCAGATCAGCTCTTGCGCTTGCGCCGGGAGAAGCCAACACCGGCAAGGCCCAGAGCCAGCAACCCGAGTGTTGCGGGCTCGGGACCGAGCCGGTAACCACGCCGGTAACCGCCATATCCATCGGGCCGAAATTATACGTCGTGTCGTTACTGGCATCAAAGAAGCTGTAGGGATCCGGGATGACCTGTCCGTAAATTCCGGTGTATTGGCCCGTGGCTCCGACCGTATCGCTGTTGTCGAATCTTTCGCCCCAATCAAAAGACGACGAGTATCCCGGCGCGCTGGAGTCATAGATTCCAATCCAATAGCGGGTGTCCGCCGCCAGTTGAATGTCCAGACCCGCGACTGGGACGGAGAACCCATTCAGGTAGGTCGTAAGGCTCGAATCGGCGAACGTGCCCAGGATGTCCAGAGGAGCTGCGGCCGGTGCGGTTGAATTGCTGGCATACAATGCGATGCTCATCGAACCGCCGTCGGTCAGATTGTTGGCCCACCCTACCAGTTCCAACCCGCTCAACGTGACCGCCTGACTGCCGGTTGAGAACGACTGATACGCCGGATCGCCGCCAAGAGCAGGCGACACAGGAACCGCGTCCTCGGGAGTCCCGGTCAAGCTTCCGAACAAACTCACGGTGGCATTCGCTGTAGCGCAGAAAGCCAGGTAGCCCACGCCTGCCAGTGCTATTAGTGCTTGCTTTTTCACAGGTGGTTTCCACAGATGGGGTCGGACCGGTTAATGAATGCAAGTTTGGTGCCGCTCCAGGTCAAGCTAGCACAGCCAGGGAGTTACGTGCATTGCTTGGGCGTAGCTCGCCGGACTGTAAAGATTACCGACACTCCTAACTATCCGTCGTTTTGGCCGACCTCGAGTCCTGTGAGCGCGCGCCCCGAACGAGCGCGCAAGCGCTGAGTGCCGCGCTCCAGCAGACGACTGCACCGATTGCCATGGCCACGTGAAATGAGCGCAGTAGACCGACTCCGTGAGATGCGAATACGGATCCGACCATTGCTGTCGCGAGCAGTCCGCCCGTGCGCGCGACCGCGCTATTGAGCCCGGATGCGACGCCGGTATAACGCGCCTCGACGTCACTGAGCACGGCAGTCGTGAGCGGAGCGACCGCGGCGGACAGTCCCAGGGCCAGCACGATGACGGCTGGCAACAGCCCCGTCCAGTAACCCGTGGAGGCATGGATTCGCAGCGTCAGAAGCATGCCCACACCGACTGCAATTGAGCCGACAGCGATCGGCATCCGCGGGCCAACACGCTCTGCGAGCGATCCCGCGAGCGGTGAGATGAGGGCCATCACGATCGGAAGGGGGAGCAGTGCTGCCGCAGCTTGTGCCGCAGAGTACTGGAGCGCTTCGATCAGCACGTAGGGCACCAGCACGAGCAGCGCACCCAGAGCTCCGTAGAGCAGCAGCGTAACGAGGTTCAAGCCGACAACCGTCGGCGTGCTGAACAGGGTCATCGGCACCAGAGCCCGATCGCCTCTTCGTATCTCGACGATGACGAAAAGGAGGAGTAGACCGATCGCGCCGAGGGCCATGAAGGCGGTGATCCCGCTCGGGCCCGCCGGACCGCCCGCAATGGTAAGTGCCCACGTAAGTACTCCAAGCCCTGTCGTGACCAAGGCGGCGCCCGACACATCCAACGGCTCCCGGCGCCCCGCGCGATCTTCGGGAATGTAACGCAACGCCAGCACGACCGCGACGGCAGCGATGGGTAGGTTGATCAGAAAGATTGCGCGCCAACTCCCCAGGTCGACGAGCCAGCCGCCGAGCACTGGCCCGAGCGCACCCGCAATCGCGCTCGCGGCGGCCCAAATTCCCACTGCACGGCCTTTTCTCTCTTCTGTGAAAGTCTGCCCAAGGATCGCAAGACTATTTGGCATTAGCATTGCGCTACCGACGCCTTGGAGGAATCGCGCTGCGAGCAGCAGCGCAAGGTCGGCGCGAGCGCGCACACAAGGGAGGCCACGGCGAAGAGAATAGTTCCCCAGACTAGAAGCCTGCGGCGGCCGAAGCGGTCGCCGGCTGCGCCGCCGAGCAACAGCATGGCGCTGAGTGGCAGCAAATACGCGTTCACGGTCCACTGCAGGGCGCCCGCGTCGGCCGAAAGGGCGCGACCGATTGCCGGCAGCGCAACGTTCACTACTGAGCCGTCCACAAACGCGAGGCTCGAGGCCAGCACTGAGGTGGCCAAGATGAGCCCCGGGTGCGCCACGGGCGCGGATCTCCCGACGCAGCGGGCCGAGGCAGCATCACAAGTAGGCAAGTGCTCACCCGACAGCACCGTGCGACAGTTTTCACCGCACGTAGTTTGAAGAATC
>CAWHWV010000021.1:0-13659 GCA_963833085.1 uncultured Pseudomonadota bacterium
TTGGGTCGACATCCACTGAATTTTACAGGCTGGCATGGCCAAAACGGTCCAAAAGCGGTGCTCGCTGGCTCAACGAGCACTTGGGCGCCGCGCCGGGCGCCTGGAGCCAGTATGCGCGCCGGCGGCTCGGCCGCGGTGGCAGCCCACCGACATCCTGCCGATGGCCCTCTCGAGGGGGTCGAATTCGTGCAGGGCGACTTCCGGGAGCAGGAGGTTTTTGACCATATCCTGGCAGTACTCCCGGAGCGAGAGGTGGACGTTGTGCTTTCGGATATGGCGCCCTCAATGAGCGGTATCGACGTCGTCGACCAGCCCCGGTCCATTTATCTGGCCGAGCTGGCTCGATATGGCGACCAAGGTCTTGAAGGGCGGTGGAGATGCCCTGATCAAGGTTTTTCAAGGGGCTGGCTTTCAGGAGCTCGTCCGGGACGCCCGGGGCCGGTTCGCCAAGGTGAAGCTGGTCAAGCCCACCGCTTCCCCGGCCCGCAGTTCTGAAATGTATCTGCTGGCCAAGGATTTTAGCTTGGTGTAGCGTGCTGGAAGCTGAACTTGGTTCGGGAGTAGACAAACTGCCGGGTGCCGGCAGGCGAGGCCGCATTTGAAGATGAATGATTTGACCAAGAACATCCTTCTATGGGTGGTGATCGTCTTCGTGCTGCTGCTGGTTTTCAGCCGGTACATGCCGAGCGTGAGCCAGCAGGAGGAGATCAAGTACTCCACCTTCACGAACGATGTGAAGGCGCACCAGGTCGACAGCGTGGTCTTCCAGGGAGACATGCTCTACGGCGTGATGAAGGACCACACGCGCTTCAAGACGTACAACCCTGAGACCGACTACACCGCGATGATAGGCACGCTCGAGCAAAACGGCGTCAGCTTCTCCGGCGAGCCGCCGAAGCAGCCGAACTTCCTCGCGCAGCTGCTGCTGCAGCTCGCGCCGGCGCTGCTCCTGATACTGGTCTTCGTCTACATGCTGCGGCAGATGCAGGGCGCCTCGGGCGGCCGGGGGGCAATGTCCTTCGGCAAGAGCCGCGCGCGCCTGCTCGGTGAGGATCAGGTGAACGTCACGTTCGCCGACGTGGCCGGGGTCGATGAGGCCAAGCAGGAAGTGTCGGAGATCGTCGACTTCCTCAAGGACCCGGGCAAGTTCCAGAAACTCGGCGGCAAGATCCCCAAGGGCGTGCTCATGGTGGGCTCGCCGGGCACCGGCAAGACGCTGCTTGCGCGCGCCATAGCGGGCGAGGCCAAGGTGCCGTTCTTCACGATTTCCGGCTCCGACTTCGTGGAGATGTTCGTCGGTGTCGGCGCCTCGCGCGTGCGCGACATGTTCGAGCAGGCGAAGAAGCACGCCCCGTGCATCATCTTCATCGACGAGATCGACGCGGTGGGCCGCCATCGCGGCGCGGGCCTGGGCGGCGGTCATGACGAGCGCGAGCAGACGCTGAACCAGCTCCTGGTGGAGATGGATGGCTTCGAGGGCAACGAGGGCATCATCGTCATCGCGGCCACCAACCGTCCGGACGTGCTGGATCCGGCGCTGCTGCGGCCGGGCCGCTTCGACCGTCAGGTCGTGGTGCCGCTGCCGGATGTGCGCGGACGGGAGCAGATCCTGCGCGTCCACATGCGGCGCGTGCCACTCTCCGATGACGTCAAGCCGGGGCTCATTGCGCGCGGGACGCCGGGATTCTCGGGCGCGGATCTCGCCAACCTGGTCAACGAGGCGGCGCTCTTCGCGGCGCGCGCCAACCGGCGCATGGTCGGCATGGAGGAGTTCGAGCGCGCCAAGGACAAGATCATGATGGGCGCGGAGCGGCGCTCGATGGTGATGACCGAGGACGAGAAGCGCATGACGGCCTATCACGAGTCCGGCCATGCGATCGTCGGCATGACGGTGCCGGAGCACGACCCGGTCTACAAGGTGACGATCATTCCGCGGGGCCGGGCACTCGGCGTGACGCAGTTCCTGCCCGAGCAGGACCGCTACAGCATGTCGAAGCGGCGGTTGGAGAGCGCGATCGCGACGCTCTTCGGCGGGCGCATCGCAGAGGAGCTTATCTTCGGGCCGGAGTCGGTGACGACGGGCGCCTCGAACGACATCGAGCGTGCGACGGAGCTGGCGCGCAACATGGTCACGAAGTGGGGTTTGTCGGACAAGCTCGGACCGCTCACGTACTCGGAGGAGACCGGTGAGGTGTTCCTCGGCCGCAGCGTTACGCAGCATAAGCAGGTATCGGATGTCACGGCGCACGCCATCGATGAGGAGGTGCGGCGGGTCATCGAGGGTAATTACCAGCGCGCGCGGCAGATCCTGACGAGCTCGCTGGAGCGGCTGCATGCCATGGCGGATGCGCTCATGAAGTATGAGACCATCGATGAGGAGCAGCTGAAGGACATCATGGCGGGGAGGCCGCCTAAGCCGCCGGCGGGGTGGGATGAGACGCTGTCCAATCGGCCGCCGCGGGCGCCTGCTGAGGGGCCGGCTGCGCCGGCACCGGGTGGCACTGCAATTGGGCCGCCTGCTGGGCAGCACTAAGAGTAAGGCGTAGCTGTATCCGGTGCCCGCGAGGGCACGGCCGCGAAAGGCATTTCCCGGGGCCGCCGCGAGTACGTCCATGTAGGCTGCGGGAAAAACGTCCCTGATTTTCACGCCCCCGGGAAATGCCTTTCGTGTCCATGCCCCTATACCTCACGGGAACGGGCTTGGCCAAGTCACATTCGGTGCTGCATTGTCGGGGAAGGGTGCTCGGGCTCGAGCAGGCGGTCGTCATGGGAGTGCTGAATGTCACGCCGGACTCGTTCTCGGATGGGGGGAAGTTCGTTCGGCTGGATGCAGCGGTCGAGCGAGGGGTGCAGATGGCGGAGGAGGGGGCAGCCATCATCGACGTCGGCGGGGAGTCGACGCGGCCGGGGGCGCAGCCAGTGGGCCTGGATGAAGAGCTGCGCCGGGTGATACCGGTGATTGCGCGCTTGCGCTCGCGAACCCAGGCCATTCTTTCCGTCGATACCAGCAAGCCTGAAGTCATGCACGCCGCGGCGGCGGCGGGTGCGGCGATGATCAATGACGTGAGTGCTCTACGCCAGCCGGGTGCGCTGGAAGCTGCGGCCATGTCGGGCTGCGCGGTCTGCCTGATGCACATGCTCGGTGATCCGCGCACGATGCAGGACTCGCCCAGCTACCAGGATGTGGTGGCGGAGGTTCGGGGGTTTCTTGCGGAGCGGGTTGAGGCTTGCGTGGCTGCCGGTCTTGCGGCCGAGCGCATAGCCCTCGATCCCGGCTTTGGCTTCGGCAAGACTCTCGCGCACAATCTCGAGTTGCTGCGCCACTTGGGCGGGCTATCGGTCAAGCGGACTGCCGATCGCAGCCGGCCTGTCGCGCAAGTCGATGGTGGGCAAGCTGACGGGGCGACCGGCGGAGGAGCGGCTGCACGGCAGCGTGGCTCTCGCGGTGATTGCGGCGCTGAACGGTGCGCGTATCCTCCGCGTTCACGACGTGGCCGCAACCGTGGATGCCCTGAAAGTCGTGGCTGCCGTGCAAAGCAGCTGAGTTCCGCCGGCCCCGGACATGTAACGCGATGTAACACGAGGATCCTTCTTTGACCCGAAAGTACTTTGGCACCGACGGAGTGCGTGGCCGGGTGGGTGAGCATCCCATGACCGTGGACTTTGCGCTGAATCTGGCGAGCGCTGCCGGTCGCGTGCTCGTACCCGAAGGGGGTACGGTCCTCATTGGCAAGGACACGCGCCTTTCCGGCTACATGTTCGAATCCGCCCTGGAAGCGGGCTTCGTCGCCTCCGGCGTCAATGTGATGCTCATCGGGCCGTTGCCGACGCCGGGCATCGCCTACATGACAACGCATTTCAACTGCGACTTCGGCGTCGTAATCAGTGCCTCGCACAACCCATATGATGACAACGGCATCAAGTTCTTCGACCGCAGCGGCGCGAAGCTCTCCGACGAGCTCGAGGAGCGCATCGAGGCAGAGCTGGCGCAACCCATCATCACCCGCACCTCCCGCAGCCTCGGGCGCGCCAGCCGCGTCGACCGCTCGCGCATCCAATACCAGGAGTTCTGCGCCTCCACCCTGCCGGCCGGCGTCGACCTGACCGGGATGAAGATCGTCGTCGACTGCGCCAACGGCGCCGCCTACAAGGTCGGCCCCCGGGTGCTCGCCGATCTCGGCGCTGAGATCGTGCCCATCGGCTGCTCGCCCAACGGTCGCAACATCAACGACGGCTGCGGCTCCACCGCTCCCGAGCTGTTGCAGCTCACGGTTCCGGGCGTGCGCGCTCATGTCGGCGTCGCGCTCGACGGTGATGGCGACCGCCTCGTGATGGTCGACCATCTCGGCCGCATCCTCGACGGCGATCAGCTTCTCTACATCATCGCGCAGGCGCGGCGCGGCGCCGGCTCGTTGCGCGGCCCCGTGGTCGGCACAGTGATGAGCAATTTCGGCCTCGAGGTGGCGCTGCGCGAGAGCGGCATCGAGTTCCAACGCGCGCAGGTCGGCGACCGGTATGTGCTCAGCCTCCTGCGCGAGACGGGGGGCGTCCTGGGCGGTGAGACATCAGGCCACATCGTCTGCCTGGACAAGACGACGACCGGTGACGGCATCGTGAGCGCCCTGCAGGTGCTTGCGGTCATGAAGCAGACCGGCCGCTCCCTGGCCGAGCTCGCCTCCGGCATGCGCAAGTTCCCGCAAGTGCTGATCAACGTGAAGGTTGCCGCCCGCTTCGATCCGGCCAAGGTCCCCGCCGTGTGCGAGGCCGTACAACGCATCGAGAAGCGCATGAACGGCGAGGGCAGGGTGGTCCTGCGCCCCTCGGGCACCGAGCCGGTCATCCGCGTGATGGTGGAAGGCCGAGACGAGAGCGCAACCCGAGCCGCAGCCACCGAGCTCGCCGAAGTGGTCCGCTGTGCCGCTGACTAGCCAAACAGGGGCTCGGTGGCTATCATCGCGCCCCCGCTAGAGCCTGGCCCCCATGCGCCGCCAAATCGTTGCCGGTAACTGGAAAATGCACGGGACGCGCAGCGAGAATGCGCGCCTCATCGAAGAGATCACCTCCCGCTATCCCGCCGACCCGGCAGCGGAGTGCATCGTCTGCCCCCCATACGTGTATCTGCAGGAGGTCGGCCGCGAGTTGCGCGACTCCGCGATCCTCCTCGGCGCGCAGGATGTATGTGCCGACCCGCATGGTGCTTTCACCGGCGAGGTGTCGGCCGCGATGCTCAAGGACGTCGGCTGCCAGTACGTGATTGTCGGGCACTCCGAGCGGCGGCTCATCTACCGCGAGAGCGATCAGCTCGTCGCCCGCAAGTTCGCCGGCGCCCAGGCCAAGGCGCTGGTGCCCATCCTCTGCGTTGGCGAGCAGCTCGCCGAGCGCGAGACCGGCCGCACCCGCGAAGTGGTGGCGCGCCAGCTCGATGCCGTCCTCGAGCTCTGCGGCGCGCAGACGTTGGAGAATGCCGTGATCGCGTACGAGCCGGTCTGGGCGATCGGCACCGGCCGCAACGCCACGCCCGAGCAGGCACAGGAGGTACATGCCTTCATCCGTGCCCGCATAGCCAGCCGGGATGCTACAATCGCAGGAGGCACCCGTGTCCTCTACGGCGGCAGCGTCAAGGCGAGCAATGCAGCGGAGCTCTTTGCGATGCCGGACGTCGATGGCGGCCTGATCGGCGGCGCTTCGCTCAAAGCGGATGAATTTTTGGCGATCCTGGCCGCGGCCGGACCGCGGTAACTTTTTTATGTTGCACGTAATTCTACTGTTCGTTCAGGTCATCTCGGCGCTCTGCATCCTCGTCCTCGTGATGCTGCAGCGTGGCAAGGGCGCGGAGGCCGGCGCAGGTTTCGGCGCGGGCGCCTCGGGCACCGTGTTCGGCGCGCGCGGCGCGACCACCGCCCTATCCCGGGCAACGGCGATTTTCGCCGCGATCTTCATGATCAACAGCCTGGTGCTGACATACCTCAGCACGCGCCCGCAACAGCAGACGAAAACGCTTCTGGACATTGCGGGTCAGACTCAGGCGCCGGCACCGGCACCGGTCGTGACGCGCCAGCCCAACTCGACGCCCGCGAGCGCGCCTCACAGCGCGCCGGCATCGGCGCCGGGCGGCACTGCGCCGCCGCAGCCGCAGCCGCAGAAGTGATCCGGCGCGAGCGCGCTCCGCGACTCGATGCTCGAGGCGATTGCCAGAGACGATCGACTATTGCCGACGTGGTGGAATTGGTAGACACACTAGCTTGAGGGGCTAGCGCCGCAAGGTGTGGGAGTTCGAATCTCCCCGTCGGCACCAATGAATCGCCGGGAGCGATTACGCAGCGCGATCCCTGCGCTGCGCCCTGCGGGCCGCCTGCGGCGTTTGACGCCGCTCCCAGCGGCGTCGATCATAACGACAGGCATGTCGGCCCCGGCGAGAGCCGGGGCGAGGCCCAGGAGGGGCCGAGTAAAACGTCTCGAGCGCTGCTAGAATGGGCGGCTCCCAGCGGGAGCACGATGCGACAAGATTCGCGCGTGCTCGCTGTGGCAGGCTTTCGCTTCGGGCGACTGGCATGCTGACCAATTATCTGCCGATACTCATCTTCCTCGTCATCGCGACGGGCCTCGCGCTGGTGCTGCTGACGCTCGGCACCGGCATCGGACGGTACTTCTCGCGTAATCCCCGCGACCGCGACAAGCTCGCTCCCTACGAGTGCGGCTTCGATGCCTTCGAGGACAGCCGCATGAAGTTCGACGTGCGTTACTACCTCGTCGCCATCCTCTTCATAGTGTTCGACCTCGAGATCGCGTTCCTCTTCCCGTGGGCGGTGGCGCTCGGGAAGATCGGCTTCGCGGGCCTCATCGCGATGGCCGTGTTCCTCGCCATCCTCGTGGTCGGATTCATCTACGAGTGGAAGAAAGGGGCGCTGGAGTGGGACTAGATCCAGAGGGCGCAGAAGGCTTCGCGCAGCGCGGTTTTCTCACCACACAGGTAGACAATCTCCTCAACTGGGCGCGCACCGGTTCGCTCTGGCCGATGACCTTCGGTCTGGCCTGCTGCGCCGTGGAGATGATGCACGCCGGCGCGTCGCGCTACGACCTCGACCGTTTCGGCGTGGTGTTTCGTCCGAGCCCGCGCCAGTCGGACGTGATGATCGTCGCCGGAACGCTGGTCAACAAAATGGCTCCGGCGCTGCGCAAGGTATACGACCAGATGGCGGAGCCGCGTTGGGTGATCTCCATGGGCTCGTGCGCCAACGGCGGCGGCTACTATCACTATTCCTACTCGGTGGTGCGCGGCTGCGACCGGATCGTGCCGGTGGACATCTACGTGCCGGGCTGCCCGCCGACGGCCGAGGCGCTGGTGTACGGCATCATCCAGCTGCAGAAGAAGATCGCGCGCACCAGCACGATCGCCAGGTAACCACATGGCAGAACCGACTCCCCCGCCTGGCGAGAATGCAGCGGACGGCGCCAACCCGGTTGCGTCCGAGCTGTCGCGCAGGATCGAAGCGCAGCTGTCGGACGCGGTGCAGCGACTGCCCTCGCTGCCAGGCGACCTGTCGTATGAAGTGAAGCCGGAGGCGCTCCTGACGGTCTGCCGCACGCTGCGGGATGCGCCGGAGCTGAAGTTCGAGATGCTGATGGATCTCGCGGGTGTCGACTATCTGCACCACGGACGTGACGAGTGGCAGACCGAGAGCGCGACGCGCTCGGGCTTCAGCCGCGGCAGGGTGGCACGCGCGACGGCGCCCGATCCCGCCATGGCGGGCCGCTTCGCCGTCGTCTACCAGCTGCTCTCGATCACGTACAACACGCGCATGCGGCTGCGGGTGAAATGCCCTGACACGCAGGAGCCGACGCTCGACTCCGTGAACGACATCTGGGCGAGTGCCAACTGGTTCGAGCGCGAGGCCTTCGACCTGTTCGGCATTCTCTTCCGCGGCCATCCGGACCTGCGCCGCCTGCTCACCGACTACGGCTTCATCGGACATCCGTTCCGCAAGGATTTCCCGCTCATCGGCAATGTCGAGGTCCAGTACGACCCGGAGAAGAAGCGCGTCGTCTATCAGCCCGTGAGCATCGTGCCGCGCGTGCTCGTGCCGAAAGTGATTCGTCACGACCATCGTTACGAGGCGGCGCTCAGAGACCCGGAGGCACCCCGCTGATGGCTGCGAATCCGATGAGCGAGATCCGCAACTACACGATGAACTTCGGGCCGCAGCACCCGGCGGCGCACGGCGTGCTGCGCCTGGTGCTGGAGATGGATGGCGAGGTCATCCAGAAAGCCGATCCGCACATCGGCCTGCTGCACCGGGCAACCGAGAAGCTCGCCGAGTCGAAGCCCTTCAACCAGTCGATCGGCTACATGGACCGGCTGGACTACGTATCGATGATGTGCAACGAGCACGCCTACGTGCTCGCCATCGAGCGGCTGCTCGGCATTGCGCCGCCGGAGCGGGCGCAGTACATCCGCGTGCTGTTCGATGAGATCACGCGCATCCTGAACCATTTGATGTGGCTCGGCGCCCATGCGCTCGACATCGGCGCCATGACGGTCTTCCTCCTCTGCTTCAAGGAGCGGGAGGAGTTGATGGACGTCTACGAGGCGGTCTCCGGCACTCGCATGCACGCCACCTATTACCGGCCCGGTGGCGTCTATCGCGACCTGCCGGATGTGATGCCGAAGTACCAGGCGTCGAAGTGGCGTTCGCAGAAGGATGTCGATCGCCTCAACGAGCCGCGCGCGGGCAGCATGCTCGATTTCATCGAGGCATTCACCCGGCGCTTCCCTGCCGCCATCGACGACTACGAGACCCTGCTCACCGACAATCGTATCTGGAAGCAGCGGACCGTGAACATCGGCGTCGTGACGCCGGAGCGGGCGATGCAGCTCGGCTTCTCGGGTCCCATGCTGCGCGGCTCCGGCATCGTGTGGGATCTGCGCAAGAAGCAGCCATACGAGGTCTACGGCCGGATGGACTTCGACATCCCCGTGGGTGTCAACGGTGACTGCTATGACCGCTACCTGGTGCGTGTCGAGGAGTTGCGCCAATCGAACCGGATCGTCCGCCAATGCATCGAGTGGCTGCGCAAGAACCCCGGCCCGGTGATGGTCGATGACCGCAAGGTCCGCGCGCCGAGCCGCGAGCACATGAAGGGTGACATGGAATCCCTGATCCACCACTTCAAGTTCTTCACCGAGGGCTACGACGTGCCCGAGGGGGAAACCTACGCCGCGGTGGAGGCGCCAAAAGGGGAATTCGGCATCTACCTGGTCTCCGACGGCGCCAACAAGCCGTACCGGCTGAAGTGCCGCGCGCCAGGCTTCCCGCACCTGGCCGCGCTCGAGGAGATGGTTTGCGGCCACATGCTGGCGGACGTGGTTGCGGTGATCGGCTCACAGGACATCGTCTTCGGGGAAATCGACCGTTGAGCAACGAGACCCAGACTCAGGACGCCGGCGCGCGCGCCGACGCCACGACGCTCCTCAGCGAGCACACCCGGCACGAGATCGATCACTGGGTCGCGAAGTTTCCGCCGGGAAAGCAGCGCTCCGCCTGCATTGCGGCGCTGCGCGCGGCGCAGGAGCAGAACAACGGCCATCTCACGGCGGAGCTCATGGACGCCGTGGCGGCGTACCTGAAGCTGGCGCCCATCCAGGTCTACGAAGTCGCGAGCTTCTACTCGATGTTCGAGACCCACCCCTGCGGCCGGCACCACGTCAGCATCTGCACCAACATCTCCTGCATGCTCAACGGCGGCGAGGATCTGGTCGCGCACGCCGAGCGCAAGCTCGGCATCAAGCTCAATGAGAGCACGCCCGACGGGCGCATTTTCCTCAAGCGCGAGGAGGAATGCCTCGCTGCCTGCACCGGCGCGCCGATGCTGATGGTGGATCACGTCTTTCACGAGCATCTCACGCCGGAGAAGCTCGACAAGATTCTGGATGAGCTGAAGTAACGCCATGGCCGTAAGCCCCGACAAGATGAATCTCGTCGTGTTCGAGCCCCTGAAGCTCGAGCGCTCCTGGGAGCTCGCGACCTACCGCCAGATCGGCGGTTACGAGGCGTGGGAGAAGATCCTCAGCGAGAAGCCCCCGCGCGAGCAGATCATCGACGCCGTGAAGGCGTCGGGCCTGCGCGGCCGCGGCGGCGCGGCCTTCCCCACCGGCACCAAGTGGAGCTTCATGCCGCGCAACTCCCCGGTGCAGAAGTACCTCGTCTGCAACTCCGATGAGAGCGAGCCCGGCACCTGTCACGACCGCGACATCCTGCGCTATAACCCGCACGCCCTCATCGAAGGTCTCGCGATCGGCGGCTACGCGACGAACACCACCGTCGCATACAACTACATCCGCGGCGAATTCCTCGGCGAGCCGGTGCCACGCTTCGAGGCGGCGCTGCAGGAAGCCTACGACGCCGGTCTCCTCGGCAAGAACATCCGCGGCACCGGCATCGACTTCGACATCCATACCTTCGTCGGCGCCGGTGCCTACATCTGCGGGGAGGAAACGGCGCTGCTCGAATCGCTCGAGGGCAAGCCGGGCAAGCCGCGCTTCAAGCCGCCGTTTCCCGCCAACTTCGGCGTATACGGCCAGCCGACGACCATCAACAACACGCTGACTTTCGCCTCGGTGCCGACGATCCTGCGCAAGGGTCCGCAGTGGTTCGCCTCGCTCGGTCCGGCAAACTCCGGCGGCACCGTGATCTACTCCGTCTCCGGGCACGTGGCGAAGCCCGGCAACTTCGAGCTGCCGCTCGGCATTCCCTTCAAGGACCTGCTCGAGCTCGCCGGCGGGGTGCGGGGTGGCAGGCGACTGAAGGCGGTGATCCCGGGCGGCTCCTCGGTACCGGTGGTGCCGGGGGATGTGATGCTCAAGACCAACTTCGACTACGACTCACTGCGCGCCATCGGCTCCGCCGTCGGGACCGCGGCCGTCATCGTCATGGACGAGACCACCTGCATGGTGCGCGTGCTCGAGCGCATCTCGCGCTTCTACATGTCGGAGTCGTGTGGCCAGTGCACGCCCTGCCGCGAGGGTACCGGCTGGATGAACCGGCTGCTGCAGCGTGTGCTCGCCGGCCAGGCGCGGCGCGAGGAGCTCTCCCTTCTGCTCGACGTCGCCAACCACATCGAGGGGCACACCATCTGTGCGCTCGGCGATGCGGCGGCGTGGCCGGTGCAGAGCTTCCTCAAGCACTACCGGCACGAGTTCGAGTACATGATCGATCATGGCGGCCGCAGCATCGTCGCGGAGCAACTGGGAGCGCGGGCGGCATAACATGGCTGAAGAATTCGTCAACGTCGAGATCAACGGCAAGCCGTTCAAGGCCCGCAAGGGCGAGATGATCATCCGCGCCACCGACGCGCACGGCGCCTACGTGCCGCGCTTCTGCTGGCACGAGAAGCTCGCCGTCGCCGCCAACTGCCGCATGTGCCTGGTGGAGGTGGCGAAGGCGCCCAAGCCCATGCCGGCGTGCGCCACGCCGGTGGCCGAGGGCATGAAGATCTTCACCGACTCGCCGCGGGCCATCGCCGCGCAACGCGCGACCATGGAGTTCCTGCTCATCAACCACCCGCTCGACTGTCCGATCTGCGACCAGGGCGGGGAGTGCGAGCTGCAGGACCTGGCGGTCGGTTTCGGCCGCGACATTTCGCGCTTCGTCGAGCGCAAGCGCTCGGTCCAGGACGAGAACTTGGGTCCCCTCATCGCCACCGACATGACGCGCTGCATCCACTGCACGCGCTGCATCCGCTTCACGGAGGAGATCGCCGGCATCCAGGAGCTCGGCATGATCGGTCGCGGCGAGCACATGAAGGTGCGCACCTACATCGAAAGCACCGTGCATCACGAGCTCTCGGGCAATGTGATCGATCTCTGTCCGGTCGGCGCGCTCGTCTCCAAGCCCTACCGCTTTACCGCCCGCGCCTGGGAGATGATGTCGGTGCCGCTCGTCTCGCCGCATGACGGCACGGGCAGCAACCTCTTCGGACACGTGCTGCGCGGCCGGCTCATGCGGGTGGTGCCGCGCGAGAACGAGGCGATCAACGAGATCTGGATCGCCGACCGCGACCGCTTCAGCTACGAGGGCGTCTACAGCGATGAGCGGCTGGCGCGCCCGATGTTCCGCCAAGGGAAGGATGGCGAGTGGGTGGAGACTGACTGGGAAACCGCGCTGGCCAAGGCGGCCGAGGGATTGCGCGGCCGCGGCGCGGAGCTCGGCGTGTTGGCGAGCCCCTCGGGAACGCTCGAGGAGCTCTACCTCGCCGGCCGCATCGCCCGGGGCCTCGGCAGCGGCAACATCGACTCACGGCTGCGGCAACGCGACTTCCGTGACCAGGGCGCGGACCCTCTCTATCCCAATCTCGGCCTGCACATCGCGGATATCGACTCCCTGCAGGGCTTGCTTGTCGTGGGCGCGAACCTGCGCCGCGAGGCGCCGATCCTGGCGCACCGGGTGCGCAAGGCGGCACGCCGCGGCGCCAAGGTGGCGCTGCTGAATCCGGCGGTTTTCAACTACTACTTCCCGGTGGCCGCCTACGTGGAGTCGGCGCCGGCCGCGCAGGTGGCCGATCTCGCCGCCATCCTGCGCGCGGCCGCGGAAGCTGCGGGCGCGTCAGTTCCGCCACACCTGTCGCAGGTTGTCAGCGGCACGCAGGTCAATGATCAACATCGCGCCGCCGCCGCGGCGCTTGCATCGGGGGAGAAGCGCGCCGTGTGGCTGGGTGCGCTAGCGCTTCGGCATCCCCGCTTCGCCGACTTGCGGGCGCTCGCCGCCGCTCTGGCGCAAGTGACGGGAGCCTCCCTCGGCGTGCTCGCGGAAGGCGCGAATGCGGCCGGCGCCCATCTCGCCGGCGCGGTGCCGCACCGGGAGGCCGGCGGCAAGCCCGTGAGCTCCACGGGTCAGTCCCCTGGCCTGACGGCCGCCGACATGTTGGCGCGGCCGCTCAAGTCCTACCTCCTGGTCGGTGGTGTCGAGCCGTGGATCGATTCGCCGGGCAGCGATGCCGCGCGCACACTGGGACAGGCGGAGCTGGTGGTAGCCATCACCCCGTTCGCGAGCGAGGCGTTGCGCAAGGTCGCCCATGTACTCCTTCCGGCGGGTACCTTCGCGGAGACTTCCGGGACCTACGTCAACCTCGAAGGGCTGTGGCAGAGCCAGACCGGCGCGGCCGCTCCCGTCGGGGAGTCCCGTCCCGGCTGGAAGATTCTGCGCGTGCTCGGCAATCTCCTCGGCCTCTCCGGTTTCGACTACCAATCATCCGAGGACGTCCGCGAGGAGTTGGCGAAGCTCGTCGGCCTGCCACCCGGAGCGCGCAGCGCGCAGGATGGCGGACCGACTGCGTACTCAGCCCCGGGTTACTCGGGCGGCCACGCGGTCGGGCAGCAGGCCGGCGCGCAGTCCGCGCAGCATGTCGTTGACATCCCGATGTACCAGATCGATGCAGTGGTGCGCCGGGCTCCCTCCCTGCAACGAACCCGCGAAGGGCGCACATCCGCGGTGACTTACTGATCATGTTCCAAACTCTTGTCACTGCCTGGGCGTCGCTCCCCGGCATCGTCCGGACGACCGTGTGGATCGTAATCATTACGGTCGTGCTCATCCTGTGCGTCGCGTTCCTGACGCTCTGGGAGCGCAAAGTCATCGGCTGGATGCAGCTGCGCCGCGGGCCGAA
>CAWHWV010000022.1:0-93964 GCA_963833085.1 uncultured Pseudomonadota bacterium
GGGTGCGCCTCCTCGGCCTGTTCCCGGGGCTCGGCCAGCCGTTCGCGGACGTCTTCAAGCTCCTCACCAAGGAAGTGATCATCCCGACGAACGCCAACAAGTTCCTCTTCCGCGTGGCGCCGATGATCGCCCTCATTCCGGCATTCGCGGCCTGGGCGGTGATCCCGCTGTCGCCGGAGCTGGTCGTATCCAAGGCCAATGCCGGGCTTCTCTACTTGCTCGCACTCACCTCCATGGGTGTCTACGGCGTCATCATCGCCGGCTGGGCGGCCAACTCGAAATATGCGTTCCTCGGGGCGCTGCGCTCGGCGGCGCAGATGTTGGCATACGAGATCGCAATGGGCTTCGCGTTGGTCGGCGTGCTGATGGCCTCGGGCAGCATGAACCTCGGCGCCATCGTGCGCGCCCAGGAGGGCGGGATCCTGTCGCAGAACTGGTTCTGGCTGTTTCCGCTGCTCATCGTCTATTTCATCTCCGGAGTCGCGGAGACCAACCGCGCGCCGTTCGACGTCGCGGAGGGGGAGTCGGAGATCGTCGCGGGATTCCACGTCGAGTACTCGGGCATTGCCTTCGCGCTCTTTTTCCTCGCCGAGTACGCCAACATGATCCTCATCTCGGCGCTGACGGCCGTTTTCTTCTTCGGCGGCTGGCTGTCGCCCTGGCAGGGCTGGCCGGGCATTGGCGCTACCTTTGTCGGCCAGCCGAGCTTCTTCTGGCTGGGACTCAAGATCTTCATCGTTCTGTTCGTGTTCCTGTGGCTGCGGGCCACCTTCCCGCGCTACCGCTACGACCAGATCATGCGGCTCGGATGGAAGGCGCTGATTCCCGTGACACTGGTATGGATCGGGGTGGAGATGGTGCTCGCGGCCTACCACATCGGCCCCTGGGCGCGGCCCTGGTTCCACTGAAGGAGGCGACGCGATGGCCAATCCGCTGAAGACATTTCTCATGCCGGAGCTCATCAAGGGACTCTCGGTCACGGCGCGCACCTTGTTCACGCGCAAGTACACGCTCAACTACCCGGAGGAGAAGACTCCGCAATCGCCGCGCTTCCGCGGGCTGCACGCGCTGCGCCGGTATGCCAACGGCCAGGAGCGCTGCATCGCCTGCAAGCTCTGCGAGGCCGTCTGCCCGGCCGTGTGCATCACGATCGACTCCGATGTGTCACAGGACGGTACCCGGCGCACCACCCGCTACGACATCGATCTCTTCAAGTGCATCTACTGCGGCTTCTGCGAGGAGGCCTGCCCGGTGGATGCCATCGTGCTCACCCGCATCCACGAGTACCACATGGAGCACCGTGGCGAGAACATCATGAGCAAGGACAAGCTGCTCGCGGTCGGGGAGCGCTACGAGTCCATGATCGCCGCCGACAAGGGGGCGGACGCGCCGTATCGCTGAGGCGCGCAAGGCGTAAACCATGCTAGTCCAGACCCTCTTCTACATCTTCGGCACGCTGCTCGTCGCCTCCGCGCTCGGGCTCATCGTCGCACGCAACCCGGTGTACTCGGCGCTCTTCCTCGTGCTCTGCTTCCTGAACTCCGCGGTGATCTGGCTGCTCACCGGCGCGGAGTTCCTGGCCCTCGTGCTCGTGCTGGTATACGTCGGCGCGGTGATGGTGTTGTTCCTCTTCGTCGTGATGATGCTCGATATCGACCTCGCGGAGCTGCGTCGCGGCTTCACCCGCTTCGCCTGGCTCGGCTGGCTGACCGCCGGCGCGGTGATCGCCGAGATCGCCTGGGTCGTGTGGTCGCATCACCTCAACGGGCTGCAGGTCACCAAGGGCACCCTTCCGGAGGCAATCGACTACAGCAACACGCGGGCGCTCGGGGAGGTGCTCTACACGCGCTTCGCCTATCCGTTCGAGCTCGCCGCAATGGTGTTGCTGGTGGCAATAGTGGCCGCCATCGCGCTCACCATGCGCCACCGGCCGGGCTTCAAGGCGCAGGACATCTCGCGCCAGGTATCGGTGCGCGCCGCCGACCGCATACGCATCGTCAAGGTCGAGGCGGAGAAGCAGACATGATCGCGCACGGCATTACCTTGGCGGATCTCCTCACCCTCTCCGGAGTGCTGTTCGCGCTCGCCGTGGCGGGCATCTTCCTCAATCGCAAGAACGTGATCCTGTTGCTCATGTGCATAGAGCTGCTGCTGCTCGCCGCCAATTTCAACTTCATTGCGTTCTCGCGGGTCTTGGGTGACATCAACGGTCAGGTGTTCGTGTTCTTCGTGCTCACGGTGGCGGCGGCGGAGTCGGCGATCGGACTCGCGATCGTCGTCGTGCTGTTCCGCGAGCGGCGCAGCATCAACGTCGAAGACATGAATACCCTGCGAGGCTAGCGCGAATGAATCCGCACCTGCTGATCCTCATCCCTCTGCTGCCGCTGATCGCCGCCGCGATCGCGGGCATCGGCGGGCGCGTCATCGGACGTGTGGGGGCGCACACCATCACGATCCTCGCCGTCGCCGTTTCGTGTGGACTGTCGATGTACGTGCTCAAGCAACTCTATGCGGACGGCGTGCCCACGTTCGATGGGGCCGCCTACACGTGGTTGGTGAGCGACGGGGTGCACATCGACGTCGGATTCCTGATCGACCGCCTGAGCGCGCTCATGATGGCGGTGGTGACGTTCGTCTCGCTCTGCGTGCACGTCTACACCATCGGATACATGGAGGATGACCCCGGATATACCCGCTTCTTCAGCTATATCTCGTTGTTCACCTTCTCGATGCTCATGCTCGTGATGTCGAACAACTTCATGCAGCTGTTCTTCGGCTGGGAAGCGGTGGGCATGGTGTCGTACCTGCTGATCGGCTTCTGGTACACCCGGCCGAGCGCCATCTTCGCCGGCCTGAAGGCGTTCATCGCCAACCGGGTGGGAGACTTCGGCTTCGTGATCGGCATTGCGGCGGTGTTCTCCTTCACCCACTCGATGTCCTATGGCGCGGCGTTCGCCGCCGCACCGGCGCTCGCGCATCAGGTCATTCCGATCACCTCTGCGAGCGGCGTCAATGCGCTCACTCTGATCTGCATCTTCCTGTTCGTCGGCGCGATGGGCAAGTCGGCGCAGGTACCGCTGCACGTGTGGCTGCCGGACTCGATGGAAGGTCCGACCCCCATCTCCGCTCTCATCCATGCCGCGACCATGGTGACCGCGGGTATCTTCATGGTGGCGCGCATGTCGCCGCTCTTCGAGTACTCGGAGACCGCGCTCTCGTTCGTGCTGGTCATCGGCGCGACCACGGCCTTCTTCATGGGACTGATCGGCGTCGTCCAATACGACATCAAGCGTGTGGTTGCGTACTCGACGATCTCCCAGCTCGGGTACATGACGGTAGCGCTCGGCGTGTCAGCGTATAGCGCCGCGATCTTCCACCTGATGACTCATGCTTTCTTCAAGGCGCTGCTCTTCCTTGCGGCCGGCTCGGTGATCATCGGCATGCACCACGAGCAGGACATGCGCAAGATGGGCGGTCTCGGCAAGTACATGCCCATCACGGCCGTCACCTGCTGGATCGGCGGGCTGGCGCTGGTCGCGACGCCTTTCTTCTCCGGCTACTACTCGAAGGATTCGATCATCGAAGCGGTGGGGGCTTCCCACCGTTGGGGTGCGACGTACGCTTACTGGTGCGTGCTGCTCGGCGCATACGTCACCTCGCTATATACGTTCCGGCTCCTCTTCATGACCTTTCACGGCGAGGAACGCTTCCGTCACGTCGAGGCGGCCCATGACCATCATGACGAGCATGGCGAGGAGCATGGCCATCATGCCGTGGAGCCGCACGAGAGTCCGTGGGTAGTCACCGTTCCGCTCATCGCGCTGGCCATACCATCGGTCGTCGTCGGCTACCTCACGGTGGGGCCGGTGTTATTCGGCAGCTATTTCGGCAACTCCATCTTCGTGCTGCCGGCCAACAACGTCATCGGCGAGATGGCCCGGGACTTTCACGGTCCGGCAGCGTTCGGCCTCCGCGGCTTCATCGGCGCGCCGTTCTGGCTGACGGTGGCGGGATTCCTGACGGCCTGGGCGTGCTTCCGCCGTCCGGCCCTAGCCGACCAGGCCGCCCGCACGCTGGCCTGGCTGCGCACGCTTCTCGTCCAGAAATATTACTTCGACTGGCTGTACGAGAATGTCGTAGCGGCTTTCACGCGGGGCGTCGGCTTTGGCCTGTGGAAGGCCGGCGACCAGGGCCTCATCGACGGGGTGATGGTCAACGGCTCGGCCGAGACCATCGGCTGGTTCGGCGGCATCCTGCGCCGGGTGCAGAGCGGCTACCTCTACTCGTACGCTTTCTGGATCATGATCGGTCTGGCGGCGCTGCTCGGCTGGTTCCTCCACCGCGGCTGAGGCGCGAAAGCACAAGAATGCACGCACATCTGTTATCCGTTCTGATCTGGCTGCCCATCGCGGCCGGCATCGTGGTGCTTCTGCTCGGCGACCGCAACATCGCCGCCGGTCGCTGGCTGGCGCTCGCGGCCGCGGTCGCGACTCTTGCCGTGTCGTTGCCGATGCTCGCGCATTTCGACACCCGGACCGCGGCCTACCAGTTCGTGGAGACCGCGCCGTGGATTCGGCGCTTCAACGCCTTTTACGCGCTCGGGGTCGATGGCATCTCGCTGCCGCTCGTGGTGCTCACCGCCCTGATGACCATTCCGGTGGTGATCGCCGGCTGGACGGTGATCAAGGTCCGTGCAGCGCAGTATTTCGCGGCCTTCCTCATCATGGAGGGGCTGATGATCGGGGTGTTCTGCGCCACCGATGCGTTGCTCTTCTATTTCTTCTGGGAGGCGATGCTGATTCCGATGTTTCTCATCATCGGTATCTGGGGTGGTCCGCGGCGCGTCTATGCCAGCATCAAGTTCTTTCTTTACACGTTCCTCGGTTCCGTGTTCATGCTGGTGGCCCTCATCTACATGTATTTGAAGGCCGGCAACTACGCGATCGCCAGCTTCCAGGCGCTGCCGCTCACGCTGCTCGAGCAGCGCTGGATCTTCCTTCGCGTTCCTCCTGGCTTTCGCCGTGAAGGTGCCGATGTGGCCGGTGCACACCTGGCTGCCGGACGCGCACGTCGAAGCGCCGACGGGAGGCTCGGTGATCCTCGCGGCCATCATGCTCAAGATGGGCGGGTACGGCTTCCTGCGCTTCAGCCTGCCGATCACGCCCGATGCCTGCCGCGAGCTCAACCTACTGATCATCACGCTGTCGCTGATCGCGGTGATCTACATCGGCCTGGTTGCCATCGTCCAGGCGGACATGAAGAAGCTGATTGCCTACTCCTCGATCGCGCACATGGGCTTCGTGACGCTTGGAGCGTTCGTGGTCTACGAGATCGTCCGCGCCACTGGACAGACCGAGGGCGCGGGGATGGGCATGGATGGGGCGATGGTGCAGATGGTGTCCCACGGTCTCATCTCCGGCGCGCTCTTCCTGTGTGTCGGGGTGCTCTACGACCGGGTACACAGCCGCGAGATCTCCGCCTACGGCGGCGTGGTCAACACCATGCCGATCTTCGCGTCTTTCATGGTGATGTTCGCGCTCGCCAACGCCGGGCTGCCCGGCACCTCGGGCTTCGTCGGGGAGTTCCTGGTCATCCTCGCGAGCTTCAAAGCGAGCTTCTGGTACTCGACGCTCGCGGCGGTGACCCTGATCCTCGGCGCCACCTACACGCTGTGGATGGTCAAGCGCGTGGTGTTCGGTCCGGTGGCCAACGATCATGTGGCGAAGCTGACCGACCTCAACGGCCGGGAATTCTTCATCCTCGGAGCGCTGGCCGTGCTGGTGCTGGCGGTCGGCATCTGGCCGGCGCCGCTCCTCAGGATCGTGGAGCCTTCGATCCATCACCTGGTCACCCAGGCGGTCGCCACCAAGATCCCGCTGTGAGCTGCCCCTAGGACAATCACGAATGACGTACTGGCACAGCATCAGCCCCGCGATCCCGGAGATCTACCTCGCCGTCGCGATCTGCGTGGTGTTGCTCTTTGAGGTTTTCGTGGGCGTCAAGCGTCGCGGCGCGACTTCAACGCTCACTCTCATCCTCCTTGTGGTGGGAGCGGCGCTCACGGCGCGCTACAGCAATGTGGACCACCACGCGGTGCTGTTCGACGGCAACTACGTCGTCGATCCGCTCGCCTTCGTGCTGAAGCTCGCCGGCTTCCTGTTCGCCGCCATGGCGCTCGTCTATTCGCGGATGTATCTGGATAACCGCAACATCCTGCGCGGCGAATACGACGCTCTCGCGCTCAACGCGCTGCTTGGCGTCTTCGTGCTCATCTCCGCCAACAGCCTCATCACCGTCTATATCGGCGTGGAGCTGCTGGCGCTCTCGTTGTACGCGATGGTGGCGTTCGACCGGGAGTCCGGCATTGCGGCCGAGGCGGCGATGAAATACTTCGTGCTGAGCGCGCTTGCTTCCGGCACGCTGCTCTACGGCATGTCGATCATCTATGGGCTCACTGGAACGCTCGATCTCGAGGTGATCGCGACCCAGCTGCACTCGCCCACGAGCCTCGGGGTGATCCTCGGACTTGCGTTCATCGTCGTGGCCGTCGGTTTCAAGCTCGGCACGGTGCCTTTCCACATGTGGCTGCCAGATGTCTACGAGGGCGCGCCGACCAGCGTCACGATGTTCGTCGGCACGGTACCCAAGATCGCATATTTCGCGCTGGCGCTGCGCCTCCTGGCCCACGGGCTCGCCGGCACCTCCGCCGACTGGACGCTGATGCTGACTCCACTCGCGGTGCTGACCCTGATCGTCGGCAACGTGTTGGCCATCGTGCAGTCGAACATCAAGCGGCTGCTCGCATACTCGACCATCGGCAACGTGGGTTTCATCGTGCTCGGCTTCATCGCCGGCACTCCGGACGGGTACACAGCGGCACTGTATTACACACTGGTGTACGTGCTCATGGTAGGCGGCTCCTTTGGCGTGGTCCTGCTCATGAGCCGCAAGGGCTTCGAAGCCGACAAGCTCGATCACTTCAGGGGCCTCTATCAGCGCGATCCGCTGCTCGCGTTCGTCATGCTGATGCTCATGTTCTCGACGGCCGGGGTGCCGCCCTTCGTCGGGTTCTCGGCGAAGCTCAGGATCTTCCAGGTGCTTTGGGAGACGGATCACCTCTGGCTGGTGGTGATCGCCGCGGCCATGTCGGTCGTTGGCGCGTTCTACTACCTGCGCGTCGTCAAGCTGATGTACTTCGATGCGCCGCCGGAGAATCTGCCGGCCACCCTGCGGCCGTATGGCGCCCGGCTCGCGCTCGGCCTCAATGCCGTGGCCGTGTTCGCGCTCGGCATTCTGCCGGGCCCGCTGCTTGACCTTTGCGGTCGGCTGATACGGTAGTCTGAGGCGACCCGCGGCGGCGGGGCACATTCCGTGGTTCGCTGCTCCGGAAATAGAACATCTGATTCGGCCTTCCGCACCGGTCAAGTGCTCGGTGGCCCCGGCGGCCATCCGCGGCTAGTCTATAGGCATGACGCCCGCCGCCGACGTCGCAGCGCGGTCCGACAGTGATCGCTTGATCGAGGAGCTGGCGAGCCGCCTCGGCTCGCTCGGGGTCGAGGTCGCCGACATCGCCGGCCATCTCGAGGACCTCGCCACGCGTGTCTCGGGGCAGGCCGCGCAATTCGAGGAGTTGCATCAGGCGACCGAGACCATGGTCGCGGGCAACCGCGAGATCGACCGCGCCGCGCGCGAGGCTCAGCGCGCCGCTTCCAACGCCGGCGGGGAGATCTCCGAGTCGCGTACTCTCATCGGCGGCGCGGTCGAGCATATCGGACGGCTGACGGCCGCCGTCGGTCGCATCCAGGAGCGGCTGGGCTCCTTCGCCCCCGTGCTGGCGCAGATCACCGCCGTGGCCTCCGCCATCGAAAGCATCGCCAAGCAGACACGGCTCCTCTCGCTCAATGCCGGCATCGAGGCCGCGCGCGCCGGCGAGGCGGGGCGCGGATTCGCGGTCGTGGCCGCCGAGGTCAAGACTCTCGCGGAGGAGACGCGCACGGCCACGGAGCGGATCACGGCCACCGTGCGCTCGCTTGCGGCGCAGATCAATGGCCTGATCACCGAGGGCAGCGCGGCCGACAAGCACGCGGGCGAGGCGGGACGGGGCGCGCAGCAGGTGGAGGGCGTGATCGCGCGTGCCCACGGCGCCTTCGGCACCGTCAGCCGCGAGATAGATTCCATTGCACGCTCGGCGGCGGGCAATCTCGAAGCCTGCAACGCCACGCTCGCCGAGCTCGGCGGCTTGGCCGAGGGAGTGCAGCTATCCTCCACTAGCCTCACACAGGCCGACAAGCGGGTGGAGGGGCTCCTCGGCTTGAGCGAGGGACTGATGGAGCTCATCGCCGTGAGCGGCATCGAGACCGCGGACACGCCCATCATCCGCTCGGGGATCGAAACCGCGAAGCGGATCGCGGAGCTGTTCGAGTCAGCGATCGCGCGCGGGGAGATCACCGAGGCGCAGCTCTTCGATGAGCGTTACCGCGAGATCCGCGGCAGCAACCCCAAGCAGTACCTTACCGACTACGTCGAGTTCACCGACCGTGCGCTGCCGCCCATCCAGGATCCGCTGCAGCGGTCGGACCCGCGGATCATCTTTTGCGTGGCCTGGTCGCGGGGCGGATATCTGCCGACGCACAATCCCAACTACCGCCAGCCCCAGGGCAGGGATCCGGTCTGGAACGCGGCGCACTGCCGCAATCGCCGCCTCTTCAAGGATCGCGCGGTGCAGAAGGTCGCGCGCAACACCAAGCCTTTCCTGCTGCAGACCTATCGGCGCGACATGGGCGGCGGCAACTTCGTGTTGATGAAGGACCTGTCTTCGCCGATCTGGGTGCGCGGCCGGCACTGGGGCGCCTTCCGCATCGGCTACCGGCACGCGTGACTCGGTAGGCACAGGGATGTGCCCCGCCGCCGCAGGTGGCGGAGGTGGCGAGCAAAAACCGCGCTTTTGCGCGCCACCGCGCTGGGCCGGGCACGATGCCCGGATCCAGCGCTTCCTAGTGCGCCGCGAGCACGGTGCCGCTGGCTTCCCCGAAGCCGATCCGCGCGCACCCCGGCTGCTCGCACCAGCCCCGCAGGATCACCCGGTCGCCGTCCTCGAGGAAGGTGCGCGTCTCGCCGCTTGCGAGCGCGATCGCGCGCTTGCCGCCTGCGGAGAGCTCGAGCAGCGACCCGGCCTGATCCGGTGTCGGGCCCGACTGGGTACCGCTGCCGAGGAGGTCTCCCGGCTCGAGGTTGCAGCCGTTCACGGTGTGGTGCGCCACCATCTGGGCGACCGACCAGTAGCTGTGTCGGAAGTTGGTTCGAGCCAGGGGCTGCGGCGCGGCTGCGGCGGCCCGCATGGCGGCGGTCTCGAGCGCCACCTCGAGATGCATGTCGAGCGCGCCGGCCGCACGCAGCTCGGCGCAATCGAGATAGGGCAGCGGCTGGGGATCCTCGGCGGCCCGGGTCCACGGCAGCCGGTAAGGGGCGAGCGCTTCCAGTGTCACCACCCAGGGCGAGATCGTGGTGGCGAAGCTCTTGGCGAGGAAGGGGCCGAGCGGCTGATATTCCCAGGCCTGCAGGTCGCGGGCGGACCAGTCGTTGAGGAGGCAGAGGCCGAACACGTGCTCCTCGGCCTGCGCCACCGGGATCGGCGAGCCGAGACGATTTCCGGGCCCGATGAGCACGCCGACCTCGAGCTCGAAGTCGAGGCGCGCGCTCGGTGCGAGCTGCGGCCGCTCGGCGCCGGGCGGCATGACCTGGCCGTGCGGGCGCCGTACCTGCTGGCCCGAAACGCCCAGCGAGGACGCGCGCCCGTGATAGGCGATCGGCACCCACCTGTAGTTGGGCAACAGCGGCTGGTCGGGCCGGAAGAGGCGCCCAACCGCGGTGGCGTGATGAATGGAGGCGTAGAAATCGGTGTAGTTGCCGATTCTGGCGGGCAGCGTGAATTCCGCATCGCGCTGCGGAATGAGCGCGGCGCCGAGCTCCGCCGCGCGCGGCGCGCCCGCGCGCAGACACTCCGACAGGCCGCGGCGCAGCGCGATCCGCGCCTCTCTTCCGAGCGCCATCAGGCGATGCAACGAGGGCTCCGCGCACGCGGCGAGCGCCTCGGCCGGAAGGCCCTCGAAGGGGCTCAACATGTCGAGCGCGCCGAGGTCGAGCACGCTGTCGCCGATGGCTACTCCGCAGCGGAAGTTCTCCGCGCTGCCCGAGCGCCGAAAGACCGCGAACGGCAGGTTCTGGATGGGAAAGTCGCAGCCCGGGAGGTTGGCGGAAGCCACCCAGCTGCGCAGCTTCGCATCGTGAGTCGAATCGAGGACCGGGCTCATCCGCGGGCGTCCGGGCTGAAGCGCCTGGTGAGGCCACTCCAACACTGCGCGTAGTCGGGCTGCAGCTGCGGCAGCTCCAGCGCGCGGCGGGTGGGCCGGATCAGGGTACGCGTCTCGAACATGAACGCCATCGTATCGCTGATGCGCTGCGGGCGCGTGGTGTCGGCGCGCAGCGCGCGCTCGAAGGTTTCGGCGTCCGGGCCATGGCCGGTCATGCAGTTGTGGAGTGATGCGCCGCCGGGCTCGAAGCCGCCGGCCTTGGCGTCATAGACGCCGTGGATCAGCCCCATGCATTCGCTGGCCACGTTGCGGTGAAACCAGGGCGGCCGGAAAGTGTCCTCCATCGCCAGCCAGCGGGGCGGGAAGATCACGAAATCCACCGTGTCGACACCCGGGGTATCGCTGACGGATTGCAGCACGAGGAAGATCGAGGGATCCGGATGATCGTAGCTCACGGAGCCGATGGTGTTGAAACGGCGCAGGTCGTACTTGCACGGGGCGTTGTTGCCGTGCCAGGCGACGACGTCGAGCGGGGAGTGATCGAGCGTCGCCGTCCAAAGCTCCCCACCGAGCTTCGCTACGAGCTCCATTTCACCCTCGCGGTCCTCGTACCACGCTACCGGCGTCTGGAAATCGCGCGGGTTGGCGAGGCCGTTCGAGCCGATGGGGCCGAGGTCGGGCAGTCGCATCGGCGCCCCGAAGCTCTCGCAGATGTAGCCGCGCGCCTCACCGTCCGGCAGCTCGACCCTGAAGCGCAGCCCCCGCGGAATCAGCAGCACTTCCTGCGGTGCGGCCTCCAGCATCCCGAGCTCGGTGGCGACACGCAGCCGCCCGAGCTGCGGCACGATGAGGAGCTCACCGTCGGCATCGTAGAAGAAGCGGTCGCGCATGGAGCGGTTGGCGAGGTACCAGTGAATGCCGCAGCCCGCGTGCGCATCCGATGAGCCGGTGCCACCGAGTGTCAGCAGGCCATCGACGAAATCGGTCGGCTCCCGCGGAATGGGGGGTGGGCTCCAGCGCAGCGGATTCGGCGTGACCGGGAGCGCTTCGAAGCGTCCCACGAGCCCGCGCTGCGGCAGCGGTCGAAAGGGGCGCGCGAGCGTCGCCGCCGGTCGGATGCGATAGAGCCAGCTGCGCCGATTGGCCTGCCGCGGCGCGGTGAAGGCGGTGCCCGAGAACTGCTCGGCATAGAGTCCGTAGGGGCAGCGCTGCGGCGAGTTGCGGCCCTCGGGCAGTGCGCCGGGCAGCGCCTCGGTGGCGAACTGGTTGCCGAATCCCGCCAGATATCTCAGGGGCGCCGGCTGCGCGCCGCTGTCAGCAATCGCGGTGCTCATCGCTGCTCACTCCCGGTATGCTTGTTGAGGCGCTGGATCCGGGCGTCCTGCCCGGCCCAGCGCGCCTCGGGCAGCGCCGAAGCGGCTAAGCTTCGGTTTTTTGCCCGCGGCTCCGCCACCTGCGGCGGCGGGGCACTTCCCTGTGCCTGGGGTTTTGGGGCGTGCTGCTTCATAGTTTGGGGCTGACAGCAGTCGATGGACACTCCATAATGACACAATTGGTTGCGACCGCAACTATTTCGGGGATGGCAAGGTGAGCGTCCGGGCTCCCAACGAGCTGGGGCTCGAGCTTGCGGGCTTCGTGCCGTATCGCCTCAACCGCCTTGCGGTCGGCGTCAGCAATCATCTCTCCGACATCTACCGGGAGCGGTTCGGCCTCGATATCCCGGAGTGGCGCGTCATGGCCACCGTCGGCTCGCAGCACGGCTGCACCGCCCAGCACATCGCTGAGAGCACCCGGATGCACAAGACCCGCGTGAGCCGCGCCATAGCCCATCTGGAGGAGCGCGACCTCGTCGAGCGCGCTTCCAGTGCTGCCGACCGGCGTGAGCGGGAAGTGCGTCTCACCAAGGCGGGCCGCCGCATGTACGCGGAGCTCGTGCCGCTCGTGCTCGAGCGCGAGCGGCAGCTTCTCGCGTGCCTCACCAAGGAGCAGCTGCGTGGTTTTCTGGTGGGAATGGAGGCGCTCGAGAGCTTCCTGGGCCTGCAGCAGGATTAGGTGATGGCAGTGCCTTCCTCACCGCAGCCTGGCTCGACGGTGGTGGCGCGCTCGGCGCTGCTTACCCTGTCGGCCGCTCCCGCGGACCACGCGCTCAGCCTGCAGGTCGCGCGCATCTCGGACCACCGGCCGATCGTCGGGCCGGGGAGTGTAACGGTGACCCTCGATGGTCACAGCGTGCCAGTCACGGCGCAACCGGATGGGACCTATCTCATCTCGACGCGCGCTCAAAGCGGAGGCGCTCACTCCCTTGACGTTGTTGTCTCCCACGATGGTATCCGCGAGCTCCTCACCGGCACCGTGACCGTGCCGCAGCAGCGCAGCGCCCTGGACGTGCTCGAGGGCCACGGCATGTTTGCCTGGTGGGTGCTCAATATCGCCGTGGTGCTGATCGCCGTGATCGTGATCTCGCGCCGCAGGAGCTGAGAAAAAAAAGCGGAGCCGCCTCGAGGCGGCCCCGCAGACTCGGCGACGCGAAGACTGGAAGACTACATGCCGATCCGATGGCTGACGCGATCCTCTTCGGCATTGAGCTTCGCCTGCTCGCGCACCGTGATGTCGCCGCCGTGCATCGCGGCCATGTGCTGCTCATGCGCCCGGATCCGCTGGTCGGCTGCGTGCAGGCGCGCAGCCTTCCCAGGCCCGATCTGGCCTGTCTTGAGCTCCTGATCGATGCGCGCGTCCTGATTGGCGAGACGGGCGTTGACCTGCGCGCGTCGCGGGTGCTGAGCCTGCCAGGCGGTCTGGGCCATGGCCGCCGGGGTCGCGAGGCAAGACAGCGCGATGCTCGTGGCCGCGGCGGCGAGAACGCTGCTAAAAGATCTCGACATAAAGCAAGCTCCTGCAAGCACCATTGAAATTACTGGCCGATGCGGTGGCTGACGTGATTCTCTTCCCTGTTGAGCCTGGCATCCTCGCGCCTGGTGAGATGGCTGTCGTGCCTCGCAGCCATGCGCCGCTCCTGCGTGCGGATGCGATGATCAGCGGCATGCATGCGGGCAGCCTTGGCACGGCTGATCTGACCGTTTCTCACCTCCTGGTGAATGCGTGCATTCTGATTGGCCAGCCGGCTGTTGACCTCCACGCGCCGCGGGTGGTTGGCCTGCCACGGGGTGTCCGCAAAGGCTGGAGCCGCAAGGCAGGCCAGCGAGACTGTGGCGGCGACGGCGGTGAGGACGGTGCGGATCGATTGCGACATAAAAGGGGCTCCTCGCGGCACGATTGCCGGGGTTGCATTGCGCCCGAATTGCGGGCTTTCAGGCGTTAACAACGTCGCAGGAACAGGGCCGGATACAATCATTACCGAAAGTTAACCCGTGTAAGTGTGAGCCGCGCGTCACATTGTCGTGGCGCGGCGACGCGCCTGGATGTATGAACGACAGCTCGATTTCCGAATCCGAAGCTCGACCGCAATCGCGTCGTGGGCTGAGCAGCCAGGAAGCTGCGGCGCGGCTGCGGGCCGAGGGCCCGAACGCGCTGCCGGAGCTCGAGCGTCGCACGGGGCTGCGCATCATCCTGGAGGTGGTGCGGGAGCCGATGTTCGCGCTCCTTCTCGGCGCCGGCGTGTTGTATCTGTTGATCGGCAGCCGCGGTGAGGCGCTGGTGCTGTTCGCGTTCGCCTGCTTCTCGGTGGCGATCGCCATCATCCAGGAGGGCCGGAGTGAGCGGGTGCTGGAGGCGTTGCGGGACCTGACGAGCCCGCGCGCGCTCGTCATCCGCGACGGCGGCCAGATTCGCATCCCCGGCAGAGAAGTGGTTCGCGGGGATGTGCTGGTTCTCGCCGAGGGCGACCGCGTTCCCGCGGATGCGATGTTGATTTCCGGGGACGATGTACAGGCCGACGAGAGTCTGCTCACGGGCGAGTCCGTGCCGGTGCGCAAGCGCGTTGCGCGCGGCGAAACCGCGCGCTCGCCAGCGGCGGCGGCGCCGCCGGGGGGCGATGACCTGCCTCTGGTCTTCTCGGGCACGCTGATTGTCGCTGGCGGTGGCCTGGCGGTAGTCACCGCGACCGGGCTGCGCAGCGAGATCGGCAAGATCGGGCACGCCGTCACCCGGATCACACCGGAGCCGCCGCGCCTGCAGGTCCAGACGCGCGGCTTCGTGATGGGCTTCGCCATCGTCGGATTGTCGTTGAGTGCGCTCGCCGTGCTGCTGTATGGGCTGCTGCGCGGGGCGTGGCTGCAGGGCCTGCTCGGCGGCATCGCGCTCGGGATGTCGATGCTGCCCGAGGAGTTTCCTCTGGTCCTCACCGTGTTCATGGTGATGGGTGCCTGGCGGTTGTCGCGCTCGCAGGTGTTGACCCGGCGACCCGCGGCCATCGAGACGCTGGGTGCCGCAACCGTGCTCTGCACCGACAAGACCGGAACCCTGACCCGCAATCTCATGTCGGTCGAATGGCTGGAGCGGGATGCGCAGTGCGCGGCGGCAGTGGCTCCGTCCGAGGGATCGCAGGCGCTGCACCCGCGGCTGCAGGAGCTGCTCGCGACTGCAGTGTTGGCGAGCCGGCCCGAAGCGGTGGATCCGATGGACCGTGCGTTGGTGCGCCTTGCGGGCGGTGGCGCGGCAGGCGCGGAGCTCGTCCGCGGATATCCGTGGCTGCCGGAGCTGCCGGCGCTAGTGCAGGTGTGGCGTCTGCAGAGGGGACTCCTGGTAGCTGCCGCCAAGGGCGCGCCGGAGGCGATTGCCGCGCTTTGTCGCCTCGATGCCGCCGGCCTGGAGGCGATGCGTGCCAGGGTGGAGGAGCTGGCGCGCCGCGGCATGCGGGTGCTCGCCGCCGCTTCGGCACAGCTCGTATCAGCCGCGCCGCCCGAGAGCGCGCTCGATCTGCCCCTCGAGCTCGTCGGCCTGATCGGCTTCGTCGACCCGCTGCGCGCGGGCATCCCGGAAGCCGTGCGCGAATGTCGCTCGGCGGGAATTCGTGTGGTGATGATCACCGGCGACCATCCGCAGACCGCGCGCGCGATCGCGGCACAGGCCGGCATCGAGCATGAGGAGGTCATGACGGGTCCTGAGCTCGCGCGGCTCGATGAGACGGCGCTCATCGAGCGCGCGCCTGAGGTATCGGTCTTCGCGCGCATTACGCCGCAACAGAAGCTGCGCATCGTCACAGCCCTCAAGGCTCGCGGCGAGGTCGTCGCCATGACGGGAGACGGCGTCAACGATGCTCCGGCGCTCAGGTCGGCGCACATCGGCATCGCCATGGGTCAGCGCGGGACCGACGTCGCGCGCGAAGCCTCCTCGCTCGTGCTGCTCGACGATGATTTCAACTCCATCGTGCGGGCGGTGCGGCTCGGGCGGCGCATCTACGACAACCTGGTGAAGGCGGTCAGCTACATCCTTGCGATCCATCTGCCGATCGCGGGTCTGGCGCTGTTGCCGATCGCCTTGGGAAAGCCGCTGGTGTTGACGCCGATGCTGATCGCCATTCTCGAGCTGATCATCGATCCGCTGTGCTCGGTCGTGCTCGAGGCCGAGCCCGACGAGCGGGACGTGATGGCGCGGCCGCCGCGCGCTCCCGAGAGCCAGCTGCTGTCGCGTCCGCTGCTGGTGACGGGCTTCCTGCAGGGGGCGCTGGCAATCCTGGCGGTATGCGGCGTATTCCTCTACGCGACGCTCCATGGGCTGCCCGCCGTGGCGGTGCGCTCGATGGGCTTCCTTACCCTGGTGTGCGCCAATTACGCCCTGATCTTCGCCAACCGCAGCTTCAGCGCCTCGCCGCTCGCGGGCTTTGCGCGCCCGAACCCGTCCCTCTGGGTCAGCGTGACGGCGGTGGCGGCCGCGCTGGTCGCGATCTTCCTCATCCCGGCCCTGGCCGGGTTCCTGCATCTGGGTCCGTTGCGGGCCGGGCAGGTGCTCATCTGCATTGCAGCCGCGGTGGCGCTACTCGGGGCTCTCGAAGGCGTAAAATTGCTGGTGGGGCGTGCCCGAGCCCGTCAAGTCCCGGCTCTCGCTCGGTGACGCGGCTCTCGGGGCTGCCCCAAAGTCGCACCGGTCAGCGCGCCTTCAGCTGGCGCGTTGTACGGTATGGTAACGGTGGCAACGGTCCAACCGATCAACAGACAGGCATGAAATCCATGGTACGAATCAGGAATGGCATCGGCGGTGCGGTAGCACTGGCGGCTTCGCTTCTCATGGCGGTTGCGCCGGCGCTGGGTCAGGAACACGGCGGTTTCCACGGGGGCGGAGGCGGGCATTTCCAAGGTCACGGCTTCAGCGGCCATGGCCACTACGCAGTGCCGTCGCACTGGGCCGGCATGCACCCGAACTGGGGTGGAGGACCCCGTATGGGCGGCGGCTGGGTACGCCCCTGGGGCCCGCGCTGGGTGCCGCGTTACTGGGGTGGTGGTTACTGGCACGGGGCCTTCTGGCCGCACGTCTACCTGGGCTGGGACTTCCCATGGTTCCTGGCCGCGCTACCGATCGGCTACGCGACCTACTATTGGGGCGGCGTGCCCTATTATTACTGGCAGGGCGTCTACTACGCGTGGAGTCCTGATTACGACTCTTACGTGGTGACGGACCCGCCGCCGGTCACGGGTGGCGTGGAAGAGGGAGCCACCGCACCTCCACCGGCTGGCGAACAGCCGGCCGCTCCCCCCGGGCAGGGCGCCATGAGCCTCTTCGTGTATCCGAAGAACGGCCAGAACGAACAGCAGACGGCGAACGATCGCTATCAGTGTCACGAATGGGCCGTTGGGCAGACCGGGTACGATCCGACCAATTCGACCAACAGCTCGCAGGCAGCCACGGCCACGCCTGAGAACTACAAGCGCGCCATGACGGCTTGCCTGGACGCGCGCGGCTACAGCGTAAGATAGCTGTAGACAATAACCGCAGACGGAGCAATCGCAGTCGGCGCGGGACGTGCTAGCGTGGGGACCTTCCGGTCCCCACGCTGAGATCACAGCTATGCCGCAGTCCGTGCAGTCCGTATTCCTGTTCGATGTCGACAACACGCTGCTCGACAACGATGCCGTACAGGATGACCTGAGCGCACACCTCGAGAAGGAGTTCGGCCGCGCGCAACGTGACCGTTACTGGGCCATCTTCGAGGCGCTCCGCACGGAGCTCGGATACGCCGATTACCTTGGCGCGCTGCAGCGCTACCGGCTGGAGAATCTGGACGAGCCGCAGCTCCTGCTGATGTCGTCCTTTCTGATCGACTACCCGTTCGCGAATCGGCTGTACCCTGACGCGCTGGAGGTGCTGGCGCACTGCCGTCGCTTCGGGCCGACGGTGATCCTGTCGGATGGAGATGTGGTCTTTCAGCCGCGCAAGATCCGCCGCTCCGGGCTTTGGGACGCCGTCGAGGGGCGCGTGCTCATCTATCTGCACAAGGAACGGATGCTCGACTCCGTGAAGCGGCGCTATCCCGCGTCCCATTACGTGATGGTGGACGACAAGCTGCGCATCCTAACGGCGATGAAGGGCGCGTGGGGCGCGTCTCTCACCACGATTTTCCCGCGGCAGGGCCACTATGCCCACGACCCGAGGGAGAGTGCCACCTATCCCGCCGCCGATGTCACCGTGGAGCGGATCGGCGATCTGCTGGAGTGGCGGCCTTAGTCGGGGTCCGCTGCCAGAAACACGAGCGAGCACTCCGCGCGCTCGAGCAGCGCTGAGGCGACGTCACCGAAATTGAGCGGATCGCCGGGTCGCGGGCTTACGCCCATGACCAATACGTCGTGCCGTCCCGCACCGATCTCTCGGAGTATCGCAGCATCGGGATCACGGTGGCTGCGCACGGCGGACCGCACATTGACCGAGTAAGCGCGGGCGAGTTGCACGATCTCGTCGGTGATGGGGTTGTTGGACGGCTCTTCCTCGACCTCATCCTGTCTGCCGAACAGGCCGCCAAAGCGCCTGTGCAGCGGGCGCCGCGCGCCGCGTCCCGCAATATGCAGGGCCGTTACCGAGCCGCGCGAGCCTTGCGCCAGAGCCACCGCAAGCTCCGCGCCACGACGTGACACGCTCGTTCCCGACACCGGCACCAGGATGTTGAGCGGCGCCCGCAGCCTCCCGGCGCGGTGCTCGCGACGCGCGAGCACCACTGCAAACGGTCCTGAGAACTCCGCCGCCGTCTGCGCGATCGCGCGGTGAAACATCGTGCCCCTGGCGGCGGCCTCCCGGCCGATGAGGAGGAGGCCGTATCCCTTGCGCTTCTCGGAGCGGATCGCATCACCGCCGGGCTGCGGCTCCTCGACCCGCAGCGTCAGATCGAGCCGCTCGGAGCCGCCGTTCTCCGCGCCTCCCGACTCGGCCGCCTCGCGGATGACGGCCGTCGTGTGCTCGGCCGCCGCGCCCTCGGCTGCCTTGCGCTCGAAATGCAGGGCCGTGGTCGGAATCTGACGCACCCCGGCGATGAGGCCCGCGAGGCGCGAGGCGAGTTGGCCGCTCGGACTCGCGTCTGCCGCGAGTAGCAGCCGCTCGACGCCCGAGAGGAAGCCCCGCTCCTCCAGTGCCTCGCGCTCGAGGCGCGCCGCCTCCTCGGGTCGCATCGGTAGACGCCGCAGCGCCCAGCGCAGCATCGGGGGCATGGCGAGCGTCGTCACCAGAGCCATGACCACGATGGCGGTGAAGAAGCTGTCATCGATGAGGCCCATGGAGAGGCCGATGGAGGCAATGATCACCTCCGTCGAGCCGCGGGCGTTCATGCCGCACCCCACGGCGAGCGACTCCGCGCCCGTAAGCCCGGCAAAACGGCCGCCGAGGAATGCCCCGGAGAACTTGCCCACGCTCGCCACGACGATGAGGCCCGCCGTGAGCATGAGCATGTTGGGATGACCGAGGGCGGCGACGTTGGTGGCGAGGCCTGCCGTCCCGAAGAACACCGGCATGAAGAGCGCCACGATGAGCCCGCGCAGCTGCTCCTCGATGTGGCGTGTCAGGATAGGCGACTCGCCGATCAGAACGCCCGCGACGAAGGCGCCGAGCACGGTCTGCACGCCGATGGCGTCCGTCGCCAGCGCCATCGCCCCCATGATCACCAGGATCACGGTGATGACCGGCAGCTCGCTCACGAAGTGATCGTTGGTCCAGCGGATCACCTGGAAAACGAGTCTGCGTCCCACCGTGATGCTGAAAACGAGAAACGCGAGCGTGCCGAGGACGCTGCGCGCCACGCCTCCCATATCGACGCTCCCGTGCTGGGCGAGCCCGAGGAGCACGGACACGAATATCCACCCGATCGCATCGTCCATGATGGCCGCGGCCAGGATGATCTGGCCGACCATGCGCCGAATGAAGCCCAGCTCGCGCACCAGGGCGGCGACGATCTTCACCGACGACACCGCGAGCGCGGTACCCATGAACAGCGCGAGCAAGAGCCGCTCGTTCGGCCTGAGGAGCATCGAGGCCGGCAACAGCTCGATCGCCAGCACGCCGAAGAGGAAGGGCAGGGCGATGCCGGCCAGCGATACGTTGAGGGCGGCGCGGCCGCAGTTGCGCATCACCGAGAGATCCGTCTCCATGCCGGTGAGCAGAAGCAGGAGCAGGACCCCGAGCTGTGCTACCGCATCGAGCATCGCCCGCTGCGGTGGCGTGTGGGGGAAGAGTGCGAACTCGGCCGCGGGCGACAGGAAGCCGAGCACCGAGGGGCCGAGCACGACGCCGGCCAGGAGCTGTCCCATGATCGGCGGCTGGCCCCAGCGCGACAGCAGCTCCCCCAGCAGCCGCCCGACGACCAGGAGCACCACGATCTGCGACAGGAAGACGGCGGCCGATGCGCCCAAGTCCGAAGGATGCAAGCCGGTCACCCAGATGGCCTTTTGTCCGCGAGAGTCTATCCGGCCACGTATGGCCGGGGCCATGCCATAATTTATCTCTATGCTGCCGGCCGAGCTCCCCTCCGCGCCCGCGAGCGCCGCGGGCTCCCCGGCGCAGCGGTATGCGGGCGCTACCATTCTCATCTGCCGCCCAAATACACGCCTCGGCAATACCCTGCTGATGACGCCGCTCGTCGAGGAGATCGAGGCCACGCTGCCTCTAACCCGGGTGGAGATCCTGACGGCGTGCCCGTCCGCGCACGAGGTTTTCCAGGAGTTTCCCTCGGTCAGGCGCGTGCACCAGCTGCCGTTTCGCGGGTTTCACCATCCGCTGCGGCATCTGTCGACGCTGTTACGCGTCAGGCGCGTCCATTACGACATCCTGGTCGATCCCTCTCCCAGATCCTGGACTGCGCGCTTCCTCACGCGGCACATGGCGGCCCAGCTCAAGCTCGGCTTTTCCCGTGCCGGGAAAGCCGATGATGTCGATGTCAGCGTTCCCTTCACGGGCGCGCCGGTGCACATGGGGGACTATCCCGTGTATCTGCTGCGGCGCGGCATCTTCGGGCTCGATGACACTGCCGCCCGAGCGGAAACACCCAAGCTCAGCATCCGCCTGACCGACGCCGAGCGCCTCGCCGGCAGGGAGGAGGTCAAACGTATCCTCGGCGCGGGCGGCTCAGGTCCCGTGGTAGCTGTGGCGGCTCATGCGACCGGCGCGAAGCAGTTCAGCATCGAGTGGTGGCGTCGCATGATCGCGAGCCTGCACCCGCATTGGCCGTCCGCACGGGTCATCGAGATCCGGCCGCCCAACGGCGTGGCGGCGCTGCCGGAGCTGCCCGCGTACTACTCGCGCCGGGTTCGTCAGGTGGCCGCGGTGCTGGAAGCCGCGGATTGTTTCGTTTGCGCCGACTCCGGCCTCATGCATCTCGGTGCGGCAACCGACGCCACGACCGTGGGGCTCTTCAAGGTGACGGATCCGCGACTCTACACGCCGCGCCGGGGTGCGAGCTGCGCGGTCACTGCGAGCGACGGCGCGCCGGAGCTGGTCACCGAGAGGGTCGCGCAGCTGCTGTCACGCCACGATTTCCAACCTGGCAGCGAGCAGTGAGGCGCGATTTGCGCTCGGCCCCACGAGGACATCGACTGCTCCCGGCTCGAGGGCCGGCTCGAGATCGGGGCCGAGCGAGCGCAATTCCGCCACGGGTAGATGCAGAACCAGAGTGCCGCGCGCGCCCGGGTCCAGAGTGATCTTGCCGACGCCGTGCAGCTCGAGGACCGGGGGTGCGACCCGCGACTTCAGGCGCCGCGTGAAGAGAAACACAGTCTCCTCCGCTTTGTGTGTGCCCTGATTCTCGACATCCACACGCACTTCCACGGTGGCTGACGCATCAGCCGATTGCGGCGTCACCCGCAAGCCACTCATGATGCAGCGGCCGTAGGTCAGACCGTGTCCGAACGGGAAGAGCGGTGCGTTGGATTCGTCGATGTACCTGCTCGAGAACGGACCGGTCGGATCGGTCGGGCGGCCGCTGCTGCGCTCGCCGAAGTAAAGCGGTATCTGCCCCACCGCCCGTGGCCAGGTGATGGGCGTGCGTCCACTGGGCGAGGTGCGGCCTGTCAGGACGTCCGCGAGCGCATGGCCGGCCTCACAGCCGGGAAACCAGGCGACGAGCAGGGCGCTCGCCCGCTCCGCGAGCCACGGAACGATGAGCGGCCGCCCGCAGAAGAGGACGGCAATGACCGGCACCGCCCTTGCGGCGGCACGCTGCAACACAGCTTCCGCCAACTGCCGCTGCCGGCCGGGCAAGCCCGGATGCGCGCGCGATGCCGCCTCACCGCTCATGGTGGCCGCCTCGCCCAGGCAGAGGACCACGGCCTCGGCGCTGTCACAGAGTTCCAGGGCGGCCGCGATGCCGCTGTCGTCATCCCCCGCGATGTCGACTCCGTTCGCGTGGAAGATCTGGCTGCGCGGCAGTGCCGCGCGCATCCCGGCGAGCACGCCGATCTGCTCATCGGGCTGCGCCGCACACCACCAGGGGCCGCGCATCTCCCCGGGTGCATCGGCCAGAGGTCCGATGAGCGCCAGGCGCCGCAGGCCGCCGAACAGCGGCAGCGACTCGTCGCGGTTGCTCAGCAACACCATGGAGCGCGCTGCGATCTCGCGGGCCAGCCGCCGCCGCTCCGTGAGAGCCGTGATGCTCTCGGCAGTGGCGCCGCGCCGATAGGGGTCCTCGAACAAGCCGAGGCGCGCCTTGAGCACCAACACCCTGTGCACCGACTCGTCGATCTCCGCCTGGCTGACGAGACCGCGCTCGAGCGCAACCGGTAAACCTTGGAGATAGGCTCCCGAGACCATGTCGATGTCGACGCCCGCCTTGAGCGCAAGGGTGGCTGCCTCGATGAGATCGGTGGCGACGCCGTGTTGGATCAGCTCCGCAATGGCGTTGTAATCGCTGACCAGAACACCGTCGAAACCGAGCTCCCGGCGCAGGCGGCCACGCAGCATGCCGGCATGGGCGGTCATGGGAATGCCGGCGAGGTCGGTGAAGGCGGGCATCACGGCCGCGACACCCGAATCGATGGCAGCCGCGAAGGCCGGCTCGTGAACCTCGCGCAGTGTTCGCTCGGAGACGTCCACGGAGGCGTACTCGCGGCCGGCCGTCACCGCCCCATAGCCGCAGTAGTGCTTGGCTACGGCCGCGATCGAGTCGGCGGACGTGAGATCGGCGCCCTGGAAGCCGCGCACTTTGGCCTCGGCCAGCAGCCGCCCCACCCAGGGTGACTCGCCCGGACCCTCGACGGTGCGTCCCCAGCGGGGCTCCCGGGACACATCGAGCATGGGTGCGAAGGTCATGTTGATGCCGTCCGCAGCCGCCTCCCGGGCCGCCTCCCGCGCCGACCGCGTCCAGGCTTCGGGGTCGAACAGCGCAGCTTCCCCCAGGGGTGGGGGAAAGAGTGTGCGGTGGCCGTGGATCACATCCAGGCCAATCAGCAGCGGAACACCCAGGCGCGATTCCTCGACTGCGATACGCTGCATTTCGCGGGCGGCCGCCGCCCCGATAAGATTGAGCAGATTGCCGATCCTCCCGGAGCGGATATCGCCCGTGGAGTGGCCGGTGATCACCGGTCCGGTCACGGTGTGGCTGGCGGCCATCATGGTGAGCTGACCCAGCTTCTCGGTCAGGGTCATCCGGCCGATGAGCGTCTCGATGTGCGGTGTGTCTTGCGGTTTCATGCGAGTACGATGATAGATCGCCCAGACGACAACAGCGACAGTCACCCCCCGGAGACGGAGGCGGAGCACTCGGGGCTCGTGCCGCAGCTGGGGATGATCGTCCGGGCGCTGCTCGCTTCTCCGGTCGCGAAGTCGCTGGTAGCGCTGACCGCCGGAGTGTTCGGGGTGATCGTCGCCACCGCTTACGGGCAGGTATGGCTGAACAGATGGAACCAGCCGTTCTACGATGCGCTGACCCGGCGGGATGTCAGGGACTTCGTCGTTCAGCTCGGCGTCTTCTTCATCATCGTGGGTGCTCTCCTCGTCCTCAATGTGGCGCAGCGCTGGCTGGTCGAGACGTTGAAGGTGAAGCTGCGCGAGGGGCTGACCCGGGATCTCATCCGTGACTGGATGAGCCCGCGGCGCGCCTTCTGGCTCGCCAACGCGGGGCCGATGGGGGTCAACCCCGATCAGCGCATGCACGATGATGCGCGCCATCTCTGCGAGCTGTCGGGGGACCTCGGCAGCGGCCTCATTCAGGCGTCGGTGACGCTCGTAGCCTTCGTCGGTGTCCTCTGGGTCCTATCCCGCGGCTTCTCGCTCACCATCGCCGGGCGCGGCTTCGCGGTGCCCGGCTACATGGTGTGGGCCGCGATCATCTATGCGGCGTTCGGCTCCTTGTGCTCCTACTGGGTGGGCGGCAGTCTCATCGGGCGCAACGCCGAGCGTTACGCGCGCGAGGGGGATTTGCGCTTCGCGCTGGTGCGGGTCAACGAGCACCTGGACGGCATTACTCTCGCCGCCGGCGAGGAGGGTGAGCGGCGGCGGCTCGAGACCAGCCTCCAAGGCGTGCTCAAGGCCACTCAGCGCCTGGTCACGGGCCTGACCAACCTCACCTGGATCACCGCGGGTTTCGGCTGGGTGCTGCTCGTGGCGCCGATCCTGGTGGCGGCGCCGCTCTACTTCTCGGGCCGGCTCTCGTTCGGCGGCCTGATGCAGGCCGCGGCCGCCTTTACCACGGCGCAGGCCTCGCTGCGGTGGTACGTCGACAACTTCCCCAATATCGCCGACTGGCGCGCCACGCTCCTGCGCGTTGCCAACTTCCGCCGTGCCGTCGTCACCACCGATGTCAAACACGAGGTCGAGAGCCACATCACGTACGCGGAGGGCATCGCCGGCCGCATCGTCATCGAAGGCCTCGAGGTATCGTCCCCGGCCGGCCGCGACATGCTGCGCGAGAGGGCCGTGGAGGTGCGCGCCGGCGAGCGGCTACTCATCGTGGGCGAGCCAGGAACCAACAAGACGCTGTTGTTCCGCGCGCTCGCGGGCCTCTGGCCGCTCGGCACCGGGCGGATCGTCATGCCCGCCGCCGAGCAGATTCTCTACTTCCCGCGCGGCACACCTTACCTGCCTCAGGGCTCGCTGCGCGAAGTGCTCGCCTATCCGCTGAACCCCGACGGCTTCGGTGCGGACTCCTGCGCGCAGGCCCTGCTGCGGCTCGGGCTCGACCGGCTGGTGCCGCTCCTCGATGTCGTGCGGCGTTGGGATCGCGAGCTGAGCGAGGACGAGCAGCTGGCGCTCGCTTTCGCCCGGGTGCTGCTGCAGGCGCCGGCGTGGGTCCTCATCGACGACGTGTTCGGCTCGGTCGACGGCGACACCCTCGAGCGGGTCATTGAAGTCTTCGGTGACGAGCTCGCGCGCACCGGCGTCATTCACATCGGCGGCGCGCAGGCGCGCGATCCGCTCTTCGCCCGCGTGGTCCATCTGGTCAAGTGCCCCGCGGGACGCGCCGCGGATCCGCCGGGCGTGCGCGGCAAGGCTTCCCATCTCCGTGAAGGCAGGAGTTGATTCTGTGTCCGATACCGCCCGATTCGAGGAAATGAGCCCCGCACGGCTCGCCACGCTGAGCGATGACGAGCTGCTCGAGCGCGTGCAGCGGCAGACTTTCCGGTTCTTCTGGGATGCGGGGCACCCCGTGAGCGGATTGGCGCCCGACCGGCGTCCGGCCGGCAAGGGGCAAAGCAGCGACCTCGTCACCACGGGCGGCTCGGGCTTCGCGATCATGGCGCTGGTCGTCGCCGTGGAGCGCGGCTGGATCAGACGGGAGCAGGGCATCGAGCGACTGGGAGCCATGCTGGATGTCCTCGTGCGTGCAACCTGTTACCACGGCGCCCTGCCGCACTTCCTCGATGGACGCACGGGGGTCACGATTCCTTTCTCACGCAAGGACGACGGCGGCGACCTCGTGGAGACGTCCTTCCTGTGCATGGGGCTGCTCACGGCCCGGCAGTACTTCGACCGCGACACTCCGGCGGAAGCCCGCGTCCGGAACATGGTCTCCTGGCTGTGGGAGGAGGTCGAGTGGGATTGGTACGCGCGCGCAACCCGCGGGGTGCTCTACTGGCACTGGAGTCCCAACAACGGCTGGGCAAACGAGCAGGAGATCCGCGGCTGGAACGAATGCCTGATCACCTACGTGCTCGCCGCCGGCGCGCCGCGTTATCCAATCGTCGACCACGTCTATCATCGTGGCTTTGCCACCGGCCGGGACTTCATCAACGGCAGGAGCTGGAACGGCATCGAGCTGCCGCTCGGGCCGGCGTTCGGCGGCCCGCTCTTTTTCGCGCACTATTCGTTCTGCGGTCTCGATCCGCGCGGACTCGAGGACCGCTACGCCAGCTACTGGGAGCAGAACCTGCGGCACGTGCGCATCAATCACGCGCACTGCGCCGCCAACCCCAACCGCAATCGCGGGTACGGCGAGCACTGTTGGGGGTTGACGGCGAGCGACGATCCCGATGGCTATGGCGTGCATGCGCCCGACAATGACAATGGCACGATCGCGCCTACGGCGGCGCTCGCCAGCTTCCCCTACGCGCCGGTGGAGGCCATGAAGGCGCTGCGCCATTTTCTCGGTACATTCGGCGACAAGATCTGGCGGCCTCACGGGTTCGTCGACGCCTTCTGTCCGCAGCGCGACTGGTATGCGGACAGCCACCTTGCCATCGATCAAGGTCCGATCATTCTCATGATCGAGAACTTCCGCACCGGGCTTCTCTGGAAGCTCTTCATGAGCGCGCCGGAGGTCCGGACGGGGCTGCGGCGGCTGGGCTTCTCCAGCCCGCATCTGCCGCGGTGAGGACGACAGCGGTGGAGACTCTCCCGGCCTGGATCGATCGGCAGTGCACCCACGCCGCGCGGCAGATGTTGCGCAGCATCTCGCCGCTCGGCGTCGTCAAGACGCGGCCCGGGTTCGATCAGACCATCCGTCCGGCGCCGGGCGCGGTGGTCGCCTCGCCGGTCCCGGCATCCTACGATCCGGACCCGGATTACTTCTTTCACTGGTATCGCGACTCGGCGATCGTGATCGACGCCCTGCGACTCCTGCAGGCCGGCGGACAGGCTGCCGATGAGGCGCCGCGGCTCTTCGGCGAGTTCGTGCGCTTCAGCGCCGCGCTCGCGCAGCTCGATGGGCGCAGGCTCGCGGCGGCATCCGGCGAATGGCGCCCGCGGGTGGCGGCCGATTTCGTGCAGTTTCTGCGCCCGGACTCCGAGCTGCAGCGTGTTCACGGCGAGGTGGTTGCCGCGGAGACGCGAGTCAACGCGGACGGCACGCTCGATATTTCCAACTGGGGGCGGCCGCAGAACGACGGCCCCGCATTGCGCGCGCTCGCTGTGCTGCGCTGGCTGCGCGGTGTTGTCCCTCGACACTGCGCTGCGGACGACATGCGACGGGCTGCTGCGCGACGATCTGCGCTTTACGCGCGCACATTGGCGGGAGCCGTGCTACGACATCTGGGAGGAGGAGCGGGGGCTGCACTACTTCACCCTGCGCGTCGGCGCGCAGGCGCTCGATGACGGTGCCGACTGGCTCGACGCGCGGGGAGAGGCAGCGGAGGCTGGAAGCTGTCGGGCGGAAAGCCAGGCGATTCGCGACACGCTGGACGGGTACTGGTCGGCGAACCGCGGCTACTACCGCTCGCGGACGCTGGACTCGGGCGAGCCGTCGGCGAAGGAGCTCGACATCGCCGTCATCCTGGCGGCGCTACAGGCGTCCGATGATTGTCCCACCCACTCCGTGCGCGATCCGCGGATTCACGCGACGCTCAGCGTGCTCGACAGCGTGTTCGAGGCTGACTATCCCATCAACCATGGGCGGCCGGCGGCACGCGGACCGGCGCTTGGGCGCTATCGCGCCGACCGTTATTATTCCGGCGGCGCCTACTACTTCTCGACACTGGCGGCCGCCGAGCTCTGTTTTCGCGCCGCCCGGGTCAACGGCGGCCGCGATGCACTGCTCGCGCGCGGCGACCGGTACCTGGAGACGGTTCGCGCCTTCACCCCCGAAAGCGGCGATATGTCAGAGCAGTTCGATCAGCGCACCGGTGAGCAGACTTCGGCCAAGCACCTCGCCTGGAGCTACGCGGCCTTCATTTCCTGTGCGGCGGCGCGGCGCGCGGCCGTAGGCCGCCAGGACGGCCCGGGCGGCGGCCCGGGCCCGGCCCCATAAGGCTCGCGGCATGCGCACGGCACTCGGCATCGTCCTCTCGCTCGTACTGCTGCCGCGGCTCGCGGTGGCGCAGAGCTTGGAGTTCACCGCCCCGGCTTCGGTGGATGATCCCAGGACGCCGGCCGTGATGCGCGATCTGGCATCGCGAATCATCCCGGGGTACCGCAACGACAGCCGCGAGCAGTACCTCGCCAACATGTCGGCGCTGCAGCTCGTGGCCGGCAACTTCGATGAGGCCTACTCGGCGCGGCTCGACCTGCAGCAGGCGCGCGGCGGCACGCCCCGCCGGCCTCCGGCGGATCCGGCCTCGGTCTACGATCTCTACGTCCACGCGATGTCGCTGCAGGCGCAGTACCGGCTGCCCTTCGCACAGGCGTTCGATCTCGCCTTCTGGGAGACCATTCCGATCTTCGACAACCTCGACGGCTATCGTGTCGAGTCGTGGCTCGAGGCGCCGCCCGCGGCGTACGCCGCGGCTCTCCAGGCAAGCTTCGACGGCTTGCGCGGCCGGGAGCGGATCGATGAGCCCGAGGCAATCGCCCTCATCTGGCAGTATGTCGCCTTCGAAGCCTACCGCAGCTTCGGCCCCATCGCTCCCGGGCTCATCTCGCTCGATCAGGACCGGCGCTACAACATCCAGGACGATGTCGCGATAGCCACTCCGGGCCACGGCAAGGTGCTTGCGCTCCTCGTCCGGCCGCGCAGCGCGGGCGGACTGCTGACGACCCTGCTGCAATATCGCATCGCCCCCGGCGGCTACGATGAAGCGATCCAGGCGGCGGCGCATGGCTTCGCGAGCATGGTGGCTTTCACACCCGCCGTGCGCGCCGGGCGTCACGACTGGCAGGTGATTCCGTTCGAGGGCGAAGGGGAGCGCGCACGCGCGGTGATCGACTGGATCGCCAAGCAGCCGTGGACCGATGCGCAGGTCGGCATGTATGGCGACGGCTACAGCGGCTTCGTCGCCTGGGCGGTGGCGAAGCGCCTGCCGCCGCAGCTGAAGGGAATCGCGACTTCCGATGCGATGGCGCCCGGCGTCAACTTTCCGATGGATGGCGGTATCGGGCAGAACGCCGCCTACTGTTGGTTGCAAGGCGTCGAAACGGAGCGCGACCAGAGCGACACCGCGCCTGATGGCGGCCCGGCCTCGATTCCGCAGGCCGCCGCCCCGCTGCGAGCCCGGGAGGCGATACGAGCCCGACAGGCGCGAATGCGGCCAGCGCGCCAGGGCCCGGTGCTGCGCCGACGGCGGCGCCCGGAAGCCCGGATTGGTGCGATGCCCTGAATGCGAAGTGGTATGCGAGCGGCAAGCCTTTCCGCGACCTGCCGCGGCTCGCGGGGCGGCCGAGCACGATCTTCCAGCGCTGGCTGGCGCATCCCGCTTACGACGATTACTGGCGGCGCCTGGTGCCTTCGCCGCAGGAGTTCGCTCACGTCGACATCCCGATCTTGTCCCTGACCGGCTACTACAGTGGCGGCGAGGCCGGGACGCTCTTCTACTTCCTGCAACACTACGCGCACGATCCGCAAGCGGCCCAGATACTGCTCGCGGGCCCCTACGACCGCGCCGAGATGCGGGACGGAAGCGCGCAGGCGGTCGTGCGCGACTACCGCACCGATCCCGCGGCGGTCATCTATCTGCGGGGCATCGAGCTGCAGTGGTTCGAGTACCTGTTCCTCAACGGCCCGAAGCCGGCGATGCTGTCGGACCGTGTCAACTTCGAGGTGATGGGCGCCAATGTCTGGCAGCACACGGGTACCCTGGACCAACTCGCCAAGGATCGCGTGCGGCTCTATCTCGCCGCCGAGCCGCGCGCCGGCTCGGGGAGCCTGACTCCGCGCGAGCCGGCGAGCCGCACGGCCGTCAACATCACGGCCAACCTTGGCCGCCGCAAGGACGGCGGCGAGTCCCCGCCGCCGAGCCTCATGACGGCCAGCGTGCCGGTGGAGAACGGCTTCGCTTTCGTGAGCGGGCCGCTGCCCGGGGGCCTCGATATCGCCGGGCGCGTTCTCCGGGCGGCTGCTGCTGCGGACCAACAAGCACGACCTGGATCTCACCGTCTCGCTGTACGAGCTGTTGCCGGACGGCAATTACTTTCATCTCTTTGCGCCCGCGGAGGAGTTTCGCGCCAGCTATCTGCGCGACCCGGGCGCGCGCCGGCTGCTCGCGCCCGGCGCGGCCGAGTCGTTGACGTTCACCGGCCGGCGGGTCACCGCCGTGCGCGTCGAGTCGGGCGCCCGCCTGGTGATGGTGTTGCGTGTCAGCAAGCGTCCCGACAGGGAGATCAACTACGGGTCGGGCAGGGCCGTGAGCGGCGAGTCGAGCGCGGCGGGGCGCGTGCCCATGAAGCTGAGCCTGCTGCGCGGCAGCTACCTCGATCTGCCGATCACCGAGCAAGCGGAGCCGCAGCCTCCTGTTGCCGGCCACTGACAGGGAACTTTTCCGATCGGGAACTCCGCCGCCCGGCGGGGCGTTGGCCTCAACAGGTGATGTCGCGGCCTCAAGGGCCGAGGAGAAGCTTATGATGACTGTGGGAAAGGGCGCGGTTGTTCACGGCGTCCCTCATGGCGGTGGCGCTCGCCGGTTGCGCTACGAATCGACACGGCGGCCTCGATTATTCTGCGGACAGGCTGGATACCAACGCGCAGGCGTTTGCGCAGAACTCGGCCGAGGCACCTCGCGGCTACGACGAGAACACGTCCTACACCGAGGACGCGCGGGACTTCGCCGATCGGGCGCATGAGTTCCACCGCACGGTCGAAGACCCGGGCGCCGACAAGGCTGATGTGAGGGCTTCGTTCGCTGACCTTTCGCGCAGCTATCACGCGCTGCGCGATGATGTCCAGCATTCGGACAGCGACTATGCGAGGCGCGATCTGGCGCCCGTGACGCAAGCCTATCTCGACGTCGAGGATGATATGGGCGGCGCGGCCCCGAGCCGCTACTCCGACGCAGACGAATAAGCGCTGCGGCTGACCGACCGGCGGCGGGTGCGCTAGCATAGGGGGCATGCCCCCCGAGCGCCCCGACGTCATTCGAGTCATCGATTCGCACACCGCCGGCGAGCCGACGCGGCTCGTCATCGAGGGGGGGCCGGAGCTCGGCGATGGGCCGCTCGAGGAGCGCCTGAGGCGCTTCCGCGAGCAGTACGATCATTATCGTCGCGCGATCGTCAACGAGCCGCGCGGCTCCGACACCGTGGTCGGCGCACTGCTCTGCCGCCCGCATCGGCCGGACTGTCAGGCCGGCGTGATCTTCTTCAACAACGTCGGCTATCTCGGCATGTGCGGGCACGGCACGATCGGCCTGGTCGCATCGCTGGCGGCCGTCGGCCGCTGCCGGCCGGGTCCGATTCGCATCGATACGCCGGTCGGACCCGTCGACGCCCGACTGTACGAGGATGGCCGGATCGATGTCGTCAACGTCAGGAGCTTCCGCAAGGCGCGCCAGGCCAGCATCTCACTCGCGGGCGCCGGCGAGATCCGCGGTGATGTCGCTTGGGGCGGCAACTGGTTTTTTCTTGCCGAGGCGCCCGCGGTCACGATCGCTTTCGGCAACCTGGAATCTCTGACGAGCCTTGCTGCGCGCCTGCGCCGTGCCGTCAACGAACAGGGATTCCCCGAAGTCGACCACGTGGAGCTGTTCGGGCCGCCGTCGGCCGCGAGTGCGAGCAGCCGCAACTTCGTGCTCTGCCCGGGCGGGGCCTACGACCGCTCACCGTGCGGCACCGGGACCAGCGCGAAGCTCGCCTGCCTGGCGGCCGACGGCAAGCTCGAGGAAGGAGCACCCTGGGTGCAGGAGAGCCTGATCGGCAGCACCTTCACCGCGCGGTATCGCTGGCACGACCGCGCCAAGGGAGAGATCGTGCCGACCATCACAGGGACCGCGCACGTCACGGCGGAGGCGGTGCTGCGCCTCGATCCGGCGGATCCCTTCCGCTGGGGGATCGTGCCCGGCTAATGCGCGCGCTCATCATCCCGGTCACACCGTTCCAACAGAATTGCTCGCTCATCTGGGACGAGGACAGCCGGCGGGGCGCGGTAGTCGACCCCGGAGGCGAGATCGAACGCGTGCTCGGCGAAGCCGACCAGCGCGGGGTGACGCTCGAGAAGATCCTCCTCACGCACGCGCATGTCGATCATTGCGCGGCCACCGCGGAGCTCGCGCGTGCCCGGGAGCTGCCGGTCGAAGGCCCGCAGCGCGAAGATCAGTTCTGGATCGAGGCCCTGCCGCAGGCGGCCGCGCAGTTCGGATTTCCGCCGTCGCCCTCCTTCGAGCCCGACCGGTGGCTGGAGCAGGGTGATCGGGTCACGGTGGGCGGACAGACGCTCGAGGTGTTGCATTGCCCGGGACACACGCCCGGGCATGTGGTGTTCTTTCATCCCGGGGAGCGCTGCGCCTGGGTGGGCGATGTGCTCTTCGCCGGCTCGATAGGCCGCACGGATTTTCCGCGCGGCAATCACGCGGCGCTGATCAGATCGATCCGCGAGCGGCTCTTTCCGCTCGGTGATGATGTGCGGTTCGTGCCCGGGCACGGGCCGATGTCCACTTTCGGGGCGGAGCGCAGGACCAACCCCTTCGTCGCGGACCGGCTGTTCGCAAAGAGTTGAGGTGAGAATCCCATGAACGGCGCGCAGCTCCTGGTGGCGGCCCTCGAGAACGAGGGTGTGAAGCGGATCTTCGGTGTCCCGGGCGAGGAGAACCTCGATGTCGTCGAGGCGCTGCGCCGCTCGAGCATCGAGTTGGTGTTGACGCGCCACGAGCAGGCAGCGGCGTTCATGGCAGCCACACACGGCCGTTTGACCGGGGAGGCCGGCGTATGCCTCTCGACGCTGGGCCCGGGGGCGTTGAATCTGACGACTGGCGCTGCGTATGCGCAGCTCGGCGCCATGCCGATGGTCATGATCACGGGGCAGAAGGGAGTCCTGACGCGCAAACAGGCGCGATTCCAAATCGTTGACATCGTCTCGACGATGACGCCGCTGACGAAGATGGCACACCGCATCATCGGCACGGTGACCATCCCCTCGATGGTGCGCGAGGCATTCCGGGTTGCGCGCCAGGAGCGTCCCGGGCCGGTGCACCTCGAGCTGCCGGAGGACGTAGCCGCGGAAGAGGCGCCCGATGCCCCGCTCGTACCGCCACATCCGACGACCCTGCCGATCGCCAATCCGGCAGCGCTCGATCGGGCGGCGGAGCTCGTGCGCGGAGCGCAGTACCCGTTGGTGATGCTCGGCGCGGCCGCAAGCCGCCCGCGCCTTGCGGATGCGCTCTCGGATTTCGTCAGGCGCGTGCAGATCCCATTCTTCAACACCCAGATGGGCAAGGGGTCGGTGGCCGGCGGCTCCGGCCTCTACATGGGCACTGCGGCGCTCTCGGCGCGCGACTACGTTCATCAGGCGATCGATCGCGCCGACCTCATCGTCTCGATCGGCCACGACACGGTGGAGAAGCCTCCGTTCCTCATGGGGCCTGGTGGGCCCACCGTGCTGCATGTGGGTTATCTGCCGGCGACGGTCGAGGAGGTGTACTTCCCGCACGCAGAGCTCATCGGCGACATCGGGCCCAGCCTGGCGCTTCTTGCGGACCGGCTGGAAGGGAAGCTGCCGCGGGCCGATGCGCTGCTGCCGCTGCGTGACAGCATCCTGGCGCACATCGCGGAGCGGGCCACGGAAGCCCGTTATCCGCTGACACCGCAGCGCATCGTGCACGATGTGCGCCAGGTGATGCCGGAGGACGGCATCGTGTGCCTGGATAACGGCATGTACAAGATCTGGTTCGCGCGCAATTACCGCACGCGCGTCGCCAACACCCTTCTCCTCGACAACGCGCTGGCCACGATGGGGGCGGGACTGCCCTCGGCGATGATGGCGGCGATGCTTCACCCGGACCGGCGTGTGCTTGCGGTGTGCGGTGACGGTGGGTTCATGATGAGCTCGCAGGAGCTCGAGACGGCGGTGCGTCTGCGCCTCAATCTCGTGGTCCTCATCCTGCAGGACAACGCCTACGGCATGATCCGCTGGAAGCAGGCGGCAGACGGATTCCCCGACTTCGGCATGACGTTCGGGAACCCCGACTTCGTCACCTACGCCAAGGCATACGGGATGAAGGGGGCCCGGGTGGAGGGGCCCGATGGCCTCGCACCGGCGCTCGAGGCCGCTTTTGCGGCGGGCGGGATGCACCTCGTGGCGGTACCCGTGGACTACTCGGAGAACACCCGCGTGCTGGTCGAGGAGCTGGCCAGCGTTCGCGAGTAAATGGCGGTACCGGCCCGGCCCGCGGTGACCGCTATTCCTTCGATTTCAGGCTCGCGTCGTTGGCCGCGATGAAGGCCTTGATCTCCTCCGCCATGGTGAGCAGCCGCAGCCACTGCTCCTTGTAGAGCGTCACCGGGAAGCGGCCCATCCCGTACACCGACAGCGCGCCTTTCTCGCTCACCTTCATCGCGAGCTTGCCGCGGCCGGCTTTCTTCAGGCTCTCATTCTCGGCTCGCAGCCGCTCGAGCTCGGATTGCAGATCTTCAGTCACGGAGGCCCCCGGGCAGGTATGGATGGCGGATCGGATTATACCGACGCTCAGGCGCCAGGTCGGGCGCTTGCCGAGCGCGCCGTGAGCAACGCATAAGGGGCGAACTGCGGGTGCTTTAGTGCCGCACGCGGGACGATGATGGTGGTTACCAACGCGAACTGGCCGGCTAGACTGGCGTGGCTGACACCGTCGGTGAACACCATCCAGGCGGAGTATGGCGGGAAGCGGATTTCCTCGTACCCACGCATATCCTGTTTGAAGGCGTCGCTGTCCTTCATGTAATTGTGCAGCCGGCGCATGGTGCGGTCATACGGACTGGAGTCCAGGGTATGCGCCAGCGGGTTGAGCCGGGCGAGACCGCCGATCGCGGCGCTGAAGGCGTGGTCGGCCAGGCCCTTGTCGACCCGCAGCTTGAGATTTCCCGAGCCATCGAGCAGGCCGGCAGCGACACCGTGCCGCTCGAGCACCTGCTGCAGGCTTCCCTTGCTCGCCCACACGCGGTCCTCGCGGTCGTTCACGTTCACGAAGAAGCGAAAGATGCGGTCGCCGTTCGTGGCGCCGTAGGCGCCCGCGTCGACGTGCACGAGCTCGTTGCTTGCGTGAGATTTGAGGTTGCGGCCCCGCTCCTGGATCGGACGAAAGCTGCATGTTCCAACCCTGCTGGCGCCTCGCCACTGGGGCATCAGCCTGTACAAGAACCCGGCGACGTCGTCGAGGTGTCGCTTCAGCACCTCGGAAGTACGCTTGCGCAGCGTCTCGTCGCCCTCGAGGCCGGTGACGCGCGCCCCTTCCGGGTGGTAGCTGATGTTCTTCAGCTTGAGGCGCGAGGGCAGCTCGGTGCGCAGATACTCGAGCGTCTCGGCGTCCGGCAGGGGGATCGGGCTCTTCGGGAAATAGACGATCTGGTTCGACTCGAGCGCGAGCCCGATCCGCTCGGGGACATCGGCCGCGGCCGGATCGATCTGCGATACCACGCTCATGAGCGCCTACTATAGCTCGGGCGCGCCTGAAGCGTCTGCAGCCGATAAACTATGCGAATGGGGCAAATCAGTCGTAGCGGCCTTTCGGCCTGCATCATCACCTACAACGAGGCCGACCGCATCGAGGCCTGCGTGCGCTCGGTCAGCTTCTGCGACGAGGTGATCGTCGTGGATTCCCACTCGACGGATGCGACCCGGGAGCTGGCCGCCGCGCTCGGGGCGCAAGTCATCGAGCGCGACTGGCCGGGCTACCGCTCGCAGAAGCAGTTCGCGGTGGACTCGGCCGGCAACGACTGGGTGCTCTGCCTCGATGCCGACGAGCGGGTGACCGATGCGCTGCGACAGGAGATCGAGCGTGTGCGCGCGGGTGGCTTCGAGGGATACGCCGGCTGGTCGGTGCCGCGCATCACGGAATACTTCGGCCGCTTCCTGCGCCACGGGAACGCCTATCCGGACCGCCTGATCCGGCTGTTCGACCGGCGCCGTGGCGGCTGGATCGGCCGCGAGATCCACGAGAACACCCGCGTCGAGGGCCGAGTGGGCCGGCTGCGCGGCCACCTCGAGCATTATTCCTATCGCAGTCTCAGCGACCATCACAACAAGATGCAGCGCTATGCGGAGCTCATGGGGCAGGCGCTCTATGCCGCCGGCAAGCGGTGCGGCTTCGGCAAGGTGCTCTTCAACCCGCAGTGGCGGTTCTTTCGGGGCTATGTGCTCAGGCTGGGCTTTCTGGATGGCTGGCGCGGGCTGGTGTTCGCGCTGGTGGAGTCGAACTACGTGCGCCGCAAGTACCTGCACCTGTATATCCGCTGCCGCGGACTACCAAGCTAGTGCCCTAGTCTCAGGTCGCTTCCGCGAATGCCTTGAGCCTGCCGAGGGCGCTGTGCCACTGCCGGCCGATCACCTCCAGGGTCCGCTTCGCCTCCTCGATCCGCGCCGGGTCGAGCTGCCAGAGCCGCTGCCGCCCGGCCTTCGTGTCGCGCGTCACGCCTGCGTCCGACAGCACCTGAAGATGCTTCGTGACCGCCTGACGACTGATGTTGGTGTTCGCTGTGAGCTGTGCGATGGAGAGTGCTCCGCCCGCGCAGAGCATAGCCACGAGCTTCAGCCGAGTGGGGTCGCCGAGCGCCGCAAAGATGCGGGCGAGAGCCTGGCTGGAGTGCACGCTGAGCGTTGGGCCGCGGGCGCCACCGCGCAGACCCGCGGCGGCGAGGCCTGCCTTACCCGGTGACATGGCGTGTAATGTTATCCATCTGCGCGCTCCAGCCGCGGCTGTTCATCCGAAATGCTTCCAGGCGGCGCTCCGGCGGCACTTTGTCGAACCCGGACTCCACCAACGTCAATAAGGTCGCATTGTCCGGAGCGTCCGTCAGCGTGAACGTCACCAGTGTCGGCTCTTCCTTCTGGTAGTCCACCTTGGGATCGATGGCATACGGATGCCAGCGGAAGGAAAGCTGATTCGGCGGCTCGATCCGCTCGATCCTGACTTCCCAGATGATGTGCTCGTACCCCACGATCGTGATCGGTCCGCGAACGAGCTGGCCGGACGAGAACGTCTGGCCCTCGAGGTTGACGCCGAACCACGTGCCAAATTCCTCGGCATTGGAGATGGCGCGCCAGACGCGCTCTCGCGGAGCTTTGATGACGACGCTGCGCTCGATGCGATCGGTATCGGAGGGCATGAGTGCTGTCCTTAATGCAACCTTATGGTTGCGTATTGCCATTATGAGTCTTCTGCCGGAAAACGCAACTATTTGGTTGCGTGAAGCCGGTCGCGAATCGCCGGGCGATGGGAGCTAGGAGACGCGTTCCGCTGCCATGCCGGTTTCGCGGCGCAGACCCACCGCCAGCCAGGGCATGTCGCGATAGGAGTCCGCCACCACCCAGCCGGCAGCGGTGAGGGCCCAGGAGATCGCGAACTCGCCGCGCTGACCGGCGGTCATGAGCCCCTCTGCCATGAGGGGCACCCAAACGAGCAGCGTGAAGAGGCCCATCTGCAGGGCCGAGAGCCCGGCCGCCAGCCGTGCACACACGCCGACGAGTATGGCGGCGCCCGCCACGAGATAGGCGGCGCCGGTGAAATACGCCCAAGCGACATGCCACGGCAGCCAGGTGGGAACGAGCGGCGCAGTCAGATCGAGATAGACGAAGTGAGACAAGCCGAAGGCGATCATCGCCAGGGCATAGAGGGCCCTCGCGAGGCGTATGCCTTTCTCCCCGGTGGCGAAACCGAGTTGCCGCCGGTCCCAGGAGTTGGCGAACCAGGCGTACAGCACCCAGGCCCCGGCAACCAACACCGCGGTCTCACCCCAGTTCTGATAGCTGCCCTCCACCGTGGGCGCCTGCACGATGAGGGGCACCCTGAAGAGCACCATCCACAGCACGAGGTAGGCGAACAACACGCGGCTGGTGGTGCCAGCGGTCCGCTGCAAGAAGAGGCCAGCGCCACAAATCAGGGAGACCGCGGCACAGAGATAGATGAGCCCTTCCCGTGTCGGGAAATCCTTTGGCACCACGTCCCATATCGGGGCGAAGTCGCCCCGGATGAGGCCGAAGATTCCAAAGGCAATCAAGGTGGCCGCAAAGAGCGCATGGCCGACGCTTGCGATGCGCATCGCTTCGTCCCCCAGGTGGGCTTTCAGGGCAGTTGGCGCATTCTAAGCGGCTTGCGGGAATTCTTGTAGTAATCCCTGGGGGATACCCGTGCGCCATTGCCCGTGATCGTGAGTACGACACCGTAGCTCGTGCTCCCGAGGCAAAAACTCAAGCGGCGCTGGGGCGGAAGACTGGTCAGCCAAAGCGGCAGGTAGCTCACATTGCCGGCATGGAAGGTCGCGCTGATCCAACGTGCCACATCCAGCTCCGGATGTTGGGTCAGGCCCGCGATGATGTGCATTATTTTGCCGTAGTCGGCGGGTTTTGTGGTCTTCAGGCTCGCGAGTGCTCCCGGAGCGTTGAGGTCGATCGCCGCGGCCGTTCCGCAAGTCGGATCAGTGCTCGTTGTAGAGACTGCGGACGTCTCCTGCAGAAAGCCGGTGGACGCCGAGCCCAACATGGCATTGGTGAGATAATCATTGAACGGACTGGTCCGGGCTTTCGAGGGCCGCGCTTCCTGCGCGGCTGTCGCGCGTGTCGCGATGATCGACGGCCGATGCCAAAAGGTGAGTGATCGCATCCCGGCTGCCAGCCCGAGTGCCGCGAGCAAGGTGGCCGCAATGCCGTAAGCCACGCGCCGCACCGGGAGGCGGCGCGCCTGATGCGCCCGGCGCGCTGCGGCGCGTATCAGGGCTGCATCGGCCGGGTCGTACGGCGGGTCCTGCACGGTGGCTCTATATCCGGCGCAAAGCCGCTCGATGTCATGGTCGCTCATATCGACCTCGTCTGCTGGCGTTCCCATGTCACCAGCTGTGCTCGCAGGCGCGCCAGCGCATAACGCATTCGGCTCTTGGTGGCCTCGACGCTGGCGCCCGTCGCGACGGCGATCTCCTCCAGGCTCAACCCGGCCTCCGCCTTCAATAGAAAGACCGCTCGCTGCGGCGGCGGCAACCGATCGATGGCCGTCATCAGGGCGCTTCGTAGCTCGGCGTGCGCGGCCCAATCCTCGGGTATGGCCGCCCCTTCATCCGCAATCTCGTGCAGATCAGGCGCCGAGTCCGCCGCCGCGAATGCGTGGGCACGTCGCTCACGCCAGCGCCAGTGGTCCTGCAGCCGGCGGTGCGCTATGGCGAAAAGATAGGTCGTGAACTTGGCAGTGGGACGATAGGATCGCGCGCCGCGTATGACGGCGAGCCACACTTCCTGGACGATCTCATCCGCCTCGTCCTGCGCCCAGCAGAGTTTCGCTATGAAGCGGCGCACCGGAGCGCGGTAGCGGCGATACAGCTCGTTGAAGGCGGCCGCATCACCGTCACGGTATCGTTCCATGAGCGTTTGATCCGATTCGGCCGTCTCGGTGCTTGGCGTTTGCTCCATCGGTGCCGGCCGCGGTGCGTCCAGTGAGATCGTACTCAGATCGGGGAGGATGGAAGACGCCGTGGCATCCATCTGGTCATCCGTTCATGTGGCTGCCTGCATTAATCGCTGCGGTGCTGCAAACGGGGTTAAAGTGGACGCTAATTACCGAACGGAAGCGCACATCGTCATCACTTGCGGGTTCAGGTCCTCCGGCGACGAACCGGAAGCAGGGCAGTCCAGCTTGAAGTGCCACTCCATCGTGAATGTCTGCGCGCTCTGCTGCCATCCTTGCGGCACCTTGAAGCCGCCGTCTTTCAACATGGACACCGCGACTTGCGCGAGGTCCGCACCGGCGTTGCTCGTGACCTTGACGTCCTGGGCGGTGCCATCGCCGCCGATGGTGAATTCAACCTTGACGACCCCCTGTTCTCCGAGTCTTCGGGCACTGTCAGGGTAATGCCACGGCGCGTTTCCCATCAGGAATGCCGGCATCTCGCCGGGCGCAAGCGGCTTCTCGGGCTGCGGCCGCACGGGCTCGAAGACGAGACCGGTGGCGATATTCGTGGCGGCGGCATCGAAATCCGAGCTCGCGGCCTTCGGTGCACCGAACGCCGAGATGTCGATCCAGTAGAAGTGCTGGCTGACGACGAGATAATAGTTGCAGTAGTACGCCATCACTGCCCCTGGCACCAGTTGCTGCGAGGCGCCCACTACCCAGGCGGGCCGACCTGCGACCGTTGCCACCAGCTGCGTGCCACTGCTGCCCGGTTGAATGCCGAATTGCTTCAGCAACGCGTCACGGTATGCCGGATCCGCGATGTTCCCGTCGCGCACCGACTCATCGAACCGAAAGATCTGGACCTTGGTGGTCGGGCCAAATGAGGCCTGGGCTTCGTATCCCTTGAAACGTTCCTGGGCGTAGACGGTTTTGGCGCTGGCCGGCAGGGCGGTCAACTTTACGCCGAGGGCGGGGTAATCGATATCGACCGCATGGGCCGCGAACGGCAAAAGAAATACAATCGAACACGCCGCAATGGCTACCTTCCGCATTTGCGATGCCCCCGCGTTCAGGTTCCAGCAATTGTCGAATTTTCAGTCCGGGTTCGTCTAGAGGTGAGAAGCCCGCCACGCCCGGGGTGCGGCGGCAATCAGCCCTTTTTGTAGAGGAGGACGCCCAGTGATCACGATTTCCGCCTTCAGGTCGGTTCCGGATGCTGCCAAAGGGCAGGTGCGCGACCTCCGTGCCCGCTGGGCGCTCGAGGAGGCCGGGTTGCCGTACCAAGCGCGACTGCTGCAGCAGGGCGATCAGGACAAGCCGGAATATCGAACGCTGCAGCCGTTCGGCCAGGTGCCCATTCTGATGGAGGATGACCTCGTCCTCTTCGAGTCCGGAGCCATCGTGCTGCACATCGGCGAACGGAGCGAGACGCTTCTGCCGAAGGAAGCCGGTGCGCGTGCACGCGCGATGCAGTGGCTCGTCGCGGCGCTCAATTCGGTCGAGCCCTGCGTGATGAACGTCGCGCTGATAGACTTCATTTACGCGAACGAGCAGTGGGCAAAGCTGCGCCGGCCGAGCGCCGTGGAGTTCGTTCAGCGGCGCCTGGCCTCGCTTTCCAGATCCCTCGGAGACAAGCCCTTCCTCGACGGTGAGCGCTTCACGGCCGGCGACCTGGTGATGTCGACGGTGCTGCGGATCCTGAAGAACACGGACATCGTCACCCGCGACGCGCGCCTGGCGGCCTATGTCGAGCGCTGCACGGCACGGCCTGCATTCAAGCGCGCGCTCGAGGCGCAGCTCGGAGACTTCGAAAAGGCAGCCTGAACTAGTTCAGTGTGAGGCTGCTGCGCAGCCCAGGGCTCTTCAGCAGGTTGTTCGCCGCGTCGATCAGCGAATCGGACAGCACTTGCTGGTAGTTGTCGAGATGGTAGGACCGGCCGAAGGTTTCGTTCGTACCCCACGCCGTACCCTGCCAGATGACCTTGCCGCTGCCATCGGACACGGTGACGTCGAGTATGACGGTGCCGTCGTAGCTGCCCCCCTCTCTGACAAAGAATTTGCGAACGTCGCCCGAGATCACCCGCTCGGCATTCGCGCCGGCGGATGAGTAGCCGGCCTGTGCGAACAGCTCCTGCAGGTGCTGCGTAACGAATGGTCCCACCGGGTCCGCGGTGGTTACCTGCCTGGTCGGGGTGTGCTCGACGTTTTTGCCTACGAGCGCGGGATTGGCAGCTGTGTCGTTGAAGGGTTGGAATCGGACCGTCGCCGGTGTGCCGCGACCTTGCGTGACGCCCAGGGCTAGAGTGGTGGTCGGCGTCCACGCCAACGGCTGGTTCAGCAGCGGCGTTTCCTGTGCGCAGCCGCCCAATACGATCGATGCCGCGGAGAAGGTGAGCAGGGCGGCCACTCTGGCCGCAAATCGCAAATTTGACACGTGCACCCCCGGGAAATCCAGCAGAGCAACGACAGCTGTGCATGTATGTTAGCAGAATGGGGCAGATGCTTAGCCGACAGAAGCGGCCTACCGGAGGCTGGCGCGAACGGCAGCTTCCAACGCACGGACCGCAGCGGAGACAAGCGCCGATCCCGTGCGTGCGAGAAGGACGATCTGCGACTCGGGTAGCGGCGGAAGACCCAGGGCAGGGCCTTTGTCGGGGGCCCCCGCCGAGGCAAGCCGCCCCATCGGCGCAACTCCAACACCGGCCCGCATTGCGGCCAGCAACATCGCGCAACTGCCGCCGGCGAAAGTCTCGTGCCAGGATAGGCCGGCGCGATCGAGTGTGCGCACCGCGATCGCGCGGACCCCACAGGCTGGCCCCAGGGTCGCCAACGGCACGGGGGTATTCGCCGCCAGGGCGAAATCTTCAGCGGCGCGCCAGCCAAGCGGGTCCAGGCCCAGGACTTCACCTTCCTTACCGCGCCCCTCGCGACGAATGACCACGGCGTCCATCTCTCCGGCATCGAGCCGCTCTCGGAGTTGCACCGACAGGCCTACCTGCACATCAATCTTCGCGCGGGGCGGCAGAGCCGAGCGAACGTGCCGCAGAACCTGCTCGAGGGCGACCCCGATGGCGTGGTCGCTCATTCCAAGGCCGATCCTCACAGCGGGCTTATCTTCGGGGTTGAGCGCAGCTTCGTGCGCAGACAGCAGCGGTCGCGCGCGATCCAGGAACAACGATCCGCGCGGCGTTAGGCGCACGAAGCGCGGAGACCGTTCGAGCAGTCTATAACCCAGAGTCGCTTCCAAGGCTTTGAGCCGTTGGCTCACGATGGGTTGTACGGTTCCCGCGGCCTCGGCGGCGCGCGTGAGGTTGCCAAGGTCCGCCGCCAGGACGAAGAGCCGAACGGATTCGAGGTCCAGCATCATAGTAGAACAGTATGATGATAATACGTGATCATAGTATTTTAATCTTATCGGGAGTGACCTAAATTGCTTCTCAGCACAAAAGGAGACCGCCCCGATGCCCATGATCACTGTTCGCTACGTCACCCCGAAGTCCAGACCCGAACTGCGCCGGCAGATTGCGGCTCTCGCCGCGCGGCTCGGCGCCGAGCATCTCGACAAGGACCAGAGCGTGACCGCCGTGCTGGTCGAGGCTGCCGATCCCGAGGGCTGGTTCATAGCCGGGAAGCATCCGACGGAAGCCGGGCTTTCGGCCTTCTGGCTCGATATCAAGGTCACCGCCGGGACCAACAACAAGGCAGAAACCACTCGGTTCGTGCGTGCCGCGTTTGCCGGTATGCAAGAGCTGCTGGGGCCCCTGCACGAAGAGAGCTACGTCCTGGTACACGCCGCGGATGGAGACGCCTATGGTTACGGGGGCCGTACACAGAATGGCCGCTGGGCGGCGACCCACCCCGGTTGATCAGGAGCGCGCACATGTCAGAACACGAAGCCGGCCCGCACAGCACGCCGATCGTCCGCAAGCATCTCCTGAGCGCGCCCATTGCTGGCCGCAGAGAGCTTGGCCGCGTCGAGATCAGGCAAATCGATTTGCAACCGGGGCAGGAAACAGGGCTGCACCTGCACCCCATCCCCGTCGTGGGTTACATCGCCAGAGGGACGATTCGCTTTCAGCTCGAGGGAGGGCCGCTACTGATGCTCCCGGCCGGCAGCGCGTTTTTCGAGCCAGCCGATACCGGGGTCTTGCACTTCGATAACGCGTCCACGGAGGAAGCGGCAACCTTCATCGCCTATTACCTTCTGAGTGAGGGCGATGAGCAACTGATCGAGATGCTGGAATGAGTGCGGGCGAAAGCGGCGCTGCGTCAGGTTTGGAGCAGGAGGAGATTCTTCTCGCTTGCATTGCGAACGGCCTCAAGGGGAACTCTGCCGTCGAATGTTACAAATCGAGCCTGGTGCTGCACGGCGACCCCGAGCAGGTACACGTCGGTAATCTGCCGTGGACCGTGGATTCTGGTTGCATCGAACACGCCTGAATCGAGGAGACTCGGCCCATCGGGCCAGAACTCGTGGATACGCTCTGTGCACGCCGCTTCCAGTCGCTTGACGACAGCTTGAACCGGCTTGAAATTGGGATACGACGGAGTGGACATGATGCGCACGCAGCCGTTCTGAGTGAGCGGACAGGATGCCCAACCCTGCTTCGCATGTGCCGCAAACCAGCTCATCGCAGGCTCATGCGAAACGTGATCGGGATCGAACAGGGCGATCAGCACGTTGATGTCAAGTAGAGCGCGCACTTTGGCTGCCCGCGTGGCTGTCAGTAAGCGTCGTCCTCGCGAAGCTTGTCGATGAGTCCGTTGGTTACCAGGCTGCCGCCTGGCGCGAACGGCCGCACACCGTAAACCGCTTTAGGCTCTCTGACAGTGGCCACGTCGTGCGGGGTCGTCAGCGCTCGGCGCGCGAGCTCTGAAATCACGTGGCCGACGGTCTTCTTCTCATACCGCGCCCGCTCTTTTGCGGCTTGAAGGACGTCATCTGCGATGTCCAGGGTGGTGCGCATGCATCAGATGTTACAGCATCTTACATCAGATGTTCACAGGAAAAATTGATGCTTGACTATCTAAAAACATATCGTAAGATATATCTGTAAATTCACTACGGAGTGCACAATGCACCGACACTTTCATCATCACGACTGGCACGAGCACTTTGAGGCCCACCGGGCGCATCTCATGGGTCGTCGCCACGGCCGAGGCTTTGGACACTTCTCGGGCGGTTTCATGGACGGCATGGGCATGGGCGGACGCGCGTTCCGCGCTGGCCGCCGGCTGGCTTCTGGCGATCTGCAGCTGGTGCTGCTCGCTTTGCTCGCCGAACGCGCGAGCCATGGTTACGAACTGATCAAGGCGCTGGAAGAGCGCTCGGACGGCTTTTACAGCCCCAGTCCCGGCATGGTCTACCCAGCTCTGACATGGCTCGAGGAGATGGGTTACGCCAGCGTCACTGCCGAAGGCGTCAAGAAGCTTTACAGCATCACTGACGCTGGGCGGGCGTATCTCGCCGAGAACCAGGACGCAGCCGATGCCATGCTGAGCCAGCTCGAGCACGTTGGTCGGAAAATGGGCCGCCTGCGCGAGGCGTTGGGCGGCATCGAGGAGGACGAGGAGGGCGATTGGCGCGAGCTTGAGGCGGTGCGTCACGAGCTCAAGCGGGCGCTGCGCGAGAAGCGTCGCAGCTCCCCCGAGGAGAAAAGCCGCGTCATCGCGATACTGATGCAGGCGCTGGAGCAGATTCGCGGGAGGCGTTGATGGCTATCTTCAATGCACAGGGCGCCCTCGAGGCGCCCCCGAGGGCCGCAAGTCCGCTCAACGACCGCCGTGTCGAGCAGGTGATCGAAAGGATGATCGATGGCTACCAGCGGCCGGCGAACGGCGGTCCGCGATCGAGTGAGAAGTACGACCCGCACGCCTACGCTGAGTTCGGCTTCTCCATCCACTCGGACCAGGGCGAGCTCATCTACCTCCTCTGCCGGGCGCTCAACGCTTGCCGAGTGGTGGACTTCGCCACCTCGGTGGGTTTCTCGACGCTGTTTCTGGCAGCTGCCGTGCGTGACAACGGCGGCGGCCGCGTCATCGGTGCGGAGATCGTGCCGGCCAAGATCGCCACCGCGCGACAGAACCTCGCGGCAGCCGGACTCTCTGATTTTGTCGAGATCCGCCTAGGCGATGCCCGGGCGACGCTGCGAGATCTCGGGGGCGCCATCGACTTCGCCCTCATCGACGGCTGGCCCGGTGAGCAGGAGCCCTCGCTCTCGCTCGAAGTCATGCGTGTTGTGACACCACAGTTGCGGCCCGGAGCGCTGGTGCTCAACGACAACGCGGAATCTGACTACCTGGCTTTCGTACGCGATCCGGCGAACGGCTTTCGCTCGATGACTCTCCCTCTGAAGGGGGGTACGGAGCTCTCCGTCAAAGCTTCCTGAAGGTTACGAAGACCGCCTACGAGCCCGAGACGGGGTCCTCTGCCTCGCGGCCCGCGATTGCGTATAGCGCCGGTGTCCGAGGGGAGGGCAGTGTCAACCGTTCTATGCGGTGGGCGTTTACATCGCTGGCGCTTCCGAAGGGAGAGGGAAATGTATAGGCACTACCACGCTTACGTTACCATCGGCGCCTGGTGCGGCCTCATATTGGCGTTGAATGCCTGCAACAATAACGCACTTGAGGTATCTGCGGTTGGTAGCAACCGTGGAACAACGCCGTTCATGGGCGACGGTTCGAATCCTTCCTCCGGATTGATTCAAGGTCGCGACGGCAGCTTCTACGGGACCACAGCGGCGGGCGGCCAGTTCAACGAGGGTACGGTGTACCGGATTACTCCGGACGGTGACGAAACGGTGCTCTATTCATTCGCCGGTGGAGTCAGCGACGGAGCCGATCCTAGCGGAGCTTTGATCGAGAGCAGTGACGGCAACTTCTACGGCACGACCATTGGCGGCGGGGTTGGTCAATGCCCCGGTCCCGAACCAGTCAGTTACAACGGACCTCCTCCACCCTGCGGTACTGTGTTCGAGGTCACTCCCGAGGGCGGAGAAGCGGTACTCCACTACTTCAGCGGTACGACCGACGGCGGACAGCCAACGGGTGGCCTGTTACAAGGCAGCAATGGCAGTTTCTACGGCACGACCGATGAGGGCACCGGTACTGTCTTCACGATCACGCCGGCTGGCGACGAAACGGTCCTTTACTCCTTCCCAGAGCCTGGCAGTAATGGCTCGATCCCATCGAGCCTGGTTCAAGGCACGGATGGCGATTTCTACGGCACGACTGATATTGGTGGCTCGTCTACTTACGGCACGATCTTCCAGATCACTCCGGCTGGCACGGAGACGGTGCTCCATTCCTTCAATGGCGGCACAGATGGCGAACTCCCATCGGCAGCCCTGGTTGTGGGTAGCGACGGGAATTTCTACGGCACGACCCCCTTCGGCGGCCTAAGCGCCAATCCTGCACCAATATGCGATAGAGGATGTGGGACTGTTTTCATGATTACGCCGACGGGGGTGGAAACGGTACTCTACGCATTTGCTGGTGGCACCGCGGACGGCGCAAATCCCTACGGCGCCCTGATTCAGGCCAGCGATGGCAATTTTTACGGCACGACTGGTTCAGGAGGCATGGCGAATTGTGGCGTCGGATGCGGCACGGTATTCAAAATCACTCCAACCGGCGTGGAGACAGTGCTCTACGCGTTTGCCGGCGGAAACACCGATGGAGCGTCTCCCTCCAGTGTGGTTCAAGGAAGCGATGGGAACTTCTACGGGACGACGGCTGCGGGTGGAGAATTCAATGCAGGCACAGTCTTCAAGATCACTCCAGCCGGAGTAGAGACGGTGCTGCATTCATTTGGTGGTGCCACCACGCCGTAGGCGTAGAGGAATATCAAGTGCCGAGAGTCGTTTTGCGCCGACGCGTTCGATAACGCGTAACCTTGCTCCGATTGCCGCAATCGGCCATCGAGCACCAGGTTCGCGAGCCATTCTTTGTCGCATCGACGAATAACCAGTCGCAGCCTGAACCCGGACACCGCTTGAGTCGGCGAGTTGCTCCGCGCACGAAGAATTGTGCGGCCGAAAGAGCAATCGGCCACAAAGGGCGGCTGAGTTCCGAACGCTGACCCTGGAAGGACTCAACCAGCTCGCCTTTGCCGGCTGCAATCACCAAGTGATCGCGTGCCATGCCGACCTCCCGGTTCAGCACGCTCAAGGCGCGTCGATCAGCCAGCGTCCGCTCGACGACCGACACGGCGATCTTGTAGAGCGCCTCGCGGAGTGCTATGGCGCGCATCCAGATTCGATGAGCCAGCGCAGGATTTCGCAGCGCCGTTCGGGTCAGGTGTTTGACCAGCCGCGGGTCAAGGCAACCAGCCGCATGGGCCCAGTCCAGGAGTCGCTCATAGTCCAAAAGGCACTCTTCAGCGACACGTGTTAGCAGAGCGTTTTGCGGCACGGGCACGCGCCGATAGGTGGTGTTCACGAAGTCGAGGCAGAGATTTCCTCCGACGAACCGCCAGGCAGAACGTAAGCCATCGCCCGCCGATTTGTCTTGCCTGGATTGCCGAACCTGTGGCACCATCAAAATGATGATAGGCGGTTACAGGTCTGCAGGCAAATCTGTGACTTGGAGGTGCGCATGAATTTGCGAAAGGTCTATCGAGTCACCACGTTTGTGCCACCTGAGCATCTTGAAGCTCTTCTAAGAGGCATCGCCTCAGAAGTGCCGCTGCGGTACGGGCAGTATGACCACTCGGCCTGGTGGTCCGCTGTCGGGGTCGAACAGTTCCGTCCTCTCCCGGGAGCCAAGCCGACGAGCGGAAAGGTCGGCACGGTCGAGCGAGTTCCAACTGTACGGGTGGAATTCGCGATCGCACGTGATCCGATCCAGCTGGCGCGGCTCATTGCAAAGGGTCTTCGACCCAATCATCCGTGGCAGGAGCCGGCGGTCTTCATCGATGAGACCGAGATTGCAGTTAGTGACGATGCAGTTGCGCTAAGTGGTGGCTAAAGTTCAACGCTGATGGTCTACTGCAGGTCGCCTGGCACACCGCGCAATCTATTGCTACTGATGACCCGAGTGTTGGAAGAGGGCCACAAAGATATTCATAGCGAAACTGGCCCAAGTTTATCGTTGCTTCTGTACAACAGTTGTACCGCTTTGCGACGCCACGTTGAGGAGATCCGATGGCGAGGTTATATTCTGGTCGCATAAGTGAAGCAGACTGCACAATCAGCATTAAGCTATTCGAGTCCCTAAGATTTCCTGGTTAGCGTATCGCCCCGTTTCAGGCAGCGGGCTGCGTGAAGCGGCTCGCTGTAGTCTTTGCGCACGCGATGAAAGGACTGAAATTGAAAGCCACGTCATTCCTCCCCGGTCTCGGCCTAGCGTTGTCCTCCATTATTTTTTCCTCGGTCTCGATGGCTCAGGTTTCGGTCACCGCCTCCCCGGACGAGACACAGTCGGCGCCCCTCCAGGAGGTCGTCGTCACCGGATCACGTATCGCCACCAGCGCGGCGAACATCAATCCCGAAGTCACGGTCATCACCGGTGCCCAGCTCGAGGACCGCGGTTTCACAAATGCTTTCGACGCGCTGAGTAATCTCACTCAGAACACCGGCTTCACCCAAGGCGCGGACTTCGGCAATACGTTCACTCCGGCCGCGAACACCATCAGTCTGCGCGGGCTCGGCCCGAATCACACGCTCATCCTGATCAACGGGCAACGCGTCGCGGATTACCCGGTTCCTTACAACGGCGCCGTGAACTTCGTGAACCTGGCCGATATCCCATCGGCGTCCATCGACCGTATCGAGGTACTCAATGGCGGTGCTTCCGCGATCTACGGCTCCGATGCGATCGCGGGAGTGGTCAACATCATTCTCAAGGACCATGCCCAGGGGATTGACGTCGATGTGAAAGGCGGAACGACACAGCACGGTGGTGGAGGCAACGGCAGGGTGCAGGTGACCGGGGGCGGCAACTTCGGCAACCTGAGTACCGTGTTCGCATTGGAGATCAGTCGCGTGGAGCCCATTTGGGCAGAGCAGCGCGATTTCATGACATCCACCAGCCTCGGGCCGGGTGCCATACCGCCCTCCATAGTCTGGCAGCGGACCGATCTGACCCTGGGTAATAACGATGCGCCTCCCGGTGGCTGCGCGCCGTTCGCAGGGCTGTATCAGAACAGCACCGTGCTCGCGATGAACTCCGACGACGCGACCGGCCCCTACTGCGGCAGCGGCAAGGTGCTGCCGGAGAACTGGACTACTCAGACGGGCAATCAGGCCGAGAATGCGTACGGCAGCGTCAAGTATGCGCTGAGCTCGAGCACCGATCTGTTTGGCGATGTAGTCCTGGGGTGGAATCACATTTGGAACAACACCTCTGGAGCGTCGTGGACTTCGGACGGCGCGACGACGGGCTATTTCCTGAATCAGGATACGGGTGACTATGAAAGCTGGTCCCGGGCTTTCGGACCGGAGGAAACCGGCGGCGTGGACCGGTTGAACCAGTATTGGGACGACTTCTCCGGCATTATCACCGCCGGCATTGAAGGCGACATCGGTGCCAGCTCGTGGAAATACAAGGGTACTTACAACGCCTCTGTCTACAGCGATTACAATGCCGCACCCAACTTGTTGTCGGCCGTCAATTCCTACTTCCTCGGGCCGCAACTCGGCACGGACAGCAACGGTGTGCCGATTTATTCACCCAACACGGCTGCCTTCAATCAACCCCTCACCCCGACTCAGTTCAACAGCCTGATGGGCACGATACATGCAAACAACGATTCGTGGCTGCAAACCGTCACGTTGACCACTACGAACGACCAGTTGTTCGCTCTGCCTGCGGGCCCGGTCGGGGTAGCCGGCGACCTCGAATGGGGCGATCAGGGCTTTAGCGAGCATCCCGACCCGGGAATCAATCAGGGTGAATTCAATTTCAATAGCCCGGGAATCCAGGACTTCCCGGCCAGCGGCAATCGCACCCGTTACGCCGCCGCGATGGAATTCAACGTTCCGATTCTTTCAACTCTGAGCGCCGATATTGCCGGCCGCTATGACCGCTACACGTTTGCCGGCACAAGCGAAGGCAAGCCCACGTACAATGTTTCATTGAACTACAAACCGATCGATATGGTCCGCGTCCACGCCAGTTATGCCACCAGCTTCCGTGCGCCGGACATGAACTATATCTTTCAGGCGAAATCTTTCGGCTATGAAGCTGAGACGACCGACTACTACCGTTGTGCCCTCGCGAACGATCCGTTGTCGACCTGCCCGTATGCCAATATGTCGCCGGGCGCGGACTACACTCAGCTCGGCAACCGGAACCTCGGTTTCGAGAACGGACGCTCCTTCGACTATGGCGTGGTTTTCGAGCCTATCAAGCAAGTAGTGCAGATCTCCGTGGATTACTGGAACCTGCGCATCGACAACGAGGTGACGCTGATCGATTATGATCAGTTGCTACGCACAGAATCGGCCTGCCTTCTGGGCCAATTGAACCCGAGCTCGTCCCAGTGTGTTCAGGCTATCGACTCGGTGCAGCGCAATCCGCCGACCGCGATCTATCAACCCAACGCGATTACCAATATCGACCTCTATCCTATCAATGCCGCCTACGAGCGGACCGACGGCATGGACTTCGGCCTGATGCTGCACTGGAAGTGGAACGGAATTGGAGATTTCACCTGGAATACGACCTACACGATGGTCATGAGCCACTGGTTTGATCAAGGCCAGGGAAGCCAGCCACTGGATCTGGTGCGCTCCTTCGACGTCCCGGGTGGCGGTTCGGATTTCCCCAACAAAGCCACGTCCACTCTTGCATGGACTTTGGGTAACGTTGCCGCCACCGTCGAAGCCGACTGCTACGGGCAGATTATCAACGAGGCTCAAACCGGTTGGCTGACGCCCACCACCCTGGTGAACCTGAGTGCCCAGTACAAAGCGGGCAATGCCACTTTCATGGTTATCGTGGACAATCTGTTCGACACCCAAAAGCTGGACTCCAGCTTCGGCTGGCCAAACTACGCGGTTGGCTACTACCTCCCATACGGGCGGCAGGGTTGGTTGGAATTCAGCTACCATTTCGGCGCGAGAGGTTAGCTTTGGGCTTTGCGGCGAACGCCCAACGCGCAGAGCTCGCGAAGGCGCCGATGACCGCGTAGTCGAGCTTCTCGCGTCGCAGAATCTCGACCACATCGAGGAGTAGGAGGGCGGGCTGCCCGCCTTTACTTGTTCTCACCGACTGAACGGCGCATGAGGCAAGCTCGGCGCATGAGCGGCACGACCCGACTCATGCAATTCGCTCGCCAGCTGATTGTGCTCGAGAAAAGCCTCGAGTCTCTGCGCGGGAGTCAGCTCCCGGAGGGATTCTTTCAGCGAGGCCTGAGTATCGGCAGCGATTTTCGATGGGAACGCACGGGCCGAGGAAGACCGGCCGGGAGAAACGAAAGCCCCGGCTTCCCGCGGGATACGTCCTATCTGGAGCGCAATGCGCAACCCAGCGCGTACTGTAATCCGCAGCAGCAACTCGAGCGAAAGATCGGATGTATCAACGACTTAATCGCGAGGCAGGGCCGCATCTTGGCATTTTGCCGCAGCGCACCGTTTATGCTAGGGCACCGGTATCGACGGATTGGAACTTGGTCACGGTTCCTCGTTCCGGGAGAGAATAGTGCGCTGCAGGTCATCGTCGTGAGCGCATCGCTTTTGATGCGACGCCACATTGAGAGTCAGGGGATAGATTGATGAAGAGCCGCTGGTCCGATGAAGATGCGAGCCGATGCGCGGGCGATCTTGCCTTGCGGGTCTATACATCGCGATTGCTAGGCGCGGAGCCATCGCTCGTTCTGCATGGCGGCGGCAATACCTCCGTCAAGAGCAGCGTCACCAACCTCTTTGGCGAGGCAGAGCCCGTCATCTATGTGAAGGGCAGTGGCTGGGATCTCGAGACGATCGAGGCCGCCGGATTCGCGCCGTGCCGCCTGCAACCGCTGCTGGCCCTATCGAAGCTCGAGACTCTCTCTGACCCGCAGATGGCGGCAGAGTTGAGGAAGAGCCTGACCGACGTCAGTGCGCCGTCGCCGTCCGTCGAGGCGATACTCCATGCCATCCTTCCCGCGCGATTCGTCGACCACACGCACGCGGATTCCATCCTGACGATGACCAATTCGCCGGATGGCGAGCAGCGTGTGCGCGAGCTCTTTGGAGACCGGCTCGTCTACATTCCCTACGTAATGCCGGGATTCAAACTCGCACGGTTGTGCGCCGAGCTCTATCCCGCTCAGGTCCGCCGGAGCACGATCGGCATGCTATTGCTCAAGCACGGCCTGTTCACGTTCGGCGAGAGCGCGCAGGAGTCCTACGAGCGGATGATCGAGCTGGTGAGCCTGGCGGAAGAGTATCTCTCCAAACGGGGTGCCTGGACTCCGGTGTCGGACGAGGTCCGTCCGGACTGCTCGATCGGGACGGCCTCCAAGAGGCTGCGCGCTGATGTGGCGGTTCTGCGCAAGGCGGTTTCGGATGCTGCCGGCTCGCCGATGATCCTCAGCGCCCATACGGATCCCGAGGCGCTTACATTCGCGACCCGCTCAGACGTCCAGGAGATATCGCAGCAAGGACCTGCAACTCCCGACCACGTCCTTCGTACGAAACGAGTCCCGCTGGTTGGCCGCGATTTGCCGACCTACGCGGCCGCCTATCGAGAGTATTTCCGCGAGCATGGCAACGCATCGCTCACCATGCTGGACCCTGCACCCCGCGTCGTTCTGGACCCGGAGCTCGGCTTGATCACGATCGGGCGCACGGCCAAGGAAGCGGCCATCGTGGAGGATATCTATCGCCACACGATGCGGATCATCTCTGGAGCCACCGCTCTGGGGGGATGGGAGGCCCTTCCGGCGCAAGACATCTTTGACGTCGAGTATTGGGATCTCGAGCAGGCCAAGCTTCGCAAGGGTGGTTCGGTGCCGACCCACATGGGTGAGGTCGCGGTCGTTACCGGCGCGGCTTCCGGGATCGGCAAAGCCTGTGTAGCGTCGCTCATGTCTCGTGGAGCCGCCGTGGTCGGACTGGATCGCTCTGCGACCGTGACCTCTCTCCACAGTCGCAAGGACTACCTGGGGCTGGCCTGCGACGTCACGAGCGAGTCCGAGATTAGCCGCGCGCTCGAGGAGGGGGTGCGCACCTTCGGTGGCCTCGACATGCTGATATTGAATGCCGGGATCTTTCCGCCGAGCGCGCCCGTGAGTGCTCTCTCGAGCGACACCTGGCGGCAGACCATGAGCGTCAATCTCGATGCGAATCTCGTCCTGCTGCGGGAAACTCACCCCCTGCTAAAGCTCTCTCCCCGAGGCGGACGAGTGGTGATCATCGGCTCGAAAAACGTCCCGGCGCCTGGTCCTGGAGCCGCCGCCTATTCGGCCTCCAAAGCCGCGCTGCAGCAACTCGCGCGCGTAGTTGCCCTCGAGTGGGGCGGGGACCGCATCCGCGTGAATACCATCCACCCGAATGCGGTGTTCGATACCGGCCTCTGGACTCCAGAGGTGCTATCCGCCCGCGCTGCTTCCTACGGCCTGAGTGTCGAGGAGTACAAGACGAATAATGTGCTCAAAGTGGAGGTCACGAGCCGGGACGTCGGCGAATTGGCTGCGGAGCTTTGCGGGCCCACTTTCGCCAAAACGACAGGTGCACAGATCCCGGTGGACGGGGGCACGGTCAGGGTCATCTAGAGTGTTGCCCCTCGTGAGGGAGTCCGGTCCTGGGACTATGGTGAGTCTCATGATTACTCCTGCCGGAGGTAAACGATGATCAACTTCCCCTCTCCTTTGGAATTGGCCGAGCTCGTAGAGCCTCGAAGTCACCTTGCCAAGTTTGAGTTGGACAAACTCGTCGAGGGCATCCGTCTGGAGCAGCAGCGCCTCGGTAACCGACCCTTCCTCACAATTCTCTGGCTGAAATTGCTCGACCTCGACGGGTATGACAACTACCTGTGGCTCGGAGAGAGCTTCGAGAATCGGGACCAGGCTCAGGCGTTCGTCGTGGCCGAACTCGCCGACTTGCTGGCGGTGCATACTGGCGCGAACAGGCAACGCCCATGGCGGGAAGATCCTGACCGAGGCTGTGCCGCCGAGGGAGCTGCGCCGGGCGGAACCATCCCGGTTTGTCATGAGCAGACCCTGAGCCTCACGGCCGGCGATTACATCAACCGCATTTACTTGCGTGACCAGGTGCTTGGTCCCTTCCCCGGCGCAGTTGTCGGTCATGGACTCGTTGCGATGCTTGCCGGGCGGTACGAGCTGTCGTCGTATCTGCGCGATGTCGGCGGGGCCACCCTGTCGAACGGCCCACGCCGAACTCCCTTGGCGATAACCCGCGGCTGATCGGGGACAGCCACTCGCGACTCCTCCCGCCTCGCGGAGGAGTAATGAACAAACCTTAATGCAGAGTTAATCAGCTCGCATTCGTTCGAGGCCTATGCTCGGCGGAGCAGGCCGGTCGAGCGCCACGCGAACGCGGAGAGGCTCGATGGCGTCTTTCCGGCGTAATTCGTGTCCTGTTCACGGAGGGTCCGGATGTCATGGATGATTGGGGGGAATATAATAATCTCGCGCGGTGCACGGGCTGAGCCGGCCTCACTGCGGCGAACGGATGAACCCATACCAACCATAACGTGTGCCGGATCGACCATGAAGAAGTTCTTACTGCGTACCATATTGTGTGCGGCGGTCATCGCATCGCTCGGGCTCCCGCGTGCATGGGCCGCTCCCTTGGACAGCGCGGTGGTCAAGGTATTCGCCACCGTGCGTTACCCGGAGCCGTTCAGCCCCTGGACCAAACAGGCACCGCGGGACATCTCGGGCTCGGGGGTAGTGATCGAGGGCGATCGCATTCTCACCAATGCTCACGTTGTGCTCTATGCGAGCGATATCGAGGTGCAGGCGACAGAGGCGGGTGACAAGGTTCCGGCCACGGTCGAGGCCGTCGCGCCCGGAATCGACCTCGCCGTGTTGAAGCTCGACGATCCGTCGTTCTTCAAGAAGCATCCGCCCATCGCGCGGGCGAACGTGCTGCCCCACATCAAGGATCCGGTACTCGTCTATGGCTTTCCGATCGGCGGCAACACCCTGTCAATCACCAAGGGCATCGTCTCGCGCATTGAGTACGTGCCCTACAACTATCCAACTTCGGGCCTACGCATCCAAATCGACGCTGCGATCAATCCGGGCAACAGCGGCGGCCCTGCCGCCGCGGGCGGCAAGATGATCGGACTCGCCTTCAGCCGCCTCGTGGGCGCGGACGCCCAGAACATCGGCTACATCATTCCGGACGAAGAGATCGAGCTGTTCCTCAAGGGCATCGCCGCAGGCCATTACGCCGGCAAGCCGGCGCTGTATGACGATCTGCAGACGCTGCAGAACCAGGGCCTGCGCCGCTACCTCGGGGTGCCCGAATCTACCACCGGAGTCGTCGTTCTGAAGCCCTATGACTCGCTCGCCGGTAATCCGCTCGAGAAATGGGACGTCATCACGCACATCAGCGACACACCGATCGACGATCAGGGAATGATCGACCTGAATGAAGACGTGCGGCTGAACTTTGAGTACCTCGTGCAAAAGGACGTGCGCGACGGCAAAGTGCCGCTCACGATCTTTCGGCACGGCGCAGTGCTGCACGTCGAGGAGCCGGTCGCGTACGACCGACCGCTGCTCATTCCGAGGCTCGAGGGACAGTATCCGTCCTACTTCATCTACGGCCCGATCGTCTTTTCCGCGGCGAACTCGGGCATGCTCGCCGGGATACAGAGTAAGGCTCCGCTGCTCGCCATGCTGAGCTTCATCGGAAGTCCGCTGGTGACGCAACGGGGGAACGCACCGAGCCCACAGCGCCAGGATCTCGTGGTGATCGCCGCGCCGTTCTTCCCCGACCGGATCGTGGAAGGGTACGGTAATCACACCGGCGCGGTCGTCTACTCGGTCAATGGCACGCGCATCGTGAGCCTCGGGCAGCTGGTCGCGGTGCTGCGGGATTTGAAGAGCGAGTACGTGACGATCGACTTCGATGGTCACAATATCGAGTCGCTCGTCTTTCCGCGTGCGGCGCTGACCGCTGCGACCCAGGAAGTACTGACGGACAACGGCATCCGCGCGCAGGGCTCACCCGACATGCTCGCGATCTGGCAGGGAAGTGCGGAGAAATAAAACGAGGCTCCACCGTTGCAAATGGCAGTGGGGTGCTGCTGCGTGGTGGCAGGCGCGCAACCTCAAGCGGCAGATCGCCATCTACATCAAGCGTGCCTACGGCGCGAATACTCCGGCAGCGATTCCGACGGGTCCTGTGCGGAGGAGCCGCGCATCATTCGCGGGACACTTCCAGTTAGCCGCCTCGTTGACATCGCCGGTGCCGACATATTGGGCCATTCCGGGGTACGGGCATAGCGGCATGGTTCTCATTACTCGATCGTGCGGATCGTCATGCTCCGACTTTGTAGCGATGATCGCCGTCGGGGCGCGACCCGCTTCGACCCAGGCCTCTAAGCTAGCGAGGATGTCATGATCCACTGGCGCATCGAGAACAACTGAACTGAACAACTGCCCAAAATTGTTAGGACCAGGGCCGCCGGAGCAGTGCGCCATTCCCGGAACCATGTACAGCCGAGCGTTCTTCTGCAGGGCTTGCATTCCACCAGTCAGCCTGGCGAGGCTATCGAAGTATTGCATCGTACGGTAAGGAGTGATATCCCCGTCACTGAAGCCGTGGTACATGATCAGTTTTCTACCATCTCGCAGGAAACGGGACGCAGCCGCCGGAGTCGCGCCACTTCCCGCAGCAGTCATCTTTCGAAGCAGCGCGACTGTTCGGTTTGGGACTACGGCATACATGCCTTCCCATCCGTGGATGCCCCTATTGAACGTAATGCCGAGCGCCTTCCTTACGTCAAGACCCATCCTGTCAGCGTAGACCTCGTACCTCGCCGTCTGCTCGGTCCAATACCACGCCTCAGGTTCCCCGAGAGGGTTCGCGCTCCACGGCTGCGGCGCCATTGGCGTGCTCGGCGGCTCCGGGAAACCGAGCGATTCGACAAGCGAATCTCCAGCGTCGGCGCTGGCACTCCGAAACCCGATGTCACTCACCGACCAGCCAGGATAGACAAGCTTTCCGGCAGGATTCCGCTTTCCCAAGAATATGACGCTGAAGGTGTCGATCTGCTCAAGGGTGAAGCAGTCGTCGCCACTGCCGCTAGCGCCGCACCTCGGCAAATCTCGATATGGGTTGAAATCGCATGCTTCCGGATTCTGGATGAGTCCGTCCTTAACTCCATCCTGGGCATCACATTTGTCCATGATGATACGACTTGCCAGACTCCAAAGCCGAGGAGGTATTGCCGCCCCCGGGGAGCGCAGTTCCGCCAGGAAACTTGTGAGTGTGGTGCCGAGCTCGCTCGCTATATCGAAGTAAGGAGCGCCCACGACCATGCCGTCGTAGTCGCTGGGATATCTCGTGAGCTCGAGCATGCCCTCCCGGCCGCCGTCCGAGCATCCCTCAAAATACGAATACTTCAATGCGGATACCGCGTAGTACCTCTTCGTGAACTCCTTGCCGATCTCCGTGACCGTGTGAACGGCGCGGTAAAAGAAGTCTTCGAGGGCACCGTCGTCGAGCTGTCCGGGGGCTATGATGGCCCAGGTCGCATCGTCCTCCCGCGCGAACTGGGAATTGGCGCTCCTTTTCGCAACGTGTCCATCGTCGGTGGCCCAAACCGCAAAACCCTTGTGCAGGGCCGTGGAGCTCGGCGGGTAGATGACGCCGCAGTTAGTGCCGCAACCCTGGAACAGGAACTTGCCGTTCCAGATCTCTCGGGAAGGCAATGCTGCGGCAAAATGCGTCGTACGACGGGGCTGCAACTGGGTAACGACCGAACCAGTCACGAAACAGAATGCTGGGGCGCCGTCACCTAGTGCGTCAGCCGGTATCAGCCGCACGCCGCTGGCTGTTTGCAGTTTGGGTTCCGGAGGGTCAATCGCGCCACCCGACCCCAAGGTCATTCCTCTCGGCGCGATCTTCTGGATCGCCGCCAATGTGCACGGCCCGTCCGCTGCGAGCGCGCGAGTCGGGCAAACGCAGAGGGCTGCAATAGCGATGATGAGGGTTGACCATCCGGCCTCGACCCGATGCTGTCTTTGACTGTTCAACGCTGTTTCGAGGGTACAACCTCGGCGGGACGGATTGAACATCGTTCCAAAGGGCATCTGGCTCGAGCAGGTCCGGGTCGGCCGATTGAACGTGGTGCAGACGGACCCGTTGTCCTGATACGTTTGTGCGCCCGCATAACGGGTTGCCACCCATTGATGAAGCGAGCCTGTCGAGAGCCTATTCACGAACCTGTTCTTATACGCCGTACGTCAGAACCATTCCAGCCGCGGGACCGCCTCTGTTCGGTCAAAACCGGCCCCCGGAAGTTCGATTCCGACTCCGGAAACCCGCCCCTCAACGCCGCGACCTCTCGCAGATGTACCGCGTGCGACAGGTGGTGCTTGGCGAATTACTTCGCGCGTGCAATGATTCTTCCCGGATCCGATTGATCGTGACAGCATATGCCCGACGCGAGCGTCCCGACCAAAAAAGTTCTGTTCCGAGTCGTTGGCGAAGAGCGAGACGACGTTAACATCGAGACTCTGTGGGCGTTCGACCTTGGCGACGATCGGTATCGACTGGACAACGCTCCGTTCTACGCTTACTCGGTATCGGCGGGTGACGTGGTCCACGCGCCGTTTGACGTGTTCGAGCAGCTGCCGACCTTCGTGTCAGTGCTGAAGAAATCTGGCAACCGCACCGTACCTTACCGAAAATGAGCTGACTTGGGAGCATGCAGATCCGAGGTATTCTGATATCCATCCCTCCGATTCCTGAAGTGGGCGGATCAGTAGGCCCTAAACGCAGGATCTGGGCACAAGCGGCCAGGAGCGGTCCGTCCACCGGGTACATCGACACGCCCATTTGCGGACGTTCGAAACTAGGGCTAAGGTTTAGCTCCATGAGCGCGGTCGACATTGCCATACTTCTGCCTCTCGTTCCGATAATTCCGGTTCTCATCACCTGGTGGTTGCCGTGGGAGCGATGGACTTCTGGCAGAAGGTACCAAACGAGGTCGCAGGTCCTTACCTGTTGTATTGCTCGTTTGCAACGTGGCACTTTCACCTCCCCTGGTGGGCGGCGCTGATCGTCTCCGTCTGGGGCGGAATATTGTGTGCCATTGCTCTGGCGGACGCTAAGCGGAGAAGTTGGATCTGTCGCCGAGGCTTCCATTGACGTCTTCACTATATCCGCTCCTCTTTATTGCTGGAGTTTTTGCCGCAACCCTCACAGTCAGCCGAGTTCTTCACTGGGTAGCGCTGATTCGTACAACGGTCGGGAAACTCGGTGGCGATTTCCTCGGCGCTCCGAAGCGCCGTCTAATTTGGGCGACTCCGTTCGTCTTACTCTTGCATCCCGCCCTTTACCTCGTGTTGGGGCTGTTAGTCGTTTCCGTCCTTGAAATTGGCGGGCGACTGCCGGCGGGTTGGCGTTGGTTTGTGGCCGGATTTTACGCCTATGCTGTGTTAGGCGGTTTACTGGCGCTCAACGTAATGCGCAAGCGCCGTTCACGACGGAATCAGCAAATCTAAAATCGATGAACCGGCCCACGAAAGGCATGGGCCATCTTCGCCGGGACCAGCTTGGCCTTCGACATCGGCGCTGGGACAGTAGCGCTGGCCGTCGTGCTCGCGCGGCGTGGCGTCAGACGTGTGGTTGCCACCGACCGGGATCCCCGCGCGCTGGCCTGCGCTCGCGCGAACCTGTGACCCTGAGAGTCGCGTGCTACGGGAGTTCCTGCGCGCGCTACCGGCGCACTGGAGCCAGGGGGCGAGGGCTGGGTGGTGCTTTCGGACGTCGCGGAGCACCTGGGCCCGCGACCGAGGTCCGAGCTGCTCGCTGCGCTCGATGGGGCGGGGTTGAACGTCGTGGATCGACGCGATGCGCGCCCGAAACATCCCCGCGCCTCCGACGAAACCGACCCGCTGCAAGCGGTGCGCGCAGCCGGAGTGACATCGCTTTGGCGCCTCGCCGTGCGCTGAGTTCGGGCCCTGTCGCTCGGCGGCCGGCCCGCGCCGTATCTCGGCCGGCGTACTGGCGCGGTCGAGGCTGTTATCCTTGTCGAGTTCTGTGGCGCCGAGTCGATTGCACCGGGGAAAAACATGATACGCAATCCGTTCGAGCGGGTAGGTCAGCCCTACGGTCCAAGGCCACCGCGTCTGCGGTGGGGCGGGCGGCGGGTGCTGATCCTCACGATCGTGGTGGTCGTCGTCGTGGCCTACCTCTGCGCCACCACTGTGTCGTACTACGTCGACTCCCTCTGGTTCGGCGCGCTCGGCTATGCATCGGTGTTCTGGACGCGGCTCTCCTTGCAAGCCGCGGTCTTCTGCGCTTTCACGATCGTCAGTTTCATCGTGCTCTATGGGGCGTACCGGGCTCTTCGACCCGAGCACTTCGACGAGCTCCTCGCCGCGAAAATCCTGCTCAACCGCCAGCGGGTGGACCTGCCCATCGGAACGCTGGTGAATTTGGGGGCGCTCATCCTGTTCCTGGTGATCGCGGCCGAGGTCGGCGCGACCTTGTCCGAGAGCTGGACGACTCTGGTGCTCTGGTGGTACGCGCCGCTCTCCGCCACCCTCGATCCGATCTTCGGCAAGTCCTTGGGGTTTTACCTGTTCCAGCTTCCGGCGTGGGAGCTGCTCACGGGATGGCTCACGACGCTCGCGGCGGTCGTCTGCGCTGTCGCTGCGGTGTTTGTCGGCCTCACGGCCACAGCGCGCGCGCTCACCCGCCAGCGCATCGTCGCGACCCTCGAACGGCCCTGGCGAGGGCTCGCGGTCGGGGTCGCGGCACTCCTGGTCGCGATCGCGGCGCAGGTGTACTTCGGGCGCTTCGATCGCCTGTTCGACGATCACACGATCTTTTCGGGAGTGGACTACACCCAAGCCCACATCACGCTCGCTGGTCTGCTGGTAGTGTGTGGGGCGCTGCTCGGGGGCGCCGCCATCGCCTTGACGGCCGCGGTGCGTATGCCGCGCTTCCCGTGGATCGCTGGCTCGGTGGTGCCCGCCGTCGTGTGCTACATAGCCGTTCAGCTCGTGGCATGGTACGTGAGCACCCTGATCGTCAGGCCGAACCAGCTCAACCGCGAGCGGCCATACATTGCGCACAATATCGCACTCACACGCCGGGCCTATGGCCTGGACCGGATCCAGGTCCATCCTTTCCCGGCGGATGTCGGAATCGCGGCGGTCGATCCATCCCAGAATCAAACGACGCTCGACAACATCCGCCTGTGGGATTGGCGGGCGCTGCAGGATGGGCTGCGGCAGATCCAGGAGATCCGTACTTACTACGACTTCCCCGAGATCGACATCGACCGGTACCAGCTGGGGGGGCGCCTGCGCGAGATGATGCTCGCGGCGCGCGAGCTCAACGTGGAGAAGCTCCCGGTGAGCAGCCAGACCTGGATCAACGAGAAGCTTATCTACACCCACGGGTATGGCGTCGCGATGACCTCCGTCAACGGCTTCACGCCCGAGGGCCTGCCGCAGCTCGTTCTGAAGAACATGCCGGTCGAGAGCTCCCTCCAGGGCCTGGCGATTACCCGGCCAGAGATCTACTTCGGCGAACTCACTGATACCGACGTCTACGTGAAGACCCGTCAGAGAGAGTTCAACTATCCGCAAGGCGAGCAGAACAATCTAGCCTCTTATCAGGGCAGCGGAGGCATCCGCCTCGGCGGGATGCTGCGCCGTACGATCATTGCCTACGATCGCGGCGACATCGCCAAGATTCCCTTCAGCGACGACGTCACCGACGACAGCCGCCTGCTGATGCGCCGTAACATTCTGGCGCGGGTGCAAACGCTCGCGCCGTTCTTCACGTTCGATCCAGATCCTTACATCGTCGTGGCGAGCGACGGCAAGCTCTACTGGATCATCGACGCGTATACGACCTCGGATACATATCCCTATTCGCGTCGTTATCTGCTCGGCGATGAACCCTACAACTACATCCGCAACAGCGTGAAGATTGTCGTCGACGCCTACACAGGGGCAACGACGTTCTACGTGTTCGATTCGAACGACCCCGTTCTCGGTGCGTACCGCAATCTGTTCCCGGCGCTGTTCCGGGACCAATCGGCCATGCCGGCGGATTTGCGCGCGCATGTACGCTACCCCGAGTTGCTGCTCACCGCGCAGGCCGATGTGTATGCGCTATATCACATGACCGATCCGGAAGTGTTCTATAACCGCGAGGACCTCTGGCAAGTCGCGACGGAGGTTCGTTCTCAGGGGGAGGGCCCGGAGGACGCGGAGGCGAACTACGTTCTCATGACGCTGCCCGGTGAGCAAACGACGGAATTCATTGACATCCTGCCCTTCACTCCCGCCAACCGCAACAATCTCATCGGCTGGATCGGCGGCCGCAGCGATGGCGCCCATTACGGCGAGGCAGTGGTCTACAACTTTCCGAAGTCGAAGCTGGTGGACGGTCCCTTGCAGGTCGAGGCGCGCATCGATCAGAACGCTTCGATCTCGGGGCAGTTGACACTCTGGAACCAGCAAGGCTCGCACGTAAGGCGGGGCAGCCTCCTTGTCATACCGGTCGGCAAGGCGCTGCTGTATGCCCAGCCGATCTATCTGCAGGCGGCGAACAGCCCGATGCCGGAGTTGCGCCTCGTGGTGCTCGCGCTGCAAGACCGGTTTGCGTATGGTCCGACGTTCGAGACGGCCATGGCGGCGCTGTTCAACGGCGGACCATCGACGTTGAGCGCGCAACAGCCGTCGGGCTCGGCCCCGGCCCCCTCTCAGACCGAGGCTCGCGGTGGCGAGCCGCAGGCTCCGCAGGCCGGGTTGAATGCCCTGATCGACGCGGCCGCGCAGGATTTCGCCGACTACCAGCAACTCACAGCGGCCGGCAAGCTTGCCGAGGCGGGGAAGAAGCTCGAGGCGCTCAAGCGCACGCTCGCGAAGCTGAAGAGCAGCCGGCCCTGAGCCCCCGATGGGAGCGGAGCATGGTGACGCGGGTGCAAGCGAAGCCTCTTGCGCCAGTTGGGCGACAAGTCCTGGCCCAGAAGCGGACATCCCGTCGATGGCTGCACGCGTTCATGCGAAGCCGTGCCGGAACCGGGTAGTGTCTCAGTTTGAATTTCTCAGCGCGGTCCGTGGGGGCGCGTCGCGCGATTAAGCAGGAACGTACGTCAACCGAATCAAGTCATCGGCGATTAAATCGCTGGCCACCAGATGGAGCGGCGGCCGGGGGCCGGCGAAGAATGGCTCGCCACCACCAAGCACGACGGGGCGGAGGTAGAGTCGATACTCATCGATAAGACCGGCATCGGTCAGGCTTTGCGCCAGGACTGGGCCGCCAACGTGAATCTCGCCAGCCAATTCAGCCTTCAGCCTGCGTATCACCTTTTCAAGGTCATCCGCGACAAGCGTAACGTTGGGGCCGGCTGACTTGAGGGAATGCGACACGACCCACTTCGGCTGGCTCCGCCACGCCACCGCGAAGGCTCGATCGTCCGCGTCCCAATCAGGAAGATCTTCGTCCCAATAACGCATGATCTCGTACATGCGGCGACCGTAGACGACGCCCGTCATGCCACGGACCATCTCGAGGAAGTGACGGAAGGCCGCGGGTACAGGCGGCCCAAGCTTCATGTGGTCGACGTAGCCATCGAGGGACTGGCTCAATCCGTAGACAAGTTTTGCCATGTCGCTAATCTCCTCCCAGGTGCTGGAGCTACGAATTTCGTATCAGCTCGGCGATGACCCCTGCCATTTTGTCGAGGATCTGACGAATGCCTTCGGCAGCGCCTTCCTGCTCTTCCCTGGTGGCGGTGGGATCGTTGCGCCTGAAGGTGAGCCGAGTTTGGTTGTTGCCGATATCTTCGAAGACAATCTCGTCGATGTTGCCTTCGCGGTCCTCGGGGGGGAAGCCGTAGTGTGACGGGTTGACGCGGTTGCCGTCGGCGTCAGCGAAGTACCAAAGCCAGACGATCTTTTCGAGGGCAACGATTTCGAGGAATTCGCCGCCATTGTAGAAGTCATGGCCGTCGGGCGTGCGCATACAGTAGGTGAAGCGGCCGCCGACGCGCAGGTCGATCCGACAGAGGGGGGAAGTGAAGCCCTCTGGGCCCCACCACCTCGTCACGTATGCGGGGTCAGTCCAGGCCTTCCAGACGAGCGCGCGCGGCGCATCGAAAACGCGCGTGATGATCTGAGCTTCATTGCCGGCGTTGCCGGGTATGGCGTGGGCCGGCGCAGCGGGGCTCGGCTTGGCTTGTTCGGGCACGGTTTGTCTCCTCGTTTTTCATTTCGTGTAAGACTGCGTCGAGCTTGTCTAGGCTCTCTTCCCAGAGGCGGCGGAAGTCGATCGCCCAGTCGGCGACGGACTTGATGGCAGCGGGGCTGAGAGAGCAGACGCTCTCGCGTCCGCGCTTCTGCTTGACGACGATGTGTGCGCGGACGAGGCAGGCCACGTGCTTGGAGATCATCTGCTGGGAGAGATTGAAGGGCCGGGTGAGGGCGTGGACGGTGGCCGGGCCGAGCGTGAGCTTGTGCACCATGGCGCGGCGCGTTGGGTCGGACAACGCCGCGAAAGTTAAGCTGAGCTTATCCACAACCGAAAGGTAGTGGATTGGTGTTGCGGTGTCAAGAGAGCTTTTGGAGGTTTGCGCGGGGCCTTAGTGCGAGACGCCCTGGAAGCCGATTGACACTCGAGACGATGGCGAGGCCTTGCGAGCGCGATGCACCAAAGCGCAACGGAATGCGACGTCGTGCGATGATACGCAGCATTGTTTAGACTCGTTGTTTAGACCTGCCGACGAGAGGGGTTAGTGCCCGGTGGCAAGACGGCCAATCTCGAATTACCCGATCGATCCATTGGCGCGGTTCGGAGGTACGCTGTCGGTCGCTCCGGGCGGTTGGTGCCAATGGCCACCTCCCCTTTTGCCAAGCCAGCAGGCGCAAAGCGTGCGGGTGCGTGGGACACGTCCGTAGCGCGATTTAAAGGGTAAAAATCGCGTACTCATTCAATACTTACGCCTTGACGAAAGAACGTTCCCGGTGTACGCTTTAAATATGTACACAGGAGAAGTGCCATGCCCCGAGTCGCTGTAGACGACAACAAGCGGATGAATCTGCGGGTGCAGCCCGACCAGAAGGCGACGCTGTTGCGCGCGGCCGCGCTCCGGAACACCGACCTGACCGATTTCGTGTTGCAGCAGGCCTTGCGCGAGGCGCGGGCCGTGATCGAGGAAGCCGAGCGCGTCGTGCTCACGAGGCGCGACAGTCTCCGGGTGCTCGACATGCTGGAACACTCGCCGGCGCCGAACGCCAAGCTCCGCAAAGCAATCGCAGCGCTGCCGAAGCGAAGATGACAGTTCCCGCCTGGCGCGAAGAGGCGATCTCAAAAAAGCACGATCGCAAGTCCTTCGATTGCGGCGAGCCCGCGCTCAACGAATTCCTTCAGAGGTACGCGCGCCAGAGCCACGAGGCCGGCGGTGCTAAAACTTTTGTCGCGGTCAAAGAGGCCGACGGCAAGACGATCCTCGGCTACTACAGCCTGGCGCCGGCGGCGCTCGCTTACGCCGACACGCCGGAGTTGATGCGACGTGGGCTTGCCCGTCACGACGTGCCGGGCTTCCGGCTCGCGCGCCTCGCAACTGATCTGAAGCTGCAGGGCCAGGGCCTCGGCGGCCAGCTTCTTGCGGCGGCTGCGCGCCGCTGCCTGCGCGTCGCCGACGAAGTGGGCGGCGTCATTCTCATCATCGACGCCAAGAGCGAGCGGGCGGCAGCGTGGTATGCCAGCTATGACGCCCTACCGTTGGCGGACAAGCCGCTGACGCTCGTGATGGCACTTGCGACCTTCGAGGCCGATCTCAAGGCCGGCGGGCACTTCTAATACCTATCCTGTCAGCAGGACTACATGCCAACCAAAATGGCAGGCGAGGGCAGGGGGCCGATTGCTGGATTGCTAGATTGCCAGATCACGATGCGCTCGACTTCATCGAGCGGTTGCCAGTCGTTCCATCATTCGCAACGTGTCCCGCGGCCCAAAAGTCATTCGCAATCAATAGGGGTATTCTCCGCCTTCGACGACGGCGCTCGGTGCTCTATATCTACCGCCGGAGCGTCGATCGCGTCCAATTCCGCCGAAATTTGTGGCGACAGCGTCAATTGCGCGGCGGCAACGTTCTCGCGGAGATGCGCGACCGAGGAGGTACCAGGGATGAGAAGGAGATTCGGCGCGCGGCGCAACAGCCAAGCGAGCGCGACCTGCATCGGCGTGACCCCAAGTCGGACTGCCACATCGGTTAGAGTCGATGACTGCAGGGGCGTGAAGCCGCCAAGCGGAAAGAACGGCACATAGGCGATGCCGTGGCGGGCAAGCTCATCGATCAGTGCATCATCCGCCCGATGTGCCAAGTTGTAGTGGTTCTGCACGCAGACGATCTCGCAGATCCGGCGCCCTTCCTCGATCTGCGCAGGCGTAACGTTGCTTAATCCGATGTGACGTACCATTCCCTTGCGCTGAAGTTCAGCCAGTGCGCTGAGCGGCTCCTCGATTGAGCCCTCGGCGGGTCCATGGATGCCGAACATGCTGCGAAGATTGACCACATCGATCACATCCAGGCCGAGGTTTCGCAGGTTTTTGTGCACCGCCTCCGTCAGCTCTTTCGGGGAGAAAGCCGGTAGCCATGATCCGTCTGTGCCGCGCCGGGCCCCGATCTTGGTCACAATGATCAGGTCATCGGCATAGGGATGCAGTGCCTTGCGAATCAGCTGATTAGTGACGTGCGGACCGTAGAAGTCGCTGGTGTCGATGTGGTTTACACCGCTCGCCACCGCCTCGCGTAAGACGGCGAGCGCTGCTTTTGGATCCTTCGGCGGACCGAATACGCCGGGGCCCGCGAGCTGCATGGCGCCATACCCGAGCCGCTTTGCGGAGCGATTCGCGCCGAGGGTGAATGTGCCGGACTTATCAACGGTGGACATAATCGATCTCCTGTCAGAGTGGGCACAATCTAGCCCCTGTTCGCATGCGCGATAATCCGGGATAGTTGGCACGGGCTGTGCGGTAAATCGAACAGTGAAGACCGATCTCGGTGATCTGAACGCTTTCGTGAGCGTAGCTCGCGCAGGAGGCTTTCGCGAGGCTGCGCGTGCAACGAACACGAGCGCATCCGGCCTCAGCGAAGCGGTGCGCCGACTTGAAACGCAGCTCGGCATTCGGCTCCTCAATCGAACGACGCGAAGCGTCGCCCCCACCGAGGCAGGTAAGCGGCTATTTGAGCGACTCTCTCCGGCCCTGACCGAAGTGGAGTCGGCTCTTGATGTGGTGAACAGATTTCGCGACAAGCCCGCGGGCACACTCCGGCTCAATGTGCCGATGAGCGTCGTGCGGCTCGTCCTTCCGGGGATCGTGCCGCGCTTTCTCGCAGCTTATCCGGAGATTCGATTGGAAGTGGTCGCCGAGGACAGCTTCATTGATGTGCTCGGCGCCGGGTTTGACGCCGGGATCCGTTATGACGAGCGATTGGCGCAGGACATGATCGCGGTGCCGATCGGTCCGCGTACGCAGCGCTTCGCGGCTGCTGCGGCTCCCGCCTACCTCGATCGCCACGGTCGTCCCCAGCATCCGCGCGAACTCCTCGAGCACGCGTGTTTGCGCGGCCGCTTCAGCAGCGGCGCGATGTCGCCGTGGGAGTTCGAGCGCGCCGGCGAGGTGGTGCGGATTGAGCCGACGGGGCCACTGCTGTGAGTGTCGGCGCCGCGACCGATCTCGCCGTCGATGCCGCGATTGCTGGCGTCGGCATCATCTGCCTCTTCGACGACTGGCTCCGCCCGGCATTTTGACAGCGGCGCGCTCGAGCCTGTCCTCGAACCGTGGTGGCAGCGATTCTCAGGGCCGTTTCTCTACTACTCCGGACGGCGCCTCGTGCCTGCCCCGCTGCGAGCATTCATCGATTTCGTCAGAGCATCGGCTCAGCCGGTCGCGTCGCAAACTCCGAAGCGCAGGCACTCCCGCCGGTTATCACGGCGCGCTCCTCGTGGTAGGTCCCGGGCTTAATCTTGTGTTGAAACTGATAGATTGGCAACCGCCGTGGATTTGCACTATAAGGGTTTTGGCGAACCGTTCTAGAGGGCATTCGGATCATGAAGCCGGACGTCGTGTACACGATCATCTTCATGAAGGACAAGAAGTACCTGGCAAGCCCAACTGTCCTTAGCGAGTTTGGGCGCGAGGTTCGCGTCGAGGTCCCCAATGAAATGCGGGTTTTGGCTTTGGCCATGGCACCCAACCAAGAAGGGCGATCCTTTACGTCTGCCAAGATGTTTCTTTTCAAGGATAGCGCCTGGCAGCAGATCAAGGAGATGACGATGGAGGCGTATTTATCTAAGACTCCGTCGTTTGAATACTCAGTGCCAGACACCCCCTATCGGTTCGTAGTGATGCAGCGAATGATCGTGCCAGCTGCGAACGAAACCGAGTCCTGACGCCGGGGCGTCGTCCACGAATACAGTGTTTGGCGGGAGGCGGCAATTGAGCTACACAACCCGGCCTGGGTTCGCCCGAGTCTTTGGGATCACGGCCCTCGGCGCGTTGATGCTCGGGGCCGGCCTCGTTCAGCATTGGGCAGAGGCAGCCGGCGCTGGCGTGAGTGTAGGGTGGGTCGATGGGCCGCGGCTCGCCCATGCAGACCGGGAGCCCCGGAACTGGCTCACTGATGGCCGTGACCAGGGAGGTACGTTTTTTTCTCCGTTGAGGTCAATCAACTCGAGCAACGTGAGAAGGCTCGGCTTTGCGTGGCAATACGACCTCGGTACAAACCGGGGCCAGGAGGCGACGCCAATTGTGGTCGACGGGGTAATGTACACCGCGGGTGAGCGCGGGTACGTCTACGCCCTGAACGCCATGACCGGCAACGAGATCTGGCGATTTGATCCCAGCGTAGATCCACAAGCGATGCGAAATCCGTGTTGCGATCTCGTAAACCGCGGGGTTGCGGTCTGGAAAGGGATGGTCTACGCGGCGTCCGTTGACGGCAGATTGCACGCACTCGATGCCGCGACCGGCAAAGAGCGCTGGAGTGCCGATACGATCGTCGATCATGCTTTGCCCTACTCGAGCACCGGAGTACCGCTTGTCGCTGGCAACGTCGTGGTCATCGGAAACAGCGGCGCGGATATGAGCAAGCGGGGCGTGCGCGGCTACGTTGCCGCATATGACCTGAAGACCGGTGCACTGCGATGGCGATTTTTTACCGTCCCGCCGCCCGCGGGCCAGCCTCTGGAGGATGCGGCCCAAAAAATGGCGGCAAAGACTTGGAATCTGGAGCCCGGTGCTCCGTACGAGGGCGGTGCAACCGTTTGGGATGGTTTTGCCTACGACCCAAAGCTGAACCTGGTGTATTTCGGCACCGCGAACGCTGCGCCTTACGATTTGCGGGAGCTCGGCCCCTCGGTGGGTGATTGCCTCTTTGCCGCAAGCATCATCGCAGTCAATCCCACAACCGGTCGGCTCGCCTGGTACTACCAGGAAACGCCGCACGATAGCTGGGACTTTGATGCGACGCAGAAGATGATCCTTACGGACTTGCCGATCAATGGCAAGCCCCGGCCCGTCCTGATGCAGGCCTCGAAGAACGGGTTTTTCTACATCCTTGACCGCAGAACCGGAAAACTGCTGTCGGCCAAGGCGTACGTTTACACGAACTGGGCTTCCCGTATCGATATGAAGACCGGGCGGCCGGTTCTGACAGGGCAGGGCGACTGGTGGAAGGGACCCAAGAATGTCTATCCGTCCTGGGGCGGAGGTCACACTTGGAACCCGATGTCCTACAGCCCCAGTACGCACTACGTGTACATCCCGGCGCTCGATGTCCCGAACGTCTGGGTGGACCTGGCGAGCAATGGCGGGCGCGTCAGGTATGTCGACGGATTCTTCACGGTCAACGGAATCATGCCGGACGAGACCTATGACCCGAAGAGTCTGGCGCCGCTGTTCGGACGCTTGCCGGCAAAGAAATCCTTGCAGGGTCCGCCAGTGCGGGAAATCCTTCGAGCCTGGGATCCGGTCGTGGGCCGTGTCGTATGGCAACACACTACCTCATCCGGTGTCCGTGGATACGATGGTGGAGTTCTCTCCACCGCCGGCAATCTGGTGATCCAGGGTAGAGGGTCCGGAGAGCTGTGGGTGTACGCGGCCGACAGCGGCAAGGTGCTAAAAGTCATCCCTACGGGCACGCACATCATGGCTGCCCCAATGACTTACACGGTCGATGGCGTCCAATTTGTGGCGGTCCAGGCGGGATATGGAGGGGCTGCCATAACGGTAGGTCCAGCGCCGCCAAGCAGCGCGGCGGCGACATATCAGAACGTAAACCGCATCATCGCGTTCAAGCTTGATGGCGGCTTGGTTCCGAAGCCGCCCAAACTCGAGCCCACCATATTTGCGAAGCCGCCTATCCAGGCCGCTTCCAAAACTGCGATCAATCGGGGCGAAGTACTCTTCGTTCAGGAGTGCTCCCGATGTCACGTGTTAGGTGTCAGCGTGACCCCGGATCTCAGGACCATTCCTCTGGGTCAGAATGGCTTTCTCGAGCAGGTCGTGCTCAAGGGCGCCCTCGCGCAGGGCGGAATGGAGAGATTTGATGATGTGCTGAGCGAGGCGGACGTCCAGGCGATTCGCGCCTACCTCATCGACCAGGCGTGGCAAGCCTATCGCGAGCAAAAGAGGTCGGTGAAGTGACGACTAGAGCAACCGTCAAGTCCGGCACCAAGTCATTGCGGAGGCGGTGCTCGTGGTTCGCTATGGAAGATAGCGCATAGCCAGCGTGGACAATCGGACTGCACTACAACTCATTGAAGATAAAAGACATTGACCTGGTAATGCAATTGCATTACCATGCGCCTCTGTCTCAATGGGAAAATTACCGTGACCACCGTAGGGGCGACTCTTGTCGCTGAATCCACGCTCACCGATCGTTACCAGACGACGGTGCCCGACTCGATACGGCGTGTGCTGAAGCTCGGTAAGCGGGACAGACTGCGTTACTCCGTGCAGTCGGATGGTGCGGTGATTCTCGAGAGAATATCGGCGGGGAACGTGGATGACCCTGTCCTCGGGGAATTTCTGGCCTTTCTGTCCCGGGACATTGAAGCACATCCCGATCGGCTGAAGGCCTTCGACGGGAGCCTGCGCGAACGTATCCAGGCACTCGTGGGGCACGTCGACGTCGATCTCGACAAGCCGTTATCGCCGGACGATGAATGACGCCGCAGATTCCTGCGGCGCCGGCCGTCATCAACGGCTGGTCGATCTTCGCGCATCCGCTGTTTCTTGAGCAGCTCGAGGCATTGATCCGCCAGGTAGAGGCCCTGAAGCAGAAGGATCTGCACAGCTTCGTTCAGAAAAATGCCACGAAACGACTTGCGGCGATCGCCAAACTCGTATTCGAAAACATCCCTCGCGATCCCACTGCTGCCGAATTCCGCCAGGGCGACACCCTTGGTCCGAAATACAAACACTGGTTTCGGGCGAAGTTCTTCATGCAATATCGCTTGTTCTTCAGGTTCCATGTTGAAAGCAAGGTCATCGCGCTGGGGTGGGTGAACGATGAAGACACCAAGCGTGCCTACGGCACAAAGGACGACGCGTATCGAGTCTTCTCCAAGATGCTCGCCGCTGGACAGCCTCCCGACGATTGGAACGCGCTCATCAAAGAATGTCATGCAGCTTCGGCTCGGACGACAGAGCTGAACACTCTACTCACCGAAACGCTGAGGTAGCCTTCTCCAGCCGCAGAAGGTCCGATATCCGCGGCAATGGCCCTTTGCTCACGCCCGACAACCTGAAGGTTGACCGGGCGAAACGTCGGTGGCGCTGTCGCCCGATGTGGTCGGGCGCGAGCGGCCGATTTTCGGGCGCAGCATAAGCCGGCGGCACCGCGGGGCGAGATGAGGTAGAGCGCCGCGCCGTGGGCAGGGAGCTGTACGCGAAGCATTCCGGCCGCACCGAGATCGCGGCGGTTCCAGAGGTCCCGGATTGCGTATCGTCGACCTGTGAACGACAGTGATTTCCAGGGGAGGGATACGGTCCGTTCTCGGGCGCGCACGTTGAAGACTGCGACATACCAGTCTATGTCAGCCCTTTCGCCCTGAGGCCGCGAGACCCAAACGACCGTGCCGCCGGCCGATAGAGCCTGGTGAGCGCCGGCCGACCGCTGATCGACTGAGATGACCTCCGGGTTGTCGAGGAGCGACATCGTCCAGGGATCGATAGCCGTGAGATTGGCGCCGAGGAAAAGTGGTGAACGTACGATGCACCAGAGCGTCATGTAGGTGCGCTGCTCCGCATGCGTCAGCTGCGAGCGCCGCGGTTTACCCCAGCCTGGGGCTGGGCGCAGGGCACCAAGGGCGAGCATGTCGTCATCGGGCCAGCCCCCGGGTTCGGCGAGCGGCGCCCAGCGCGCAGCGCGCGGAAATTGGTCGCCGACACCCTGAGGATAGGGGTTTGGGCTGTGCCACAGATCCCAGACATCATTGGAGATGCGCCACATGTTGGCATAGCGGCGCAGCTGCGGGAGTTTCTCGATTGGCGCCGGACCCGGTGAGAGGCTGAGGATCATGTCCCGGCCGCTGCCTCGCAGGGAGGTGGAGAGCATGCGGATCTCCGCGGCTGCATAGGGATGGTTCGCTATGCAGTCGGCCTTTATGAAGTCGACACCCCAGGAGGCGTAGAGGCGGGCGATGGAGTCGTAGTATGCCTGGCCAGCCGGTCGACGGGGGTCTACGCCGTAGTTGTCGGCGTTCCACGGACAAGAGGAATGAATGTCGACTGCCTCTGCGGCAGTATAGCGCGAGGCCTCGATCGGCAGGTTACGGGTCACCGCTTCCCGCGGGATGCCGCGCAGGATGTGAATTCCGAATTTCAGACCGAGCGAGTGCACGTAGTCGGCCAGGGGCTTGAACCCCGCGCCCCCGGCTGCGGATGGGAATCGGTTCGTCGCGGGGACGTAGCGGCCGTAGGAATCAAGCACCAGCGCCGAGGCAGGGGAGTTGCCATTCGGTGTCGGATTGCGAACGAACCACTCCGCGTCGATTACCGCGTAACGCCAGCCATAATGCGCGAGATGCTGGCTCAGCCAGCGTGCGTTGGCGCGAAACTGCGCCTCCGTGATGGTTGTTCCGTAAGCGTCGTAACTGTTCCAGCCCATCGGCGGATGCGCGGCGATCTGGGTGGTTGCGGCGGGTGAGTGTGCCGCGACGGCGGAGCATGCAAGCACGGCGGCGAGCGCTGCGGTGGCGCGCTGCAGGTATAACCGATTCCCCGGTAGGGGCAGAAGACGTGATGACATCGGAATTCCAAGCCTTTGGTGAACAAACGATGATAAGTTCCGGCGGACGGGGAGTTCGGCGCTCAGGTCGTGAAACAGGCCCTAGTTGCCCGCGGGTTTCACGGGCGTCGGACGACGTGGGCGTTGTGTGGCTGAAATCGACTTGATGATCAGCTTGCCCTTGCCAGTGCGGCTCAGAGGCACCTTGGCCGCAACCAGCGCCTGCTTCATCAGGCGTTGCACGGCTGCGCTGTCGATCTGTGCCGGCGAATCGAGCGGAATGAAACGAACGAGACTGCCGCTGCCCTGCAGGAGTTTTTGGGGATCGTGAAGGCGGGACTTTATTGCCTGCAGGAAGAACAGGCTCACTCGCCGCGGGTACAGCGCTATGGAGAAGACGACGTCGGACGCGCGCTCGGTGGGACTAAAGCCAATGGCGCAGGCGTTGTAGTTGTCGTAGACGAGCTGGTGCGCGGTGGGGAGCCGCTTACGCATGCGTGCGAGCGCCCCGCGCGCGAGCCTCGCAATATCGGGCGTGTATCGGGCAATGAAACGATTGAGATCGCGTGCGGGGCTCGTGGACGGCATGCTGACCAGCATATCAAATGGTGCCAACAGGCCCTAGTTGCACCTCTCGAAGCACAACGTGCGACTGAAGAACGGCAACACGTGGTTTTGGACGCGATACGCCACAGCGCTGGTGTGGGTGCCGTGATAGATCGTGAAGCTGTTGGTGATGCCGTAGCGGTCGAGGATTCCATGCAGCTTGGCCGCGTCGAATCGCAGGGGGTCCTGATCCCCCACGTCGATAGCAATCGCGCGATACTCGCGCAGGTTATCAACGTACTGATCGATGAACACCAACGGCTCGTTCGCCGACCATTTTGCAAGCACGTCGGCCTGGGCCGCGCCGTTCTCATAAGGCAGGTCCAGGTACAGGGGCGGCTTTTTCGGGTCGGGCGACCACGCGGCGGCCAGCGCGAGCTGCGGGTGCACGTACCAGGGCAGGGAGGCCGAATCGGCAGGTGACTTCAGGGCGCGCACGGCCTTTTCAGTCGCGGCATCCATCGGCTTCATCTTGCTGAACGAGAGGCAGCAGGGGCTCATGATGTAGAGGCTCCCGAAAACGTCGGGGTGCTTCATCCCGATACGCGTGGCGCCATACCCTCCCATGGAATGGCCCACCAGGCCCCGGCTCAGCCGATCGGGAATGGTCCGGTAGTGCGCATCGATGTAGGCGACCAGATCGTGCGCGATGAAACGCTCGAAATCGCCCGTCGTTGCGGAGCTGGAATACATCGAGCCGCCGTAGACCGTCTTCGAGTCGGGCAGTACGACGATCATCGGGCGGCTGCCCTTGGCGAAGGCGTCTTCGATTGTCTGCGGCACATGGATCTCCTGAGTCCACTGCTCGGCGCCGATGAAGAAGCCGTGGAGCGCATACACGACCGGATAGCGCCGGCTCTTGTCCCGATCGTAGCCGGGAGGCAGGAAAACGATCACATCGCGGTCGGCAGACTCGCCCTCCAGATTTCCAGCGATGGCGGCGCTGTGGACCTTGATGTGCTCGACGGTGACCGGCTTCGCGCCCGGTACGGGCGGAGGTGATTCGGTCTTCATCTGCGCGTATGCCGCCGGAACGACGGTGATCGCCGCAAGCGTTGCCAGCGCTGTCGCCTGCATCGCGAGCAGAAAGGCTCGGGTGAAGGTTTGCTCGCTCATGTTTGCAGGCCTTTCGCTGAGTTAAGCCGCGGCGGACGTCTGCGGCCAAGCCTCGCCGCCAGCCGCCGGTACCGGCCGATTGTTGTCCTCGCCAACAATTTCATATGCGCAACATGACTTTCACCTGCTTGACATGATCGGATAAACTAAGACAATACTAGAAACCATCACGGTAGCGCTACCAGAACTTGTCTAAGTATTGGGAGAGCGTCAAATCGTAAGGGGGACCTTGGCCAGTCGAGCAGCGCCGCATCGCGGCGGGCGTCCGTGCGTGCCTTCAACAACCCGAATTTCGTGTCCGAAGGGGGATATCAGATGAGCCGTAAGACCTCACGTAATGCCGAGAGAAACGTCTGCAAGAGGCGCGTCGACGCCGAAGCGCGGAGTTCCGCGCCTGTCCACAATCGCGCTCTCTGGGCTGGCGTTCGGCTCCTTCGCCTTGACCGTGAGCGGAGTGCTGCATGCGCAGAATGCGTCGAGCAATGGCAAGGATGATGCCAAAGCACCTCGAGGCGAGCTCGAAAGCAAAGCCGCAGGCGCGCAGGCGCCTCGGCAACCCCGCCACCCTGCACCTGGCGGCGAGCGCCGCGACTGGCGGCCAACGGAGCGGGACTGGTAGCCCAGGCGGCGGCGCCGGCCCGCCGCTCAGAGTGTGCCGGCGCCGACCACCGGCGCCGCGACCCTGCAGGAAATCGTGGTCACAGGTATCCGCGGCTCGTTGGAGAGGGCCCTGCAGATCAAGAAGATGTCCGTGGGTGTGGTCGATGCGATCTCCGCCGAGGACATCGGCCAGTTCCCGGACAGCTCGATCGGCGAGGCGGTCGAGCGTATCCCCGGTGTCTCGGTGTCTCGGGGCAACTCGATGTCGGAGGGCAATAGCACCATCGGCAACGTGACAGGTATCACCGTGCGCGGCTTCGGGCCGCAGTTCAGCGAGACCCTGATCGACGGCCGGCCGATCGCCGGCGGCGGCACCGGCGGCGGTAGCGGCCAGGCCGGCGGCAGCCGCAATATCGACTTCAGCTCGATCGGTGCGAACTTCGTCGGCGAGATCGACGTCGACAAGACGCCGGATTTCAGCCTCTCTTCCGGAGACATCGGCTCGACGGTCAACATCAAGTACCCGAAGCCTTTCGATCATCCGGGCATGCAGGCCAGCGGATTCGCCTCGGAGAGCGATTCTCCCCTGGACGGCGGAGCCAGGCCCGCGTTCGGCGCCCTGTGGAGCGACACGTTCGCCGGCGGCACATTAGGCGTGCTTCTCGACGGCGACTACACCGACCACAACGTCACGGCGCATCACGTATCGGTCGCAGGCTGGGTCGGCACCCACTTCAATTCATGCCAGATGGCCGGCGGTCCGGCCTGCACGTACGACTCCAGCGGCAATTTGACGACGCCCACGAATACGTATCCGAGCTGGTTCGAGCAGGAATACCAGATCTTCCAGGAGCGTACGGACGAGCGCCGCAAAGACGGCCGGGCAGTGCTGCAGTGGCACCCTGTCGACAGCGTCATGGTAACGTTGGACGACAACTATGCCGACGACCGCATCATTACGCAAAGTGGCGGCTTCTCCAATTGGTTCAACGGCGGCGCGTTCAGCAATATCACGCAGGCCGCCAACGGAACCGTCACGGACTTTACCATAGGGCCGGCGCCGACCGATCTCGATGGTGCGATTGACGCCTCCTATATCAAGACGAATACGTATGGCCTCAACGTCGTCTGGGACATGAGCGACGACTGGTCTGCGGAGGCGGATGCCAGCCAGTCGGTCAATCGGCAGAATCCCGGCGGCCAGTTGAGTGGCGAGGGTCAGGACGTCGGCTACGGTCCTTCGAACGGCGGGGGTAACGATGGCACCTGCAACGCACCGATAAACGAGTGCAACGGTTATACCGGTGGCATCGTGAATAACGGCCCGGGCAATCTGCTGTATCCGAGCGGGTTCGGGCCGAATAACAGCGGGAATGTCGATGATCCCGGGATCATCGGCTCGCACGTCGATATCATCGCGATCAACGAGGCCGAAGATACGGTGAATCAAGCGAAGCTCGATGCGACGTGGCGCCACGACAGCACCAAGCTGAACTTTGGCGCGCAGTTCGTCGGGGACACCCGCACTTCGGAGTCATGGACCACCTTCATCAACGGCAATAACCAGTGGGAGCTCTTTGCCGGTTACGGCCCTGCTTCACACAACTCGGGCGGAGTGGCGTTGCCCGCGTCGTTGTTCAGCGGTAGTTTCAGCACGGCGAATTTCATTCCAGGGTATGGCGGCAACGCCAATTTGCCGTCAAACATCCCTTGGTACAGTCCCTATCCGGTGACCGCATATGAGGAGAGCCTGGGTGTCGGAGCGGCCAATCCAAACTATGGCCCGACAAACGGCTACACGTATGACGGTACGGTGACGCCGGCGTTCGCCCCAGGCTCGCCCACCGCAATCGAGGAGAAGAGCTACGCCCCGTTCGTGACTGCGGAGCAGAACTTCGATGTTGGCGGGATGACGCTCACGGCGAATGTGGGATTGCGGTATGACAGGACGGACGTCACGACCGGAGGAATCGCGCAGCTGCCAACTGCGCTGACCGTGGAACCGTCCGACCACACCGCGTTCATCGACACGCTGACTCCCGCGGAATTCGTCCAGAACTCGAATTCGTACAAGTACTTGTTGCCGAGCCTCGATCTCAATCTCATGGTGCTGCCGGACCTGAAGGTGAGATTCGACGCCTCACGGACGGAGACCAAGCCGCCGCTGAACCTGATCACCCCGACATTGAGTCTCACTGGATTGCGGGTTGGTGCGCTCGCGGCGGCCGGTAACAACCCTGGTCTGCTGCCCTACCTGTCGGACAATTTCGACCTGGGAGCGGAGTGGTATTACGCCAGCAACGACTATCTGTCCATCGATGCGTTCTTCAAGCACGTCTCGCAGTTCCCGGTCAGTGAGACGGTCGAGCAGTCGATCAACGGTGTGATCGACCCGACGACGGGGAAGCTCGCCCAGTGGGCGGACACGACCTACGTCAACGGGCCGACGGCCGGCGTCCGTGGCATCGAAATCGGCTGGCAGCAGATGCTGAAGTGGGGCTTCGGCTTCCAGATCAATGGAACGTACGTCGCCACAAACTCGCCGTATAACCCTTATGCGCTCACGCAGCAGTTCGCGCTGCCGGGAATATCCAATGAGGCCAACTTCATCGGGTTCTACCAACGCAACGGATTCCAGGCGCGGCTAGCTGTCAACTGGACGGGCAAGGAGCTGCTGTTCTTCGGGCAGGACAACGCGGGCGGTACCTTCGGCACGGAGCCGACGTTCCTCAACCCGACGACGGAGGTGGATTTCAGCAGCAGTTATGACATCAACAGTCACGTCAGCGTCTTCTTCGAGGCCCTGAATCTCACCAACTCCCTCTACAGTACCCACGGGCGCTTCGACAACCAGATGCTGGACGTTGTCGAGTACGGACAAACGCTCACTGTCGGAGTGCGCGCGAAGATGTAGTGAATGCAACCTGTTCGGGCCACGTGGTGCCCGGACAGGCAAATGCAATTTCCGGCCGGCGATCCATGTGGCGGGCTCAGGTCTCCCCCTCAACCCTCCTCGCGATCGCCGGCCGGGAAGACGGGATAATCGCACGGAATGCGGCAGCGGCGCCCCTCGCGGGGCCACCGGAGGTGAGGTGACTGAGCCCTTTGATCGCCGTCGTTTTCTGACCACGTCGGCCATTGCCGCCGCCTGCGCGCTGCTGCCGCGCAGCGAGCCTGAAGCCCAGCCGGCTACTTCCGCTACCGCACCATTCGACCGTATCGAAGAGATACCTTCGGGCCTGGTGATTCGCAACGGCTCGGAATCGGTGCGGATCACGGTCTGCGCGCCTGATGTCGTTCACGTGGTGGCGGGGCCGGGAGAGGCGGCGGCGGCATCCCCGCAGACGCCCTGGATGGTCGCGCAGAAAGCGCAACCAGCGGGAGAGCGGCCGAAGATCGTGCGCACGGCGACCATGGCTGCCATTCGGACGCCGGGAATATCGGTCGAGGTCGGCCTGGCGGAAGGCTTGCTTCGCTTCCTGGGACCTGACGGTAGGGTGCTGTTGCAAGAGTCGCCCCGCGTTCCACGGCGCTATCTGCAGCAGGAGGTGAACGGAGAGTGGCTCCACCGCGTGGAGCAGCGCTTCTATCCGGATGCTCTGGAGGGGATCTACGGTCTCGGCCAGCATCAAAGCGGCGTGTTCGATCAGCGGGGCACGGTGGTGGAGCTGGCGCAGGCGAACACCAACGTGGCGATCCCCTTTTTCGTCTCCACGCTGGGTTACGGCCTGCTGTGGAACACCGCCTCGAAGTCATGGTTCGACAACCGCTTTCCGACGGAGCTCAAGCTCACCACCGAAGCGGCGGACGCCATCGACTACTACGTCTTCTACGGGCCATCGATGGACCGGCTCATCCACATCTATCGGGGCATGACCGGCCGAGCGCCGCTCTTTGGGCGCTGGGCGTACGGTTTCGTCCAGTCGAAGGACCGGTACCGCTCGGCGAAGCAGCTGCTGGATGTGGCCGCCGAGTATCGGCAGCAGCGCGTACCGCTCGATCTGATCGTTCAGGACTGGTTCTGGTGGCGGCGCCAGGGTGATCCGGAGTACGCCGACGCCTATCTCAAATCCTGGCCGGACGTGCCCGCGGCGCTTCGTAAGCTGCATGCCGAGCAGGTGCACGCCATGATCTCGGTGTGGGCCAAGTTCGACCCGGCCTCGCGCAATTATCAGGAGATGAAGCGGCGCGGGTTGATCATTCCCGGCGCCGATGTGTACGACGCTACCAGTCCCGCGGCCCGCGACTACTACTGGGATCATCTGGTCGGTGTGAAATTCCGCGAGGGCTGGGATGCTTTCTGGCTCGACAGCAGCGAGCCTGAGATCTGGAACGGGCAGAGCGATGCTGTCCTCGATCGGCTGACGTTATCGATAGGTAACGGAGCGCGGTACACCAACCTCTTTCCGCTGATGCACTGTGGCGGCGTACACGACCATTGGCGCAAGGAGACCGATCGCAAGCGGGTGTTCATCCTCACGCGCTCGGCCTTCCTCGGCCAACAGCGCTATGGCACTACCGTGTGGTCCGGCGATGTGATCGGCACCTGGATGACGTTCCGCCGCCAGATCGCGGCGGGACTCAACTTCCAGATGTCCGGCCTTCCTTACTGGACCACGGACATCGCCGGGTACGGCTGGCCCTATGAGCGCGACACGCGCGATCCCACTTATCAGGAGCTCTACGTACGCTGGTTTCAGTACGGGGTGTTCTGCCCCATCCTTCGCACGCACGGACACCGAGTGAACGACACCAACGAGCTGTTCAGCTATGGCGCAAGGACCCCGATCCTCATCCGCTACGACAAGCTGCGCTATAGCCTTCTGCCCTACGTGTATTCGCTGGCCTGGCGGGTGACTCGCGACGATTACACGATGCAGCGCGGTTTGCCCATGGACTGGCCGGAGGATCGCCGGGTGCGTGACATCGGCGATCAGTTCATGTTCGGCCCGGCGTTCCTGGTGGCTCCCGTCACCGAACCGGGCGCCGACGATCGCTCGGTGTACCTGCCGCAGGCCGCGGCGTGGTACGAGTTCTGGACGGGCAAGCGCTTGTCGGGAACCCAGACCGTCCAGGCGGCCGCGCCGCTGGAGCGGATCCCCCTCTTCGTGCGGGCAGGGTCGATCGTCCCCCTGGGGCCCAGAGTGCAGAATGCGGATGACTCATTGGACTTCCTGGAAGTGCGCGTCTATCCCGGTGCCGACGGTGAGTTCGAATGGTATTGCGACGCCGGCGACACCTATGACTATGAGAAGGGACTGCACAGGATCGTGTCTCTGCGCTGGGAGGATGCCACACGGACTCTCGTGCTCGGCGACGCGCAGGGAGGCTACCCCGGAATGCCGGGCCGCATTCGAATTCGCCTGGTCGTCGTGAGCGAGGCTCACGGTGTCGGTGAGGACCCCGCGGCAATCAGTGACGGCGAGGCTTTATTTGAAGGACGTGCGCTGCGCATCGCCGCCCACTGAACCAATCCGCTTGGAGTGAAGTCATGAGAGATTGCGGCACGTGCCTGCACGGCGCTCTTCTATTCTTCATCGCCTTCATGGCGAGCGGCGCCGGTGCGCAGGATGCGGCCAAGGCGCCCTATCTGAATCCGGCCCTGCCGCCGCAGGAGCGCGCGGCCGACCTCGTGCACCGGATGACACTCGAGGAAAAGGCTTCCCAGCTCGTCAACTCAGCCCGGGCGATTCCGCGGCTGGGAGTGCCGGCCTACAACTGGTGGAGCGAAGCGCTGCACGGCGTCGCCGTAGACGGCACCACGGAGTTCCCCGAGCCGATCGGTCTCGGCGCGACCTTCGATGCAGCCGGGATTCACCAGATGGCGACCGACATCGGGGTCGAGGGCCGCGTCGTGCATGCTCAGGCGGTGCGGGGAGGGGGCTCGAGCATTTTTCACGGACTCGATTTCTGGGCTCCGAACGTCAACATCTTTCGCGATCCGCGCTGGGGGCGAGGACAGGAGACCTACGGCGAGGATCCGTTCCTCACCGGACGGATGGCAGTGGCGTTTGTCACGGGCATGCAGGGTTCGGATTCCCGTTACTACCGGGTGATCGCGACACCTAAGCACTTCGCCGTGCACAGCGGACCCGAGCCGACGCGGCATTTCGCAGACGTGGACGTCAGCACGCACGATCTCGAGGACACATACCTGCCGGCGTTCCGCGCGGCCGTCGTGGACGGGCACGCCGGCTCGGTGATGTGCGCTTACAACGCCATCAACGGCCGGCCGGCGTGTGCCAGTCCCTTCCTGCTGCAGCAGACCCTGCGTGGCGCGTGGGGATTCCAGGGCTACGTGGTTTCCGACTGCGGTGCGGTGGAGGACATTTTCAACGGGCACCACTTCCGCCCGGCGCAGTCCCAGTCCTCGGCCATCTCGCTCGAGCGGGGGATGGACAACGAATGTGCCGGCTTCGTGCCGGGAAAGGGCGACAGCGACTACCGGCCCTACCTCGAGGCCGTTCAGCAGGGCTATCTGCCGGTGAGCGCCATCGATACCGCGCTCATCCGCCTCTTCACGGCGCGTATACGGCTCGGCATGTTCGATCCGCCGTCCATGGTGCCCTACGATCACATCCAGGAGAGCGAGCTCGACAGTCCGGCGCATCGCGCGCTCGCTCTGCGCCTGGCGCGTGAATCGATGGTGCTGTTGAAAAACGACGGCGTGCTGCCGCTGAAGTCCGTCAAGCGCATCGCCGTCGTCGGGCCGCTGGCCGACCAGACCGCGGTCCTGCTGGGCAACTACAATGGTAATCCTACTCACACCGTAACCCTGCTCGAGGGATTGAAGGCTGCGTTCCCGGACGCGAAGATCACATACGTTCCCGGCACTGAGTTCCTCTCCAACCGGGGAAGCGTGGTGCCCGAAGCCGTGCTGACCACGCCTGCGGGCAAACCGGGTCTCGAGGCCCAGTACGGCCCGGGGACGGGGTTCGATGCGCCACCAACGCCGCTCGTCTCCCGCGCCGAGTCCACGGTGGATCTGCGGCAGGACAGCCTGCCCGCGGCCGTGCAGGCCAAGACTCCCCTCATGGTGCACTGGACAGGATTCATCGACAGCCAGGCGAGCGGGGATTACTACCTCGGCGTCAAAGCCGGGGGTTTCTCCCGCCTCGTGTTGGGAAATCAGCTGGTCGAGCTGCTCTATGGTCCCGGCGTCAACATGGGCCGCGTACACCTCGAGAAGGGGCACCGTGTGAAGATCGACGTCTTGTGCGGGTACCGGTCGGGTCAGAAGCCCGCGGCGCAGCTCATCTGGGCGCCCATCGATAATACGCCGGATCCGGCTGCCGTCGCGGCTGCAAGGAATGCCGATGTGGTCATTGCGGCCGTCGGCATCACGAGCCGACTCGAAGGCGAGGAGATGCCGGTCCACGAGCCCGGATTCCTCGGCGGCGACCGCACCAACCTCGAGATGCCGGCGCCGGAGGAGGCACTGCTGCGCGCAGTGGCGGCTACCGGCAAGCCCCTGGTCGTCGTCCTCATGAACGGCAGTGCGCTCGCAGTCAAGTGGGAGAAGGCGCACGCCGATGCCATCCTCGAGTCCTGGTATTCGGGCGAGGAGGGCGGGGCGGCGATCGCCGCTACCCTGAGCGGCAAGAATGATCCGGCGGGACGCCTGCCCGTCACTTTCTACGAGGATGTCAATCAGCTGCCCAACTTCGAGGACTACTCGATGAAGGGCCGAACCTACCGCTATTTCACGGGCCAGCCGCTCTGGCCCTTCGGGTTCGGCCTGAGCTATACGACCTTCGGGTACGGTGATCTGGTTCTACCCAAGATACCCGTCCAGGCTGGCGAGCCGCTCGATGCCTCGGTGCGTGTCACCAACACGGGGAAGGTGGCTGGCGATGAGGTCGTGCAGCTCTATCTCCAGTTTCCCGCCGTTGCTGGCGCGCCTCTGCGGGCCTTACGCGGCTTCCAGCGTGTTCACCTGACTCCTGGCGCCAGCCGGATCATTCGGTTCCATCTGCGGCGTCGCGACCTGAGCATGGTGACCGACGGTGGTGACATCATCGTCGCGGGCGGCACGTACGATATCTTCATCGGGGGTGGTCAGCCCGGAACGGGCGCGCCTGGAATCGACGGCAAGTTCCGCGTGCAGGGTCAAGTGATGTTGCCGCGGTGACTTCAGGGCACATCCTCGATGAGCGGTCCGCGCCGATGCTGCGGCCGCAGCCGCGGAAGAGCTCGAGACGGTCTCGTCTCGCATCCTGCCGCGTGATGGCCGAGCGAGGTCGAAATTCGCTGCGCACTCTCCCGAAGCCGCTGGCGCGCCTCTTCCATTCCGACTTTCTGCGAGCCATCGATCAGCTCGAGAAACGGGATCGTGAGTGCCGCCATCACATCGCCATGGAATCCGAACACCGGATAGCTCATGTCGGTCACGCCGCGTGTGATCGCGCTAGCCATCATCTCGAAGCCCTGTCTGCGGACCTTCTCCAGTCTCTTCTCCAACTTCACTGTATCGACCGCGGCCCTTCCCGTGGGCGCCAGCTCCAGTATTCGCTCAACCCGATCGGGAGGTGAGAACGCAAGGAGCACGCATCCCGAGCAGCTTTTGATCAGGTCGACCGGAGCGCCCAACCTGAGCGCGAATCCACGAACGATCGGGTTCTCCTGCCGCGCCACCACGAGCCCGGTTCCGCCGTTTGGAACCACCAGATGACAGGACTGCTCCACCGCCAGGGCAAGCGCCTCCATTTGCGAAGCGGCGGCTCGCGTGAGGTCCTGCGCGGGAGTTGCGCGGTAGGCGAGGTCCAGGATCTTGTACGCGACCGTATAGCGGTCGGTATCCGAAGACTTTTGCAGGTAGCCGCGTTTCTCCATCACCATGACGATACGGAAGAGCTCGCCGATCGAGCGGTTGAGCTCGGCGGCCATCTCGCTGATGAGGGCACCGCCCGGCTTGGAGGCAAGAAGCTCGATGATGTCGAACGCCTTATCGAGGGCCGGCGCCGCATATTTCCCCTTGGGCACCGGGACGGCGCCTCGAATAAGGGAAGGGGTCGGTATTGCCACGTGATTTCATCGTTTTAGGCTATCAAAAATCGACCATCTCCCTCATTTCAGGCTTGCTTGCGCTCCCGCACGACAAACATGCCGGCGCTGGGCCCGTCAACGGCCCCACGGCGGCGGGAGCCGGAAGCACATCGCGGCGGCCAGGGAAGCCAGTACTGGTTGGACGAGACGCGCGGTAAGCCCCCTCGGCGCATGGCATGCATGCCGAGAGCGGGCGTACGGCGAGCAGTCGGCGCTGCTCAAGCTCACGTGCAGTACCGAGCTGTTAGCGCCAGGCGCCGACAGCACTGATTAACAGATTACCAACTGGTGAAGTGTAAGTCAACACCGCGGCAGCTTGACATTGCATAATAACTAAGACAATACTTCTGTCATAACGGTAGCGCTACCATAAATGTCTGAGTGTTGGGATAGCATCAAATCGTAAGGGGAACCTCGATCATTCGCGCAGCAGTGCACCACGATGCGTTTGCCTTCAATGGCTGCATTTCCTGTCAAGGGGGTTTTTGATGAGCCGCAAGACCTCACGTAATGCCGAGAGAAACGCCTGCAAGAGGCGCCTCGACGCTGGAGCGCGGAGTTCCGCGCCTGCCACAATCGCGCTCTCTGGGCTGGCGCTGGGCTCGCTCACGTTCGCGATGAGCGGAACGTTGCATGCGCGGAATGCCTCGAGCAATGGCATTGATAATGCCAAAGCACCTGAGGCGAGCTCGAAAGCAAAGCCGCAGGCGCGCAAGCGCCTCGGCAATCCCGCGACCCTGCACCTGGCGGCAAACACCGCTCTACGGGCCAACGGAGCGGGACCGGTAGCCCAGGCGGCGGCGGCCGCCGCCGCCGCCGCTCAGAGTGTGCCTGCGTCGACCACCGGCGCGGCGACGCTGCAGGAGATCGTGGTCACAGGTATCCGCGGCTCGTTGGAAAGGGCCCTGCAGATCAAGAAGATGTCCGTGGGCGTGGTCGATGCGATCTCCGCCGAGGACATCGGCCAGTTCCCGGACAGCTCGATCGGCGAGGCGGTCGAGCGTATCCTCGGTGTCTCGGTGTCTCGGGGCAACTCGATGTCGGAAGGCAATAGCACCATCGGCAACGTGACCGGAATCACCGTGCGCGGCTTCGGCCCGCAGTTCAGCGAGACCCTGATCGACGGCCGGCCGATCGCCGGCGGCGGCACCGGCAACGCCACCGGCGAAGGCGAGGGCGGCCGCTCGATCGATTTCAGCTCGATCGGTGCGAACTTCGTCGGCGAGATCGACGTGGATAAGACGCCGGATTTCAGCCTCTCGACCGGCGATATCGGCTCGACGATCAACATCAAGTTCCCGAAGCCTTTCGATCACCCGGGCATGCACGCCAGTGGATTCGCTTCGGAAGGCGATTCCCCCCTGGACGGCGGAGTCAGGCCCGCATTCGGCGCCCTGTGGAGCGACACGTTCGCCGGCGGCACATTAGGCGTCCTTCTCGACGGCGACTACACCGACCACAACGTCACGGCGCACCACGTATCGGTCGCAGGCTGGGTGGGCACCCACTTCAATTCCTGTCAGATGGCGGGTGGTCCGGCCTGTACGTACGACTCCAGCGGCAATTTGACGACGCCCACGAATACGTATCCGAGCTGGTTCGAGCAGGAATACCAGATCTTCCAGGAGCGTACGGACGAGCGCCGCAAGGACGGCCGCGCGGTGATCCAGTGGCATCCTGTCGATAACGTCATGGTCACGTTGAATGACGACTATGCTGACGACCGCATCATCACGCAGAGTGGCGGCTTTTCCAACTGGTTCAACGGCGGCGCGTTCAGCAACGTGCAGCAGGACCCCAACGGAACCGTCACGGATTTTACCATGGGACCGGCGCCTACCGACCTCGATGGCTCCATTGATGCCTCCTACATCAAGACCAATACCTACGGCCTCAACGCAATCTGGGACGCGAGCGACGACTGGACGGCGGAGGCGGATGCCAGCCAATCGGTCAGTTGGCAGAACCCCAATGGCCAGATCAATAGCTGGGGCCAGGACGTCGGGTATGGCCCTTCGAACGGCGGAGGTAACGATGGCACTTGTAACGCACCGATAAACGAGTGCAACGGTTATACCGGCGGCATCGTGAATAACGGCCCGGGCAATCTGCTGTATCCGAGCGCATTCGGGCCGAACAACAGCGGCAACGTCGATGACCCCTCGATCATCGGCTCACACGTCGATGTCATCGCGATCAACGAGGCCAAAGATACGGTGAACCAGGGGAAGCTCGATGCGACCTGGCGTCACGACAGCACCAAGCTGAACTTTGGCGTGCAGTTCGTCGGGGACACCCGCACTTCGGAGTCATGGACTACCTTCATCAACGGCAATAACCAGTGGGAGCTCTTTGCCGGTTACGGCCCCGCTTCACACAACTCGGGCGGCGTCGCGTTGCCCGCGTCGTTGTTCAACGGCGCTTTCAGCACGGCGAATTTCATTCCAGGGTATGGCGGCAACGCCAATTTGCCGTCAAGCATCCCTTGGTACAGTCCCTATCCGGTGACCGCATATGAGGAGAGCCTGGGTGTCGGAGCGGCCAATCCAAACTATGGCCCGACAAATGGCTATACCTATGACGGTACGGTGACGCCTGGGTTCGACCCGGCTTCGCCCATACGGATTCAGGAAACGAGCTACGCGCCGTTCGTGACTGGCCAGCATGACTTCGATCTCGGTGGTATGACGCTCACGACGAACGCGGGGTTGCGCTACGACCGGACGGACGTCACGGCCGGTGGAGTCCTGGTGCAGCCGACTTCGCTGACGGTGGAAGCGTCCGACCATACGGCGTTCATTTACACACATACTCCCGCGGAATTCACAAACAACTCAAATTCCTATCACTACCTGCTGCCTGGCCTCGACCTCAATCTGATGGTGCGGCCGGATCTGAAAGTGAGGCTGGATCTTTCCCGCACGGAGACGAAGCCGCCGCTGAACCTGATCTACCCGACCCAGACGCTCTCCGGATTGCGGGTGGGCGCGCTCTCGGCGAGCGGCAACAACCCAAGGCTGTTGCCGTACCTGTCGGACAACGTAGATCTGGGAGCGGAGTGGTATTACGCCAGCAACGACTATCTGTCCATCGATGCCTTCTTCAAGCATGTCTCGCAGTTTCCGGTCAGTGAGACGATTGAGACGGGGATCAACGGTGTGATCGACCCGACGACGGGGAAGCTCGCCCAATGGGCGCTTACGACCTATCTCAACGGGCCGACGGCCGATGTCCGTGGTGCCGAGCTCGGCTGGCAGCAGATGCTGAAGTGGGGCTTCGGCTTCCAGCTCAATGGGACCATCATTGCCACGAATTCGCCCTACAACCCTTATGCTCTCACCCAGCAGTTCGCGCTGCCGGGAATATCCAACGAGGCCAACTTCATCGGGTTCTACCAGCGCAACGGGTTCCAGGCGCGGGTGGCTGTCAATTGGACGGGCAGGGAGCTGCTGTTCTTCGGGCAGGACAACGCGGGGGGCACCTTCGGTACGGAGCCGACGTTCCTCAACCCCACGACCGAGGTCGATTTCAGCAGCAGCTACGACATCACCAGTCACGTCAGCGTCTTCTTCGAGGCACTGAATCTCACCAACTCCCTCTTCAGTACCCACGGACGCTTTGACAACCAGATGCTGGACGTGGTCGAGTACGGACAAACGCTCACTCTGGGAGTGCGCGCGAAGATGTAGTGAATGCAACCTGTCTGGGCCGCGTGGTGCCCGGGCAGGCAAATGCAATTTCCGGCCGGCGATCCATGTGGCGGGCTCAGGTCTCCCCCTCAACCCTCCTCGCGATCGCCGGCCGGGAAGACGGGATAATCGGTTCCTACGGGGCGGGCGCCGCACAGTGTTGCGCGATGAAATCCTGGTGCGGCGGCATGGTGGCCGCGCAGCGGGCGACAACCTCGGTGATGCGCTCGAGGAGCTGCTGCATGTCTGCCGCCGGCACATCCTCGGTGAGCGGGTCGTGGCTTTCGGGTAGGACGTTCTGGCCGAGGAGGATGAAGAACCAGCTCCGCTCGGTGAAGAGCTCGGCATCCGTGCGGATGATGCGCCCGCAGCCGCGGAACAGCTCGAGACGCTCTTGCAGGCTGTCGGGGAGCTCCATCTCGCGGCAGTAGCGCCAGAACTCCCCCTCGCGTCGGGTCTGGCTGTAGTGAGCCACGAGGAAGTCGCGGATGCGCTCGTACTCGAATGCCATCCGCTTGTTGTAGCCGTCGATTTCCGCCTGCCGGAAGCGGCGATCCGGAAAGAACTGAAGCAGCACCAGGGCGCCGCGCTGGATCATGTGTATGCCGGTGGATTCGAGCGGCTCCAGGAACCCGGCCGACAGGCCGATCGCAACACAGTTCTTGCTCCAGGAGAGGCGCCGCCGCCCGGTAGTGAACCTGAGCGCCAAGGGCTCGCGCAGAGCCCGGCCTTCGAGGCTGCCGAGGAGAACGTCCCGGGCCGCCTCATCCTGCACGAAATGGCTGCTGTAGACGTACCCATTGCCCACCCGGTGCTGCAGGGGAATACGCCACTGCCAGCCGACCTCCCGCCCCGTGGCCAGCGTATGCGAGGAGAGAGGTCCGGTCCGTTCGCATGCGACGGCCATCGCCCGGTCGCACGGCAGCCAACGGCTCCAGTCCTCATACCCCGCTTTCAGTGCCCCTTCGATCAGGAGGCCGCGAAAGCCGGTGCAGTCGATGTAGAGGTCGGCTTCGATCCGTTCGCCGCTCTCGAGCGTGATGGATTCGATGAAGCCATCGTTGGGACGTAGAGCCACATTGCGAACTTTGCCTTCCGTGCGCATCACGCCGTATGCCTCCGCATACGTGCGCAGATACGCCGCAAGCAGGCTGGCGTCCAAGTGCAAAGCGTATGTAATGTGGTGCAGAGGAGAATTGGCGAGGTCCACGGGGCGCATGAACCTGATCTGCCGTGCGGCGACCGCCGTTATCGAATGCGCTTCGAGCGGCGGAGCCACACCCGCCTCGCGGCACCTGAGCCAGTAGGCGGTGAAATCGACCCCATTCCTCTGAAAACCTGTCGGGCCGAACGGATGGATGTAGGAGTGCCCGGGCTGCGTCCAGTCCTTGAATTCGATGCCTAGCTTGAAGGTCGCCTGGGTCTTGCGGATGAGGTCGTTCTCATCGATACCGAGCGATGCCAGGTGGGAGATGATCGGGGGAATGGTCGCTTCCCCGACGCCTATCGTGCCGATCTCGGCGGACTCCACGAGGCGGATGCGGCAGCCCAAGCCCTTCAGGTAGTGGGAGAGAGTCGCGGCGGTCATCCATCCGGCAGTTCCTCCGCCGACGATGGCGATGCTGCGGACAGGGTCCAGTGGCATCTCTCATCCTGCCGCGTGATGGCCGAGCGAGGTCGAAATCCGCCGCGCACTCTCCCGAAGCCGCTGGCGCGCCTCTTCCATTCCGACTTTCTGCGAGCCATCGATCAGCTCGAGAAACGGGATCGTGAGTGCCGCCATCACATCTCCATGGAATCCGAACACCGGATAGCTCATGTCGGTCACGCCGCGTGTGATCGCGCTGGCCATCATCTCGAAGCCCTGCCTGCGGACCTTCTTCAGTCTCTTCTCCAGCTTCACTGTATCGACCGCGGTCCTTCCCGTGGGCGCCAGCTCCAGTATTCGCTTAACCCGATCGGGAGGTGAGAACGCAAGGAGCACGCATCCCGAGCAGCTTCTGATCAGGTCGACCGGAGCGCCCAACCTGAGCGCGAATCCACGAACGATCGGGTTCTCCTGCCGCGCCACCACGAGCCCGGTTCCACCGTTTGGAACCACCAGATGACAGGACTGCTCCACCGCCAGGGCAAGCGCCTCCATTTGCGAAGCGGCGGCTCGCGTGAGGTCCTGCGCGGGAGTTGCGCGGTAGGCGAGGTCCAGGATCTTGTACGCGACCGTATAGCGGTCGGTATCCGAAGACTTTTGCAGGAAGCCGCGTTTCTCCATCACCATGACGATGCGGAAGAGCTCGCCGATCGAGCGGTTGAGCTCGGCGGCCATCTCGCTGATGAGGGCACCGCCCGGCTTGGAGGCAAGAAGCTCGATGATGTCGAACGCCTTATCGAGGGCCGGCGCCGCATATTTCCCCTTGGGCACCGAGGCACCGCCTCGATAGAAGGATGGGCCGGTCTTGCCGCGTGATCTCATCGTTTTAAGAATATCAAAACTCGACCATGGCCTTGAGGATCCCGTTCGCCCCCGCGATCAGTTCTGGAATCCGGCGCGGCGCCTCGAGCGCTGGAAAAGAGTGCGTCACAAGGGCGTCGGTCGGAATCATCCCCCCCTTGATCGTGCTCACCACCCGCACGAAGTCAGCGCTCAGGGCGTTGCGGCTTGCCAGGAGCGTCGTTTCCCGCTTGTGAAACTCCGGATCGGAGAAGGCAATCTCCTCTTTCACTACACTCAGAAGGACGTAGGTCCCACCATGCGCTACATAATCGAGACCGCTGCGCATCGCGTGGATGTTCCCCGTCGCGTCGAATACGCAGTCAAACATCTCCCCGTGCGTCCGCGCTGCAAGCTCGGCTCGTACCGTTTCCGTTGCCCCGATTACTGCATCGAGCCCGAGCCTGTCCCGAGCGTATTCGAGCCGCGATCTCCGTACGTCCACGATCGTGACCTCAGCGCCATCGAGTCGGGCGAAGATCGCCGCGGCCACGCCGATGGGCCCGGCGCCGACCACCAGCGCGCGGGCGCCGGGGGAGGGGTTGGCGCGCCACGTCGCGTGCGCGCCGATGGCCAGGAATTCCACCATCGCGGCTTGCTCGAGGGACAACCCGGATGCATCGACAATGGCCCCTTCCGGCACGCTCAGCAGTTCGCACATTCCGCCGTCGGTGTGGACGCCGAGCACCTTGATCGCCGTGCAGCAATTCGGCTTGCTCCTTCTGCAGGCGATGCAACCGCCGCAGGCGAGGTACGGGTTTACCGTGACCACCTGCCCGGGTTTCAAGATCGAGCCGGATGGGACCTCCTCCACCACGCCGGCCAGCTCGTGTCCCATGACTCGAGGATATTCGAGGTACGGATGCTTGCCCGCGAAGATGTGATAGTCGGTTCCGCAAAGCCCCACGCGCCGGATGCGGATGAGAACCTCGCCGGCTTGAGGTATCGGCGCAGGGCGAGTGCCGAGGCTCAGCTTGTGGGGCTCTTCGCAGACGATCGCTCGCATCGCTCTTTTCCTACCTGCTTGCGCTTCCGTATGGTGCTGAAATATATTTCCATAGATGAGAGTGAGCTTACCAGTATGCAATGAGACGCGGGACGGGAATTCACGCCATGGCAGCTGCTAGCACGAACGGAAGCACGATGGCTACAACACGGCTGCGCCGGTTTTGTTTCGCCCTGGATCTCAAAGACAATCCTGAATTGATCGAGCGCTACCGGTGGTGGCATCGCCCCGGCGGACCGCCCGCCACGGTGACCCGAAGGCTTAGAGAAGCGGATATCCGGGAGATCGAGATCTGGCTCTGCGGCTCGCGCATGTTCATGCTGCTCGAGGCGGGTCCCAATCACGATCCGGCGGCAAAGGCCGCACGCGATGCACAGGACCCGGACGTCCTGGCGTGGGAGCGGCTCATGTGGCAGCTGCAGCAGCCGTTGCCCGGAGCGGCGCCCGGTGAAAAGTGGGTGCCGGCCGAACGCATCTACGCTCTGTCGGAGCAGCCATGACGATGAGACGCAGAAGCTTTTTCAAGATCATGGCGGGAACGGCAGCGGCGGCTGCGCTGCCGAGCGTGGCGCGCCGGGCGTCTGCCAGTGGCGCCGCGCCGGATTTCAACAGGCTCGAGCAGACCTATGCGCGCTTCTGCGCCACTCCCGAGACGCGGCGAGCGTTCTACACGCTCCACGGCACGGGGATCGCGCGGGAGCGGTTGCACGAGTCGAGCTGGCGGCCGACCGAATGGGGTCATCCGCCTGAGCTACCAGTCCCCGGCGGCTCCTGGGACGGGGTGCCCATGCTGTCCCCGATGGCAGGCCTCGCCGGTCAGGGACCCTTCGAGCCCACGTGGGACTCGTTGTTGCAATACGGATGTCCGGAATGGTACCGGGATGCCAAGTTCGGCATCTGGAATCACTGGAGCCCTCAGTGCGTGCCGGAAGACGGCGATTGGTACGCGCGCAACATGTACGTTCAGGACGCGCCGACGTACGGCTCGCAGATCGAGCAGTACCAATATCACCTCACGCATTACGGCCATCCCTCGCGGTTCGGCTACAAAGATCTCTGCGCGCAATGGACGCTCCTGAACTGGCAGCCCGAAGAGCTGATGGACCTGTACGTGCGCGCCGGAGCGAAACTGTTCGTGGCGCTGGCCAATCATCACGACGGCTTCGATACCTGGAACTCCGCGCACCATCCATGGAACGCTCACAACATCGGGCCGCACCGCGACGTGATCGGCGCTTGGGCCCAGGCGGCTCGCCGGCGCGAGGTTGCGCTTCGGTGTCACGGTGCACCAGGCACGCAACTGGTGGTGGTTTCAGCCTGCCCACGGGGCAGACAAGACCGGCCCGTACGCGGGCGTGCCGTACGACGGCCACCTGACCTTGGCGGACGGCAACGGGCAGTGGTGGGAAGGCTATGATCCGCAGCGCCTCTATGGTCCGAAGCACCCCTTCGACGCGCTTCCGGATGTCTCGTACGTCAAGAACTTCTACGACCGTACGCGCGACCTGATCGACCAGCACGACCCTGACCTGCTGTACTTCGACAACGATCTCCTGCCCCTGGGGTGGGGTGGCATGTCGGTAGGTGCTTACTTCTACAATCGCAGCGCGAGCCGCCATGGAGGCAGCGTGGACGCCGTGATACCGGTAAGCACATCCCGAGCCACCTGCAGAAGGCGGTGGTCGCCGACGTCGAGCGGGGATTGAGCG
>CAWHWV010000023.1:0-124718 GCA_963833085.1 uncultured Pseudomonadota bacterium
GCCGCGCTTCAAGCCGCGCATCGCGGCGAGCGTCTCGCCCGCCTCCCGCAGCAGCTCCGTGACCTGGGTGGCGTAGCGCAGCAGCTCCAATCCGGCGGGCGCGAGGCGGATCCTGCGGCCCCTCTGCTCGAACAGCGGCATGCCGACCTCCGTCTCGAGGAGGCTCACCTGTTGCGAGACCGCCGGCTGCGTCAGGTGCAGCTCCTGCGCCGCGCGGGTGAAGGAGAGATGGCGCGCCACGGCGGCGAAAACCCGCATTTGTCTGAGTGTGACGTTACGCATCCATAAGGGAAACTTATTCGGACGCCAATAATATCTAACTGGACCTAATACAAATCAAGCCCGAGGATCTACGCGTACCCAAACCGAGCAGCCGTGGGAGCCCCGCATGAGAGTCCTCGATGACAGCAAGCGCGCCAAGTCCGGCGCCGCGCGCTACCGGCCGGGAGTGCTGAAATACGCGCAGATGGGTTACTGGAACCCCGACTACTCGCCGGCCGCGACCGACGTGCTGGCGCTCTTTCGCATTACCCCGCAGGACGGGGTCGAGCCGGAGGAAGCGGCGGCGGCCGTGGCAGGTGAGTCTTCCACGGCCACCTGGACGGTGGTATGGACGGATCGGCTCACGGCCTGCGATCGATACCGGGCCAAGGCGTATCGCGTGGAACCGGTGCCCGGCTCGCCGGGGCAGTACTTCGCCTATATCGCCTACGACCTCGACCTCTTCGAGCCCGGCTCCATCGCGAATCTGAGCGCCTCGGTCATCGGCAACGTCTTCGGCTTCAAGCCGCTCAAGGCGCTGCGGCTCGAGGACATGCGCTTCCCGGCAGCCTACGTGAAGACCTTCGCCGGGCCGCCGACCGGGATCGTGGTCGAGCGCGAGCGGCTCGACAAGTTCGGGCGGCCGCTGCTCGGCGCCACCGTCAAGCCCAAACTCGGGCTCTCCAGCAAGAACTACGGCCGCGTGGTCTACGAGGCGCTGAAGGGCGGCCTCGATTTCACCAAGGACGACGAGAACATCAACTCGCAGCCCTTCATGCACTGGCGCGACCGCTTCCTCTACTGCATGGAAGCCGTCAATCGCGCGCAGGCCGCCACCGGTGAGGTGAAGGGGACCTACCTCAACGTGACCGCCGGCACCATGGAGGATATGTACGAGCGGGCGGAGTTTGCCAAGGAGCTCGGCTCCGTGATCGTCATGATCGACCTCGTGATCGGCTACACCGCCATCCAGTCGATGTCGCGCTGGGCGCGGCGCAACGACATGATCCTGCACCTGCACCGCGCCGGACACTCCACCTACACGCGCCAGAAGAACCACGGCATCTCCTTCCGGGTGATCTCCAAATGGATGCGCCTCGCCGGTGTCGACCATATCCATGCCGGCACGGTGGTGGGCAAGCTCGAGGGCGATCCCAACTCCGTGCAGGGCTTCTACAACGTGCTGCGCGAAGGGCGCAACGCACTCGACCTGCAGCGCGGCATCTTCTTCGAGCAGGACTGGGCCGGGCTGCACGGCGTCATGCCGGTCGCCTCCGGCGGCATTCATGCCGGACAGATGCACCAGCTGCTGCACTATCTCGGCGAGGACGTGGTGCTGCAGTTCGGCGGCGGCACGATCGGCCACCCGATGGGCATCGCGGCCGGCGCGATCGCGAACCGCGTGGCGCTCGAGGCGATGGTGCTGGCGCGCAACGAGGGCAGGGACATCTGGAACGAGGGGCCCGCAGATCCTGGCCGCGGCCGCGAGGGACTGCGCGCCCCTCAAGGCGGCGCTCGATGTCTGGGGCGAGGTGACCTTCAACTACGAAAGCACCGACACACCCGATTTCGTGCCGACGCCGGCCGTCGCCTGAGGAGCCATCCATGAGAATCACCCAAGGCACCTTCTCCTTCCTGCCCGAGCTCTCGGACGCGCAGATCGCCAGACAGATCGACTACTGCCTCGGCAATGGCTGGGCGGTGTCCGTCGAATACACCGACGATCCGCATCCGCGCAACACCTACTGGGAGATGTTCGGCAACCCGATGTTCGACATCCGCGACGCGGCCGGCGTCATGACGGAGGTGAACGCATGCCGCAAGACCTTTCCCAACCACTACATCAAGGTCAACGCGTTCGATTCCACGCGCGGGCGGGAGTCGCTGCGGCTGTCTTTCATCGTCGGCCGGCCTGCCGCCGAGCCGGGATTCGCACTGGTGCGCGAGGAGGGACCGGGCCGCAGCGTGCGCTACACGACGCGCGCCTATGCGACGCAGCGCCCGGAGGGAGAGCGCTATTGAGCGCCGACCATGAACGCGAGAGTCGATCCTACGCCGTCCCAGGATGGACAGAATGCCGCGCCGACCGGAGATGAGTCTCTCGACCTGGAGGCGGCCTACCGCGACGCGCACGTCGGGGAGGTGCTGGACAGCCTCGACCGCGAGCTCATAGGGCTGGCGCCCGTCAAGAGCCGCATCCGCGACATCGCGGCGCTGCTGCTCATCGACAAGCTGCGTCGTGCCGTCGGGCTTTCCGCCGGTCCTCCGGCGCTGCACATGTCCTTCACGGGCAACCCGGGCACCGGCAAGACCACAGTCGCGATGCGCATGGCGGAGATCCTCCATCGCCTCGGCTACGTGCGCAAAGGCCACCTCGTGGCCGTCACGCGCGATGATCTCGTGGGCCAGTACATCGGGCATACGGCGCCGAAGACTCGCGAGGTGCTGAAGCGGGCCATGGGCGGGGTGCTCTTCATCGACGAGGCGTACTACCTCTACCGTCCGGAGAACGAGCGCGACTATGGCCAGGAGGCGATCGAGATCCTGCTGCAGGTGATGGAGAACCAGCGCGACGACCTGGTCGTGATCCTGGCCGGGTACAGGGACCGGATGGAGACTTTCTTCCGCAGCAATCCCGGGATGTCGTCGCGGATCGCGCACCACATCGACTTCCCGGACTACATCCGCGACGGAGCTGCTCGCGATCGCGAGGCTGATGCTGCAGCAGATGCAGTATCGGTTGAGCGCGCCGGCCGACGAGGCGCTGCGGGAGTACATCGAGAAGCGGCGCGCGCAGCCGCACTTTGCCAACGCGCGGTCGATCAGGAACGCGCTCGATCGGGCGCGGCTCAGGCAGGCGAGCCGGCTGTTCGAGCGCAAGGGCGGAGCGATCCGCCGGCAGGAGCTGGAAACCATTGAAGAACCCGACATCCGGGCGAGTCGAGTGTTTTCTGCGAACGCTTGAGGGGGCGACGACCATGACCACGGGCACCATCACCAGATTCCTCATCGAGGAGCAGCGGCGGCTCAATGCGGCGGCGGGCGTGAGCGTGCCGGCCGGGAGCTTCACCGCCCTCGTCAACGACGTGCGTCTGGCGTGCAAGCGAATTGCAATGCTGATAGGCAAGGGGGCGCTGGCGAATGCGCTCGGAGATGCGGGCACCGTCAATGTCCAGGGCGAGACGCAGATGAAGCTCGATGTGCTCGCGAACGAGATCTTCGTGCGCACCAACGAGTGGGGCGGACAGCTCGCGGGGATGCTCTCTGAGGAGCAGGAGCAGCCGTACTCCATACCCACCGCCTATCCGCGCGGGCGTTATCTGCTGCTTTTCGATCCGCTCGACGGCTCATCCAACATCGACGTCAACGTTTCCGTCGGCAGCATCTTCTCCGTATTGAAGTGTCCGGAGGGGATTCGCGAGCCGTCCGCAGCGGACTTCCTGCAGCCGGGCAGCGCGCAGGTGTGCGCCGGATATGCGATCTACGGGCCTGCGACCATGCTGGTGCTGTCGACGGGCTGCGGCGTCAACGGATTCACGCTCGACAAGGAGATCGGGGAATTCATGCTGACGCACCCGAATCTGCGTGTGCCCGAGACTACTGCCGAATTCGCGATCAACACGTCCAACTCCCGGCACTGGGAGCCGGCGATCCGGCGCTACGTCAACGAGTGCCTGGCGGGGCAGAGCGGGCCGCGCGGTACCGACTTCAACATGCGCTGGATCGCCTCGCTGGTGGCGGAGACGCACCGCATCCTCATGCGCGGCGGGGTGTTCATGTATCCGCGCGACCGCAAGGATCCGACCAAGCCCGGGCGTCTGCGGCTGCTCTACGAGGCGAATCCGATCGGATATCTGATCGAGCAGGCCGGCGGGCGGGCGAGCACGGGCCACGGACCGATCCTCGATGTCGTCCCCGAGAACCTGCACCAGCGCGTCAGCTTCGTGTTCGGCGCGCGCTCGGAGGTCGAGCGCATCGAGCACTATCACCGCGACCACAACGAATTCGAGCTCGACGTGCCGCTGTTCGCCGCGCGTGGGCTTTTCACTCAGCGCATCTGACCGAGGCGATACCATGTCCGCGCGCCACCCGATCATCGCAGTCACCGGCTCCTCGGGAGCAGGCACCACCTCGGTGAGCAAGACATTCGAGCAGATCTTCCGCCGCGACCGCATCAAGGCCGCGTTCGTCGAAGGCGACAGCTTCCACCGCTACGACCGGGCGGGCATGAGGGAGCAGCTCGCAGAGGCGCTCGCTCGCGGCGACCACCGGTTGAGCCACTTCGGCCCGGAAGCGAACCTGTTTGCGGAGCTCGAGGATCTGTTCCGCGGGTACGCCGCGATCGGCACCGGCAAGGTGCGCAAGTACCTGCACGACGACGTGGAGGCCGCGCGCCATGGTCAAAAGGCCGGCTCGTTCACGGAGTGGGAGGACGTGGCGGGCGATACCGACCTGCTGTTCTATGAGGGGCTGCACGGTGCAGTGGTGACGGACGAGGTCGACGTGGCGCAGCACGTGGATCTGCTGATCGGCGTCACCCCGGTCATCAACCTGGAGTGGATCCAGAAGCTGCACCGCGACAAGTCGACGCGCGGGTATTCCGCCGAGGCGGTGACCGACACCATCCTGCGCCGGATGCCGGATTACGTCAGCTACATCTGTCCGCAGTTCTCGCGCACGCATATCAACTTCCAGCGCGTCCCGGTCGTCGATACTTCGAATCCCTTCATCGCGCGGTTCATCCCGACGCCGGACGAATCGTTCCTGGTCATCCGCTTCCAGGATCCGCGCGGCATCGACTTTCCCTACCTGCTGTCGATGCTGCACGACTCCTTCATGTCGCGGCCCAACACCATCGTCTGCCCGGGCGGCAAGATGGACCTTGCGATGCAGCTCATCTTCACGCCCATGATCTGGCGGTTGATGGAGCGGCGTAAGGATTGCCTGGCGCGCGAGCGTGGAAGGATCGTGGCGTGAGCATCGAGGCGCTGATTTTCGACGTCGACGGCACACTCGCGGACACGGAGGAGGCTCACCGTCAGTCGTTCAACGACGCCTTCCGCGCACACGACCTCGAGTTCAGCTGGAGTCGCGAGCTCTATCGCGACCTCCTGCAGGTGACGGGCGGCAAGGAGCGGCTCAGCGCTTTCTTCGCTCGCACGCGGCTCGCCGAGAGTGAGCGCGGACGATTGCAGGGTCTGATCCCCCGGCTGCATGCGACCAAAACGTCCTTCTATCGGGAACGGATCGAGCGTGGCAGAGTGCCGCTTCGTTCCGGGGTGCGCAGGCTTATGAGCGAGGCGCGTGACGCAGGCGTGCGACTGGCCATCGCCTCGACGACGTCACCGGAAAACGTGTCGGCGCTTCTCGAGGGCACGTTGGGTTACGAGGCGCTCGCTGAGTTCAGTGTCATTGCCACGGGCGATGCCGTGCCGCACAAGAAGCCCGCTCCCGATATATACATGCTCGCGCTCAACCAGCTCGGTGTCGCCGCGCGACGGGCGGTCGCGTTCGAGGACTCGGCGATCGGCGTCGCGTCCGCGAAGGCGGCCGGACTCCTCACCGTGGCGACCCCGAGCGACTGGACCCGAGGTCAGGATTTCGCGGCGGCAGACCTGGTGCTGCCTGGCCTTGCGGACCCCGCCGCGCCGCTCGGCGCAGTCGATGCGTGGCGCATCGGTGCGCCGTATCTCGGTCTCGAGCAACTTGCGATCTTTCATGCCGCGGCTCTGCCGCGGACCGCGCAATCCGGTTGACCACTCACACTGCAAGGGGAGAACGGCATGGCATTCATTTCGCTGCGACAACTGCTCGATCATGCAGCCGAATTCGGCTACGGCGTTCCGGCTTTCAACATCAACAACATGGAGCAGGTCCAGGCGATCATGCAGGCAGCGGCCGAGACCGATAGCCCGGCGATTCTGCAGGCATCTGCCGGGGCGCGCGGTTATGCCGGCGAGCCTTTCCTGCGCCATATCGCGCAGGCGGCGGTCGAGACCTGGCCGCAGATTCCGTTGGTGATGCACCAGGATCACGGTGCCAGCCCGGCGGTCTGCCAGGCGTCCATCCGCTCGGGATTCACCAGCGTGATGATGGATGGATCGCTGCGGGAGGACATGAAGACTCCAGCGTCCTATGAATACAACGTGGAGGTCACCGGCCGCGTGGCCGACATGGCGCATGCCGTCGGCGTCTCGGTCGAGGGCGAGCTCGGCTGTCTGGGGTCGCTGGAGTCCGGCGAGGCAGGGGAAGAAGACGGCGTTGGAGCCGAGGGAAAGCTCACGCGGGAGCAGCTGCTCACGGACCCAATTCAGGCCGCCGACTTCATCGAGCGCACCGGCGTGGACGCGCTCGCCATTGCGATCGGTACGTCACACGGCGCCTACAAGTTCTCCCGCCAGCCGACACGGGAAGTGCTCGCGATCGCGCGCATCGAGGAGATTCATCGCGCGATTCCCAACACGCACCTGGTGATGCACGGCTCCTCTTCCGTTCCCCAGGAGTGGCTGGCCGTGCTGCGCCAATACGGCGGCGACATTCCCGAGACCTATGGTGTCCCGGTCGAGGAGATCCAGGCGGGCATCCGCCACGGCGTTCGCAAGGTCAACATCGATACCGATATCCGCATCGCCATGACCGCCGCGGCGCGCCGCTCGCTTGCCACCCACCCGGCTGACTTCGATCCACGCAAGTTCCTCAAGGCCGCAACGGCGGCGGCGCGGGAGGTCTGCAAGGCGCGCTTCGAGGCGTTTGGCTGCTCTGGACAGGCATCGCGTATCCGCCCGCTGCCGCTCGAGAAGATGGCCGAGCGCTATGGCCGGCGCGAGCAACTGCGCCGGGTCGGCTGAGGCTGTTGATGTGTTAATCTTGGCCTACGTTCATGAGCACTCCATTCGCCTCTCCCGAGGGCGAGGCCGTCCGCTTGATGCGCGCTGGACGTCTGGCGGAGGCCTTGAAGCTCGCCGAGCAGGCCGTTGGCGCCAAGACGGCCTGCTCCCCGGCCCACGGGGTCTTGGCAACGATCCTGCTGCGGCTCGGCCGCCCCGCCGAGGCCGAGGCCGCAGTCGCGAGGGCGCTCAAATATGCCCGTGGCACTGCCGAGGCCTATGCGGCCCTGGCTTACGTGTCGGTTGCCCTGGGACGTCACGAGCGAGCCAGTAACCTTTATCAGCGCGCCACCGAGCTTGGCCCGAACGTGTCCGGCCATTGGTACAACCTGGCATCGAGCGAGCGCGCCCTCGGCAGGCTCGAGCAGGCCGAAGTTGCCTGCGACCGGGCGATTGCGCTCAATCCGCATGAGTATCGCGGCTATCTGCTGCGCTCGGAGCTGCGGGTGCAGACCGCCGCCGCGAATCATGTCGAGCAGCTGCGGTGTGAGCTCGCCCGATCGGGGCTCCCCGACACCGCTCGCGTGCTTCTCGGCTATGCGCTCGGCAAGGAGCTCGATGACCTTGGGCAGTACGAGGAGGCTTTCAGATGGTTCGCGGTGGCGGCGAGCGCCCGCCGGCGCCATCTGACCTACGATGTCGCGGCCGACGAGCACCAGCTCCGGCGCATCGCTGAGGTCTTTCCGCGCGGACCCGGCCAGGCTGTCCACGGACAGGATGACTCGCGCCGCTACGTTTTCATAGTAGGTCTGCCGCGGTCGGGGACGACGCTGCTCGAGCGCATCCTGACAGGCCTGCCGGGAGTGCGCTCGAACGGAGAATCCGAGTACTTCGGGCGTGCGCTGCTCGCGGCTGCGCTCGCGGGCCATTCCGCGGCGGCCCGGGATGCCCCGGATGTCCTGACGCGGACGGCTGCAGCCGACTGGGATGCGGTCGCGGCCGGTTACGTTCGGCTCGCCGACCCGGGTGGCGCTCGCGAGGTCATCATTGAGAAGCTGCCACTGAATTACCTCTATCTCGGCGCAATTCATCGCGCTTTGCCGCAGGCGCGGCTCGTGCTCGTCAGCCGTTCCACGCTTGACGTCTGCTTCGCGATGTACTGCACGCTGTTCGGCGAAGCCTATCCATTCAGCTACGACTTCCGCGAGCTGGCGCGCTACTACGCGGCGTACTCGCGGCTGATCGCCCATTGGCGCGATGCCTTCGGCGAGTCGATCCACGACGTCCAGTACGAAGAGCTGGTGAGCGATCCTGTCCGTGTGGGCGCCTCGGTGGCGCGATTCTGCGGCCTCGAATGGCGTGACGCCGCGGTCCAAGTCGAGAGGAACACCGCGGTTTGCCTGACCCAGAGCTCAGCCCAGGTGCGTCGGCCGATCCATCGAGCATCCACGGCCCGCTGGCGCCACTATCGCACGCAGCTCGAGCCGCTGATCGAGACATTGCGCCACCACGGTGTGAAGCTCTCGGAGCTCGACTGAAGGTGAGGTTGAATGCGCGTTTGCGCTAGGCGGAGGTCTGCCCGTCGATCCAGGTCTCGAGCACGCTGAGTTTGTCGTCGGCCATGACGAGATTGGCGCGATAGCCAGGCTCGATACGGCCCAGCTCGTGGGACAGGCCGAGAAACTCGGCCGGGTAGAGGCTGGCCATGCGCACGGCCTCGGGGAGGGAGACGCCCAGCAGGTTGACGGCGTTGCGCACACAGCTCGCCATGTCGATGTTGGAGCCGGCGAGGCGGCCGTCTTCGTCGATGCAAACGCTGCCGGAGACGGTGATGTCCCGGCCCTCCAGCTTGAAGGAGCGGGCGTTGGTTCCGACGCTCGGCATGGCATCGGTGACCAGCATGAAGCGATTCGATGGCTTGCAACGCATCGCGAGGCGCAGAACCACCGGCGAGATGTGCTGGCCGTCGACGATGATGCCGCACCAGCTGTCGACGCTTTCCAGCGCGGCGCCTACGACGCCGGGCTCGCGGCCCGTGAGCTGCGACATGGCATTGAAGAGGTGCGTGAAGCCGGTGAGGCCATGGTGCAGAGCGGCAACCACCTCCGCGTAGGTGGCGTTGGTGTGGCCGGCGGAGACGATCACGCCGGCGGCCTCGAGCTGCCGAATGATCTGCGGCTTGGTCATCTCCGGAGCGAGCGTTACCAGGGTGCGCCCGATGCCGAGGGAGGTCAGCAATCCCACGGCGCTGGTGTCGAGCTCGCGCAGCTTTGCGGGATCGTGCACGCCCTTGCGCTCGACGTTGAGGAAGGGGCCCTCGATGTGGATACCGAGCACTCCTGGCACGCGCGCCTCGATAGCGCCGCGGGCTGCGGCGATCGCCCGCGCGACGACATCGAGATCGGCGCTGATCAGCGTCGGCATGAAACCCGTGGTGCCGAAGCGGCGGTGAGCGCGCCCGATCTGCCGGATCGCCTCGACGCTCGGCGAGTCATTGAACAGCACACCGCCGCCGCCATTCACCTGCGAGTCGATGAACCCCGGCAGCAGCAGGTTGCCGCGCAGGTCGACTTGAGTCGCGCCGCGGCTGCTTGGATGATTCTCGGGAACGATGTCGAGAATGCGGCCGCCCTCGAGCAGCACGCACCGACCTTCGACGAGCGCCTGCCCGCGCAGCACCCGCCCGTTGTGAAGCGCAATGGGCATCAAACAGTCTCGGTCACTTTTCTCAGGTTCGGGGGGCGGTCGGGATCGAGCCCGCGGGCGAGCGACAGCGCGTTCGCCATGCGATAGAAGGTTTGTGCGATCAGCATGGGCTCGATCACGGGATGGGCGGGCTCCGCGGCCAGGTGCAGGGCGCCCTCACAGCGGGAGCCTGCGATCATGACGTCGGCCTTGCGCGCCACGAGCTCGGCGGCAAGCACCTCGACGCCGGCGCGGGCCTCATCGTTCTGGGAGAAAACGAGCACGGGGAAGCCCGGCCGCACGAGCGCCATGGGGCCGTGGCGCAGCTCCGCGGCGCTCACCGCCTCGGCGTGCAGGGCGCAGGTCTCTTTGAGCTTGAGCGCCGCTTCCTGCGCCACCCCGAGTCCCATGCCGCGGCCGACCACGAACAGGTTGGTCGCCGGCTTCAAGTGCTCCACCGCCGCGCTCCAATCGAGGTTCCAGGCGCGCTCGAGGTGTCGCGGCGCCTTGCGGAGCTCCTCGGAGAGCTCGCGATCCTCGGCCCAGCACGACACCAGGTGGATGATGGCGGCCAGCGAGGCGATGAAGGATTTGGTGGCGGCCACGCTCGTCTCGGGGCCGGCGCAGAGCGGCACCACATGATCGGCGCGCTGCGCGAGCGGTGAGTCCTTCGCGTTGACGAGAGCCACGACCAACGCACCGGCCTCGCGCGCCTTACCCACTGCTGAGAGGAGGTCGGGGCTCGCGCCCGACTGGGAGATGGCGAGGCACACCGAATTGGTGAGGTCGGGGCGCGTGTCATAGACGGAGCTGACGGACGGCGCGGCGGAGGAGGTGAGCACGCCGAGGCGCGTCTCGATCAGGTATTTGGCGAAAGTCGCCGCGTGGTCGGAGCTGCCGCGCGCGCAGGTGACGACGGCGCGCGGCGCCAGCAGCCGCAGGCGCTCACCCAGCCGCTCCATCGCCTCCGCGTTCGAGAACAGCTGATCGCGAACCGCCTGCGCGGCCTGCCCGGCCTCGATGTGCATCCGGGTCGTCATCTCGCGCGCGCTCACGAGGACACGCTCAGTTCCGCGACGAAGTCGTAGGTGTCGCCGCGAAAATAGGACTGCGTGAACTCCACCACGCGGCCATCCTTCAGGAATCCCAGCCGCTCGACGAGCAGCCCCGCATCCTTCTCCTTTGCCTGCAGCAGCTCAGCCTGCTCCGCCGTGAAGAGCACCGCGCGCAGCCGCTGCAGCGCTCGCGCCGGTCGGTTACCGGCGCCCTGCAGCGCTTCGTACAGGGACGATTCCACGGCTTCGAGAGAAGACAGGCAGGAGGCGAGCACGGTCGCGTACTCGACGCACATCGGCGAGTCATCCGCGAAGCGGATGCGGTGGAAGCGATAGACGGGCGTTCCAGGACTCGAGCGCAGCACCAAAGCCTCCTCCGGTGTCACACTGCCGGCGGATTTCTTCAGCCATACGCTGCGCGGGGTGCGGCCGCGGGCACGCATGTCCTCGGAGAACGAGGTCAGCTTGGAGAAGTTCTTCTCCACGCGCGCGGAAACGAATGTGCCCGAGCCTTGCCGCCGGACCAGCATCCCTTCATTTATCAGTCCGTCGATCGCCTTGCGCACGGTGATGCGCGAGATGTGAAAGTCGGTGGCGAGGTCGCGCTCGGGAGGCAGGGCGTCATCGGGACCCAGCAGCCGACTCTCGATAGCCTGGCGCAGAGCCCGCTGCAGCTGCAGATAAAGCGGCAGGGAGCTGGATTCGTCCAATCTGCCCAGAGTCTGCGACAGGGTCAAAGCCTCTCTCCCACCCGGAATCTAGTTATCTTCGACATTACCAATACAAGACCAGTTTGTGCCAAGACGTCAAGAGTGTCAATGATAAGTATCTGTATACAAGCGAGAAATACCCGGGGTGCGCGATTGGTCTTCAACGGGATAGCATTTTATCAGTAGTGGTACTATAGTGGCACTGAACTGGTCCCTCCCGTGACATGGGGCGGTCTCGAACTTAACGACAACATCGGGGTGAGAGAGAGTCATGAGAATCTCAAGGTCAACGTTGATCGGCACCGCCGTCGCGGTAGCACTGTTCGGCGGTAAAGCCTTCGCACAGCAGACCACGGCAGCACAGAGCGATGCGAACAAGACGGATGACAATGTGGCGACTTTGCAGGAAGTCGTCGTCAGCGGCATCCGTTTCTCGGTGAAGAAGTCGTTGGCCACCAAGAGGGCCTCGACGGACATGACGGAGGTCGCGACTGCCGAGGACATCGGCAAGATGCCCGCCAAGAACGTAGCCGATGTGCTGCAGGCGCTTCCGGGCGTGGACACGCAGTCGGCGGCATATGGTGAGGGCGGCTTCGGCGAGAACGATCGCGTGAGCATCCGTGGCACGCCCGCGAGCTTGACTCTGACGACCATCGACGGCCACGACGTGGCGAACGCCGACTGGTTCATCGAGGATCAATACGCGAACGTCGGCCGCAGCGTGAGCTACGACCTGTTGCCTTCGGAGATGGTCGGTCAGACGGTCGTCAATTTCGGCGAGAGCGCGTCTCTGACAGAAGGCGGTGTGGCCGGCTCGGTCGACATCCAGACGCGGCACGCGCTCCAGATGCCTCAGGGCGTATCGGGCTTCGTGAATGCCGGCGCCTCCTACACCACCGAGGCTTCGAAGGGAGATCCGCAATTTGATGCGGAACTGGCGTGGAACGACGGCACTTTCGGTGCCTACATCCTCGGCTTCTACGAGAAGCGCGATCTGCGGCGCGACGGCCAGGAGTTCCTCGGATTCAATAAGGTCTCTGACTCCGTGGCGACCGCATGGCAGGCGGAGAATCCCTCCCTGCCGAACCTGTCCGGAGACGTTTATCCGACCCTCATCGGCGAATCGCTGTTCACCCAAACGCTGGAGCGCCAAGGCGGCAGCATCGACCTGGAGGCCAAGCCGTCGGATGAGCTTTCGATAGACCTGACGGGCTTCTACTCGGGCCTGCTGGCCACCAACATCAACAGAAACATGATGTTGTATGGTGCCCAGATGTTCAACGACGCCACTGATGCGCCGTCGTCGGTAAGCGTAATGAACGGCTACGTCACCGGCGCGAACTTCCCCGCGTTCGCGAACCCGACGCTCAGCAATGCCGGCGGCGACTCCGCGGTGTATGACCAGATCTTCCGGCCGGATGCGTCAGCCAAGGTGGGCTTCATCAACCTCGATGCGACGTTCACGCCGAGCGACCGCCTGACCATCCTCGGGCAGTTGGGCACCACCGCCGGCAAAGGCGACTCGCCGGGCCAGACTTTGCAGGAGGCGGAGGCCGGCACCGGCGGCAGCTATCAGTTCGCGGGCGATGGCAACATAACTCCCGTCGCGATAACCATGTTGAATTCGGCCGGCGCCACGGTGCCGGTCGCCACCAACACGCCGAACGGGTGGTTCGCGGATTACTACAATGACGATTATGTGACTTCGTACGACAAGGAGAACTATGGCAAGCTCGATGCCACCTTCAAGCTCGACGATGGCACCTTCGAGTCCATCAACACCGGCGTGCGCTTCGAGCATCATCAGCGCGACACGGTTTTCGATGCCGGCGGGCCCGCCTGCCCGCAGACCAACAATGCTTACCCCGATTGCGCGCCGGCCTATGGTGGTTCCGAGTATCCGAGCAACTTCCAGTCCGGCATACCCGGTGGCGGTGCGTGGGCGAACAACATCTTCACCTATTCTCTGGCCGAGGCCGAAGCCTTCGTCAACCAGCCGGGATATCTGCAAAACCCGTTCAGCTCCAAGCGGTACTACTGGCTGGATTCCTTCAGCATTCAGGAGAATGAGCTGTCAGGTTATGCTCAGGCCAACATCGGCGGTGACCACTGGAGTGGGAACTTCGGCATACGCCTGGTGAACACGCAGGAAAATGTGTTGAATAATGTCACCGGCACCGAGTACACCTACTCGCTCTTCGGTCCATTCAACCGTGAGGTAGTCGACCACCGTTACTTCAGCCCGCTGCCCAGCGCTAACTTCAAGTTCGACCTGACGCACGATCTCGTGCTGCGCGTCGCCGCGGCGGAAACCATGGCTCTGCCGGACTACAGCGCCGTGGGTGGAGGGGTGGGGCTCAACGACACCAATCTGACGGGCAGCGGTGGCAACCCGAACCTCAAGCCCATCAGAGGCTCGGTCTTCAGTACCGACCTCGAGTACTACTTCGGGCCCGAGTCCATGGTCGAGGGCGGGCTGTTTGAAATGGATCTGTCATCGTACGTTGATTACCAAAACGTTTCGGGAAGGTACGTCAACAACAACCTGACGGGCGACGGGCCGGCTGTATATTCCACGTTCACGGTTACGTCGGAGACCAACGAGGCCGCGCAGATCAACGGCGCGTTTGCGTCGTGGACGCAGCAGCTGCCGCTCGGCTTCGGGGTGAGTGCGAACGCCACGTTCGCGGCCGGCTCGACCGCGAACGGGGATCCGGTGATGGGAGACTCGAGGTTTACCGGGAACCTCGGCGGCTACTGGCAGCAGGGGCCGATCAGCGCGAATCTCACCTACAGCTACCGGTCGCACTACTACGTGGCCACGCAGGAGACCGTGCAGGAATTCGAGGACAACTGGCACAATCTCAACGCGCAGCTGTCTTGGGACTTCCTGCATAACCTTAACGTGACCTTCACGGCGGAGAACCTCACGAACACGGAGCTGCGGTACTACACCAACGGCAATCCGGCGATACCCTTCGCAATGTACAACAACGGTCGCACGTTCTACCTGACCGCGATGTACAAGTTCTGAGGTCGGCGCGGGACGCGCACACAGCCTGGAAGCTTGCGCCGGGCGCTCCGAATCGCCGCGGGTCATTCCCCCGACCCGCGGCGATTCGGGCGCCCCGGCAGCAGGGATGGAGCGGCCGGACTGATCAGTGGCCGCCGCTGCGGCAAGCCCTCCGGGAGCGGACGGCCGCGGTACGAAGGGGGTACCATTCGTCATGAGATCACGCATCCCTTTCGGGGTCTTCCTGGGCCTCCTCGCACTGGCGGTTCACGCGGCAGCGGCGCCTCGGATCGCCGCGTATTACGATGGGGGCATGCCGGTATCACAGATACCCGCCGCGAAGATAGACGATCTGATCTACGCCTTCGGCGAGCCCAACGATGCCGGGGTGTGCATAGGGCCGACTGCCGCGCAGATCGACACCTTTGCGGCACTGCGTGAGTTGCGCCAGGAGCATCCGGGCTTGCGCCTGATCGTCTCCATCGGCGGCTGGGATGCGGCGCCGCAATACTCCGACATCGCGCTCACGGACCGGTCCCGCGGCAGGTTCGTGGCGAGCTGCATTCGGGCTTTTCTGGTCGGGCAGGGGTTCGATGGAGTCGATCTCGACTGGGAGTTCCCGGTGCATGGCGGCATGAACCGCTCGCGCCCGCAGGACCGGGCCGATGCCACCGCGCTGGTGCGGGAGTTTCGCCGGCAGCTCGATGAGCTCGGCCGGAAGAGCCATCGCCATTACCTTCTCACGGTGGCCACCCCGGCCGGCACCTGGCAGCAGGGCGGCGCCTATTCGGTCAGCGACAGCTACGATCTCGCGGCGCTCGCGCGCTCGGCGGACTGGCTGAATGTCATGACCTATGACATGAACACCATCTTCAGTCCGCTGAGTGCATTCAACGCGCCGCTCGACGCCGACCCGCGGGACGCGACGCCGGAGCCGCAGCGCTCCCGCGACAACCTGACGAGCGCCGTGCGCTACTACGAATCCCAGGACGTCCCGGCGGCAAAGATCATGTTGGGCGTTGCGTTCTACGGGCGCGGCTTCACCGGAGTGTCGCCGCAGGGCGCGGGGCCTCTACTCGAAGTATGCGGGGGTCTACCCGGAAACGCCCTGGAAGACCGTAGCCGCGCAGTTCCTCACTGATCCGGATTGGGTGCGCCATTGGAGCGCCACCGCCCAGGCACCCTGGCTCTACAACGCCCGGCAGCACATCTTCTTTACCTACGACGATCCCAGCTCGCTCGGCATCAAGGCCGACTTCGCGCGCCGGGCGCATCTTCGCGGCGTGATGATCTGGGTGCTGGGCGAGGATGATCCGGGGAACGGTCTGTTGCGCGCGCTGAGCTCGCACCTGGCGTCGCAAGGCTCGCCGCAACATGCGCGCCACTGAGCCGCAGCGCAGTCTCGTCCTCCTGTCGCCGCTTGCGGGTTGGAGCACGCCGCTCGATGAGCTCCCTGACCCGGTCTTCGCCGGCAGGATGCTGGGCGATGGGGTCGCGGTGGACCCCACGGGCGCCACGCTGCACGCGCCTTGCGACGGGGAGATCATCGCCCTCCCGGAATCCAAGCATGCGGTCACGCTGCGCGGCGACGGTGGCGCCGAGATCCTCATGCACGTTGGCATCGATACGGTGGGGCTCGGGGGCGCGGGATTCGAGGCGCACGTGCAGCCGGGCCGGAGAGTGGCGGCGGGCGAGCCGCTCCTCACCTTCGATCTGGATCTGATCGCCCGGCGCGCCAAGAGTCTGCTGACCCCGATCCTGGTGATGGAGGGATGCGGATTCACGGTAGTGCGCAGCAGCGAGAATCGCGAGATCGCGGTAGGCGATGTGCTCATGGAGATTGCCCCGGCCGGGGAAACGGCTGGGCGGAGCGGCACGGGTCAGCCGCGTTCCGGTGAGGCACGCAACGAGTCTGCGGCAGGGGAAGTGCGGCGAGTGCGAGTCGCGCTCGAGCACGGCATCCACGCCCGCCCGGCCGCGCAGATCGTGAACGCGCTCAAGGGACTTGCCGGGCAAGTCAGCCTTGCCGCGCAGGGCCGCAGCGCCAATGCGCGCAGCACCGTGGCACTGATGAAGCTGGGCGTTCGCAAGGGTGATGAAGTGGAGGTTCGTGCGACCGGCGAGGATGCGGGAAGCGCAATCGAGGCAGTCGCGGCGCTGCTGGCCGGCACGCACGGGGAGGGGGCGGGTTCGCTCCGGGCGACGCAACGCAGTTTCTCGCAACCAACCTCGGCGCGGCCACAAGCGACAGGTGATGCCGCGGATGCGGGCGCGGGCGCAGCGCTGCCGGGCGTCATCGCCAGTCGCGGCCTGGCGGTAGGGCAGGCCGTGCGGCTCGCGGTTCGCGAGATCGAAGTGACGCCGACCGGCGCCGGGGTCGCGCACGAGACTTCGCAGCTCGACCGGGCCCGAGCTCAGGTCCGAGCGCGATTGGAAGCGGCGCGCGCATCGGCGTCGAATACGGCGCGTGAGATCGTCGCAGCCCATCTCGAGCTGCTCGATGACCCTGAGCTCACCGAGAACGCGCTGGCGCTCATCGTTGGAGGCGCAAGCGCCGCATACTCGTGGCGGCAGGCGATCCGCGGGAGCATCGAGGCGCTGCGCGCGCTCGGTGATCCGCGCATGGCGGAACGCGTGGATGATCTGCTCGACCTCGAGAGGCAGGTGTTGCTCTCCCTGAGCGGCAATGCCGGCGCCGCGGCTCAGGAGCTGCCGCCGGATTCCATCGTGATCGCCGAGGAGCTGCTGCCGTCGCAACTCGTCGCCCTCGATGCCAGTCGGCTCGCGGGTATCGGCCTCGCGGCCGGCGGGGCGACTTCGCACGTCGCCATTCTGGCCGCGGCAATGGGCATACCGGCCTTGGTTGCGCTCGGGCCCGGGGTGCGGCGCATCGCGGCAGGGACGCCGCTCCTGCTTGATGCCGACGCCGGCCTGCTGCACGTCGATCCGGGTGCTGAGCGCCTCAATGCGACACGCCGTCAGCTCGAGCGGCGGGCTGCACGGCGCGCCGCGGAGCGCGAAGCCGCGCAGCAGGACTGCTACACCGCCGACGGTGTGCGCATCGAGGTGTTTGCCAACATCGGGTCGCTCGCGGAAGCGCAGGCGGCCGCGCGTAATGGCGCGGAAGGCTGCGGCTTGCTGCGGACCGAGTTCCTGTTCCTCGAGCGCGAGACGCCCCCGAGCGAGGCCGAGCAGCACGCCGAATATCAGCAGCTCGCCGAGGCGCTGGCCGGCAAGCCGCTGACCGTCCGCACCCTCGATATCGGCGGCGACAAGCCCATTCCTTACCTGCCGATGCCCGCGGAGGAGAATCCGGCGCTCGGCCTGCGCGGCGTGCGGACGAGCCTGTGGCGGCCCGACCTGTTGCGGCAGCAGCTGCGTGCCATACTCGGCGTGCGGCCCTACGGCCAGTGCCGCATTCTCCTGCCGATGATCACCGACGTGGCGGAGATCCGCTCCGTGCGCGCCATGGTCGAGGAGGCGCGCGCCGGGATCGGCCGGCACGAGCCGATCGAGCTCGGTGTCATGATCGAGACGCCGGCGTCCGCGTTGCTGGCGGAGTCCATTGCCCTGGAAGCCGATTTCTTCTCGATCGGTACCAACGATCTCACCCAGTACACGCTCGCCATGGACCGGGGACATCCGGAGCTCGCCGCGCGTCTCGATGCGTTGCATCCGGCGGTACTGCGGCTGATAGCGCGCACGGCGGAAGCCGCGCAGCCGCGCCAGCGGATGGTGGCCGTGTGTGGCGGGCTGGCGTCCGACCCGGTGGCGGCACCGATCCTCATCGGCCTCGGGGTCCATGAGCTCTCGGCCGTGCCGTCGGTCATCCCGCGGTTGAAGGCGCTCATCCGCAAGCTGACGATGGCAGATTGCACCGGCGTCGCGCGCCAGGCGCTCGAGCAGAGCTCCGCCGAGGCGGTGCGGGCGCTTGCGATGCGACTGGCCGAGCGGGAGAGCGAGACCGTATGAAACAACTCTTCGCCCAATTGCAGCGCATCGGCGGTGCGCTGATGCTGCCGATCGCGGTGCTGCCGGTTGCAGCCCTGCTGCTTCGCTTCGGCCAGCCCGACCTGTTGAACCTGCCCATCCTCCAGGCCGCGGGGCAGGCGATCTTCGATAACCTCGGCCTGCTGTTCGCGGTCGGTGTCGCGATCGGACTCGCGCGTGAGAATCACGGCGCCGCGGGGCTCGCGGCCGTGGTCGCTTATCTCGTGACGACCCAGGGCGCGCAGGTGTTCATCACGCCGCCCGCCGCGCTCGCGGCGCTCGACCGGGGACGCGCGCGGTCTCGCCATCGAGGCATTCAAGCAGAATGAGCTGAAGACACTCACGGTGCCAGCCGGCATTCTCTGCGGCCTGCTGGCTGGCGCGCTCTATAACCGCTTCCATCGGATCAATCTGCCCGCCTATCTCGCCTTCTTCGGCGGCAGGCGCTTCGTGCCCATCCTGAGCGGCGTCGCGGCGCTCGTTCTTGCCGCCGCCTTCGGGCTCGAGTGGCAGCGGATCGAGCTCGGCATGGATACGCTCAGCCGTGCCGTGCTCGCCGCGGGGCCATGGGGACTCTTCGGCTACGGCGTGCTCAACCGCATCCTGATCGTCACCGGACTGCACCACGTCATCAACAGTCTCGCCTGGTTCGTGTTGGGCAACTATCACGGCCATACGGGCGATCTCAACCGCTTCTTCGCCGGTGACCCGAGCGCCGGGGAGTTCATGGCCGGGTTTTTCCCGGTGATGATGTTCGGCCTGCCCGCGGCCTGTCTGGCGATGTATCACACGGCGCTCGCCGACAGACGGCGAGCGGTTGCGGGTCTGCTCATCTCGATCGCACTGACCGCTTTCCTCACCGGGGTGACCGAGCCCGTCGAGTTCTCGTTCATGTTCCTCGCGCCGGCGCTCTACGCCGTGCACGCGCTGCTCACGGGCTTGGCGTTCGTCATCATGCGTGCGCTGCACGTACGCCTCGGGTTCGGGTTCTCGGCGGGGCTGTTCGACTACGTGCTCAACTACAAATTCGCCAGCCATCCGCTGCTGCTCCTGCCGGTCGGGGCGCTGTACTTCGGGCTCTACTACGGCATCTTCCGCTTCGCCATCGTCAGGTTCGATCTGAAGACACCCGGGCGCGAGGACATTGACAGCACCGCGCCGGCGGTGGCCGCCGCAACGACGGCGGCGGGTCCGGCCGATCGCGCGCGGTCGTACATCGCGGCCCTGGGAGGCGTCGGCAATCTCGAGTCGGTGACGGCCTGTACGACACGGCTGCGGCTGATAGTCAGGACACAGGAGACGGTCGATCTCCCGGCGCTGAAACGGTTGGGCGCCCGCGGGGTGGTGCAGCCATCGGCCACGGCGTTGCAGGTGGTCGTCGGTCCGATTGCGGATCAGATCGCAGGCGAGATACGCGAGGCCATGGCATCGATGTCGAAGGAGAGCCCCGCGGCACCGGCCCCGCGCGCGCCGCCTTCACCGCAGCCGTTGGAGGCCGCCCCGCCTGCCGGCAGTGCCGGCGCCGGCCAAGGACGTTCTGCGCGGATTGCTTGCCGCCCTTGGCGGCCGGCAGAACGTGCGCAGCATCGAGCCGGCGTCTTCGCGCCTGCGGATCGCGGTGGCGAGCACCAGTGCCATCGACAGTGCGGCGATCCGCAAGCTCGGGATGCGCGGCGTGGTGGTCGCAGCGAAGGACTGCGTGCACGTGATCGTGGGACCGGCCGCAGAGGCGGCGGGCGTGTCGCTGCGCGAGCTGCTGGCGTCGTGACCGGAGGCGTTGCAACGATGCAGCCAACATCCGCAGCGATACCGACCGAGGCATCCGCAGCATAGTGGTTCTGGGCGGCGGCTCGGCGGGCTGGATGGCGGCCGCGGCGCTCGCCAACTCGACGCGCGGCGGCTGTCGCATCGAGGTGATCGAGTCCACGGCCATCGGCACCGTGGGCGTCGGTGAGGCAACGATTCCGCCGATACGGCTATTTCAACAGGCAGCTCGGTGCTCGACGAGAATGCCTTCATCGCGGCCGCGCGCGGCACTTTCAAGCTCGGCATCGCGTTCGTTGATTGGATCCGGCCGGGCCATCGCTACTTCCACCCGTTCGGCCGCATCGGCGACGACTTCGATTCTGGTATCGCTCCATCAATACTGGCTGCGCGAGCGCGCCCGCGGGAGCACGGTACCGCTCGAGGACTACGCCATGGCCTGGGCGCTGGCGCGCAACGGCGCGCTTCGGCCAGCCGCTGACCGATCCGGCCATGGTGCTGTCGAGCTTCGACTACGCCTATCACTTCGATGCCTCGCTTGTACGGGCGTTATCTGCGCGACTATGCCGAGAAGCGTGGGGTACGTCGCATCGACGGCAAAGTGGTGGACGTGAAGCTGCGCGCCGAGGACGGCTTCATCGAGGCGCTGCAGCTCGAAGGCGGCGAGCGCATCGAAGGGGATCTGTTCATCGATTGCTCGGGCTTCCGTGGCCTGCTGATCGAATCTGCGCTCGAGGTCGGGTATGAGAGCTGGCAGCACTGGCTGCCGTGCGACCGCGCGGTGGCGGTCGGCTGCGAGTTGGGTGAGGACCTGCCGCCCTACACGTGCGCGACGGGTCGCCCGGCCGGTTGGCAGTGGCGCATTCCGCTGCAGCATCGCATGGGCAACGGGCACGTCTACTGCAGCGAGCACATGGGCGACGATGAGGCTACCGCCATTCTGCTCGCCAACCTGACCGGCGAGCCCGTCGGCGAGCCGCGGCCGCTGCGCTTCACCGCCGGCGTCCGGCGGCAGTTCTGGTCACGCAACTGCGTGGCGATGGGCCTCGCGGCGGGGTTCCTCGAGCCGCTGGAGTCGACCTCCATCCATCTGGTGCAGTCGGCGATCACGCGCCTGCTGGCGATGTTTCCGGACCGCGACTGCAACCCGATCCTGGTGGAGGAATTCAACCGCGCCAGCCGCTTCGAATACGAGCGCATACGGGATTTCCTGATCCTGCACTATCATGCGCAGCAGCGGCAGGAGCCGCTCTGGCGTTACACGCGCGCGATGCGGATACCCGACACGCTGCAACACAAGATCGACCACTTCCGCAACGGCGGCCGCATCCTCTTCGATCCTTCCGAGCTTTTCCAGAAGAACAACTGGCTCGCCGTGCTGGTCGGTCAGGAGGTCTGGCCGGAGCGCTACCATCCGCTGGTCGATCTGCGCGGCCGCGCCGATGCCGGCAAGATTCTGACGGAGATGCGCCGCGCCATGGAGCAGGCGGCGCTGTCGCTCCCCACCCACCGCCAGTACATCGAGCGGCATTGCCGCGCGAGCGGGTCGGAGTAATAGCCGGACCGAATTGGCCGATGCTGCGGATGCGTGGAGGCGCAATCGTCCGTAGTAATATGAGCTCTCATTTCCGTCCCACCGTCTTGCAAGAGGAGAGTCCCATGATCCGCAAAGCCAGAGCAGTCTGGCGCGGCACAGGCCGCGCCGGCAAAGGCGAGCTGTCCAGCGATTCCGGAGTCCTGTCCGGCACGCCTTATTCGTTCAAGACCCGCTTCGAGAGCGAGAAGGGCACCAATCCCGAGGAGCTGATCGCCGCCGCGCACGCCGGCTGCTTCACCATGGCGCTCGCTTTCCAGCTCGAGCGCGCGGGGTTCTCGCCTACCGAGCTTGCCACTGAAGCCGCGGTCACGCTGGAGCCTGAAGGGCAGGGGTTCAAGATCAGCAGGTCCGCGCTGACGCTGCGCGCCAAGGTGCCCAATCTCGATGCGGAGTCATTCGCCCGGCTGGCCGGCGATGCGGAGAAGAACTGCCCGGTATCGAAGCTCTTCAAGGCGGAGATCACGCTGGACGCCAAGCTCGTCTGACGCGCTTCGCGGCGATATGATGATCGGGTCCTCACCCTGCTGGTGCGGACCCCCGCATCCGCCAAGTCAATCAATCCGAAAGGAGCCCTGCGATGGTCACCGAAGCCAAGAAGACTGCCGCCCTCAATACGCCGTCGGGCCTTTCACAGGAGGCGGTCCACGACATCCCGCCCGGCCTCACCACGCTGCTCGCCGACACCTTCGCTCTTTATCTCAAGACGAAGAATTTTCACTGGCACATGTCAGGGCCGCACTTTCGCGATTGGCATCTGCTGTTGGATGAGCAGGCAACGCAGATCTTCGAGATGACCGATCCCATCGCCGAGCGGGCGCGAAAGATCGGCGGTGCCACGCTCAAATCGATAGGGCAGATATCGAAGCTGCAGCGCTTGAGGGACAACGACGCGAGCTTCGTCACCCCGAGGGACATGTTGGCGGAGCTGCGGGAGGACAATAAGCAGCTCGCCGTGTACATGAGGGAGCAGCACGGCGTATGTGATGAGCTTGGCGATGTGGCTACCGCGAGTCTGCTGGAGAACTGGATCGACGAGACTGAAAGGCGGGTATGGTTCCTCTTCGAGGCCACCCGTCACGCCGAAGGCTAGCGTCCGAGGGACTGCGTCAGTGCGGATTGCTGGTGAACCCCCGCGGCCGCGGCAGGCCGACGGGGATCACCGTCGCGGCGCCCTTGGCGCCGCACTTCGAGCAGCGCAATCGCGGCGCCAGGCTCTCGAGGCTCACCGACCAGCCGACGAGGCGCGCCAGCGCCTCCGCCGCGATGTCGCGCGAGGCGCCGCAGGCCGGACATTTCACGCGCACCAGGAACTGACCGAAGCGGTCGTCCAGTTTCTTCACGTCGCGCAGCTCTCGCATGCGCGCAGAGTAGAAAGCGCGCCTGCCTCCTGTCCATGCAGCGGCCCCGGCGCGCCGCTACTGGATGAGCGTGGTCTGGCCGGAACCCAACCGGTGCCGGAGGCTTTACTGGAGAGGTGTTGCAGGATCAGGGGTACTTCGATGAATGCAGTCTTCTGGCTGCTCGGTATTGTGCTCATCATCGCCTGGCTGGTGCTGTGGCTCGCGGTGAAGATCACCTTCGGCGCCATTCACCTGCTGGTCGTGATCGGGGCGATTCTGATCATCCTGGCGCTCGTCAAGGCGGTCTAGCGGCGGATCGTCCCGCCCCGGGGCGGAAGGAGAGACCAACGTTCTGTGCCAGGCGGGGCGCGAGGCTCCCCTGAGGACAATGTTCTCGGATATCCCGATAACATAGGATATTGTCGAGAACAACGCGGGGGGCGAGCCTGCCCATGAGCAACAACGCGGAAGCCTTCGAGCACTGGATCCGCACATCGTTCGTGCGGATGAACACCGAGCTCGAGGAGCTCTATTTCGCGCAGGCAGGACCGATCGCGGGTAATAGGGGTGGGCGATGCGATCAAGCACGCATTGCGCGACGAGGGTCACACTCACGTCACCGCGTTGCGCGCTGAGGGCAACACGGGCGAAGGTTTCGACAGCGCATTCGGCGTCCTCGGCAACGTGGGAATGTACCTCGGTGCCTTGAGACGCCACGAGCTCACGAATCCGGCGCGCGAGGAGCGCTCACCTTTTCCGGAAGCCTCGTCTCTGGCCGTCCACTGCGGCGCTTCTCTCGGGATGGCGCCCAGATTCGCGACCGCGCATCTGACCATCCACAACAGGGCTCGCGCGGGATTGCGCAAGAGCTTCACGTCCCTCGCGGACGAGTTTCTCTTCATCGACGAGAACACGCGCGGCATTCTCTCGCTGCAACGCGCGGCGGATGCGCTCACCAGCATCGTCCATATTGGCGTATCCAGTCCCGTGGCGGATGTGATGTTCGAAGCCGCCAGGCACGCTCTGACCGAAGCGATCCAGGCCAACGGTCGGCTGATGGCAAATCTCGACGTCGACCGCTTTTTCTATTGCGTGCGCCCTTACTACAAGCCCTACCGGGTGGGCCGGCAGGAGTATCGCGGCGCCAACGCGGGGGACTTCTCGGGGATCAACGAGCTCGATCTGCTGCTCGGTCTCTGCCGGGCGAACGACCCGTATTACGGGCAGCTCCTCGTCGACAAGATGCTCTTCATGCTGCCGGGCGATCAGGCGCGCCTCAAGGACTGCATGGCGCGCAAGAGCCTGTTGGATGAGCTGCTGGAGCTCCTCGACCGGCATCGGGACACCGACGTGGTATCAGCAAAACGCGCGCGCCTTCCTCGAGGTCTGCGATCTCTTCGGGCGGATGGCGGCCCAGCACCACGACGAGCTGGTAAAGCGCTTCATCGAGAAGCCGGCGGCGAACCTCGGTGAGGAGCAGTCGCAGGGGCTCACGGCGAGCGGGCCGCCGCTGCCGGTCCTGTTGCGCTCACTCGAGGTGCTGCGGGATTTGCGGCTGGCCGCCGACCGCCCCGACATCGCGACCCGTCATCATGACATCGCAAGGCTTCGCGCCGCGGTGGAATAAGTTGCCCTGGCCACCGGCGGCTCGCTTGCAAAATGAAGGCAGTGCATACGAAACGAAAGCATGAGCGTCCGGCATCACTATTCGCGACGTCCCGAGCGAGTGCGCGATGAGCTTGCTGCTCGTGCCAGCCGTATCGCAGGGCAGCGTCAGATGCAGGAGGCTCTCCAGTGGCGGTATGTTGCCCTCGCCTCGCGCCATCCGGTCAAAGCCAGGGTGGCAGCAGGTGCGCCGGCCGGAAGCGAGCTATCTCGCCCGCGATTGCTTCCGAGCAGATCCTGAAGTATCGCGACACTGACAAGCGGTGAGCGTTGTCGTCGATTCATCGGTGCTCGTAGCCGCGCTCGTCGCTACGGGCCCTGACGGCATTTGGGCAGAGAACGTCGTGGAAGGGGCGCGTGCTTTATGCTCCAGAGCTGGTGCAGGTCGAGGTCGACGAATATCCTCCGCCGCCTGGCAGCTGGGCAAAAAGATCACCGTGGCGGAAGCCAATTCGGCGTACGAGGACCTGATGCAGCTCGAGATTGAGCTTTTCCCCTTTGCGCCGTTCGCTGACCGCATCTGGGAGCTGCGCCCGCCGGTCACGAGCATGATGCCTGGTATGTCTGCCGTCGCGCAGGCATGAGGATTCCCGCGCGCCACGATCCTCGGCATCGGGGGATGCTCCGCCGGGAACCAGTCGGCGGTGAAGAATTCGTCGTAGAGTTGCCGGTCGGTGTAGGTGACCGGCGATCCGGTAACGTGCTCCAGCTTATTGGGGTTCTGCGGCCCGGTCGGCGACGACTTTGCTGGTGGATTGACCGGGAAGGCCCAGGCAGGCGGCGGATCGGATGCCGGTGCGCTGGAGGAACGAGCGGCGCCAAGCGCTGCCACCGCGCCGCAGACGGCGACAGCCAAAAGACGAATATTCAAAATGCCCCCCGACATCATTCTATTCTTGGTCAGACATTCGGTGGCATCCTGCTCTCCTGCTCCCCGTCAGAACGCATTGTAACCCGTCAGCTCGCGGCCGATGGTGAGCTCGTGGATCGTCTCCGTGCCCTCGTACGTGATGACGCTCTCGAGGTTCAGCATGTGGCGCACGGGGACGTACTCGGCGCTGATGCCGGCGCCGCCCAACATGTCGCGGCAGTCGCGCGCGATATCGAGGGCCATGCGGCAGTTGTTCCATTTGGCGAGCGACACGTGGGATGGCTGCATCCTGCCCTGCGTCCTTGAGCCGGCCGAGTTGCAGCGCGAGCAGCTGCGCGGTCGTGATGCGGCGTGCCATGTCGGCCAGGCGGAGCTGGATGGCCTGATTCTGCGCCAGCGGCCGGCCGAAGAGGACGCGCGTCTTCGAGTAATCCAGGAGCTGCGCGAGACAGGCCTGCGCCGCGCCGATGACACCCCAGGCAATCCCGTAACGCGCCTGAGTCAGGCAGGAAAGCGGACCCTTGAGGCCGACGATGCCGGGCAGGACATTGCTCTCGGGCACGACCACGTTGTCAAAGAAGAGTGCGGAGGTGACCGAGGCCCGCAGGGAGAACTTGCGCTCGATCTCGGGCGCCGCGAATCCGGCGGTGCCCTTCTCGACGATGAAGCCGCGGATCCCTTCCTCCGTCATCGCCCAGACGACCGCCAGGTCGGCGATGGTGCCGTTGGTGATCCACATCTTCGAGCCGTTCAGCACCCAGTCCTTGCCGCGCCGCTTGGCATGGGTCTTCATGTTGGCGGGGTCGGAGCCGCCGTGCGGCTCGGTGAGCCCGAAGCAGCCGATGAGCTCGCCGCGGGCCATGCCCGGGAGATACCTCTCCTTCTGCTCCTCCGAGCCGTAGGCGTGGATCGGATACATGCAAAGCGAGGACTGCACCGAGACGAAGCTGCGGATGCCGGAGTCCCCGCGCTCGAGCTCCTGGCAGATAAGCCCGTAGCTGATGCCATTGAGACCCGCGCAGCCGTAGCCCTTGAGCGAGGAGCCGAGCAGGCCCAGACCGGCGAGCTCCGGGATGAGGTCCCGCGGAAAGCGGTGCTCCTCGAAGCACTTCTGGATGATGGGCAGCACCTTGTCGTCGACCAGCCGCGCGACGGAGTCCTGCACCATGCGCTCCTCTTCGGTGAGCGCACCAGCGACGTCGTAGAGATCGAGTGGGTTCAGGGGCATGGCAATTCGCGATTTCCGATAGATAGGGCCGCCGCAGCTTAAGGTATGACCGCCGTAGCCTCAATTTCCACTTTGGCCTGCGCCTCGATGAGGGCGGTCACCTCGACGGCGGTCATCGCCGGGAAGTGCTTGCCCATCACCTGGCGATAGGCCGCGCCGATCTCCTCGAGCTGGGCGATGTACTCGCTGCGGCTCGTGAGATACCAGGTCATGCGCGCGATGTGCTCGGGGCCGCCGCTGGCCTGGGCGAGCACGGCCAGCACATTCTTGAGCGCCTGAGCCGCCTGATCGGCGAGCCTCGCGCTCTGGAACTTGCCGCTGCACGGGTCCCAGCCGACCTGGCCGGCGATGAACACCTGGCGGCCTTGCGCCAGTACGCCGTTGCTGTAGCCCGATGGGCGCGGCCAGCCCTCGGGCTGCAGGATTCGTGGCAGGCTCAATTTCGTGCTCCCGCGGCGCTTTGAATCAGATCGCGCCCGATGATCAGCTTCTGCACTTCGGTTGCCCCTTCGTAGATGCGCAGCGCGCGAATGTCACGATACAGGCGCTCGACCACCTCGCCGCGCACGACGCCCCGGCCACCGAACAACTGCACGGCGCGATCGATGACCTGCTGGGCCGTCTCGGTGGCCATCATTTTCGCCATGGCAACTTCTCTCGTCGCGCGCTGGCCGCTATCGCGAAGCCACGCTGCACGATAGGTCAGAAGCCGCGCCGCATCGATGCCCGTTGCCATGTCGGCGAGCGCCGCCTGGGTGAGCTGGAAGTCCGCGAGTGTCTTGCCGAACAGGGCGCGATGCGCGGCATGCGCCAGCGCCTCATCCAGAGCGCGCTGCGCGAATCCGACGGCCGCCCCGGCCACCGAGGTGCGGAACACATCGAGTGTCCGCATCGCGATCTTGAATCCCTCGCCCTCGGCCCCGAGGCGCTGACTCATCGACACGTTGCAGTCGTTGAAGGCTAGCGTCGCGAGCGGATGCGGCGAGATGGTGTCGATGCGCCGCGAGACCGACAGGCCCGGAGTCCCCGCATCCACGACGATGGCAGTGATTCCCTCTGCAGAGGTCGTGCCGTCGGCGCGCACGTCCGGACCGCTGGTACGTGCGAATACACAGTAGAAATCCGCAATCCCGCCATTCGAGATCCAGGTCTTCTCGCCATCCAACTTGTATCCGTCGGGAGTGCGGGTCGCGCGACAGCGGAGGGCGGCAACATCGGAGCCCGCGTCGGGTTCTGAGAGTGCGAAGGCGGCGATGGCGTCGCCTGCGACGACGCGTGGCAGATAACGCGCCTTCAGCTCCGGCGAGCCGGCGATCGAGATTGCGCCGCTTCCCAGGCCTTGCATGGCGAACGCGAAGTCTGCCAGAGCGTCGTGACGAGCCAGGGTTTCGCGGATCAAGGCCAGTGAGCGCACATCGAAGCCGGCATGTGCGGCGGCCGCCGCGTGCCCCGTCTCTTGCGGCACGCAGTGTCGGGTCCAGCCCCCGCGCCCGAGATCGTGGACGAGCTGCCGGGCCGCGGCATCGACGGATTCGCGATCCTCCGGCCGCGCGGTGTCTGCGAAGCGCCTGGCTGCCCACTCACTCAGGCGGCTTGCGAGCTCGCGGTGGCTGTCGCCGAAGAATGGCCATTCGAGGAAGCTGGGCGATGAGGCCAAGGGTCAGTCCCCCTCGAACCGCGGCTGTTGCTTCGCCACGAAGGCGCGGTAAGCGCGGCGGAAATCTTCCGTCTGCATGCAGATGGCCTGCGCTTCGGCTTCGGCATCGATGGCCGCATCTAGGGCTAAATGCCACTCGGCGTGCAGCATCTTCTTGGTCATGGCATGCGCGAACGTCGGGCCTTGGGCGATCTGGGCGGCCAGCGACATCGCCTCCGCCAGCAGGGATTCGGGGGCGATGAGCCGATTGAAAAAGCCCCAGGAAAGCCCTTCGTCGGCGGACATGGAACGGCCGGTGTAGAGGAGCTCCGCGGCGCGTCCCTGGCCGATGATCCGCGGCAGGATCGAGCAGGCGCCCATGTCACATCCCGCAAGCCCTACGCGCGTGAAGAGGAACGCCGTTCTGGCGCGGGGCGTGCCCAGTCGAAAATCCGACGCCATGGCGAGAATTGCGCCGGCGCCGGCGCATACCCCGTCAACGGCCGCGACTATGGGCTGCGGGCAGGCGCGCATGGCCTTTACCACATCCCCAGTCATCCGCGTGAACTCGAGGAGACCTTCCGGGGTGCGCTGCGTCAACGGGCCGATGATCTCGTGCACGTCACCGCCCGAGCAGAAGTTACCCCCGGCCCCGGTGATGACGATTGCGCGAACCGCGGGCGCCGCGGTCAACGCGCGAAAGAGGTCGCGCAGCTCCGCGTACGAGTCGAACGTCAGCGGGTTCTTGCGCTCCGGACGGTCGAGCGTCACAGCGCCGACCCGCTCCTGCAGGCGCCATTTGAAGTGTCGCGGTGTGTAGGTCGCGGGATCGAATTGCGGCTTTGCGGTCATGACTGCCTCTCGCTCAGGCGCCGTTGAGACCCGGCAGGCGCTCTTTGAGCTCGCCCAGGAGGTCCATCAGCTGCTTCTTCTGCCGCGGCGACAGGACGCCGAAGAGGTCGACGACCCACTTCTCGTGCTCGGCGGCCATGCGGCGGAACTGGCGCTCGCCTTCGGCGGTGAGCTTGACGCGGTAGACGCGGCGATCGGCGGAGTCGACCTCGCGTACGACCAGGCCTTCCTTCTCCAAGCCGTCCGTGATGCCCGTGACGTTGCCTCCGGTCACCATCATGCGCTGGGAGAGCTCGCTCATCTTCAGGCCCAGCGGGGCGCGCTCGAGCTGCGCCATCAGATCGAAGCGCGGCAGTGTCGTGTCGAAGCTCGATTGCAGATTCTGGCGGACACGGCCCTCGACCTGGTTGGTGCAGGAGAGGAGCCGCAGCCACAGGCGCAGCGACACATGATGGTCGTCGTGCACCCGCGTCTCGGCATCGAGCGCCGTGGCAAGCGCCTTCAATGCGGCCTTCTCCCGCGGCATCAGGTGGTCACCTCGCCGCCGGCGATCACGATGCTCTGGCCGGTGACGCTCTCGGTCCCGGGGCGGCAGAGCCAGAGGACGGTGTTGCTCACCTCCGCCGGCGCGATCAGGCGCCCCTGCGGGTTGGTGGCGGTGAGTGTCGCCATCGCCTCGCTTGCGCTGCGGCCGGTCTTCTTCATTATGTTGTCGACCGCACGCTTCACGATGTCGGTGTCGGTGTATCCGGGGCAGACCGCATTCACGGTGATGTTCCGTGTCGCATACTCCAAGGCCAGGGAGCGCGTGAAGCCGATCACCGCATGCTTCGATGTTGCATAGGCGGATATGTAGGCCGCGCCCCTGAGGCCGGCGGTACTCGCGATGTTGACGACCCGGCCGAAGCCGGACTGCAGCATGTCGGGTACGGCTTCCCGCGTGCAGAGATAGGTGCCGGTCAGATTCACGCCGATGATTCCGTGCCACAGCGCCTCGTCGGTATCGGTGAATTTGGCGGCGGCGGCCTGCCCGGCGTTGTTCACCAGGATATGCACCGGGCCGAATTGCCGGCGCGCCGTGGCGAAGGCCTCTTTGACGGACGCGGCGCTCGGTGACGTCGGCCACGATCGGGATGGCACGCTCCGCGCCGCCGAGCCTTACGGCCACTGCGGCGAGCAGGGCTGCGTCGCGACCGACGAGCGAGACTCGCGCGCCGTCGGCGGCCAGCGCCGCGGCGATGTCGGCGCCAATGCCCCGGCTGGCGCCGGTGACGACTACATGGCGGGCTGCCAGCGTCGCAGTGCTCTCACTCATCGATTTCACTCACTGATTTTGCGGCGGCCGCCGCGCTGGCCTGCATCTGCGCCGCGCGCTGCAGGTTGCGCTCGAGCTGCTGCCGCCCGGAAAGGTATTGCTTCGGCCACCACTGCTCGCCGTAGCCGAGGCGCGCCGCGGCCTCGAGAGTCCAGGCAGGATTGGCGAGGTGCGGCCGCGCCAGGGCGCAAAGGTCGGCGCGGCCCGAGGCGATGATGGAGTTGACATGGTCGGGCTCGTAGATGTTGCCGACCGCCATGGTCGCGATGCCGATCTCGTTGCGCACCTTGTCGGCGAAGGGTGTCTGCCACATGCGGCCATACACCGGCTTCTGCCAGGGGACGGTCTGGCCGGTGGAGACGTCGATGAGATCGAGCCCCTCGTCCCGGAAGGCGCGCACGATGACGAGGAGGTCCGCGTCGGAAAGGCCGCCCGCGGCCCAATCCGTCGCCGAGATGCGCACGGAGAGAGGCTTGTCCTGCGGCCACGCCGCCCGCACGGCCCGCAGTACCTGCAGCGGGAAGCGCAGCCGGCCCTGAACGTCGCCGCCGAACTCATCATCGCGGTGGTTGGTGAGCGGCGAGAGGAAGGAAGCAAGAAGATAACCATGCGCCATGTGCAGCTCGAGCATGTCGAAGCCCGCCTGCAGCCCGAGGCGCGTGGCGCGCACGAATTGCGCGCTGACCTCGCTCATCTGCTCGCGTGTCATCTCGACCGGCGTCTGACTGATGCCGGGGAGGTACGGCAGCGGCGAAGGCGCCAGGATCGTCCAGTTGCCTTCGGGCAGCGGGTGGTCCATCTGCTCCCAGCCGAGCTGAGTCGAGCCCTTGCGGCCGGAGTGTCCGAGCTGCAGACAGAGCTTCGCGGGCGTGCGCGAGTGGACGAACTCCACGATCTTGCGCCAGCCGTCACGCTGCGCCTCGTTCCAGAGACCGGTGCATCCCGGCGTGATGCGGCCTTCGGGAGAGACGCAGGTCATTTCCGTATACACGAGGCCCGCGCCGCCGAGTGCGCGATGACCGTAGTGCACGAGGTGCCAGTCGTCCGGCATTCCGTCCGTCGCACAGTACTGGGCCATTGGAGAGACGACGACACGATTCGCGAGAGTCAGGTCGCGCAGCCTGAACGGCAGGAACATCGGCGGGCACCCAGCGCTCACCCCGTTGCTGCGGGCGAGCCAGCCTTCATAGCTCGCGACGAACTTCGCGTCCCGCACCTTCAGATTCTCGTGTCCGATGCGCTGACTGCCGGTGAGGAGACTGTAGGCGAACTGCTCCGGAGGCAGATGGGTATAACGCTCGACGTTCTCGAACCACTCCATGCGGTTGCGCGCGGCGCTCTGCAGCTTCAGTACCTCGAGGCTGCGCTCCGCCTGGTACGCCTCGAGCGCCGAGTCCAGAGACGAGCCGCCGTCGAGGTGGCGGGTGAGGGATATCGCATCCTCCATGGCGAGCTTGGTGCCGGAGCCGATGGAGAAGTGGGCCGTATGCGCCGCATCCCCGATCAGCACCACCTTGCCGGCGTGCCAGCGCTTGCAATGCACCCGATTGAAGTTGAGCCAGGCGGAGCCGCGCAGATGGTTGGCGTTGCTCTGCAGCGCATGGCCGTCGAGATAACGCGCGAACAGCCGCTCGCAGAAGGCGATGGAGCCCGCGGTGTCGAGGCGGTCGAGACCTTGGCTCCTCCAGGTCTCCTCGCGCGTCTCGACGATGACCGTGGAGAGATCGCGGCTGAACTGGTAGGCGTGGATCTGGAACCAGCCGTGCTCGGTGCGCTCGAATGCGAAGGTGAACGCCTTGAATGTCTGGGTGGTGCCGAGCCAGATGTAGCGGCACTTGCGCCGGTCGAGCTCCGGCTCGAACACGGTCTGGTGTCGCAGCCGGGTCTTGCTGTTGGCGCCATCGGCCGCGACGATGAGGTCCGCATCCTCGAGTCCGGCTTCGGAGTCCACCTCCTGCTCGAAGTACTGCCGGACTCCGAGCGCCGCTGCGCGCTCCTGCAGGATCCAGAGCAGGCGCTTGCGGCTGATGCCGCAGAATCCGTGACCGCCGCTCACCAGGCGCTGGCCGGCAAAATGGACGTCGATGTCGTCCCAGTGGTGGAAGTCGCCTACGATGGCGGCATGCGTCTGCGCATCGGCGGCGCGAAAGTTCTCCATCGTCTGGTCGGAGAAGACGACACCCCAGCCGAAGGTGTCGTCCGGCCGATTGCGCTCGTAGACCTCGATGGCGGCGTCCGGGAGGGCCTTGCGCAGCAGGATGGCGCTGTACAGGCCCGCGGGGCCGCCACCCAGGCAGACGATTCGCTTCACGGCGGCCGGCCGCCTATGCCTGTATCGCTTGCATCGAGGCTGTGTTATATTGCGAGATACTTGAGATGTCAAGTATCATTGGGGGATTCGGACCATGAGCTCGCAGTCGCAGACTCTCGCCCAGCTGATCCAAGGCATCACCGGCGGTGGCATCCGCGTCGTGGATCTGACCGTGCCGCTGGAGCCTGCGACACCCACGATCCAGCTGCCGCCGCAATTTGCTCCTTCCAAGAGCTTCTCGCTCGAGGAGATCTCGCGCTACGACGAGCGCGGACCGGCGTGGTACTGGAACAATATCGCCTGCGGGGAGCACACCGGCACGCACTTCGATGCTCCGGTGCACTGGGTGACCGGCAAGGACTATCCGAACAACGCCACCCACAACATCCCGGTCGACCGGTTCATCGGCCCGGCCTGCGTGATCGATGTGTCGCGGCAGGTGGCCGAGAACGCGGATTTCCTGCTCACACAGGCGGTCGTCGAGGAGTGGGAGGGCAAGCACGGGCGTATTCCCGCGCACGCCTGGGTGCTCGTGCGCACCGACTGGTCGCAGCGCCGCACAGCCAGGGAGTTCCTCAATATCGGCAAGGACGGGCCGCATACGCCGGGCTTCCATCCACAGTGTGTTCCGTTCCTCGCGCGGGAGCGCGATATCCTCGGGGTCGGCGTGGAGACGGTCGGTACCGATGCCGGTCAGGCAGCGACCTTCGAGCCGATGTTTCCCTGCCATACTCTCATGCATGGCTCCAACCGGTTCGGCCTCGCGAGTCTCACCAATCTCGATCAGCTGCCGCCGACGGGCGCCGTGGTGATCGCGCCGCCGCTCAAGATCGTCAACGGCTCCGGCAGCCCGCTGCGGGTGCTGGCGCTGGTTCCGGTATGACGCAGGTCTGATATAGAGAGCCATGGCCGAGCGGTCCTTCGCCAAAGAGGTCAAATCCCTGCGGCTCGGCGCGGGCGCGGAATTCCGCGGTGAAGGCATTCTGGCCGTCACCAAGGCGCTGCTTCAGTCCGGGGTCGCCTACGTCGGCGGCTACCAGGGGGCGCCCATCTCGCATCTGATGGATGTGCTTGCCGACGCGGAGGACATCCTCACGGAGCTCGGGGTGCATTTCGAGGCCAGCGCCTCGGAGGCCACCGCCGCCGCGATGCTCGCCGCCTCCATCAACTATCCGCTGAGAGGCGCGGTCACCTGGAAGTCGACGGTAGGCACCAACGTGGCCTCCGACGCGCTCGCCAACCTGGCGTCCGCTGGGGTCAGGGGAGGCGCGCTCATCATCGTGGGCGAGGACTACGGCGAGGGCGCCAGCATCATGCAGGAGCGCACCCACGCGTTCGCCATGAAATCCCAGATATGGCTGCTCGATCCGCGGCCGCACCTGCCGGAGATCGTGCGGGCGGTGGAGCAGGGGTTCGAGCTGTCCGAGGCCACCCATACGCCCGTCATGTTGATGCTTCGCATCCGTGCGTGCCACGTATATGGACGGTTCACTGCGGAGGACAACAAGCGCCCGCCGTTCTCGGCCGCGGACGCGTTGCAGTCACCTTCGCGGGACTATGGCAGGATCATCCTCCCGCCCTCCACGTACGCGCAGGAGCGGGAGAAGATCGAGCAGCGCTTCCCGGCCGCGGTCGGCTTCGTCGCGGAGCGGCGGCTGAACGATTTCTGCGACGGCGAGGCGAGTGACATCGGCATCGTGCTGCAGGGCGGGCTCTACAACAACGCGCTGCGCGCCCTGGAGCTGCTGGACTGCGCCGATACCTTCGGGGCGAGCCGGATCCCCCTCTACGTCCTCAACGTCACCTATCCGCTCGTGCCCGAGGAGTGGGTTCGCTTCTGCGCCGGCAAGCGGGCCGTGCTGGTGGTGGAGGAGGGGCAACCCGAATTCATCGAGCAGGCGGCAAGCCAGATCCTGCGCAAGCGGGAAGTCCAGACGCAGCTCCTTGGCAAGGGCGTGCTGCCCATGCACGGCGAATACACGGTCGACGTGCTGCGCAAGGGCATCGGAGAATTCATCAAGCAGTGCGCGCCGGGGCTTCGCCGCGAGCCGGCCGGCGGCCTCGTCAGAGAGGCGCCGCTGGTGCCGGCCGCGCAACTGGCGAAGCTCGTGCCGCCACGCCCCTCGGGTCTTTGCACCGGCTGTCCGGAGCGCCCGTTCTTCGCCGCCATGAAGCTGCTGCAGCGCGAGATCGGGCCGCTGCACATCAGCGCCGATATCGGTTGCCATTCCTTCGCGACGCTGCCGCCTTTCAACATGGGCAACAGCATCATGGGATACGGCCTCGGCGCCGCGGGCGCTTCCGCCTTCCATACCGATGGCGGGCGCCGTGCGGTCGCGATCATGGGGGACGGAGGTTTCTGGCACAACGGACTCACCAGTGGCATCGGCAACGCCGTCTTCAACCGGCACGATGGCCTGACCGTCATCATCGACAACAACTATTCCGCGGCCACCGGCGGCCAGGACATCCCATCCTCGCGCTGGCCGAGCGAGCACCGGCAGGGGAACAACTCGATCATCGACGCAGTGCGGGGCGTCGGAGTGAAGTGGGTGCGGCACACCCGGACCTACGACATGACGCAGACCCTCAAGGTGGTTCGCGAGGCGCTGACGACGCCGTTCCGCGGTCCCAAGGTGATCGTCGCGGAAGGGGAGTGCCAGCTCAATCGCCAGCGGCGGGTCCGTCCGTTGATGAAGAAGGCGATCGACGAAGGCAAGCGGGTGGTTCGGGAGCGCTTCGGCGTCGACCCGGACACCTGTACCGGCGATCACTCCTGCATCCGGCTCTCCGGCTGTCCTTCCCTCACCGTCAAGCCGAATCCCGATCCGCTGCGCACCGATCCCGTCGCTCACGTGGACAACAGTTGCGTCGGCTGCGGCGTGTGTGGCGAGGTCGCCCATGCCGCGGTGCTCTGTCCTTCGTTCTATCGGGCGGAGCTTCTCTACAACCCATCGTGGTGGGACCGGATGTTGGCCCGCGTGCGCGCCGCCGTGATCGGCGCTCTGCAGCGGCGCAGCGACCGCAAGCGCCTGCGCTTTGCTCTGTGATGCACAGCGACCGATCAAGCTCTGTGTCGCGGCCCTCGGCGGCCAGGGCGGCGGCGTGCTTGCCGACTGGCTGATCGAGATCGCCGAGGCCGAGGGGTATCTTGCGCAATCGACATCCGTACCCGGCGTCGCGCAGCGCACGGGCGCCACGATCTACTACCTGGAATTCTTCCCGCGGCAGGAGGCCGAGCGAGCCGGACGCGAGCCGATCATGGCGCTCATGCCCGTTCCGGGCGATGTCGACTGCGTCGTCGCTTCGGAGCTGGTCGAGGCGGGCCGGGCGATCCAACGCGGCCTGGTGGATCGTGAGCGGACCACACTGATCGCCTCCACCCATCGCTCCTACTCGATCGCGGAGAAGAGCGCGCTGGGGCAGGGTGCGGCGGACGCCGCAGGACTGATCGAGCTGGCGCGCAGTCAGGCGAAGCGGCTCATCCTATTCGACATGGACGCCGTCGCGGAGCAGCATCACAGCGTCGTCAGTTCCGTGCTGCTCGGGGCAATCTGCGGCAGCGGGGTGTTGCCCTTTGGCCGCGCCGCATTCGAAGCGGCGATCGGCAAGAGCGGCATCTCCGTGGCTACGAACCTCGCGGCGTTCGCCGATGCTTGCGAGCGGGCCCGAGCGTGGGCGACGCGGATGCGGAGAACGCGCCTGCTGCCGCACCGGATCATGCCGCCGGAATCCCAGAACGGGCGCGCTCGGCGACTCTGCAGCCGCTCCTCGATCGCGTGCGGCGGCTGCCGGACAGCAGTGCAGCCGTTGGCGCTCGAGGGCGTCCGCCGCGCGATCGACTATCAGGATCCGGCCTACGCCGCCTCGTATCTGAGCCGCCTGGAGCGCATCAGCGCGCTCGATGAGCGCTCGCGCTCCGCAACGCGATCGGGCCGCCGATGGCGCGGGAGAGGAGTGGGCGCTCACCGCGGCGGTTGCCAGGGGCCTCGCCCTGTGGATGACGTTCGAGGACACGATCCGCGTCGCGGACCTGAAGACGCGGGCGGCCCGGTTCGCGCGGGTGCGCGCCGAGGTCCGCGCGGCGCCCGAGCAGCTCTTCGGCATCACCGAATTCATGAAGCCGCGAGTGGCGGAGATCGCCGGGACGCTGCCCGCCGCCATGGGGGCCTGGGTGCTCGCCTCGCCGCGCGTGTCGCGGTGGCTCGGCCGATTCACGGGAAGCAGGCGGATTCGCACCAACACGATAGGCGGCTTCCTGCTCCTGCACGCGCTCGGCGGGCTCAAGCGCTGGCGGCGGCGAACCTTGCGCTACGTCGAAGAAAACAGGCGGATCGAGGACTGGCTCAGCCGCATCGAGCGGCTTGTCCCGGCGCACTATGGACTTGCGGTGGAGCTGGCGCGCGCCCAGCGCCTCATCAAGGGCTACGGCGAGACGCACGAGCGCGGCTGGAAGAGCTTCACGGCACTGCTCTCCCGTCTCGAGACACTCGCAGCGCGCGCCGATGGGGCGGCGGTTCTCGCACGACTGCACGAGGCCGCGCTGGCCGACGAAGACGGCGAAGCGCTCGCGAAGGAGCTGGATGCAGTGCCTGAAGGCGTGCTAGAGTCGTAGTTGCTTTAGGTGTCAACTACTCCCGTCAGCGCGCAGCCCAAGCCCCTCCTCGTAACCCTCGAGGCGGGGCGCACCTATTTTTGGTGCGCCTGTGGCCGCTCGGCCAGCCAGCCGTTCTGCGACGGCTCGCATCTCGGTACCGGCGTCACGCCGCGCAAGTTCGTCGCGCCACGAACGGAGCAGGCGCTGCTTTGCGGCTGCAAACAGACTGGCGGCGCGCCGTTCTGCGATGGCGCCCACACCAACCTGCCGGGCGGCTCGCCGCCCGATGATCCTGACAGCGCCGCCAACCGCTCGATTCCGGTCGTCACGCAATGCGATGGTCCCCGGCGCTGGCTCGACGGCGGGTGCTACATCGTCTCCCCGGCGCTGTCGCAGAAGATCTCACGTGACCGTCTGCGCTATTGCTATCTGGTGACTCGCGAGCTCGGCGCGCACTTCCAGACGCAGGTCTTTCTTGAAGTGGACGGCGACGCCTCCCCAGTGCTGTCGCTCGGCGACCGCGACGTCATCCTTTTCGTCGTGAGCGGTAGCGGACGGGTAATCGTCTCGGGCCGAGAGTTCGAGGTGAAGCCGCATGACGGCATGTACGTGCGGCCCGGCGAGGCCCTGCAGCTCGTTCCTGCCGGGCAGGAGACCCTGAGCGTGTTCGCGCTCGCCTCGCCGCAGGGCGAGCTCGAGTGGCCGGCAGGCATGCCGCAGAATTTCGACGCGGACTACCCCCAGCGAGTGGTGCCGGTAGATACCGCGCAGCGCACGGCCATGGGGCCGCGCTACTTTCAGCTCCTCGTGGACAAGCGCGTCGGCTCGCGCACGATCACACAGTTCATCGGCCACATTCCGCGCTCGAAGGCCGCGCCGCACCGGCATCTCTACGAGGAAGCGATCATCGTGCTCGCGGGAGAGGGCTGCATCTGGACCGAGCGGTGCAAGGCGCGGGTGCAGGCGGGCGAGGCGATCTTCCTACCGCGCAAGCAGCTGCATTCCCTCGAAGCGACATCGCACGCGGGCATGTTCGTCGTCGGCGTTATCTGTCCCGGCGACAATCCCAGCATTGCCTACTACGACTGAGGCTGATTGCCGCGTGACCGCCGTTGACGCGAGCGAGGAGCGGGAAGGCGGTCTGCGGCGCAGTCTTGGCACGGCGCAGATCGTAATGATCGGGCTCGGCGGATCAATCGGTACGGGCCTCTTCATGGGCAGCGGCCTTGCGGTGGGTTATGCGGGGCCGGCCGTCATCGTGAGCTACGCGCTCGCCGGTTTCGTGGCGCTCATCATGGTCTTCAGCCTGTCTGAAATGGCAGTCGTGCATCCGACTGCCGGCTCGCTCGGGACGTATGCCGAGATATATCTCAATCCCTGGGCGGGCTTCGTCGTGCGCTACACCTACTGGATTGCCCAGGTCATCGCCGTCGGCGGCGAGGCGGTCGCCGCGGGCCTCTACATGCAGTACTGGTTCCCCAGTGTGCCGGTGTGGATCTGGGCGCTCGGCTTGTGCGTCGTGCTGCTCTACTTCAACTCGCGTTCCGTCGGCAACTTCGGCACGCTCGAGTCCTGGCTGGCCCTGATCAAGGTGGTGGCGATCGTTCTCTTCATCATCCTGGGGCTCGCCGCCATCACCGGCTTCGGCCGCCCAGCGGTCGGCCTCCACAACCTGACGGGATTGCCCGGCGGCTTTCTGCCGAAGGGGATCTCGGGGCTGTGGATGGCCGTGACGGTCGGAATCTTCTCGTTCTACGGCATCGAGGTCATCGCCGTGACCGCCGGCGAGACGAAGGATCCCGCAGTGGCGATCCCCGCGGCACTGCGCACCATGCTGCTGCGCCTGTTTCTCTTCTACGTGCTGGCCATCACCGTCATCGTGACCATCATTCCCTGGACGGACACGGGCGTGAAGGTCGTCGCACAGAGTCCGTTCGTCACCGTCTTCCAGCACTCGGGCATCAGACACGCCGCCGGCATCATGAATTTCGTGGTGATCAGCGCGGCGCTGTCGAGCATGAACACCGATATCTACCTGTGCTCGCGCATGCTGTTTTCCCTTTCCCGCGGGGGCTATGCGCCGCGGCCGCTCGGGGGCTTGAGCGGGCGAGGCAGCCCGGTGGCGGCAATCCTCGTCTCGGGAGCCTTCGTGCTGATCGCCGCGGCGGTCTCCATGTTCACGCCGAACGCCTACGCCGATCTCTTCGGCGTCGCGCTGTTCGCCGCGATTCTGGTGTGGATGTTCGTCCTTGCCAGCCATTTGAGCTTTCGCCGCCGGTACACCGGGGCGGCGCTGCCGCTGCGCACGCCGTTCTTCCCCTGGCTGCAGTACGCGGGGCTCGCCATGCTGGCGGCAATTCTCGTGACCATGGGCCTGGACCCGACGTTCGATGTCTCCTGGCTCTATGGCGTGCCCTGGGTCGCGCTCCTCTCGCTGGCATACTTCGTGCGGCGGGCGCGGCAAACGCGGCAAACGCTGGAGAATGACGGATGACGATCGACTTCGAAGAGCTGCGGCGCAGATTCCCGGTGCTCGAGCGCAAGACTTATCTCAACAGCGGCTCGTACTGCGCGCTCGCTGACACCGTGCGCGACGCGTTCAATGCCTACATGGACGATCGACTGGCGGTCGGCGCCAACTGGGACGTCTGGGTCATGAAGAACGAGGCCGTAAGGTCGGCGATGGCGCAGGTGCTGCGCGTCACGCCGGACGAGATAGCCGTGACCGCATCCGCCTCGGCAGGCATCAATGCGCTTGCGAGCGCGTTGGATTTCGCTGGCCCGCGCAACAAGGTCGTCGTGAGCGACTTCGAGTTCCCCACCAACGCGCAGATCTGGCATGCACAGGAGCGGCGCGGCGCCCAGGTAGTGCATGTGCCGGCTGCGGCCGACGGCTACATCCCGCTCGAGAATTTCGCCCAACTGATCGACGAGCGCACGCGTCTCGTCGCGGTGACGCAGGTCTGCTTTCGTAACGGCGCGCGGCTCGACATCGCCGGTATCGCGCGTCTGGCGCGCGAGCGGGGCGCGCTCATGATGGTCGACTGTTACCAGGCGATCGGCGCCATGACGGTCGATGCCAGGGCGCTCGGGGTCGACTTCGCGGTCGGCGGAATGCTCAAGTATCTGCTCGGCACCGCCGGCATCGGCTTCCTCTACGTGCGCTCGGGCCTGATCCCCGAGCTCGTGCCGAGCAACTCCGGCTGGTTCGCGCAGCAGGACATCACGGCGATGGACATCACGACGAACCGGCCGTCGCAGAGCGCACGGCGCTTCGAGGCCGGCACGCCGCCGGTGGTCAACTGTTATGCCGCGGAGGCGGGCCTGAAGATCATCCTGGAGACGGGCACCGATGCGATCGAGGCACGGGTGCGGGCGTTGACTCGGCACTGCCTGGAGGGGCTGGCGGCCATCGGCTGGCCGGCCGTGACGCCGCCGGACGATGCGCGCCGTGGCCCCATGGTGGCGGTGCCGTCGCGCGATGCGGCCGGACTCTTCGCCAGGCTTCTGCAGCAGGACATCGTGACCTCGTTCAGGGACAACAATATCCGCGCCACCATCCATTGCTACAACTCCCCCGCGGACATCGACCGGTTCGTCGCGGTCATGGATGCCAATCGTGGGCAATTCGGTCCGCGGACCTGAGGTCACAATGAGCGTGCGTGAGTTTCCCGTCGAGATGTTGCGGCGGCAGTTCCCGGCCCTGCGCGCCGCCGGCTCCGGAGTGTTTTTCGACAACGCGGCGGGGGCGCAAGTGCCGGACGGAGTGCTCGCGGCGGTCACGCGCCATCTGATCGAGCACAACGTGCAGCGCGGCGGGCGTTATCCGCGCAGTCTGGCCGTCGACGCCATGATCTCGCAGGCGCGCTCGCATGTGGCCGCTTTCGTCAACGCTCACCGGCCGGAAGAGATCGCCTTCGGGATGAATGCGACTTCCTTCATCCGCATGGTGAGTCTCGCGGTCGGTCAGATGCTCGGCGAGCGGGACGAGATCATCGTCACCGAGCTCGATCACGAGGCGAATATCGCGACCTGGCTCGCCCTCGAGCGCATGGGCGCGAAGGTGCGCTGGTGGCCGATGCGGCCGGACGGGCGCCTGCACCCGCGAGGACCTGCGCCCCGTGCTCGGTCCCCGGACCCGCCTGGTCGCCTGTGCCCTGACTTCCAACGCAATCGGCAGCATCGTCGACGTGCGCGCCGCGGCGGACCTGGCGCATGCGGCTGGCGCGGAGATCTTCATCGATGCCGTGCACTACGGTCCGCATGGCATCATCGATGTCCAGGCTCTCGACTGCGATTATCTCGTCTGCTCGGGCTACAAGATATTCTCGCCGCACATGGGTTTCCTCTGGGGACGCCACGAGGCGCTCGTCAGGCTTCCTAGCTTTCGCGAAGACTTCATACCCGACGAGCCGCCGGGCAAGCTCGAGGCGGGGACCTTCATTTATGAGAACGTGGCTGGCATGTCGGCCGCGATCGATTACCTCGCCGAGGTAGGGCGCACCGTGAGGGGTCGCGTCGGCCCGACGTGCGAGACCTCGTTGCGCGACGACTGTCGCGCGGCCATGGCCGCGATTCGCGAGTACGAGCAGGACCTGTCGCGTGCACTGTTGCGGACGCTGCGGGATTGCGGCGCCGAGATCTACGGCCTGCGGGAGGAAGACCAGGTGCGCGAGCGTGTCCCGACCGTGTGTTTCAATATCCCCGGGATAGCGCCCGCGGCGGTGACGCAAGCCGCGGCGGCGGCGGGCATCGCAGTCCGCGACGGCCACATGTACTCGCCCCGGCTCATGCGCCGCCTCGGCCTGGCCGTGGAAAGCGGCGCCGTGCGGGCATCGCTCGTGCATTACAACACCATCGAGGAGGTGAAGCAGTTCGGCGCAGTGCTCGCGCGCCTGCCCCGGGCTGCGCCGCCGGCTGCGGCCCGCTAGCCGGCGCTATACTGCGCGCTTGCAGAAGGAGCGGACATGGCTCGAGCTGAATTCGCCATTCTCGGAGCCGGGGCCATCGGCTCCATTCTGGCCGCGCATCTGGCGCGCGCCGGGCATTCCGTGGTCGTGCTGGCGCGCGGCGATCGTGCGCGCGCGGTGGAGCGGGACGGGCTGCGCATCAAGGGACTCAGCGACTTCTCGGTGCCCGTCGAGGTGATCACGGACCCCTCCCGTCTGCAGGCCGCTGACACTTTGATCGTCGCGACGAAGACGCCTGGCACCGAAGCCGCGCTCGAGCGGCTGCGACATGTCCAGGTCGAAGTGGCGCTCTCCATTCAGAATGGCGTCCTGAAAGATGAGCTGCTGGCGCAAACCTTCGGCGCCGCGCGGGTGCTGGGCGCTCTTGCGGATACGAGCGGTGAGTTGCTGCCGTCGGGTGAGGTGCTGTTCACGCGCAACGTGAATATGCCGGTGGGGGAACTGGCCGGCGGCATCAGTGAGCGGGCGCAACGTCTTGCGGGGATGATCGACGGCGCCGGTGTCCGGTCGACCGCCGTCGCCAACATTCTGTCGATGGAGTGGAGCAAGTTCACCGTCTGGCTCGGCCTGGTGTGCATGGCTGTGACGACGAGGAGCGCCAGCTGGCGTTATTTGAGCGACGCGGACTGCGCGCACGTGCTGGTACGGCTCGTTCGCGAGGTCGCCCGAGTGGCGCAAGCGAAAGGAATCGCGTTGGTCGATAACGCGGCGTCCCTACCACTTGGGACGCTCATTCATGCGTCAGAGCGGGATGCTGTGGAGGCGATCCTGAGAGTTGGCGATAACATGCGGCTCGCGGGCACCGGATCACCGGATGTCAGCGCTTCAGGATCTGGAGGCCGGCCGGCCACTCGAGATCGAGGAGACGTTCGGCTACGCCACGCGACAAGCGAGGGAGCTGGAACTACCGCTTCCTTTGGTGGACGCCTTCTATCATCTCGTCGCCGGTATCGACCACGCCAGGCGCGACCATCCTCGCGGCGAAGACTTACGCGCGTGAGCGCCTGCCGAAGATCGCGTGATAGATCACCAGGACGACGATCGCGCCGATGACTGCTACCAGCAGGCTGTAGAGGTTGAGGCCGGTGACTCCGGCGGCGCCGAAGACATGAAACAGCCAACCCCCGACGACGGCGCCGATGACTCCGAGCAGGATGTCGCGCACCAGGCCTTCACCGCGCTTGTTGACGATCTTGCTGCCCACGAAGCCGGCGATGAGGCCGAGGATAATCCACGCAATGATCGACATGCTGGTCTCCCGGATACCCTGAGTGGCGGCTGGCGGCAATCATACGCGCTGTCGGGCAGTGGCGTCACCCGGCCGGCTCGCTGCTCGTCTTCGGGGCTTCATTCGGGGGCGCGGGATCGCTCGGCGGGGTGGCCTGGTCTGGCGGGGCGGCCTCGTTTGGAGGGCCGGCGCCGTTTGGTGGCGCGCCCTCGTTTGGCGAGACGGCCTCTTCCGGCGGGGTACTCGCGGTCGTGGGAGCGGTCGGCACAGTGTGCACGCTACCGGCCGGCAGCGTGGAAAGCTCCTCGTGCCGGCTTTGCACCATTACGGTGTTCTCGAGCACCAGAGCGACGCTGTCCGCGAGCACCTGGATGCTCTTCGTGGAATTGCGCGGGATAGGGACCCGCACCGTCAGACAGTAGTTGACGATGGCGGCGGCGAGCATGGGCAGGGAATACCGGCGCTCGATGACGTCACCGCCTTCCGGCCGGTGAATCGACAGAATGACGCCTGCGTTGGCGTCCCCGGAGTTGTCGATGCTGGCCCCGACCACCGTGGCCCTGGCTGGCCAGTGTCCCTGCTTGTTTTCCAGCTCGATGAGGGCGTCGACCAGGGTATCGAGCGGAAACTGCAGGCGCCGGTTCTCGTGAATTAGTGTGTTCGCCACGGAGTTCGCTCTCGACAGCGCGGGCAAGTTACCATATCGACGACCCCGCCGCGCGGCTAAGAATGTGAGCGAGCCTGCAGTGATGCCACGAAATTGCGGCTGCAGGCGGCATCGCGGCGGCGGCGAAAAGCGAGTTCACAAGCCGGCAGTCGCAAGATACGCTCCAGTAATGAATTTGAGCGTTGATACGCAGCCCATCTGAGGGGAGCGGACATGGGTCTCGAGGGTAGGCGGCGCCAGGCAGCCGTGGTCTTCATCGCAGTCACGGTCGTGATCGACGTGCTGGGCTTCGGTGTCATCATCCCGGTGCTGCCGCGACTCGTGCAGCAATTCATGGGTGGCGACCCTTCCCGGGGCGCGGCCATGTACGGGGTCTTCGGCACCGTCTGGGCGCTGATGCAGTTCTTTTTCTCGCCGCTGCTCGGCGCGATTTCGGACCGCTTCGGGCGCCGGCCCGTGATCCTCATCTCCTGCTTCGGCCTCGGAATCGACTACATCGTGATGGCGCTGGCGCCGAGTATCGGCTGGCTGCTGTGCGGACGCATCGCATCCGGGATCTGCGCCTCCAGTTTCACCACGTCATTCGCCTACATTGCCGACGTTACTGCGCCTGAGAAGCGTGCCGGCGCCTTCGGCCTGATCGGAGCCGCGTTCGGCATCGGCTTCGTGCTGGGACCTGCGCTCGGCGGCGTACTCGGCGATATCGGCCCGCGGCTGCCGTTCTGGGGTGCCGCGGGGCTGGCACTGTTGAGTGCCTGCTACGGCCTGTTCGTGCTCCCGGAGTCGCTGCCCCGCAATAGACGGGACGCCTTTCGCTGGCGCAAAGCAAATCCTGTCGGCTCGCTCGCCTTGTTGCGCACACATCGTGACCTCATGGGGCTCGCGGGTATCAACTTCCTGTATCAGCTGGCGCATTGCGTGCTTCCCAGCATGTACGTGCTTTACACCAGCTACCGCTACGGCTGGAGCGCAAGAACGGTCGGTCTGACTCTCATGATGGTGGGCGTCCTCAACATCCTCGTGCAAGGCTTGCTCGTGAAGCCGACGGTGGCGCGTTTTGGTGAGCGCGGCGCGGTCTATACCGGACTGCTGTTCGGGATCTGCGGCTTCAGCGCCTTCGCGCTGGCGCCGAGCGCCTTGTGGATGTGGGCTTCGCTGCCCGTGTTCGCGCTCTGGGGTCTGGCCAGTCCGGGGCTACAGGGCCTGATGTCGCAACGCGTGGCGGCGCACGAGCAGGGCAAGCTGCAGGGGGCCAATGGCAGCATCACGAGCATCGCGGGCCTGATCGGGCCGACACTGTTTACGGAGTCCTTCGCCTACTTCATCGATCCACACCGCACCTTGATGGTGCCCGGTGTGCCGTTCTATCTGGCAGCCGCGCTGCTCATCCCGGCCCTGCTGCTGGCGCTGCTCCTGCCGAGGCGAGCGCGCCTTGCGGTGGAGGCCACGGTGTGAGCCCCCCAAGTCGCAACGCCTGTGTGATCGGCCTGCTGCTCTCCCTGATGCTCTGGGGGCCTTGCCTCGCCGCGCCGGTCGTGGTGAACCGCAACGGCGCGTATGTCGCGGTCGAGTCTTACGCGCCGAATATCGTGCGGATCACGATCGCGACCGATTACGGAACCGCGGTGGCGCCGCCCGGCTACGGGTTCATTGCAAGCGCGGCGCCGCACGGGCTCGAGCACACCCAGGACGCCGGTGGCGATGACTTCCGCTCGAATGCCCTGCAGTTGCACATAGACGCGCCGCCGCTTCCTGCCGCGCCCTCGGTGGGGGACCGCTACTTTGCGCCGGCGCTGCCGCCCGTCGCGCTCGAAATAAAGAATGCCGGCGGTAAGACCGTGCTGACCATGACCGGTTGGCAGATGGCACCTCACGCCGTCAACGGTGAGCGCACCTTCCAGGTTGGCGCCGGTTTCGGAGCGCCGGCCGGCGAGCACTTCTACGGCCTCGGTCAGAACCAGGAAGGGATTCTCGATCTGCGCGGCCGCACGATCGATTGCAGGCACTTCTACGACAACCCGCATGGTGAGACCGTCTGCGTGCCGTTCATGGTCTCGAGCCGCGGTTACGGTATCGTCTGGGACAACCCCTCGGATACCCACGTCTATCCTGGCGTCAACGGGCGCACGCTCTGGCAATCGGAGGTGGGTGAGCGCGTGTCGTTCTTTGTCATCCTCGGTGACGACGCCGACGCGCTCTACACCGGGTATGCAAAACTCACGGGCCGCACACCCATCCCACCCAAGGCGGCGTTCGGGCTCATTCAGTCGAAGGCCCGCTATGCGAGCCAACAGGAAGTCCTCGACGTCGCGCACACGTACCGCCGCAAGGGTTATCCGCTCGATATCATGGTGATCGACTGGTTCTACTGGACGCGCATGGGCCAGCTCGACATCGATCCGGCGTCGTTCCCGGACCCGGATGCGATGAACCGCGACCTCCACGCCCTCGGCATGGGGTCGCTGATCTCCGTATGGCCGCGTTTCGAGCGCGACTCCCGCTATTTCAACGAGCTCGATGCCAAGGGATACTTCCTCAAGGACAGGGACGGCAGGACGCAGGACGGGTTGCCGTTCCGCTCCGATCGCGCCGGCGCCCTGATCGATGCCACCAATCCCCTGGCGCTCGACTGGTTCTTCAGCCACGTGCGCGACAACATTCTGTCGCACGGTTTCGACTACCTGTGGCTCGATGAGACGGAGCCGGACCTCGTCCCTGACGGCTTCTTCTTCAAGCTCGGCTCGGGCGACCGCTATCACAACCTGTTCCCGCTGTTGTACGTCGATGGCGTGGCGCAGCGGTTGCGCCGGTATCGCCCGGACAGGCGCGTCCTCATCCTGGCGCGAGCGGCCTATCTCGGCTCGCAGCGGACCGGCGCGATATTCTGGTCATCCGACATCGATCCGTCATGGGAGGCGCTCGGCCACCAGATCCCGACGGGTCTCAACATGACCGCATCGGGGATTGCCTACTGGGGCAACGATATCGGCGGGTGGCAGCCTTTGCCGCCGACCTCATCCGCCACGCAGCCGCCGCTGCTCGACCCTGCTGCCGCCCGCGATGTCGTCGGCCGTGACTATGACTACCCGGAGCTGTTCACACGCTGGTTCGAGTACGGCACTTTCCTGCCGACCCTGCGCGTCCACGGCGAGCGCAAGCACACCGAGATCTGGGCCTACGGCCCCCAGGCCGAGGCGATCCTTGCACGGTACGATCGCCTGCGGTATCAGCTGATTCCATACATCTACTCGCTTGCCTGGCAGACCTACCGCACCGGCGCACCGTTCATGCGGGCGCTATGGATGGACTTCCCCCGCGATCCGAAAGTCGCGACGATAGGCAGCGAGTACATGTTCGGGCCCGATTTCCTGGTGGCGCCAGTGACGCGTCAGGGCCAGACTCGCAAGCGGGTGTACCTGCCGGCAGGTACGGACTGGTACGACTACTGGACCAACGCCCGGATGTCTGGAGGACAGACAGTCAGCGTGGATGCGCCGATCGATCGCATTCCGGTGTTCGTGCGCGCCGGCTCCATCCTGCCATTGGGGGCGGTAGTGCCGAGCACGGCGACGCCGCAGGCCATCCAGCGGATAAAGGTCTATCCCGGGCGCGACGCAGACTTCGATCTATATGACGACGACGGGGTCAGCTATTCCTATCAGCGTGGCGGGGGACGCGTGACCCATCTGCACTGGGACGATGCCGCGCACCGCCTCACCTCGAGCGGCAGCGGTAAGATCCTGCGACGTCCGGCAAAGGCGCTGCTGGAGGTAGTGAGCACGCCATGACAATCACGGCGAGTTAGTAGCCGGCATGAAGCCCTACACAGTCTGCCACATGGTGGCCAGCGTCGACGGCCGCATCCTCCACAGCCGATGGCGCCCGCGGACTCGCGAAAGCGGAGATCTCTTCGAGCGTTTGCACACCAGACTCGGCGGCGACGCCTGGTTGGTGGGCCGGGTTACCGGACAGGAGTTCGCGAAAGCCAAAGCCTACGAGGCTCACGCGGACCGGACCTACGACCGGGAGCCCTGGCTCGCCCGCCGCGACGCGGAGACATACGGAGTTGTGTTGGATGCGCACGGCAGGATCGCCTGGGGAAGATCCGACATCGGCGGTGACCCGATCGTCGTCGTGCTGACGGAGCAGGTCTCCGACGCGCATCTTGCGGGGCTGCGCCAGGACGGTGTCTCCTACTTCTTCGCCGGCGAGCGGGAGCTGGATCTCGCCGCCGCGCTCGAGTTTCTCAATCGTGAGCTCGGCGTGAAGCGGCTGCTGGTGGAGGGCGGCGGCGGCAACAACGGCTCGTTCCTGCGCGCCGGCCTCATCGACGAGATCAGCATTGCCATAGTCCCCGTGGTCGACGGCTCGAAAGGCGCACCGAGCGTTTTCGATTCGACCGAGCGGGAAGCCGAGCTGCGAGCGCCTCTCGAGCAGATATCGCTCGAGAGTTGTGAGGTGTTGGACGGCGGCGCCGTCTGGCTCCGATATCGACTCCGTAACGAGGGCAAGCCGGCCGGGAGTGACGCGTCATGACCTCAGCCATCGTCCGCCTGGACGGAGTCGCCCCTTGGGAAGAGTGCGGCCCGACACCCGAGCGGATTCTGCAAGGCCAGCCCGTGCATCGGGCGTGCAACGCCTTCACCGACGCAAGTGGTCAGTTCTTCTGCGGGCGCTGGTCCTCCAGCCCCGGCAAATGGCGCGTGCGTTACACGGAGAACGAGCTCTGCGTCATCACGGCAGGGCGCGTGAGCATCGAGAGCGTCGCGGGGGAGCGCCAGTCATTCCAGGCGGGCGATGCATTCGTGGTGCCTGCCGGATTCGAGGGTACCTGGACCGTACATGAGGAATGCACGAAGCTGTACGCCATCTTCGAGCCCCGGGCGTAAGCGAGATCCGACTCAGGTCTGCGGCCCTCGCCCCGCTTCCTGCTTCACGATTGCCGCCGCCGCGTTGGCTTCCAGGACCCAGCTGGCCGCGGCATCCACGGTGTATTCGTCTTCGAACCAGAGAAACCCGAAGTCGGTGATGCACTCCGGGAAGTCCGGCTTGATGACGACGTAGCCGGGGATCATGCCGCCGGGGATGAAGGTGTTGTCGGCGCGATTGTTGCCGTAGGCCTGCAGCTTCGAGGACGTGCCGATTCCCGAGATATACGACACGCTGGAGACCGGGTGCGTGCCGAGCAGATAGTCGGCGGCCCGCAGGGTGTATTCCGGGCCGACGACATCAGGAAACGCTTCGTGCAGGAAGTACATCTGCGCGCCGAACTCCGCCACCTCGGCCGAGCCGCCCCAGGCGCCCAATGTGGGAGGCACCCCGAAGGGCGTCGTTGCCAGATAGCTGTTCAATCGCGGGACGAAGGCCTTCACCGTTGCCTCGAGCCGGGTGCGGTAATCCGCGTCGAGATAGGGGAGGGCGCGGACCGCCGCCCAACCGCCGAACGCGATCTGCTCGGGTGTCGACGGAAAAAGCTGTTCGACGCGTGCCTTATAGGGCTGGGCGCCGTGGGTCGCTATCGTCAGCTCCACTGCGGCCGACCACTCCGGTGAGCCGAGACCGAACTCCCGGTACCCCCTCTCACCTTCGACGTGGGCCGGGAGATGCCCGCTCAGGGGATGAGTCGCCGCGTCATTCCAGAGCTTGATGGCCGCATCGAGGCATTGCTTCGCGAGCGGGTCGTTCCAGCCTTTCAATGTGCGGGACGCAGCCGCCAACGACGCCGCGGCGCCGTATTCCATGCTGGGGGACGTCATCGTCCAAGCCCATCGGGCATCGGGGTTGTTGGAGTAGAGGCCCGTCTGCGACGCGCCATCACCGATGTACGTGTACCACTTCAGGTAGGGTGATTGGATGCCTGTAAAAGGATGTCCGACTGCGCGAATCTGCGCCAACGTTTGCAGGACGCCGTGCTCAACTTGCTCGACGACATCCGGGATGCCGTCCGGACGGTGCATCTCGACGGAGCGGGCCTTCTCATTGACGGATAGCTCGTCCCACTTCATATGGAAGGTCTCATATGCCAGCGAGAGGTTCAGGATGGTTCCGTACTGGCCGAAGGCATCGTTGTCGAAATCCCCGGCGTCGAACCACCCGCCGACGTTCAGGCCGGGGATGTGCTGTCCGGGTTTGTAGGGCGACTCCGTGCTGGGCCCCATCCAGTAGCCGTCGAAGTGAGTCAGGTTCGGCGGCGCCTGCAGCGCGTCAGTCATATGCGGAATGCCGTGCCATACGCGGTAGGCGTCGCGCACTGACACATGATCCATCTGGACCGCCAGGAAGCCATCGAGCGTGGTTTGCCACGTCTTGCCGTAAACGTCGCGTGCGATAGGGAATACATCCGTCCGCTCGCCTGCGTATTCGATCACATACAAGCCGGGCTCTTTGACCGGTGAGAAATCGAACGTCGCGTAGTCGTAACGCAGCCATGGCTTGGGGCTGGACACCGGGCCTTCAAAAACCTTGCGGTAGGTGCCGTCATCCGCAAGCCGCAACAGTGCCGCGGTGCGCGGCGCCTCGAACCGTTGGTCGAGCTCCATCACCGCGATCTTCGGAAAGTCGGGGGCATATCCGGCCTGGCTGTGCGCGATCATGGGCGGCCGCGTCCAGTTGGGGATGTAGCCCGGGCGAACATGCCACACCACAGCACCCGCCGTCTTGCCCGCGGGAATCAGCGTGCGCAGCACATACCAGCCGTTCTGCGCCTCGTTGCGCCCATCGTAAAGAAGGAGCGGCCCGGTCTCCGAGGTCACGCTGATGCGATCGAGGGGATCGTCCACCGCCAGCGTCATGCTCTTGCCCGTCGCGAAAGGAAGCGGTTGTGTGTAGCCCTTGGCCTGGTGCCATTGCTCCACGTACCACAGGCTCTCCGGGTCCCCGGGCTCGGGGCGAACCACGCTCATCTGACTCTCGGGGCTTCGGGGGAACACGCCGTACGCCTTGTCATCGACCGCGTACGCCTTGTCCATGTATATGGAAGGCAGGAGCTCCAGGTTGAACCCGGCACGGCCGATGAGCGTCGGTGGCAGTGGCTTGTCGAGGTTCACGCTGACGCGCACTCCGCCGGGCTCGGCCGCAACCACGACGTGATAATGCAGGTGGTACTCCGGATAGGACTCGGAGGCGGTCAGTCGATCATGCTCCTTGTCTACCTGGCGCGTGACGAGATGCGGAATCGGATCCCATTGCTCCGGTGTGGGCAGGAGACGCACGCTGCCGTTGGTGGCGACACGATTGCCGTGCAGGATGATCTGCATGGCCGCATTCTTCTGGTCGAAGAAGATGGGGCTGTAGTTATCGTCGTACAGCATCACGCTGACACCCGGCGCATCGAGGTAGCCGCTGCCCGTCATCTTCAGCGTCAGGCCGGCGCCGAACGCCGCGAGGCTGTGAAATGGCACGATGAGCAGAGCCATCGCCGGGAAGATTCGCGATCGGGCGCGCATGCGGCGACTCCAGTCGTGGGTGTTGCAGAGTACTGGTACCGGTACCAGCATACCTCCGTCCACGACCCGCATGCTGAAGAAGTTTCCGCTCAGCTGCGCTATCCTCGCGCTCGACGCAACCGGGAGTCACGAGCATGAAGTCCCAGATCAAAGGCACCACGATGCCCGTTCTCGAGATCGGCCTCGAGCCGGGCGATCGCATCGTCGCCGAGCCGGGCGAGTTCTCGTGGATGACGGACGGTGTACAAATGCGCACCACCGCGTATACGGCCGGCGCACGCGGCGTCTGGGGCGCGATCGGACGCGCTTTCTCCGGCGGCGGCCTCTTCATGACCGAGTACTCGGCGCCGGCTGGCCGAGGGGTCATCGCCTTCGCCGCGAAGGTCCCCGGCGCGATCATGCAGGTCGACGTGCCGGCCGGACACTCGTATCTCATTCATCGGCACGGCTTTCTCTGCGGCACGGAGGGACTGCAGCTCGCGACCGGCTTTCAGCGCTCTCTCGGTGCCGGCATCTTCGGCGGTGACGGCTTTTTGCTGCAGCGTCTGACCGGTCCCTGCACCGCGTGGATCGAGCTCGGCGGCGAGGTGGTGACCTACGACCTCGCTCCCGGCGAGACGCTGCAGGTGCATCCCGGGCACATCGGCATGTTTCAGGACAGCGTCAACTTCGACATCACATTCCTGCGCGGCTTCGCCAATGTGCTCTTCGGCGCCGATGGCCTGTTCGTCGCTCGACTGAGCGGACCCGGCAGGGTCTGGCTGCAGAGCCTGACAGTGCCGAATCTCGCGCACGCTCTCGCGCCCTACCTGGGCGGTGAGGGGAGGCAGAACGTGCAGAGCGGCGTTGCCGGCGGAATCGCCGGCGCAGTGTTGCGCGATATGTTCGGCGGCAACCGCTGAGACCGCGCCGGCGCGCCGCAGCAACGCCGTCAGTCGCCCCAGGTTGGGAGATCCATGGTTGACGCGATCAGTTCGCCCTGGTACCTTGTCTCACCAAGGTAGCTTGATTGGCAATCAACGGCGGCGAAAAACTGGTTCCGATTCGCAAGGGGCTTCTCGAGTTCGTCATCCTGAAGATCATTGCGGCGGAGAAGATTTACGTGGCCGACATGCTGAGGCTGTTGAGTGATACGGAGTTCGCGACGCAAGAGGGGACACTGTATCCACTGCTGAGCAAGCTGCGCCGCGAGCAGCTCGTGGATTACGAGTGGCGGGAATCCGACGCCGGACCGCCGCGCAAGTATTACAAGCTGACAGCGCAGGGCCGCGCCCAACTCGCGGCGCTGAACGACTACTGGCAAGAGTTGAATCGTACCCTGGCCGAATTCGAGAAGTAGCCATGCAGAAAGTGGTCGGCATCAACCTCAACGGCAATGCCTATCAGGTCGAGGAACCGGGTTACGAGGCGCTGCGGACGTACCTGCAGGGTGCCGAGAGCCGCCTGCAGAGCAACCCGGATCGCGCCGAGATCATGGCGGACCTCGAGCAGGCGATCGCCGAGAAGTGCGGTCGTTACCTCGGCCCGGGCAAGACGGTAGTCACGGCGGGGGAAATGGCGACCATCATTGCGGAGATGGGTCCGGTCGAGAGCCCGGAAGCCGGCGCGGAGGCAGGCTCACCGTCGGGCGGAACAGGTGCAAAAGACACTGCCGGGGAGCAGGGCGGACCGAAGCGGCTGTATCAGATCCGTCAGGGCGCGATGATTGCGGGTGTCTGCAACGGCATCGCCGCGTTCTTTGCAGTCGATGTCACGATCGTGCGCGTCGTATTCGTGCTTCTGGCCTTCGTCACATTCGGCGCCTGGATACTCGTCTACTTCATCATGGCGGTCGTGATTCCGTACGCCGATACACCCGAGGATCGGGCGGCAGCCTATGGGCTGCGCTTGAAAGCGCAGGAGCTGCTCGATCAGGCCAACCTGCATCGTGCGGGCTCGCGCGCCCGACGCGAGTGGCGGCGAGCCTGGAAATGGCAGCAGCGGGCCTGGCAGCGAAACTGGAGCGAGCGCTGGCAGCGTCATTGGGATCACAACTGGCGCAATTGGGACCGGCACTGGGAGCGCATGGCCCAGGCGCAGGCTGCGGTAACGGCCGGCGCGCCACCCATGGGAGCTTTCGGGCATGTCGTCGCCGGGATCACATTGCCCGTATTCGCCGTCGTCAATGCGGCGCTGTTCGTTGCCTGGATCCTGGTCATCATGTCGGCGTTGATGACCGGAGCGATCTTCGGCTGGCCGCTGCCGGCGGATTTGCCGGTATGGGGCTCGCTGCTCATCCTGTGCGCGATCTACCTGGTGCTGACCGCGCCGCTGCGCGCCGCGCGCCACGGCGCGCACCTGGCATGGGGCCCGTACTATCACACGTGGTCCGCCCTCGCGAGCGTGTTCTGGCTCGGGTTCACCGCGCTCTTCTTCTGGTTGGCGTATCAGCACCTCCCCCAAGTCCACGCGTTGCTCGACCAACTGCCGTCGTTCTGGCACCAGCGGCGGATATCCTTCGTCGTTTGACGAGGCAACTGCGGCCGGCGGGCCGGTAGCGTATCGCAGCGCTGAAGTCGAGGCTTTGCATCGCAAAGTCTTGACTTATCCCTTACGCCGGCTCATAACAGCAACACGGCCATAACAAGAGGCGGTGCGTCCGCTCCGATATCCGAACAAGAACATCTTGCTGGAGGAAGCCTCATGCACACGTATTCCGCAGGTCTCGTGCGCCGCGGATGGTCGTCCGCGCCGGTGCTCATCGCGCTATTGCTGTTGCCTGCGCTCGCGCAGGCGCAACGCCTGAAGCCGCTGCCGCACGCCGTCGGTCATCCGCCGAGCGTGGCACACGCGCTCGCCGCCCTTGCGGCTCCCGCGGGATCACGCGGCTCCGGCGGATCAGGGGGAGCGACCGGCACCTGGACGCCGCTCACCAATCAGATCAGTCTCTTCGACGGCATTGGCAACCCGATTCTGCTCTCCGACGGCAGTGTGCTCGTGCAGGACGCGGGCTACAACGATTGGTATCGACTCACCCCGGATCAGAACGGCAGCTACGTGAATGGCACGTGGACGCAGATTGCCCTTGCGCCTTACAACCCTTTCTACCATTCCACTGAAGTACTGCCCGACGGTCGCATGGTCATCGAGGGCGGCGAGTATCTGTGCATCAATTACGGCAATCCCACGACCGCCGCCTGCAATCCGGTCTGGACCAACCTCGGGGCCATCTACGATCCTGTAGCCAACGCCTGGACCTCGATCGCGCCGCCCAGCGGCTGGACATCGATAGGCGATGCGCAGAGCATCGTGCTCCCCGATGGCACCTACATGCAGGCCAACTGCTGCACCGATCAGTCGGCGCTGCTGAATCCGCGTACCTTGACCTGGACACCCACTGGAGCAGGCAAGTTCGACCCGAATGACGAAGAGGGCTGGACGCTGCTTGGCAACGGTGACGTGCTGGCTGTGGACGCATACGTGCCCATCCCACCGTTCCCCTACATGCCGACCGGCACGAACTCGGAGCTCTACAGCCCCTGGAGCGGCACCTGGTCCACCGCGGGCAGCACGGTCGTGCAGCTGTGGGATTCAGCCGCGGCGTGCGGCGGGGAGCCGGTCGCGACCTTCGAGCTCGGCCCCGGCGTGCTCCGGCCCGATGGCACGGTATTCTACGAAGGCGCGAATTCGTGCGGTCCGGGCAATACCGCCATCTATGACAGCTATCGGGGAACGTGGCGACCGGGTCCGCCATTCCCTGGCGACAATGACGCCGCCGACGCGCCCGCGGCATTGGAGCCCAACGGCAACGTGCTGATGATGGTGAGTCCGGGGTTCGGCGACATCCCGTCGACCTTCCTCGAATGGGATGGCCACAAGCTGACTTCGGCGCCGGCGACGCCCAACGCTCCGAACGATCCCTCGTACTTCGGCAACATGCTCGTGTTACCGACGGGGCAGATCATGCTCACTGATTTCTCGAACGATGTCGAGATCTATACGCCGGTCGGCGGCGCCAACCCGGACTGGAGGCCGGTCGTGGTGTTCACGCCGCTCGTGCTCGGCGCCGGCCAGTCCTACTCCCTCGCCGGCATCCGCATGGGCGGCATGTCGCAGGGCGCGGCGTATGGGGATGACGTCCAGGGCAATACCAACTTCCCGCTGGTACGTATCACCAATCTGAGAACCGGCCACGTCTTCTACAGCCGGACTCACGATTTCAGCGTGGCAGTGGCTTCCAACGCCATCTCCTGGACCCGGTTCGACGTGCCGGCGGGTCAGGAGCCGGGCCTCAGCCAGCTGCAGGTCGTGGCGAGCGGGATCGCCTCGGAACCGGTGCTGGTGCTGGTGCTGGGCGACTTCGGTCGCTGAACGACGGCAGGCCGCGCGGCGTGGCAGGCGTCGCGCGGCCCTTCGGGTTCAGGTGACGGTCACCCGATTACGACCCGTGCGTTTGCTCTCATAGAGAGCGGCGTCGGCGGCCCTTATGAGGGCTCGCGGCGAAGTGTGTTGCTCGCCTCGATGAGGCGCAAACCCCGAGATGCCGAAGCTTCCCGTGATACGTAGCAGTCCCGCGGCCGTCGGATAAGGCGTGTGGCTGATGCGCTCGCACAAGCGCTGCGCCACGAGGAGCGCTTTGGGGATTGCGACTTCGGGCAGCACGATGGCGAATTCCTCGCCGCCGATGCGCGCCACCCAGTCCTCTCCCAAACGCAGTCCGTGGGTGAGGCGAGCCGCGAAATCACGCAGTACCTCATCGCCCACCTCATGGCCGTGAGAGTCATTCACCGTCTTGAAGTAGTCGATGTCGCACATGAGCAGCGAGAGCGAGCGGCGCAGCCGCACCGCGCGCTCCACCTCGCGCGGGAATTCGTGCTCGAAGAAGCGGCGGCTGCCGCAGCGCGTGAGCTCGTCGATGGTCGACAGGATGCGATTGTCCGTGAGCGCGAGCTGCAGTGCAGCCGAGAGACTCGCGATACGACGGGCGGTCGTCAGGTGCGCCCAGAACTCGGCGCCGCCGGCTTCGGCGGGCATGCAGTCATTGGCGCCTCTGCGGAGCGCCTCGCCGCTGCCCACCGTGCCGTCCACATCGACATAGACCACGTGTGTCGCCGAGCCCGCATGGAGCTGGCGCATCGCCTGCACGAGCTCCAGCCGGTCGGTGAAGAGCAGCGCATGGGTGCGCGCTTCGAGGCTCGCGAGCGCCTCGGTCGTCGAGTCGACAGGCTCGACTTCGATGTTGGCATTCAGAAGCCACTTCACGAAGCGCTCGCGAATGTCCTGCGACCCGAGCACCAGCAGTGCGATGGGGACCGGTGGATGCCGTCGCAGCACGTTCGACAGCACCGACCGGTCTTCGTGCCGCAGGGCGCGATCGAGAATCGCCTGACGCTCGATGAGATATGTGGCGGTGCTGCTCGCTTCGGCATCCGACTCGCTCTTGCGGCGATCGGGGAGTTGCTCACCCGATGCTTCCTTGCGCTCATCGAGGACGGAGCAGACGATGCCGGCGAGCCGCTCGATCTCCGCTTTCCCGAGGAATCCCGCCGCTCCGAGCTCCCGGGCCGCCTGCGCGGCGGAGTCATCGGGATTTCCGGTAACGAAGATGAAGGGCGTGCCGGGCGACTCAGCCTGCACGATGGCGAGTGCCGAGAGGCCGTCAAAGCCCGGAACGTTCGAGTCCGAGAGAATGACGTCGGGAGCGCGCCCGAGGGCCTGGCGAAACTCGACCTCGCTCTCCACGCGCTCGAACGAGCAGTCGATGCCGGCGTGCTTCAGCATTCGGCAGGATGACTCCGCCGCCGCCGCATCATCCTCGAGAACCAGCATGCGAATCATTTCAATTCCATGGTCGCACGACGTGAGTAACGCGTACGCGGTGTCCCCGTGCACGAGTCTCTTCCGGACAATAATATGTAAAATTCTTCAGGGGGCAGCCCGCGGCGATCAGGAGGGCGCAACCGCCCGCTTGCCGAGCAGGCCACGGATAATGCCGAGAATTGCATCGGTCCCGGCAGTTTTTGCAATGCTGCAGTCATACGGCTTCGGGTCCCCGTCCGGCAACTCCCTTCCGGTATGGACGACGATGGGAATATCGGCGGTCTGATCGCGCTCACGGAGCTCCCGGCAGAGCGCGAGTCCGCTCATTTGCGGCATCTCGCAGTCGGTGATGACGAGATCGGGCCGGCGCTGCCCGATGCTCCTCAATGCCTCTTGGGCGCTGCGGGCCGTCCCGACCTCGAACCCCACGACCGAGAGCAAGAGCTGCAAGGCGGCCACGGTATCCGCGTCGTCGTCCACGACGAGGATCAGGGCCGCTGGGCGGCTTTTGACGGCGGGATCATCGGGCTTCCCATCGAAGTCCATAACCGTGTCTCCGGTCGCGGCATCTGACGCTTCGCGCGCACTCCAATGCCGCGCCCTGGGCCGGCCCTGCATTAACCATGCCGCGAACGTTGTCGCAAATTGGATAACTCCGCCGCCGCAGGATCCCGACCCTGTTGTCTGATCGCATACTGCGCCCAAGCCGGCTTGCCACTCAGACATGCGTCATGCTAAGAATGAAGTCATGCCCGAGTCTCGCTCCAACCGCCGTACCTGCTATCGATTTTATTGGCCGCGTTCGCAGGCGGTTGGCGGGCTGTCGTCCATGACGTAGTCGAGACGAGGACACCCGAAAAAACCGCCAGTCCCCTGGCGGTTTTTTTTGCCCTGGGGACTCACAAACCGGAGCCCAGCATGCATTCCCAGACCGACGACCTCCGCATCCGCGGCATGACCGAGCTCGCGACGCCCGAGGAGGTGATCCGCGAGCTTCCCTGCACCGATCGCGCGGCCGCCACCGTGAGCGGCGCGCGTCGGGCGGTGCAGCGGATTCTGCACGGCCGCGACGATCGCCTCGCCGTGGTGATCGGACCGTGCTCCATCCACGACGTGCACGCTGCGCGCGAATATGCCGAGCACCTTGCACGCGAGCGTGCTCGACTCGGCGGTGAGCTCGAGCTCGTCATGCGCGTCTATTTCGAGAAGCCACGCACGACCGTCGGCTGGAAAGGCCTCATCAACGATCCGGACCTCGATGGCAGTTTCCGCATCAACGACGGTCTGCGGCTTGCGCGCAGACTGCTGCTCGACATCAACGAGATCGGCCTGCCGGCCGGATGCGAGTTCCTGGACATCATCACGCCGCAGTACATCGCGGATCTCGTTGCGTGGGGCGCGGTCGGCGCACGCACGACGGAAAGTCAGGTCCACCGCGAGCTCGCCTCGGGCCTCTCCTGTCCGATCGGTTTCAAGAACGGAACCGACGGCAATGTGCGGGTGGCCGTGGATGCGGTGCGGGCCGCCTCGCAGCCCCATCATTTCCTCGCGGTCACGAAGCAAGGTCATAGCGCGATCGCAGCAACCTCGGGCAACACGGATTGCCACATAATCCTTCGGGGCGGCAGAGCCCCCAATTACGATGCGGCAGGCGTGGAGGCGGCGTGCCGCGAGATGACGGCTGGAGACGTCATGACTCGACTGATGATCGACGCGAGCCATGGCAACAGCGGCAAGCGTCCGGAGCGGCAGCCGGCTGTGGTAGAGGACATCGCCACGCAGATCGAAGCCGGCGACCGACGTATCGGTGGTGTCATGATCGAGAGCAATTTGGTCGCAGGACGGCAGGACCTCGTGCCCGGCCGGGCTTTGCTCTACGGCCAGAGCGTCACGGACGGGTGCATAGACTGGCCGACGACGGTGAAAGTGCTCGAGCGGCTTGCCGCGGCCGTCGCGTTGCAGCGGGTGGGTGATGGCCGCGCCCGTGCCGTTGGTTTGGGCGGCATTTGAACGCATCCGGGAATTGAGCCATTCTCGGAGCTGACAATCATAAGCCGTGTCATGAGGGGGCAAGTCATGTCGAAGTCGCGACGCGAGTTTCTGGTCTCGTCCGCCGCGCTGCTTGGCGCCGGCGCCGGTCGCTCGCAGGGTGCCACGAAGCATCCGGCAGCTGCCGCTAGCCTGCCGTCGGGCTCACCACCGGTATTCGGGACGGCGACCGGGGTCGGTCCGGAAGTGACCGCAGCCACTTTTGCCGAGGCGGAAAAGTTGATGCGGGTGCGGATGAGCGCCGCGGACCGTGCGCAGGCTGCATCGAACTGGCGCGATAGCATGGCTCCGGTCTACGAGCGCCGCACGGGCCCGCGCCGGGTCGATCTCGAATCAGGCCTGGCGCCGTACTCCCAGTGGAATCCGGTGCTGCCGGGTCACAGTCCAATGCCCCCGGCGGGTGAGTTTGCAGGCAGCGGGCGGGACCCGGGGCCGCTGCCAGCCAGCGACGCCGATATCGCCTTTGCGCCGCTCTGGAAGCTCGCCCGATGGATGCAGTCGCGGCAACTGCAATCCGAGCGGTTGACGGCGCTTTACCTACAACGCATTCAGACCTTCGACCCACGTTTACGGAGCGTGATCACCGTTACCCGTGACCTCGCGCTCGAGGAGGCGAGGCGGGCGGACAGGGAGATCGCAGCGGGCCACTACCGCGGCCCGTTGCACGGCATTCCCTGGGGACCCAAGGACCTCCTGGACACAGCCGGCATCCCGACCACATATGGCGCCGAGCCTTTCAAGGATCGTGTGCCGACGACGGATGCAGCAGTCGTGCGGCGCCTGCATGCGGCAGGGGCTGTGCTCATAGCGAAGCTGAGCATGGGCGCATTGGCGCTGAACGACGTCTGGTTTGGGGGACAGACGATGAATCCCTGGCTTCTGGAGGAAGGATCCGGCGGCTCGAGTGCGGGCCCCGGTGCCGCGACGGCAGCCGGCCTCGTGGGGTTCGCGATCGGTAGCGAGACCGAGGGCAGCATCGTCGATCCGAGCACGCGCTGTGGGGTGTGCGGCCTGCGCCCTACCTTTGGACGGGTGCCTCGAACGGGAGCGATGACGTTGTGCTGGTCGCTCGATAAGCTCGGGCCGATCGCGCGCAGTGTCGAGGATACATTGCTCATTCTGCGGGCGATCTCTGGACCGGATCCCGGTGATCTCTGCAGCGTGCCGAGTGTCCTCGATTTCAATGCCCGTGCCGGCGTCAGGGGGTTGCGCGTCGGCTATTTTCCGCGCTGGCAGCACGAGGCCATGGATGTCGATCGACACGCGCTGCAGCAGCTCAGGTCACTCGGCCTCGAAGCGGTGGCGGTGGCGCTGCCCGATTGGCCCTACGATTCGCTGAATACCATCCTGTTCGCGGAGTCGGCCGCAGCTTTCGAGGAGCTGACGCTCAGCGGCAAGGTAGATCAGCTGCGGATGCAGACCCCCGATGCATGGCCCAACACCTTCCGCCAATCGCGTTTCCTGTCCGCGGTCGATTTCGTGCAGGCGGACCGCTTCCGGCGGGCGGTGGCGCAGGAGATGGACCGTCTGTTGTCGCAAGTCGATCTGCTGCTGGTGCCCTCGCTGCGCGATGAAATGCTGACCATCGGTAACTTCACCGGCTACCCGTCGTTGACCTTGCGAGCTGGGTTCATCCACGTGACGGAGGCCCGCAGCGACTGGGCCCCGGACCCGCGGCACCCGCTGCCGCACTTCGATCCGCCGCGGCGCGTACCACACAGCGTCACGCTGGTGGGCCGCCTGTTCGATGAGGGAACACTCGGCCGCGTCGGGCTCGCGCTGGAGCATGCGCTCGGGGTGGCGGACGAGCGTCCGCCGGGATTCGCATGATGCGCGACGGACGCCCCGGCTATAGAGGTGGCAGCGAGAGCAGGACGGTTTTGCCCTTGATCACCACGTAATGGGCGAGTGAAGCATCGAGGCCGACGGCAGTGCGAAGATCGCTGAAGGCGTTTGCCTGGTCACCAAGATCGCCCAGGGCCACGCTGCGGAGATAGTAGGCCCGGGCAAGATGGCGATCAAACTGGATCGCCTGTGCCTCGTCTTGCACGGCGCCTTGGTAGTTACGTTGATCCAGATGTATCTGTCCGCGCTCGCTCCAAACGGCAGCATTTTTCGGCTGCAGCAGAATCGCTCTTGAATAGTCGGTGAGTGCGCCGCTGAAATCGCCCTGAGCGACGTGGAGCCTGGCGCGCTGCAGCAGCGCGGCAACGAAGTTGGAGTTGATCGCGAGGGAGGTGTCGAAGTCCCGCGAGGCCGCCTGGTCGTCGGACTGGGCTGCCGAGATGAGGCCGCGGTCGTAATACAGGTCGGCGTTGCGGGGAGTCAATTTGATGGCCGACGTGTAATCGGCGCGCGCCCGCTGCAGATTGCCAGAGGCGAAATAGGCTTGGGCACGACTCGCAAGGACAATGGAGCGCGCGTCGCCGTGGAGAAGGTCGTGGTCGAGCGATTCCGTGCATGCCTGAATGACTCTGGGCGGCCCGGCGCTTTCACCGGGCTGCAGGCACGCCGCGAGTACCGTGCGCTTCTGCGCCTGAAGCTGAGTCTCGCACGCAGTCAACAACGTCAATTCGGAGGCGTCGATCCGCGGGTGTACGCCAACCTGGTTCCACTCGCATTTGATGAAATGGTCCGGGGGCAGGTTCGGAACCTGGGCTTCGGCCGCCATCCCGGCCAGCAGCAGGACTGAGAGTTGCCAGGAGAGTAGACGTCGCATGGCTTACATCCCATCGTTCATCGGAGCGAAGCTCGACGACTGCAACCGAGGCTATCACTCGATGCCCGCAAGTCAAGTTTCTTGAACTCCCGGCGATGTCTCGCCAATATCCGCGCACCATGACGGCTGCAGCGTTCCTCTTATGTTAGACCGGAGAATCAGTGTCGCGCCGATGATGGGGCGCACGGACCGCCACTGCCGGTATTTCCTCCGGGGCTTCTCGGACCGGATGCTCCTTTACACGGAAATGATTGCCGCCGCCGATCTGGTGCATGGGGACGGCGCCCGATTGCTCGAGTTCGACCCCGAGGAACACCCGGTCGCGCTGCAGCTTGGCGGCTGCGAGCCGCAGGAGCTGGCGGCGGCAGCGCACAGGGGCGAGCAGGCAGGGTATGACGAGATCAACCTGAATTGCGGCTGCCCGAGCGACCGGGCCACGGGCGGTGTATTCGGCGCCTACCTGATGCAGCGGCCGGAAGTCGTAGTGGCGTGTGTGGCCGCGATGCGTGCGGCCGTTCACGTGCCGGTAACGGTCAAGATGCGGATCGGAGTCATCGCGGGACGGGGCAGGGCGGCCATCGAAGCCAGCCGCCGCTTCGACGAAGCGGAGGGCGAAACGCTCAACAGGTTTGTGGGCGCAGTTCGTGATGCCGGTTGCGATGCAGTGATCGTCCACGCGCGGAAAGCGGTGCTCGGCGGACTATCTGCTCAGGACAACCGGGAGGTTCCGCCGTTGCAATACCACGTGGTGAGCCACGTAAAAAAGGTATTCCCCGACTTGCAGGTCGTGGTCAATGGCGGTCTGCGGGACCCGCAGGCCATTCTCAGGGCGCTCGACGGCTTGGACGGCATCATGCTCGGGCGCGAGGCATATCACCGTCCCGTGGTCCTCGCCCGGCTCGACGCGCTCGTGTTCGGCGGAGGGGCGGAAAGGCCCGATGGCGTTGCACGCGCGCACGCCATAGAGCGTATGCAGCGCTACACGGAGCGCCAGCTGGCGCGCGGTGAGAGGCTGTCCGCTGTCGTGCGTCACTTGCAGGGTCTGTATGAGGGCGAGCCCGGCTCGCGCGAGTTCCGACGCATATTGAGCGAGGGTGCGCGACGTCCGGGCGCGGGCGCCGAGGTGTTGGCGGAGGCCGTTGCGAGCGCCACAGGCTCGGAAACGTAAAGCTCGAGGGCTGCCGCTAGGTGCGCGCCGCGCCGATGGGAAGCGTCTCGAGCTGCTTCATGTCCGCTGTCCCGAAGAGATCGGGATGCCGCAGGTAATCGAGCATCATGGGGAAGCTGTCGGCGCCCCAGAAGAGCTCGCCGTCGACCTCGAATGTCGGGACGCCCCATACTCCTCGCGACACCGCCTCGGCTGTATTCGCCCGTAAGTGATCCTTCGCCGCAGGTGCCGTGGCAGCCGTCTCCGGGTCAGAAACTCCGAGCTCCGTTCCCAGCTCCTTGAGCCCTCCCGGCGTCGATGGATCGCCGCCGCGCTCAAAGACGAACCGGCTGGCGATGCGCGCCTGCGCCAGCGTCGGGCCCAGAGAACAGAGCAGCCTCAGGACCGGGAGTGGATTGAATGGATGTTGCGGCGGCATCCGAAACGGAAGATTGCGCGCCCGGGCCAGCCATGCGCACTGACGATAGGTGTGGAGGCGTTTGGCCGGAATCTCCGCCGGCCCCTTCGTTCCCGAGTGAGTCAGGAGTGCCGCCAACAGCACCGGTACCGGGCGGACTGCGATGTCAGTCGGAAGCCGATCGAGATCGGGCAGCTGCAGATAAACGTACGGTGAGATGGGGTCGAAGTACCACGCGGCTTCCTTCATGGGTTGCTCGCTCGCATGTTGATTGGGTGCTGGGCGGCGCGCACGGTCACGCGCGCAAGAGTGAGCGGACTCTGCAGGGCGTCCTCGAGGCGTCCAAGCGCCTGTTGCGCGTGCACAAGCGCATCGAGCTGGTCCTGTAAGCCAGCTTCGTACGCCAAGCGTGCATTTGCCACGTCGAGTGCCTGCAGCTCGCCGGCTGCGAGCTGCGCGTTGACGGAGCTGAGCTGCTGCTCCAGGCCGCGGAGCAGCGAGTCAGCCGTCATGAGCTGCGCGCGGGCCGAGTCGTAGGCGGCGAGCGAGCCATCGATCTCGGTCACGGCAGCGGTCTGCACCGTCAGAAAATGAGCGGCGGCGAGCGCGCGTTGCGCCTTGGCCTCGGCGATCGGCCCCTGATTGCGATTGCGGACCGGCAGGGGCAGCGCGAGCCCGAGGTCCCATTCCCTGTCGCCGGCGAGTTGCGGGTTCCATTCGAACCCGGGTCCGAGATCGATATCCGGCCACTGGCGCGCGATCTGCAATTGCAGGGCCGACTGGCTGGCCGCGTAACGCTCGAGGGCGCCCCGGACGTCCGCGCGGTCGAGCAGCGCCTCTTGCCGCACCTGTGGACGGGTGAGGTCCAGCGGCACACCCTGCAGATCGAGGAACGAGAACCTCGCACCATCCAGGGCACGGAGCGGCACACCGAGGGCGCCGGCGAGGGCGATGCGCGATTGCCGCAACCCGCCCGCCGCGGCCTGTTTCGCCAGCGTCGTACGATCCAACGCGATGCGCGCTTCTGCCACCTCGTAACTCGAGACATTGCCGGCCTTGAACTGGCCCTCGAGCAGACGGACGGCCTGCTGCCGTGTCGACTCTTCCCGCGTCAGCAGCGACTCGGCTCGCTGCGCCGCATAGAGCTCGAGCAGCGCGGCCCGCAGCCGGCTGCGCGCGCGCCAGACGGTGCCGACCAGGTCCCAGCGAGCCGCGGCGGCAAGATGTTGCGCTTCCGCGAGGCGGTAGCCGCGCTTGCCGGCAGTCTCGATGGGCCAGTCGAACGAGAGGGGGACGATCCAGGGATGGACCGCGCCCGGAACGCCGGCGTCGTAACCGGGTGTGATCGCGAGAGTGGGGTTCGGGCGCTCAGCCGCGGTGATCCGGCCGGCTTGCGCGGCGAGCAGCCGCGCGCGCGCCTCGGCGAGTGCGGGCTGGTAATAAACTGCCGTGAGCGTCAGTGTCTCGAGGTTCCACGCCGCCTGCGCGATCGGTGCCGTGACCTGGTTGGCCGCGAGAAAGGCCCGCAGCCCGGGCGCCTCGAGTGAGCGCGATTCGAAGCTTGCGATGCTCGCCTCTGCGGACAGGGGTTTCGGCTGGAAGTGGATGCAGGCGGCGAGTTGGCCGGCGCAAGCCAGGATCAGCAAGCCGCAGCCGGCGTGCGCAGTGTGCCTCGCTCGGATGACCATCGAGGAACTATACTGGAAAGTCCGGTCGCGGATCTCATCTGCTCCCCTGATGGAACAGATGGCGGCGTTGTTCCATTCTTCGCGCAGTGGTCCTGGAAGGCTCGCTCCGAGACACATGCTTGCAGTTGGTCTGTTAGGATTTCGCACCCGCGCCACATTGTGATCGTGCCGTCGACCGCCGCGAGTCCAGCACCGGAGTCCGCCGATGACGCCGCTCAAGTACCTGCTGCTGCCGGCCTGTGCCGTGCTGCTGCTGTCCGCCCCGCTGCACGCGGCTGAGGACGAGACCCCGGCGCCGGCCGCGGCCGGCCAGAGCAGCGCGCTGCCGACGCTCAGCGCCGAGCAGCAGCGGGCAGTCGGTGTCGTCATCGCCGCAGCGCCGGCAGTAAATCTGCCGCGGCGCAGTGACGCCTTCGGCCGGGTGCTCGATCCGTCGCAACTGGTGGCCGATGCCGGCCGGCTCGATTCCTCGCGGGCTGCCGCCCAGGCGGCCGCGGCGGAGACCACGCGGCTGAAGGGGCTGTATCGTGGCGCCAACGCGTCGCTGAAGGCGTTGCAGGCCGCCGAGGCCGCGCAGATCGAAGCGCAGGTCCGCGTACGACAGGCGCAGGCCGAGTTCCTGCTGCGCTGGGGACCGCTCGCGCAACTCGGCGCTGCCCAGCGCGCCGGGCTGATCGAACAGCTCGCCGCCGGCCGGCAACTGCTGCTGCGAGCCGACCTGCCGGGCCGCCACATCCTGGCCACGATTCCGCAGCGGGCGCTGGTCGATGTCGACGGGGTCGAGGTGCCGGCGCGGGTGCTCGGTCCGCTGCCGCAGGCGGCGGCCCAGGTGCAGAGCGTCGGGCTGCTGCTGCAGATGCCGCATCCGCCCGTCGGTCTCGGAGCGGGCGCCCAGCTGCCGGTAATGCTCGAAGGTGGCGAGATCGACGGCTGCGTGGTCCCGGAGGGGGCGTTGCTCTACGGAGAGCAGGGCGCCTACGTCTACCACGTGCTGTCCGACAAGACGAAGGACGGCGATACGCGATTCGCGCCGCAGCCCGTAACCCTGGTGCAGCAGGTCGGCGACGGCTGGCTGGTGACGGGGCTCCACCCCGATGACCGCATCGTCGTTCGCGGCGCCGGCGTGCTGTGGTCGCTCCAGGGGCTGGGCAACATCTCCGACGAAGACACCGACTGATGCTCAGCGCCTTCGTCCGCGCCTCGTTGGCGCATCCGCGCATCGTCACCGCGCTGTCGATACTGATTGCGGCGCTGAGTTTCGGCGCGCTGCTCAACGCGCGCTTCGACGTGTTCCCGGACTTCGCGCCGCCGAACGTGTTGGTGCAGACGGAGGCGCCGGGGCTCGATGCACAGCAGGTCGAGGCGCTGGTGACGCGGCCACTGGAAGGGCTGCTGGCGGGCACCGAGGATGTCGCGGCGGTGCGCTCGACCTCGAGCCAGGGTCTGTCGGCGATCCAGGTGGTGTTCAACCGCCGCGGCGATCCGTACCAACAGCGCCAGGTGATCACGGAGCGGCTGGGGGAGGCTGCCAACATCCTGCCGGCTGGCGTCGGCCCACCACTGCTGTCGCCGCTTTCGTCGTCGATGCAGTATCTGATCCACATCGGCTTCACCAGCGACCGGCTGACGCCCGTGCAGCTGCGCGGACTGGTGCGTTGGGTGATCGAGCCGCAGATTCTCGCGGTGCCCGGTGTGGCGGATGTGCAGCTGTTCGGCGGCGCCGAGCGCGAGCGCCAGGTGATGGTCGACCCGCAGAAGCTGGTGGCCGACGGATTGACCCTGGACGACGTGTTCAGCGCTACCCGGCACGCCACCGAGCTGATCGGCGGCGGCTACATCGAAACGCCGTCGCAACGCATCATCTTGCACGCGCAGGCGCCAGGTGCGACGCAGCAGGCGCTGTCGCAGGCGGTGGTCACGATGCGCCATGGCTTGCCGATCCGGCTGGGTGACGTCGCAACGGTACGCGATGCTGCTGAGCCACGCTTCGGCGATGCGATCATCGGCGTGCAGCCTGGCATCCTGGTGGAGACCTCGACACAGTACGGCGCCAACACGCTGACGGTAACTCGCGCGCTGGAGCAGCGGCTGAACCAGCTCGTTCCGGCGATGAGAAAGGAGGGAGTGATCTACCACCCGGCGCTGCTGCGGCCGGCGAGCTTCGTCGAGAGCGCGCTGGTGCAGGCTGCGGGCATCGCTGCTGATCGGCGCGGTGCTCGTGGTCATCCTGCTGCTGACGACATTGCGCGACTGGCGCGGCGCACTGATCTCGTTTTCATCGATACCGCTGTCGTTGCTGGCGACGGTGTGGATCCTCGAGATGTTCGGGCTGTCGTTGAACACGATGAGCATCGGCGGCCTGGTGGTGGCGCTGGGCGTGGTTGTCGATGACGCGGTGATCGACGTTGAGAACATCACCCGGAGGCGACGCAACGCCGGTGCCGCTGGCGCGGAACTCGATGCTCGCCAGTTGTTTGTCAGTGCGTCACTGGAAGTACGGCTGCCGGTGTTCTACGCCACCGCCGCGGTGGCCGTCGCGTTGCTGCCGATCTTCATGCTCACCGGCATCCAGGGCACGTTTTTCCGGCCGCTTTCGTTGGCCTTTCTGCTCGCCGTCGGCATCTCGCTGGTCGTGGCGATGAGCGCGACGCCCGCGTTGTGCGCGGTGCTGATGCGCAAGCACAAGCCGCCGGACGAGGCGCGCTTCCTGCTCGCCTGCAAGCGCTTCCAGCGGCGCACGATCGCGAAGCTCTACGGGCATCCACGCGTGGTGCTGGCGCTGGTGCTCGGCACCGGTGCTCGCCGGCGCAGTGCTGCTGCCGTTGTTCGGCCAGCGCCTGCTGCCGGATTTCCGCGAGAACTATCTGATTGCCCACGCCAGTCTGCGCCCCGGCGTCTCGTTGCGGGAGACCGCGCGCGTCGGCGAGCAGATCTCGAGGCGGCTGGTGGCAATCCCCGGCATCGCGAGCGTCGCCGAACAGATCGGCCGCGCCGTGAACGGCCAGGACCCGGACGCGCCGAACGAGAGCGAGTTCGACATCCAGATCAACCCCACCAAGGGCTATACGCCCGATCAGATCGAGGCAGCCATCCACAAGGTGTTCGACGACTTCCCCAACCAGCTCACCGAGATCTACTCGGTGCTGGCCGAGCGCATCGGTGAGACGTTGTCCGGCGAGAGCGCGCCGTTCTTCGTCAGTGTATTCGGCAACGACCTGGACACCGATGACGCGGTGGCAGCCCGGGTCGCCGCAGTGCTGCAGAAGCTGCCGCACGCCGACGACGTGCGCCTGGAGGTCCCGCCGCGCGAGCCCGAGCTGTATGTGCAACTGCGGCCTGAGCGACTGGCACTGTTCGGACTGCAGCCAAGCGACGTTCTCCAGACTGTCAATGCGGCTTACCACGGCACCGTCGTCGGCCAGCTTGCGCAGGCCGACCGCACCATTCCAGTGGCGGTGCGCATCGCCGGTGCCGGTGCATCGCCACAGGCGGTTGGCGCGTTGCTGCTGCGCAGTTCTGACGGGGCGGTGGTGCCACTATCGGCGGTCGCGAAGGTAGAGGTGGAGTCAGGGCGCAGCCTGATCGACCACGACGACGGACTGCGGCGCCAGGTCGTGACTGCAAATCCGACGACCTCGAACCAGACCGGGTTCGCTGACGCCGCGCGCCGGGCGATCGCGGCGCAGGTGAGACTGCCGGCCGGCGTGTACCTACGCTACGGTGGGGCGGCCGAGGAACAGGTCGCTGCGGCGCACCAGCTCTATCTGCACGCCGCGGCGGCACTGGTATTGATCGTGCTGCTGATGGCGTTGGCGTTCGGTCACGCGCGGCACGTGGGGCTCGTTCTGCTCGTGCTGCCGAGCACGCTGATCGGCGGCGTCGCCGCCTCGGCGCTCACCGGCGCAACACTGACCCTGGGCGCGATGGTCGGTTTCGTCGCGCTGTTCGGCATGGCCGCGCGCAACACCATACTGCTGGTGTCGCATTACAACCACTTGGTGCAGGCCGAAGGCCAGACCTGGGGGCTGGAAACCGCGCTGCGCGGGTCCGAGGAACGGCTGACGCCGGTGCTGCTGACCGCGCTCATGACCGCACTGGCGCTGCTGCCGGTGGCGATCCAGCTGCACCAGCCCGGCCACGAGATCGAAGGGCCGATGGCGGTAGTGATCCTCGGCGGCCTGGTGTCGTCGACGATCGTCAGCCTGCTGCTGGTGCCGCCGCTGGCGGCGCGCTGGCTGAAGCCCGAAGCCATGCAGTCGGGGTAATATCGGCGTGCCGGCGCCAGCCGGCATCGAGGTGTCGTTGAACCGGGTCCCGGCGCCATGATGTTCCATCTTGCCTGGCCGTGGATGGCGCTGCTGCTGCCCTTGCCCTGGGTCATGCTCAGGCTGCGCCGCACCGCGGCGCCGGGCGGCTCGGCGCTATACCTGCCGTTCGCCGCATCGGTCGCGACACCTGCCCCCACCGCGACGCGACCAGGCTATGTACCGACGCTTTTGACGGCGGTCTGGGCGCTGTTGGTCCTGGCCGCCATGCGCCCGCAATGGCTGGGGCAGCCGCTGCCCGTGCCCACGCGCGGCCGTGAGATCATGTTGGCGATCGACTGCTCGGGGTCGATGGCCACCCAGGACATGGGCGGAGCGAGTCGGCTGGAGATTGCGCAAATCGTTGCCGGGCGCTTCATCGATCAGCGCCGCGGCGATCAGATCGGCCTGATTCTTTTCGGCACCCGCCCATATCTGCAGGCGCCGCTCACGGGGGACATTGCGACCGTGCACCAGTTTCTGGACCGGGCCGTGGTTGGCGTCGCAGGCCCGCAGACGGCGATCGGCGATGCCATCGGACTCGCGATCAAGGAGGTGCGCCAGCGTGAGCGCACGCGCGGGACGCCCGTGCGCCAGTCGGTGCTCATTCTGCTCACCGATGGCGGTAACGACGCCGGGGTCGTCCAGCCGATCGAGGCGGCGCGGATTGCGGCCCAGACACGCCTGCGCATCTTCACGATCGGTGTGGGGGCGGCCGAGGCGCAATCACTCTTCGGACCCAACACCGGCAACACCGAGCTCAACGTCGAGCTGTTGCGGAAGATCGTGAGCATTACCGGCGGCGAGTATTTCCGCGCCACCAATCCGCAGGCGCTGCAGGCGGTTTACCGCCGGATCAACCGGCTCGAGCCGCCCGTGGCGCACGACCAGTGGCTCCGGCCCGCGGCCGAGTGGTTCAACTGGCCTCTGGCGCTCGCCTTGCTGCTGAGCGTGCCCGCCGCCTGGCTGATGGCCGAGCGCTTCTGATGCCATGAGCCATTTGCTCCTGCGACGGGTCGTGCTGTTGGCGGTGACGCAACTCTGCTGCGCCGGACTCATGAGTGAAACCGCGAGCGCCGGCGGCTGGTCGACCGTGTGGTCCGACCTCTGGCGCACGCCCGACCAGCAAGGCCGGGCGATGCTCGCTGCCGGCGAGCCCGTGCAGGCCGCGGCCCGCTTTCACGATTCGCGCTGGCGCGCCTACGCCGATCTCGAGGCGGCCCGATACCGACAGGCGGCGAAATTACTCGCTCCGTTCACAGATGCCGAGTCCGAGTACAACCACGGCAACGCGCTGGCCGAGTCCGGACAGCTGCAGGCCGCGCTGGCGTCGTACGATGCCGCACTCAAGCTCGCTCCGGCCGACGCGGATAGCCGCCACAATCGCGACCTGGTCGAGCGGGCACTGCGGCAACAGCAGCAGGCACGTCAGAACGGATCGGGATCGCGGCAGTCGGGCGGCCGCAGTTCGCAATCGAGCGGCAGCGGTCAGATGGCATCCAACGGCTCCCGAGCTGGCGCCGGTCAGTCGGGTAGTTCCGGCCAACAGCCCAACGCGCCGCAAGCTGCGGGCGAGCGCCGTGCCGGCGGCTCCAAGCAGGCATCAGGTGAGGCGCGGCGCGATGCGACATTCGCCGAGTCCGTCGCGCGCGCGCAGCGACAGCAGGGTGGTTCGCGCAATGCGAGCCAGGCGCGGGCCGCCGCGACAGGCGCGGGGCAGGGACCCGCCAAGGACAGCCTCGATGCGGGAGGTACCGAGAGCCCGCAGCAGAAGCCGGAGACGGAGCAGCAACTGATGCTCGATCAGTGGCTGCGGCAGATCCCGGACAGTCCCGCCGGCCTGCTGCAGCGCCAGTTCCTGATCGATCACATGATGAGGCAGGAGAATGGCCCCGGGGGCACTCCCTGACTCCAAAGGGCGACGGATCTGCCACTGGACATATCGTGTTCGGGGGGGCATGCTTATGTGAGCGCACTCTCGGATGGCCTCGTCTCTGATTGGAGACATGGGTCCCGGGGTGAGCTGACAGAGACAAGGGCAAACCCGCCGAAAGGCGGGGACGCAAAGCTACCGGTCTAAGGGCGTAACAGTCTATGACAGCGGGGTTGCCACTCCACACTTCTACGTGTGAGCGTGCAAGCTCGATCGCATCGGCTCTGGCGCCCTCCCGACGAGGTTCACTTTCAGGGGGCATCCATGACATCGACGTCGGCGAAATCCGTTGACTCATCGAGCACTAACGTCGTGCATCGCGGCGGGGCCGGTAACGGCCCATTCATGCTCACCCTGTGTCGGCTGGCCGAGCCGGTCACGATTCGACCGCCCCAGTCACCGCACCTGAAGCCATTCAAGTTCTTCACCAGTCGCGCCCGTCAGCGGGATGGCAGCGAGCAGTTATACCTGCACATGGGGTTCTTCGAGACGCTGGCCTACGCCGAAAAATGGGCGCGAGCCGTGCGCGGCCGACATCCCGGCGCAATTGCGACCGCCGCACCACCCGCCTTCCTGCAGCGCTTCGAGCCGGTCGACAACCCGTCGCTGACTGACACGCAGGTGCTCGACATTCTGGAGACGCGCCAGCCTGCCCCGGCTCGGGCCGACGCTGACGACCGCAGCAGCGAGCAGATCGAGTTGCTTCGTCCCGACGACACCGGCACGCGCCGCGCCTTGAAAGAGGCCGTCGTTCGCGGCATGCCGGTTTCCTTCGCCCTGCAGCTGCAGTGGTCGGCGCGGCCGATCGACCTGAGCCGTATACCGCCGCTCGCCATATTCAGGGCGTACGCGCTTTATGTCGTCGAGAGCCGCAACGCGGACCGCTCCTGTTTTTTCCTGAGACTCGGTTTCTTTGGAGATCCGGTCTCGGCGAAGCAGGTCGCCTCTCACGTACGCTCGAGCTTCACCTCGGCAGCTGTGGTGCCTGTCCTCGACGAGGAGGTTGCGTGCGCACGCGAAGCGTGCATGAACACGTCGTTGATTCCTTGTCTCCTGCGGGAACGCCTCGATCACGCGCTCGAGCCTAGCGGCACGCCCGCTTGGGAGGCGGTACCGAAGCCCGAAAGCGGCCGGCGGCGCAGCAACTCCGCAGGCCCCGGGAGTCTCGAGCAGACTCTGATGCAGCTTGCCGAGCGTGAAATGTGGAGCGACCCCGATTTCCTGAGCGATACCGGCGTGCGGCACCTGAAGGTTGAGGTGGAAAAACTGACGTCCGGCGGCCGGCACTGACACGCACGACCCGGGCGGGTCACCCGCGTTCGCGGCCCGGTGCCGAGTCGACGGTGGCCGCGAGCTGCTCGAATGTGAACGGCTTGCTGAGGGTACGCTGTGCCGAATCAGCCAACATCTGACGCAGCTTCCGCGCCAGCGCATCGCGGGAGTAGGGCTTGCTCAGCAGCTCGACCGATTCGCTCACGGGTCCGGAGCCGGCGAAAGCGTCTTCCGTATAGCCCGAAGTGAAGAGCACGGCCAGGTTAGGCATCCGCTCACGCGCCTTGCGCGCCAACTCCGTGCTCTTCATCGGGCCCGGCATGATCACGTCGGTGAAGAGCAGATCGATCGGCATACCGCTCTCGATGATGCTGAGGGCGCTTTGCGCATCCTTCGCCTTGAGCACCCGATAGCCGAGATCGTTCAGCATCGCCACCACGGTCTCACGCACGTGCTCGTCGTCCTCGGCGACGAGAATCATCTCATTTCCCCCGGAGACCGGGACCGGATCGGTCTCGCTGAGCACGTCTGCGGGCTGCAGCGAGCGTGGCAGGTAGAGCTTGATGGTGCTGCCATGGCCGATTGCGCTTTCGATGTTGATGTGGCCGCCCGATTGCTTGACGAAGCCGTAAACCATGGAGAGCCCGAGCCCAGTCCCCCTGCCTTCCGGCTTGGTGGTGAAAAACGGCTCGAACGCCTGGTCGATCACGTCCGCCGACATGCCGGATCCGGTGTCGGTCACCGCGACCATCACGTATTCGCCGCGCGTGACGGTTTCATGCGCCGTCGCATAGTCCGAATCCAGGACGACATTGGCCGCCTCGATGATCAGCCGGCCCTCGCCCTCCATCGCATCGCGGGCGTTGATGGCCATGTTGAGGAGGGCATTCTCGAGGTTGCCCGGATCGACCAGCGCATTCCACAACCCCGCGCCGATCATGGTCTCGACCGCGACACCCTCACCCACGGCTTTGCGGATGATCTCCTCCATGTCGCCAATGAAATCACCGAGATTGATCACTTTTGGGGCGAGCGGCTGGCGGCGCGCGAACGCGAGCAGCTGCGAGGACAGCTTGGCGCTGCGGGAGACGCCGTCGAGGGCGATCTGTACGCGCCTCTCGGCGTCTGCGTTGCCGCTCACATAGCGCTTGAGCAGGTGCAGGTTGCCGCTGATGACGTGCAGCAGGTTGTTGAAATCGTGCGCGATGCTTCCCGTGAGATTGCCGATGGCTTCCATTTTCTGGCTGTGACGCAGAGCCGCCTCGGCCTGGACCAACTGCGCCGTGCGCGATTGCACGCGCTCCTCGAGCGTCCGGTTGAGCTCGGTCAAAGCGGCGGCCGCGTTGCGGGCCTCGCTTTCGCTGTCCCGCAGCGCGGCGACCATGGCGCGGCGCTCGGTTACATCGCGCAGGATCACGGTGGCAAGCTGACGCGCGCCGCTTCGCCAGCGGGATGCGGAAGCCTCGAAATAGCGCAGCTCGCCGCCTGTGTTCGCCGCCATCAGTCCCTTGGATTGACCCGCTCCGGTGCTGTCGATCGCGCCGAGCCACAGGGCGGCCCATTCGTTGCGGGTCTCAAAGAGATCGGCGGCATGGGTTCCGGCCAAATTGGCGTCCGGACGCCGGAATCGCGCGTGGGCCGCCGGATTTGCGAATTCGATGAGCCCCTCCTCATCGACGGTAATGATGATGTCAGGAGCACCGGCGACCACGGCGTCATAACGGGCATCCTGCTGATCGCGCAGATAGCGCACGCGGCGAGTTGCCGTCGTGACATCGGTAATCGCGAGCAGGCATCCGTCAGGGGGCGTCTCCCCGATGGGTGAGACCGTTATGTCATGGAGCAACGCCTGCCGCGCGCGGGTCCACAGCGGCAGGAGGCTCGCGTTCAGGGCGTGAGTGATTATCGTCGAGGTGCCGGACTTCAAAGCGGTCGCGATGGCCGCCAGCGGGCGGTGCAGCTCCGCCTGAGGAAAGACCTCCCCGAGCAGCTTGCCGCGGGCGCCTGCCGCGCTGATTCCGGAGGTGAGCTGCATCCAGGCGTTCCACAGAACGACGCGGCCGGTCCGGTCGAGAACGATGAGACCGCCGTTGACGGCATCGAGGATGGAATGGCTCGATAGCGGGCTATTCGACATGATCCGCCGCGGGGCTGTGACCGGTCGAGCGCTCGATATAAGCGTCGAGCAGCTTCTGCAGCATGACGAGAGAGGGCAGATCGAGAATCATCGCGAGAAATCCCTGAATGTCGCGCTGCTTGACCGCGAAGTTGATGTAGATGAACAGCACCGTCTCGTCCGCGGCGGAATCGGAGCCGAAGAAGTCCGCGCCCTCGCCGTGGATGACCTCGGGGAGGGAGATCTTCAGGTTGCGCTCCAGGCTGTTGGCAATGGTCGAGAGGCAGCTGTTCAGCAATATGTTGCCGGTCTCGGCGAGTGCTTCCTGCTCGAGCTCCATGATGTCGTCCAGCGACAGCTCCGCTCCCACCAGGGCGCGGATGAGCTCCATGCTCCTGGCTTCGGGAAATATCAGCAGGGCCCGGCCGCGGATGTCGCCATCGAAATCCTGGTGGATGGCGACCAAGCGCTTGGCGCCGTGCTCCCGCAGGTTCACGATGGCCTGCTCCCGGGTCACGACACACGCCTTCGGCACCGAGAGGACGACCTCCTCGCGCACCAGCTCGCTCAGATTCGTTGCGGCGCTGCTGACGCCGAGATTCACCAGCTCGGTCAGGGCATCGAGCCGGAACTCAGTCAGTGTGAGTATGTCGCTCATGGGGAGTTTGCCTTTGGCCCACGGCGGAGCTCAGAAAGTCAGCCAGGGAGGTCTCGGTCACGGGCTTGGGCAGAAAGGTGGCGCCCGCGGCCTGAGTCCGCTTGATGACTTCCACCTGGCGATTGGCCGAGATCACCGCGACGCTGATCCTGGGGTCGAGGACACGGAGCTCTGCCGCCAGCGTCACTCCGTCCTTGCCGGGCATGTTGAAATCGACGAGCACGATCTCGGGGGAAAGCTCCTTGGTCTGCGCCAGTGCTTCGGTGGCGTTGGCCGCCTCGATTCGCTTCCAGTCCGGATGCAGCGTGCTCAGCACCTTGGCCACGGACATTCGAGCGAGCTTGCTGTCATCGACGATCAATACTGTGTACGTCACCAAAATTCCTCCGGACACGTCGTCCGCTCATTCCGCCGCGTATGTGATAGCGGGTGCCACCCAGTCTCTGAGACGGGCATCGGCCGGGGGTCCTCGCAGCTTGGCTTTGGCCGCCACCAGGACTTGAACCACCGCCGTATGGGCGCCCCGGCATTCCCGCCAATCGACGGTCGCCCCAGGGTCGGCGAGCAGGAGCTGCAGCAGCGGCTCGGCGTCCCCGCTGGGACAGTCGCCGACGAGCTCGATGCAACCGCCTGCGCCGGCTCGCACCGTCATTGCAGCATCTCCGCGATGTCGAGTATCAATAGAACCCGTCCGTCCCCAAGGAGGGTCGTCCCCATGATTCCCGGTGTGCCGGCGAGCAGACCCTCCAGAGGCTTCAATATGAGGTCCAATCGCTCGACTATTCGGTCCACCCGAAACGCGCCGCACTCCCCATGGGCGGTCGCCACCACCAGAGTCGCCCCATCGTCTCCCGTCAGGGGCTCCACCCCGAGGACACTCGCCAGATCTATCACCGGCAGTGCACGATTCCTCAAGACGATGACAGGCGCGGCACCGACTTTGGAGATGGCGGCTTGCGGAACGCGAGTCGTCTCGATTATAGCCTCTAGCGGGAGTCCGAACATCTGGCCGCCGGCCTCGACCGTCATCACGTGCGTCATCATCACGCTGAACGGGAGCGACAGCTTTACAGCCGTTCCTCGGCCAGCATCACTCACAATCGAGGCGTGACCGCCGACTCGTTCCACCGCCCGGCGGACGGCGTCCATTCCCACGCCGCGCCCTGATATCTCCGTCACCGTTGTGGCGGTCGAGAACCCCGGGGCGAAGACCAAGTCGAGAGCCTCCGCTTCCGTCAGCGCGAGAAGCTGCTCTTCGGTGATGAGGCCCCGCGTCACCGCGACTTGGCGTACTCGTGCGAGGTCGATGCCCGCACCATCATCACTGACCTCGATGAGCACGCGATCGGCATGACGCCCGGCTTTGATGCGAAGACGGGCAGCGGGGGGCTTTCCGGTGGCGGTGCGCTCGCTTACGCTCTCCACGCCATGGTCGATCGCATTGCGCACCAGGTGGAGCAGGGGCTCGAACAGCATCTCCACGATGGTCCTATCGGCCTCTGTTTCGTCTCCCTCGATGACGAGCTTCACCGACTTGCCAAGGTTCGCCGACATCTCCCGCACGAGGCGGGGAAAGCGTTGCAACACGGCGCGGAGCGGGCGTACCCGCATACGAAGTACGGATCTGCGTAACTCACCGACGAGATGCTCCAGAGCGCCATGGCGTTCCTTCATCAGGTCCGCGAGCGATGGGTCGCCCGTCCGGGCGAGCTTGACGACATGACCGATCGCGTTGTTGACGACCGTGAGCTCCCCGGCCAGGCGGACCAGGGCATCGACCTGTTCGGCATCGACTCTGAATGAGCGCGCCGCAGTCTCCGGGCGTCGCACGACATCGGCGGCTGCGACCATCTCCGCAGCGGTCTCCGCGGTGAGCAGCTGCGCAAGGGCCTCCTGCAGGGGCTGTACCGAGAGACCCAACAGGCTCTGCTCGGTCGCCCGGGAAATCCGCTCGGACAGCTCCATGCGACCGCAGAATCGCAACGCATTCGCCGCTACTGCTCCCGCCGAGCCGACGCGGCCCGCGAAGCTCTGCCGCGACCCTTCGCCGAGGAGCGCCTGCTGTGCCTCGAGGAGCCCCATCACGTGAGGCGGGAGTGCGCCTGCCGAGTCCCCGATGCCGGTTGTGATGGGCACGACTCCGCACTCCCCGCTGTGCCCCTGCAGGTGTACGTGCAGATCTGCGGCGGGAGCGGCGCTGAGGGCGGTCAGAACGAGATTGCAGCGGAAGGGATCCAGGGTGTCCAGCGCCGCCCACGGCTCGCGGGTGGTCAACTCCAGCGCCAGTAAACCGGGCAAGGATGTCATGCGCTCCAAGGGGTCCTCCCCCTGGTAGAGACTGTCCGCGCCAGGTACGAAGCAAATCGCGGTGAGCGCGCGCGCCGCGGCCCCGCGGCGCCTCTTCACGAGCTCGGTCACCCAGGCCGGAGTGCCCTCCGGGGAGCCCACGACGATCCGATCGGGGTGGCTGCCCGCGTCTCGAGGTAACTCCCCGGACCGCTCGATGGCGTCGAGCCACACAGTCACCTGGTCGAGATGGGAGAGGCACTGTCCGATGCGCGCCGAGGTCAGCGGGTGCCTGCCTGCGCGTGCCTCGGTCAGGACCTCTTCCGCGGCATGCATGGCACTTTCCATCGCGGGGAATTCGACGATCGCGGCGCTCCCCTTCAGGGTGTGAAATGCGCGGAAAACCTCATCGAGTCGCGCGGCATCCCGCGGCGCCACCTCGAGAGCCAGGAGTCCGTCGCTGGCGGCATCCGCCAGCTCGCGCGACTCGATCACGAACTGCTGCAGGAACTCGTTCACGGCGCGACCCCGCAAAGCATGCGCGCGAATTCCACGAGCTGCTCGCGCTCGACGGGTTTCAACAGATAGTAGTTGGCGCCGGCCGCGCGGGCGGCCGCGAAATCAGCTGCCGCCGATTCCGTGCTGGTCACGAGCGCGGGAATGGAGGCCATCGGGCCCGCCTTTTCCCGCAGAGTCCGCAGGAACGTGAGACCGTCCATCTGCGGCATGTTGATGTCCACTACCAACAGATCGACCTCCCTGGCAAGGAGCGTTTCCAGCGCCTCGAGCCCGTTCAACGCTTCCACGACCCGGAACCCGGTGCCTTCCAGTATCGAGCGATAATAGACGCGCACCAGCGCGGCATCATCCACCACCAGTATCGTCTTGGGAGCGGCGCTCATGATCTCGTGATCCGGGGTCGTTGATAGACGATGGCATCGGCAAAGGAACGGACGTCGAACAGGGGTGAGATCCGGCTCATGGATTCGGTGTGACCCAGGCAGATGAAGCCGCCGGGAAGCAGATTCTCGTAGAGGTTTTCCGCCGCGACCCGGCGCGAGGCGTCGTCGAAGTAAATGAGCACGTTGCGGCAAAAAATGACGTCGAATCGGCCGTGCCGCCGGGTCTCGTCGGGCTCCACGAGGTTCACGGCTGTGAAGGCGACGGAGTCGCGCAACTGCGAGGTGATCTGCCATCGCTCCTCGCTCAGCGCTTCGAAGTATTTGCCGATGACCTCCGCCGGCAGACGCATCAGGGCGCGTTTGCCGAACGTCCCGGCGCGTGCAAGCTCGAGCACGCGCGTGTCGATGTCGGAGGCGACGATCTCGATGAAATAGTCATCGACACTGGGCCAGTTCTCGAGCAGCCACATGGCGATCGAGTAGGGCTCCTCGCCGGTCGAGCACGCGGCCGACCAGATGCGTATCGCGTCACCGGTGTGCTTGTCCCGCACTCGCTCCTTGATGAGGTCGTTCGTCAGACACTTGAGCTGATAGTCTTCACGGTAGAAGTAGGTCTCATTGACGGTGAAGGCATTGACGAACTGCTGGATCTCATCGTGAGTGTCGGTGCGCAGGCGAGCGAAGTAACTCGCGAAGAATGCCGAGTCGGTGGCGGCCATGCGCTCCCAGACGCGCCGCTCGACGTAATACCGCTTTGCCTCCGTAAATACCATGCCGGTGCGTCTATAGAGGTATTCGCAGAGCCTTCGAAACTCGTCTTCCGTCAGGGCGGCCGCTCAGCCACGAGTGTCCGCGGCCCTGATGCGGTCCGTGGCGAGCTTGATCGCAAAGACCAGGAAGGGCACCTGCGAAAAGCGCTGCGCGCACTGCGTGAGGGCCGGCAAGGCCGTGTCATTGCCGACTTCGGCAAGGACCTCGACCGCCGCCGCGCAGACATTGATTTCGGCCTCACGGACCAGCAGCGCACAGAGGCTCCGGCTGGCCTCCTCACTGGGGAGGCCGCGCGCGAGCTCGCAGCTCAGTATCCGTACGTCGACATCGGATCGTTCAACAGCTGCGGAAGCAACTCGTGCCTGGCGATGACCGATGAGCGCAGGGCATCGAGCGCGCCGGTGCGCAGGGCGGCATCGTCAGAGCGCAACATCGGCAGCATCCCCGCGATGCTGTCACGGGTCCCGATACGCGCCAGGCTGGTGAACATCGCTTCGCGAACGCGGCCGTCGCTCTCTTGCGGCAGCGCCGCCGCCAGGGCGGCCGCCGCATCGGGCAGCCCGGCCGCCGCACGGGCGGCGGCCCATCGCTCCTCGGGGTTTTCGCTGCCGAGGCCGGTGAGCACCTCGGCGGCGCTCGGCTTCATGTGTCCTTGAGGTTGGGTGGGCTTGCGTACTAGCGGCATGGGACCAGCTTTTGGAGACGGTGGGCGATGCTCGGCAGGGGCAGAACGTGGGCGGCGCCCCCCATGCGCACCAGCTCCCCTGGCATTCCCCACACGACCGCCGTCTCTTCGGCTTCTGCGATGGTGGCACCGCCCTTCGCATGCAGCATCGCCAGCGCTTCGGCGCCATCGTTGCCCATGCCGGTCATCAATACGCCTACCAGCTGGGTGGCCGGAAAATATTGCATTGCCGAGCGGACCAGCCGGTCCGTGCTCGGGTGCCACGGGTAGTCGGGGTCGGAGGGAACGGTCATCGCGACGAGCCCGGATGGTCGCCGCGAAATCACGAGGTCGGCATCGCCTCGTCCGATGTAGACACAGCCATCTTCGAGACACGTAGGTTGCGTGACCTCGAGAACTCTGAGCGCGCACAGGCCGGCCAACCGCTTCGCGAGCGGTCCAGTAAACCCTGCCGGTATGTGCTGTGCGATAAGGATCGGCCAGGGAAAGCTCGACGGCAACGGCGTGAGAAGCGCTTCGAGCGCGGGCGGCCCACCGGTCGAGGTGCCGACGAGCACGAGCCCGTTTCCGCTGGCAGGCAGTGCGCGATCATCGACCGTCTCGGCGACAGGCTTGGCGCGTCGCGGGGCAACCGCGCCGCCGCTTCTGAATTGCACCCGCTCACGCAGCCTATGAGTGGCGGGAAGCCGTGCGGCCGCCGCGGTCCGGACCTTTTCCTTGAGAGTGGGCCCGAATTCCTGCATCCGCAGGGAGACGGCGCCCGAGGGCTTGGAGACAAAATCCACCGCGCCCAGGCGCAAGGCCTCCAAAGTGGCCGCGGCGCCTTCCGCAGTGACCGCCGAGACCATGACGACGGGGCACGGGCGCTGCACCATTATTCGATCCAGACACTGCAGCCCGTCCATCTGCGGCATTTGCACGTCCAGAGTGATGACATCCGGCCCGAACGCCTCGAGTTGAGCCAGCGCCTCGATGCCGTTGCGCGCGACCTGGACCTGGAAATCCGAGCCTTCCGAGAGAACACGGCTGAAGAGTTTTCGCACCAGGGCCGAATCGTCGACCACGAGAACCTTGATCACGCATCTGTCCGCTGTCGCTGTGCCTCGAACTTATCCAGCAACCCTTGTTCCGCGCGGGTCAATAGCTCCATCGGGTCGAGCAGCAGCACGATGCGGCTCGAGGAGGGAAGGTTGATGAGGCCGCGCACCAGCCGCGATGTATCGTCCGTGAGCTCCGGTGCAGGCTCGATCGCGCTCGGGCTCGAGCGCAGGACACCCGAGACGCCATCGACGATGACTCCGGCGCGGTGACGCTCGGTTTTGACCACGATCAGACGGCGGCCATCGAGCTTTCCGAGAGGCGGCATGTCGAAGCGCCGGCGTTGGTCGATGACCGGAAGAATCTCACCGCGCAGATTGACGACGCCTTCCAGGAATTTCGGGGTTTTGGGCAGTCGGGTGATCTGCTCCGGCACCCGCGCGACCTCCACGATCGTCTCGATGGGCAGACCGAACTCGTCGTCCGCGAGACGAAAGACGAGGAACGTCAGCTCCTGGCGAGCGATAGGCTCGGCGGGCGCATCCTGCGCAGTCTGCGCTTGCTGCTGGGCGGCCAATTTCTGCATCACGTCATCTCGAAAAAGCCGTTGCGACGAGAGGATGGAAATCAAACGCCGGCCGGCCTCGCCACGATATACGGACCTGATTCGCGACTCGCCGCCGGTGCGGGCGGCCAGCGCCGGTGGCACGGGGTCGAGCAGCCTGATCGGCGCGGCCATGACCGCGCGCGCGCGATCGGCGACGAGTCCGACGCGCGCGCCGCCGACCTTGACCACCAGGACCTTTTCCCGATCGGGCGCCGTCTGCTGCAAAGGGAAACCAAGCAGGGCCCGCAGCGACAACAGGGGCAGCAGCGCGTCTCGCACGGCAGTGAGCCCCAGGACGACGGCCTCGGAATGGGCCAGGGCGGTTACGCTCGCCGGGGCTGGGATGATCTCCTCGACATCCGTCAACGGCAGCGCGAACTCCTGTCCGGCGACATCGAATGTCACGAGCGTCTCGGTTTCCTCCACCGCGCGCGTCTCGCCGCGCGTCTGAGCCGTGCCCCTGGGCCTGGTGTCGCGCGGCAACGCGCGGCCGCGGCTGGAGAAAGCGGCCTCCAACATCGCTTTGATGTCGAGAATCTTCGCCACTCCCTTGTCTCTGGCGACGGCAAGGACGCCGAGCAGGCGCTCCCCGCCGTCCGCACCGACCTCCTTTGGGCGCGTGTCAATCTGCGCTTCGGCCGCATATTCGAGAGCTGACACCGCATCCACCAAAACGGCGATCGGTGCGCCGATGTCGAGGACGATCGCTCGCGCGCTCGAGCCGTCCGCAGCGGCCGATTTCCCGAGTAGCTGGCGCAGGCCCGCAATCGGCAATACCGCGCCGCGCAGGTTCCCGATCCCAAGCAGCGCCGGCGGACCTTGCGGCACCCGCGCCACGGCAGGCATGCGGATCACTTCCAGCACGTCCTCGGATCTCAAGGCGTAGAGCTGGCCGCCGACGTGAAAAGTCAGGAAGCGCCCGGAATGGAGTTGATGCTGCGGCTGCACGTCGGGGTCACGCGGTCTGTTGGCGCATCGCCTCGGCAAGCGATGCGATTTCCTCGATGGCGGCCGCCAGATCTTCCGCGCCGCGCGATTGCTCGTGGGCCGCGGTAGCGGCTTCCCGCGACGCAACGCTGGCTTCCTCCGCGGCGGCAGCGACCTGCTGCGCGGCTTGCGCGATCTCCGTCGTTGCCGACAGAATCTTCTCTCCGCCCTCGAGGATCGACTTGCTGCCGACGCCGAGCGCGGTCACCTCGTCGATGAGCCGCAGCAGACTGGCGGCGACAATCTGGTTCCTTTGCATCTCGACTTCCGTGGTGGCGGTAATCTGCTGCAGGTCGCTCTTGAGAGTGCCGATCCGGTCCAGGATGCCCCGCACGATATCCTTGGCCCGCTCGACGTTTGCCGATGCGTCACGAGCCAGATTTCGAATGTCGTTGGATACCACCGCGAACCCACGCCCGGACTCCCCCGCGCGAGCGGCTTCGACCGATCCACTCACGGCGAGCATGCTGGTTTGAACGGCAACCAACGTGATCGCGTCGATGATCTTCTCGATCCTGTGCCCCACGCCCTCCAGACTGGTGATTGCGCTCACGCTGGCTCGGGTGTCGTCCAGGGCGCTCGAGACCCCTCCTATGAGACTCTCGACAGAGCGCTTGCCGTCCTTGAGCGCGGCTTCGAGGCTCGCCACCCGCTCCTCGCTGGCCTTGGCATTGGCCTGCGAGAGTCGTGCACTGCGATCGATCTGAGTCACGGCGCTGGCGGTTTGATGGGTCGCCGACGACTGTATCTGCGCGGCTTTGCTGATCTGCTCAACAGCAGCCATCACCTCGGTCGCGGCGCTCGATAGCTCCTGGATGGCGGCCGACAGCTCTTCGGCGCTGGCGCTGATCTGCTCCAGGCTGGAGGCATTTGCCCTTGCCGAGCGCAGCTTCTCGGCGAGCGCGGCCAACCGTTGCGCGGCGAGCTGTCCCTCATCGAGAGACTTCGACTGCTGCTCGACTGCGGCTTGCGCCTCATTTGCGGCAGATGATTGCTCCTCCGCCGCGCTCGCGACCTGCTCGGCTCCCTTTTGGGCTTCCATCGCCGCGCGCTCGGCTTCCAAAGCCGCGGTCAGGATGCCGCGACTTCCCTCGGCGATCTTGGACATATCGGCCCGCCGGGCCTGAAGAGTCTCGCTCACGCGCGCGGCCGAGCGGGCCTCCTGAAGCGCGCGCTCCGCCGCTGCCCGCAGCGCTTCGCCGACTTCCTGGATCTCCTTCTGAATGGCGGCACTCAGGGTCTGAACTTCCCGCGCGCTCTTGTCGGAGCTCTCGGCGAGACTTCGGACCTCATCGGCGACCACGGCGAAGCCACGCCCGTGCTCGCCCGCGCGAGCCGCTTCAATCGCCGCGTTCAGGGCGAGGAGGTTGGTCTGATCCGAAAGACGGCTGACGATTTGACTGACGTCGGCAATCTCCTTCACACGCGCGTCGAGCTCGGTCAGCTGCGCGACCGAGGTGGCCTGTCGCTGCGCTCCCTGCTCGATGGCCCTGACGGAGCCTGCGATCTGCACCGCGGTCTCCGCCAAGGCAGCGGCGACCGCTTCCGTGCGCCGGGTCGATGCATCTGCCTCGTCTCGCCCGGTCGTCAGATCGGCCACGACCCGTTTGATGGCGTTGGACTGCTCCTGGCAGGCCCCCGCCGCCGTCTCGGCGCCGCGGTTGACCTGCTCCATGGAGCGTCCAAGCTCCCGAGTGGCCGTGGCAGCTTCCGCCAAGCCGCTGGCCAGCTCCTCGGTAGCCGCCGCAAGGCGTTCCGCGGCGGTCTCGTTGCGACCAGCCGGTTTCGGAGCCCGAGTCGCCGTCGTCGCCGCGGCGGCTGGCGGCTTCCTGGGAGCGGCGGCCCGGCTCGACTCGCCCTGAGCGGATTCAATCTTCGATCTTTTGACTAAAGCCATTGGGCCCTCAGGGTGACGACAGCATCGGGCGAGCAGGACGGAGACGGACGTTATTTTTCGACCCGGGGGACCGGGCGGTAGCCGTGCGAGCGACTGTACCGGTAGCGCGTGGAATGTTATGAGATTTGACGCGGTTTGGCCAAGAGTTTCGCCGCGCGCGGCGCTGCCGTGGGCGTGGCCGTGAAAGCTGAATTCGGGCTGGTATCAGTAGCTCACCGCGTCCGTGTTGCCTCCGCACAAGACAACACCCACGCGCTCTTCCGGCCGAGGTCGGTAGGCACCGCTCAAGAGGGCGGCCATCGCCGCCGCGCCGCCAGGCTCGGTGGCAATTCGCATCGCGCGCCAAAGAACGCGCTGAGCATCGCGGATCGACTCGTCTTCCACCAGCACCGTGCGCTCCACATAGCGTTGCGCGAGAGGAAACATGAGGTCCCCCACCCGGCGAGGTGCCAGAGAGTCGGCTGCGATTCCCCCGGCCTCTGCATCGACCGGCCGTCCTGCTTCGAGCGCGCGAAAGAGCGTCGGGGCCGCGCGCGGCTCCACGGCGATGAGCCGCACTCTGCCGGCGAACCATGCGGCGACTCCCCCAATGAGTCCGCCGCCGCCCACGGCGACCAGCAGCGTATCCAGGGGAGCGTCTTCTTCCACCTCGAGGGCGAGAGAACCCTGCCCAAGAAGTGTCTCGGGCTGGTCGAACGCGTGGATTTCCAGCGCTCCCGACTCGGCAGCGAATTCACGACTTGCCGCGAGGGCGTCGGCGTAGCGATCGCCGGCGACGACCAGTTTTGCGCCGAATTCCCGGATCCGCTCGCACTTCGTCGCCGCCGCGACGCTCGGAACGAAAATGGTTGCGCGCGTTTGTACTTTTTTGGCCGCAAACGCAACCGCGAGGCCATGATTGCCGCCGGATGCCGCCACCACGCCCGCTTTCGGAATCGGACGGAGCAGCAGATTCGCGAGCGCGCCGCGCGCCTTGAAGGAGCCCGCATGCTGCAGCAGCTCCAACTTGAAGCCGATCGCTCCCGTCTGCAATCCGAAGTCCGCTCCATCAACATGGAACATCGGTGTCCGCCGCAGGTGCGGGCGAATCCGCTCGTAGACGGTGGCGATGGCTTCACGGGTAAATTCCATGGAATGCGCCCATGTCTTGCGGCCTGCTGCACGCTTCTATATATTACTTAGAAACTTCGCTAAGTGCCAATTCGATCGGCGATAACATGATCGATGCCGATGCCCACGCCGCCCTCCGCGCCCTGGCCAGTGACCGGCGCCTGCTGATCCTGCAATGGCTGAAGGCACCCGGAAAACACTTTCGGCCGCAGACCTACGGGGACCTGGTGGAGGACGGGGTCTGCGGCGTTTTCATCGCGCAGAAGCTCGGGGTCAGCCAGCCGACCGCGAGCAGCCACCTGAAGGTGTTGACCCAGGCGCGCCTGCTGCGCGCGAAAAGAATCAGGCAGTGGACGTTCTACAAACGCAACGAGCGACGGATCCGACAGCTGCGGACGCTGCTGAGCGGGATCTGAGGTAGAATACGCGTCCTTGGAATCGGGGGTAGACTGAACATGCGATTGCGTCAGTTGCCGGTCAGTATTGTCGTTGCCGCTGCCTGCGGTCTCGCACATCCTCTCATTGCGCAGGCGTCGCCGCCGCACCCCTTCGGGGCCGACGACCTCGCCAGTTTGCGCAACGCCCACGGGATAGCTGTCGATCCATCCGGCAAGCATGTCCTCTATGTCGTGAACTATTTCGACACGACCGGTCCGCAGAAACACCAGGTGCACGAGATAGGGTTTGCGGGTGATGGCGATCGCCTGCTCTCGCTGCCGCAGCAATTCACTCCCGCGGGCTTCCTGGCGGACGGAAATACCCTGTATGGAGGTTATGACATCGACGGTAACCAGCAGCTTGCGCTCGTGTCGCTGGACGGCACTCAACCCATGCGCATCGTCCTCTTCCCGGCCGGCATGCACGATCCCGTGCTTTCCCCCGACGGCAAGCAGCTCGCCCTGCTGACCGATCCCAGACCCAAGGACACGCTGGAGGACGTGCGCGAGGTCGTCACGAACGACGAATCACGGTTGTACGTGATGGATGCGGCTGGCACGCATGGCGGCTGGTGGTGTTCCGACCTCAACTACATCACACAGGTGGCCTGGTCGCCGGATGGCAAACGCCTGGCCGTGGTGAGTGAGACGCCCAAGATCGGCCACCACGAGGTACACGATTCGATAGATATCTGTGATGCCTCGGGGACGAAACACGTCGCGCAGCTGCCGGTTCCCACCAGCGGCATAGCGTGGACAGACAGGGGCAGGGCGCTTGCATTCACCAGCACCACCACGCAGGTGCTCACGCCCGATCACGTGTGGATCGTGCCGGCTGCAGGCGGCACGCCGCATGACCGTACCCCGGGGCTGGACGGCTCCGCCGTGACCCTGGTAGGCGATCCGCATGGGACAGTCTGGGTGGAGCTCCACAAGGGAGTTGCCATCGAGGTGGATCGCTTCCGGGACGGGCAGCTTACGACCGCGTACACCTGGCCCAATGGGACCGTCGCACAACCCGTATTCTCCATGCTCGCGAGCTCACCGGAAGCTGCCGCCTTCAACGTCGCAGATCCCACGCACGCGACCAATGTTGCTGTCGCGCACGACGGGCAACTGCAGCGGATCACACACGAGTCGGACGATCTCATGTCGCGGTTGAGTCTGGGCGAAGTCCGCGTGGCCAATTGGACTTCCCGGGACGGCACGCACCTCCAGGGAATCGTTACGTTCCCGGCCGACTACAAGCCGGGGACGCCAGGGCCCTTCCTCGTATTGCCGCACGGTGGTCCGGAGGCGAACGATGCGCTGACGTTCGATATGTTCGCGCGCTTCGTGGCGGGTCTCGGTTACGTCGTCCTGCAGCCCGAGTATCGCGGCTCGACCGGCTACGGCTCGGCCTTCATGGACGCCATATACCAGCACTTCGGCGACCGTGCCTACAGCGACGTCGACAGCGCGACCGACTATGCCATCTCACAGGGCTGGGCCGACCCCAAGAAACTGGCGGTCTTCGGCTGGAGCGCTGGCGGTTTCATGACCGCGTGGACGGTGACACAAACCAATCGCTACCGCGCCGCGGTCGAGGGCGCGGGGATTACCGACTGGCTGAGCTTCATCCCGGAGAGCGACATCGCGCAAGTCGACTACGATGCGCGCTATGAGGAGCGCGACCCGGCGCCCTTCCTCAAGTTCTCGGCGATCATGTACGCCGACCGGGTGACGACCCCCTTGCTGATCCTGGACGGCGAGGCCGACCGCCGGGTGCCGATGCTCCAGGGTCGAGAGCTGTACATCCTGTTGGCTGAGCGGCAGAAGACCGTCCGCATGGTGACGTATCCCGGCTCGCCGCACTTTCCGTTGTTGATCGAGCAGCGCCGCAACGTCTTCCACGAACTCGCGAGCTGGCTTGATAAATACGACCCGGTGGGGGGGCACTAGCCGGCTAGCGGTGGCCGGATCCGCGTCGTGCTGCTGCGATGGCGGCGATGTCGATCTTTTTCATGTTCATCATTGCCTCGAAGGCGCGCTTCGCGGCCGCACGATCGGGGTCAGTCGTTGCCTCCAGCAGTACCCGTGGGGTGATCTGCCAGGACAAGCCCCATTTATCCTTGCACCACCCGCATGCGCTCTCGGCGCCGCCGTTACCGACGATGGCATTCCAGTAGCGGTCGGTCTCCGCCTGATCCTCGGTGACGATCAGAAACGAGAAGGCTTCACTGTGCTTGAAAGCCGGGCCGCCATTGAGGCCAAGGCAGGGTATGCCCAGCACCGTGAATTCGACCGTGAGCACCTGCCCCTGTTTGCCATCCGGGTAATCGCCGGGGGCATCGTGAACCGCTGTCACGGTGCTGTTTGGAAATGTCCGCGCGTAGAACCGCGCAGCCTCTTCTGCCGTGCCGTCATACCAAAGACAGATCACGTTCTTGGCCATGGTGCACCTCCGCTAAATTCGCGAGCTCGTGAGCTTACCATGTAGAATCCGGGCTCGATGGAAGCCATCAGAACCTACTCGACGCGGCTCGAAGCCGATCTGGCAAGGATCGCTTTGGAGGGCGCTGACATACCGGCGGCGGTGTTCGGCGTGGACGTGGGGTTTGCCGGAATCGGGGGCGTTCAGCTGCTCGTGCCGGAAGATCGCGTCGAAGCAGCGGAGAAAGTGCTCAGGGACCTCGAACAGAGCAACGAGAATTCACCCGGATCGTAGCCGCGGCCGGCAGCGCTGCCCGCCGACCCCAATCTAGGGGTCCATCAATCGCAATATGGGGACGTCTCCCGTTTTGGCGCTGCGGGGGATCTCTTACCGTGCGTGCTCGGAGGGTCCCTGATTCGGACCATCGGATGCTCGCCATGCCACGCTACATCATCGAGAGAGAGTTTCCGGACGGACTGCATATTCCGGTCGATGAGACGGGCGCCACGACCTGCCTGACCGTCGTCGAAGGCAACCTCGCGGACCAGGTCACATGGATCCACTCGTACGTAAGCGCTGATAAAAAAATGACTTTCTGTGTGTACGACGCGCCTTCCCCCGAGGCGATTCGTCGCGCGGCAAGCCGCAACAGGCTTCCGGTCGAGCGCATCACCGAGGTTCGGGTCCTCGACCCGTATTTCTACAAGTAAACCCGGCGCTCGCCGCCGGACGGAGACCATCATGAATACCTCGAGCAAGAAACTGATCCGTTTACTCGGTCCCGCACTCGTTCTGCTGCCGCTGATCGCCGCGGCGGGAGACAGTGCAACACCCCTCATCGATCAGGTACGCAACGCCACCGAGCAATATCTGGAGATCAGCACTGCGATGGCCCAGAACTTCGTACAGGCAACACCGTGCGTCAGCGGACCGGATACCGGGGCGATGGGTGTGCACTTCATTCAAATGGATCGCATCACGAAGCTCGTGCTCAATGCGACGCAGCCGCAAGCGCTCATCTACGAGCCGGCAGCCGACGGCGCCATGCGTCTGGTCGGCGTTGAATACATCGTCCTTGATGCCAGCTGGTCAGCCGTGCATCCGGGCACTGTGCCGGCGCTGCAAGGGAATCTGCTGAACTACGTCGCTTCCCCGAATCGCTATGGGCTGCCGGCGTTCTGGGAAATCCACGTGTGGGCCTGGCAGCACAACCCGAAGGGAAGCTACGCCGACTGGAACACGCGAGTTACCTGCGCCAACCAGCAGCTGCCGCGGAGCTGAAGGACAGCGCGCGAATTCGGGAGAACACGAATGAAGAAGACCATCATTGCCTTATTGGGGTCATTGCTTCTTGGGGTTGCCGCCGCGGCGATAGCGGATGACGCGGCGACCGCGGCGCACGGCGGCGTCCACCGCTACGTTGTCGAGCGTACGTTCCCGGCGCATGCGCTCGATCACCTCGACGCGGCGCTCAAAGCCAAGGTGAATGCCAACAACGCCAAGTTCGGGGTACGTTGGGTGCTCTCGTACGCCAATGCTGCGAAGACGAAAACCTACTGCATCTACGAGGCGCCGAACGCAGCAGCAATCCGCAAGGCAGCGACAGCCAATGGTCTGCCGGTGGATTCCATCACGGAAGTTCCGGTGACGCTCAATCCCAAGTAGCACATGCGACGCGGGCGAGTCGACGTGCTCGCTGCAAGAGCACGCCGCCGCCCGCGCCGGCATCTCACGTGGGGTCTTTCCTGGTCTGTCCGTGCGCCAGCGCGACGGCCTCTGCGCGCGATGACACGCCCAGCTTCGCCAGGATCGCCGAGACATGATGCTCGACCGTCTTTGGAGACACGAACAGCCGCTTGGCGATCGACGAGCTGCGCAGGCCATTTTGCAGCAGTCCGAGTATCTCGGCTTCACGCCGCGTGAGTCCGAGCGGGTGTCCCTGGGTTGAGGGCCGCGAGCCCCGCGGAATGCGCCGCACGCCGCGCACGCGCATCTGACGGCGCAGCAATCTGGCAGCAGGGGCGGCGCCCAACTGCTCCAGGGTAGTCAATGCATGGCGCTGATCGGTTTCGGTGCCGTGCCATGCAAGCAGGCATGCGTGCTCATAGGGACAACCCAGCGCGTGCCAGGCGCCTGCGGCGCCGCGCCAGTCACCGGCAATCTCCGTCGCATAAGGCTCAGCGATATCAGTTGGCGGCTCCTGGAGAGCGCCTACCCGCCACAGCCATGCCGCGAGCTCGCCGTTCATCCGCGGATCGCATCGCCGCCGGGTCAGCTCATACACCGGCTGGATCTCCCGGACGACACCTTCCCGATCGTCCGCCAGCCACGCGGCTTCGGCGCACACGATGGCCATCATGCCTACACGCTGCAGCACCGGTGTCGAGCCCGCCAGCGCCCGCGCTTGCTGCATAGGCCCGCTGGCGTCGGGATCGCCGCGGCGAACCCGCAGATGCGCCAGCGTTCGCAACGCGGGAATGCGCGTGATCGCCGGGGTGCTCGGGCTGCGCAACACTGCCTCCACGTCTTCACTCGCTGCGTTCCAGTCTCCCTGCTCGAATCTCATGCGCGCGCGGTAAGCGAGCATGTATGTCCGCACCCAGTCCAGATCATGCTCCTCGCAATAGGCGATGCCGGCCTGCATGTAGCCGGATGCCTGCTCGTATTGCCGGCGGGAGACCGCCATGGCGGCCATGTCGTTGTAGGCGCGGGCCACATGCTCCTGCGATCTCGCCGCCAGCGCGAGCTGCAACATGCGGTGGAGATCCGCCCATCCGGCAGCGTCGCCGGTGATGAGTCGGGTGATACCGAGTGCATTTAATGCATCGCAGAGGATCTCGGTGCAGTCCAATCGCTCCGCGAGCTCGATGCCCCGCAGCGCAGACTCTATGGCCGTGTCCACCTCGTGCGCCTCCATTGCGAGGTCCGCCCGATTGGCGTAAGCCCGCGCCAATTCGGGGCTCGGCGCCAGCGACGCAAGTACTGCGATCGCCTTGCCGCAGTACTCGTCCGCCTGAGCATTGTTGCCCATGAACCAGAAGAGCCGTGAGAGCCAGCGCAGCGCGTCACCCTCCTTCAGAGGCAAGTTCTGAGCGCACCAGATGTCGAGCGCCGAGCGCCGTGCCGCGAACGCCCGTGGGTGGTCGCCCGTGAGATAACATTCATATGACAACGCTTCGAGCAGCCGTGCGCGTTCAACCGCTTCGAGGTCGTCTGCGTAACGCAGCGCCGCCTGATAATGCGCAGCGGCTTCGCGATGCGAGCCGACTGAAGCCGCCTGGGCGGCGGCGAGGGGGGCGTAACGCACTACCTGCAGGCGGTTGCGCGCGCCGTCAGCATGGTGAGCCAGCCGCGCCACCGGGACATCGGATCGCGCCGCGAGGACCGCGAGCACTTTCGCGTGCAGCTGCTGGCGGCGCTGTTCGGAGAGCGAGTCTTCGAGGGCCCGGCGGGCCAGTTCGTGTCGAAAGCCAAGAGAGGAGTCGTCATGCCGCAACATGCCGATCCCGAGGCAATCCTCGATGGCGGCTTCGGCCGGATGGGCGATCGGCTCGAGCAGCCACGGCTCGGCTTTTCGCGGGATTACGCACACGAGTTCTGCGATCTGCCGTGCTGCCGGCGAGAGCCGCCCGGCGCGCGCCAGCACGGCATCGCGCACCGTGGCCGGAACCGTGTCGCTCGCGTTGGCGAGCACCTCTGTCACGAAGAACGGATTGCCGCCCGTCACCCTGTGCAGGCCGGCGGCAGTTCGTCCGGCACGCCTGGCGAGTTGCGTGACTGCTATCTCGGAAAGCGGTGCGAGCGACATCCGGTGTGTGCTGGCGCGGGGCAGGTCGCCGATGACGAGACGCAGCGGATGCTGCGGGCCGAGCTCATCATCCCGATAGGTCACGGCGAGCATACAATGCGTGCGATGAATGCGCCGCCCCAGATATTTCAGCAGGTCGAGCGTTGCTTCGTCCGCCCAATGCGCGTCTTCAATGACGATCAGCGCCTTCATCCGCTCGAACTCATCGAGCGCCGCGGTAAAAATCAACTCGGGCCTGGGTTCGGAACCGAGGGCCGTTGCCAACTTGCCATGCGTTTGCCGGGCGATGTCGTGCAGCGGGCCGAGAGGCCGAGGTGTAAAGAGCGCATCGCATGCGCCCCAGAGTACGCGCGCATCGCCTTGTCGCTGCGCGAATTCCTGCAATAGCGTCGTCTTGCCGATGCCGGCCTCACCGGCTACCAGCACGATACAACCACCTGTCCGGACGGCCGTGTCCAGCCAGGCCGTCAGGTCGGCAAGGGACTGTTCGCGCTCGAGCAGTTGCATCGGACCGCACCCGGAGTCAGGCGGATTGTGCCACTATCTCACGGCCGCAGCGGTCCAGGCGCGACGCTTTGCGGATTTTTCTCGTACAATGAGCGCAGGTAGGATTTCGACCCGGTAAAGGTTGCCATGCCGCGTAATCGCTCGCTGTCCCTGCTTCTCGCGCTCGCCGGCGCCGCCGTCCTAAGTGCGACGAGCCTCCATCTTGCTCGGGCCGCCCCCCAGGACCAGGGCATGTCCTCCATGCCCGGCATGGATATGGGCGGCAAGAAAGCTGGCAGTCAGTCGGCGGTAGACGTGTCCGCTCTCGGCATCAAGAGGGAGACGCACATCACCGTCTACGTACTGCCCGGCAGCAACGGCGTCGGCTTTACCGGTCCGGACAAAGCCCATCACGATACGATGGTGCCGTCGAGTTTCGTGCTACGGAAGGGGACTCACGTCACCTTCACGGTGGTAAATCTCGACGACATGAAGCATTCGATTACCGTGCCGGGGCTTGGAGTCAACATCATCATCAAGGCGGGGGTCGATGGCAGGAACGGTACTATCGTGCCTAGTACTACCACCTACTCTTTCGTCCCGGCCAAGGCAGGTGAGTTCCGCTGGTACTGCATCTTTCCGTGCGACATGCCGCGGCACTGGGCCATGTCCGCAAGCTACGACGGGCCGGACCGCGACGGTTTCATGGCCGGCATCATCCGCGTGCTCTGAGGCACGCGGTCACCTGGGACGGGAGCTGGGCTGGACGAAGCGAGCTCGACACGCTGCCGTCACTGTCGGCAATTATTTTCGGCGACAGGAGCTCGCCTATGGGAGTAAACCGCAAGATTAAGAGCGGACCGGATCTCACAGAGGGATACAACATCGTCTCGCCGATGACCCGGCCGTGGAAGCACGTATTGCCCGCATCATCCGCGACAACGTCGGGGAGGCAAAAGGCCGCGAGCGCCTGAGCGCGAACTGGGTCTACGGGGAGCGCTAGCCGTGGAAGCTCGAGGTTCTGCGGGATCGCAGCCTCCTGCCTTGGTCGGAATGGCCCGCAGCGTGACGCTGATCGCGCTGGCCATGGCGACGTTCATGCAGGTGCTGGACACGACCATCGCGAATGTGTCGATCCCCACTATCGCGGGCAATCTCGGCGTATCGTCGGACCAGGGCACGTGGATCATCACCTCTTTCGCCGTGGCAAATGGCGTGTCGGTGCCGCTGACCGGCTGGCTGACGCGTCGCTTCGGCATCGTGCGGACATTCTCGCTGTCGATCCTCCTGTTCACGATCGCCTCGTTCCTGTGTGGCGTGTCGCAGAGCATTACCGAGCTGCTGCTGTTTCGCGTTCTCCAGGGCGCCGTCTCGGGGCCGATGATCCCGGGCTCGCAGGCGCTGCTGTTGACCCTCTTTCCGGAAAGCAAGAAGGGCACGGCGCTGGCGATCTGGTCGGCCACGACGCTGATCGCGCCGATCTGCGGACCGATTCTCGGCGGTTACATTTCCGATAACTATGCGTGGGGTTGGATATTTCTGATCAACGTGCCGGTCGGGCTGATCTGCGCGCTGGTGTGTTGGCAGTTCCTCAAGTCCCGCGAGAGTCCGGCGCACGTGCTGAAGATGGACTGGATGGGGCTGTTTCTGCTCATCGTCTGGGTGGGGTCGCTGCAGATCATGCTCGACCAGGGCAAGGACCTCGATTGGTTCAATTCGAGCACGATCATCACGCTCTGTATCGTCTTCATCGTGGGTCTCGCGGCGTGGATCATCTGGGAGCTCACGGAGCGCGCCCCGATCGTCGATCTGACTCTGTTCAAGTCACGCAGCTTCACCCTCGGAACGCTGGCGTTATGCCTGGTCTTTGGAATTTTCTTCGGCAATCTCGTGCTCATACCCTTATGGTTGCAGAACAACGTGAATTACACGGCAACCTGGGCCGGTATCGCGACGGCGCCGAGTGGCGTCACGGCATTGATCGTGGCGCCGATCGTGGGTAGATTGATCTCTCGCTGCGACGCCCGGTGGTTCGCTTCGATCTCGTTCGTGGTGTTTGCCGTCTCCTACTTCATGCGCGCCGCATACCCTCCCGACGCGAGCTTCTGGGTGATTGCCGTGCCGTCATTGGTTCAGGGTGTGGCAATGGGGATCTTCCTGGTCGCTCTGTTCACCATTGCGCTCGACGGGCTGCCGCCGGAGCGGATTCCGGCCGCCTCGGGCCTGAATAATTTCCTGCGCATCACGGCCACCGGTTTCGCGACCTCCCTGTTCACCGCCTTCTGGGACCGGCGCGAGAGGTTTCACCAGTCGAGGCTGGTCGAGTCGCTCAGCGTGTTCAATCCGAAGCTCCGTCAGGTCGAGGCCGCCCTCAGGCACCTTGGATTGAGCGGGCATAGCGCCGCCGCGGCGGTGCTGCACGAAGTCGTCAACCAGGGCTTTCTGCTCTCGAGCCTCGACCTGTTCTACTTTTCGGGCTGGGCGACGCTGGTTCTGATCAGTGTTTGCTGGCTCGTGCGCAGGCCCGCCGGGGGCGCCGTGGCGGCCGGCCCCGAATAACCAGGGCACTCTGCCCGCCCTCGCCGGACGATGGTACAAAGGTATAAAAGATACCATCGTGCAATAGATTGCCAATCTGCCTTCTGCGTAAATCGCAACCGTCCGGTCATCCGCCAATCCGAGCGTTTACGTACGGGGTAGAGGCAAATGAGTGAGCAAGCGCGAATCTCGCACTTGGTGAGGCGAGCCATAATGGTTCTGGAGAGCGACTGCCAGGGGGCGCGTCGCTGCCCCAATGATGTCTTGGCGCTGCTGGCCCCGGAACTGAAGGAGGTAGGCGCGGAGGACCCCGTGGCCCGCGGTGTGTTTGAGCGCGGGGGGCTCGCACGCTGGCAGGCAAGACGGGCCCTTACCTACATCGAGACCCACCTGGAATCCCGGCTGGATGTGCCGCTGCTTGCGAAGCTCGTGTCCTTCAGCAAGAGCCACTTCTCACGGGCATTCAAGCAGAGTCTCGGGCTTCCTCCGATGACGTACGTAAAGATGCGACGGGTCGAGAGAGCCAAGACGTTGATGACTTCAACGAATCAGCAGCTGACGGAGATTGCGCTCATCTGCGGGTTTGCCGATCAATCGCATCTCAACCAATCGTTCCGCAGGGTGCTTGGTGTGAGTCCCGGCCGATGGCGCCGGACCAATGTGACAATGACCTGCAGGAGCCGCGGCGCGAGCGATGGAAGCGTGCGGCTGCATGCGAACTGCACCGCCGGTGGTGACGTCCTCTCCTTGCCGTAGTCATCGCCGTGAAATCTCAACGCGCATGTTGGTCATAGTGCTGCCTGAGCAAGAGGTAACAGCCCTATGCTACAGACGTTAGAAGTTCCTTGCCACAATGGCGGGACCGCAGGCTTGCAATGTGGGAAGAGCCGGCGGCTGGGGCGCACCTCGTCAGCCCGCGCATCGGCTATGTCCATCATGGCATCTACCTGGGTAACGGAAAAGTCATCCACTGTGGGGCGGTTTCTTGCTTCCTACCCCGGGGACCGGTGGAGGAAGTTTCTCTGAGGGAATTCTGCCGAGGGAGAGCTGTAGCGGTGCGAGGCGGCGTGCCGCCGAAGTACGATGCGCGGGAAATCGTCGACCGCGCCCGCTCGCGCCTCGGTGAGAATGATTATCGGATCTTCAGCAACAACTGTGAGCACTTCTGTGAGTGGTGTCTGCGCGGAGAACAGCGCAGCTACCAGGTCGATCGACTCACCCGTTGGATGCCGCGACTGGGGATCCTATCCGGAGGACGTTCGGCCGCCTGAGCTCGCCGGGTTGGATGCCCGCAATTCCTTGCTTCCCTCGGTCCAATACCAGGACAGCAGCGCCGGGGTGCCCAACAGGATCTCCCGCATGCGCTTCGCGAGCGAGAGCGCCAGCGCCAGCTCGGCGTCCACGCCCAGCAGTCGTCCCACCCCGATCAGGGCCGCTTCCTGGACACCGAGTCCGGCGGGTACGAGGAACACGAAATTGCGTGCCGCCTGCGTCAGGCTTTCGAGAACGAGCGCGCTCTCGAGGCTGAGCGGATGCCCGAGCCACCGCAACGTGATCCAGGTTTCCCCGACCCTTGCCAGCAGGCCCGCGAGCTGCCAGAGGATCGTGCGAGTCCAGCGCCTGGGGCTCGAGAGGAGCTCGCGGATGGCCGCATCGAGCGCGGTCCATTTTCCGTCCAGGAAGCGCAGAGTCTCCCCGCCAAGCGTGCGCACGGCCACCTTCTCCAGGCGCTCGAAGAGCGAGCCGTGACGCAGCAGTGCCGCCAGCAGCACGATGACCGGCAGACTAGCCCCCAGGCCGATGAGCTCATCGCTGGCCGCATGCACCGTGTCAGTCACGCTCAGCAGGCAGGTCACCCCGGCCAGCACGAACACGTACTGGCTGAACAGGGTGAGCAGCAGCTCCGTGGTGACGCTGGCAGTGGCAGTGACGCCATCGATCCCCGTGGCCGCGAGCAGGCGGATCCCGGCGAGCTCACCGCCGATATTCGCCACCGGCAGCAACCGATCGACTGCCTCGCGCACGATGGCGATCCAGAGCAGCACTCCGGGTTTGACCCGCCGGTGGATGAGCACCTGCCAGCCGCGCGAGTCCAGCAGGACGGGCAGAACGTGCAACGGCACGAGCCAGAGCAGCACCCAGCCGGCGCGCGTGATGGGGATGAGGATCGCCGCCCCCTCGTGGGCGATCAGGCCGATCAGCAGTGCGAGGCCGATGAGCAGCGCGATCCTGACGGCGAGCTTCATGTGGTGATGATGCCGCCGTCCTCATCAAGTCGTCAATTTGATGTTGACCCCGTCCACCGAAAATTGTTCGCCCGTGCCCTAAGTGGACGTCCGTGAGCGCGATGAGACGGCATTTATCCGGGCCGGGTCATCCCTCCACGCGGCAGATTGGATACTCCGAAGGGCCACCACTTGCCTATGCTCAGCGCTCGGGTTGGAGCAGGGGTGAGAGAGCGAATGCAGAATGAATTCGATGAACGCGCTCACCTTCGGCGCCACGAACTTGCGGCGCATATAGACGATGTACAGTGTCGCCTGCTGCAGCGGGCTGTCAGGTAGAACTGGAATCAGGAGATCCCGGAACAGAGGGTCGTCGAGTACCACCTTGGGAACGGGGCCGATGCCAATACCGGCCGCAACGGCGTTGACCACGCTGGCCGTTGAGCGACAGCACAGGGCAACACGGGGCGGGATCGGTGTCGCAACCGACCAGGTCGAGCCGTGCAGGGCGACGAAGTCATGCCGCGCGAGATCCGCGAGACAGCGGGGCAGGCCGCGGCGATTGATGTATTGGTGGGAAGCGGCCAGGTAGAACGTTTCAGGCCGGACCGGGCGCGCGATCAGGCCTTGCGGCAGCGTATCCGTATTGGCGACGAGTCGTACGGCGACGTCGTAGCCCTCTTCGACCAGGTCCGCGAGTCGATCCTCAAACGAGACATCGACCAGGACCTCGGGATAGCGTTTGCCATACTCCGCGAGCAGCCGCGCCAGCTCGCCGGCGGCGAAGCTGGGGCAGGTGATGCGCAGTGTGCCGCGCGGAGCGCGGTCCGATCCAAGCTCCAGCTCGGTCGCCTGCAAGTCCTCCAGGATCGTCTTACAGCGCTCGAAGTAGATCCGGCCCGAGTCCGTGAGGCTGAGCGTGCGGGTATTGCGGTTGAGCAGTCGCACGCCGAGCCGTTCCTCGACGTGCATGATTCGCTTGCTGACCGTTGCGGGAGAAACGTCGAGCCGTTCCGCCGCAGCGACGAAGCTCGCGGATTCGACGACTTGTCGAAATGTGTCGATGCTGCTGAGTGTATCCATGCAATGAACCACCTGAGTCGCGACGGGCTTGGGTCGTGCTGCACTCTATCAGGCGATTTCGCGCAGAAATTGAATGATCGTGGCACGGCCGCCGGCGATGACACCATGGTGTAATGAGCGGCCGGGACTCGGATGCTGCAATGAGTTACCGGTGCCGGAGACATCACCTCGTCGGTAAGCACGGTACTATAGGAGTCTGAAGGTCGCGACTGTAGAGGGCGAGCGATGATCACGGTCTTTGGCGAGGGGAGGGGGTTCCGGGTCGTCTGGCTGCTGGAGGAGATGGGGCTCGCATACCGGCTGAGGCCGGTGGACTTATTGGCCGGCGTCGAGAAGGATACTGAATTTCTCGCCATCAACCCCGCTGGGTTCATCCCCGCGATCCGGGACGGCGACATTACGATGGTGGAGTCGATCGCGATCATGGAGTACCTGATGGCCCGCTACGGGCCGACTCCGCTTGCGCCGGAGCCGCGCGATCCCACCTTCCCCGCGTATCAACAGTTCCTTCACCTTGGTGAAGCCGGCCTCGCAGCTTCCATTTACTTCGTCGTCGGCGCCCGCAATTTCGCGCCCGAAGCCGAGCGGGACAACCATAGCGCCCGCCAGGCACAGGAGGTGTTCCATAGCCGGCTGGGGTTGGTGACGCGGCAGCTTGCGCGCTCGCCTTATCTTGCCGGAGAGACGTTCACGGCGGCCGATATTTCGGTGACCTACGCGCTGGAGCTGGCCCGAAGAGCTGGAGGCGTCACCCTCGGGGAGGCAGAGCGGGCCTATGTGGCCCGCACGAGCGGACGCGAAGCGTACAAGCGGGCCATGGAAACTTGCCATTCCACGAGGGCATGGGCCGCCAAAGCGGCCGAGGCCGAGAGGCGCAGGTCGGGCACATGAGGCTGACAGACTTCAAGGTTTTGACGTTCGACTGCTATGGAACGCTCATAGATTGGGAGACGGGGCTCTTCGATGGACTGCGGACGCTCGTCGGCAGATCGCGTCGCGCCATGTCACGAGATCAGGCTCTGGAGGAGTTCGGACGGCACGAGTTTGCGCAAGAGCAGGAGACACCTGCGATGCCGTATTCGCACCTGCTGGCGGTCGTCTATCGGCGGTTGGCCGAGACATGGGGAATTGCGACGACCAGTGAGGAGGCTATCGCTTTTGGAGCCTCGGTTCCGGCTTGGCCTGAATTCCCCGATTCAGCGGAGGCACTGCAGTACCTGAAGCGGCACTACAGGCTCGTGATCCTCTCGAACGTGGACCGGGTGTCATTCCGCTCGAGCAACGCGCGCCTCAAGGTTGACTTCGACGCCACTTACACAGCCCAGGATATCGGTTCATACAAGCCGAGTGACCGGAACTTCGAATACATGCTCGGAAGACTCAAGCGGGATTTTGGCCTTGACAAGCCTGATGTCCTTCATGTCGCGCAGAGTCTGCTTCACGACCACGCACCGGCGAATCGGGCGGGTCTGGCGTCGGCGTGGATCGATCGTCGCCACGCGCTGGAGGGTTGGGGTGCCACGATGCCACCGTCCGGTACGCCTCACTACGACTTTCGATTCGAGAGCATGGCCGCCCTCGCTGACGCGCATAGGAGAGGGAGCGAGTAGAGAGCAGGGCAGTCAGTCGTCGAAGTATCGTCACCCCATCAGTTGCTGAGAAGCCGCCTGAGAGGCTGACGAAGCGGCAAACGAAATCCATCGTCTCGAACACACCCGGCTCGCCGCGAGCGGAGCAACGTTTCCAGGAATAGAGGCGTAAAGGCTCCGCGCGATCCGACGGATGTTGCCGCCGCGAAGGTGGTAGCTCAGCAGGTCCGTGATGGACCCTTCCGTCGGGCTGCGCCCCACGGCCTTGGTAAAATCGGCGCGATCGAACACGGGCGTCGCCCTGAAGAAGGCAGAGGATGAGGGGGGGTGCGCCAATTGGGGGCCAGCGGTAGTTCGTTCAGTTCGGAGAAAGTCGTAGTAAAACTACCACTTTCTCCGAATTGAACGAACCAATTCTCAGGGGTCTAAAAACACGACCCTCATTGCGGTCTCCTCGCCATTGGGAGATACGGCCGGGATGATGCCGCAGAGTGGGACCGCGAACGGCTAAAGTAGCGATTTCCGGGGAACTTGCACCATGTCATACCTGGAGGGTCGCCCCCAGATTCGCACGTTGCGGAATCAGCAGATTCGCGAAGTCGCCAACGCCGCGATCGGCGCCAATGACGTTCTGGCTTTTTGGTTCGGCGAAGCCGAGCTTCCAACCCCGGAGCCCATCCGCGCGGCCGGCGCCGGCGCTCTCATGAGGGGCGACACGTTCTATACGCCCAATCTTGGCTTGCCGGAGCTTCGGCAGGATCTCGCTTCCTATATTTCGCACTGGCACCGACCGATCTCGGCCGAACGCATCGCGGTCACGAGCTCGGCCGTATCGGGGCTGATGATCTCGATGCAAGCCATAGTCGAGCCCGGCAGCTCGGTAGTGGCCGTCACACCTGTCTGGCCGAATCTTTGCGAAATACCGAAGATCCTGGGCGCCGAGTTGATTTCAGTGCCGTTGCAATTTGGTTCGAGTGGATGGTCGCTCGATCTCGACCGGCTCATGGCGGCGATTCAGCCGGGCGTGACCGCGGTGGTCATCAACAGCCCGAACAACCCGACCGGTTGGACGCTGAGCCGACCGGAACAGGAAGCCATCCTGGCTCGCTGCCGTGCCGTGGGAACCTGGTTGATTGCGGATGATGTCTACGAGCGGCTGTACTTTCATGCACCCTGCGCACCGTCCTTCCTGGACATCGCCGATCCTTCCGATCGATTCATTGCGTGTAATTCCTTCTCGAAGGCCTGGCGAATGACCGGATGGCGGATCGGGTGGGTTGTCATCCCCCAGGCACTGGTGCCGAACTACAGCAAGCTCACAGAATATAATACGTCATGCGTACCGGGCTTCGTCCAGAGCGCGGCACGCGTGGCGTTGACGCAGTGCGAAGCCGACGTCTCGTACCTCGTCAAACAGGTGAAGGCCAATCAAACGCGGCTATACGAGTGCTTGGCGACGATGAGTCAAGTGGAACTGGGCGCCCCCGCGCCAGGCGGGATGTATGCCTTCTTCCGTGTCAGAGGTCTGAGCGATAGTCTTTCATTCTGCAAGCGTCTCGTTGAGAAGGCGCGGCTGGGGCTGGCGCCCGGATCGGCATTTGGCGCTGATTCGCCCGAGTTCGTGCGCTGGTGCATCGCCACGGACCCGGGGAGGCTCGAAGCCGGATTGGATCGATTTACGTCATGCCTGTCGGCACACCAGGGCCTGGCTACCTAAATGGGAGATCTGCAAATGCGCGAGTTACTCGAACGGCACTGGGCCGCATCCGATGCGAACGATTTTGCGGTCGAGCATGAGATCTATCTCGAGGATGCGGTGCTCTGTTATCCGCAGTCGGGCGAACGTATTCACGGGCGACACAACATCCAGGAAAGCAGAACGGTGCAGCCGAGCCAGAAGCGCTTCACCATCCAGCGGATCATCGGCAGCGGCGATCTCTGGGTCACCGAATTGGTGCTGAGCTATGACGGCGTACCGTTCTACACCGTGAGCATCATGGAATTCAGCGGCGGCAAGGTGGCCCGCGAGACGCAGTACTTCGGCCAGGCCTTCAGGCCCGATCCGTCTCGGGCGCACCTGGTTGAGGTGAATAACTGAGGGCTCCCCTCGCCACGCCATTGCCACTTTTCCGTCGTCACCTCGCCAGATTGTTCGACCACAGTTGAAGAGTATGCGTTCCGGGACCGATTGTGTGGTGGTCGGCGCAAGCTTCGCCGGCCTCGCGAGCGCGATAGCTCTCGCACGCGCAGGGCTGCGCGTGACGGTCCTCGAGAAAAAGACCGATGCCGGCGCGAAGCTCCATACCACCGGAATCATCGTGAGAGATGCGATCGACCAGGTTGCACTGCTCGATGGGCTGCCAAACCCACTCGTGCGGCGAATTCCGGGCGTGCGGCTGTATGCTCCGAACCTGCGCTACATCGATCTCGAGGCGCCAGGTTATTATTTCCTGGCTACCAACACCCCGGCCGTGATGCGCTGGCTTGCAGGTGAGGCCGAAAGGGCGGGCGCCACGATCGCCTACGACACGGCTTTCACTGGCGCCAAACGGCTGCAGAGTGGCTTCGAGGTGCAGGGCCTTGGGGCAACTCGATTCTTGATTGGAGCAGATGGCCCACATTCTCGAGTCGCCAGCGCGCTCCATCTCGGCATAAGCAAGAGGTTTCTGGCTGGCGTCGAATATGAGTACGGCGGCGCGGCGCTCCCGGTGTCAGAAAAGCTGCACTGTTTCGTGGACCGTCGTCTTGCGCCCGGTTACATCGGGTGGGTGCTGGCCGGGGTCGATGGCGTGCAGGCGGGACTCGCTCGGAGGCTCGATGGGCCTGGCGTCTTCAGACCGAATGAGGCAATGGATGCGTTCCTTGCGAAGATCGCACCGGTGATCGAATTACGCGACCTTACGCCGAGCGGCGTACGCGCAGGGATCATTCCGTGCGGCGGCGTCGTCAATCCAGTTGCCGCATCGCGCGCGTTGCTCGTCGGTGACGCGGCCGGCATCGTTTCGCCGGTCACCGCGGGGGGCATTCACACCGCGCTAAAACACGGGCTCGCAGCCGGCAATGCGGTGGCGGATTTTCTCTACGGGCGCGCCGAGGACCCGAGCGACTGGTTCGTGCGCTCGTATCCGAAGTTCCGCAGCAAGCGGCTACTGCGGTTTCTATTCGACCACTTCCAGAGCGATCTCGCCTTTAATTGGTTGCTCGCAACATGGCCGATGCGCTTCGCCGCCAGCGTCGTCTATTTTCACCACAAAGGTGTGTTCGATCCAGTCGAGCGCGGCGTGCGCGAGCTCGCATCGCCTCCACAAGCCGATTTGTCACGCTGGTTCCGATGATCTGGTCAGCGAGTATTGGCGATAGATGCCATAACCCAGACCGCAGGCCCCAGTGAGCACGGCGGGTATCAGTAAGGCGTGCTCCTGCATGCGTTTAAACAACAGCGCGCCTATGACACCGCCTAACGTGAACGCCGCGGCTACCACGACGCATACGCGCAAGCGCAGCATGTCAACAGGCAGGCCTCGCAGCAGGTGACCGAGGCCTATGCCCAAGTCAGTAAAAATACCGGTCACATGGGTGGTTCGGATTATCGCACCGCTGTAGGCGCTGACCATGCCGTTTTGCAGGCCCATGGCGATCGATGCCAGATAAAGCCCCACTGAATTCGCCCCATCCAAGAATGGAATAGCCGCAAAGAGCAGCAATGACTCGAGTGTCAGCGCCACGCCATAGCGGCGCCCGAGCTTCAGCGTACTCTGCTGTACGATCATCCCACTCAACATAGTGCCTAGCACGAACGACCCGATTGCCAGGGCCCAGTGCGCCGTCTCGCCACCATCCGCTTTGCCCAGCGCAATGCCGAGCATGCTGGAATTACCGGTCATGTTGCTGATGGACTCGTGGCGAAAGCCGAGATAGCCGGCCGCATTGACCAAACCGGCTATGAACGCCAGCACTCCCGTTCCGAACCACGCCCAGCGGGGCAAGTGACGAAGCCAAGGCATTGGTGCGGGTCTTCAGTGATCGCGAGTGCGAAATGCTCGCGGCGGTATCTTTGCGCGGCGCAGCGGAGGTCCGGGTCGCATGACTGAAAAGTACAACTTTCCGCCGGCCTCGTCCATTCGCGCGGAGTGCGCGACGGCTTTCTACTGGCGTATGCCGGGCGCACCATCGGATCGACCTCAAAGGGCTTGCCGGTCGCTCCGTCGTGGTTTATGGGCCGACCGAGATCCAGAAGGACCTGGGCGATGCTGCCGGTGACCGGGTCGTATGGGAGGCGCGCGATGAATTACGCAGGACTGCCATGCGTCGCTCCATAATCGCGCTTTAGCGTTGGCGACTTAGACTCGATGCGACTTGCGGGGTGTCGTGGTCAGCCGGCGGCTGCCGTGTCAGCTTGACTCGGCCGTCGGGCAGGGGAACCGCTATGGGTGCGACCACGACCTTCGCGACACCGAGACGCCTGGTGATTCCGATCTTGTGCGCGGTGGAAGGCGACAAATCGACGATACGACCCTTGATGTAGGGACCGCGATCCTCGATCCTGATGATGGCGCTCTTGCCGGTAGCGACGTTGGTGACTTTCGCCACGGTTCCGAGCGGGAGAGTCCGGCTCGCGGCGTTGTTGCCGCGCGGATTCATCGGGGCGCCGTTCGCCATGGGTTTACCGAAGAACTGGCGCGCGTAATACGAGGCGTTGCCGCGACGCTTTCGCGCCGAGAGATCTGGTTTCGCGAGCCCCCTAACTCGCTGTGGTGCCTCTCGATGCGGGGTTTTCGCGGCGCCAGGCGGCGAGAACGCGACAGCCAATCCCGCAATGAGCAACAGCGGTACTGCTCCGGCCAAGCGCTGCACATACTCTCCAGGTGAAAACCGTCAACAAGGAAACTTGGGACCGCAGTGGGAGTTCCAAAGCCAGTACTGCGAGCTTCGGCGAGCCGCGGAGGCGCATGATTACGTTATGCAACTGAACGGGCGATGAACAGGGGCTTGCAACTGGCGTATTACTTATGTTATAACCGCGTTCATAGGAGTGGGAGGCATTCTCAATGAGCGCAACCGTACGCGTACGCAAAGTGGGCAATTCGCTCGGTATCCTTCTCACTAAGGATGTCATTGAGGCACTCGGCGTAGCCGAGGGCGATCAGCTATTCGCAGTCCGGACGCCCGACGGCATTAGGCTTACACCGTTTGATCCCGACTTCGCAACTGCCATAGAGTCGACTCGTGACTACATGAGGCGTCATCGTGACGCCATGCATGAGCTCGCGAAAAAGTGACCGAGCCCAAGAGGATCAGAGCTCGGATTGCGATAGCTATCCATGACGAGGCGATCTACGAGTTCGGAGGGTTGGCGGGTATCCGCGAGCACGGCCTGCTGGAGAGCGCGCTCGACCGTCCACGGAACCTGCTTGCCTACAAGCCCCGTAGCTCAATATTCGAGCTGGCTGCAGCGGTATGCTTCGGCGTTGCCAAGAACCATCCTTTCAATGATGGCAACAAGCGCACGGCATTGCTTTCGACGCGCGCGTTCCTCTATCTCAACGGTCGGGTGCTCGAGCCGCTTCAGCCGGACGAAGTGGCAACGATGCTGGCGGTGGCGGCGGATGCGCTCAACGAGAAGCAGCTCGCCGTATGGCTGCGTCTGAATTCACGCCGCGCATAGCTGCGCTTGGCGTCGTAAAGCCGTGCCTCACGGTGACGAGCGGTCGACTGTCACTGGCGCGTCACATGCAATTCAATATAATGTTGAAGCTCGATCGGTAAGCGGATGCAGCTCGGGGGCACGCGTTCCTATGGGCAGGTTGTTGCGGTGCTTCATCGTGATGGCAGCCGGCGCCATTACGGTCGCCGGGCTGTTCGCCGCTCCGGCCCGGGCCCAGCAGCTCCCTGCGGACCCGAATCTGCCCGGTCCCGTGGGACGCCACGTCGTCCCCGGCGGAATCGGCCTCCAATGGGTCTACGTAACGCCGCGCCCGCCTGGGCTCAATCCTCTCGCGCCGGTGGTTTGTTTTCTGCCAGCAGGGTGCGGGCAGCGGAATTCTGGGGACTACCTTGGATACATCGATGGGAAGGGCTCCCTGATCCAGAGCCGAGATGGGGCGATTTACCTTTTCGATGGCCGCACTCTGGTGAGACAGTACGACTCGACCGATGCGCTGCCGGCCGAGGTGCTCGCGGCTCTGCGCAACCGACAATTCACCTACAACAGCGCAAAGGATCGCTTCGGCGCGCCGCCAGACGCTGCCGCGCAAGCGTTGCCGGCGCGCATCGCGATCCCGAGCCAGCGGTCCGATCCAAACTTGCCCGTGAACCTCGGCAACGACAGCCAGACCAGATTCCCACTGGGCTGGCAACTTTTCGGCACGACGACGCAGCCGTCGTTGATGGTGATCCGCCTCGCTGCCCCCGCCGCAGGGCCTGGCCTGTATCTCGGGTTCAATGAGCGCGGCTCCTGGCTCGTCAGCACCGGTGACACGCGGGTCTACGTCTGGAATCTGCAGACCAAGTCCCTCAGCCCAAGCGCCGCCAACGCGTGGCAAGCGCCGCTCGACCTGGCCAATCCCTCACCGCTAATGCAGGCGATCCTCTACTACGACGCGCATCGATACTCGCTGTCGCCAAGCAAGGGGCCCGCGCCGGATCCCAACTTCCCGCCTACACTGGCCAATATGCCGCTGGGCGCGTTGTTCGTGCATTGGGAGTACCCTGACTACCTGCATCCGGGCAACAGGGTTTTCAATCTGTCGGTAGAGATCTACGAGGTCCCGCCCGGAGACGAAGCCCAGTATCTCGGCTTCAACGAGCGTGGCGCGTGGATCCGGGACGAGGTAGATCTCCACATCTACGCATGGAACTTCCGGACGTTGAAGCTTACCTTGCTGGCCAGTCGGTTGAGCAATGTCCCCAAGGACGTCATCGCATTGCTGCACAATGCCGATCCGACGATGCTCGCCAAGATCGTGGCGGCCCATGAATAGATCGCACCGGCATTGACCACGGGCATCAGGCGCGCGGTCCCTGCGCTGCGAGGTATTCATCATAGGTACCGTTGAAGTCCTCGATGGTCCCGCCCGGTCTCAGCTCAATGATGCGCGTGGCGAGACCGCCGACGAACTCCCGGTCGTGCGAGACGAAGATCACGGTGCCTGGATATTTCTCCAAGCCGATCTGCAGCGACTCGATGGTTTCCATGTCCATGTGGTTCGTGGGCTCGTCCATGAGCAGGACGTTCGGCCTGGTGAGCATCAGTTTGCCGTAGATCATGCGGCCCTTCTCACCGCCAGATAGCACTTTGACCGACTTCCTGACCTCGTCGCCGGAAAAGAGGAGCCGGCCGAGTGTCGCGCGTACGATCTGATCGTCGTCCGCCTTGCCCGACCACTCGGACATCCACGTAAAAAGGTCGAGCTTCGTGCTGAACTCTGCCTGCGGATCCTGCGGCATGTAGCCGAGCTCAGCGTTTTCCACCCAGGCGATACGCCCGGCGGAGGGCGCAAGGTCGCCACTGAGACAGCGTATCAGCGTTGTCTTACCGACCCCATTAGGGCCGATGACGGCAATGCGCTCGCCGGCATGGACGTTTAAGCTGACCTCGTTGAGCACGTTGACGTCCGAGCCGGGATACCGAAAGGAGAGGGTCTCCACGGACACCGCCGAATGGTACAGCTTCTTGCGCTGCTCGAAGCGGATGTAAGGATTCTGGCGCGAGGACGGCCTTACCTCCTCGATCTTGATCTTCTCGAGCTGCTTGCGGCGCGAGGTGGCCTGGCGCGACTTGGAGGCGTTTGCCGAAAAGCGCCGCACGAACTCCTGCAGGTCTGAAATCCGGTCCTGGGCCTTCGCATTTGCGGCTTCGATTCGCTCACGCGCCTGCAACGATGCCAACATGAACTCGTCATAGTTGCCCGGATAGATCTTGAGCTGCTGGTAATCGAGATCCGCTATGTGCGTGCACACCTGGTTGAGGAAGTGCCGGTCGTGGCTGATGATGACCATGGTCGCGTCATAGTCATTGAGCACACCCTCGAGCCAGCGAATCGAGTGGATGTCCAGATTGTTCGTGGGCTCGTCCAGCAGAAGCACGTCCGGCTTCGAGAACAGAGCCTGTGCGAGCAGGACACGCAGCTTCAATCCGGGCGGAACCTCGCGCATCGGACGCTCGTGCAACGACTCATGGATGCCGGCTTCGGTGAGGATGCTGCCGGCACGGGCTTGCGCATCATAGCCGCCGTACTCGGCAAACCGGCTCTCGAGCTCTGCCGCCTTCATGTAGTCATCGTCGGTCGCCTGCGCATCCATGTAGATGCGATCGCGCTCCTGCATTGCGCACCACATCTCCACGTGTCCCTGCATGACCACATCGAGGACGCGCTCATCCTCGTGAGCGAACTGATTCTGCCTGAGCGTGCCGCGCCGAACGCCCGGCTGCAGTACGACATCACCGGCGCTCGGCTCAAGCTCGCCGCTCAGGATCTTCATCAAGGTCGATTTGCCACAGCCGTTGGCTCCGATCAGGCCATAACGGTTACCATCGGAGAACTTGACGGTGACCTGCTCGAAGAGCGGTTTGGCACCGAACTGGATCGCGGTGTTGAAGGTGGAAAGCATCTCTGTCCAATTGAAATAGGCCGCGAGTCTCGCGGTTTCGCAGCGACGGGGAGTGCCGCGCCATCCGCCGGTCGTACTGGCGGTTCGGAGTACCGCTCGGGTGCGGCCGCGAGCGGGCCGCAAAGTTTACCGGATACGGGGGCGTGATTCAACCGAGGCAATCGGACCAAGGTCTCATTGCTACCCCGGAGCCGCTATGCTTGAAGTAGCTGCTGCGGTGCGGGGCATCGGAATTGGAGTCGTCAATGAACAGTGTACAAATAGAGGGTACGAGCTACGAGATGCCCCCGCGAGACGGGTTCAGCGTCGCATATTTCCTCACCGTCGCCGACATCGACCGATCGATTCAATTCTACGAAAAGGTTTTCGGTGGTCGCGTTTTGAGCAGAGGCGACAATAAAGGCGCGCCTCCGTACATTCAGATCGCGAACATATGGCTCATCGTCAACGTCGGGGGCGGCCCCACCCCGGAGAAGCCGTCGGTAACACTCAGCGTCCCGGACCCGACCAAGATCAGCAGCTTTATGAATATCCGCGTTGCCGATATTCAAGCCTGCTATGAATTATGGAGAAGCCGAGGAGCCGAGTTCCTCACGGAGCCGATGGACAAGTACGGCGAGACGCTCTGCTACATCCGCGACCCTGACGGTTACATCATCGAGGTCGGACAGAGCAGTCCGGGCGTCCCATACGGTTAAGTTAGACAGCCGCATTGCCGGCTCGGCTGCGTGGTGGCACACTGCCCTTGATGCTCTTCGACCGATTACCTTGGCGAGGCGCCGCGGCGCTCGCAGCAATGGCGCTGACACTTGTTCCGACCTTTGCTTTCGGACGGGCCGGTGCCACTTCATCACTGGCTGCGTCCAGTGTTCCAGGCGCGAGCAGTCCCCGCATTTACCCGGACCACCGTGTAAGCTTCGAGCTCAACGCTCCCGCGGCTCACAGCGTTCTGCTGGCCGGAGGCGATGGCCTGGGACACGGCCCCTTTCCGATGACCAAGTCCGCGGATGGAGTGTGGCAGGTTACGCTCCCACCGGTCGTTCCGGGATTTCACTACTACTGGTTCATTCTGGATGGCGTCGCGATCAGCGATCCCGCCAGCAAGACGTACTTCGGTTATGGCAAGGAGGTCAGCGGGCTGGAGGTACCAGACCCACAGGGCGACTTTTATGCAGTGAAGGCGGTCCCGCACGGCGAGGTGCGGGAGAAGTGGTACTGGTCACGCGTCACGGGAGCTTGGCGTCGCGCGTTCGTCTACACGCCGCCGGGATACGATTCGAACCCGAGACAGCGCTACCCACTGCTGATCCTGCAACATGGCTACGGCGAGGATGAGACGGGCTGGACGCGCCAAGGCAAGGCGCAATTCATCCTCGACAACCTGATTGCTGCGGGCAAAGCCAAACCCATGATAGTCGTCATGGATCTCGGGTACGCCAATAAGCCGGGAACGCCAGCCCTGCAGCTCGGTGCCGATACTCCGGTGAAGCAAATCGGGCTCGCGTTCCGTGCATTCGAGGACGTGACTCTGCATGATCTCATCCCGACGATCGATGCTTCGTACCGTACGATTCCCGACCGAAACCATCGCGCGATGGCGGGACTGTCCATGGGCGGCATGGAAGCGCTCTTCATCGCTCTCCATCACCAGGATACTTTCGCCTACATCGCCTCGCTCAGCGGTCCCATCCTGCAGAACCCGAACTCGCCGCAACGCCTTGCTGCTGCAATTGCCGCGCCGTTCGATGTGAAGACCGCCTACGGAGGGAGCTTTGCGGATGCGGCGCGCTTCAATCAGCGCGTGAGTTTGTTATGGATGGGTGTCGGCACCGCGGAGCCACCTGAGATTCGCCTCGGCATAGTCGCTGCTGTCAAGGCACTGCGCGCGCACGGCGTGCATCTGGTGTACTTCGAGAGTCCAGGAACGGCACACGAATGGCAAACCTGGCGACGCGATCTGAAAGACCTTGCGCCCCGCCTCTTTCGGTGAAAGGGCTAAGGATCATTTCAGCAACCTGAGAATCCCATTGAGATACGTGATACCACGAAAATCCCGTAGAAAAGCCGTTGGCACTATTTCAGGGCTCAGTTCGCCGCGCAAGCGTGCTGCCGTATAGTTAGAGAGGACAGCGACAGATTGCATTCCAGCTCGATGAGCCGCTATCAAGCCGGCTGGCGAGTCTTCAAACACAATACAGTCCTCGGGCTTGCATCCCAATCGTCGGGCAGCTTCAAGGTACCCTTCAGGGCTAGGCTTTCCGACTTTCAAAGTGTCGCCGGTGACGCAGACGTCCGGCGGTACAAGTCCCACAGTTCGAAAGCGCAAGTCAACAATTGCACGCGAGGCCGCTGCCACAAGAGCGCACTGATGACTGGGAATTGATTCAAAAAAAGCGTTGGCGCCTGCTATTGGCCGAATACCTTCAGCCAACATCGCTTGCTCATCATAAATATGCTTCGATTCCTCGATCGCGTTCAGGTGTGGCGCAACGATGGCTATGGTTTCTTCGGGCCGCCGCCCATGATGGACTTGTCGTATGCTCTCGATTGGCACTTGATGTGCAGCCGCCCAGCGTTGCCAAGTGATCTCCGATGCTTCGGTAGAGTCGATGAGAGTACCATCCATATCGAATAGGATGGCTCTCGGTCTTAGCTCTCGCATACGGTGCCGACGGTGCCTTCCGATGACCGCGTCAGCTCGTACTGACAGATGTTCACCGTCGTCGCAACATTCAGCGATTCAATCGCCCCCGTTCCCGCAATCGTGAACGGCGCTGCATTCATCCCGCTTAGGACCTCACGCGGCAAACCCCGAGCTTCATTGCCGTAGATGTAGCACTCGAAGTCGCGAAACTCCGGCGCAGAGATTGGCTTACCCTGCAGATCGAGACTGGCGATCCGACCGAAGCGCCCCGGAAGTGCTTGCCACGGCACATCAGGTTCCACCGGTACATGGAAGATGGCTCCCATGCTGGCGCGCACCGCCTTGCCGTTATGCACGTCCACACTATTGGGGCTGAGCAGACAGCGGAAGCCACCGAACCAGGCGAGCGAGCGCAGGATCGTGCCGAGATTCCCTGGGTCCTGAATCTCATACAGATAGATGGCGCGCTCACCGGGCTGGTGCGCGGGCGCCGCCAGTAGCGGCGCGATTGCAGCAATACCCTGCGGTGAGCGCGTCTCACTGAGCTGCGCCATGTGGCGGGAATTGACGACGTGAATCGGGAGCTCGCTCGTCCAGTGCGCATACTCCCGCGTGAGATAGATTTCGCTGGCGCGCAGTCGTGCGTCATGAATCGCAGCCTTCTGCAGCTCCTGCACCAGATGCTCGCCTTCCAGCAGGAAACAACCGAACTGCTCGCGGAACTTCCTCTGATGAAGTTTCTTCATGTCTTCAAATTTCACGACAGGCTCCGCGCGACCGCTTCGGCTACCTTTATGCCATCGACACTTGCCGAGAGGATGCCACCGGCATAACCCGCGCCTTCACCGCAAGGATAGAGCCCGCGCACGTTGAGACTCTGCAGCGATTCAGCGTCGCGCGTAATGCGCACCGGCGAAGAGGTGCGGCTTTCTACGGCGGTGAGCACGGCGTCGTCGCGATCGAAGCCGCGGAACTGCTTGCCGAATGCAGGCAATGCCTCGCGTATGGCGCTGATGGCATAGTCCGGCAGGGCCTCTGACAGATCACCCAACCGCACGCCCGGCGTATATGAAGGAACGATCTCGCCGAGCTGTGTGGAACCGACGCCGCGCAGGAAATCGCCAACCAGCTGTCCCGGCGCGCAGTAGTCGCCACCGCCTGAAAGATAGGCCTTGGATTCCCACACCTCCTGGAGTTCAACGCCCGCGAGCGGCCCGCCGGGAAAGTCCGGTTCGGGATTGATTGCGACCACGATGCCCGCGTTGGCATTGCGCTCGTTGCGCGAATACTGACTCATGCCGTTGGTGACCACGCGCCCGGGCTCGGAAGTGGCGGCAACCACCGTGCCGCCGGGACACATGCAGAAGCTGAAGACCGAACGCCCATTGCGGGCGTGATGTACCAGTTTGTAGTCGGCCGCACCTAGTTGCGGGTGACCGGCAAATCGCCCCAGGCGGGCGACGTCGATCAGCGATTGCGGATGCTCGATACGCAGGCCGATGGCAAAGGGTTTGGCCTCGAGATGGACGCGCCGGTGCTCCAGCATGCGGAAGGTGTCGCGGGAGCTGTGCCCCAGAGCGAGCACTACGTGGCGGCCATAGAGAGTCTCCCCGCTCGCCATCACCACACCTTCGATCTGTCCCCGCTCGATGAATAGATCGGTAACCTTGCTCTCGAAGCGTACTTCACCGCCGAGCGAAATGATCTCGTCGCGCATTTTCGATACGACGCCCGTCAGGCGAAACGTGCCGATGTGCGGCTTGCTGACATAGAGAATTTCCGCCGGTGCACCGGCACGCACGAACTCCCGCATCACCTTGCGGCCATGGAATTTCGGGTCTTTGATCTGGCTGTAGAGCTTGCCGTCGGAAAAAAGGCCCGCGCCACCCTCCCCAAACTGAACATTGGATTCCGGTGTCAGCGTGTTCTCCCGCCACAGGGCCCACGTGTCGCGCGTTCGGCGTCGTACATCACGACCGCGTTCCAGCACGATGGGCCTGAAGCCCATTTGCGCGAGCAGGAGCGCTGCGAATAGTCCGCAGGGGCCGAACCCGACGACCAGCGGCCGTTCCTTGAGTTGCACGGGGGCTTGGGCAACCGGGTAATAGCTCGTGTCCGGTGAGACGCCGACCTGTCGATCGCGCACCAGGTGTCTCAGCACGGCGGCTTCGTCACTCACCGTGACATCGACGATACAGATGAAGAAGATGCCGCTGTTCTTCTTGCGTGCATCGTAACTGCGCTTGAACAGAGTGAAATCGAGCAACTCGGCCGCGGGGATGGCAAGACGCTGCAAAATGGCCTGACGTAGCGCCTCAGGCGTGTAATCGAGCGGCAACGGCAGCTCGGTAATGCGGATCACGGACGTCTTCCTGGCCGGTAAATCCGGCAGAGGAGTAGAATCCGGGGATTATAGCCGGTAGTTCCCTGGGAAGATGCCCCGAACAAAAAGCAGCGCCAGCTGGCTCTCCCGCCACCTCAGTGATCCTTTCGTCAAGCAGGCACAGAGGGACGGTTATCGTTCGCGTTCGGCCTACAAGCTGATCGAGCTCAATGAGAAGGACAAACTGATCCGCGCCGGCATGCGGATCATGGACCTCGGCTCTGCGCCCGGCGGTTGGTCGCAGGTGGCGGGCAAGCTCGTCGGCGAAAAAGGACGCGTGCTCGCAACAGACATTCTGCCGATGGACGAGCTGAAGAATGTCGATTTCATCCAGGGCGATTTTACTGAAGAAGCCATCGTGCAGCAGGTGCTCGACTGGCTTCGCGGCACAAAGTTCGATCTGATCATTTCCGACATCGCGCCGAACATCAGCGGAATCGATTCGGCCGATCAGGCGAGGTCAATCTATTTCCTGGAGCTGGCGCTGGACACAGTGTGCAAGACCTTGAAGCCTGGTGCGAGCTTCGCCGCCAAGATGTTTCAAGGCTCGGGGTCTGATCAATACTTGAAGGAGCTGCGGGCGCATTTCGCGAAGGTGCTCATCCGCAAGCCCGCGGCCTCGCGCAAGGAATCGCGCGAGGTCTATCTGGTGGCGAAGGGGTTCACAGGATGAAGCAATTCGATCCCAAAACGCTATGTCGCCTCGGAGCTCCAACGTTGAAACAGAGTATCGTTCTCGCAATCGCAATGTCCCTGCTTGTCTGGATGTGCCCGCAACAGGTGAACGCTCAAGCCCATCCGACGGGCGACGGATCACGCTCAGCCAGGGCTTACCTGGGGAAGTGGGACCTGACCGTAAGAAGTCCGACCCGGCAGTGGCCGTCGTGGATCGAGATATCCGATGACCACGGCCGCATCGAAGGTCTCATGGTCGGGCTTTGGGGCCACGCGACGCCGACGGGCGAGATTCGAATCGAACGAGGTGAAATTGAGGTCGCCGTTCCCAAGGACGAAGGGGTTCCTGATGGCACGCACTTGCATGGTCGGCTCGCTGGCGGGGAGCTCGTGGGCATTGAGACAACGCCCAACGGGGCTTCGTGGCCATGGACCGGCCGCCGCGCGCCGGCGCTCGAGCGGAAGGGAGCGCCCAAATGGGGCAAGCCCATCCGGTTATTCGATGGCAAGGACCTTGCGGGCTGGACGTTCGCCGATCCGACTCAGGCAAGTATCTGGAGCGTCGAGCGCGGCACGCTCGTCAAGGGAGGCCGGGGGTCCGAGATCGTAACGGCCTCCAAGTTTCGCGACTTCAAGCTGCACGTCGAATTCAATTGCGGCCCGATGGCCAACAGCGGGGTGTATCTGCGCGGACGCTACGAAGTGCAGATCGAGACCAATGCCGCGCAGGAGCCGCCGAATCGCCGTATGGGGTCGATCTACGGATACATCGCACCGCAGCCCCCGCTCCCGCGCACGGCGAACGTCTGGCACGGCTACGACATCACGCTGGTCGGGCGAACCGTCACGGTCGTCGCTGATGGCCGCACGATCATCGATCACCGCGAGATCCCCGGGGTCACCGGCGGTGCTCTCAACACGGATGAACGTTCGCCGGGGCCCATATACCTCCAGGGCACCGAGGACGGGCGGGTGGCGTTTCGCAATATCGTGATCACACCCGCGGAATAGTCACATCGAATCGGCAAGAGGCGAACGAAGGCTTGTCTCACCTTTCAGCACAAGGGGATTCGTATGGATGAGCGCGAAATGTCCCGGCGTGAATTCGTGCGCCGCTCGACGCAGGCCGGCATCGTGTTGGCCGCGTCGCCTTACTTTCTGCATGCGCATCCGGCGGCCGCCGCGGCGCGGTCGGTTGCCGCGAGCGACCGGGTCCGCTTCGGCATGATCGGTATCGGTATGCGAGGCTCCGGCATCTTGGACGCCTGTGTGCGGCTCCCTGGCGTCGAGTGCGCGGCCGCCTGCGACCTTTATGACGATCGCCACACGCTCGCCAACGAGATCATCAGCGGCGCAACGGGCAAGACCGTGCCGACGACGCGCCGATACCAGGATCTGCTGGCCAACAAGGAGATCGACTGCCTGGTCGCGGCCGTTCCGGACCACTGGCACGAGAAAATCGTCGTGGACGCCTGCAACGCCGGTAAGGACATCTATTGCGAGAAACCGATGACACATGAGGTCGAAGAGGGCTTCAGGATCATCGCGGCGGCGCGGAAGAACAATCGCATCGTCCAGATCGGCAGCCAGCGCCGCAGCTCGATCACTTTCGCGAAGGCCAGGGAGCTCATTCGGCAGGGCGCCATCGGCGACGTCCACCAGGTCGAGGCAATTCTCGGCCGAAACTCGCCGTGCGGCGCCTGGGTGTACAGGCCGCCGTCGCATCTGTCACCGCAGAGCCTTGACTGGGAAACCTGGCTGGGCGATGCGCCCAAGCGGCCCTTTGATCCTATCCGGTTCGCGCGCTGGCGCGCCTTCAAGGACTACGGCGAGGGTATTCCCGGTGATCTGTTCGTCCATTCCCTCACCGGCATTCACTATGTCATGGGCTTGGATGCGCCGCCCGAGCGAGCCCAAAGCACGGGCGGACTGTTCCATTGGAAGGACGGGCGCGAATTCCCCGATGTGATGACGACGCTCTACGATTATCCAAATCTGTGCGTAGCCGTTTTGATGACGCAATGCACCGACCAAGAAGAGATTACGCGCTTCCTCGGCACCCGGGGAATCATCGAGATACAGGACGAGGGCGAGCAGATGACAGTGACTCGGCAGGACGGCAGCGACGATGCGCCCTGTTATTACGATACCGGCTACCCACAGAAGATGCAGGCCGACTATGAGCAAACGTGGCATGCGAAGAACGATCCGAAGCCGGGCGCGGCCAAGCCGGTCGAGGACGGCGAAACGTATGTATTCCCGCCCAACTACGACCCTGTTCACGATCATTTGTGGAATTTCTTCCAGTCGGTGAAGACGCGGCAGCCTTCTGTCGAGGATGCGGTCTTCGGCAATGGCACGTCAATTGCGTGCCACATGGCCAACTACTCCTACTTTCACAGGAGCGCTGCGGTCTGGCACGCGGGCAGCGGACGGATAACGGCGTAGCGAATCCTGCGGGCGCTTCCGCCAGTTCCGCGCTGCTGCCGCGAGAGTGGCCGAAATGATGAAACTCGGAGATGTTGCTCACGGGCGGGACAACAATTTCAACTTACTCACCAGTCGAGAATTTAGTCGAATAACGTCGAGAAACTTGGCGCCATTGCTGATACAATGCGCAATGAAAATTGATGGCCGTACACTCGATCACGCCACGCTGGAGCAGATTCGTCTGATGTCGGTTCGACGGGTGCGCGAAGGGGAAGATCCGGGCGTCGTGATTGCTTCGTACGGATTCAACCGAACGACGATCTACAAGTGGATGCGCCTGGCTGCTGGAAGCGGCAACGGACTGAGGGCGCTGAGTTCGACTCGCGGGACGGGTCGGCCGCGTAGCCTCACCGTGGCGCAAGAGCGACAAGTCTTTCGTTGGGTCAACGGCCGCGATCCGCGTCAATACGGATTGGACTTCGGGCTGTGGACCCGCGCGATTGTCGCGCAGTTGATTGAGCAGAAGTTCGGGGTCGACCTTGGGGTTACCTCCGTTGGATCGCTGTTGGCGAAGCTTCAGTTGACACCACAGAAACCTCTGCAGCGGGCGTACCAACGGGATCCGCAGGCAATTGCCTTGTGGCAGCAGCAGATCTATCCGGCGCTGGCCCGCCAGGCCAAGCGCGACAGCGCGCAAATTCTGTTTTGGGATGAATCCGGCTTCCGCGCCGATACCGTTCACGGAAAGACCTGGGGGTTGCGTGGCCAGACGCCAATCGTGTACCGACCTGGCCAACGGCAGTCGGTCTCCGCCGCCTCGGCGGTGGGTCCGCGTGGAGAGTTCTGGTTCTGCACTTACGCGGGCGGTTTGAACGGCGAGCTGTTCGTCCAGCTCCTGCGCCAGTTGATGCATCGACGCAGGAAACCGGTGCGTTTGATTCTGGATAGCCTTCCCGCGCACAAGACTCGCGTCGTTCGCGACTACGTCGAATCCACCGAAGGGAAGCTGACTCTCCATTTTCTACCGGGCTACGCCCCCGAATTGAATCCGGACGAGTTGGTCTGGAGTCACGTCAAGCGTACAGGCACGGCACGACGACCGCTGCAACAGGGCGAGAAGCTCGCCGGCCGTGTCGACCAACAGCTCGCCGATGTTCGCGACGACCCAAAGCTGGTTCGGTCATTTTTTGACGCTCCCTCTGTCGCCTATATTCGTGACTGCTGAGTAATACGGTTCTGCGCCGCTTTCGCGGTGCTGATCAGTCACAGTTTTGCGGTGGCGACCGGCTCAGGGAGCGCTGAGCCAATGCGCCACACGCTCGGGCTCACGTGGGCATATATAGCTGTCGATGTCTTTTTCCTGACGAGCGGCTTTCTCGTAACCGCGAGCCTCCTTTCCAGACAGAGTGCGGTCGGCTTTGCATGGGCACGGGCGCTCCGAATCTTGCCGGCACTTTGGGTCATGCTCGCGCTGACCGTCTTCGGACTTGGACTTGCTGTCACAAGCAGCTCTCCGCATGCGTACCTTACTGCTCGCGAGACCTGGCGCTATCTAGTCAAGAACGCAATCCTACTTCGGGGTGTGGTCGCTGTTCTGCCGGGCGTATTCAGCTCGAATCCGTTACGGAGCGTTGTAAACGGCTCCCTCTGGACGCTTGAGCCGGAAGTGAAAATGTATGTCATCCTTTTTGCGCTCGGCATCCTCTCTGCCATTGCGCGACGGCTCAGCGTCATTCGATGGGGCGTTGTCGCCATCGCGGTCTCGGCCGCAGTGCTCTATTTCATGAATGGGAATTTCGACAATGCGTCGGACGAGTATTCGCGCCTCACGTTCCTGTTCTTCCTGGGCGCGAGCTGTTACGTACTGAAGGACTCGATCCCGTTCAATCGATCGACGTTTTTAGTGCTGCTCGCCGTCGTGCTGCTTTCAGCACTGGACCGCCGGGCATTTTTCCTCGCCTTTACCGTCGCGCTTCCCTATCTTCTCCTTTATGTGGCCTACGGTTTTGGCGGTCGGATTCGCGCCTTCAACCGGTGGGGGGATTACTCCTATGGGATCTACATTTATGCCTTCCCCGTCGAGCAGACTACCGCGCATCTCGTTCCCGGAATCTCTGTCGCGTCGCTCACGGGGATTTCTGCGACCGTGACGCTCACTCTTGCGATGCTCTCGTGGCATGTGCTTGAAAAAAGAGCACTAAACCTCAAGGATGTCGCCGCTGAAAAGACGCGAGCGGCGCTGCGCTGCCTTGTACCGCAGTCGGCCAACTCCGGTCGTTGATGCAGCCCCGCTTCTCGTAAGCGGACACTCGCTAAGGGCAGCGGGTCTCCTCTCACGCTGCAGCTGAAGCATGACCGCGAGTCAGTTCGGAGCGATGATGGCGTCGCAGTTCCTACACATAGGGCAGGAGTCGCTAGCATGAATCGCTTAGTGACGACCCGCTGGGAGATCGAAAACGTGAACAAAATTGCAACGTATTTAGCCTTCGGGGCAATCATGCTGATGTGCGCGTCCGCCGCGCATTCGGACGATATGGTCGCCTTTGCGACGGGCGGATACGCCAGTGGGCTGCGGACGAAGGCCATGATGCACAAGATGGATGCCAATCACGACAACATGGTGTCCCGCAAGGAGTGGATCGTGTTCCAGAACAAAGTGTTCGCAATGCTGGACAAGAAAAAGACCGGAAAGGTTGATGAGTCCGAATACATGGCGGCCTCTCCTGAGGTGGCGTCGTTTGCCACCGGCGGCTACGCGAGCGGTCTGCTTACGCCGGAGATGTTCAAGAAGATCGATACGAACAGTGACGGCACGATATCCCGCCACGAATTCCTCAGCTATCAGCTCAAGATTTTCGACATGATGGATACGAGCAGCACCCACAAAGGGATGCTCGCTCCCGGGGAATTCTTCGCGACCGGGGGCGCACCCGCCCCCTAGACCGCCGCGTATCCGTCACGCCGATGATGGACTGGACCGGCGGAGCCAAGAAACGCATACGGGTCAACAGGTTGGGCGACCCGAGAAAGCGCCGTAGCCTTTACGTAAGCCTCGATCCGCGAACCGGCTTTGACGAGTCGGTCGTGACGAACAATGAGCGCGAGTTCCGCCGCGTTCCAGGCCTCTCCGTGGAGAACTGCCTGAAACCTTGAGCATGGAAGGGGTAATGTTCGGCGTCAGCACGGCCCCAAAAGATTCCACCGGGCGCGGTACTATCATCAAAGGAGTCAGAAAACGATGAGTAGCGACGAGGGTTTCATCCCGTATCTGGTGCTCATTCGCTTCGACAGGGGCGAAGACCTGCGCGACCGCCTGCACGAATCTCTGTCATTGCTACAGGCAGCGCTCGCTGAACTCGGCCCCGTGGAACCGGTAATGTCATCTTATGACGGGTCTGCGGTGGCATACCTGCTGGAGGCTAAGGCGGCCATTCAACCGCAACAGGTCGTGACTCAACTTCAGTCTCCAAAGTCGCATAGACCGTCACCACTAAAGACTCACGACAAGCTGCTGGTCATCTCGGTGGAACTTGGCGTTGCCATGCGTATGGAGCGCGTCACCGCTTGGCTTCGCGAGCACGACGCATCAGCGTAGAGGGTCATATCGAGCGGTCATTGAACTCGCGTTGCTCGGCGTCAACGCCACGCGGTTCCCCCGGATGGAGCGCCCGAAGGTCGTTAGCCGATCCGCCCAGAGGCCGAAAAGAGTCCTCGGCGGGCTGACGCCCGACGAGTATGCGAGGCGGTTGACGGAGAACATCATGTAAGTAGGTGGTGCTGAATTATGAAAGGCAGCGGCCGCGGCTGGGATCGGCAGCGCTCGGAGCAACTTCGTGCAACTCTGAGTGACGCGGAGATCGAAGCTCTTGCGAAGCGCGCGCAATCCGATCCCAAGTCCCTTACTCTCGACGAGGTTGGAGTGCTGTTCTTGGTGACAAGGGATCGCATCCGGGCGATTGAGGGGAGGGCCCGAGGAAAAGGGCCGGGCGGAAGGCGTAGCGGACACTCGTAGGTGCCCGCAACGGCTGACCGAGCGGGCGAGTGCGAACAGGACAAAAAGGGGCATCGGGGGCAGCCCTGCGCTGGCCGCAAGGCCCGCCACCGCGAAAGGGCCGCCACCGCGAAATCCACGTTGGGCAGCTTGCCCATCAGGCGTTCAGCGCGGATCGGCAGGTCCTCGAAGACGGGTGGCGGGTTCGATCTCGCGGCAGGATAACCGAAACCGTTCAATTTGGCAGAGAGTACCCGGCCGATGGGCAGGGGTAACCGATCTGCTGCGATTGCTCTGGATTCGCCTTGCCGATTAGACTTGGCGATGGAGTCGGTCGAGGTCGCCGTGCTCGGGGGGCAATAGTAAGCGAGGCACGGGTCCCTGGACGTTGACAAATCGGCCCCGCGGTCTCTGATCGCGACAAAAAATATAGAGGGCTCCTTCATGCTGGACGTGCACGCACCTCACGGATCGGTTCACTCCTCACGGGAATTTCTGTTTCACGTGGCCATCATCACGATCGGCCTCCTCATCGCTCTTGGCTTGGAGCAAACCGCCGAGCTCGTTCACCACCGTCACCAGGTCACTGAGACTCGGCAGGCATTACGTCGCGAGCTCACGCTGAATCGCCGCGCCTATGCCGGGAGCGTCCGCGAATTTCAGCGGCAGACCGCGGCGCTGCTGAACAACGTCGCAGTTCTGCAATACGTCCAGCAGCACCCGGGCACTCCGGAGGAACAACTGCCTGGCATCCTCGTGTGGCACGCCTTCCCCGGAAGCTTCACCAATTCTGCGTGGAAGACCGCGCAGCAGAGCGGGGTAACCGCTCTAATGCCACAGGAAGAGGTTCGTGGATATGCTGCCCTCTATGATCGCATTGATGAAGTAAGCAGATCATTCGATGAAATCTGGACCTCCATAGTCCGAGCGCGCTTATACAGCGTCTTCGATCCCGACCCGTCGCATTTCTCGCCATCGGAGGTTGCCGAAGAAATCGCGCTGACTAAACAGGTTTTGGCTAAGCAGTTTGCGTCTGCTGGGGCACTCGTGGAGCTCAATCGCGCGGATCCAGGGTTCACACCGGCACTCACGAAGTCAGAACTCAACCACGTCATGCGCGTCCTCGACACGGAAGAAGACCCGAGGTGCGTATTCCGGCGATTGTGACCGGCCGTTCCGGCCGAACGTGACCGGCAATTCCGCCAGGTCAGCGCTGTGAGTGTTTATTACTCCGATCGGTCACGTTCCGTCAACACCTGGGCGGCTCTGGTCCGCTTCTTCGCTCCTCGTTTCACGGAGAAGCCGTAGGGGAGTCTGACCGCCCCGGAGGGCGGGCAGAAGCACCTGCGCTGGCACTTCGACAGGGTCGCGACCTCGCCATCACCTCAGCCCTTCGCAGCCTTCTTGCTGGTGCGCTCGCGCATCGACTCCTTGCCCTGCAGGTGGATCTTGTGCGAGCAGTGGATGAGGCGGTCCATGATCGCGTCGGCGAGGGTGGGATCGTTCAGGTACTCATGCCAGTGCTCGATCGGCAGCTGACTCGTCAAGATCGATGCGCGGGATCCGACGCGATCATCGAGGAGTTCGAGCAAGTCGTTGCGTTCGCGGGGGCCGATGGGACCGATCGCAAAATCGTCGACGATGACCAGCTGGATTTTGGCGATGGCCGCGAGACGCTTGCGGAACGTGCCGTCGGCGTGGCAGAGGCTGAGCTCCTCGAACAGGCGCGGGGCGCGCACGTACCAGGCGGAGAGTCCCGCACGGCACGCCTGATGCGCCAGGGCGCAGGCCAGATAGGTTTTCCCGCTGCCAGTGGCGCCGTGGATCAACAAGTTCTGGCTCTGGCGGATCCACTCGCAGGAGGCGAGGCTCGCAAGCTGTGCCCGGTCGAGTCCGCCGCGTCCGCGGTAGTCGATGTCTTCGATCACCGCGCCGCGCTCCTTGGGCTGACAGGCCTTCCACAGCCGGCCCATGCGGCTGTTTTCCCGGTGGATCACCTCGCGCTCGAGCAGCAGCGCGATGCGCTCCTCGAAGGCGAGCTGCTGGGCGGCGGTGTTCGTCATCTGCTCGCTCAGGGCGAGCGCCATGCCGGTAAGCTTCAGGCGGTTCAATGCATCGAGGGTGGGTTGGATGAGCATAGATCATCATCTCCTTCGGTAGTTGACGGCTCGGCCGTCTGGGTGGCGGTGGTGGCACGGAAGTACTCCGCCCCGCGCACGTTCTGGTGGGCACGCGAGGCGGTGGGCGCGGCCGTGTCCGCGCCGGGAAAAAGATCGGGGTGCTGATCGAGCTTGGCTTCGAGGATCGCCTCGATGCGCTTGCGCGTCGGGGAACCGATGGTCAGTGCCCGGCGACAGGCCGCTTCCAGTCGCGGCTCGCCGTAGGCTTTGGCGAGGTTCAAGAGCCCCAGGCACGTCCGATAGCCCTGCTCGGGATGTGGCCGGTTGTCGAACTGCCATTGCACGACAGCGCGGGTGCCGGGGCCGATCTTCTCTCCCCAGTTCAGCAGCCGGCCCGGCGTCCACTGCATGTGCCGGCGGTGCGACTCGGGCATGTGCTCAGGGAGCGTCGTGTGCTTGCCGCGCTGGTAGGAACGCACGTGCGCGGCGATGCGGCGTCCCTTGAACAGGTACTCGATGACAGAGGCCGTCATGCGTACGCGCACGTGCTGGCCCACGAGCTGATGCGGCACGCTGTAGTAGTGATGATCGGCTTCCGCGTGGTAGTCGATGCCGACCTTGGCTTTCAGCCACTCGGCGTACTCGTAGCGCCTCTCGGGCAGCGGCTTCATTGCCGGCCGGTCGATCGACTCGAACGCCTCGGCGCGGCAGCCAGGCAGCTTCTTGAACGGACGATGGTTGAGCTTGACGAGAAGGTCTGCGATCGCAGTGTTGAGCTCGGGCAGAGAGAAGAACTGGCGGTTGCGCAGGCGCGCCAAAATCCATCTCTGCACCACGAGCACGTGGTTTTCCACGACCGCTTTATCCTTCGGC
>CAWHWV010000024.1:0-166548 GCA_963833085.1 uncultured Pseudomonadota bacterium
CCGATAAGAAGGCGACGCGCATTGCTGCCGAGGGCGTCATCGCCATCGAGCGCTCCGCCGACGGCCTCGCGGCCGCGATGGTGGAGGTCAACTGCGAGACGGACTTCGTCGCCCGGGAGCAGGACTTCCGTGCCTTTGCCAAGGCCGTGGCCTACCGCGTGGTGGCCGAGCGCCCGCAGACGCTCGAAGCTCTGCTGCAGGCAAAGCTCGAGGGCTCGGAGACCATCGAGGAGCGCCGAAGGTCCCTCGTGGCCAAGATCGGCGAGAACATCGGCGTACGGCGCTTTGCTGTGCTCACCTCGCCGCAGCACCTGGGTGCCTATACCCATGGCACCCGCATTGGAGTGCTGGTCGCGCTGCAGGGTGGGGATGCGCACCTCGCGCACGACCTCGCGATGCACGTCGCGGCGAGCAATCCGCAGTACCTCTCCCAGCGCGAGGTGCCGGCCGAAGTGATTGCGAAGGAGCGCGAGATCCTCGGCGAGCAGGCCCTGAAAGAGGGCAAACCGCCGGAGATCGTCGCCAAGATGGTCGAGGGGCGCTTGCGCAAGTCGCTGGGGGAGATCACCCTTCTCGGCCAGCCGTTCGTGAAGGATCCGGACACGACCGTGGAGAAGCTGCTGAAGGGCGCCGGCGCGCAGGTGACGGCGTTCGAGCGCTTCGAGGTCGGTGCCGGTATCGAGAAGAAGCAGGAGGACTACGTCGCGGAGGTCATGGCCCAGGTCAAGGCCGCATCCGGCCCTGGCAAGCACTGACGCGCGGCAGCCGTTCACGAAAAAGCCCCGCCGCCGGCGGGGTTTTTTCCATCACCACGAGGCGATTTGGGATGACCGAAAGCAATAAGGCCCGCTACTCCCGCATTCTCGTGAAGCTATCGGGGGAGGCGCTGCTGGGCCGCACCGACTACGGCATCGATCCGGCGATCCTCAAGCGCATCGCGGGGGAGCTGCAGGAGATCGTCGGTCTCGGAGTGCAGCTCGCGGTCGTCATCGGCGGCGGCAACATCTTCCGCGGCGCGGGCCTCGCGCGCGCCGGCATGGACCGGGTCGCGGGCGACCACATGGGCATGCTCGCCACCGTCATGAATGCGCTCGCGATGCAGGATGCGCTCGAGAGCCTCGGACTCTATGCGCGCGTGATGTCCGCCATCCGCATCAACGAGGTCTGCGAGGACTACATCCGGCGCCGCGCCATCCGTCACCTCGAGAAGGGCCGGGTGGTCATCTGCGCGGCGGGAACCGGCAATCCCTTCTTCACGACGGACACCGCCGCGGCGTTGCGCGCGATCGAGATCAGTGCCGAGGTGCTCCTCAAGGCCACCAAGGTGAACGGTGTCTACTCCGACGATCCGGTGCACAACCCGGCCGCGGTCCGCTACACGCACCTCACCTTCGACCGGGTGCTCGCCGACAAGCTGAACGTCATGGACGCGACTGCCGTCGTGATGTGCCGCGACAACAAGCTGCCGTTGCGGGTCTTCAATCTCAACAATCCAGGCGACCTGACGCGCATCGTGCGCGGCGAAGACGTGGGTACCTCGGTGACTTGTGAGTAAGCGGGCAAAGGCCGCTCCTTTGCCCGCGGGGTTGAAAAAGCAACAGGGCACCTCGCTGAAAGCGCCGCAGGCGACTTTCGGCCAATAGAGGAGATACAAGATGCTCGAAGACATCAAGAAAGACGCTCGTGAGCGCATGGCGAAATGCGTGCAGACCTTCCAGGGGGACCTCAAGAAGCTGCGCACCGGACGGGCGCATCCGAGTTTGATCGAGCACCTCAAGGTCGACTACTACGGCTCGGAAGTGCCGCTGCAGCAAGTGGCGAGCATCGCGGTCGAGGACGGCCGAACCCTCGTCGTCTCGCCCTGGGAAAAGACCGTCGTGCAGGCAATCGAGAAGGCCATCTTCAAGTCGGACCTGGGCCTGACGCCCATGACGGCCGGCACCGTGATCCGCATCCCGATGCCGGCGCTGACCGAGGAGCGACGTCGCGAGATCACCAAGGTGCTGCGGCACGATGCGGAGAGCGCGCGTGTCGCGGTGCGCAACGTACGGCGCGACGTGATGACCGATGTCAAGGAAATGCTGAAGAAGAAGATGATCTCGCAGGATGACGAGCGGCGCGCGGAAGGGGAAATCCAGAAGCTCACCGACAAGCACGTCGCCGACATCGAGCAGCTTCTGGCGGCCAAGGAAAAGGAAGTGATGCAGGTTTGATGTATACCGTGCCCCGCCACATCGCGATCACGATGGACGGCAACGGCCGGTGGGCGGCGGCGCGCGGCTTGCCCCGATCGGCAGGTCACAAAGCGGGCCTGACGCCGGTGCGGCTGTGCGTCGAGGAGTGCAGCCGGCTCGGGGTCGAGGCGCTGACGCTGTTCGCCTTCTCGAGCGAGAACTGGTCGCGGCCGGCGGAGGAAGTGGCGAGCCTGATGGGCCTGTTCTTCGAGGCGGTCGACCGCGAGATCGCGGAGCTGCACCGGCAGGGTGTACGCGTGCGTTTCATCGGCAACCGGCAGCGACTTTCCGTGCGGCTGCAGGCGCAGATCGCCGCCGCGGAGCAGCACACCGCCGACAACACGGGCCTGAAGCTGCAGGTGGCGGTGAGCTACGGCGGCCGCTGGGACATCGTGCAGGCGGCCCGCGAGCTCGCGACCCGATGCGTGAGCGGCGCGTTGCGGCCCGCCGATATCGACGAGGACCGCTTCGGCTCGGCGCTCGAGCTCGGTGGACTGCCGGACGCGGATCTGCTGATCCGCACCGGCGGCGAGCGGCGGATCAGTAATTTTCTGCTGTGGAATATCGCCTACGCGGAGCTCTATTTCAGCGATCGGCTGTGGCCGGATTTCGACAAGACGGAGCTGTCCGCCGCGCTCGAGTTCTTCGCGGGCCGGGAGCGGCGCTTCGGCCTCACGACCGGACAGATGAAAGCGCGAGGCCCGTGAGCGAGTCGCTGCGCAAACGAGTTGCCACCGCTGCCGTCCTCATTGCGCTGCTGCTCGTGGTGCTCTTCTGGCTGCCCGCGGCCGCTACGGTGGCAGTTCTGACTCTGGTGGTGCTCATGGGTGCGTGGGAGTGGTCAGCGTTCCTCAAGTGGGCCGACCCGCGGGCGCGGGCCGCGTTCGTCGCTCTCGTCGCCATCCTCCTGCCCGTCGCGTGGCTGGTGACGCGCACTCCGGCCGGCCTCGAGGCACTGCTCGGACTCGCGCTCCTCTGGTGGCTGGTCGCGCTTGTCTGGATCGTGGTTGCGCCGCGGCGGGTGCGGGCCTGGTCGGCCGGCCTCGCCGGACTCCTCTCGCTGGTGCCGGCCTGGCTTGCGCTGACGCGCCTGCGGTATGTGACGCCGCATGGCGCGGAATGGGTACTCTTTTCCCTGGTGCTCGTCTGGATGGCCGATATCGGCGCTTATTTCTGCGGCCGGCAGTTCGGCCGGCGGCGGCTCGCTCCCGCCGTTTCGCCGGGGAAGACGTGGGAGGGCGCGCTCGGCGGGCTGGCCGCGAGCGGCATCGTCGCTGTTGCCGGCGGTGCCTGGTTCCGGCTGCCGCTCGAGCAGTTCCTGGCGCTCTGCCTGGCGGCGGTGGCCTTCTCCATCGTCGGCGACCTGACCGAAAGTCTGCTGAAGCGCTTCGCGGGAATGAAGGACAGCGGTACGCTCTTTCCTGGGCACGGCGGCGTGATGGACCGCATCGACAGCGTCACGGGTGCCGTGCCCGTGCTGCTGCTCGGCCTCACTTTTCTAGGAGTCCTGCCATGATCGGTGTGGTCGTCTTGGGTTCCACCGGCTCCGTCGGCGAGAGCACCCTCGATGTGCTGGCGCGCCATCCGGATCGCTTCCGTCTGGTGGCGCTCGGCGCCAACCGCAGTGTCGCCAAGCTGGCGGAGCAGATCCGCCGCTTCCAGCCTGCTTATGCGGCCATGGCCGATGAGGGCGCCGCGCGCGACCTCGTCGCCGAGCTGGGTGCCGCCGCGCGCACGACGCGTGTCCTGGCGGGTGTTGGGGCCCTCACGGAGATCGCGACACTGCCCGAGGCCGAGTGCGTCATGGCCGCGATCGTGGGCGCCGCGGGGCTGAGCTCCACGCTTGCCGCCGCGCGCGCCGGCAAGCGCCTGCTGCTCGCGAACAAGGAATCGCTCGTCATGTCGGGACCCCTGCTCATGGATGCAGTGCGCGAGAGTGGCGCGACACTGCTGCCGATCGACAGTGAGCACAACGCCATCTTCCAGTGCCTGCCGGCGGGATCGCGCACCGGTGCGACTCCGAAAGGCGTGCGCCGCATCCTCCTCACCGCCTCCGGCGGTCCGTTTCGCGACTGGCAGGCGGACGCCATTGCCGCAGCAACTCCCGAGGCTGCGTGCGCCCATCCCAACTGGGTGATGGGACGGAAGATCTCGGTCGACTCGGCGACCCTGATGAACAAGGGGCTCGAGCTCATCGAGGCATGCTTTCTGTTCGCGCTGACGCCTGACCGCGTCGAGATCGTCGTCCATCCGCAGAGCATCATCCATTCGCTGGTCGAGTACCTCGATGGCTCGCTGCTCGCGCAGCTCGGCTCGCCGGATATGCGCACTCCGATCGCCTATGCGCTCTCCTGGCCCGAGAGAATGGCATCCGGTGTAGAATTCCTCGATCTGGTGAAGACCTCGCGGCTCGACTTCCGCGCCCCGGACCCGCAGAAATTCCGCTGCCTGGCGCTGGCACAGTCGGCGGCGCGGGCCGGCGGGCTGACTCCGGTCGCCCTGAACGCCGCCAACGAGGTCGCCGTCCACGCCTTTCTGGAGCGCCGATTGAACTTTCCCGGCATCGCCGCAGTCATTGAAGAAGTGGTCACACGATGTCCCGCGGGGTCTTTGGGCGGGCTGGACGATGTGCTGGCGGCCGACGCGGAAGCCAGGCGGCTCGCGTCCGAGCGCATTGATGGCGGACTGCGTGCGGCCGGGGGGCGCTCGCTCGGGGGCGCGCGGGCATGAGTGTCGTCTGGTACACGCTGTGGTTCGTCATCGCCGTCGGGGTGCTGGTCACCATTCACGAGTTCGGCCACTTCTGGGTCGCGCGGCGGCTCGGCTTCAAAGTACTCAGGTTCTCGGTCGGCTTCGGACAGCCGCTGTGGTCCCGGCGGATCGGGCCGGATCGGACGGAGATCGCCATCGCACCCATTCCTCTAGGCGGTTACGTCAAGCTGCTCGACGAGCGCGAAGGGCCCGTGCCGCCGGAGGACCTGGCGCGATCCTTCACCCGCAAGCACCCTTTCCTGCGAATCCTGGTGCTGCTCGCCGGACCCTGCTTCAACATCCTGTTCGCCATCCTGGTGCTCGCGGGCATCATGTACGTGAGCGGCATCACCCAGTATCTGCCCGTGGTCGGCGATGTGACGACCGGCTCGACCGCCGCCAACGCGGGGCTGCGCTCCGGCGACAGCATCATCGCGATCAACGGCTCGCAGGTGGGCGAACAGCAAGGGGTCACGTTCGACCTTCTCGATGCGATGAGTTCGCGCGGCGACGCGGACTTGACGGTGCGTGGCAGCCAAGGAGAGGTTCGCCACGTCGATCTCATCGTAAGCGACCCCGCCGCCCGGCGCCGCCTCACTACGCTGCCGGAGCTCTTTACGGGCCTGGGCTTTCAGTTCTGGGAGCCACCGATTCCGGCTGTGCTCACTCACGTGTTGGCGGATGGGCCCGCGGCGCGAGCGGGACTGCAGCCCGGGGATCGCATCGTGTCCATCAACGGGCAGGCGGTGAAAGACTTCGACGATGTCGTCGCGCAGGTGACTCCCCATCCGGGTGGCACCATCAGCCTGACGTTCGAGCGCGGCGGCCAGCTGCACGTGGTGCAAGTGGAGGTCGCGAGCGACGAGGTAGACGGCAAATACATCGGCCGCATCGAAGCGGAGGGCGAGCTGCCGGCGGACATACCTTATCCGCCCAGCATGGTGCGGCACCTGAGCGTGTCACCCGTCTCGGCCCTGGGACACGCCACCGAGGAGGCGTGGGACATGACGGCGCTGCAGGGAACGATGTTCTGGCGCATGATGCTCGGCCAGGTCTCGCTCAAGAACCTGAGCGGGCCGGTGTCGATCGCCGAGTACGCCGGTCAGTCGGCCAGCCAGGGAGCAAGCGCGTTCCTCGACTTCCTGGTGCTGATCTCGCTGTCGCTCGGGTTCCTGAACCTGCTGCCGATTCCCATCCTCGACGGCGGCCAGATCGTCTTTCAGCTGGTCGAGTGGGTGAAGGGCAGCCCGATGTCGGAGCGGGCGCAGGTCGTCGGGCAGCAGGTGGGGATCGCGCTGCTGATCCTCCTCATGGGGGTGGCGCTCTTCAACGATATCGCGCGCCAGTTCAGTTGAGTCTTTGAGAGCTAGAGCAGGACCCCAAGAGGTCCGCACGTCCGCCGCGGCGCCGTCGCCGTGGCGAGCGGGGGTTGATTTTACGTGATCGATGCAACAGTTGGGGCCGGAAGAGCCCGAAAGTGACAAAGTTGGATATCAGAACATGAAGTCTCGCGTCGTGCTGCTGGCCGCGGTCGCGCTGGCCGTCCATGCCGCGATCGCGCTCGGGCAAGTAGAGTCCACTGACTCGAGCTTCACCGTCGGCGACATCAAGGTGGAAGGACTGCAGCGCATCTCCGAGGGCACGGTATTCAATTACCTGCCGGTGAACATCGGCGATCACCTGACGACGCAGCGGGTGCGCGAAGCCATTCGCGCCCTCTATGCCACCGGATTCTTCCGTGACGTGGAGCTGCGCCGCGAGGGCAATACCCTGATCGTGGTGGTGCTGGAGCGGCCCTCGATCGAGAGCTTCACCATCTCCGGGAACAAGGACATCAAGACCGACGAGCTGCAGAAATCGCTGCGCAACATCGGGCTCGCGCCCGGCAAGATCTTCGACCGTTCCGTGCTCGATGACGTCACGCAGTCGCTCACTGACGAGTACTACAGCCGCGGCAAATACGGCGTCGAGATCGACAACACCGTCACCGCCGACACGGACAACCGCGTCAAGATCGCGATCAAGATCCGCGAGGGCGATCGCGCGGTGATCCGCTCCATCAACATCGTGGGCGACACGAAGTTCAAGCAGAAGGATGTCCTGCAGAGCTTCCAGCTGAAGACCCCGAACTGGCTCTCCTGGTACAAGCAGGATGACCGCTACTCGCGCGAGACGCTGCAGGGCGATCTCGAGCGGCTGCGCGATTACTACATGGACCGTGGCTACGCCAACTTCCAGATCAACTCCACCCAGGTGCAGATCTCGCCCGAGAAGAACGACATCTTCGTCGATGTCAACATCACCGAGGGCCAGGTCTACAAGATCTCCAGCGTGAAGCTCGCCGGCATCTTCGTCGTGCCGAAGCCGGAGCTCGAGCGGCTGGTCGAGATCCAGCCGGGGGAGATCTTCAACCGCAAGCTCATCACCGCCACCCAGAAGCTGATTCAGGACCGTTTGGGCGAGGACGGCTACGCCTTCGCCAAGGTCGATCCGGTGCCGACACCCGACGACAGCAACCACACGGTCGCGCTCACCTTCTTCATCGACCCGGGCAACCGCGTCTACGTGCGCAACATCATCTTCTCCAACGAGACTTCGATCAACGATGTGGTGCTGCGCCGCGAGATGCGGCAGCTCGAGGGTGCCTGGCTCTCCAACGTCTCGCTGGAGCGCTCCAAGCAGCGCATCCAGAGGCTCCCTTACGTCAAGGACGTGAGCTACTCCACGACGCCGGTGGCCGGCTCGCCGGACCAGGTGGACGTCAACTACAAGATCACCCAGGGACCGGCCGCCCAGCTCTCGGGTGGTATCGGCTATTCGGCGACCTACAAGCTCATGCTGAACGCGAACTATGCGGACGCCGACTTCCTCGGCACCGGCAACCGCTTCGGCGTCGAGCTGGAGGGCGGGGCGTACAACAAGACCTACAACGTCTCGTACACGAACCCGTACATCACCCAGAACGGAGTCGGGCAGACGCTGTCGGTGACTTACAGCGACGTCACGCAGTTCGTCTCCTCGTCATCGAACTTCTCCTCGAAGACGCTGAGCCTCGGGCCGACCTGGAGCTATCCGATCTCCGAGTTCCAGTTTCTCGAATTCGGTGCGGTCTACCAGAGCTCGCAGCTCCTCACCACCTCCTACAGCAGCGCCCAGCAGGCGAACGAGTGGGTGTTGGAGAACGGGCACTCGTATACCCGCCTGGTGCACGAGGACTACTCCAACAACGATTACGAGCTCTACGGCACCAACTTCAACAACGTGCTGTTCGTCGCCGGCTGGGGCATCGACTCGCGCAACCGCTCGCTGTTCGCCGACCGGGGCAACCGGACGGCGATCAACGGCCGCATCACGGCTCCCGGGGGCGGGGTGCAGTACTACATGGCGAACCTGACCTTCCAGCAATACGTGCCGCTCTGGCCGGATCACCTGACGCTGTCGTTCTTCGACGACGTGGATTACGGCGGGGCGCTCGGCAAGACGACGGCCATTCCGCCCTTCCAGCAGCTCTTCGGCGGCGGCCCGGACTCGGTGCGCGGCTTCCGCGAGGACTGGCTCGGCCCGCGCGATAACTTCGGCAACCCCTACGGCGGCAACTTCCGCATCACCAGCCAGAACGAGGTCATCCTGCCGATGCCGGCGAAATGGCGCCAGAGCGCCCGGGTCAGCCTCTTCTTCGACATGGGGAACGTGTTCTATACCGGCAACAAGATCCAGTTCTACGGGCCGGACGGGGTGACCCCGGTGAACTACCATATGGACGGGTGGGGCGACCTCAAGCGCTCCGTCGGCCTCGCCGTCCAGTGGCTGGCACCGCTCGGGCTCTTCCGGTTCAGCTTCGGTGTGCCGCTGAACGCCAAGCACAGCACGCTATGCGGGGCCGGCAACAGCTGCACCTGGGGGGATCAGACCGAAGGCTTCCAGTTCTCCGTGGGCAATGCTTTCTAAATGCCCTGAATGCTATTATTAAGGGCTTGGCCGCCATAGACGGCATTCGCTGACAATTCAGAGGTGGGATTCCGTGAAGCGCTTGATCAGGTTGAGCTCGGGGGTTCGCAGAGGGGCGATCGCGGGGGGGCTTGCGACCATGCTGGCCGGAGCGGTGGTCGCGACGCCGGCGCAGGCGCAGGCGACGGGCCTCAGGGTCGCTTATGTGAATTACAGCCTGCTGATTCAGGAGTCGCCGCAGGCGCAGTCGGCCGTGGCGCAGCTGCGCACGGAATTCGAGCCCAAGCAGCGCAGTCTGCAGGCGGAGGCCACTGAGCTGAAGGCCAGGGAGGACACGCTGAAGAAGGACGAGGCCACCATGACGCAGGACCAGCGCGATCAGGCGGAGCTCGAACTGCGGGAACGCTATCAGGCTCTGCAGCAGAAGCAGAACGAGATCCAGGACGACGTCAACACTCGGCGCAACGAGCTGATGTCGGAGCTGCAGCGCACCCTCGTGCAGGTCGTGCAGAACTACGCCAAGCAGCAGCGCTATGACCTGGTGCTCGCCGACGGAGTCATCTACGCCAACTCGGCGCTCGATATCACGCCCGCGATTCTCTCGGCCCTGAAGTCGCAGGCTCCGGCCGCCCGCCGCGCCCCGGGCCGCAGCAGGTAAACGGAGCACGGCGCGGTCGCCGCGGCGCGTTCCTTCATGGGCGTCTCACTCGGGGAGCTCGCGGTCCGGTTCGGCTGCGAGCTGCGCGGTGATCCCGACGTGCGCGTCGACCGCGTAGCCACGCTGGCAAACGCGGACTCGCACTCCCTGGCCTTTCTCGCCAACCCGCACTATCGCCAGCAGGTCGCGACGACAGGTGCGGGCGCAGTCGTGCTGGATGCAGCCAGCGCGGCGAGCTGCTCGACCGCGGCCCTGGTTTGCGAGAACCCGCACGCGACTTACGCGCGGATTGCTGCTGTCCTCCACCCGTTCCCGGCCGCACCGCCCGGGACGCACCCGTCGGCGGTGATCGCTCCGGGCGCACGCATCGATCCCAGCGCGCACGTTGGCGCACTGAGCGTGATCGGGGAGGGTGCCGTCATTGGAGCGCGTGCGTTTGTGGGTCCGCACTGCGTCGTGGAAGAAGGGGCGACGGTGGGCGAGGACGTACGCCTCACGGCGAGCGTGACGGTATGTCATCGTGTGGAGATCGGCGCGCGTACCGTGATCCAGCCGGGCGCCGTGATCGGCGGTGACGGCTTCGGTTTCGCGCAGGAGCGCGGTCGTTGGATCAAGGTGCCGCAGACGGGCACCGTCCGCGTCGGGCCCGATGTCGAGATCGGCGCCAACACCACGATCGATCGCGGCGCCATCGAGGACACGGTCATCGAGGAGGGCGTGAAACTCGACAATCTGATCATGGTCGCGCACAACGTGCGGGTTGGCGCCCACAGTGCGTTGGCGGCCGGCGTCGGAATCTCAGGTAGCACGACGATCGGCCGCCGCTGCATGATCGGCGGCCACGTAGGCATCGGCGGACACCTCACGATCAGCGACGATGTGGTCATCACCGGCTGCACGATGGTCAGCCATTCCGTTCCCCGCCCCGGCGTATACTCCGGGGGCATTCCGCTCGAAGAGGCTCATGTCTGGCGCCGGCTGGTCGCGCGCTTCAAGCGCATCGACTCCCTCGCCACCCGGCTGAAAGCGCTAGAGCGCAACACCTCCCCCGGCCCCGATCAGGAAGAGGATGATGACTGACTCGATGCAGATCGATATCCAAGGCGTTCTGCGGTACCTGCCGCACCGTTATCCTTTCCTGCTCGTCGACCGCGTGCTCGAGTGGCACAGCGGCAAGAACATCCGGGCGCTGAAGAACGTCACCTACAACGAGCCGTTTTTCCCCGGCCATTTCCCCGGGCGGCCCGTCATGCCGGGCGTCATCATCATCGAGGCGCTGGCTCAGACGGCGGGCATCCTCACCTTCCTCAGCGCCAACGTGATCCCGGATGCGGAGACCCGCTTCTACTTCGTCGGCATCGACAAGGCGCGCTTCAGGAAGCCGGTGGAGCCTGGCGACCAGCTGGTGCTCACCGCCCAGGTGGAGCGTTATCTGAAAGGCATCTGGCGCTTCTCCACCGCGGCCCTGATCGGCGACAACGAAGTGGCGCACGCGGAAATCATGGTGGCGCCGGAGACCGCGAAGTGATCGATCCACACGCCATCGTCTCGCCGCGAGCGGAGCTGGCGGCGGACGTCGACGTGGGTCCCTTCAGCGTGATCGGCCCCGGTGTGCGCATAGGTCCGGGCACGGTGGTCGGCCCCCACGCCGTCATCACCGGCCAGACGACGATCGGCGCCAACAACCACATCTATCAGTTCGCCTCGCTCGGAGATGCGCCGCAGGACAAGAAGTACGCGGGCGAGCCCACTCGCCTCGAGATCGGCGACCGCAACGTCTTCCGTGAGAGCTGCACGATGAATCGCGGCACCAGCCACGACAAGGGCGTGACCCGCATCGGCGACGACAATCTCTTCATGGCCTACTCGCACGTCGCCCACGACTGCGTGGTAGGAAGCAACACGGTGTTCGCAAACTGCGCCTCGCTCGCCGGCCACGTCGAGATCGGCGACTGGGTCATTCTCGGCGGTTTGTCGGCGGTTCATCAGCATTGCAAGATAGGCGCGCATGCATTTCTGGCAGGCGGCGCGATCGTCACGCGCGACGTTCCCCCCTACGTCATGGTCGCGGGTAATCCGAGCGCCCCGCACATGGTCAACTCGGAGGGCTTGAAGCGCCGCGGCTTCACGGAGGATCAGGTCCGCTCCGTGCGCGAGGCTTACCGTCTCGTCTATCGCTCCGATCTGAAACTCAGCGAGGCGCTCGAGCGGCTCGAGCCATCCGCCGGGGAGCGCCCGAGCTGCGGCTGTTCGTCGACTTCATCCGCGGCTCCACGCGCAGCATCATAAGATGACGCAGGCGGCGCCGCTGCGCGTCGGCATCGTCGCGGGAGAATCATCGGGAGATCAACTCGGCGCGGCCCTGATCGCCGCGCTGCGCGAGCGCGTCCCCGATCTCCAATGCTTCGGGGTCGCGGGACCGAAGATGATCGCCGCCGGCTGCGACGCCTGGGCGGGCGCGGAGGAGCTCGCGGTGATGGGCCTCGCCGAAGTGCTGGCGCATTTGCCGCGGCTGCTGCGGCTGCGGGCCTCGCTGACTACCCGGTTTCTCGCAGCTCGCCCCGATGTGTTCGTCGGAATCGATGCGCCGGAGTTCAATCTCGGCCTCGAGAAACGCCTGCACGCGAGGGGCCTCAGGACCGTTCAGTATGTGAGCCCGCAGGTTTGGGCGTGGCGTCAGGGCAGAGTCCGCAATATCGGCCACGCCTGCGATCTGGTGCTTTGCCTGTTGCCTTTCGAGACCGCCTTCTACTCGCGCCACGGTGTGCGGGCGGCCTTCGTCGGTCATCCGCTCGCCGATCAGATTCCGCTGGAGGTCGACCGGGAAGGCGCGCGCGCGGCGCTCGGCCTGAAGCCTGCCGCCACCATCGTGGCGCTCCTGCCGGGCAGCCGTGTCGGCGAGGTCGAGCGGTTGGGGACGGATTTTCTGCAGGCCGCCGCCTGGCTTGCCGAGCGCCGTCCGGATTTCGAGTTCATCGCGCCCATGGCGACGGCACGCGCTCGTGAAGTCTTCGAGAGCAAACAAGCGGAAGTCCCTGCCGCACCGAAGGTTTTGTTGCTGGAGGGGCGCGCCCAGGAGGCACTCGCGGCATGTGATGCGGCCATCGTCGCCTCGGGAACCGCTACACTGGAGACGCTGCTGTCGCGCCGCCCGATGGTCGTGGCGTATCGTTTCAGCGCGCTTACCGCATTCCTGCTGCGAAGACTGCGACTGGTCAAGGTGCCGTACTTCTCGCAACCGAATCTGCTCGTCGGACGGCCGCTCGTGCCCGAGCTCCTGCAGGAGCAGGTGAGCGGTGCGGCGCTCGGCGAAGCGCTCCTCGGCCGGCTGTCCGATCCGGCGTATCTGCGGCAGCTCGACGAGGAATTCCGCAGGATCCACCAGACCCTTCGCGGCGGCGCGGCAGCACGCGCGGCCGAGGCGATCCTTGCGCTGCTTCGTGCCCCGCTCGCGCGGGAGGCCCGGTGGTGAGCCCACACAAGCGCATGCTCCGCGGACCGCGGCGCGCCGCCCAAGCCGATTTGTGGCCTGCCGGTCCGCGTCCGGCGGGCGCCGCGCGACGTGTCGCCGGTGTCGATGAGGCGGGCCGCGGCCCGCTCGCCGGGCCGGTCGTCGCCGCCGCGGTCATACTGCACCCACGCCGTCGCATCGAGGGACTCGCCGACTCCAAGGTCCTCACGCCGCCGGAGCGGGCGCGGCTCGCACCGATCATCCGCGCCCGTGCCCTGGCTTGGGCGGTCGCATGGGCCGACCGCGACGAGATCGACGCGCTGAATATTCTCGGCGCGACGTTTCTCGCGATGCGCCGCGCGCTCTTGCGCCTGCCGGTGTGCCCCACGCACGTGCAGGTCGACGGCAACCAACTGCCGCCGCTGGCCGATCTGCAGCTCGGCTGCACCGTGGAAGCCATCATCGAGGGCGATGCGCGCATCGCCGCGATCAGTGCCGCCTCGATTCTCGCCAAGACTTACCGGGATGCCATGATGGAAGCGCTCGATCCCTGCTATCCCGGCTTCGAGCTCGCCGCGCACAAGGGCTATGGCACTCCCGCTCACCTCGAGGCGCTGCGGACGCGCGCGCCCTCGCCGCAGCACCGCCGCTCCTTCAGCCCGGTGAAGGTGGCGCTGGGCTCATTGCCCGACCCGCAGTGCGAGCTGGCCCTGACCGGCACCGACACGGAGTCCTGACATGTCCGCCGGCTTCGTACACCTGCGCCTGCACACCGAGTATTCGCTGATCGACAGCGTCGTGCGCGTACCGGAGCTCATCGAGGCGGTCGCCGCCGCCGGTATGCCCGCCGTCGCCGCCACCGACCAGAGCAACCTCTTTGCGATGGTCAAGTTCTACCGCGCCGCGCTCGCGCGCGGCGTCAAGCCCATCATCGGCGTCGACCTGCTGGTCCGCGAGGCCGGCGAGCGCCAACAGCCGACACGCATCACGCTCATCTGCCAGAACCAGACCGGCTATCTCAATGCCACGCGCCTCGTGAGCCGCGCCTATCTCGAAGGCCAGCAGCGGGGGACGCCACTGATCGAGCGCGACTGGCTCACCGTCGAGACGCTCGATGGACTGATCGCGCTCTCCGGCGCAACCGAGGGCGATGTCGGGCGCGCGCTGGTGAACGGCCGCGAGGAGGACGCCGCGCGAGCTCTCGATCGCTGGCTCGCGCTGCTCCCTGACCGCTACTACATCGAGCTGCAGCGCCTCGGCCGCGCCGATGAAGAGGGCTACATCGCCGCCGCCGTCAACCTTGCCGGCCGCCGCGGTGTCCCGGTAGTCGCTACCAACGATGTGCGCTTCCTCAAACCGAGCGACTTCGAGTCGCACGAAGCGCGCGTCTGCATCCACGACGGCGCTCTGCTGGCCGACGCCAATCGCGTTCGTCGCTATACAGCCCAACAATACCTGCGCTCGCCCGAGGAGATGGCGCGCCTCTTCGCCGACATCCCGGAAGCGCTGGCCAACTCCGTCGAAATAGCGCGCCGCGCCAGCCTCGCCCTCAAACTCGGCCAGGTGCGCCTGCCTCCCTATCCGGTTCCCGGCGGCATGACGACCGAGGAATTCCTGCGCCAGGAGGCCGGGTCGGGGTTCGAGATGCGGTTGACGGAGCTCGGCGGCGTCAACGCCGAGGTCTACAGGAAGCGCCTGCAGAGCGAGCTCGATGTCATCTGCCAGATGGGCTTCGCCGGCTACTTCCTCATCGTCGCCGACTTCATCCGCTGGGCCAAGGAGAACGACATCCCGGTGGGCCCGGGTCGCGGCTCCGGCGCCGGCTCCCTGGTCGCCTACAGTCTGCGCATCACGGATCTCGATCCGCTCCGCTACGATCTTCTCTTCGAGCGCTTCCTGAATCCGGAGCGCGTGTCCATGCCCGACTTCGACGTCGATTTCTGCATGGAGGGCCGGGACCGCGTGATCGACTACGTCGCCGGGCGGTATGGTCGGGAGCGCGTCTCGCAGATCATCACGTACGGCACCATGGCTGCAAAGGCCGTCGTCCGCGACGTCGGCCGCGTGCTGGGCATGACTTATGGCTTCGTCGACAAGATCGCCAAGCTCATTCCTTTCGAGCTCGGCATCACCCTCGATGACGCGTTGGAGAAGGAGCCCGAGCTCAAGCGCCTGTACGGCGCCGAGGAGGATGTCCACAACCTCATTGATCTCGCCCGCTCACTGGAAGGGCTGACACGCAACGCCGGCATGCACGCGGGCGGCGTCGTCATCGCCCCGTCCGTCCTGACGGATTTCGCGCCGCTTTATTGCGATGAGTCGGGCGGGAGCCTCGTCACCCAGTTCGACAAGGACGACGTCGAGGCGGCCGGCCTGGTGAAGTTCGACTTTCTGGGCTTGCGCACGCTCACTGTCATCGACTGGACCGTGAAGGCGATCAACGCGCGTCGCGCGCAGACCGGCGAGGCCGCGCTGGACATCACCAAGATACCTTTGGACGACGCCTTCGCCTACGACAGAGTGTTCAAGAGGGCGCAGACGGTCGCGGTCTTCCAGTTCGAGTCCGGCGGCATGCAGCGGATGCTCAAGGACGCGAAACCCGACCGCTTCGAGGACATCATCGCCCTGGGCGCGTTGTACCGCCCAGGACCCATGGAGCTGATCCCGGAATACGTCGCCTGCAAACACGGCAAGAAGCCGGAGTACCTGCATCCGGACATGGAGCAGGTGTTGGGCGTGACATACGGTGTATTCGTCTACCAGGAGCAGGTGATGCAGATCGCCCAGCGCCTGGCCGGATACACCCTCGGCGGCGCCGATCTGCTGCGCCGCGCAATGGGCAAGAAGAAGCCGGAGGAGATGGCCAAGCAGCGCGGCGTCTTCGTCGCCGGGGCTGCCGCGCGCGGCATCGAGGAGAGGATCGCCAATGCGATCTTCGACCAGATGGAGAAGTTCGCCGGTTACGGCTTCAACAAGAGCCACGCGGCGGCCTATGCGCTGCTCTCGTACCAGACCGCCTACCTCAAGGCGCACTTTCCCGCGGCCTTCATGGCGGCCATGCTGTCCGCGGACATGGATCACACCGACAAGGTCGTGACGCTGATCCACGAATGCGACGCCATGAAGCTCGATGTGCGTCCGCCCGATATCAACACCTCGCTCTACGAGTTCACCGTCGAAGGTGACAGCGCCATCCGCTACGGCCTGGGCGCGGTGCGCGGCGTGGGGGAGGGGGCCGTGGAGGCGGTCATCGCCGAGCGCGAGGCCCGCGGCGTCTTCACCAGCCTCGAGGACCTCTGCCGGCGGCTCGATCTGCAGAAGATCAATCGCCGGGTGTTGGAGGCGCTGCTGCGCTCCGGCAGCCTCGATGCGCTCGGACCCAACCGCGCGACGCTCATGCACCGCCTGCCGTCGGCAATGCAGCTCGGCGATCAGAACTCCAGGGCCCATGAGGCGGGACAGAACGACCTGTTCGGGCTCGGTGCCGCGCCGCCGTCCACCCAGCAGTCCTCGCCCGCATTGCGCGTCGATGGCCCGGTGCTGAGGGAGTGGACGGAAGCGGTGCGCCTCGCCGGCGAGCGGGAAACGCTCGGCCTTTATCTCACCGGCCACCCGGCGAAAAGCTACGCGTCGCTCCTCGCCTGTGTCGCCTCACACTGGATCGGGGACCTGGTGAGTGAGAGGCCGATGCCGGGCGCCGAGCCGGTGCGCTTCGGCGGCGGCAAGCCGGTGACGGTCGGCGGCTTGGTCGACGAGGTCAAGAAGCGCGGGCCACGCTTCATTGTGACTCTCGACGACGGAACCGGACGAGTCGAAGTGACGCTCTTCGAGGACGTCTATCAGAAGTATCGCGATGTCGTCGCAAAGGACGCGTTGGTGCTGGTCGAGGGCACGCTGCGCTTCGACGATTTCAGCGATGGCTGGCGGCTCACGGCGAAGCGGATCATCGATCTGCGCAAGACGGGCGAGCAACAGGCGCGGCGCATCGATCTCACCTGGCCGGAGGATCGGCCCGATACGGCGCTGCTGCAGGCGCGCCTGGCGGCGCTCCTCGCCGCCTTCCGGCCCGGTCCATGCGCCGTCACGATCGAATTCTCGGGCTCGGCCGCGCGCGGCGTGCTCAAGCTGGGGCCGGAATGGGCGGTGCGCGCCGCGAGTGAGCTGCGGGAGGGACTCGAGGAGTTGCTGGGTCACGGCTCGGTGGACGTCAAATACGCTCCGCTGTCCGCGGCACCGGTCCCGCCGCTGTCCGCCGATGGGCGTTGATCCCATGAAGATCGCCGCAGCGCCGAGCTTGCGCCCGGGGCTCCCGCCCCTTAACCTCACGCGCAGCATGAGAAAATCGCGGTAACACTGCATGGCCGTTGCGTTCCTGGATTTCGAACAGCCCATTGCCGAGCTCGAAGCAAAGATCGAGGAGCTGCGGCATGTCACGTCCGAATCCGAGGTCAACATCCAGGAGGAGATCTCGCGCCTGCAGGCGAAGAGCCGGCAGCTGACCACCAGCATCTTCGCGAACCTGACGCCCTGGCAGATCACGCAGCTTGCCCGGCATCCCCGCCGTCCCTACACGCTGGATTATGTCGCAGCGATCTGCACGGAGTTCAGCGAGCTGCACGGCGACCGCATGTTCGCCGATGACCAGGCGATCGTCGGCGGTCTCGGTCGCATCGACGGGCGCGCCGTCATGATCATCGGCCACCAGAAGGGGCGCGACACCAAGGAGCGGGTGCGGCGCAACTACGGCATGCCAAAGCCCGAAGGCTACCGTAAGGCGCTGCGCCTGATGCGCCTTGCCGAGCGCTTCGGACTGCCGCTCGTGACGCTGATCGACACGCAGGGCGCCTACCCCGGTGTCGGCGCCGAAGAGCGCGGCCAGAGCGAGGCGATCGCGCGCAACCTTTTCGAGATGTCGGTGCTCAGCGTGCCGATCGTGACGGTCGTAACGGGCGAGGGCGGGTCCGGCGGCGCCCTTGCGATCGGAGTCTGCGACCGCCTCCTCATGCTGCAGTACAGCACCTACTCGGTGATCTCGCCCGAGGGCTGCGCGTCGATTCTCTGGAAGAGCCAGGACAAGAAGGAGGCGGCCGCCGAGGCGCTCAACCTGACCGCCGACCGCCTGTCGAAGCTGGAGCTGGTGGACGAGGTGATCGAGGAGCCGCTCGGCGGCGCGCACCGCGATCCCGTCGCAATGTCGGCGAGCCTCAAGGCTGCGCTGCTCAAGCACCTCGAAGCGCTCGAGTCGATTCCGCGCGATGAGCTGCGCGCCGCGCGCACGCGCCGGATCGCCTCCTTCGGGGTCTACAGTGAGAGCGCGCAGTAGATAGCAGAGGCGAGTTCGGTCCGGACTGGCTCCGGGAGCGCCTCACACAGCTGCTGCCAGGATTTCCCGACGTTGCGATCTGCGTTGCTCTGAGCGGTGGGCTCGATTCCACCGCGCTGCTCGTGGCGCTCGCCGAAGCTCGTTCCGACGGTCTTCGCTTACGCGCGTTGCACATCAATCACGGCCTGCACAGCAATGCAAAGAGCTGGAGCGCGCATTGCCGCAAGCTCGCGCGCCGGCTCGGTGTTCCGCTGCGAATGCTCTCGGTGCAGGTCGTACGCGAGCGCGGCGCCTCGCTGGAAGAGGCCGCGCGGGTCGCGCGCTATCGCTGCTTCGCGGAGCAGCTGCGCGGCGGTGAAGCGCTGCTCACGGCGCACACGCAGGACGATCAGCTCGAGACGGTGCTGCTGCAGCTCTTCCGCGGCAGCGGTCTGCCGGGGCTCGCCGCCATGCCGGCGGTTGCGCCGCTCGGCTCAGGGACGCTGGCACGCCCGCTGCTCGGTTGCTCGCGCCTGCAGCTCGAGGCCTGGGTGCGCGCGCGCGAGCTCACCTGGGTCGAGGATGACACGAACCTCGATGAACGCTTCGATCGCAACTACCTGCGGCGGAGTGTGCTGCCTGCAGTGCGCCAGCGCTGGCCCGGAGCCGCTGCGGCGGTGGCGCGCTCCGCGCGTCATGCCGCGGAGGCGCAGCGACTGCTCGCGATGCTCGCCCGGGTCGATCTCGAGCGCGCGAGCGATGGCGCCGCGCTCTCGGTGAGGGCACTGCGATCGCTGGCGCCGGACCGGCGGCGCAATGTATTGCGGCTGTGGATCACGAGCGCCGGGCGCACTCCGCCCGACGCGCGGCGGCTGGAAGAGATCGCGGGCCCGCTCATCGATGCGCGCGCCGACGCGCATCCGCATGTCGAGTGGGAAACCGCAATCGCCCGGCGGGTTTCGGTCATGCGCCACGCGGATCTGCTGTCGCTCGTGGAGCGCGAGCTGGTGTTGAATTCAGGTGCGCCCGCGGCGCAACTGGCCTGGGAATGGCAGCAGTCAAGCCGCTGCCCGCTGCCGGACGGGGGCGCTCTGGAGCTGACGCCCGAGCGACACGGCCCCATCGACCTCGACGCGCTGCCGCCGCGGCTTGCCGTCACCTGGCGGCGGGGCGGTGAGCGCCTGCGCGTGCGGCGAGGCGGCCCGCGCCGCGCGCTCAAGAGCTTGCTGCAGGAAGCTCAGGTACCGCTGGCGGAGCGCGCGCGGCTGCCGCTGATTCTCGCCGACGGCGCGCTGATCGCGGCCGCGGATCTCTGGCTCGACGAGTCGGTGCGCGCGGCGCCCCAGGCGCGGCATCGCGGCCGGCTCGTCTGGCGCAAGCCTCTTTGAAGCGCTGGATCCGGGCTCCTGCCCGGCCCAGCGCACCGCGGGCAAAAAGCGTGGTTTTTGCCCGCGGCTCCGCCACCTGCGGCGGCGGGGTACATCCTGTACCTGCGAGGCGTTCGTGCCGCTTCGGCGCTGCGCGCCGTCCAAGATCGCTCCGGGCGATTTTGTGATAATCTGCTCTCCCGTCGTCCAAGCTCTCATTCACGGGCGCTGCAGGCAGCACCCCTCACGACGGGACAACCCCTGATTTAACTATGGCGCGATTCGTATTCGTCACCGGTGGCGTCGTGTCCTCATTGGGCAAGGGCATTGCCGCCGCCTCGCTCGGCGCGATCCTCGAGGCCCGCGGCCTCAGGGTCGCCATGGTCAAGCTCGATCCCTACATCAATGTGGACCCGGGGACCATGAGCCCCTTCCAGCATGGGGAGGTGTTCGTCACCCATGACGGCACGGAGACCGATCTCGACCTCGGTCACTACGAGCGCTTCGTGCGCACGACCACCGGGCGCAACAGCAATTTCACCACCGGGCGCATCTACGAGCGGGTGATCGCCAAGGAGCGCCGCGGCGACTATCTCGGCGCCACCGTGCAGGTGATTCCTCACATCACCGATGAGATCAAGCGCAGCATTCAGCTCGGGGCCGAGGGCGCCGACGTCTGCATGGTCGAGATCGGCGGCACGGTGGGCGACATCGAGTCGCTCCCCTTCCTCGAGGCAATACGCCAGCTCGGTGTCGAGCTTGGGCGCAGCAACTGCGTGTACATGCACCTCACGCTGGTGCCGATCGTGGGCGGCTCCGGGGAGATCAAGACGAAGCCGACCCAACATTCGGTCAAGGAACTGCGCGGCATCGGCATCCAGCCGGATGTGCTGCTCTGCCGCTGCAAGCATCCGTTGCCCGAGGAGCAGCGCCGCAAGATCGCGCTCTTCACCAACGTCGAGGAGCGGGCAGTCATCTCCGCGATCGACGCGGACGACATCTACCAGATTCCGATACTGCTGCACGAGCAGGCGCTCGATGAGATCGTCGTCGACAAGCTGCGACTGCAGGTGCCGCAGACCGATCTCACGGAATGGCGCCAGGTGGTGAGCGCCAGGGCGAACCCCGACGGCCAGGTCGACGTCGCCATGGTCGGCAAGTACGTGCAGATGCGCGACTCGTATCTGTCGCTGCATGAAGCGCTGATGCACGGCGGCCTGAAATCGCGCACCCGCGTGAACATCCACTACGTCGAGTCCACCGACGTCGAGCAGCACGGCACACACGCCCTGAAGGGGATGGATGCGATTCTCGTGCCCGGCGGCTTCGGCGAGCGTGGCATCGAGGGCAAGATCCAGGCGGTGCGCTACGCCCGCGAGCAAGGGATCCCCTACCTCGGCATCTGCCTCGGGATGCAGGTGGCGATCGTCGAGTTCGGCCGCCACGCGCTCGGCCTCACGGGCGCCAACAGCACCGAGTTCAATCGCGCGACCCCGCACCCGGTGATCGCGCTCATCAGCGAGTGGCAGGACCAGGCCCACGGCATCCAGACCCGCGACGAGACCTCCGCCAAGGGCGGCACGATGCGCCTGGGCGCCCAGGAGGTGCTGCTCGGCGCCGGTACCCGCGCCCGGGAGATCTTCGGCAAGGACGCGATCTTCGAGCGCCACCGCCACCGCTACGAATTCAACAACAACTTCCTCGACCGCTACCGCGTGGCGGGCATGCGCTTCTCCGGCTTCTCGCGCGACGGGCTGGTGGAAGTGATCGAGATTCCCGGCCATCCCTGGTTCGTGGCGACCCAGTTCCACCCGGAGTTCACCTCGACGCCGCGCGATGGCCACCCGCTCTTCACCGGCTTCATCCGCGCCGCGCGCGCTCAGCGGGCTTCGCTACTGCCGCAAGCCGCGGGGGCGTGAGCCCCATGAAGCTCGCGGGACACGAGATCGGCATCGGCCGTCCGTTTTTTCTCATAGCGGGCCCCTGCGTCATCGAGAGCGCGCAGCTCACGCAGCACGTTGCCGGACGCCTCAAGGAGATCACCGGCCGCCTGGGGATTCCGTTCGTCTTCAAAGCCTCCTTCGACAAGGCGAACCGATCCTCGCGCAAGAGCTACCGCGGCCCGGGGATGGAGGAGGGCCTGAAGATCCTGGACGGGGTGAGGCGCAGCATCGGCGTGCCGGTGCTCACCGACGTGCACGAAGACACACCGCTCGATGAAGTTGCGGCGGTGGTGGACGTGCTGCAGACGCCGGCCTTTCTCTGCCGGCAGACCAACTTCATCGTCGGCGTTGCCTCCCGGGGCAAGGCCGTCAACATCAAGAAGGGCCAGTTCCTCTCTCCCTGGGAGATGGGCAACGTCGTCGACAAGGCGCGATCGACCGGAAACGATTCGATCCTGGTCTGCGAGCGCGGCTTCTCCTTCGGCTACAACAATCTCGTCTCCGACATGCGCTCGCTTTCGGTCATGCGCTCGACCGGCTGCCCCGTGGTGTTCGACGCCACGCACTCGGTGCAGTTACCGGGCGGCCTCGGCGCGGCTTCCGGAGGCCAGCGCGAGTTCATTCCCGTCCTGGCCCGCGCCGCCGTGGCGGCGGGCGTCTCCGGCCTCTTCATGGAGACCCACCCCGATCCGGCGCATGCGCTTTCGGACGGCCCCAACGCGTGGCCCCTCGACCGCATGGAGCCGCTGCTCGTCACCTTGCAGGCTCTCGATCAGGCCGTGAAGGCGCGGCCGCTCGAGGAGTCGCTGCTTTCACCAGAAGGAAATGCTAAATGAGCCGAATCGCCGACATCCGCGGCCGTGAGATCCTCGATTCCCGCGGTAACCCGACCGTCGAAGCCGACGTCATTCTCGACTCCGGCGTGATGGGCCGCGCCGCGGTGCCCTCGGGCGCCTCCACCGGCACGCGTGAGGCGGTGGAGCTGCGCGACGGCGACAAGAAGCGCTATCTCGGCAAGGGCGTGCTCAAGGCCGTGGAGCACGTCAACACGGTCCTCAAGTCTGCCGTGCTCGGCGCGGACGCACGCGACCAGACGGGGATCGATCAGAAGATGATCGAGCTCGACGGCACCGACAACAAGGGGCGCCTCGGCGCCAATGCCATTCTTGCCATCTCGCTCGCCACCGCCCACGCCGCGGCGCGCGATGCCGGGCTGCCGCTCTACCGCTACCTCGGCCAGAGCCTCACTGCCGGGCACGAGCCGGTGATGCCCGTGCCGATGATGAACATCATCAACGGCGGCGCACACGCCAACAACAGCCTCGACATCCAGGAATTCATGATCCTCCCGGTCGGCGCGCCGAGCTTCCGCGAGGCGCTGCGCTATGGCACCGAAGTCTTCCATCATCTGAAGAAGATTCTCGGCGACCGCGGCTTCCCGACGACTGTCGGTGATGAGGGCGGCTTCGCGCCCAACCTCGACTCCAACGAGGAGGCGCTCGGCATCATCCTGCAGGCCATCGACAAGGCCGGCTACAAGCCGGGGCGCGACATCTGCCTCGGCCTCGACGCCGCGAGCTCGGAATTCTTCCACGACGGCAGCTATGATCTCAAGGGCGAAAAGCGCCGTTTCTCCAGCGCGGAGTTCACGCGCTACCTGGCGGATCTCACCGCCCGCTATCCCATCATCACCATCGAGGACGGCATGGCCGAGGGCGATTGGGACGGCTGGGCCCAGCTCACCCGCGCGCTCGGGGAGAAGCATCAGATCGTTGGGGACGACATCTTCGTCACCAACACCAAGATCCTGAAGGAGGGGATCGCGAAGCATGTCGCGAACGCCATTCTCATCAAGCTCAATCAAATCGGCACTCTGACCGAGACGCTGGCCACCATCGATCTCGCGCACGATTCCCATTACGCCTCGGTGATCTCGCACCGCTCCGGGGAGACGGAGGACTACACCATCGCCGATCTCGCGGTGGCCACCGCCGCCACGCAGATCAAGACCGGCTCGCTCTCGCGCTCCGACCGGGTTGCCAAGTACAACCAGCTGCTGCGCATCGAAGCCGAGCTCGGCAAGGTCCGCTACGCCGGCCGCGATGCCTTTCCTGTTAAAGTATGAGGAAATGGCACAGTTCGTAACCCTGCATGAACGGGGTTCGTGTCAGCGAACCCCGTTAAGACCTGCGCGCAGCGCATGAAAATACTCGCGGCTGCGCTGGCTGTCGCTCTGATCCTGCTCCAATACCGGATCTGGGTCGCCGACGACGGCATGCGCGGCGTCGGGCGTTTGCAGCACGCCGTAACCGCGCAGCAGCAGTTGAATGCCACTCTCACTGAGCGCAATAGCCGTCTCGCCGCTGAGGTACAGGACCTCAAGTCCGGCACCGCCGCCATCGAAGAGCGCGCCCGCAGCGACCTGGGCATGATCGGCGCGAACGAGACCTTCTATCAGGTCGTCGAGCCCGCCCCGGCTGCCACCGCATCTGCTACTCCGGCCTCCAAGACCGTGAAGGCAAGCCAGGGCGGCAACTGACATCGGGCAGTCGGCGATTGTAATCGCTCATGAAAGCCGAGCCAGCAGCGATTGATCACCGACTAGCCTGGGTGTCGCGGGCGGAGTGGTCCCGCAGGACTCTGGTGGTGGGACGGCGCCGGTTGCAACAGGCTCATCAGTGCCTGTTCAGAGCTCTCTGTACGGCCGCCTCGCTGGGGTTCTCGTGGCCGTAGGTTTGTGGCTGCTGATCAACGCGCTTCTCTGGTACTGCCTGCTAGAGCTACCGCCATTTAAGAGTCTGCCGCTGGTACAGCGACTAGGCGTGCGCACCCGGCGGCGTATCGACGAGGCACGTGGCCCGAGCGCGCCATGGCCCGGATAATGGCGAGTTCGCCGAAGAATTTATGGATCTAGCCAACTCCCCGCTCCTGGTTCAAATAGCTTGCCCTGGCATCGTATAGACTTCGCGGATGAGGTACTGGCTAGTAATGCCCGCCGCGGGGATTGGGCGCCGCTTCGGCACGGATCATCCGAAGCAGTACGCGCCCCTCTGCGGCCGTACCGTGATCGAGTGGGCCCTGGCTCACTTTCTGAACGATCCGCGCTGTGCCGGCGCCGTGGTGGCGCTCGCCCAGGATGACCCTTATTGGGCGGCCATCGCTCCTCCCACCGTTCTAGTAGCTGCCGGTGGACAGGAGCGCAGCCAATCCGTCCGCAATGGCCTGGCGGCGCTCGCGGAACGCGCGGATCGAGATGATTGGGTTCTCGTTCATGACGCCGCAAGACCTTGCTTGCCTCGCGAGGACCTGGACCGCTTGCTCTCCGCCCTCGACAGCCATCCGGTAGGGGGCCTCCTGGCTACTCCGGCCGCCGATACGCTAAAGCGCGCTGATGGCTCTGGGGACGTGCAGCAGACTGTGGACCGCGCTAGCCTCTGGCGGGCCTTGACGCCCCAGATGTTCCACTATGGGCGTCTTTGCGAGGCGCTCGATTACGCTCATTCGGCAGGCCGCGTCCCGACCGACGAGTCCCAGGCGATCGAGTGGCTGGGCGATCATCCGCGGGTGATCGAGGGCGCGGCCGCGAATCTCAAGATCACGAACGCCGCTGACTTGGCGATTGCGGCCGCACTGCTGAAGGAAACTGGTTGATGAGAATAGGTTCTGGAGTTGACGTGCATGCGTTCGGTCCAGGCGACTTCGTCATGCTCGGTGGCGTGCGCGTTTCGCATACCCACGGTGTCCTGGCCCACTCCGACGGCGATGTGGTGTTGCATGCTCTCACCGACGCGCTGCTCGGGGCGGCGGGGCTCGGGGACATCGGTCAGCATTTCAAGGACACTGACCCGCGGTGGAAGGGCGCTGACAGCAAGCGATTCGTGCGCGCGGTGATGGACATGCTGCGCTCCCGCAAGTTGCGTGTGGGCAATGCCGACGTGACCGTGCTCGCCGAACGGCCGAAGCTCTCGCCCGTGCGCGATGACATCCGCCGCCAGGTGGCGGAGCTTTTGGAGGTCGACCCCGAGCGGGTGAACGTGAAGGCTACGACTACCGAGAAGCTCGGCTTCCTCGGAAGGGCCGAGGGCATTGCCGCGCAGGCCGTGGTGCTCCTGCTCGATGTCAACTGACGCGGCGCTCGATCCGCCGCGTGCCCACGGCGCACCGCTCGGTCAGGGAAGGCTGCGTGTCGAGCCCGAGGACTTCATCGTCGAGGAGCAACTTGGATTCGAGCCTGCAGGGGCAGGGCAGCACGTACTCCTCAGAGTACGTAAGCGCGACGCCAATACGCAGTGGATCGCTCGCGAGCTCGCGCGCTCCTGCGGCTGCCGGCCGCTCGACGTGGGCTATGCCGGCCTGAAGGACCGCCGCGCGGTCGCTACGCAGTGGTTCACCGTACCGCAGTCGAAGATCTCGCCGGAGGATTGGGTGGGCATGGGGAGCGGCGAATACGAGGTGCTGGAGGCGCATCGTCATTCCCGTAAGCTGCCGCGCGGAGCGCTCGCCGGTAATCGCTTCATCATCAGAGTGCGCGGCACTGCCATCGATGACACATCACTCGCGAGCCGCCTCGCCGCCGTCGAGGCGCGCGGTGTCCCGAACTACTTCGGGCCGCAGCGCTTCGGCAAGGGCGGGGCCAATTTGAGGCGCATTGGCGAGGACGTGCGCGCTCTCGCGCGGACGGAGCGCGGCTTCGTTCTTTCAGCTGCGCGAAGCCTCGTCTTCAACGCCGTTCTGGCGGAGCGCGTCGGCGATGGGAGTTGGGAGCGCCTCGAGGCGGGAGATCTGGCAAACCTCGATGGACGCGCGAGTCATTTCCGGGTCGAGGCTGTCGATGAGGCAATTGCCGATCGGATTGCGCGGCTCGACATCCACCCCACCGGACCGCTCTGGGGGCGCGGTGCGCCATCTAGCGGCGGCAGGGTGGTGGAGCTGGAGCAGCGTGTCGCGGCAGGGCTGACCGCCGCCTGCGAGCTCGTCGTGCGGGCCGGCATGGATCAGGAGAGACGGAGCCTTCGGCTCCCTGTCCGTGATCTGCGCTGGCGGCGAGATGCGGACGCTGCTGACTCGATCATCGTCGAATTCCGCCTCAGCCGCGGCGCTTATGCCACGGTGGTGCTGCGGGAGCTATTCGAGCTCGACGCGGATTACGACGAGAGCAGTACGTAAACCGCGCCGGTGCCACCGTCGACCTGACGCGCGGAGACATACGCCAGCACTGGCCCGACTTTGCGCAGCGTTGCGCCGACCATACCCTTCAGGACCGGGCCGCGATGTCCGGAGCGAAGTCCTTTGCCGTGGATGACGCGCACGCAGCGCCACTGCCGCATCAGCGCCTGCGCCAGAAACTCGCGCAGCGCCTGCTTCGCCTCACTGACGTTGAGGCCGTGAAGGTCGATTTCCCCCTGCACGCGGTAGTCGCCGCGGCGGAGCTTGCGCAGCAGGCCGGCCTGAATGCCGGGACGGTGGAAAACGAGCTCCTCGCCGCTGGCAAGCGCCGGGTCGATGACGTCATCGCGCAGGCTCTCTTCCAGAACGGCGAGGCGGTCGGCGCGGGAGAACCGCGCCGCGGGACGCGGACGCCGGCGGCGGCTCGACGGCTGTTCCGCTGCCTGCGCGGGGCTCCCCAAGGGCTTCACGTCCCGGACCGCTTCGCGAAAGAGCTGCGTCTCATCGGTCTGGGGCCCGCCGCGATCCGCATCCTTGCGGCCGGAAGGGTGACCGGGAAACTCTTTCGAGGAACGGGGTTTCACGCTACCTCCGCGCATTTTGCTCCAGTATAGTTACGCGCCCGCGGAGGGGCGTAAGCCTTGCAGTACCCTACATCAGGACCGTGAAGATCCTCGTCAGCAACGATGATGGCTACCGCTCCCGTGGCATCCGTATGCTCAGGGAGGCGCTCGCAAGCCTCGCCGAGATTACCGTCGTGGCCCCGGACCGGAATCGTAGCGGCGCAAGCAACTCGCTGACCCTCGACATGCCGCTGCGGGTGTTCGAGTCGGAGCCCGGCGTCCACTACGTCCAGGGCACGCCCACGGACTGCGTGCACCTGGCCATCACGGGCCTGTTCGATTACGAGCATGACATGGTGGTTTCCGGCATCAATGACGGCGCGAACCTCGGCGATGACGTGCTCTACTCCGGCACCGTGGCGGCCGCGGTCGAGGGCCGCTTTCTCGGCCTGCCTGCGATCGCGATCTCCTTGTGCACGACCCCGGATGAGGAGCCGTATTTCGAGACGGCCGCGCAGGTCGCGCGGCAGCTCGTGACCCAGCTCGTCCAGAGTCCGCTCGAGGCGACTCTCATCCTCAACGTCAACGTGCCCAACGTGCCGATTGCGGCGCTGCAGGGTTTTCGCAGTACGCGTCTCGGATACCGCCATCGCTCGGAGCCCATCGTGCCCGCGCACGACCCGCGCGGGCGACCGGTGTACTGGGTGGGACCCGCGGGACCGCAGCAGGACGCCGGGCCGGGCACCGACTTCGAAGCCATCGCCCAGGGTTATGTCTCGGTGACTCCCCTGCAAATCGATCTCACGCGCCATTCGGCGCTTCCCGCCCTGCAGAATTGGCTGAAAGGCATCCATGCCTGACCTGCGATTTTCCGGCATTGGCATGACCTCCGCGCGCACGCGCGATCGGCTGGTGCAACGCCTGCGCGAGCAGGGCATCGCGAGTCTCGCCGTACTCGACCGGATACGCAACGTTCCGCGGCACATCTTCGTCGACGAGGCGCTCGGCAGCCGCGCCTACGAGGACACCGCGTTGCCGATCGGATTCGGGCAGACGATCTCGCAGCCCTACATCGTCGCGCGTATGACCGAGGCGCTGCTCCAGGGCGGCCAGGTCCACAAGGTGCTCGAGGTCGGCACTGGCTGTGGCTATCAGACCGCCGTACTCGCACCGCTCGTGGATCGTATCTACACGATCGAGCGCATCGAGCCACTGCTCGATCGCGCCAAGGAGCGGCTGAAGGAGCTCGGCGTGCGCAATGTCAGATTCCGACACGGCGACGGCAGCGCCGGCTGGAAGACGCAGGCGCCGTTCGACGGCATCCTGGTGGCCGCGGCGCCGCTCGTCGTTCCGGAGGCGCTGCTCAAGCAGCTGCAGGTCGGCGGCCGGCTGCTGGTGCCGGTCGGCCCCGAGGGCGAGCAGGAGCTGGTGCGCTTTACCCGCCGGGAGCAGCGCATCGACCGGGAATCGCTGGGGCCGGTAGCCTTCGTGCCGCTGCTCGGTGGTACTGGATGAATCGAGGTTTTAGATTAGATTAATTCCGTAAGCTACTGAGATAAAACAATATTTAATTCTACAGTTGCGAAGCAGAGTGTGACCTGTTTAACATGTCCGCCCTTGTCGCAGAGTGCCGACAGGGTGGTAGAGCCTCCGGAAGAGGGCACAGGGAGGAGGGGATGCCGAAACAAAAGCAACAACAGCGACGCACAAGAAAAAAAGCAGTCTGTCGTCCGCAGTCTGTCAGCTTCGGATGATGGGTCGGTTGGTTGATGCCCCTCCCCCTGTGTCTTCTTCCGGCGGCTTTGCCGCCGGAAGTAGTTCTTCTCTTATTCCAGGAACAGCGCCGCGACGGCGTGCCGTTCCTCCTGCACCAGGATGTTGTAAGTCCTGCAGGCCGCGCCCAGGTCCATCACTTCCAGCCCGACGCGCCGCGCGGCGAACGCCGCCCGAATGTCCGCCGGCGGGAAGCGTTGCCGCTCGCCGGTGCCGAGCAGCACGACTTCAGGCTGCAGCTCAAAAATCGCTTGTAAGTGCTCGGACCTCAGAGCATCGAACCGCACTGGTGGCCACTCGGTGATCAACCGGTCGGCGGACACGATGCAGCTCGAGCGTACGAGTTGCTCGCCTATCCGCAGCTCTGCCCGCGAGTAGGCGCGCACCAGATTCACTCGCGAGCTGCTTTCCAATGTGAACTTCATGAGAGGGTACGATAGCGCCCGTGCGCGAGATCGTCATCGTCATTCGGGATTTGTATCTGGAGCCGGAGCTTGCCGCTCCGTCCGCGACTGACGCGGCCGCCCTGGAGGTCGCGCCGGGAATCGAGCAGCTCGCGCGCTTCGGCGACAAGGCAGCGTTGCCCGAAGGCTGGCGCGCCTGGACCGCGCACTGGCTCGGACTGCCGCAGTACGCCGATGCGGCGGCGGCCAGGGTTGCGGCCGCCGCGCTCGAGGATGCGCCGGCGGATGGCGCCGTGTGGCTGGCAACACCTGTGCATTTGATCGCGGGCATGACCAGCGTGCATTTCGACAGGCGCAGCGTCCTGCGACTGCCGGAAGCGGAGCTCGAGGCGCTTGCGGCAAGCTTCCGCGACACCTTTCGCGGCTCCGGATTCGATCTGCGCCCGCTCGGTAGCGGCGAGCTCCTCCTCACGGGCCCTGAGGCCGCACCCACAGGGATCACCACCGAGCCGGCGCGGCTGCTGCTCACTTCGGTGGCCGAAGCGCTTCCGATGGGCGGAGGCGCTCGGGCGCTGAGGCAACTCAGCGCGGAAATCGAAATGTGGCTGCACGGTCACCCTGTCAACGAGGAGCGCGCACGGCGCGGCGCTCTGACGGTCGCGATGCTGTGGCTCTGGGGCGGCGGCGCATCCGCCGCCTTTCGCCCAGTGGCGGCTCCACGTGAGATCATGGAAGCGGCGTTCGGGTCGGATGCTTATCTCCGGGGCCTGTGGCGCCTCGCCGGAGGAGAGACCCGGCCGATGCCGGTGGACTGGACGACAGTGATCAATGAGCCGCGCGTGCAGCGCGCGTTGGGCGTAGTGGAGATTGCCGAATTGCTGCATGCCAATGCTTCCTGGCGTCTGGCCGACGCGGTGGCGGATATCGACCGCCGACTGATATCGCCGTCGCTTGCCGCTCTTGGTCGCGGCGAGCTCGATCGGCTGGTCCTGCTGGCGAATGATCGACGCTTGAGCCTTCGCCCGGCGGACCGTTGGCGTTTGTGGCGGCGCATACGTTCGGCGCGCAGTGGCTTGGAGGGCCTGGCGTGAATCTGCGCGTCGTACGGCGCGCGGCCTGCGCGGAGGATGCGTCGATACTCACCGGCACTGGACTCCATCCGGTGCTGCGCCGCATCTATCTCGGCCGTGGCGTGCGCACGTCTGATGACCTCGATCTCTCGCTCGAGCGCCTGTTGCCGGTGAGCACGCTGGAAAGCATCGCCACCGCGGTCGACCTGCTGCTCGAGCATCGGCTGCGGGGCAGCGTGCTCGTGATCGGCGACTTCGATGCGGATGGCGCCACCAGCACAGCGCTCGTCGTCAGGGCGCTGCGGGCGTGGGGCTTCGCCTCGGTCGACTTCCTCGTCCCCAACAGATTCGAGTTCGGCTACGGCCTCACGCCGGAGATAGTGAAGCTGGCGTCGGGGCGCGCGCCGTCGCTCATCATCACGGTGGACAACGGGATTTCGAGCGCCCCCGGAGTGACGGAGGCACGCTCGCGCGGCATCGACGTGCTGATCACGGACCATCATCTGCCGGGTACCGACCTTCCGACCGCCAATGTCATCGTCAATCCCAATCTGACAGGCAGTCTCTTCAAGAGTCGCGCGCTCGCGGGCGTGGGGGTGGCCTTCTACGTGATGGCGGCTCTGAAGCGGCGGCTCGACCAGGAGCGGCTGACGCCGCCGGGGGCGCCCAGCGCCGCTGAATTCCTCGACCTCGTTGCCCTGGGCACGGTCGCGGATCTGGTGCCGCTCGATGCCAACAACCGGGTGCTCGTCGCACAGGGATTGAAGCGCATCCGCGCCGGTCGCTGTGCCGCGGGCATTCGCGCGTTGCTCGACATCGCGGGACGCTCTCTCGAGGGCCTCATCGCCGCCGATCTCGCGTTCGGCGTCGCGCCACGGCTCAACGCCGCCGGACGCATCGATGACATGACAGTAGGAATCCAGTGCCTGCTCGCCGACGACATCGGGGCGGCGGCCGCACTCGCGTCGCGTCTCGATGAGCTCAATCACGAGCGGCGGGCGATCGAGGCGCGCATGCAGACGGAAGCCCTCGCGGCGGTGCGCTGCCTGCGCGATCCAGGCCCGCACGCTCTGCAGCGCAGCGGCGTCTGTCTCTTCGATGAGAGCTGGCACCAGGGCGTCGTCGGGTTGGTCGCGAGCCGCGTCAAGGACCGGATCCGCCGGCCCGTGATCGCCTTTGCGGTCGCGGGCGAGGGGCAGCTGCGCGGCTCGGCGCGCTCCATGCCGGGCATTCACATCCGTGACGTGCTCGCGAATCTCGACGCGCGCCATCCCCAGCTCATCGGCAAGTTCGGTGGTCACGCCATGGCGGCCGGTCTGGCGCTCGAGCACTCCCGGCTCGATTTCTTCGCGCGCGCCTTCGACGAGGAGGTCGCCGCCTGGGCGGCCCAATGCGGTCCGAGCGATGCAATCGAGACCGACGGTGAGCTGATGGTGGAGGAGATTGCGCTCGAGACCGCGCACGCGTTGCGGGCCGGCGGCCCCTGGGGTCAGGCCTTCCCCGAGCCCAGTTTCGACGGCGTGTTTGCGATCCGCAGCGCCCGAGTCGTGGGCGATCGGCACCTCAAGATGTGGCTGGAATTTCCGCGGAGCGGGCGCTCCTTCGAGGCGATCGCCTTCAATCACATCGAGGAGGAAGCGACTTTCGCGCTTCCCGAGGGCTCGGTGCAACTGGTCTATCGGCTGGACGTCAACGAATTCCAGGGCGAGCGGCGGCTGCAGCTTCTAGTCGACCACGTGCTGCCGGGCCCGTAGCCGCGGCAGATCGGCTAGAGGTCTTCGAGCAGCCCGGAGAGGTCCACTGCGACATCAGACAGCGCCTGCAGCCGGATCAAGCCCGGTTGCGATGTCGAGCTGCCGTGCCCGAAACCGGTGTCGTTCGGCGAGTGGAAGAAATGGACCAACGGAGCCGCTACATCGACGATCCAGACCTCCGGAATCCGCTGCCTCGCATACAAAGGCAGCTTTCTTTTCAGATCGAAGTGCAGGGAGCTTTCGCTGATTTCGACGACCAGCAGGGCGTCCGCGGGCGTAGGGTGAGCGCGCTTGTAGTTGTCGGGCCGCCGCCTCAGCAATACGAGATCCGGCTCCGGCTCCGATGACTGATCGAGCCGCAGCGGGTTTTGGATGCGAACATGGGCGCTTTGGCCCACTGCCGTCATCATGAGCTTGGCGAGCTGGTCCAGCACGCCGGCATGCCGGTTCCCTATCGGTGCCATGTCGATGATCTCTCCCTCGATCAGCTCGACACGCGCGTCCGGTGCGAGCAGACCGACCTCCGCCATTCGGTAGTATTCCTCGACAGTCAGGCGGTGGCGGTGCACGAGGTCGTCTGGCACGGCGGCATTCATGGAGTTTCCTGGTGAAACAAGGTTAGCGCACTGCAAGGGACGGCCGCCACCGCGCGTGACTTGATCCGGCTCAGGGCAGACCCTCATAGATTTGCCGCAGCGGCAGGGTGAGGCCGATGGATTTCAGCTCGAGTGCCTGCTCGAGCGAGGCGAGGATCACCGGCGCCCAGTCATCGGTCCTGCGATATAGCGTCACGAGCGTAGATTTCTGCGAGATCAGCACGATCTCCTCGATGGAGGGCAGCTCGCGGTAGGTGAATGCCTTTTCCCGGCGGTCGATCCGCTCCGTAGAGCGTGACATGACCTCCATGACGAGGCGGTGCTCGTCGATGAAGCGCCCCTTCTTATCTCGCGCCTGCCCGCAGGCAACCAGGATATCGGGGTAGTAGAAGCAGTCCTCGCCGCGCGCCTGGATGTGCACTCGCGTGCTATGGATGTAAGGCCGGCACGGGGTACCCCGTAGATGCCCATGCAAGGAGGCGAAGACATTGCCCGAGATTATCTTGTGTGGCTGCAGCGGCTCAGACATCGCGTAGATCTGGCCGCCCACGTATTCGTGCCGGTCGTCGCTGCTTTCCTCGAGGGCGAGATACTCCTCGACGGTAAATATCTCCTGACTCTCAGCGATCGCGCCGTACCGGGGAGCGGTTTCCGCGACGCGCCAGTTGTCGTCCAGCGAGTCTGTCAGCCAGGCGAGCAGCTCCCGCTGTTCCGGCTCGGAGAGTCGTCTGATTAGACTCGTGGCTTCGGCGAATGTGATCATGAGAAGCGCTCCTTCTCCAGTGGACGTCGCGCGCAGTGTAAGGCCGAAAAGCGAGAGTTGGAATCGACAAAGATGGGTTATTTTGGCAGTAATTCTGTGTTTGTAAGCACTTCACGGACATTCTCACCCTACGTGCTCTATGACGCTAACATCCACGTAGAACTCGAACATATTGGTGACGCGTTTGGGCGTGCGTGACAGAGACACGTTGAGCGTCGCTGACTTGCGACGTTATCGCGGCCGCTGTGGGTATGCCTCTTGCCGCCTACGTCGTGAACGGCGTCGCAGTGCCGCTCGCAGCGCTCCGCTAAGGTCTAGCCGCCGCGGATCCGCGGTATAGCGCGGTGGCAGCGGGAGGTTCTCATGACACGGGTGTCTCAAAAGTGGGTAATTGGCGCGGCGGCTTTGGCGCTTGCCTGTCTCGCCGCGCCGTCGGCGTCCCTGGCGTCGACCCCGGATTTTGCGGTAGCGGTGCGCGCCGGCACGCCGGGCGTGGGGTTGGATCTGGATCTCGGGCTTTCGCCGGCCTTCGGCGTGCGTGTGGGCTTCAGCGGTTTCGATATCAACCACAATATCGATACTTCGGACGTCGACTATGACGGACGCCTGAAGCTGGCGACGGTGACCGGTTTGCTCGACTGGTACGTCTTCAATGGAGGCTTTCACCTGACGGCGGGCGTCGCGGGTAACGAGACCAAGCTCGACGTGACAGGACAGCCGAGCCAAGGCGCCTACACGATCAACGGCCATACGTACTCGAGCTCGCAGCTCGGCTCCCTGACCGGTCAGCTCAAGTTCGGCAACTCGGTGTCGCCCTACATCGGCTTCGGCTGGGGGAATCCCGCGGGCGAGGACAGTCGCATTCACTTCCTCTTCGATATCGGCGCCATTTACGGCGGCATACCAAGCGTGAATCTGAGCGCACAGTGCGGACCTGCCGCGCCCGCAGGCTCCCCGGTCTGCAACGAGGCGCAAAGCGATCTCACCTCGGAGGAGGCGAAGCTGCGCCACAAGGCGGACATCCTGCAGTGGTACCCGATGGTGAGCCTCGGAATCGGAGTCCGCTTCTGATAGCATGCCGGGCCTCCTACGGTCCCGCTTCACGTTCCCCGGCAGCGCAATATGGAAGTCAATCAGCTCAAGCGACAGCTCAAAGACCTAGGCGAGCGCACCGCCTCGCTACGGGGGTTTCTTTGAGTACGACCGCAAGAAAGAGCGCCTCGAGGAGGTAGGGAGGGAGCTCGAGGACCCGGCCGTCTGGTCGCAGCCGGAGCGGGCCCAGGAGCTCGGAAAGGAGCGCGCCCGCCTCAGCGCCGACGTCACGGAGATCGATCGCACCGCCAATGGCATCAGCGATGCGGAGGAGCTCCTGGAGCTGGCCGAGGGGGAGGGCGACGAGGCCACTGCCCGGGACATCGGGAAGGATGCCGAGCGGCTCGAGGGGGAGGTTCGCCGTCTCGAGCTCAAGCGCATGTTCCGCGGTGAGATGGACTCGCACAGCGCCTTCCTCGACATTCAGGCGGGCGCCGGCGGCACCGAAGCGCAGGATTGGGCGCAGATGCTCCTGCGCATGTACCTGCGCTGGGGCGCCGCGCACGGTTTCGCCTGCGAGGTGATCGATTCCAGCCCCGGCGAGGTGGCGGGCGTGAAGAGCGCAACGGTCGAGTTCAAGGGCGACTATGCCTACGGGTGGCTGCGGACGGAGACCGGCGTTCACCGCCTGGTCCGCAAGTCGCCGTTCGACTCCGGCAACCGGCGCCATACCTCGTTCGCGTCCGTGTTCGTCTCGCCCGAGATCGATGATGACATCGAGATCGACATCAACCCCGCCGATCTCAAGACCGACGTCTACCGCTCCTCGGGCGCCGGCGGCCAGCACGTCAACAAGACGGAGTCGGCCGTGCGCATCACACACATGCCAACCGGTATAGTGGTCGCGTGCCAGAACGAGCGCAGTCAGCACAAGAACCGCTCGACGGCGATGAAGATGCTGAAGGCGAAACTCTACGAGCTCGAGGTGAACAAGCGTAACGCCGCCGCGCGGGTGCTCGAGGACTCCAAATCGGATGTGAGCTGGGGCAACCAGATCCGCTCCTACGTTCTCGACCAGTCCCGCATCAAGGACCTGAGGACCGGCGTGGAGGTGGGCAATACCACTGCGGTGCTCGACGGCGATCTCGATCAATTCATGGAGGCCTCTCTCAAGGCGGGCGTGTAACCAACATGACAGACAAGCAGCAAGAGGGTGGCTCCGGCCCGCCGGACCATGGGGACGAGAACAAGCTGATCGCGGAGCGCCGCGGCAAGCTCGCGGCCCTGCGCGCGCGCGGGACCGCCTTCCCGAATGACTACCGCCGCACCGCGCTCGCAGGCGACCTGCAGAGCGCCTACGGCGAGCGCGACGGCGAATGGCTCGATGCCAATCCGACGCACGTCGGCGTCGGCGGCCGCATGATGCTCAAGCGCACCATGGGCAAGGTCAGCTTCGCCAACATCGCCGATCGAACCGGCCAGATCCAGCTTTTCCTGCAGAAGGATGCCGTCGGCGCCGAGGCCTACGATGACTTCAAATCGTGGGACGTCGGCGACATCGTCGGCGCAGCGGGCGTGTTGTTCCGGACGAAGACCGGCGAGCTCTCCGTGCGCGTCGAGAGCCTGCGCCTCCTCGTCAAGTCACTCCGGCCATTGCCGGACAAATGGCACGGGCTCGCCGACGTCGAGACGCGGTACCGCCAACGCTATGTCGATCTGATCGTCAACGAGACCAGCCGGAACGTCTTTCGTACGCGGGCGCGTATCATCCGATACTTGCGTGATTTCCTCGATTCGCTCGATTTCATCGAAGTCGAAACGCCGATGATGCAGCCGATCCCGGGTGGGGCGGTGGCGCGTCCGTTCGTGACGCATCACAATGCACTCGACCTGGACATGTATCTGCGCATCGCACCGGAGCTGTATTTGAAGCGCCTGGTAGCCGGTGGATTCGAGCGTGTGTACGAGATCAATCGAAACTTCCGCAACGAAGGGCTCTCGACCCAGCACAACCCGGAATTCACGATGCTGGAGCTTTACCTCGCGTACGCCGATTACCTCGATCTCATGGACTGGGTCGAGAAGGCGCTTCGCGGGATTGCCGACACGCTCCACGGCTCGCAACGGTTGACCTACCAGGGGCGCGAGTATGATCTCTCCAAGCCGTTCCGCCGGGTCACGGTGGAGCAGGCGATCCTCGAGAACAACCCGGACTTCGACCCGCTGTCACTGCGCGATGCCACGTACCTGCGCAAGTTCTGCGAGCGGCTCGGCATCCCCGTGCAGCAGCACGACGGCCCTGGGAAGCTGCAGATCGAGATCTTCGAGAAGACCGCCGAGCACACCTTGTTCGATCCGACGTTTGTGCACGCCTATCCGGCGGAGGTGTCGCCGCTCTCGCGTGCCAATGACGCGGATCCCTTCCTCACCGACCGGTTCGAGTTCTTCCTCGCCGGGCGCGAGCTCGCCAATGGCTTCTCCGAGCTCAACGATCCGGAGGATCAGGCGGCGCGCTTTCGCGCGCAGGTCGCGCGCAAGGACCGGGGCGATGAGGAAGCGATGTTCTACGACGCGGACTATGTGCGCGCGCTCGAGTACGGGATGCCGCCCACTGCCGGCATCGGCGTCGGGATCGACCGCGTGGTGATGTTCTTCACCGACTCGCCGTCTATTCGCGACGTCATCCTCTTTCCGCACATGCGGCCGGAATGAATCGCCTGGAGTCATGACGACACCCGACGCTCCCATAGGCGTCTTCGATTCGGGAGTCGGCGGTCTCACCGTGCTCAAGGCGCTGGTGACCCAGCTGCCGCGCGAGCGGTTCGTCTATCTCGGCGACACGGCTCGCCTGCCCTACGGCACCAAGAGCCCCGAAACGGTAGTGCGCTACGCGGTGCAGGCCGCGGAGACGCTGGCCGGGTACGGTGTGAAATGCCTGGTTATCGCGTGCAACACCGCTTCCGCCGTAGGGCTCGCGGCCGTCAGCGAGCTGATCCGAGACGTACCCGTCATCGGCGTGATCGAGCCTGGCGCGGAGGCGGCATGCCTGGCTTCCCGCTCCGGTCATATCGCGGTCATTGCCACCGAGGGCACGGTGCGCGGCGGTGCATACCAGGATGCGATCGTTCGGCGCCGGAGCGACGCGCGCGTGAGGGCGGTGCCGACGCAGTTGTTCGTGGCCCTTGCCGAGGAGGGTCTCTGCCGCGGGCCCATTGCCGAGAGTGTGGCGCGCCACTATCTCGAGCCGCTTTTCAGCGGCCCCGCGGGCGTATCTCGTCCCGATACCCTCGTGTTGGGTTGTACACACTTTCCGATGCTCGCGGACGCCATCCGCGGCGTCGCCGGCCCGGAGGTCGGGATCGTCGACTCGGCGGAGACAACAGCGCGCCACGTGCGGCAGACGCTCGAGGCCCAGAATCTCGCATCTGCAGCGGGGGAGGGGAGCCTGCGCCTGCTCGCCACGGACGCTGCCGACCGCTTTGCGAGAATCGGCGGCCGCTTTCTCGAGCGGCCCATACGCCCGCACGAGGTCGAGCTCATAGACCTATAGGCACAGGGAAGTGCCCCGCCGCCGCAGGTGGTGGAGCTTCGAGCAAAAACCACGCTTAGCCGCTTCGGCGTTGCTCGAAGCAGCGCTGGGCCGGGCAGGAGCCCGGATCCAGCGCCATTAAGGAAGGGTGTATGGGAGGTCGAGCCAGTCGATGCCGTGCGGCAACTCCTGCGCGTGGCTCGACGGCAGCTCAGAGGATCCCGCCCGTCGCGGTCCGGCCGGCGAGTTCGCGAAAGGCGCCCAGAACGCGCCGGTCGCCGAGAGATCCGAAGACACGGCGGCATGCAGAGCCGCGCCCGTGGCGGGCGCACCCACGTTGGAGCGCGTAAGCGCTGCGGCCCCCGGCTGGGACGGCCGCACGCCGAGCGGGGCGCTGACACGTTCCAACATCGCATCGGGCGGGCTGGCGGCCGACAGCTCCGGCTCGCTGGTGGGCAGTGGCGCCACGGCCAGGAACTCGCAGCGGCCATCCCCGAGCCGCACCGCCTCCACGACAGTGAATGCGCGTCCGTCCGCCAGCTCGCCGCTGTCGCCCGGCTTGAGGTCGAGCGGCCCGCGTGAGCGGAACCGCTGCAGCCGACGCTTGACGCGGCCGCGGTAATGGGCCCGCGCGATGACCTCCTGTCCTGTGTAGCAGCCCTTGTCGAAGGCGATTGCGCCGAGGACATCGAGATTCAACATCTGCGCCACGAATTCCTCGGAGGTCGCGGCGTAGACCTGGGGGAGGCCCGAGATGATGTCGAGCTGCCGCCAGACTTCGCGGCGGGCGGGCACGCTGTGCGGCAGAGCACCGCCCTGCAGCGCGGACGCGCCGCTCGCGTGCGCATCCGCAACGGGAGTAATCAACAGCCATCTGGTCGGCTGCTCGCCCGCGCAAATCACCATGCCCGCGGCGAGACGGCGCTGTTCCCCGGTGACGGAAGGATAACCGGCAAGCGGTGCCGGCCCGGCGTGACCGAAGCCGCACGCGACGAGCCCGGCGATGCGCCAGCTCTGCGACTCGTCGGTCACAGTGACCTTGGCGCGCAGCAAGTATTTCGACAGACGGGCGGCGACCGACGCAGCCAACTCGCGCGGCAGCAGCGCGAGGTACTCGTTTGCTGCCAGCTGCACGATGCGCAGCAGTGCGATTGCGCGACCCTGCGGGTTGTGTAGGCCGGCGAGCGCCGACCGTTCCGCGGTCACGCGGCCGAGATCGTTGGAAAGCTGGCCCTGCAGAAAGGCCGCGGCATCGGCTCCCGTGACGCGCACGGCGCCGAGATCATCCAGCTCGACGGTCTGCAGATGGCCGCCATTCATCGAAGTTGCCGCTGGCCTGATGGCCTGGAGCCGAGCGCAAGCATGGTACCACACGTCCTGGGGTCGGCCTCGATGTCGTGGCCGTCATTGTCCAATTCTGGCACACTTGTAGTGTATGCAGATGAGTCCAGTGAAGAACTTCTCGACGCCGTCATCCGTTCCGCCTCACGAGCGCGATTCCCGCGCAAATCCCGCCGCAACCGCGGACGATGTGTCTGCGGCCACGCGCCCGCGCGAAATCGGCGGACCCTCGGGTCCCGAGCCCACGCGCTTCGGCGACTGGGAGCGCAAAGGACGCTGCATCGACTTCTAGTCCGCGAAGCCGCCGCCTATGACCGAACGACCGCTGTCCCCGCACCTGTCCGTGTACAGGATGTCACGGTACACACTGCTCACTTCCATCGTGAACCGCGCCACCGGGCTCGTGCTCTCGGTCGGGCTCATCCTGCTCGTCTACTGGCTGGTAGCCGTCGCGAGCGGTCCGGCCGCCTACAGCCGCGCGCGCACGGTGCTCTCACTCGGTGTGCTCAAGGCGGTCTACGTGATTCTGCTCGCGACCTTCTCCTATCACCTCTTCGCCGGCATCCGCCACCTCATCTGGGATACGGGACACGGCCTCGAGCGCGCACAAGCGAAACGCAGCGCGACGCTCGTCGTGATCTGCGCCATTCTGCTCTTCGTGGGGCTCGCCTGGTGGGCGCTGCACGCGGGTCGCGCGCCATGAGCTTGCGCAGTCCGCTCGCCACGGTTCTCGGCCAGGGGTCGGCCAAAGAGGGCGTGCACCACTGGTGGGTGCAGCGCCTCACCTCGGTGGCGCTGGTGCCGCTCGCGGTCTGGTTCGTCGTCTCCCTGCTGTCGCTGCCTTCCTTCGACCACGCCACCATCAGTGCCTGGATCGGGCAGCTCTGGACGGCGGCATTCCTCATACTCCTGGTGCTCACGGCCGCCTGGCATTCACAGCTCGGCGTGCGGGCGGTGGTGGAGGACTACGTGCACGGCCACGGCGCCAAGGCGCTGGCGCTGACGCTGGTCACCTTCTTTCACGTAGTGGTCGCGGTGGCCGGCGTGCTCGCGATCCTCAAGGTGGCGTTGGGAGGTTCAGCACGTACGAGTTCATCGATCACACCTACGATGTCATCGTGGTCGGCGCGGGCGGCTCGGGCCTGCGCGCCACACTGGGTCTGGCGGAGGCCGGACTTGCCACCGCCTGCATCACCAAGCTCTTTCCGACACGCAGCCACACCGTGGCCGCACAGGGCGGCATCAGCGCCGCACTGGGCAACATGGGCAAGGACGACTGGCGCTGGCACATGTACGACACCGTCAAGGGATCCGACTGGCTGGGCGACCAGGATGCGATCGAGCTCATGTGCAAGGAGGCCCCGGCGGCGGTCATCGAGCTCGAGCATTACGGCGTGCCGTTCTCCCGCACGGAGGAGGGACGCATCTACCAGCGGCCCTTCGGCGGCATGACCACTGAGTTTGGCAAGGGCATCGCGCAGCGCACTTGCGCCGCGGCGGACCGCACCGGTCATGCGATGCTGCACACTCTCTACCAGCAGTCGATCCGCCGCTCGGCGACCTTCTTCGTCGAGTACTTCGCGCTCGATCTCATCATGGAGGACGGCGTCTGCCGCGGCGTCATCGCACTCGATATGACCGAGGGGAAGCTGCACCGCTTTCGCGCTCACATGACGATTCTCGCGACGGGCGGCTACGGGCGCGCGTACTTCTCCTGCACGTCCGCGCATTCATGCACTGGTGACGGCAATGCCATGGTGCTGCGCGCCGGGCTGCCGTTGCAGGACATGGAGTTCGTGCAATTCCACCCGACCGGCATCTACGGCGCCGGCTGCCTGATCACCGAGGGGGCGCGCGGCGAGGGCGGCTATCTCACCAACTCCAAGGGTGAGCGCTTCATGGAGCGCTATGCCCCGAACGCCAAGGACCTGGCTTCGCGCGATGTGGTGAGTCGCGCCATGACAATCGAGATCCGCGAAGGCCGTGGCGTCGGCGCCGAGCACGACCACATCGACCTGCATCTCGAGCATCTGGGGCCCGAGGTGATCCACGAGCGGCTGCCCGGCATCGCGGAGACCGCCCGCATCTTCGTCGGGGTGGATGTCACCAAGCAGCCAATTCCCGTGCAGCCGACGGTCCATTACAACATGGGCGGCGTGCCCTGCAACTTCCACGGCGAAGTCGTGACACCGAAGGCGGGAGACCCCGACGCGGTCGTCCCCGGCCTGATGGCGGCCGGCGAGGCAGCCTGCGTATCCGTCCACGGCGCCAACCGCCTGGGCTCGAACTCGCTGCTCGATCTCGTGGTCTTCGGCCGCCAGGCCGCGCGCCGCTGTGCGGAGCTGATCCGACCCGGCATGCGGCACGCACCGCTGCCGAAGGATGCCGCGGAGCTCGCGGTGTCCCGCCTCGATCGGCTGCGCAATGCCAACGGCTCGCGCCCCACGGCCGCCATCCGCCTGGAGATGCAGAAGATCATGCAGATGGATGCGGCGGTGTTCCGCACCGGAGAGTCTCTGGAGGAAGGTGCACGCAAGCTGGCGCAGACCTTCGAGTCCTTCGCCGACGTCAAGGTCACCGATCGCTCGCTCGTCTGGAACACCGACCTGGTCGAGACCATGGAGCTCGAGAATCTGCTCCTGCAGGCGACGGCCACCATCCACTCGGCCGCCAACCGCACCGAGAGCCGCGGCGCCCATGCCCGCGAGGACTTCCCGCAGCGCGACGACGAGCACTGGCTCAAGCATTCCCTGGTCTGGGTCGAGGGACCCGGACGCGCGCGCTTCGACTATCGGCCGGTGCATCTCAACACCCTGACCGATGAGGTCCAGACGATCCCGCCGAAGGCGCGCACCTACTGACGCTCAAGGTTCCCGATGGCCCAGTTTCGACTTCCCGCCAACTCCCGCATCCGCCAGGGCAACGTTCACCGCGCGCCCGCCGGCGCGCGCCAGGTGCGCAACTTCCGCATCTACCGCTTTGACCCGACCTCGGGCGAGACCCCGCGGGTCGATACCTTCGCGCTCGACCTGGCGAGCTGCGGGCCGATGGTGCTCGATGCTCTGATCCAGATCAAAGGCAGCATCGACTCCTCACTCACCTTCCGCCGCTCCTGCCGCGAGGGCATCTGCGGCTCCTGCGCCATGAACATCGACGGGATGAACCGCCTCGCCTGTACCACCGCGATGGAGGATCTGGGCAGCGGCGATATCCGCATCTATCCCCTGCCGCACATGCCGGTGGTGAAGGACCTGGTACCGGATCTCACGAATTTCTACGCCCAGTACGCCGCGGTGAAGCCGTGGCTCGTGGCCCACACACCGGCGCCGCCCGACAGCGAGCGACTGCAGTCCAAGAAGGAGCAGGAGAAGATCGACCGCCCCGCCGCCTGCATCCTGTGCGCGTGCTGCTCGACGGCCTGCCCGAGTTACTGGTGGAACAGCGATCGCTTCCTCGGGCCCGCGGCGCTGCTCGCCGCCTACCGCTGGATCATCGACAGCCGGGACGAGGCGACCGGTGAGCGGCTGGATGAGCTCGAGGATCCGTTCCGGCTCTATCGCTGTCACACCATCATGAACTGCACCGATGTGTGCCCGAAGGACTTGAATCCGGCCAAGGCCATCGCCGAGATCAAGCGCATGCTGGTCGAGCGGACATAATGGATCCCGAGGCGCGAGCGCTTCTCTGGCGCTGCCGGCGCGGCATGAAGGAGCTCGACGTGCTTCTGGAGCGCTACGCCGCCGCCGTCCTGCCGCAGGCCGGCCCCGCCGAGCGCCAGCTGCTGGCGCGGCTTCTGGACCACCCCGACCCGGAGCTGGCGGGGTATTTCCTTGGGGGTGAGGCGCCACCGGACCCCGAAATGGCGGCGCTCGTGACGCGCATCACGACTTCGTGCATGATCCCCAGTCCTTGAGTGACCGTGGCCGAGTCCAATTTCCGCGAGGGGGCGGGTGAAGGCACGGAAGAGACGGCAGGATCCCTGAACTTTCAAATTGTTTCAGGGTCTATCCAGGTCGCGGCGCCGCGACCTTACCCCTGGGAGGAAAGGGCGCGTATGAGCGCCGACGCAAGTGATCTCAGCCTGGTGCGCCGCGTGCAACGCGGCGACAAGGGGGCATTCGATGCGCTGGTGCTCAAGTACCAGCACAAACTCGTCAAGCTGGTCATGCGTTATGTCCGCAACCCGGCCGAGGCCGAGGATATCGCCCAGGAAGCCTTCATCAAGGCTTACCGAGCCTTGCCGCAATTTCGCGGCGATAGCGCCTTTTACACGTGGCTCTACCGGATTGCGATCAACACCGCCAAGAACGCCGTCGTGTCCCGCGACCGCAACCCCGTCGAATACGATCTCGACCGCAGCAACACCGACGAGTCCTACGATATGCAAGGCCGAATGAAGGATTCCGAGACCCCGGAAGGGCTGGTACTGACGGACGAGATCCGTTCCACCGTCAATGCCGCAATCGACGCGCTGCCGGACGATCTGCGCACGGCCATCGTGCTGCGCGAGCTCGAGGGCCTTTCCTACGAGGAGATCGCCGCAGCGATGGCGTGTCCGGTCGGCACGGTCCGCTCGCGCATCTTCCGGGCGCGCGAGGCAATCGACCGGCGCCTGCGTGAAGTCTTCGAAGGCGGCCTCGGCCGCGCCGAGGAGTTGGGATGAACGAGGAGCTCGACAGCCAGCTTTCCGCCATGTTCGACAACGAGCTGCCCGCCGCGGAGTGCGAGCTGCTCGCCCGCCGGCTATCCCGCGACGGGGACCTCAAAGCCCGCTGGGGCCGATACGCCGTCATCGGGGCGGTCATCCGCGCGGAGCGGGGCGTCACCCTCGATGGCACTGTGGCCGGGCGCGTGAGCGCGGCCCTCACCAGCGAGCCCGCGCTGACGGACGACGCGGCCCGATCGGGCCGCCGGGCCCAATCCCGCTGGCGGCAGCCGCTTGCGAGTATCGGGCTCGCGGCCGGCGTAGCGGCGGTCTCCGTTTTCTGGCTGCGGTCGCAGGCTCTGTCTGGCCACTCTCAAGTGATGACAGCTACCGTCGCCGCCAACCCGAGCCTGGTAGCGGTCGCCGCGCGCCCGGCTCTGCAGAGCACGAGCGTCACGGCGAGCGACAGCTTCGTCGTACCGCCGGCGCCGCAAGGGCAGATGATGGTCGTCCCCGCCACGGAACTGGCCGATTACGTGGTAGCCCATAGCGCCTTCTCCTGGCCCGTCAGCCGCGGGAATCTCCTGTCGGCGCTGATGGTGAGTGAGCCGGGAACCTCCAGCACGCCCGCGGGGTCGGATCAGCCAGGTCCAGGCCTGCATGGCAATGCGATCCAGAATCCGAAGTAGCGAGCGTATCGGCTGGCTGGCACTCGCACTGGCCCTCGCCGGCGTGGCCTACGCCGACGAGCCGGCCAAGTGGCTCGAGCGCATGAACCACGCGCTCACTACACTCAATTACGATGGCACTTTCGCCCACTGGGAGGGCGGCAGGGTGGAAATGCTGCGCATCATCCACCGCGTCGAGGACGGCGCCGTTTCCGAGCGACTGGTGTCCCTCGACGGTTCCGGCCGGGAGTTCATCCGCACCGGCTCCAGCCTCACCTGTTATCTTCCCGACAAGCACGTCGTGCTGGTGGAACGCACGCCGGCCAAGGCATCGCTCCTCAGCGGCTTTCCGGCGATCAACGAGCAGACCGCGCGCTTCTACGACATCAATGAAGTCGGGCGTATGCGCTTCAATCAGCGCAGTACCCATCTCATCACGGTGATGCCGAGGGACCAGTACCGGTACGGATACCGCCTGTGGATCGACGATTCCACAGCGATGCCATTGAAGACGCAGCTCTGTGACGCCCATGGAAACGTCATTGAGCAGCTCGTATTTGCGAATCTCAGGGTCCGTTCTCACATCCCTGACTCGGCCTTCCGCCCCAGCATCTCGACCGCGGGCTTCCAGTGGCTGCGCAACGACTCCCCGCCGCTCAAGGAAACGGTGAGCCGCAATGACACGGTCTGGAGTGCGGACCACCTGCCGCCAGGTTTTCACATGACCGTGCGCGCCGCGCAGATCATGCCTGGGTCGCCGGGCCCCGTGGATCACCTCGTCTTCACGGATGGGCTGGCTTCCGTGTCAGTATTCGTCGAGACGACACACGTCGAGGTAGTCCCTGGCCAGGGGCCGGTGATGGAGTCGGCGCGTGTAGGTTCGTCGTATGCCTTCTCCACCGTGGTGGATGGCCACAAGGTGACCGCAGTGGGAGAAGTACCGGCGCAGACGGTGCGTTTTATCGCAGACTCGGTGAAGGCGCAGAAGACGTCCGACACCATACCGCCGCCTCCCGCTATCGAGCCACCACTCCGGGGCGGGCCCTTCGCGCATTCTCCGCAGCCCTGAAAGGCGAGTCGTTCTCACCGTAGTCCATCGGCGCGACTGCCATCTCTGTGAGCAGATGGTGGCGGAGCTGCAAGAGCTCGGGAGGACGATGCTGCTGCCGCCGATCGAACTGGTGGACGTGGACGGGGACCCCACCCTCAAGCGCCGCCACGGCCTCGACGTGCCGGTACTGCTCCTCGACGGTGCGGTGGTCTGCCGCCATCGCCTGGATTCCGGGGAACTGAAGCGTCTGCTGCGGAAGGGCTGACTGCTATAATCGCGGCGGCCGCTGATCACCTGGCGCGGCAGTAACGCGACAGATCCCGATTCATGCGGCTCATACGTAATTTCTCCATCATCGCCCACGTCGATCACGGCAAGTCGACCCTCGCCGACCGCTTCATTCAGCTCTGCGGCGGTCTCCAGGATCGCGAGATGCAGGCGCAGGTGCTCGACTCGATGGACCTCGAGCGCGAGCGCGGCATCACGATCAAGGCTCAGAGCGTGACGCTCTACTACCAGGCGCACGACGGCGAGCGTTATCAGCTCAACATGATCGATACGCCCGGGCACGTGGACTTCTCGTACGAGGTGTCCCGCTCGCTCGCGGCCTGCGATGGCGCGCTGCTCGTCGTCGATGCCTCCCAGGGCGTGGAGGCGCAGAGCGTCGCCAACTGCTATACCGCGATCGAGCAGGGGCTCGAGGTCCTGCCGGTCATCAACAAAATCGACCTGCCCTCGGCCGATCCGGTGCGGGTGGTGCGCGAGATCGAGGAGATCATCGGCATCGCGGCCGACGACGCCTTGCGGGTGAGCGCCAAGACGGGTGAGGGCGTTCCGGACCTGCTCGAAGAGCTGATCCGCCGCATCCCGGCGCCGAAGGGGGATAGCGAGGCGCCGCTGCAGGCGCTCATTATCGACTCCTGGTTCGACAACTATGTCGGCGTGGTCTCCCTCGTGCGCGTCGTCAACGGGAGCGTCAAGACCGGTGAGAAGATCCGCGTCGTATCGACCGGGCGCAGCCACACGGTGGACCGTCTCGGCCGCTTCACGCCGAAGCCGATCGTGGAGAAGATGCTGTCGACCGGTGATGTCGGTTTCATCGTCGCCGGCATCAGGGAGATCGACGGCGCCCCGGTGGGCGATACCATCACGCTCGATGGCCGGCCGGCGGCGGCGCCGCTGCCGGGCTTCCGCCAGATCAAGCCGCGAGTGTTCGCCGGACTCTTTCCCATCAACTCCGAGGATTACGAGAGCTTTCGCGACGCGCTCGCGAAGTTGAAGCTCAACGACTCGGCGCTTCACTACGAGCCGGAGGTCTCCGGCGCGCTGGGGTTCGGCTTCCGCTGCGGGTTCCTGGGCCTTCTGCACATGGACATCGTCCAGGAGCGCCTGGAGCGGGAGTACCAGCTCGACCTCGTGACGAGCGCGCCGACGGTGGTCTATGAGGTGGTCCGCACCGATGGGGCCGTGGAGTTCGTCGACAACCCGGCGAAGCTCCCACCCTCCAACGAGATCGAGGAGATCCGCGAGCCCATCATCATCGCGAGCATCCTCCTGCCGCCCGATCACGTCGGGGCGGTGTTGAAGCTCTGCAACGACAAGCGTGGCACGCAGAAGAAGATGCAGTACCTGGGCAGCCAGGTGTCGTTGCAATACGAGCTGCCGCTCGCCGAGGTGGTGCTCGATTTCTTCGATCGGCTGAAGTCGGTGAGCCGCGGCTACGCCTCCTTCGACTACGAGTTCTCGCATTTCGAAGCGGCGCCGCTCGTCAAGCTCGACATTCTCATCAACGCCGAGCGGGTCGATGCGCTCTCCATCATCGTGCACAAGGAGAACTCCTATCAACGGGGTCGCGAGCTCGTCGACAAGATGCACGAGCTCATCCCGCGGCAGATGTTCGAGGTCGCCGTGCAGGCGGCAATCGGCAGCGCGGTGATCGCGCGCGCCACGGTGAAGGCGCTGCGCAAGAACGTGCTGGCCAAATGCTACGGCGGCGACGTCAGCCGTAAGCGCAAACTCCTAGAGAAGCAGAAAGAAGGCAAGAAGCGTATGAAACAGGTGGGCCGGGTCGAGATTCCCCAGGAGGCGTTTCTCGCCGTCCTGAAGGTCGGCAAGTAGGCGCCGGCGCGATGCCTCCCATGCTGATGCAGATCATCCTGGTGCTCGCGTGGCTCGCGTTGCCGGTCGGGCTCCTCTGTGTTCTCGACGACTGGTTCCTGCGGCCGCGGCGGCAGATCGCCGCGGCGCCGGAGCCCGTGGCCGATTCCTCGCTGATGTCCCTTGCCTACCACGCACTGCCGATCCTCATTGGCGCGGCGGTGGTGCGCCTCCTGGTCTCCGAGGAGCTGGATTTCAGCGCCGTGCTGGTCGCGATATCGGCGGTGACCGGGGTCGTGTGGGCGGCGGATGCCTGGCTGCTGCGCCGGTGGCGACGCGGCGCGGCCAAGGCGGCGGGCAAGGACCCGTCAGCTATCCCGGAGCCCGGGACGGTGGATTACGCGCGCAGCTTCTTTCCCGTGGCCGTGGCAGTGCTGCTGCTGCGCGCATTCGTGTTCGAGCCGTTCCGCATCCCCTCCGACTCCATGATGCCGACGCTGCTCGACGGGGATTTCATCCTGGTCGAAAAATTCTCCTACGGCCTGAGACTCCCGGTCACCAACACCAAGATCCTGGACACGGGCGGCCCGAAGCGGGGGGACGTGGTGGTTTTTCGCTATCCGCTCGACCCTTCTGAGAACTACATCAAGCGCGCGGTCGGCCTCCCGGGCGATCATGTGACGGTACGCGACGACCGGCTCATCATCAATGACGAGACGATACCGTTCAACGTTACGAGCAACTACAGCGACGGCTGCTATATCAACATGCAGCTCGCCGTGGAGCACCTGGGCGCCCATGCACATCAGGTGCTGCTCTGCCCCGTGCCGCTGCAGGTCACCCCGTATCCATTGCCAGGCTGCCAGCGCAGCGACGCACGCGGCTACGTCTGCGGCGGTTCGCCGCCGCCCGGCGCGCAGGCACTCGACGAGCCCGAGGTGGTGACGAAAGTGGTGCCGACCGGGAATTACCTCATGATCGGTGACAATCGCGACAACAGCGACGACGGGCGTGTCTGGGGCTTCACTCCCGATGCGAATCTGGTCGGCAAGGCGACCTACATATGGTTCAATTGGGACCCGGAGCGCTCGGGCGGGCCCAGCTGGAGCCGGATCGGCAAGAAAATCGAGTAGCGGGGGTTCAGCAATGTTTGCACGGCAACGTGGCGTAACGGCGATCGGGTGGCTGATACTCCTCACCCCGTTCGCGATTCTCATCTATGTCGCCATGCGGGTGACGCCGGTCATGATGAATTACATGTCCGTCGCGCGCTCGCTGAGCGCGATGCAGGGCGAGTTTGCGGGGGGCGGCGCATCGCCGGACGCCATCCGCTCGGCCCTGCAGAAGCACTTCGACGTCGAAAGCGTGGACTATCCGGCCGTCAAGGACATCAACATCACCCGCGCTGGCCAGGGCTGGACGATCGAGGCCGCTTACTACGACCAGGCGCCGCTCTTTTCGCACGTCAGTCTGCAGCTGCAGTTCGACAAGACGGTCACCGTGGGCGGTGGATAGCAGGCCCGACTGGCCGCTCGGCTGGGTACGCGCCGAGCTCGGCTACGAACCGCACGACGCCGGTCTCTTTCGCGCCGCTTTCACGCATCGCAGCGCCCCCGGGCCCAATAACGAGCGCCTGGAGTTTCTCGGCGATGCGGTGCTCAACCTCGTCGTCGCGCATCACCTCTATGCCGCGTTTCCCCAGGCCAGCGAGGGGGATCTGAGCCGGTTGCGGGCACGGGTCGTGAGCGGGGATCCGCTGGCGGAAGTGGCCGCATCGCTCAAGCTGGGGGAAGCGTTGCAGCTCGGCTCGGGTGAGCTCAAGACGGGCGGCTTTCGCCGCCGGTCCATTCTCGCGGACGCGTTCGAGGCGGTATGCGGGGCACTGTACCTCGACGGCGGCCTTATGGTCGCGGAGAAGGTCATAGCGCGCCTCATTGAGCCACGGATTGCGGCGCTTCCCGCCCCGCACGAGCTCAAGGATGCGAAGACGCGGCTGCAGGAATACTTGCAGTCCCGGGGGCTCACCCTGCCCAAGTACCGGGTGGAGCGGGTCGAGGGGCAGGCCCACGCGCAGACCTTCCACGTGACCTGCGAGGTGCCGGGGCAGCGGCTTTCGGCCGAGGGTTGCGGCTCGAGCCGCCGGCGTGCCGAGCAGGAGGCCGCCGAGCGCATACTGTCGGCCATGGACGCGACACAAGAGCCTCGCAGTGACTGAGCCTGCCACCGAATTTCGCTGCGGCTTCGCGGCGCTCGTGGGACGCCCGAATGTCGGCAAGTCGACGTTGCTCAACGTGCTCGTTGGGCAGAAGTTGAGCATCGTCACTCCCCGGCCGCAGACGACGCGGCATCGGATCGTCGGGCTGGTGCAGCTGCCGAACGCCCAGATTGCGTTCGTCGATACGCCGGGACTCCACAGTCAGGCGAAGCGCGCGCTCAACAAGGCGATGAACCGGACGGCGGCCGCGGCTCTCGAGGATGCCGACCTCGTGGTATTCGTGGTGGAGGCGCTCGTCTGGAATGCGGAAGACGAGCTGGTGCTGAACCGCATCGCGCGCTCAGGCAGGCCGGTGTTGGTTGCGATCAACAAGGTGGACCGTGCCAAGCCGCGCGAGCGGCTGCTGCCCTATCTGGCGGAGCTCGATCGCCGCCACGCATTCCTGGCGCTGGTGCCGGTCTCGGCGCTCAAGCAGAAGAATCTCGATGACCTGCGCAATGCGATCGCGGCTCACTTGCCGGTCTCGGCGCCGCTCTTTCCCGACGGTGAGCTCACCGACCGCGGCATTCAGTTTCGCATCGCGGAGATGATTCGCGAGAAGCTGACCCTGGAGCTCAATCAGGAGGTGCCGTACGGGGTCGCGGTGGAAGTGGAGAAGCTGGCCGAGGAGGACGGGCAGCTCATGGTGGATGCGGCCATCTGGGTGGATCGCGAGGGCCAGAAGCCCATCGTCATCGGTGCCAAGGGGGAGCGGTTGAAACGCGTCGGCACCTCGGCGCGGCTGGCGCTGAACGGGCTGCTCGGCAAGCGGCTGCACATCAACCTCTGGGTGAAAGTGCGGGAGAACTGGGCGGACAACGCCCGGGCGCTGCGGGAGTTGGGCCTGGAGTAACAAGAGATGACGGCGCATCCCCGCCGCGTTCTGCTGGCGCCGGGGTACATCCTGCACCACCAGCCTTACCGCGATACCAGCCGGATCCTCGAAGTGCTGGTGCGCGAGCACGGGCGGCTGACCCTGTTTGCGCGGGGCGTACGGGGCCCGAAGCCGCGGTTCGGCGGGGTGCTGCAGCCGTTCGACCTGCTGCTGCTGTCGTTTCACTTGGGTGGGGAGGCCGGACAGCTCACGGCGGCGGAGAGCGCTGAGACCGCGCCGCCTCTGCCCGCGGACAGCCTGATGTCGGGGTTCTACCTCAATGAGCTGTTGCTGAAGCTGACAGCGCGGCATGATCCGGTGCCCGAGGTATTCGAGGATTACCGGCGGGCGCTCGCAGGGCTGCGCGCGGGAGGGCTCGAGGCGGTTCTGCGAGTGTTCGAGAAGCGGCTGCTGGAAGCAGTGGGGTATGGGCTGGACCTCAGTTCGGAGGCGCGGACGCGGAGAGATATCGCGGCGACAGGGTTTTACCGGTTTCAGGCCTCCGAGGGGCTGATTCCGGCCAGGGAAGGGGATGCGGACGCGGTCGCCGGGAGCTCGCTTTTCGCGCTGGCCCGAGAGGAGCTGCGGGAGAGGCGGGAGCTCGAGGATGCGCGCCGGGTGCTCAAGGCCGCCCTGGCGGAGCGGCTCGAGGGCAAGGAGCTGGCGACGCGCAGGGTGGCGCGGGCGGTGAGATCACGCGGGGGGTCGCGTACTTAGCGCCGGTACGCAACAATCACGATTTGCCCGAATTGCACCGTATCACTGGAGTACGCGGCTTGGCTAATTCGTACATCGCACTCGGCGTCAATATCGATCATGTGGCCACCTTGCGGCAGGCGCGGCGGGGGCGGGAGCCGGATCCGATACAGGCGGCGTTGACCGCGGAGATGGCCGGGGCGGCCAGCATCACGCTGCACTTGCGGGAGGATCGCCGCCACATTCAGGACTCCGATGTCAGGACGCTGAAGGGTTTGTTGCAGACCCGCATGAATCTCGAGATGGCCGTGACGGATGAGATGTTGCGGATCGCGGCGGAGGTGCGGCCTGAGGATTGTTGCTTCGTGCCGGAGAAGCGGCAGGAGGTGACTACCGAGGGAGGGCTGGATGTGGCGGGGCAGGAGGCGCGGATGAAGGAGGCGACCGGCAGGCTCGTGGGGCAGGGAGTCAGAGTGTCGCTGTTCATCGATCCGGAGCCGCGGCAGGTGGAGGCGGCGGTGCGGAGCGGCGCACCGGCCATCGAGTTGCATACCGGGGCTTATGCCGAGGCCACGGGGGCGGCGAAGGCGACCGAGCTCGAGCGGCTGCTCAGGTGTGCGCGGCTGGGAGCGGGGCTGGGACTCGAGGTGCATGCGGGACATGGGTTGAATTACCACAACGTGCAGCCGGTGGCGGCGATCCGCGAGATCGTCGAGCTCAACATCGGGCACGCGATCATCTCGCGGGCGCTGTTCGACGGACTGGCGGCGGCGGTGCGGGACATGAAGACGCTGATGACGGCTGCGCGCGCATGATTTTCGGAATCGGGGTCGATGTCCTCGAGGTGAAGCGGATCGGGGCGACCCTGGAACGCTTCGGGGAGCATTTCATCGAGCGCCTGCTGATGCCGGAGGAGCGGGCGCAGCTTGCCCGGACACAGCGGCGGGAGCGGTTCATCGCGATGCGCTTCGCGGCGAAGGAGGCCATCGTCAAGGCGATGGGGACGGGATTTGCGCACGGGGTTTGGATCAGGGATGTCGGAGTGGTGCAGAACGCCTGGGGGAAGCCGGAGGTGGTGTTCTCGGAGCGGGGGGAGAGGGTACGCAGGGGCTTGGGAGTCGGCGAGGGACACGTGACGCTGACCGATGAGGCCGGGCTTGTCGTGGCGGTGGCCGTGCTCATGAAAGCCGAGTCGCGGTGACGAGTCAGCAGGTGCTCATGAACTGTCTGGTGTTTGATATTGAGACCGTGCCGGATGTGGCGCTGGGGCGGCGGTTGTATGGGCTCGAGGGGTTGCCGGATGCGGAAGTCGCCAAGGCGATGTTCGCGTTGCGGCGGCAGGGTTCGGGCGGCGAGTTCCTGCCGCTGGAGCAGCACCGCGTGGTCGCGATCTCCTGTGTGCTGCGCAGCCGCGACGGGCTCAAGGTGTGGAGCCTCGGGGATGTGAGCTCGTCGGAAGCGGAGCTCATCGAGCGCTTCTTCGACGGCGTCGAGAAGTTCTCGCCGGATCTGGTGTCATGGAATGGGGCCGGGTTCGACCTGCCCGTACTCAACTATCGCGGGCTGCTCGCGGGCGTGCAGGCGCCGCAATACTGGGAGACGGGCGACGGCGATCAGGCGTTCCGTCACAACAATTACCTGAGTCGCTTTCATTGGCGGCACATCGACCTGATGGACGTGCTCTCGGGCTTCCAGGTGCGGGGCCGGGTATCGCTGGCGAACGTGGCTTGCCTGCTGGGCCTGCCGGGCAAGCTCGGCTTCTCGGGCGCGCAGGTCTGGGATGCCTACCTGGAGGGCAATCTCGTCGGTATCAGGCGGTACTGCGAGACGGACGTGCTCAACACCTATCTCGTGTATCTGCGCTTCGAGCTGCTGCGGGGCCGGCTGACGCGGGAGCGGTACGCGGAGGAGGTGGAGCGGGCGAAGGCGCTGCTGCGCGCGGGGAAGGAGCCGCACTTCGCGGAATTCCTGCGCGTCTGGGAAGGTGGCGCTTGAGCGATGGCGCGGTCGTGCGGGCCGTCGCCGGGCGCGGCGAGCGGGAGACGGGGGATGTCGTGGGCCTGACGCACGCAGGCGAAGGGATTGTTCGCGCCGGCAAGACGGTCTTCGTGGCAGGCGCGCTCCCCGGCGAGACCGTGAGCTTCGAGCGCACACGCAAGCATCGGCAGCACGATGACGGCAGGCTGTTGGAGGTACTGCGCCCGGCGGCTGAGCGGGTGACGCCACGCTGCGCGCATTTTGGGGTCTGCGGCGGGTGTGCTCTGCAGCATCTTGCGCCGGAAGCGCAGTTGAGCCTGAAGGAGACAGAGCTGCGGGACAACCTGGCGCGCGTCGCCCGCGTGGAGGCCCGGGCCTGGCTGCCGCCGTTGCGCGGGCCGGTGTGGGGTTACCGCAGGCGCGCGCGGCTGGGAGCGAAGTACGTGCCGAAGAAGGGGAAGGTGGTCGTCGGATTTCGCGAGCGTCTGGCGCCCTACGTCGCTGATGTGACGCACTGCGAAGTGCTGGCGGCGCCCGTGGGCACGTTGGTGCAACCGCTGGCAGAGCTTCTGGGGGAGCTCGATATACGCCAGCAGGTACCGCAGATCGAGGTGGCGGTGGCGGACAACGCCACGGCGTTGGTGCTGCGCGTGCTGCAGACACCAACCGAGCGGGACCGGGAGAAGTTGCGCGACTTTGCCGCGCGCCATGCGGTGCGGCTCTTTCTGCAGAGCGGCGGCCTGGACTCCGTCGAGGAGTTGGCGGTCGCTGAATCAACGGCTGACCCGGCCCTTCGGGCGGCGGGCGCGGTGTCGCTCAACTACGCGCTGCCGGCATTCGATCTCACGCTCGAGTTCGCGCCGACCGACTTCGTTCAGGTGAACGGCGCGGTGAATCAGGCGCTGGTTGCGCGTGCGTTGGAGCTCTTGCGGCCAGACCCGCAGTCGCGGGTGCTCGACCTGTACTGCGGTCTCGGCAACTTCACGTTGGCGCTCGCCAGGTCCGCCGGCTACGTCGTGGCAGTAGAGGGCGAGTCCGGTCTGGTCGACCGGGCGCGTAATAACGCACGCCGGAACGGGATTTCCAACGTGGAATTCCACGTCGGTGACCTGTCCAAGCCTGCGGAGCTGCCAACAGGGTGGCTGCGTGGGCCGTACACCCACGTTCTCCTCGATCCGCCGCGGGTCGGTGCCGCGCCCGAGATGCTCGCCGCCATTGCCAGGTTCGCCCCCGAGCGCGTGTTGTACGTCTCGTGCCATCCGGGCAGTCTGGCGAGAGATCTCGCGGTCCTGGTACACGAGCACGGTTTCATCCTCGAATCAGCCGGAGTCGTCGACATGTTCCCCCACACCGCGCACGTCGAATCGATGGCGCTCCTCGGGCGGCCATGACCCTCGGGCCCCTCATGATCGATCTGGAGGGTACCTCCATCACAGGCGAGGAGCGGGAGATGCTCCGCCACCCCCTCGTGGGCGGTGTGATCCTCTTCACACGCAACTACACCGATCCCGAGCAGCTCTCGGGGTTGGTGGCGGACATCCATGCCGCCCGGAGCCCGCCGCCCATCGTGGCGGTCGATCACGAGGGGGGGCGGGTGCAGCGTTTCCGCGCCGGCTTCTCCGCCCTGCCGGCGCCGCGGCGGATCGGCCATGAGTACGACTCCAATGCCCGCGCCGGGCTCGAGTTGGCCCGGAGCATGGGCTGGCTCATGGCCGCGGAGTTGCGCGCGCATGGGGTCGATCTGTCGTTCGCCCCCTGTGTCGACATCGACTACGGGGTGAGTTTCATCACAGATCGCGCATTCCATAGCAATCCGGACGCGGTGGGTGCGCTGGCGACGGCCTATGCGCACGGCATGCGGGATGCCGGGATGGCCGCCACCGCGAAGCACTATCCCGGCCATGGAGCGGTCGTCGCCGACTCCCATCTGACGCTGCCTGTCGACAGGCGGGAGCTGGCTGACATGACGGGTGACCTGGCTCCCTACCGCCGGCTGATCGCCAACGGCCTGCCGGCCGTCATGGTGGCCCACATCCTCTTTCCTGCGGTGGACGACGCCCCCTCCAGCCTGTCGGCGCGCTGGATTCGCGACGTATTACGCGGAGAGATGCGTTTCCAGGGGGTAGTGTTCACCGACGATCTGTCGATGGGAGGGGCTGCGGCTGCCTTCGGAGACGTTGTGACCCGGGCTACCCGGGCACTGTCGGCGGGTTGCGACATGTTGCCGGTGTGCAATCAGCGCACCGCGGTGCTCGAGTTGCTGGATCGCCTGCGGGTGGAGCCCGAACCGGCCTCACGCCTGCGTCTCGTAAGACTCCATGGGCGCGGCGGCTCGAGCCCTGAGGACCTCAAGAATCGCCCGGAGTGGCCGAGAGCACAGGAGTGGCTGCAGCGTTGTGCCGCGGCTCCTGCGCTTAAACTGGATTCGGGACGATGACGAGCGGAAGAGAATGAACAACTGGTCGGCCGACGCCTGGCGCAAGGTCCTCGACAGCTCCCCCGAGGGCGTCGTGGTTTGCGACGCCGTGGCTGCCGACTATCCGGTCATCTACGCCAACCGCGCATTCACTGCCATGAGCGGCTACGCCCTCGAGGCCCTGTTGGGCAAGAACCTGCGCATCCTCCAGGGCGGCGATCGCGATCAGGATGGGCGCCAGCGCCTGCGCGAGGCGGTGGAGCGGGGCGAGGCCGCGCGCGTGCTGATGCGCAACTATCGTCCGGACGGCTCGCTCTTCTGGAACGAGGTGGTGCTGCAGCCGGTTCGCAACCCTTCCGGTGAGCTGACTCATTTCGTCGCCTACTACCGCGACGCCAGCGAGAGACTCAAAGGGGACGATAAAAACACCCAAGGCCTGCCTTCCTGGCTGCGGGAGGACCGGCTGACGGGGCTGCACTCCCGAGCTTATTTCGAAGAGCTGCTGCTGCGTGATTGGCTGCTCGCGCAGCGCGACTCGCACGAGATCGCGCTGACGATCTTCGACATCGACGATCTCGCCACCTACAACGATACTTTCGACAAGAGCGCCGGCGATGCATGCATCCGGCGTGTCGCGCGCGTCGTCGGCGCATCGTACCGGCGTGGCGGCGATCTCGTCGGTCGCTGGGAGGGAGGCGCGCTCGCGGCGCTCACCCAGGGGGATGCGGCGCAGAAGGCGCCACAGTACGCGCAAGTCGTCGCGCAGCGCGTACGGGACCTCCTGATTCATCATCCCCGCAACGGCTCAGGGCGCTATGTCACGATCAGCGCCGGCGTGGCAAGCCTCGTACCGGAGCGCGACATGCCGCTCGAGGCGCTGCTCAAGGGCTGCCGCGCAGCTCTGAAGCGCGCCAAGTCGACAGGCAAGAACAGCATCGTTACCGCCGAGGCGACCGATTTCACCTGAGCTGCCGCCGGCGATTCGAGCGCACCGCCAGAATTCGCCATTTTCCTGCTGCGCACTCGCCAGAATCCCCGCGTGAAGTAGTGTCACCGGCCTGGTAGGTGCGGAGGAAACATGCGAAATCCCCTCGCTCGTGTGCGCTGCCTCGCGGCGCTCGCAGCTCTCGTCATTGTGTTTCCTTCGGCTCCGGGTGCGGTTGCGGCCGGCAATTCGCCCACGCCGGACGCGGCGGTGCGCGTGGAATCGTTCTCGCCGCAGGGGTACGTGCGTGAGGTGCGGCAGGTCACGGCCCGCTTCAGCGGCTCGATGGTCGCGCTCGGCGATCCGCGCCTCGCCGACCCATTCACGGTGAGTTGTCCGGCGCGCGGCCAGGGTCGGTGGGCTGACACGCGGGATTGGGTGTTCGATTTCGATGCCGATCTCGATGCCGGCATGCGCTGTCGCTTCACGCTGAAGCCCGGGCTGACGTCCTCGAGCGGCATGCCGGTGGCGGGCCCCAGGAGCTTTCGCTTCGAGACGGGCGGCCCGGCGATCGTGGGGTCGCTGCCGCGCGATGGCTGGGCGGAGATCGATGAGGAGCAGGTGTTTCTTCTGCGCCTCGACGCGCAGGCGAGACGAGCCTCGATCGAGGCGCACGCCTATTGCGCAGTGGACGGTCTTGCGGAGCGAGTTCCCGTGCGTGTGCTCGTCGGCGCGGAGCGGCAGCAGATCCTCGCGGAGCGCCGCGCTCTCGGCTATGACTACCTGTGGCTTCTCTGGAAGAACGGCTTCGTGTCGCACCTCCGCGCGCGGAATCGAGCGATGGAGCAACGGGAAGCGCTGCTCACCGTAGTGCAATGCAAGCGCCGATTGCCGCCGGGCACGCGGGTGCTGCTGCGCTGGGGCGCCGGCGTCACTTCGCTGTCGGGCATCGCGACGCGCGCGGGTCAGCAACTTGCCTTTCGCGTGCGCCCTGCATTCATCGCGCAGGTGGAATGCACTCGTACCAACCCGCGGGCGGGGTGTGTTCCGGTACAACCTGTTGCAGTCACGTTCACCGCGCCGGTGCCGCGCGCGTTGGCGTTGGGCATCCGCATCAGAACTGCGGACGGGAAGCTGCTGATGCCGACCGCCGCGGGTAACCCGCAAATCCCGACGTTGGAGGAAGTGACCTTCCCGTCGCCGTTGCCGGAGTTGACGGTAGTCACGGTAATTCTGCCGGCCGGCCTCGTCGATGACTCGGGACGAAAGCTCGAGAATGCCGCGCGTTTCCCTCTCTGGGTGCGCATCGATGCCGACCCGCCGCTGGCCATGTTCTCCGGCACTTTTGGCATTCTCGAAGCACGCGAGGGGGGAGTTTTGCCGGTGACTTTGCGTGATGTCGAACCCGTACTCAACGCGCAGCAGATACGACTGCCCGGGAAGATCCTTCGGGTCGATGCAGATGCCGGTACGATCGTGACCTGGCTGCGGCGGGTCGAGGAGGCTGCCCGGCCCACGGGCGAATGGGTGCCGGCCGAGGAGGAGGACAATCCCAGGGGGCTGAAGCAGAAGCTCGCGGACCAGGAGTTCGCCGCGGCCGAGGGGATGAGCCGCCGCCGAGTCTGGCGCGACACCACCGGCATGGTGTCGGTGTTTGGAGCCGGCGACACGACCACGGGCTTTACGATCACCAAGCCAGGCAATGAGCGGCCAGAGGAGGTAATCGGCATTCCGCTCGGCCAGCCGGGCTTCTATGTCGTGGAACTGGCGAGCCGGGAGCTCGGCGCCGCGACGCTCGGCGCCGGCCAGACACGTTACGTTGCCACTGCCGCACTGGTCACCGACCTTGCCGTGCACTTTCTCTGGGGGCGTGAGAGCTCGCTTGTCTGGGTCACACGGCTCAGCACGGGGCGGCCGGTTGCCAGCGCCGCGGTTGCAATCAGCGATTTCTGTAGCGGCGAGGTGCGCTGGCAGGGCCGCACCGGCGCCGATGGCATCGCGACAGTGGCGGCGTCGTTGGGTGAGCCCCCCGGCTTTGGCTGCGGGTGGAAGCCTCCGCTTCTCGTGCTCGCCAAGTCGGGACAGGACTTCACCTTCACGGAATCGACCTGGAACCAGGGTATCGGCCCGTATGAGTTCGGCGTGCCGGTGGGCAGCGGATATACGGCCAACATCTATCACACCGTGCTCGACCGGACTCTGTTTCGCGCGGGCGAGACCGTCTCGATGCAGCACTTCCTTCGCCGCCACGTATCGGGCGGCCTGGCCATTCAGCCCGGCGCGGCGGGATCGCACCGGATCACGATCCGGCACCTGGGCAGCGGTCAGCAATACACCTGGGAGGCGGTGTTCGACCGCAGTGGAATCGCCACCTCGCAGTGGAAGATCCCCGCCGAGGCAAAGCTGGGAGACTATGCCGTCCTGATCGACGACCAAGAGAGCGCGGATCTCAAGGTCGAGCAGTTCCGTCTGCCATCGATGCGCGGCAGTGTCGTGGCTCCGGCGCAGCCGCTGGTCGCACCGCGTGAGGTTCCGCTGGACCTTCACGTCGCCTATCTCTCCGGTGGCGGCGCCGCGGGCTTGCCGGTCAAGGTGCGAACGCTCATCGAGCCCGAGCCGATGCAGTTTGCGGGTTACTCGGACTACATATTCGGCGGCAAGCCGGTCGCGGAGGGAATCACGGCCCTCGGGCAGGGGCCTGCCGATTTCGACTTCGACCCTGGCCAGTCGGGCCAGTCGGGTGCGCAGACGGCGCGGACCAGCACCATTCCACTGACATTGGATGATTCCGGCTCCGCGCGGCTGCTGCTGTCGCAACTGCCGGCGATCCATGAGCCGTCGCGCCTGACCGCGGAGCTCGAATATGCCGATGCCGATGGTGAGCTCATGACCACGGCCGGATATGTGAGGTTGCTCCCCGCTTCGATCAGCCTCGGCATCCGTCCTGAGAGTTGGATCGGCAGCCCGGGTCAGCTGCGTTTCCGGGTGGTGGCACTCGGCCTCGACGGCAAGCCGCAGCCGGGGCAGCCCGTCGTCGTCTCGCTCTATCAGTCCAACGCTTACTCCTATAGGAAGCGCCTGCTCGGCGGCTTCTACGCCTACGAGACGAGCACCGATACGAAGCGGCTGGCGCCTACCTGCCAAGGTAGGACCAACGCACAGGGGCTGCTGCTCTGCGACGTCGCACCCGGTGGGTCGGGCGAGATCATCGTGCGCGCCGAGACGCGCGATCCTGAAGGCAATTCAACCGGAGCGACGACCTCGATGTGGGTCTTCGACGGCGACGGCTGGTGGTTCGGCGGCACCAGCGGCGACCGCATGGATGTCCTGCCGGAGAAGAAGGAATACCAGGCCGGCGACATCGCCCGCTTTCAGGTGCGCATGCCATTTCGCGAGGCGACAGCGCTCGTGACCGTGGAGCGGGAAGGGGTGATGCGGAGTTTCGTGAGGCAGTTGCGGGGCAAGGACCCCATCGTCGAGGTACCGATCGAGCCGGCGGATGCGCCCAATGTTTTCGTCTCCGTGTTGGCGGTGCGCGGCCCGGTAGCGCACGCCGAGCCCGCGATCGCGAAGGCGCAGACGGAGGAGGTCACCGCGCTGGTTGACCTGACGAAGCCTGCGTATCGGCTCGGTATTGCGCAGATCAGAGTCGGCTGGCAGCCACACCGGCTCGATGTGCAGGTGCAGCCGACCCGCAGCATCTACAAGGTCCGCGACAGAGTAGCGGTACGCATACACGTTGCTCGCGCGGATGGCGAGCCGCTGCCGGTGGGAGCTGAGGTCGCCGTCGCGGCGGTCGACGAGGCGCTGCTCGATCTTTCGTCGAATGAGAGCTGGGAGCTGCTGCAGGCGATGATGGGTGAGCGGGGCCTCGAAGTGTGGACCTCGACGGCACAGATGCAGGTGGTGGGCAAGCGGCATTACGGCCGTAAGGCCGTGCCCGTCGGGGGCGGCGGCGGCCGCGCCCGCTCTTTGGGCCGAGCCCGCGAGCTTTTCGACAGCCTGCTCTCCTGGCAGCCCCGCATTCCGCTCGATGCGCAGGGCGATGCCAGCGTCACGATCCCGCTGAATGACTCGCTGTCGGCGTTCCGCATCGTCGCGGTGGCGGACGATGGCGTACAGCTCTATGGCACGGGCAGTGCGACGATTCACACGACCCAGGACCTGATTCTCACCTCGGGGTTGCCTCCGCTGGTTCGCGAGGGAGACCACTATGCCGCGACGTTCACGGTTCGCAACACGACCGATCATGCGATCGATGCGAGCGTCGAGGCTGTCAGCAGTGCCGCTGTCGGGAGCGGCCAGCCGCAGGCCGTTCGGCTTGCCGCGGGTCAGGCCCGCGATCTGACATGGCCCGCGGCGGCGCCTCTCGGTGCGGGCCGGATTGACTGGGACGTCACCGTGCGCGAGACCCGGGGCTCGGGCTATGACCACCTCAAGGTCAGCGAGACTGCGATTCCGGCATATCCGGTGCGGACTTACCAGGCCACGATCGCGCAACTCACCGCTCCCCTGACCATCCCGGTACAGCGTCCGTACGATGCGATCGCCGGCCGCGGCGGACTCGAGATCACGCTGCAGCCGCGGCTTGCGGGGAGCCTCGAGGGGGTTCGCGAATACATGAGCTATTACCCCTACACCTGTCTCGAGCAGCGCGTTTCGCGGGCCATCGCGCTCCAGTCCCGCCCCGAGTGGGACGCCATCATGGCGATATTGCCCGCCTATATGGACGAGGACGGGCTGCTCAAGTATTTCCCGAGCGACGAGCTCGAGGGCGACGATGGACTGACCGCCTACGTGCTCGCGATCGCGGCGGAAGCGGGCTGGCCGATCGAGTCCGATGACAGCAGCCGCATGCTGCAGGCGCTGACCGGCTTCGTGGAGGGTCGGATCGTCCGCGACTCGGCGCTGCCCACGGCGGACCTGTCGATCCGCAAGCTGCAGGCGATCGACGCGCTCGCGCGCTATGGGCTCGCGACGCCAGACATGCTCGACAGCATTACGCTGGAGCCCAATCTCATGCCGACCTCGGCGCTCCTCGACTGGATCGGCATTCTCGAGCGCACGCCGGACGTGCCGCAGGCCGACGAAAAGCTGACTCAAGCGTTCGGGATCCTGCGGGCGCGGCTCAACTTCCAGGGGACCACCATGGGCTTCTCGACCGAGCGCAGCGATGCGCTCTGGTGGCTCATGATCTCCGAGGATTCCAACGCGAATCGAATGGTACTCGCGGCGCTCGATCGGCCCGGGTGGCGTGATGACATGCCGCGACTGGTGCGCGGCGCCCTCGGCCGGCAGCTGCATGGGCACTGGAACACGACGGTCGCCAACGCATGGGGTGTGCTCGCCATGAAGAAATTCTCGGCACAGTTCGAGTCGACACCTGTCGCCGGTGCAACTCTCGTGCACTACGGCGGCGAACAGCAGGCCGTGACCTGGCCACGCCGGCAGCATGCGGCCACGACTGATCTCCCCTGGCAGGAGGGCAGGGGGATTCTCGATATCCGGCACCAGGGCACTGGAGCGCCGTGGGCGATGGTGCGGGCGATGGCGGCGATCCCGCTGCACCAGCCACTATCGAGCGGGTTCAGGATCACCCGCACCGTTACCCCGATCGAGCAGAGCCGGCCCGGGGTGTGGACGCGCGGCGATGTCGCGCGAGTGCATCTCGAGCTCGAGGCGCAGTCGGATATGACCTGGGTCGTGGTCGACGATCCGATTCCGGCCGGAGCTACGATTTTGGGCAGCGGGATCGGAGGTCAGTCGCAGCTGCTCATGCGCGCGGAGCGGCGCGGCGGCTGGGCGTGGCTGGCCTACGAGGAGCGGCGTTTCGACGGCTATCGCGCCTATTACGAGCTCGTTCCCAAGGGTCACTGGAGCGTCGAATACACCGTGCGCTTCGATAACCCCGGCACGTTCCAACTGCCGACTACCCGCGTGGAGGCGATGTATGCGCCGGAGATGTTCGGCGAGCTGCCGAATGCCCCCGTGACGGTGCAGCCGGGGGGCGCGGTCAGATGAGCGCCGAGGCGCCGTCGAGCCGCCGCCGCATTGCCGCTCGAGCGGTGACTGCGACTCTCTATGCGGTTGCTGCTGTGGTCCTCGGGACACTCTCATTCACGCTGTTCTGGCCCGCGCGAGTGCCGAGTTTTGTCGCAGTCCGGGCAGCCTACGTGCCCTCGGATGCGTGGCTGCTGGATCGTCACGGTGCAGTGATCGGCTCGAGACGCATCCGCTATGACGTGCGCCGGTTGGCGTGGGTGCCGCTCGGCGACGTATCGCCTGCGCTCGTGATCGCGATCGTCGAGGGCGAGGATCGCCACTTCCTGAGTCACCACGGGGTTGACTGGCGGAGCGTCGCCGGAGCAGTGCGCGATGGGCTGGTTCGGCATCAGCGGCGCGGGGCGAGCACGATCACGATGCAGTTGGCGACGCTGTTGCGCGGGCGCAGAGCGGGCCGGGGCCGTGGGGAGTGGCTCGAGAAGCTCGAGCAGGTGCGTGTGGCGCTCTCGCTCGAGCGGTCGTGGACGAAGCCCCAGATTCTCGAGGCCTACCTCAACCTCCTCGGTTACAAGGGGGAGCTTCAGGGGATCGGTGTCGCGGCAGCCCAGCTCGCCGGCAAGACGCCGTCCGGTCTGTCGGTTCCGGAAAGCGTCGTACTCGCAGCGCTGCTGCCCGATCCCGGCGCCGCTCCGCAAAGAGTGATCGCTCGCGCGTGCGCGCGGGGGCGTGAGCTGCGCCCCGCCGTCGATTGCGGTGCCGTACGTGCCGCTGCTCACGAGATACTCGAGTCCAACGCGGTCATGGCGAGCGATTCTCTCGCGCCGCAGCTTGCCCGCGAGTTGCTGACACTGCCCGGGCAGCGGCTGCGTACCAGTCTCGATGGTGGGGTCCAACGTTTGACGCGCGACATAGTGCGCAGTCACATCAGCGCCCTCTCGGATCACAACGTGCGCGACGGCGCCGCTCTGGTGGTCGACAACGCGACCGGTGAGGTGCTGGCCTACGTCAGCTCGGCGGCGCCGGACTCTCGCGCCGCCGAGGTCGACGGCGTGCAGGCGCAGCGGCAGGCGGGGTCGACGCTGAAGCCATTTCTCTACGAGCTCGCTTTGGAGCGCCGGTATGTCACCGCCGGATCGCTCCTCGCCGACTCACCGCTCAGCCTCGACACTGCCAGCGGGGTGTATATCCCCCAGGACTACGATCACGACTTCAAGGGGCTGGTGACCGTGCGCACGGCGCTGGCGAGCTCGCTCAACGTGCCTGCGGTTCGCACATTGGTGCTCGTCGGCGTGGAGGTGTTCCGGGATCGGCTGAACGCGCTCGGCTACAGGGGGATCACGCGAGAAGGCAATTACTATGGCTACTCGCTGGCGCTCGGGTCGGCCGAAGTCACCGTATGGCAACAGGCGCAGGCTTATCGGGTGCTCGCTCGCGGTGGTAAATGGTCACCGCTTACCCTCACTCCAGGCGGCGCGCACAGCACGTCTCGGCGACTGCTCGCAGCCGATGCCACCTTCGTCGTGGGTGACATCCTCGGTGATCCAGCGGCGCGCAGCGTCACCTTCGGGCTCGACAGCCACCTGGATACCAACTTCTGGACGGCAGTGAAGACCGGCACGAGCGAAGACATGCGGGACAATTGGTGCATCGGGTTCTCACGGCAGTTCACCGTCGCGGTGTGGGTCGGGAACTACGACGGCGACTCCATGCGAGACGTAAGCGGCGTCTCGGGCGCAGCTCCGATCTGGCATGACATCATGACTGCGCTGCACCGCGGGGTCGTATCGGAGGAACCGGCGTCGCCACCCGGCGTCACTGAGCACCTGACGAGTTTCTTGCCACCGATCGAGCCGCCTCGCCGCGAGTGGTACCTGAGCGGTACGACGCCGACGAGCGAGCATGTGATGGTCGTTCCCGCGACGGCACGGCCCAGTATCCAGAGTCCCGCCAATGGCATGATCATCGCCATCGATCCCGATATTCCGGCAGGTCATCAGAGAGTGCTCATTGCCGTCCGCGGGGCGCGTCGGGGAATGAGGCTCATGCTGAACGATCGGCCACTCGGCTCTGCCGTGCACGACCGGCTGTGGCAGCCCCGTCCCGGGGCGTATTATCTGACTCTCGAGGATGCGAACGGACGGCGGCTGGATCGGGTTCTGTTCAGGGTGAGGGCAGGGGGATGATGCCCCAACGGTCGCCGCTCTTGGTGACGTAATGCCTGAAAACGTACGGCCAGGGGATGAGCGGCAAGAAAATCACGACCAGAGAAACCGCGAACGTCGTGGACGCGAGATCCTGATTCCACTGCCCCCTGGTCCAGTGCGGCAAAGCCACGGTGAGCAGCCACGCGGCCTTCCAGGTGATCTCGAACAGCAGCAGGGGCAGCATCTGCAGCGGGTATCGGAGCCCGAGAATCGACAACACGGACAGGGCCCATAGCATGCAGGTCACCATGCCGGAATCGATTTTCATCCCGTAGACCTGGCCGACGATCGCCGGCCACATCTCCATTCCCAACCCGATGACCAGCACCAGATAACCCGCCCGCAAGAGGTACAGCCGGAATGTCGATATCGTGTTCATGATTCGCCGCCTGTTTCGATGATGGATGTGCTCACTCGACCTGCTGCAGGATCTTTTCCACGGCAGCCAGCGTGGTTGCGATCCTGGAAAGATCCGCCTGGATACCGGCCATGGCCGCTTGGGTTTCCGTCTGAACGGCAGTTACTTTCTCGGCGAGAATGCGGTATTGCCTGTCACTGGACTTCTGTGCCCAGGCCTGGAATATCGCCGAGAAGTACTTCGCTCCGAACACCAGGACGATGGCGAGGAGCGCCGCGTAAACCATGTCTGGATAGTCGATGGCCGTCATGTCGGGACCTTTTCAGTCTGATTCTGCCGATGGCGCGGGGAGCGTGGCGGCGGCTTTGGTGATCGTGGCTGGCGTTATGTCGATCGCAAATCGCGTCACTTCGAAGTAATTCAACGCCTTGCCGTCCGCGGACAGCTCGAGCTTGCTGCTGACCAGGCCGGCGCCCTCCAGTTTCTGCAAGTGCAGGTGCAGCAAGGGTCGGCTGATGCCGATCTCGCGCGCAAGCTGACTCACGTACTGGCGCCCCTTCGCGTTCAGCAGCGCGATGATGCGCAACCGATGCGGATTGGCCAGCGCTCCCAGCATGGCGAGCAGACGTTCCCCGGTAGACGGCAGTGTTCAGCTCCAATGGATACGTGTAAGTAATTTATTACAGGTGGGGCCGCGAGTCAAGGGAAAACAAGCGCAGCGCTAACTTCGAAAGAAGATTGATTCGACCATGGCCGAGTTGCGTTGTGGTTGGAATTGACGGGTTGGGGTTGGGATCATCCTCTTGTCGGCCGTTTTTACGGTTTGCAATGCACCGAGCGCGTCGGCGTTGTAACCCATTGAATGTGTGGGGAACCCGCGGCAGGGCACAAAAATTGCATGAACACTGCCGAGAGATCAGATTGGCGCTGCGTGAGCATTGCGGCCACTCAATCTACAAAAAAACGCAACGGCTCAGAAGGGGAGTTCACCATGCGCACGGTCTCATCTGCTTGGGTGTCCGTGGGTCGGAATCCGGTCCTGTCGACGATGGCGGGAATTCTTCTCACGATCTCGAGCGCGGGAGCGACGCCGCTTGCGCTGGCCCCCGGTGGTACCGGCGCGATTCCGATCTACTCCGCATCCGAGGGTAGCCCCAAGGGGGCATCGTTCGGCGCCGCGTGCGGGTTCTTCAACGGAACGCCCTGCGCGACGGACGTCGCGGACGAAGAGACGACCGCGTTTCTCATCGCTGGCGGCTCTAACGGTGGCGGCATAATGGAGGTCGCCAACGGAACAGGCATTAACCCCTATGGCGCTTCGGATGTGGCTTTCGGCCTTTTCGTTGGCGGCCCAGCGGCGGCGAATGTCACGAGCGTGACGATCAGTGGTCTTGCCGGCTACTCGACCGCCGTCGAGGCCTGCTCGCCGACGAACCTGACGTGTAGCCCAAACGCAGCGGGAATCGCCGCACGCAGTGCCAACGGTGATTCAATCACGTTTTCGGATCTGCCCGCGGTGCAGACCGAGCCTTGCCCGGTCACGGCGTGCACTACGGCCACCTACAGCGACATCTACTTCATCTATACAAACGCGCCGAGCTCGGCATTGATCGACCCCGAAAATCTCGTGGTGATGTTCGCGGACGGCAGTTCCTCGGGGTATGACGGCCTTGGACTGACGGCAGCATCCGTGCCGGAGCCTGCCACGCTTTCGTTGTTCGGTCTCGGCTTAGCCGGCATCGGCTTCCTAAGGCGGCGCAAGAAGAACCAAGCGATACCGCGCGAATAACTCACCGTCGTGTGAGTTTGACATCGGCGAATGGCCGCAGCTGGCCCTTATCCACATTGTCAATCTTCCAACGCCAAGTATTCGTTCTACGGTCGTACGTGAAGGCGTTTTGGAGGGACGGATCGCCGTTCTTGTCGGAAAATAGAAATACGAGTTTGCCGGCGTTCGCGTCCGCATGACCGAGCGCCCACCCAGCCAGTCCGGCGCCACCAGTAGTGTCTAGCCAAAGGCAGGCATATTTCTTCAGGTCCGGGTCCCAACCGATATAGACAATTGCTTCGTACTGCGGCGCGCCGGCGGCCGTTTTTGACTGGGAGGTCTCGTGAATTTGTATGTACTCGTGGCCCAGCACCCACTGCACCTTGACGGCATGGGTTACTGGCTTACCGGCGATATCTCCACGCAGGACCCACGTCCCGACGAGACTTTCGAGCAGTGAGTCATTGAGCGAGGAATTTTCTGCAAAGGCATGCGGCGCGTAGCGGCCGGATAGTGCAAGCATCATGGCCAATGCCAAGGCGCAAGTTTTAAGTCGAGCAGGTGGGCGCTTTCGCATGGCGTGATTTTAGACACTACTCGCTACACTCCGCAACGGACGCTCGCCAACAGCGAAATCTCCGGGGCGGAGTGCTCGGCCGCACTGCCATGGAGCAGCAGCTCTATGGAGCGGGTAAAGTCGGCCAGGAGCTGTCGTTTCCGCGAAAGCGTCCTATAGTGCACTGGGCTAGGCAGTCCGAGTGCGCAGCCGGCCCTCGTAATCTCGCTTTCCTAGCGGCACACCCCGCGTGCGTAGGATGTCGTATGCGGTGACGGCGTGGAAATAGAAGTTGGGCAGGGAAAACGAAAGGATGAGGGTCTCCGACGTGAAGGTTAGCCTTCGCGGGCCGATCTGAAGGTCTAGCTCCTTGCCCGCCCAGCTGTTGACCTCGTCGGGGGTGAACGCCTCCAGCGCTGTTTCCGCCTTGCCGATCATGGCCTGCAGCTCGGCGAAAGGAACCGGTCCGACCAGTGCGGGCGGGGTGAACACGCCGGTCTTCACGGCCTCCAGCCCCCACACTGAATGATGCCACGCTGCTTCGATCTGGAAATGGAAAGGCGCCATATCGTCAAAGAGCCGCGCGTGCACGAAGTCGTCCGGATCCGCGTGGGTCTCGGAGCAGTGCCTGGCCGCGCGGTCGAGGAAACCCCCGACGGCCTTCACTGTCTGCAGGAAGGTCGGCACGCTGAGGTCGTAGAGTGATGTCGCCATCGGCTTCCCCTTAGCTCAAATTGGCCTCCGTGAGTGCCGGGCGAACCCTGCGCTGTCGCGGAGGACAAAGGTCAATATACCCGATCCCGCCGATCCCGCTTTGCCCACAGCTCAGTCTGCAACCGCGGTCGGCAAGCGCATTCGCGCGATCCGCGCGGGCGCACTTTCCGGGATCAGCATCAACGCCACCTGACCGACGGCAGTTGCAGCCAGCAGATACCAAGCCGGCGCGAGCGCACTGCCGGTCAAATGAATGAGCCAGGTCACGACCGGTTGGGTTGTGCCGCCAAAGGCGGCAATGGCAACGGAATACAGCGTGCCAAAGCCGCTCCCGCGGATCGATTTGGGCAGGCTCTCAGCCAGTGCTGCGAAGACGGACCCGATGTAGAAGTTGCCGATCGCATTGAAAATCGTCAGGGCGACGATGAACACCGGTTCGGAACGCGTCGCGGCGATCCAGTAGAATGTCGGAAGGATCAGCAAGAGAAAGACCAGATTGCCCCAGACGTTCACCGGGCGGCGGCCGATGCGGTCCGACAGCCGACCGCCATAGAGCACGGCGACAATGCCCAGCAGATTGCCGGCGGTTTCCGCGACGAAGCCGGCAGCGGCACTCATGTGCAAGGTGTTCTGAGCATACGTGACGATATACAAGAAAATGTAGGCTCCAATAGTGAGACTGGCGAGCACCACAAGGCCCAGCACGATGACGCGCAGGGAACTGCGCGCCGTGCGCAATCGGGTCTGTTCGATGACCGGCACAGCGGTGTCGGTCTCGGGCGCGTGCAGAGTTTCCGGCAAGCTTCGACGTAGCCACAAGCCCAACGGCAAGATAGCAGCGCCGAGCAAGAAGGCGATGCGCCAGCCATAGGCATCGAGTGCGCCATGCGGCAACACCGCGGTCAGGATGACTCCGGCCATTCCGCCGGCAGTAAATGCCATCAATTGACTGGCGCGCTGCCAAGACACCGTGAGGCCACGCTCTTCGGGGCGTGCGGCCTCCAGCAGGAACGCCGTGTTGGAGCCGATCTCCCCGCCCAGCGAAAAGCCCTGCACCATGCGGGCGAGCACCGCCAATATTGGCGCGGCTATGCCGATGGAGGCGTAGGGCGGGATCAGCGCCATCGCGATGATCGAACTGCCGATGAGCGTAAAGCTCAGAATCATCGCCGGCCGGCGCCCCACCCGGTCCGAGTAGGTGCCGATGACGATGGCACCGATCGGCCGGGTCATGAAGCCCGCGCCAAAAGTCGCCAGCGACAGCATGAGGCTGCCATAGGCGCTCTGCGCCGGAAAGAACGCATGACCGATCTGGATCGCGAAGAAGGCATAGGTGATGAAATCGTAGAATTCGAGCGCGTTGCCGAGCGTGACAGCGGCGATGTGGCGGCGTCTCAGTCCGGCCGGAATCATTGTGATTTGGTCGTTTGCACCTGCCGCCATAGCCTTGATCCTCTTGCCAAGCGCACTTTCAGTGAAGCCGGTCCTTGCTGATCTCTCCCGCTGCCAGTTTCTCCGCAGCAGTGAGGGCTTCGGCCGCTGCGATCTTCACGTTTGGCTCGACTCCCGTGCCCTCCCAGTCCGTCTTGGTGATCGGGTTGACGAAACGTGCGAAGGGAACGCGTATGAAGAAGTGATCGTCAATCCTATGGGGTGCCATCGCGTGCGCGCCACCGCCCGTGGTCTCGCCAACCAGAGTCGCGCGCTTGAGGCTCTTCAGATCGTAAGCGAATTCTTCCGCCGCCGAGAACGTGCTGCTGGAGGTGAGCACAAAGACCGGCTTGCCCGTGAATTTCCTTCCTGGCAAGTTCGGGAGGGTCCACAAGTGTTCCGTGTGGTGCGTGGTGGGGTAGTCGATGTCGTCGAAGTGGGTACGCTTATCGAAAAGATAGCTTGCGATCAGGGCCGCCATTCGCGGCGCGCCGCCGTGGTTGTCCCGCAGGTCTATGATGAGGGCATCGCTATCGGCGAGGAAGTTCATCGCGGCAATCGCCGTGCGGGCGCAATACGCGGGCTCGTCGAAAGCAGTGAGCTTCAGGTATCCGATATTCGGAGGGAAATGGTCAGCCTGCTCGAATCCGCAATTACTCCCGGCGAGCCAGCGCGGATCTCGAGCGGGCTCAGGGCCGGGTATGGTCTTCGCAAAGAAATCCACCCCAATATGCTTGTCGCCGCTCAGCGCGACCAGATCATCGCCCAGCCGGATCGCGAAGATCTCACCATCGGTAATGCCCCGGTATTCGCCTTGCCGCTGCAGCGCCTCGAGTTTCACGGACACTTTTCGCGCCACATCCGGGTAGAGGTAGTACTCGTCGAGCAGTTTCGCTGCGCCGTCAATCACACGGGTGCGTTCTGCCTCATCCAGATTGACTTCCGTTGAATGGGCGCCAGCCGGCACAAACGACAGCAAGGTAACGTGAGCAGGTTCGTACGACCTGACCACCATGCTGCCGATGATTTCCGCGGCGCTCTGTCTCTCCCTGGCGCGGAAGACGACCCAGAAGTCACCGCCGCCTTCGACACTCAGCAAATCATAGCCGCCGGTACGCGCGCGACGCTGCATCATTCCATCGAGCGTCAGCCAGGGAGCGTGAGCCTGGTCGAAAGACTCAATGCGGGCGCTGTCGCCGCTATCGAATGCCGAAAGCCACGAACGCAGCGCGTTTCCGGCCGGGGTATTCGGAATCCCGTTCCCAGCGAGAGCAACGTTAACCACGGCGGCCAGTATCGTGCAGACCCAAAGTGCGAGAGCGACAGCGTTTTGGGTATGAGGCCTTCGGTATCTCGGAGACATGGGTACGGCTCCTGATGGTTATGATGGGCCCGTGATATTGCCGTATCGCGCAGGCGTTCCTACGGCGTGCCTGGCTGAGTTGTCGCAACCGCGCCCGTCATACCGAGGATTCCGGAAACGTTGAAACTGTCGACCATGGAAGAGGGAATCAGAATGGTGGAGCCGCGCTCCTTGGTCGCCTCATAGATAATGTTCATGGCGCGAAGCTGCAGGGCGACTGGATTGGTTCCGTACGTGCCGGCCGCCTCCAGAAACTTGTGCGCTACTTCCGCCTCGGCGGAGCCGAGGATGACGCGCGCTTGCTTCTCGCGCTCGGCCTGCGCCTGGCGGCTCATGGCGTCCTGGAGTTGGGCCGGGATCGCGACGTCCCGGATCTCGACGGAGACGGCGGCCACGCCCCACTCGGAGGTCTTGCGGCCGATTTCCTCCTTGAGCTGCAGGTCTGCTGCCTTGCGCTCGGAGAGGAGGGCGCTCAAGGGAGACGAGCCGATCATCTCGCGCAGCGATGTCTGCGCGACCCGCAGGATCGCCTGGCGGTAGTCGGCTATCTCGAGCGCCGCGCGCTCGGCGTCATGCACCTGCCAAAAGAGGATGGCGTCGATGTTCGTAGGTACAGTGTCGCGGGTCAGCGCCTGCTCGGCGCCGAATTCGGTCGTCTGAATCCGTTGATCCACCCACGTGGTTACCGTGTCCACGAACGGTATGATCATGAAGAGGCCGGGTCCGCGTAGAGAATGCAGTTTGCCGAAGCGGAGCACTACGGCCTTCTCCCATTGCCGCGCCATGAGCAACGACAGCGGCAGCAAGGCGGAGCATAAAAAGATGAAGGCGGGAATGGCGTATGCGAAGACCCAACTGGCGCGTCGGGCGAGTAGGAATGTCAGCACCGCTGCGCTGAGCAGGAGCACTGAGATCACAGTCGCGGGGGGGTTCTGACCATAGGGAAGGGTACGAGACTCGGTGTTCATGATTTTTTCCCTTGTCGCTTGATGAGTTGCAGCATCTGTTGCGCCACTTCGCTCGGATCGATTCCGGCCGAGGCGGCCAGGGCGATCGCCCGGTGAGCCAGGGCCTGAGCCTTCTTTGCCTGACGCGCCTCGTCCAGGGGCGGCGGTCTTTCGGCCACATAGGTGCCGCGTGCACGCAGGACGACGATCGCACCGGTCTCCTCGAGCTCATCGTAAGCGTGGCGGATCGTATTGAGGTCGACCTTCAATTCGACAGCCAGCTGACGCATCGTCGGGAGCTGTTCGCCTGGACGCAACGTCCCACTGCCGATTGCGTGCAGGAACTGGTCGCGGATCTGCACGTAAATGGGCACGCCGTTGTTCTCGATGTGCAGGGTCAGCACTGAGCGGCATCTGTATGCATACATGCATACAGTAATACTTGTTATGCGGGCAGTCAAGCACGGAGGCTCCGGCCTGGCTGCGACGGCGCCGTAGCGTGCGCGTGCCAGGCGCCGTGAGATTCCGCGAGATTGTGCTCAATACCTGTCGGCTATCCCAACAGGGGACGCGCACGTGTTGCACGCCACGACCCGCTCGACGGTGGCATGCAGGTGTAGTGCGACTGACTGCGAACCGGCGAGGGCCAGGGGTGCGGTTGCGAGCGTCGCGCCCGTGAGGGTGATGGTCAGGGCGATGACGAGAGCGGCTGCCTTGTGAATGCTGTTCATGATGTGTTCTCCTCGGTTGTGTGCCTGCGAGGAGGACAATACAAGCGGCATGCCAGCCGTCCAGCATCGCTAACTCATTGTTTTCACCCGGGGACTCTCTGCCCCTGCCTGCCCGGCAGTGTCCGCGGACACGTCCGCCAACGTCCGGGGGCGCGCGGCCCAGCGTTCAGCGAGAAGCCTACAGGGCGCGACCGAGGTCCACTATCTGCAGACTGCCCGCCTCGAAATTCGTCACCAACAGTGTGCGTCCGTCGGCTGTCGCGCGAATCTCTCTGGGAAAGCCCTGGCTCGGAATGCGTCCCAAAACCTGTGCGCTGGTTCCGATCCGGGCGGCGTCGAGCACATACAGCGCCGGCGTGGCTGCGCCGGTATTGAAGCGATTCGAGCCGGCCACCACGATCTTGCGATCCTCGTCTACGAGCGCGACGCCGACCGGGGATGTGCCTACAGTCAGCCGCTCTCCGCGGGGATCGAGCCGCCCGGAGCGGGACAGCTCACTCTCGGTGAACGCCAGCAGCTCGTTGCTGCCGCGTGCGGTGACATACACCCGGCCGGTTTCCCGCGAAGCTACGATGCGCGCAGGACTACAGCCGGCCGGCACGCGCCGCAGCACGGACGCTCCAGGGTTGGTCGTGGCAAGCTTCATGTCCACCACCACGATCGCTCCCTCCGGGTGGTCCGCTACGGCAGTCGGATCATTTTCGGGACTGCAGCGGTTGCTCCAGCCCCGGTCTTTCACGGACAAAACCGTGGCAAATAGAAAGCGTTGGTCCGAGGAGAACGCGAGCCCGAGCGGCCCGACGCCGGCGGCGATCGAACCGACGACCCGTAGCTGTGCAAAGCGTGAACGGCGTGTCTGCACCAGATCGATCACGCTGATCGTTCCGACGGCTTCGTTGCTCACGAAGGCGTAGCGGTCGTCGGCCGTGACACTGACGTAAATGCTCCCGGGCCGGGGGACGCCACCGACACCCCCGTACCCGAGTATCGGGTTGCTGTTCCCTGTCGTCAGTCGCCCAACATCGAGAAAGACAACGTTGGGGCCGTCGGCGACGATGAGCAGTGTGCCATCGTGCGTCAGTACCATCCCCATCGGCCATCCGGGCAGGGTCACCATGCGTTTCAGGGTGAGCCCCCCGTTCCCTCTGGCGATCACGGCCACCTCCGGACGCGGCTGCGTGAGCGATACGAACAGCCAGCACCCGTCAGCGCTCGACAACGCCGTGAAGGGCGATCCAGGGAGCGTTACGTGCACCAGCGGACTCGCCATGGCTCGGTTGCACTCCGTTGCGCGCGCCGCGGTCGGCCCCGCGAGCCACAGCAATGTGACGAGTATCACGCCCGGTACGAGCGCCAGACGCCGATAACTGCCATCGGCGGCCACGCTACGCGCCCTGGGGTTGATTGTCTGAGTCGTCACGCCGTGCCTCCGAATCCAGATACAGTCGGCAACAAACTAGGTGAGGCGGGTCGCGGTCGAATCGGTAGTGACCGCAACGACGGCGTGCCTGGATCACAGGCTGCGCGGGGAGGCTCGATACTGTGATGCGGAGCACGGCTCCTGTGCCGTTACGCGTATTTCTTGCGAGGACTCAATAGCGGACGATAATGGCGCCATGACGCGCTACAGCGGCCCACATCCCGAGCCCCCGGTACCCGCCACCCCGGAAGCCTCCCGGGATGGGGAATCCTCCGAAATGACCGGACGGATGCTGCAGGTTTCGCGCTTTGCCACTCTTGGCGAGATGGCGGCCGGTGTCGCGCACGAGCTCAATCAGCCGCTGACTGCCATCGCGAACTATGCGCAGGCTTGCGACCGGCTCCTCAGCCGGCCGCAGCCCGACCTCGATGACTTACGCACCGCCATGCGGGAGATTGCGGCGCAGGCGGTGCGCGCCGGCGAGATCCTGCGCCGGCTGCGCGGCCTCGCCCAATCGCAGCCCATCCGCCGCGAGCGTGCGGATCTCAACGCAACGATCGAAGCCATCCGCGAGATCATTGTCGCGGACGGACGCGTACATCGCGGCCGGGTGCGATTCGCTCTCGCGACAGGCCTGCCGGCGGTCTCCATCGACACGGCTCAGATCCAACACGTGATCCTGAATCTGGTCCGCAACGGCCTCGAGGCGCCCGCCGTGGCGGGGGTGGAGGTGCGCGAGCTGCTGCTGCGCACCCGGCTCACCGCGTCCGGTGATGTGGAGATCGCCGTGCTCGACAATGGCCCCGGCCTCGCGCCCCAGGCCGTCGAGCGAATGTTCGATCCGTTCTTCTCCACCAAACCGGAAGGGACGGGGCTCGGTCTGGCGATCAGCCACACCGTCGTGCGCGCCCATGGTGGCGTTCTGGCCTACCACCCCAACATTCCGCGCGGCGCCTCGTTCTCGATTCAGCTGCCGGCCGAGGCCCTCGCTGCGGACCCGCCCGAGACGCTCGCCGCGCCCGCCCGCATCTTGCTGGTGGATGACCACACCGGGGTGCGCGAGGCGACGGCGATGCTGCTGAGGGGTGAAGGTTTCGAAGTGCAGTGCGCCGCGTCTCTCACGGAAGCCAGGGCTGCGTTGCGCGACAATCCGCAGGTCGATCTCGTGATCTCCGACTATCACCTGCAGAAGGGCGAGACCGGGATCGAGGTGATCGCCGCGGCGCGGCAGGTCGCGGGCGAGCACCTCCCGGCGGTGCTCGTGAGCGGGGACATCTCCTCGACTCTCAGCGGCGTGGAGGCCAGCAACCGGCTGCGCGTCGCCAGCAAACCGATCCGGTCGAACAAGCTGCTGTCGCTCATCAGGGAGCTGCTGTCAGCCAGGAAAGATACGTAGGACAAGATCGGACGCCGCTGTGGCATCCGAGCGGGAACGCCCGCCGTACGTATTCATACGTACCTGCGGCACGGTTGACAGCGACTTGCCCGCGCTCTGATCATTGCGGCTACCAAAGTCGCAGGTTGCTCGAGGAGCCTGCCCGTGCTCGTGAACAAATCTCCGCCGGTCGTGTTCGTGGTCGACGACGATGAGTCGGTGCGCAGCTCGCTGCGCTTTCTATTGCGCACCGCCGGCATCGACAATCGCGCCTTCGGCTCGGCGCCGGAGTTCCTGCAGTCGTACGATCCCGCGCAGCCGGGGTGTCTGGTGCTCGATGTGCGCATGCCGGGCATGAGCGGCCTTGAGCTGCAGCAGGAGTTGAACCTTCGCGGTGCGATCATTCCGGTGATCTTCATCACCGGGCACGGCGACATCCCGATGGCGGTGGAGGCCATGCAGCACGGCGCTCACGACTTCCTGCAGAAGCCCTTCCGTGACGAGGATTTGATCGAGCGCATCCAGAGGGCGCTCGCCAAGGACGCCAAGGCGCGCGCCGGGCTCGAGGGGCACAAGGCAATTCGCGCCTGCCTCGAGTCGCTGACGCCGCGCGAGCGCGAGGTGCTGGTGCTGATGATAGGCGGCAAGCCGAACAAGGTGATGGCCCACGAGCTTGGCGTCAGCCAACGCACGGTCGAGATTCACCGTGCGCGGGTCATGGAGAAAAGCGGCGCCGCCTCGCTCGCCGAGCTGGTGCGGATGGTGATGGACGTGGAGCCGGGGCTGGGGCCGTCTCCTCAGGGTTGACTGTCAGATCAGCTCGGGCAGGACTTCGGCTGTGCCTGCCGGGGCCGCGAGACTTACGGCGATCGTGACGGCGAAGTTGATGCAGAGTGCGACGAACCCGGCGTTCAGTCCAAATATCGGGTCGAGATGGGTGGACATCAGCACCACCGCGATGAGCACGCCCGCCATCATGCCGATGAAGACGCCGGTCCCCGTGACCCGCTTCCAGTAGAGCCCCAGCACTACGCCGGGAAAGCACTGGGTCACCATCGCATAGCCCGTCAGCAGCAGCGAGACGAGAGTGCTCGCGCCGTGGATCGCCAGCCCGAGGCTCGTCGCTCCCAGCACGATCACCATGGCACGCGCAAGCCGGGCAACCCGCTCGTCGCTCATCGCCGGGGCAAAGAGCGGCCGGTACAGGTTCTTCGCGAACAGCGTGGCGGCGGTGAGGAGGAGGATGGCCGCCGGCACCATTGCCGTGAGAGCGCCGGCGCCGCCGATCACGCCCAGGAACCAAGGCGGAAATGTGCGGCTGGCGACTATCAGCAGTCCAAGGTCGCCGTTGCGGAGGTGGGGCAGGATGAGGACCATCGCGAAGCCCGCGAAGAACATCAGCGCCAGCGTGAGGCTGTAGATCGGCAGCAGCACCGCGTTGCGTCGCAGCGTATCGGCGCTCCTGGCCGTGAACGTCGCCCCGAATGCGTGCGGCCACATGTAGAAACCGAGAGAGGTCAGGAGGACGGTGGAGATGTACCAGGAGTGTCCGAGGTTCGTCGTGGCACCGGGCATCACCAGATGCTCGGGCCGCGCACGCGCCAGCGCCGCGAATGCCGCGCCGATACCGCCGAAATACGCGAGGGGTATGCCGACGCCGATGGCAATTGCCGCGATGAGCATCAAGAAGTCCTTCACGACGCTCACCCATGCAACGGCGCGCACGCCATTGGTGGATACGAAGGCAACGAGGAGTATGGTACCAACAGACATCGCCGCGATGCGCCCGATGTGCCCGAAGCTCGCCACGGAAACGATGATGCCGATGCCGGCGAGCTGCAGCTGGATGTAGGGAATGAACGCCAGGATGCCCACCACGCAGACGAAGCCCGCGAGGTATGGATTGCGGTAGAGAGTGTTGAAGAAGTCCGGCTGCGTCTGTATGCCATGCTTGCGGCCGAGTTCCCAAAGCTGCGGCAGAAAGAAAAATGATGCGACGTAGGCCAGCGAGAGATACGCCAAGCCGTACAGAGCGGGTCCGCCACGGCTGTAGGCCCACCCGCTCAACCCCAGAAACGCGAACGTCGTATAGACCTCGCCCGCCATCAGCAGGAACACCAGCACGGTGCCAAAGCCCCGCCCGCCCACCGTCCATTGCTCCAGGTCCATCCGTCGCCGAGATCCCGCGAGGAAGCCGATCACGGTGCCGAATGCCACGATGGCGGCCATCACCGAGAGAGCGGTTGTGGCGGGAGTCATGAGTCGCGTTCCGCGATGCGGTCGCCCCTGCTCTCGAGGCGGTACACGCCCCACATGCAGCAAGGCGTCAGCACGACCCACAGGGTGAGCCAGAACAGATTGAAAGGCAGCCCGAGGATCATCGGCTGGATGCGATCCCAGAGCGCAACCGAGAAGCACATGGCCGCGAAAGGAATGGCTGCCAGGCCGAGAGCGCCGACGGATGGCCGTCTCATTCGGATGAACTCTGCTGTATGTGCGCGAGCGCCGTCAGGATCCGGTAGGCGGCCGTGACCCGCGCGCCGATCGGATAGTTTCGGTTGGCAAGGATCACTATGCCCAGGCGTTGCGCCGGGATGAAGGCGACGTAGGCGCCGAAGCCGTTGGTCGAGCCCGTCTTGTTGATCCAGACGTCCTGCCGCGGTCGCTCCGGCGGCGATATTCGAGCCACCGGTGTGGCTCGGAAGATCATCGTATAGGAATTGCCTGCCAACAGCGCGTGCAGGTCCGCGGGGTAGGGGTACTGTTCCCAGATCAGGTCCTGGGTCATCACGCCCGCCTGGAAGTAACCGGTATGAGTGGCCGTGATGGCGCGCTCGAGATCCCGATCCAGCGCGACCAGTCCCATGTTCGCCTGGAGGTAGTGAACCATGTCGGCGGCCGTGCTCCTCACGCCGTAGGTTTCCGAATCCAAGACCCCGGGCGTCATGCGGACCGGCGAGTCGTCGCGCACGTATCCTTCGGCGTAGTCCGCCATCCTGGCCGCCGGCACGTGTATGTAGGTGTTCCTCATGCCCAGCGCGGGCAGCAAACGCTGCTTCATGAGCGTGTCGAAGCTTGCATCCATGCTCGTCGCGGTGATGAGGCCGAGCGTTCCTATTCCCGGGTTCGCGTAGGTGCGGCAGGCTCCGGGCGTGCAGGTCGGGCGCCAGCGCCGGAAGTACTGCATCAGCTCGTCGATGCTGTGAACGTCATCCGGCACCTGTAACGGCAGGCCTCCCGGGGTGTGCGTCCCTAGCTCGAGAAGCGTCGTGTCGCCGAACCTGCTGCCCCCGAGAACGTGCAGGTATTTGCCTGTAGTGTCGGATAGGGACAGGTAACCCTTGACCTCGGCATACGCCGCGAGCGTCGCGGTGAAGGTCTTGGTGATGGAGCCGAGCTCGAACAGTGTGCTGTTGGTGACGGGTTTTCCACTCATCACCACCGCCACTCCATAGTTGAACACATAGGAGCTCTTACCGCTGGCTATCCCGATTGCCATGCCCGGAATGTGATATTGCTTCAGGAGGGGCCGCACCGTTCCATCGACGATGCCGGCCATCACACTGGCGGTGTCGACCGGATGGTTGTCAGGCGAGTGCGCGGCGGCGACTGTAGCGCACAATGGCAGGAGCGCTACAGCCGCTAGAAGGACGCGGCGCACCTGGATCACCTGCCCGGCGGGCGGGGACCTCGCGCGGGCGTGATGAGGGCGATGACGCCGAACGCCGGGTGGTCGTAGTAATTGCGCTGATAGAAGCGCACGCGCCGGGTCTCGTTCATCACGAACGTCGTACCGGGAGGAGCATTCAGTCCGGTCGGCGGGTCCTGCATGGTGTAGTTGAGCGTCATTCCCAAGTGCAGGAACTCACCCCGCTCCAGGAATACGACGCCCGTGAGGCCGGGCACGTTGATTCCGAGGGACTCCAGAGGAAAGCCGTCGCGAGTTCCCCAGGTGCTTGCGGTCTGCACCCAGGCGGCGTGTGCGACCGGCTGATACGTGCCGCTGGTGCGCAATCTCGCTTCGATGGCGGCCAGGCGGTAGTCGGAAGCCGGCAGGACTGTCAACAGTCTGCCCGCCGGGCCGGAGCCGCTCGAGGCCTCGCCGCCGGCCACCGTGGCGGCGCTGGCAGGCGTCTCGGCCGCCCAGTTCTCAGGCTGGCCGAGCGCGACTTTGGTGCGGAAGACGACGATCTCGATGTCGTATGCCGGTCCGCTGTACGCCGGGGCGGGAGCAGTCTGAGACGGCGCGCCCTGAGTTGGGGCTGGCTGGGACGGCGCGGTTTGAGCGGCTGCTGGCTGCGGTGAGGCTGCCTGGGAAGAAGGGCTCGCCTGCGGTGGCGCCTGAGTGCCCGAGGTCTGCGCGAAAGCCGGCATGGACGCGACCAGCGCAATGCCGAGGATGGCAAGCCGGCAGGCAATGCTTCGGGGTGTCATGGGCTCAGTCTACCCGACCTAACGGGGACGCGCCGCCAGACGCTTCATCAGGCTCGCCCCGAAATCGAAGCGGGCTTCCTCCGCCGGCATGGCGCGCGCGATGCGCAATCGCAGCGGCCCTTCCAGCCGATACTCGCGCGGTGCCTGCTGCATCAGGCGCACGACCGTCGCCGGCTCGATCGCATTGCGCTCCTCGAAGGTGACCGAGCCGCCCTGCGGCCCGAGATCAAGCCGGCGGATGCCGAGCGCCCGCGCCGTGAGCTTCAATTTCGCGATGCGGATGAGGCTCTGCGCCGGCGGGGGCAGGGCGCCGAAGCGGTCGTGAACCTCCGCGGTGAGGTCATCGAGCGCTTCGGCGCTCTCGGCGGCCGCGATGCGCTTGTAAAGGCCGAGGCGCACGTGCACGTCGCCGATGAACGTCTCCGGCAGGAATGCCGGCAGGCGCAATTCGACTTCCGTGGCCGCCGCCAGCGGTTTGTCGAGCGCGGGCTCACGACCTTCCTTCAGCGCCTTCACCGCGTGCTCGAGCATATCGAGATACATGGCGAGGCCGATCTCGGTCATCTGGCCGCTCTGCTGCTCGCCGAGCAGCTCCCCGGCGCCGCGGATCTCGAGGTCGTGGGTCGCGAGCACGAAGCCGGCGCCGAGCTCTTCCATCGACTCGATGGCCTCGAGCCGCTTGGCGGCATCGCCCGCGAGCGCTTTGCGCGGCGGGGCGACGAGGTACGCGTAAGCGCGATGGTGCGAGCGTCCGACGCGGCCGCGAAGCTGATGGAGCTGCGCGAGGCCCATGTGATCGGCCCGATTGATGACGATGGTGTTGGCGGTGGGAACATCGATGCCGCTCTCGATGATGGTGGTGCAGAGCAGCAGGTCGAAGCGGCGGTGATAGAAGTCCACCATGAGCTGCTCGAGATCGCGCTCCCGCATCTGGCCGTGGCCGATCCTGACGCTCGCCTCAGGCACCAGGCCCTGTACCTCGGCGGCGATTTTGTCGATGGTACGGATCTCGTTGTGCACGAAGTAGATCTGGCCGCCGCGGCGCAGCTCGCGCAGCACCGCCTCCCGCAGGGTGGGCCCATGCCACTCGACCACGAAGGTCTTGATTGCAAGCCGCTCCGCCGGCGGCGTCGTGATGAGCGAGAGGTCGCGTAGTCCGCCGAGCGCCATGTTGAGTGTGCGCGGGATGGGCGTGGCGGTGAGTGTCAGAACGTGCACGTTCGCGCGCAGCGCCTGCAGCCGCTCCTTGTCACGCACTCCGAAGCGATGCTCCTCATCGACGATGAGCAGGCCCAGGTCCTTGAACCGGGCGTGCGTGTGCAGCAGCCGGTGCGTGGCCACCACGATGTCGACCGAGCCGCGCTCGATCCCCTCGATCGTGGCCTGAGTCTCCTTGGCGTTGCCGAAGCGCGACAGCCCCTCGATGCGCACCGGCCAGTCGGCGAAGCGGTCGCGGAAGTTGGTGAGATGCTGCTGCACCAACAGGGTGGTCGGCGCCAGCACGGCAACCTGCTTGCCGGCCTGGCTTGCGACGAAGGCTGCGCGCATGGCCACCTCCGTCTTGCCGAAGCCGACATCGCCGCAGACGATCCGGTCCATCGGGCGGTCGCTCTGCAGGTCGGCGAGCACCTTGGCTATGGCCTCGCTCTGATCCTCCGTTTCTTCGAACGGGAAGGCGTCGGCGAAGGTCTGGTAGTCGCTCTCGTTCAGCGTGAGCTTCAGGCCTTGCTGCGCCTTGCGCCGCGCATAGAGATCGAGGAGCTCGGCCGCGACGTCGCGGATCTGGTCGGCGGCGCGCTTGCGCGCCTTCGCCCACTGGTCCGTCCCGAGCTTGTGCAGCGGCGCACCCTCGGGAGCGGCGCCGGTGTAGCGGGTGACGAGGTGCAGCGCATGCACCGGCACATACACGCGATCGCCGTCGAGATACTCGAGGATCAGAAATTCGCCCGGTTGTCCTGCGACCTCCATCGACTGCAGGCCGACGTACCGCCCGACGCCGTATTCTTCGTGTACCACCGGTGCGCCGGGGTTGAGGTCCTGAAGGTCGCGCAGGATGGCTTCCGGATCGACGGCCGCGCGCTTGCGGCGGCGCTCCTGCCGCGCCCGGGCGCCGAAGAGCTGCGCCTCGGAGATGATCGCGATCCGCGGCTGCGTGAGTGTCAGGCCGCCGAGATCCGCCGCGACCGTCAACGCCAGAGGCGCGGTGCCGCCCGCAAACTCTTGCCAGCCCGGCACCGTTTCGACCCCGAGTCCATGCCCGCGCAGCATGTCGTGGAGCACCTCCCGTCTGCCGGGCGAGTCAGCGGCAATCAGCACTCGGCCATCGAACTCGGCAAGAAAACTGTCCAGGGCGGCGAGCGGGCGTTCCGCCCGCGCGTCGACTCGCAGGTCGCGCGGCTCGACCGTGGGGAAGTTGCGCACCTCCGGGACAGCCGTGCCGAGAGTGGTGTCGGCCTTGAACGCCTCGAGGGTGATGGAGGAGAAGCCGTCGAGCTTCGCTTCGAGCTCGCGCGGCTCGACGAAGAGCTCCGCCGGAGCGAGCACCGGTCGCTCGATGTCGTGCCGGCGATCCTCGTAGCGAGTCGCGATTCCGCTCCAGGCCTTGTCCAGCGCAGCGGGCAGGGCGGCGTCGTGTACGATGACCGCGTTGGCGGGAAGATAGTCGAGCAGCGTTGCCGTCTCCTCGAAGAAGAGCGGCAGGTAGAACTCGATACCCGCCGGCGCCAGGCCCTCACTGACACCACGGTAGATCGTGGTTCGGTTTGGATCTCCTTCGAAGCGCGTACGGAAGCGGCGTCTGAACTCCTTTACCGCCTCCGCATCCAGCGGCATCTCGCGCGCAGGCAGGAGGCGGACGCTGTCGAGAGCATCGAGTGAGCGCTGCGTTTCCGGATCGAAGCGGCGGATGGCCTCGATCTCCTCGTCGAACAGATCGATGCGCAGCGGCGTCGCCCCACCCATCGGGAAGACATCGAACAGCGAGCCGCGCACCGCGAACTCGCCGGGGCTCGTGACCTGACTGACGCTCGCATAGCCCGCATCCGTCAGCCGTTGGCGGAAAGGCTCGAGCGCAAGGGCCTGCCCGCGCGCGAGCTCGAAAGCGCGGCTTTGGACGTATTGCTTTGCCGGCAGCCGCTGCATGAGCGTGTCCGCGGCGACGATCAGACACCCGTGCCGGGTCTGAGGCAGCTCGAAGAGTGTCCGCAGCCGCTCCGAGATGATGTCCGGATGAGGCGAGAAGAGATCGTACGGCAGCACTTCCCAGTCGGGGAACGCAAGCAGCGGCAGGCGCTCACCGGCGAAGAAGCGCAGCTCCGCCGCCAGCCGATCGAGCTCGCGGGCGGCATCGGCCACGACGACATACAACCGCTGGTCGCCATGCGTGGCCTCGGCGAGCGCCAGGGCCGGCGCGCTGCCATGGAGCTGGTGCCAGCGCAGATGCCGCCGGGCGGCGCCTGGGACGTGCGGATCGAGGATTCTCAAATCGCGACGGGGATTCCCGTGACCTGTAAGCGCTGCTACGACGGGCACGCAGAAGATGTCTATCGAGCCGGAGCGGCCCCGCACCTGCATCGGCGGCAGCGGGGTCGCGCCGATGTCGAGCGCCGCGCGAGTCGAGCGACTGCTTGACCGTGCGCGAGAAGAGCATCTCGCCGGCGCGGGCGCGCTGACAGAGCCGTGCCGCGACGTTGACCGTATCGCCGATGAGCGTGTAGCTCATGTACGAGCTCGATCCGATGTTGCCCGCGACCACGGCGCCTTCGTTAATGCCGATGCCGAGGCCGGCATCGACGTCGTAGCGCACTTTCCAGGAGTGCGCGAGTCCCTTGAAGTTCTCGAGCATCTCCTGCGCCGCGCGCACGGCCCGGCAGGGGCTGTCCGACTGCTCGGCCGGCACCCCGAAGCCGAGCATCAGGCAGTCTCCCGCCATGTGAAAGACCGTGCCGTCGTGGCGGAACGTGATCTCGGTGAGGAGCGAGAAGAACTCGTTGAGGAGCGGCACCACCTGGCTCGGCTCGAGCCGCTCCGAGATGGTCGTGAAGCCGCGCAAATCCGCAAAGAGCACGACGGCGTGCGCGCGCAGGTCCTGCGTGGACAGCAGGGTGTCGCGAAGCTGCGCATCCTCGAGGATCTTGTCCGCGAGCCGCGGCGACAGATAGCGGCGAAAGGTACGGCGCAGGACTTCCTCGCGCCGCCGGATCTCCGCCTCCAGTTGCGCGGCTGCGAGCTTGCGGCGCACGGCCCCCGCACGCACCAGCTCCTCGATGTGCGTCTTCAGAGACTCATCGACGGACAAGGTCTATCCCCAATATTTTTCTGTCAAAAAAAATGAACAATAATAGAAGGTTACCATAGGTCGCCTGGCGCCCGGCAGGTCAGTGCGGAGGCGCCGCGGCCGTCGCGCGCTCGATGGCGCGGGGCGACAATCGCCGAGCGGTTCGCTCCGTGCGGCATGCGCGCTGGCGAACGTGGAGCGGCGATATTACCGTCGGCGAAGCTGTTTTGGAACCGCCCTATGTCAAGCACAACCCGTCCGTCGATACACTCCTTCCTGGCCCGGCTCGTGGCAGTTCTGGCGCTCTGCGCCTGCGGCGCAACCGCCGCCGGTCTCGCATGGGCCGACGCGGCCGATGTACACATCAGCCCGCCCAGGGATATGCGGTATCCGGGCACCATTCAGCTTGCGGTGGACGCCAGCGATACGGCGCAAGGGATATTTCGCGTGCACGAGGTGGTCCCGGTCAGGCACGGAGAACTGACGCTGCTCTATCCGATGTGGATTCCCGGGAACCACTCGCCGAGCGGCCCGATCGCCATGCTCGCCGGACTCACCATCACGGCGAACGGCAGGCGACTGGAGTGGATGCGCGACGAATATGACGTGTATGCCTTCCACGTCGATGTGCCGCGGGACGTCTCGAGTCTCGATGTCGACTTCCAGTATCTCTCCGGGCGCAGCGGCGTGCAGCGCATCCAGATGACCGACAAGATGCTGTCGCTGGAGTGGAACGATGTGTCGCTGTATCCGGCGGGGTACTACTCACGCGACATCACCTTCGCGCCGAGCGTGACTCTGCCGCATGGGTGGCAGTTCGGTACGGCGCTGGATACGCTCTCCCGGTCCGGCGACACCACGACGTTCCAGCCGGTGACGTACAACACACTGATCGACTCGCCGATGTACGCCGGTCTCTACTTCGAGCGGGTCGATCTCGACCCGGGTGCCGCGGTTCCCGTCCATCTGGACGTGGTGGCCGATGCGCCGAAGTACCTCGAGATGACCCCCGAGCAGCTGCAGGTGCATCGCAACCTGGTGACGCAGACCTACAGGCTGTTCGGCTCGCATCACTACAATCATTACGACTTCCTGTTCTCGCTGTCGGACCAGTTGACCGGCAACGGCCTCGAGCATCACCGCTCGAGCGAAGACGGCACGCGCGCCAACTACTTCACCGACTGGGACAAGATGGCGCCCCGGACGCGACCTCCTGGCGCACGAGTACAACCACTCCTGGAACGGCAAGTTCCTCCGCCCGGCCGATCTGTGGACGCCCAACCTCAACGTACCCATGGGCGACTCGCTGATGTGGGTTTACGAGGGCCAGACCCAGTATTGGGGCTACGTGATGACCGCGCGCTCCGGCATGTGGAGCAGCGAGCAGTTCCGCGAAGCGCTGGCGATGGTGGCGGCCAACTACGACCGCAACCGGCCCGGCTTCGAGTGGCGGACCATCGAGGACACGACCAACGACCCCACCGCGGCGCATCGGCAGCCGCTGCCCTACCGCAGCTGGCAGATGAGTGAGGAGTACTACAGCGCGGGGCAGTTGCTGTGGCTGGAGGTCGATGCCAGGATCCGCTCGCTCACCGACGACCGGAAGTCGCTCGATACCTTTGCCGGCCATTTCTTCGGCGTCGACAACGGCAGCTTCGTCACCAGGACGTATACGTTCAACGATGTCGTCGCCGCCCTGAATTGGGTGGTGAAGTACGACTGGGCCGGATTCCTGCGGCAGCGGTTGCAGGCGCACCAGCCGCCGCTGGGTGGCATCGGGGCGAGCGGCTGGAAGCTGGTGTACAACGACCAGGAGAGCAACTTCCAGAAGGAATACGATTCCGGCGCGTCCAACCGCCACATGATCAGCTATCACGTTCTCCATCGGCCTGACCCTCACCAACACCGGCGAGATCGAGGATGTGCGCTGGAACGGCCCCGCCTTCAAAGCCGGCGTCTCGAGCGGTGCGACGCTGGTGGCCGTGAACGGTCACGACTATTCGCCCGAGGCGCTGACGGATGCGATCGTGGCTGCCGAGCACGGCAGCGAGCCGATCAGGCTGACGCTCAACTATCAGGGCGGCTACAACACCATCGCGGTCGATTACCACGACGGACTGCAGTACCCGCACCTGGTGCGCGTCGACGGCTCGCCCGACTACCTGGACGAGATCATCGCGGCAAAGAAATGAATATCAGCCGTGCACGACCGAGTGCACTACCCGGCTGTACTCGAAATAGACTGAAAAGGAAGGATAGTCCCAGCGGGTGATCGGCGGCTTGCCCACGGCGGGGTAACGCTTGTCCGGGGTGCCGAACTTGGCTTCCACGTCATGCATGGTGGTGCCGCGCCCCGGCCGTGCGATCGAGGACTGCGCGAGCTGCACTTGCCCGTCGACCACCGTCGTCGCCGCAGCCGCGCCTCCCGCGATTGCGCAGCCGATCAGCAGTGCCAGAGTTTTGTCGAGCGCATACGGAACCTCCACCGATCCCAGGCGACTATACACCCTGCCGGAATCTGTCAAAACCGAGAGGCCCGGGTCCGCGGCCGATCTGTGACGCGCATCAAGATTCGGCTGTCAATCTGCCCGATATGGTTAAATAATCAGGATGTTCCATCCGCTGTCGCTCTTCGTGGGGCTGCGCTACGTCCGCGCCCGGTCCCACAAGTTCTTCGTTTCCTTCATCACCTGGGCCTCCCTGGCCGGCGTCTGCGTGGGCGTCGCCGCGCTCATCGTCATTCTCTCCGTGATGAACGGCTTCGAGGGCGATCTCAGACAGCGACTCCTTTCTCTGGATGCCGATGCGCGTGTGGTGGCGGCAGAGACTCAGAGTACCGCGGCCCCAAGTCCCGAACAGTGGCAGCTGGCTGCCCAGGCCATGGCCGGCTCCCCCGGTGTCGTCGGTGTCGCCCCCTACGCCCAGATCCAGGCGCTCGCCGTGCGCACCCCGGAGATGCTGCCCGTGGAGCTGCGGGGCATCGATCCCAAGGCCGAGCCCGCCGTCACGCAACTGGTCGGGGCGATCACCGCAGGCAAGCTGGCTGATCTGACTGCCGGCTCCGACAACGTCATCATCGGTGAGGTGATCGCCGAGGAGCTCGGCCTCGCGCCCGGCGATTCCATGACCCTGCTCATTCCGACCGTCACCGCGGGCGGCGTGCCCGACGCCGCGGCTGCGGCAGTTCAGGGTGGCAGGTGTGTTCGAAATCGGTCTTTCGGACGAGGACGCCATGCTGGTGTTCGCCAACATCGGCGACGTGCGCGCGCTCGGGCCTTCCGCCCAGGGAGATCAGGGCCTCAGGGTTCGCTATCGCGACGCGCTGGATGCGCCCGCCATCTCCGCTGCGCTGCGGACGCGGCTGCCGCGTGGGCTCGAGGTGATCGATTGGACGCAGGACAACGCGGACTATTTCCGCGCCATCCGCATCGAGAAGACCATGATGTCGCTCATCCTGCTGCTCATCGTCGCCGTGGCGGCGTTCAACATCGTCGCGATGCTCGTCATGGTGGTCACCGACAAGCGTACCGACATCGCCATCCTGCGCACTTTCGGCGCCTCGCCCCGGCGCGTGATGGGCGTCTTCCTCACTCAGGGACTGGTCATCGGCTGGCTGGGTGTTGCGCTCGGGGTGGCGCTGGGACTCCTGCTCGCCTTCAATGTCGACACCATAGTGCCCTTTCTGCAGAACACCTTCGGCTTCCAGATCTTCAGCTCCAGCGTCTACTACATCACCACCATTCCCTCCATCGTCAGGTGGAGCAACGTAGCGGCGATCAGTATCGCGGCACTCGTCCTCACGGCCGCCGCGACCGTCTACCCGGCGGTGCGCGCCTCGCGCACGGCTCCCGCCGAAGCGCTGCGCTACGAGTAGCCGGCCATGAGCTCGCGGTACGAATGGCTGGTCGGCACCCGCTATCTGCGCTCCACCCATCGGCGCGGCTTCGTGTCGTTCGTCGCGCTCATGTCCGTGTGCGGACTCGCGCTCGGCGTCGCCACGCTGCTCGTCGTCCTTTCGGTGATGAACGGCTTCGGCCGGGAGCTGCGCACCAGGATTCTGAGCGTCACTTCGGATGCGACTCTCATGGGCCTGCACGGCACGCTCTCCGACTGGCAAGCAGTGCAGAAGCGCGTCGAGAGTGAGGGCGGTGTGCGTGTCGCCGTGCCCTACGTGGAGGAGCAAGCGATGCTGACGCACGGTCAGCAGATCACCGGCGCCTCGGTGCGCGGCATTCTGCCGGAGCAGGAGCGGCGCGCGACCGGACTCGGGCAGCGTCTGACTGCCGGAAGCCTGGCGGATCTGCAGCCCGGCAGATATCGCGTCATCCTGGGCGATGCGCTGGCGCAGGCGCTGCACGTGCGTGTCGGGGACTCGGTGGTGTTGATCGCGCCGGAAGGTGTGGCGACCCCGACCGGAGTGGTGCCGCGCATGCGCCGGTTCGAGGTGACGGGGCTCTTTCACTCCGGTATGTATGAGTACGACCGTGGACTCGCGCTCGTGAGCCTGACGGATGCGGCGCGGCTCTTCGCCCTCGCGCCGGATGAAGTCACCGGTTTACGCCTGTCGCTCGCTGACCCCTGGCAGGCGCCGAAGGTGGTGCGGCGGGTCGCCTACGACCTCGGCGGCCCCGGTTACTATGTCAGCGACTGGACGGATAACCACGCCAACTTCTTCCGCTCCATCGAGACGACGAAGTCGATGATGTTCGTCATGCTCTCGATGATCGTTGCCGTGGCGGCATTCAACATCGTGGCGACGCTCGTCATGATCGTGAAGGAGAAGCAGACCGACATCGCGATCCTGCGCACCTTCGGCGCCGGGCCGCGCAACGTGCTCGACCATATTCGCCATCCAGGGCATCATCATCGGCCTCGCCGGCACGCTGCTCGGGGCGGGGCTCGGCACCGTGATCTCTCATAACCTGCAGGCGCTGGTCGGCGGTCTCGAGCGGCTGTTGCATACTCAGTTCCTCGATCCGCGGGTGTACTACATGAGTGATCTTCCGGCCTACGTGGAGGGGCTCGACGTGTTGCGGGTCTGCGGCGTGGCGTTCCTGCTATGCGCGCTGGCGACGGTCTATCCCGCCTGGCGCGCCGGCTCGCACCGCTCCGGCGCAGGCGTTGCGTCATGAGTAGTAGTAGTGGCGGTCCTCGAGGCGCGCGAGGTCTCGAAGAGCTTTCGCCAGGGGCCGGTGATCCTCGAGGTGCTGCGGGGCGTCGCGCTCGCGGTCGCGGCCGCGGAGCGTGTGGCCATCGTCGGCGCCTCCGGCTCCGGCAAGACGACACTACTGCAGATCCTCGGCGGGCTCGATCAGCCGACCAGCGGCCAGGTGATGGTCGACGGGCGCGACATTCACCGACTGACCGAGAAGGAGCGGGGGGAGCTGCGCAACCGGGCACTCGGGTTCGTGTATCAGTTCCACCACCTGCTGCCGGAGTTCTCCGCCCTCGAGAACGTCGCCATGCCGCTGCTCGTGCGCCGTACACCGGTGGCCGAGGCCCGCGAGGCGGCACGCCGCCTGCTCGAGCGCGTCGGCCTCGGCCAGCGTCTCGATCATCGGCCGCACCAGCTTTCAGGCGGAGAGCGACAGCGCGCCGCGGTCGCTCGCGCGTTGGTGACGCAACCGAAAATCATTCTCGCCGACGAGCCCACGGGGAACCTCGACGGCGCGAATGCGGAGTCAGTGTTCGCACTGATGCTCGAGCTCAATCGTGAGCTCGGCACTAGCCTGGTCGTCGTGACTCACGACACCCGCCTGGCGGACCGGATGGAACGGGTCTACGAGATCGAGAAAGGCAGCCTCTCGGAGCGCCTCACGCCGCCGTTGCGACGTGGCGAGCCTTATACCGGGACGTGACCCGCCAGCGCCAGACGAGCTCCAGACACCCCCAGCCAAGGACGCCCAGAACGGTGGCGCAGGCCAAGCAGCCGATGAGGAACGGCTGCCACAGGGGACCCAGGCCGCTCTCCAGCCAGTCCCAGCTCAAATGGAAGGAGAAGCTCTCCGGCGCGATCCCGAGCAGCGCCGCCCCCACCCGGTATGCCAGGTAATAGAGCGGCACCACGGTGAGCGGGTTGACCAGCAGGGTCGTCCCGTAGATTGCCGGTACGTTGAGCCGCCAGACGATCGCGATCAGGACCGCGACCACGAGGTGCACCGGCAGCGGGATGAAGCAGATGGCAATGCCCACGCCGAAGGCGCCGGTAATGGCCCGGCGGTGCAGCGCCCAGAGCCGCGGATCGAGCAGGCGCTCCCCGAAATGCCGCAGCAGCCAGTGCCCCTGGATCTGGACCGGGGAGGGAAGGAGCTTCTTCAGCACGCGGCGGGGCATCAGGGCTGGGGACTGTACCAGATTGGCGACGGTATGGCGTCAGGTGGGTCGCAGTATTCTTGCCTGAAGCCACCTGCGGCGGCGGGGCGCATCCCTGCGCCTTAGGGGCCGCTGTGGACGGGACCTTGAGCACTTATTGCGCTCGGGTATTATGCGCCGTCGCAGTTTTTCTTGGGTTCCGTCCCCCGGGGTCGCTGGATGTGGGAAATCGTGCGGGCCGGCGGCCCGCTCATGTGGCCGATCATTCTCTGCTCGATCACCGCGGCGGCGATCGTTCTGGAGCGGCTGTGGACATTGCAGGACCGGCGGGTGATGCCGCGGGAACTGCCGCAGAAGGTCTGGCAGCTGATCGAGGCGAACCAGATCAACGATAAAGTCATCGCCGCGCTCGAGCAGAATTCGCCCCTGGGCCGGCTGCTGGCGGCGGGTCTCGCCAACCGCCACCGGCCGCGCGATATCCTGATGGAGCGCCTGGAGGACACCGGCCGGCACGTGGTCTACGAGCTCGAGCGTTTCCTCAACACCCTCGGCACCATCGCCGGCGTCTCACCGCTCCTGGGCCTGCTCGGCACCGTGACGGGCATCATCCGCGCATTCAACGCCATCCAGGCTGGCGGCATGGGCGATCCGCGCGTGCTCTCGGGCGGCATCGCCGAGGCACTGGTCGCCACCGCAGCGGGCCTGTGCGTCGCCATACCCTCGCTGTTCGCCTACCGCTATCTTCGCGGCAGGGTGGAGCGCATCGTAGTGGAGATGGAAAAGCAGGCCATGCGGATGGCCGACGCGGTCGAGGCCGCCGGGGCCCGCGGCGGGCGCTCAGCCGCCGCCTGATCACACGTGACATGAACCTCAATCCGCGCCGTCACGAGGAGCCTGAGATCAACGTCGTCTCCCTGATCGACGTGGTGTTGCTGCTCGTCGTGTTCTTCATGCTGTCGAGCAGGTTCACGGACGAAGGGCGGCTGCACGTCGAGCTGCCGCACGCGAGCGCCGTGCCTGCCGCCGCTCCGCAGAGCGAGCCGCTCGTGGTATCGGTGACCGAAACCGGAAGCTATCTCGTCAACGGGCGGGAGCTCATCAACTCGAGCTCCGATACGCTGCGCGTTGCGCTCCTCAAGCAGGCGGGCAGCAATCGCGACATGGCGGTGACGATCCGCGCCGACGGCCGCGCCACTCAACAGTCGGTGGTCACGGCAATGGACGTGCTCGGACAGCTCGGCTTCGTCCGCCTCAACATCGCGACGATCAGGGACGAGCAGGCAGGCACGCCTTGAACGACGTCGCGAGCCGCCGGCGGCCCGAGCCGGTGAAGGTGTCGGTCACCTATCGGCGGCTGCTCGGTTATTTGAAGCCTCACAAGGGGGCGTTCGCCCTCGGCATTCTGGGGGGAGCGATCTACGCAGCTTCCACGGCCACCCTCGTGTGGCTTGCCAAGCTTTTCGGCGATGGCGCGTTCAGCCATGCCGATCCACGCATGGTGTTCCTGATCCCGATCCTGCTCGTGATCATTTTCATCGGCCGCGGGATCGGCAACTTTACCCAGACCTATTTCATGGGCTACGTGGGGCGCAACGTCGTCAAGCGCCTGCGGGGGGAGGTCTTCGCAAGCATTCTCGACCTCCCGGCCGCCTACTTCGATCGCACGTCCACGGGGACGCTCCTCTCCCGGCTCACCTACAACAGCGAGCAGGTGGGGCAGGCCTCGACTGACTCGATCGTCATCATGGTGCGCGCGGCGCTCACGGTCGTCGGCACAGATCGTCTGGCTCTTCTGGCTTAACTGGCGGCTGGCGGTGATCTCGCTCGCCACGGGGCCGCTCGCGGCGTGGCTCGTATCGGTGGTGAACAAGAACTTCCGCCGCTACGGCCGCCGGATCCAGGATTCGATGGGCGATGTCACGCGCATCGCGAAGGAGAGCTTCGAGGCGCCGCGCCTGGTGAAGGTGTACGAGGCGCAGCCGCACCTGCGGGCGCAGTTCGAGGCGGTCAACGAGCACAACCGCCGCTCCTACATGAAACTGATCCTGACTCGCGGACTCGCCAACCCCACCGTGCAGCTCGTCACGGCGTTCGGCGGCGCTTTCGTCCTCGGGCTCGCGCTTCGTGACACGATTTCCGGACGCATGAGCCCGGGGGATCTGTTCGGGTTTTTCACCGCGCTCACGAGCATCGCGCAGCCTCTGAAGGAGCTGGTGCAGGTCGCCGATCCCCTGCAGCAGGGCATCGCGGCGGCCGAGAGCCTGTTCGACGCTGATCGATGAGCCACCGGAGCCCGCCGGCGGCAAGTACGTTGTCGGACGTGTGCGCGGCGACGTCGAGTTTCGCGGAGTCATGTTCTCCTACCCGCAGGGTGAGCGGCCGGCGCTGCGGGGCGTTTCACTCGAGGTCTCGGGCGGCTCGACCCTCGCCATCGTGGGCCGCTCGGGGAGCGGCAAGTCGACGCTGGTCAGTCTCCTGCCGCGGTTCTATGACGTCGGTGCGGGCTCGATCCTGGTCGACGGCCAGGACATCCGCGAGTATGAGCTGCGCAACCTGCGCCAGCAGATTGCAGTCGTCAGCCAGGATGTCACGCTCTTCGATGACACCATCCGCAACAACATCGCCTTCGGCCGCAAGGTATCCGAGAGTGAGCTCATGCAGGCGGCCGAGGCGGCACACGTGCTCGAGTTCTCCTCGAGTCTTCCGACTGGACTCGACACGGTGGTGGGCGATCGCGGCGTGTTGCTTTCGGGCGGGCAGCGCCAGCGGATCTCGATCGCGCGGGCGCTGCTGAAGAACGCGCCCATTCTCATTCTCGATGAGGCGACCTCGGCGCTCGACACCGAATCGGAGCGCCACATCCAGGCGGCGCTCGCCCATCTGGTGCGCAACCGCACGACCTTCGTGATCGCGCACCGCCTGTCAACCGTGGAGCAGGCGGACAGGATCGTGGTGCTGGATGCCGGCGAGGTGGTGGAGAGCGGCACCCATGCGGAGCTGCTCGCGCGCGACGGCCGCTACGCGCAGCTCTACAGAATGCAGTTCGCCGACTGAACGACCCATGCAGCAGCGGCTGCTCAAGCTCTGGTATGGGGAATCGCCCGGCGTGTCGGTTCTGCAGCCCCTCTCCTGGCTCTATGGCGCAGCCGTCTCGGTGCGCCGCAAGGCGTACGAGCGAGGCTGGGTAAAGTCGCATGATGTCGGCAGGCCTGTAATTGTCGTCGGCAATCTGACGGTGGGCGGCACGGGCAAGACACCGCTCACGATCTGGCTTGCCAACCACCTTCGGCAGCGCGGCTACGATGTCGGTCTCGTATCCCGCGGCTATGGACGCGAGCAGGGCGGTTTGCGCATGGTCACTTCCGACTCCTCCTGGCAGGAGGTCGGTGACGAGCCGCTGATCCTCCATCGGCGTACCGGATGCATGACCCTCGTCGCGAGCGACCGTGTTGCGGGGGCGAGGGCGCTGGCCGAGCGGGGAGCGAAGGTCATCCTGGCGGACGATGGCCTGCAACATCTGCGCATGAGGCGCGATTGCGAGATCGTCGTGGTGGATGGGAGCCGCGGCCTCGGCAACGGCCGTGTGCTGCCGGCGGGACCGCTGCGCGAGAGCGGATCCCGGGCCCGGGCTGCCGATGCCCTGGTGGTGAATGGCGGGGCGGAGGGCGAGCCTGTTCGTGGTGTGCCGCCGAAGCTTGCCGCGGCAGCCCTGCGGATGCGGCTGCAGGCGGCCCAGGCACGGCAGGTGGCCGGCTCCGGACAGGAGCAGCCGCTCGAGGCCTTTCGCGGCCGGCCGGTGCACGCCGTGGCCGGGATCGGCAATCCGCAGCGGTTCTTCGCCGATCTGCGCGCCCGCGGCCTCGAGCTCATCGAGCACCCGTTTCCCGACCACCATGCGCTTGTCGGCGGCCGACCTCGACTTCGGTGACGGCCTGGCGGTGCTCATGACGGAAAAGGATGCCGTAAAATGCCGGCAGGCTGCGGGCCCGCGCCACTGGTATGTGCCGGTCGAGGCGGACTTCAGCGAAGCCGACTCGCGCCGGCTGCTCGAGCTCGTGATGCGCGCGATCGACTCCTACATTCCTGCCGGAGGTTAGATTCCCGATGGACGCCCGCCTGCTCGACATCCTGGCCTGCCCGGTCTGCAAGGGCTCGCTGGTCTACCGGCGCGAGTCGCAGGCGCTCGTCTGCCGCCTCGATCGGCTCGCCTACCCGATCCGCGACGACGTCCCGATCATGCTGGAGGAGGAGGCGCGGCAGCTCGCTGCCGACGACCCGCTCCTCGACCGCTGACACGGCTCAGCCCGCCCGATCCCGCGTGACCTGCTCTTTCCACGTAGCCATACCCGCGCGCCACGGCTCGACGCGCTTCCCAGGGAAGGCGCTCGCGCCAATTCATGGCAAGCCGATGCTGCAGTGGGTCTACGAGCGCGCCCGCGCCTCGGGTGCCCGCGACGTGTTGATAGCGACGGACGATGCGGCGATCGCGGCCGCCGCCAGTGCCTTCGGCGCAGTGGCGCGCATGACCTCGGCTGCGCACGCATCCGGGACCGATCGCCTCGCCGAGCTTGCCGCGATCGAGCGCTGGCCCGAGGCCGACATCGTGGTCAACGTGCAGGGCGATGAGCCGCTCATTCCGCCGGCAATCATCCGGCAGGTTGCGAGGCTGTTGGAATCAGATCCGCAGGCCGCGATCGCGACTCTCGCCACGCCGGTCGAGTCCCTCGCGGAGTTTCTCGATCCCAACGCGGTGAAGGTCGTTGCCGATGCGAAGGGCAGGGCGCTCTATTTCAGTCGCGCGCCGATACCTTGGAGTCGCGATGGCGCGCGCGGCGGGACTGACGAGCCAGCGCATGTTTGCGGGAGCGCGCCGTCACATCGGCATTTACGCCTATCGGGTCGGCGCATTGCGGCGCCTCGCCTCGCTTGCTCCGACGCAGCTCGAGAAGACGGAGAAGCTCGAGCAGCTGCGCGCGCTGGAGAACGGACTCGTGATCCGCGTCGCAGACGCCGCGGAAAAACCAGGGCCTGATGTCAATACGGTGGCGGACCTGGAGCGCGTCGCGAGACTGATGTCACGGTAACAGTGCGCGCTGGCGTATAATTCAGGCCCGATTCAGGCTACTTATGGCAAATGCCAAGGCCAGGTTGTCAACCCGCGAATCGCCCCCACGTTCAGCAAAGTAGCGGAATCGCGTAACGGAAAGACCATGCGTATCAGATTGTTGCAAGAATCTTCAGCCCTTCGGGCGCATCGCCGGGATCGCCGCCCTGTCGGCCCTTGCCCTGGGCCTGGCGGGCTGCGAGACGGCCCCCCGCCGCAGCCGCCGCCACCGCCCGATGGCCTATGCCGGGCCGCCGGTGAATACCACCGTTTACGCTTATCCACAGAACGGCCAGTCGTCCGACCAGCAGAGCCGCGATCGCTATGAGTGCAGCGTCTGGGCGGTTCACCAGACTGGTTTCGATCCGACCGCGCCCACCGTGCCCGCGCAGTACCGCGTGGTCGCGAGCGGTCCGCCGCCGGGAACCGGCACCGCCGTCGGGGCCATAGCCGGCGCCGTGATCGGAGCCGCGATTTCGCCTCGCTGGGATAGGGGCGCGGGAGCGGTGTTCGGTGGCCTCACCGGCGCCATGATCGGCAGCGCCAGCGATGCCCAGCGCGCCCAGAACAATCAAATCCAGATGAGCGAGGCGCGAGCAGCAGCAAGCGGCTGCGATGGCGCAGAAGGCGTCGGACTACCGCCGCGCTCTCAGCGCCTGCCTGGAAGGTCGGGGCTATAGCGTAAAATAGCCTGCTGTGAGGATCCTCTTCGTCTGTCTCGGCAACATCTGCCGCTCGCCAACCGCGGAGGTCGTGTTTCGTGTCGTCGCGTCCCGCGAGGCGCCTGACATCGTGTTGGAAATCGACTCCGCCGGCACGGCCGGCTACCACGTCGGGGAGCTTCCAGACCAGCGTACGCGTCAGGCGGCTGCCAGGCGCGGATATGATCTCTCGGCACTGCGCGCGCGCGTGGTCGAGCCGGAGGATTTCGAACATTTCGATCTCATCCTCGCCATGGACCGGGAGAACCTGCGCTCGCTCGAGCGCCGCGCGCCGGCGCACGCCCGTGACCGTTTGCGGCTCTTCCTGGAGTTCGCGCCGCAGACCGGCATCAGCGAGGTTCCGGACCCGTACTACGGTGGCCCCAACGGGTTCGAGGATGTGTTGGATCTGATCGAGGCTGCCTCGCGCGGGCTCATCGAGCATCTGCGCCAGCAATCTCAGGCGGCGTGAGTACGGGGGTCGCCGAAGGACGGCGACCCCCTTCAGTTATTCCTCGGGCCCGCGGCCGCTGCCTGGGGCGGGGCGATCGGGCGGAGCTGACGACCACACCACATACGGCTTCGTCTCGCGCGATGTGTTGCTTTCCGTCGGCGGCGCAGGCTCGAAGTGTCCAACAGGAGCAGCGGGCTCCTCGTGACGAGCAGGTGCTTCGCGCGGTTCCCGTGCCTCTCGTGGCTCCGGCGGCTCCCGTGGCTCCGACGGCGGAGCAAACGACTCTCTCGCTGCAGCCGGCTCGTGATGGTGCTCGTGCGTGCCGTTAACGGATGGGCCGGCTGAGAATTCGCCCGCACCGCCCTCCGGCGCGGCAGCGGGTGCTCCCGCATTGCTGACTGAATCTCGCGGTGCGCCTTCGCGTCCCCCGCCACCGCCGCTATGCCGCCCACCGCGTCGGCCTCTCCGGCGGCCACGCCGCTCACCGCCGCGTTCACCGCCGCGCTCACCACGTTCGGGGCGATCGCCCGCAACCTGACGCTGCTCGCCGGCCGCCTCAACGTTGGCGCGCGGTTCCGGCCCCGCCGCGGGCGGCGTAGCGCCCATGGCAGACTCTCCGGGACGCGCGTTGACGTCTCGATCCCGCTGGCCGTCTCTCGTGATCGCGGTCAGGCTCGCGCCGATTTCGGTCACGCCCATCGCCACCGCGTCCCTGTCCCTCGGCGCGCCGGCCATCACCCTGACCGCGACGCTGACCGCCTTCTGAGCGGCGCGGCTGCCGGGAGTGCTCGCGTCGGCCGTCGCGATGCCTGTCGCCGCCACCGACTGATGAGCGATGATGATGCGTTACGCCGTTGGCCGGTGCTGCCGCCGTTTGCGCCGCCTCGGGGGCAGGCGCGGGCGCTGCGGCTTCGGTTTCGCCCACGAAGAGCTTCTTGAACCACCCGCGCAGTCCGCCGTTGACGCGATGGTCCGCGGCGACAGTCACCGGAGCAGGAGCCGCCGCGGCCAGAGGAGCCGGCTGCGACATGATCGGAGCCGGCGTGCTCGGCAACAGTGCTGCAACGGCCGGCACCTCCGCCGGAGGCCGCTTGTCGCGGGCGCTGCCGGGCTCGACGGGCTCGGGCGCAGTCGGCATGAGATAGCTCGTCTGCCGGTTTTCGGGCAGATCGACCTCATCGTCCCTGACGCGCCTGATGGAGTACCCCGGCGTCTGCATGTTGGGGTTCGGGATGATCACGAGCTCCGCGGAGCTGCGATCCTCGAGGGTGCGCAGCCACTCGCGCTTCTCGTTGAAGAGATAGGTGGCCACTTCCACCGGCAGCTGGGCGATGACTCGCACTGTACGGTCCTTGCGCAGCTCCTCACCGATCAGACGCAGCACCGCGAGAGTCATCGACTCGACGCTGCGGATGCTGCCGATGCCGACGCACCGCGGGCAGACGATGTGGCTCGACTCCCCGAGTGACGGCCGCAGGCGCTGGCGCGACATCTCCAGCAACCCGAAGCGGGACAGTTTTCCGATCTGAATCCGCGCGCGGTCCATTCTCACCGCATCGCGCAGCCGGTCCTCGACCTCGCGCTGGTTCTTGGTCGACTCCATGTCGATGAAATCGATCACGATGAGGCCGCCGATGTCGCGGATGCGCAACTGGCGCGCGGCCTCATCCGCCGCCTCGAGATTGGTGTTGAGCGCGGTGGTCTCGATGTCGCTGCCCTTGGTGGCGCGCGCCGAGTTGATGTCGATGGACACCAGCGCCTCGGTGTAGTCGATGACGATGCTGCCGCCCGAGGGCAGCTGCACCTTGTGCGCGTACGCCGACTCGATCTGGCTCTCGATCTGATAGCGCGTGAAGAGCGCAATGTCGTCGGTGTAGAGCTTCAGGCGCCGCTGCGCCTCCGACGGCATGAAGCGCTGCATGTACTCCTGGGCCTTCTGGAAGGCCGCAGGGTCGTCGACCAGCACTTCGCCGATGTCATCGGAGAGGTAGTCGCGCATCGCGCGCGTGACCGCATCGCTTTCGCGGTAAACGAGGAACGGGGCAGGGCGGTCCTTGGCCGCGGCGGCGATCTGCTCCCATTGCGCGTTCAGGTTGTCGAGATCCCACTGCAGCTCTTCGACGCTGCGGCCGACGCCGGCCGTGCGCACGATCGCACCCATGCCGTCGGGGATCTTCAGCTGATTCATCACCTCGCGCATCTGGTCGCGGTCCTCGCCCTCGATGCGGCGCGAGACGCCGCCGGCGCGCGGATTGTTCGGCATCAGCACCAGGAAGCGGCCGGCGAGACTGACGAACGTCGTGAGCGCGGCGCCCTTGTTGCCGCGCTCCTCCTTCTCCACCTGCACGATGAGATCCTGTCCCTCGGCAAGGAGCTCGCGGATGTTCATCCGGCCGCCCTGCGGCTGCTGGCGGAAGAAATCGCGAGAGACTTCCTTCAGCGGCAGGAAGCCGTGCCGCGCGGCGCCATAGTCGACGAAACAGGCCTCGAGGGAGGGCTCGATGCGGGAGATACGTCCTTTGTAGACGTTCGCTTTCTTCTGTTCGCGGGAGGGAATCTCGATGCTGAGATCGAAGATTTTCTGTCCGTCAACGAGCGCGACCCGCAACTCCTCTTCCTGAGTCGCATTCACGAGCATTCTTTTCATGTGCCCCTACTATCAGATGTAGGGCCGGCAAGCAGGCGGGAGGCCGCGGCGCGAGCGCGCCGCGGCGGCGAAGATTCCTCACACTCGGCGCACGCTCACGCTGCGCTGGAGTCTCGATATAGGCGTCGATGCCCGCCTCGCGAAGGGCGGGGTGCCGGAAAAGCTTCGGTGCTCTCAACCGATGCCGCGGCCCGCGGAACCCCGAGTAAGTGGGTTCTACGCCGGCTGCGCGATCTTGTCGGCCCAATACGATGGCCTCTTATGGGAGGTCCAACTAACATGCGGCGCAGTGCGCCGCCTACCATTGGCGCGTCCGATTACCGGACGGCGCGACGGAGTATACTGCAAAGATTACTGTAGAAACAGCGCCTTACATCGAGGGTCGACGTGCCAGAGGAACATTCCCGGGCTTCCCGGGGCGAAACCACCGCCGCGAGCGGTGACCCGGCGGCGGAAAACCGGGGGCGGGGCCATGGGGTGCGGCAGTTCGAGGTCGAGGAAGGCGAGGCCGGTCAGCGCCTGGACAAGTACCTGGTCCGGCGCCTGGGCGATGTGCCGCGGACGCGGATATTCCGCATCATCCGCCGGGGCGAAGTGCGGGTGAACGGCCGCCGGGTCGGGCCGGAGGCGCGCCTGAGCACCAACGACCGGGTGCGTGTGCCGCCTCTTTGGGAGCAGGCTGAGCAGGGCGCAGCCCGGGTACAGCGCGGGCCCCCCTCAGGACTGGTGGAGGCAGTCGGGCGAGCGATCGTGCAGGAGACGGACCGGCTGCTCGTCCTGGACAAGCCGGCCGGGATTGCCGTCCATGGCGGCAGCGGCATCAGCTTCGGGGTCATCGAGGCCCTGCGGGCGCTCAAGCCCGGCGAGCCGCTGGAGCTGGTGCATCGCCTGGATCGGGACACCAGCGGCTGCCTGCTGGTGGCTCGCGATGCAGCGACGCTGCGGACCGTCCATGCGCTGCTGAGGGAAGGGCAGTGCGAGAAGCGCTACCTGGTCCTGGTCGCGGGCAAGTGGAACCTCGGGCAGAAGCGGATCGACGTTCCGCTGCGAACCGATACCCGGGTCAGGGGCGAGCGGACAGTGCGCGCGGATGCCTCCGGGAAGCCGTCAGTCAGCGACTTCCGTCCGGTGCAGTTCTTCGGCAAGTTGGCCACCATGATGGAGGTGGGCCTGCATACCGGCCGCACCCATCAGATCCGCGTCCACGCGAGCTATGCCGGCCACGCCGTGGCGGGCGACGAGAAGTACGGCGATGCGGAGTTCAACGCGCGCATGCGCGAGCTCGGGCTTACGCGGATGTTCCTCCATGCCCACAGCATGAGCTTCGAGTGGCCTCAGGGCGGAACCTTCAGCGCGAGCGCACCTCTGCCGCCGGAGCTTGCCGCCGTTCTCGACAGGCTGGGGGAGGGGTTCAAGGAAGTTCGAAACCGACGCGGCGCAGGGCGCCGGCCACCCAGATGAGCGGCAGGCCGATGAGGGCAGTGGGATCGCGGCTCTCGATGCTCTCGAAGAGAGAGATGCCGAGGCCTTCCGCGCGAAAGCCACCGGCACAATCGAACGGGCGCTCGCGCTCCACGTAGCGCTCGATTTCCCGGTCGCTCAGGGTGCGGAAAAACACTGTCGTGGTGTCGATGTGCACCATGCGGACCCCCGCCTGCGGGGCGATGACCGCACAGGCGGTATGGAAGCGCGCGCTCGAGCCGCTGGCAGCGGCGAGCTGGGCGCGGCACCGGCCGGCATCGCCCGGCTTGTCGAGGATCCTGCTTCCGATCGCGGCGACTTGGTCGCTGCCGATGACCACGGCGTCGGGGCGGCGCGATGCGATTGCTTGCGCTTTGGCCACCGCGAGGCGCAGTGCCCGGTCCGTGGGCAACTCGCCGGCAATGGCGTCCTCCGGCGTCTGCGGGGGCAGGGCGGCGAAGGGAATGCCCAGCCGCTCGAGGAGCAAGCGCCGGTAGGGGGAGGTCGAAGCGAGAATCAGCTCGGGCATCAACGACTTAACGCGCGCACGGGATTTTGACTTGCTGACAGGCGCTACCTATTATACGCGCCCCATGTCGCCGCCCTGGTCCAAGCCGCTCGATGTCGATCGGCTCGCCGGAGGCGAGGCCGAGATCGATTTTGACGTTCCGTTGGCCGAGCTGTCGCGCCTGAAGGCGCGGATCCCGGGCATCGGCGGGAGCGTACGGGGTGCTGTGCGCTTCGGGCGGCAGTCGCGCTTTGCCGTGGCGGAGCTTGCTCTCGCCGGCAAGGCCACGCTGCAATGCCAGCGGTGCATGCAGCCGATGGAGCTTCCGATCGAGAGCACGACCCACGTGGCGCTGATCTTTGCGGAGGCCGACGCCGCCGAGGTGCCCGAGGAGCTGGAGCCGGTGCTCGCGCGCTCCGGCAGCATCAGCACCGGGGAGCTGGTCGAGGAGGAGCTGCTGCTCGCGCTGCCGATCGTGCCGCTGCACGAGGAGCTGCGCGAGTGCGCCGTGCCGCCCGCCGCGCCGCTGGTTTCCGCGGCGACGGCGGAGCACGTGACCCAGCGGCCCTTCGCGGGGCTCGCCGAGCTGTTGAGACACAAGTAGTTGGTGTAGTTTGGTTTGAAGTTAGCGCGCGCCTGAGGGCGCACGAGGACATTATGCCCGTTCAGAAAAGTCGCAAGACGCCCTCCCGTCGCGGTATGCATCGCTCCCACGACGGGCTTTCGGCGCCGGCGCTGTCCACCGACCCGCAGTCGGGGGAGACGCACCTGCGCCATCGCATCACGCCGGATGGCTTCTATCGCGGCCGCCGCGTGATCGAGAAGCCCGCCGAGACGGACGAGCAGGAATAGCTCGACCGCGCCGACGACCGGCCGCGCGCCGACCGTGCTGCCCATCGCCATAGACGTGATGAGCGGCGATCATCCGCCGCCCGAGTACATCGCCGGAGCGCTCGTCGCTCTGCGCGAGGACGAAGGCCTGCGGGCGCTCCTCGTCGGCGCCCCCGACCTCATCGAGCCGCGGGTGGTCGCGCTGCCCGCGGCAATGCGCGAGCGCATCGAGGTAGCCCCGGCCAGCCAGGCCGTCACGATGAGCGAGAGTCCGCGCGAGGCGATCCGCCGCAAGAAGGACTCCTCCATGCGCGTCGCGGTGGATCTCGTCAAGAGCGGGCGCGCCGCCGCGTGCGTGAGCGCCGGCAACACCGGCGCGCTGAATGCCATCGCGCATTTCGTGCTGAAAACCCTGCCGGGCGTCGAGCGCGCCGCCATCATCTCGGCCATCCCGGCCGCGCACGGCCACACCCATATGCTCGACCTGGGCGCCAACACCAAGGCGACCCCGGAGCAGCTGCGGCAGTTCGCGGCGATGGGCGCCATCATCTCGCGCGACGTCTACGGGCTCGCCGCGCCGCGGATCGGCCTCCTCAACATCGGGGAGGAGGACATGAAGGGCCACGAGGTGGTGCAGGCCGCTCACGCCCTGCTTGCCGCGAGCCGCCTCAACTATGTCGGCTTCGTCGAGGGCGACGACATTTTCTCCGGCGATGTCGACGTGGTGGTCACGGACGGCTTCACGGGCAACGTCGCCCTGAAGACCATGGAGGGGGCCGCGGCCCTGATCGCCGATCGCATGCGCCAGGAGTTCCATGCGACCTGGCTCAGCCGGCTGGCGGGGCTCGCCGCCCGGCCGGTCCTACGCCGGGTGGGCGCCAGCCTCGATCCTCGCAAATACAACGGCGCCTGCATGGTCGGCCTGACCGGGGTCGTGGTAAAAAGTCATGGCAGAGCCGACGGTGTGGCCTTCGCCAGGGCCATCATTACCGCCGCGCTCGCCGCGCGTCGCGGACTGACCGCGCACATTGCACAGGCGCTCGCGGCAGAGGGAGCCGAGGCACCACAGGGTTCTACGACTTGAATTATTCGCGCATCGCGGGAACGGGGTCTTACCTTCCGGAAAAAGTTCTCACGAACTTCGATCTCGAGAAGATGATGGACACCAGCGACCAATGGATTCGGGAGCGCACCGGGATCGAGCGGCGGCACATCGCCGCGAGCGGTGAGACCACGGTGGATCTGGCGGAGCGCGCCGCGCGCGCCGCCCTGGATGCCGCGGGCGTCCAGCCCAGCGACGTCGACTTCGTCGCCTTCGGCACCACGACGCCCGACATGGTGTTCCCCAACTGCGGAGCGCTGCTGCAGGCGCGGCTCGGGTGCCGCGGCGCCCCGGCGTTCAGTGTGGAGACCGCCTGCAGCGGCTTCATGTACGCTCTCGCGATCGCGGACAAGTTCGTGCGCTTCGGCGATGTTCGCCGGGCGCTGGTGATCGGCGCCGAGACGCTGTCGCGCATCACGGATTGGAGCGACCGCTCGACCGCGGTGTTGTTCGCGGACGGAGCGGGCGCCGTGGTGCTCGAGGCGGCGGATGAGCCGGGGATCCTTTCGACCCACCTGCACGCCGACGGCACATACAAGGACCTTCTCTATTGCGGCGGCGGGCTCGCCGCCAGCAGCGATCCGGCCAAGGCCCGCCGCACCATCACCATGACGGGCAGCGAGGTGTTCAAGATCGCGGTGACGACGCTCGGCCGGGCGATCGACGAGGCGCTCGCGGCCAATAAGCTCGACCGCTCGGCCATCGACTGGCTGGTGCCGCACCAGGCGAATATGCGCATCATCCAGGCAACGGCGCGCAAGCTCGATATGGCCATGGAGCGCGTCATCACCACGGTGCAGGACCACGGCAATACCTCCGCGGCCTCCGTCCCCCTGGCCCTCGACGTCGGCGTCCGCGACGGGCGGATCAAGCGTGGGGACCTGCTGCTCCTCGAAGCCTTCGGCGGCGGAGTCACCTGGGGCTCAGCGTTGATCCGCTATTGACCTTCCTGAGCCACCGTCCGAAAGCAAATCATTAAGCGGCCCAGGGCCGTTCCCTGGGCCGCGGGATCGACAAAGCCACAGGGCTGGCCGCGCAAATCGCCGGGAGCGATTTGCGCCAATGGAAAAGAAAACAAAGAAAAACGCCGCGCGGATGCGCGGCGTTCTCTAAAAGAAGCGGGAAACCCGCTCTTTACTTCGAGATCGACCGCTTGAACATGCGATTGATCTTCTCGTTGGTCGCATCGACAGCCGACTGAGCGGCCTGAGCAGCAGCCAACGCCTGGTTCGCAGTGCTCTGCGCACCGCTGGCCGCCTGGCTGGCCGACTGGGCAGCGCTCGACGCCTGGTCCGCCGAGCTCTTCGCGGCCGCCACCTGCGATTGCAGTTGGGCAACCTGTGACTTCAGATCCGCAATATCAGACTGCATCGGCTTGAGGTCCTGGCAACCTACGAGACCGATAACCAATGCCGCGGCAGCAGCCACCTTGACAACACTCGCGCACTTCATACATGTCCCCTTCTGGGTTGTTGATTCGGGAGGTCCTGAGAACGCAATGCGAAGGCAGCGGGCAAGCGCGCCGTCACCTTCGCAGCACGCAACTGCACCAAATTTGGGGTGGGAATGCAACTCCGAACGCCACTTTGTCTTTGAGTCGCGACAGTTGGGCGGCGGCCCGGCAGGCGATAGGCGACGTGCACGGTGAAGGTGCAATCCCGGCGTTGATTTTGCTGTTGCATATTCCCCACGGAGGGGTTCGGAAGACGCTCTTGCCTTCGACCTCAATCTGGATATAATTGCAGTAGTGTATAAATGAACAGGCAGCGCAAGATGTCCGACCTTACCCCGCGACAGATGCAAATACTGCGCCTGGTCCAGCGCTTCATTGGCGAGACCGGCATGCCTCCCACCCGGGCGGAGATCGCCCGCGAGCTCGGCTTCAGATCTCCCAATGCCGCCGAGGACCATCTGCGCGCGCTCGCCCGCAAGGGCGTCATCGCGCTCGTGCCGGGCGCCTCGCGCGGCATCCAGCTGAAAGACACCATCCGTGAGCAGATGGGCCTGCCACTCATCGGGCGTGTCGCCGCCGGTAAGCCGATCTTCTCCGAAGAGAACTTCGAAGCCCGTCTGCAGATCGACCCGGGACTCTTTCAGCCACGGCCGCACTACCTTCTCAAGGTCACCGGCATGAGCATGAAAGATGCCGGCATTCTCGATGGCGACCTGGTTGCGGTTCACCGTACGGCGGAGGTGCGCAGCCGTCAGATCGTCGTGGCACGCCTGGAGAATGAGGTCACCGTGAAGCGCTACCGTCAGGAAGGCTCCGTCGTCTGGCTGCTGCCGGAAAACAGCGATTTCGAGCCGATCAAGGTGGACCTGAAGGAGCAGCCGCTGCTCATCGAGGGCATCGTGGTCGGCGTGTTGCGGCGGGGAAAAACCCACGGATTGATGTAGTAATGACCTGGTCGATGTAGTAATGCCCAGGCCGTGCCATGTCCCGGGATCTCTCCCGACTTCTCGAGCATCCCGCCATCTGGCGAGGCCGCAGCGCCGCGCGAACGAAAACGCTGCCTACCGGATTTGCGGCTCTCGATGAGGGTTTGCCCGGAGGAGGCTGGCCGCACGCCGGACTGATCGAGATCCTCCCGACCTGTTTTGGGGCCGGGGAGCTGTCCCTGCTGTTGCCTGCTCTCGCCGCCGCGACGCGGCGCCCGGAGGCGCGCTGGTGCGCGTGGGTGGCGCCGCCTCTACAGCCTTTCGGGCCGGCGCTCGCGCAGCGCGGTGTGGCACTGGAGCGGGTGCTCGTGGTCAATCCTCCAAAGAAGGTTGTAAAAGGGAAATCCGCGCTCTGGGCCTTTGAGCAGACACTCCGCTCCGGTGCCTGCGACATCGCACTGGGGTGGCTGCGCAGCGCGCTGCCGCGGCAGATCCGCCGCCTGCACCTCGCGGCGGAGCGGGGTGACACCCTCGGGGTGTTGTTCCGACCACGGGAGGCGGCGCGGGACTCCTCGCCGGCGGTTTTGCGGGTCGCGGTGGAGCCTACCGCCCCGGGAGCACGGGTCACGCTGCTGAAGAGCCGGGGCGGGGCGCGGGGCTCGATCGAGCTTGCCTTGCATTGAGGCGCCATGCGACACCGCAGAGCCCTCGAGCTTCCTTTGAAGGAGAGCGCGGCCGCACCGGCGCCGCGACAAGCGCCGGCGCCTCGATCCGGCGACTCACTGCGCCCGATCGTCGGTCGCGCCGATGCGGCGCGGACTGCTTCCGCGGAGCTGTGGTTGGCCGTGCACCTGGCGGCATCGCCTTCGCCACCTTCACGACAGGACCTCGAGCGTCTGGTCGTTGGCGCACAACGGCTCACTCCCCGCGTCAGTCTCGATCCGCCTGATGGCCTGCTGCTCGAGGTGAAGGGCAGCCTGCATCTATTCGGTGGCGTGCAGGGGCTGGGTCGGGAAATGACGGGCGAGTGCTCGCGTCTACGGATGCCTGGCACCCTGGCGGTGGCGCCCACACCCCTTGCCGCGTTGGCCCTGGCGCGTGCCGGCCGGAGGCTCGGTGTCTCTGGCTCGCTGCTGGTTATCACGGATCCGGCGCAGCTCGTGGGGAAGCTGTCGCCCCTGCCGCTCGCGATGCTGCGCTGGCCGCAGGACACGCTGGATCGTCTCGCGCGCATTGGAGTGCGGACCATCGGTGAGGCGCTGCGGCTGCCGCGGGCGGGCTTCGCGCGGCGCTTCGGCACCGCGCAGCTGCAAGCACTCGACCGGCTGGTGGGGCGCGCGAGCGATCTCAGGGAGAGCTTCGAGGTGCGCGCGCGCTATCGCCGCCGCCGCGAGCTGCTTTATGAGTTGGAAAGCCATGCGGCGCTCCTGGCGGTGCTGGCACCGCTGCTCGAGGAGCTCGGGGAATTTTTGGAAGCGCGCCAGTGCGGGGTATTGACGCTCGAGTGCCGTCTGCGGCATCGCAACGTCCCACCGACCCGCTGTGTGCTGCGACTCGCGGCGCCGCTGGCCGATCCGAAGCAGATTGCGGAGCTGCTGGGGGAGAGGTTGAGTGCGCTGGTCTTGCCGGAGCCGGTGCGGAGTTGTGAGCTGCGGTCGGGGGCGCTGGTGTCGCGGGTGCTTGCTTCTGGAGGGCTCTGGCGGGCCGGAGAGCATGGCGGTGGTGCGGCTGCGCAGGCGCCGGATCTCATTGAGAGGCTGCGGGTGCGGTTGGGGGAGGAGGCGGTGTATGGGCTTCGGGTCGTTGAGGATCATCGGGCGGAGGCGGGATGGAAGATTAGAGAGCCTGTGGTTACTACGTCGACGATTCAGAGCGGCTTGCAAAATGACCCTGTCCGGAACGCCGTGAATCCGTCCCTGGAGGCTCGCGGATCGCCATCCTGGCGATCAGCGTCCGGCCAGGATCATTTTGCAATCCGCTCTGAAGTTGACAATCGGGGGGGCGTTGACCGCCGTCCTCTATGGCTGTTGTCTATTCCGCGCTTGCTTAGCGAGCGCGATGGGCTGCCGCGGCGACGGGGGGCTTTGCGGTTGCTCGGGGAGGCGGAGCGGATCGAGACGGGGTGGTGGGATGGTGGAGAGATCGCGCGCGATTACTACACCGCGGTGGATATCCGTGGGGCGCGGCTGTGGGTGTTTCGCGAGCGCGAGCCGCCGCACCGTTGGTTCCTTCATGGAGTGTTCGGGTGATGAGGTTTCAGGTTGAAGGCTGAGGTTCCCTACGCTGAGCTCCATTGCCTCACTAACTTCACCTTCTTGCGGGGGGCATCGCATCCGCACGAGGTGGTGAAGCAGGCGGTCGAGTTGGGGTACGAGGCGCTTGCTATTACGGATGAGTGCTCCGTTGCGGGTGTCGTGCGCGCCCACGTCGCGGCGAAAGGGCAGCGGCTGAAGCTCATCATCGGGTCGGAGCTGCGCCTTACCTGCGGGATGAAGCTCGTGGTACTCGCCACCGACCGGCGTGGTTACGGGCGGCTCTGCCGGCTCATCACCCGTGGTCGGCGCGCCGCCGAGAAGGGTGAGTACGCTTTGACCCGCGCGGACCTGGAGGAGAATGGACTCGAGCACTGTCTCATTCTCTGGTTGCCTGGGCGTTCGTCTTCCGAGGAGGCGCGTTGGCTCAAGGAGCGCTTTCCTGACGGGGTGTGGATTGCCGTCGAATTGCTTCGCGACGGGATGGATCGCGAGCGGCTCGAGACGCTGCAGAGGGTAGGCAGGGAATTCGCGCTGCCGCTGGTGGCGAGCGGCGATGTCCATATGCACGTACGCGCGCGTCGTAGGCTGCAGGATGCGGTCACGGCGATTCGGCACAACGTGCCGATCTGGGAGGCTGGCAGGAAACTCTATCCCAACGGGGAGCGGTATCTGCGTGAGCGCGAGCGGCTCGCGAAGCTTTATCCGCGCGAGTTGCTCGAGGAAACTGTGGCCATCGCCAGGCGATGCACCTTCTCGCTGGAGGAGCTGCGGTACGAGTATCCGCATGAGCTCGTGCCTCCCGGCGAGACACCGACGAGCCATCTACGCAAGCTGACAGAGGCCGGCGCGCGCTGGCGTTGGCCACAAGGGGTGCCTCCGGGCGAACGTATCGCGATCGAGCACGAGCTCGCCCTCATCGCGGACCTGCGTTACGAGCCTTACTTTCTGACTGTGCACGATATCGTTGCCTTCGCGCGCAGCAAGGAAATTCTGTGTCAGGGCAGGGGTTCCGCCGCCAACTCCCGCGTCTGCTACTGCCTGGGGGTGACCTCCGTCGACCCGCTGCGCGGTGCATCACTCCTCTTCGAGCGCTTCATTTCCCGCGAGCGCAATGAGCCGCCCGACATCGACATCGACTTCGAGCACGAGCGACGGGAGGAAGTCATCCAGTACGTCTACGAGAAGTACGGCCGGGAGCGGGCCGCGATCGCCGCGACCGTGATCATGTATCGGCCGAGAAGCGCGCTGCGCGATCTCGGCAAGGTCTTCGGCTTGGATCCCGAGGAGTGCGGCCGGCTCACCAAAGTCATTCAGTGGTGGGATGGTGGTGAGGTGATGCGCGAGCGGCTGCGCGAGGCGGGCTTCGATCCAGACGGCTCCGTGCTCGAGCGACTGCTACCCCTGGCGCAGGAGCTGGTCGCCTTCCCGGGCTTCCCGCGGCATCTTTCGCAACACGTCGGCGGGTTCGTGATCTCCGAAGGGGCGCTCGAGGAGCTGGTGCCCATCGAGAATGCGACCATGGAGGGTCGCACCGTGGTGCAGTGGGACAAGGACGATCTCAACGACCTCGGGCTTCTCAAGGTCGATCTGCTGGCGTTGGGGATGTTGACCGCGCTGCGCAAGTCATTCGACCTGGTGAACGCCTTTCGCGGTACGCGGCATGCCCTCGGAGGCCTGCCGGCGGAGGCGCCGGAAGTCTACGAGATGATCTCCAGCGCCGATACCATCGGTGTCTTCCAGATCGAGTCGCGCGCGCAGATGGCGATGCTGCCGCGCCTGCAGCCGCGCTGCTACTACGACCTGGTCATCGAGATCGCCATCGTCCGCCCCGGCCCCATCCAGGGCGACATGGTGCATCCGTACCTGAAGCGCCGGAAGTCCGGCGAGCCGGTGAGCTATCCCAGTCGCGATGTCGAGGGAGTGTTGCAGCGCACCCTCGGCGTGCCGATCTTCCAGGAGCAGGTGATGCAGCTCGCCATCGCGGCGGCGGGCTTCACGCCCGGGGAGGCGGATGCGTTGCGCCGCGCGATGGGAGCGTGGAAGCGGAGCGGGGGAATCGAGCATTTCCGGGAGAAGCTGATCGGCGGCATGAGAGCCCGCGGCTACGCGGAGGAATTCGCGCAGCGGCTGTATCAACAGATGTTGGGGTTTGGTGAATACGGCTTCCCCGAGTCCCACAGTGCCAGTTTCGCGCTGTTGGCTTACGACTCTGCGTGGCTCAAATGCCATGAGCCGGCGGCGTTCACGGCGGCGCTGCTCAACAGTCAGCCAATGGGCTTTTATGCGCCGGCGCAGCTCGTCCGGGATGCACGGGCGCATGGAGTGGAGGTGCGGCCGGTCGACGTCTGTGTGAGTGTTTGGGATTGCACACTGGAGCGGAGGGAAGATGGTCGGCCGGCGCTGCGGTTGGGTCTGAGGCTGGTCAAATCGCTTTCCCGGAGCGGCGCGGACCGTCTCATCGAGGCTCGCCTGCAGCAACCGTTCACGAGCGTGCAGGATCTGGCCGCTCGCGCTGCGCCCGATCGCGGCGACCTCGAGGCCCTGGCTGCCGCCGGCGCATTCGCCTCCTTGAGCGGTAACCGTCACCTCGCCTTCTGGGAGGTCGCGGGGACGGAGCGGCCGCTGCCGCTGGAGACGGCTTTGGTCGATGCGCCACACGAATCAGCTCATGAGCCTACTCCGCTGCTGAGGACTCCCACGGAAGGGGAGCGCATCGTCGCTGACTATGCTTCCATAGGCCTCACCTTGGGCCGCCATCCGTTGGCGTTGCTGCGCCAGTCGCTGCAGTCCAAGCAGCTGCTCAGCGCCCGTGAGCTGGACGGCCTTCCACATGGCAAAGCGGTACGCACAGCAGGTATCGTTCTGATGCGCCAGCGTCCAGGCAGCGCGAGCGGTGTGACCTTCCTGACTCTGGAGGACGAGACAGGCCAGGTGAACATCATCGTATGGGAGCGGATAGGCGAAGAGTACCGCCTTCCCCTGGTGGAATCGCGGTTGCTCGAAGTCCACGGCGAGCTGCAGCGGCAGGACGGGGTCCTGCACGTCGTGGCCCGCCGGCTGATCGACCGTTCCCCGCTACTTGGAGAGCTGATCACCCGGTCGCGCGATTTTCACTGAGCCGATAGGAGCCGACGATGCATCCACTCTCATTCCTCTACATCGAGCCGCAGGGACAGTCCTGGGTCCAGTTCGAGGAGCTTGCGCTCGCCCTGGTCCTGTCCACGCTCATCGGGCTGGAACGGGAGTTCAGGGCGAAGAGCGCTGGCCTGCGTACCCATACCCTGGTCGGCGTAGCTGCCGCTCTGATCATGCTGGTCTCGAAGTACGGCTTCGGCGACGTCATCGTCAGAGATGCGATCGTCTTGGACCCGTCGCGGGTCGCGGCGCAGATCGTCTCGGGGATTGGCTTCATCGGCGGCGGACTCATCTTCATACAGCGCGATGTCGTGCGAGGACTTACCACGGCTGCGATCATTTGGCTGACGGCAGCCGTCGGGATGGCTTGCGGCGCGGGCCTGCCACTGCTTGCACTCTTCGTAACGGCCGCACACTTCATGGTCGTCTACGGTTATGCGCAATGCGAAAGACGCATTCTGTCCGCGCAAGCCGAACTGCAGGTCCAGTACACACCAGGCAAGGGCGCGGTGGAGAAGATCATGCAGATGTGCACCGGCTCCGGCTACATCATCCAGGAGCTCGCCATGGGCCAGGCCGAGGCAGGTGCCGAAGGTGAAACCCGAGCGATCCGGTTCCGTGTCAGCGGCCGCCGGGGTGTCGCGCCCCTCTTGGTCGCGATAGCCGACATCAAGGGTGTCGTGACCGCAAGGCTTCTGTGATCGTGTGGCGAATCATCTCCCGCTTGCCTTTCATATAAGTTACCACTTATGATTGAGCGATGATGGAATCTCAGGTTTTTCAGGTGCTGGCGGACCCTACTCGCCGCGCGGTCTTCGAGAAGCTGTGTCGCCAGGAGATGAGCGTGGCGGAGATCACGGCGGGGTTTCCGGTATCGCAGCCTGCGATATCGCAGCATTTGGGCGCCTTGCGACGGGCCGGGTTGGTGCGCGAGCGGCGAGAGGGGCGCCGGGCCTACTATCGCTCGGAACCCGGAGGCCTCGAGCCGCTTGCGGCCTGGATGGCGAGGTACCGGCAGTTCTGGCCGGAGCGTTTGCAGAAGCTGAAACGAGTCTTGAAGGAGGTCGAATGACGAAGGCCAAGCCGGATTCGTCGGACTCCCTGGTATTCGAGTGTGATCTCGAAGAACCGCCGGAGAAGGTCTGGCGCGCGTTGACGGAGCCGGAGCTGCTCGAGGCATGGCTCGACAACCGTGAATCGCGCGGGACTGACTCCACTGACTACGAGATCCTGTCCGCAGAGCCTCACCGGCTGCTGCGTTACAGTTGGCGGGATCGCGAGAGTGGCTCGGGAGACAACAGGGCTCGGGAGGTGGATTCCGTAGTCACCGTGGAGCTCGCGCCGGGCCACGCAGGCGGAACGCATCTGCGACTCACCCATGGAGAGTTCAGGATCGTATCCGGCACGCAACGGACGCGCACTGCCGGAGTTACACCGCTTACACGCGCCATGCGGCGAAGAGCCCAACCGATATCGTATGCCGTGCGCCTTCCCTTACGGCGAGCGGCCTGATGAGCGCCAATCTCGTACCCATGGTGGTCGAGCAGTCCGCGCGCGGCGAGCGGGCATTCGACATCTTCTCCCGCCTGCTGCGGGACCGGATCGTGTTCGTGAACGGACAGATCGATGATGCGACGGTGGCCCTGGTGAACGCGCAACTGTTGTTTCTGGAGTCGGAAAATCCCGAGAAGCCGATTGCGATGTACATCAACTCTCCGGGCGGCATGGTCACCAGCGGGCTTGCAATTTATGACACCATGCAGTGGATCAGGTGCCCCGTGGCCACCGTGTGCGTGGGAACGGCGTATTCCATGGGATCGTTCCTGCTGATGGCGGGTGCTCCGGGGCAGCGGATAGCACTGCCCAATGCCAGTATCCTGGTGCATCAGCCTTCCGGCGGGTTTCAGGGGGTCGCATCGGATATCGAGCGGCATGCCCAGGACATCCTGAAGACCAAACGCCGGCTCAACGAGATCTACGCCAAACATTGCGGGCGTACGTACGAGGAGGTGGAGCGTACGCTGGACCGGGATCACTTCATGACGGCGGCGGAGGCCAAGGAATGGGGTTTGGTCGATCACGTCTATTCGTCTCGTACCGCTCTGGAGCGGCGGGCGCTGACCGCCTGACGTGAGGATTGGGCTGATCTCGGATACCCACGGGCTGCTTCGACCCGAAGCGGTTCGGGCCTTGGACGGCGTGGCACAGATCATCCACGCCGGGGACGTCGGAGGCCCTGAAGTGATCGCGGGCCTGCGCGCGATCGCTCCGGTTCAGGCGGTGCGCGCTACCTGACCATTGCAAAGGGGGCCGCCGAGGCGGAGATCCGCAATCTGTCGTGATGCTCAGTTCTTTTTCTTGCGCCGCGGCTTGTCGGGGTCGTCCTCGCCCTCACCGCCGACGTCGTAATCCTCGAAGTCACTGGTGAGCTCAGCCGTGCGCTTCTCCTCGAGCAGCCGCTCGAGGCGACGCCATGCCGGGTCGCCGGCGCGCTGGCCGCGACGCTTCGCGAGGTCCAGGTCCTTGATGACCTGGTCGAGGTCGACGTCGCCTTCCTCAACGACCGGCTCGTCTTCCTCTTCGTTTTCGAACTCGTCTGATTCGGATTTCTCGCTCATGCGGGACACCGGAGTCCTGCAGGGGGAACGGCGCAAAACTTAATGCAGATACTGTGACATCCGCAATCCCGTCTTTAGTGAATCAGGTCATTCAATTGAAAGATCGGCAGCAGCATGGCGAACACGATGCCCATTACGAAGAGGCCCATGAACACGATGAGCAGGGGCCCCAGGAGGCCCACCATGGCCGCCAGGATGGCATCGAGCTCCCGCTCCTGGCTCACGGCGGCCTGCTCCAGCATGGAATCGAGCTCGCCGCTCGACTCGCCGCTCGAGATGAGGTGGACCGTCATCGGCGGAAAGAGCCTGCTCGTGGAGAGCGACCGGCCGATGGGAGCGCCCTCACGGACCCGCGCGGCGGCATCCGCGACGGCATCGCGCATCGGCAGGTTCGTAACCACCTCGCCCGCGATACGCATGGCTTCGAGCACTGGCACGGACGCCGACGAGAGGATGCTGAATGTGCGCGTGAAGCGTGCCGTATTGAACCCGCGCGCGAGCTTGCCCACGAGCGGCAAGCGCAGCTGCAGGCGATGGTAGCGGCGCCGGTTGTCGGGGTTGCGCAGCCAGCGCTGGAAGAGCACCGCGGCGATGATCGCGAGGATGATCAGGTAGATGCCGTACGATTTGAGGAAGGCGCTCGTGCCGATGAGGATACGGGTGATGAGCGGCAGCTGTGCCTTGCTCGCCTGGAAGACCGAGACGACCTTCGGCACCACGAAGACAAGGAGCGCCGAGACGATGATGAAGCACATCACCGTGAGCACGATCGGGTAGAGCATCGCCGCCAGGATCTTCTGGCGCATCTCTTCGCGGCTTTCGGTGTATACGGCGAGCCGTTCGAGCACGTTATCCAGATGCCCGGCCTGCTCGCCGGCCGAGATCGTGGCCCGATAGATCTCCGGAAAGACCCGCGGGAACTCCGTAAGGCCATCGGCCAGCGTGTGTCCTTCCATCACCTTCGACCGGACGCCGAGGATGATGCTTTGCACACGCGGCTTCTCGGTCTGCTGCGACACCGCGAGCAGCGATTCCTCGAGCGGCAAGCCGGCCCGGACCAAGGTGGCCAGCTGGCGCGTGAAGAGCGAGAGATCGGCCGGAGCCACGCGGCGGACGAAGCTGAACGACTGCTGGCGGTTCGCTTCCTTCTGCGCGACCTCGTTGACCGTGACCGGCAGGAGCTGCCGCTCGCGCAGCAGCTGGCGGATGTGCCGCGGCGTGTCGCCTTCCAGGACGCCCTTGCGCTCCTTACCGGCGTTGTCGAGCGCTATGTATTCGAAGGCCCCCATGGCGCGGCGTACTTCTTCAATCCTCGCGGGTGACCCGCAGCACTTCCTCGATGGTCGTCTCGCCGCGCAGAATTCTGGCGACGCCGTCGTCGCGGATGGAGGGGGTCGTGAGGCGGGCGTGACGCTCGAGCTCCTGCTCGCTCACCCCGTCGTGGATCATGGTGCGCATGGTGTCGTCCACCACGATCAGCTCGTAGACGCCCGAGCGCCCGCGGTAGCCGCCCATGGCGTCGCGCCCCGGGCGGTAAAGCACCGGTGAGGGGTCCTCTGGGCCGAGATTGAGCAGCCGCCGCTCGTACTCGCCGGCCTCGAAAGGCTCCTTGCTCTCCGGGTTGAGGACCCGCACCAGGCGCTGCGCGAGCACGCCGATCAGGCTCGAGGAGAGCAGGAACGGCTCGATGCCCATATCCCGCAGGCGCGTGACCGCGCCGGCCGCGGTGTTGGTGTGCAGGGTGGATAGCACCAGGTGTCCGGTGAGGCTCGCCTGCACGGCGATCTGTGCCGTCTCGAGGTCGCGGATCTCGCCGATCATGACGACGTCGGGATCCTGGCGCAGGATGGCTCTCAGGCCGCGCGCAAAGGTCATCTCGACCTTGGTATTGACCTGGGTCTGGCCGATGCCGTCGATGTAGTACTCGATCGGATCCTCGACCGTCATGATGTTCTGGGAGTTGTCGTTCAGCCGCTCGAGTGCGGCATAGAGCGTCGTCGTCTTGCCGGAGCCGGTTGGCCCGGTGACGAGGAGGATCCCGTGGGGCTTGTGGATCAGCTCATCGATCAGCGCTTCGGTCTGCGGGTCCATCCCCAAGGCAGTCAGGTCCAGGCGTCCCGCCTGCTTGTCGAGGATACGCAGCACCACGCGCTCGCCGTGGCCGGAAGGGATAGTCGAGACGCGCACGTCCACCGCGCGGCCGGCGATCTTCAGGCCGATGCGCCCGTCCTGCGGCAGACGCTTCTCGGCGATGTCGAGCTTCGACATGACCTTGATACGGGAGACGACGAGCGGCGCCACGGCGCGCTTCGACTGCAGCACCTCGCGGAGCATTCCGTCCACGCGGAAACGCACGACCAGGCGATTCTCGAACGGCTCCACGTGGATGTCGGACGCGTTCTCCTTCACTGCCTGCGTGAGCACGGCGTTGATCAGCCGGATGATCGGCGCATCATCGTTGCTGTCGAGGAGGTCCGCCTGCTCCGGCAGCTCCAGTGCGAGGTGCGCCAGGTCGGTGGTGTCGTCCAATCCCTCGACCGAAGCCTGCATGGCGTCCGAGCCTGCCTCATAAACCTGCCGCAGCAGCAAGTCGAACTCAGCCTCCGGCACGCGCTCGAGCCTGACCGGCCGGCCTACGAACCGCCGGACCTCCGCCAGGGCGGTCGGCGAGGCGTGCTCGCGATAGACGCACTCGGCCTCGACGTCCGAGACCTGCTTGATGAGCACGCCGTGGCGCTTCGCGAACGCGAACGAAAGCTTGCGCTGCGGGGCAGCGACGACCTGCAGTTGCTCGTCCATGACCTCGGCGGCGCTCAAGGTTGACCTCCGTTCGGGGTCGTCCCGCTGCCGGTGGCCGGTGGCGGCGGGCTCGGCGTAGCTTGCGGCGCCGGCGCAGGGGCGGTCTGAGCGCCCGTTGGCGCGGTCTGCGCCGGCGTTGTCTGCCCACTCTGCGGCGGGGTCGTCCTGGCCTCGGGCTTCTTCGGCTGCGACTTCGGCGCGGCGAGCGGGTTCGGTGCCGCTAGCGTGCTGCGCGCCGGCGGGGGCGGCAGCGGTGGCAGCCGCGGCGCGGGCTCGCCGCGCAGCAACTGCGGGAACGGCTCCGGGATCACCGAGTTCTGCTGGCGCAGCATGTACTGGTAGTCGCTGCGGGTCGCATCGGCGGCCTCGAATTGGTCGCGCAGGATCGTCGGCTTGATGAATATCATCAGGTCATTGCGCGTCGCGGAGTCGTTGCGCGCCTTGAAGAGGTTGCCGAGGAGCGGGATGTCCGCGAGCAGCGGCACGCCGTTGTTGTCGCGGTTCTGCTGGTTCTGGATCAAGCCGCCGAGGACCACGACGCCGCCGTTCTCGATCAGCACGTTGGTGTCTATGCTCCGCTTGGCCGTCTCCGGCTCCTCGAGCGAGGTGGTCGTGGTCCCCACCAGGCTCGAGCTCTCCACCGAGATTTTCAGCATGACCGCGTTGCCCTCAGCCGAGATCGTCGGTGTCACCTTGAGGATGATGCCGACCTCCTCCTGCTGGACGGTCTGGAAGGGCGTGACCGCGCCGGTGGTCGTGGTGGTGGGCGTGGAGTACTGGCCGGTGACGAACGGCACCTCGTCGACGTCCTTGAGTGTCGCAGCCTGATTGTTCAGCGTGACGGCCGAAGGGGTGGCCATGATGTTGGTGGTGGTGTCGTCCTGCAGGGCGCGCAGCATGGCCGCGAAGGACTCGCCTCCGGCGGTGAGCGTGCCGACCCCGATGGTGGTGCCCGCGAGCAGCGAGTCGCTGAGGTCGCTGGCGCCGCCCTCGCCCGCGGCGACGAGGTCGACGAGGCTCGTGCCGCCGACCGGCTCGACGTAGCCGCCGAGCGGCACCTTGTTATTCTTCGAGAAGGCCGCCCAGTTGACACCGAGGTCGTCGGTCTTGGAGATGTCGAGCTCGGCAATGATCGCCTGCACCAGCACCTCGGGGCGGCGACGGTCGAGCGCGTTGACGATATCGAGGATGGTGCGCATCACCTTGGGCGGCGCGGTGATGATGAGCGCGTTGTTCTGGGGGTCGGCCCAGACGAGGGCATTCTTCTCCGCCTCCGCCTGCGGATTCTTGGCGCCGGCGCCGGCGTCGGCGCCGCCGGCGGCGGACATCTGCGCCAGCTCCGACATCTGTTCCTTGAGCTTCGGTGCCAGCTTCGATGCATCGGTGTAGTGCAGGTACACCACCTGGGTGTTACCGCCGGACTTGAGCGGCGTGTCGAGCTCGGCAACGAGCGCGCGAACCTGCAGCCGCTGGGAAGGATCGCCACCGATCAGTACGCTGTTGGTGCGGTCATCGGCCACTACTTTGGCGGCCGAGCGGCCTTCCTGGATGCTTGCCTGTCCCTGATAAACCGATTCGATGGTGCGCACGACGTCGGAGGCCGAGGCGTTCTGCAGCGGCATCACATCGATATCCTGGTTGCCGGTCTGGTCGATGCGCTGGATGATCGCCATCATCCGATGCACGTTGCTCGCGTGGTCCGTGATGATGAGGATGTTGGAGGGCGGGTAGGCCGCGAGGTGCCCCTGCTGCGGGATCATCGGCCGCAGGATGGGTACCAGCTCCGCGGCGCTCACGTTCTTGATGGCAACGACCTGGGTGACGATCTCGTCCGAGCTCGGGCTCACCTGCGAGGGCAGGTCGATCCCGGGCATCTCGCGCATTTCCGCGTCCGGCACCACTTTCACGACGTTGTTACCGGCCGGCACCGCGATGAAGCCGTAGACCTCGAGGATCGCCAGGAACGCCTGGTAGAAGGCGCCCGGTGACATCGGCGCCGAGGAGAACATGTTCACCTGCGCGCGGACACGCGGATCGAGGATGAAGGTCTTCCCGGTCGCGGCGGCGACCGCCTGTACGATCTGCGTGATGTCGGCGTCTTTGAAATTCGGCGTGATGCTGACGGCCTGCTGCACCGCCGACTGCGCCTGACAGGCGAGCGCCGGCACGAGAGCCAAGCAGCACACCAATGTGCGAAAGCCTTTCACCAACCTCGACCCCCGTTGCTGAGACTGCGACCCATGGACCTACTGCACACCCTGCGGCGGCGCGAACGGCATGGTTCGCGGCGGCGGCGCGGGCGGCCCGGAAGGCCCATTTTGCGACCCGGCGAGCGATTCCGCCTCCTGTTCGACAGCCGCCAGGTCGAGAGTGAGATCCTGTTGCTGTCCATTGCGAAGTACCGTGATGTGTGCCTCACTCGAGTTACCAAGTGTGCTCAGGATTTGCTCTCCCCGCTGCGGGTCATCGAGAGACGTGCCGTCGATGGCCGTGACGAGATCGCCGGGCCTCAGGCCGAGGCGAAGGAACGCCTCCGCGTCACGGCCGGGGTATACCCGGAAACCCTGCTGCTTGCCGCCCGCAAACACCGGCTCCGGGCGCATGATGTCGCCGATGATGCCAGGATCGCGGCTTACGAGTTCACGCATCCGGTCGATGACTGGAGCCACCGGCGCGGCGGACAAGCTCGGCGGCGGGGCATTTCCGCCCATCTGGCGCGGCAAGGCCAGCGCTTCGAGACGTCCGTCACGGTCGAGCAGCACATGGTCGGAGAGCACGGCGTGCAGCCGCGCTCCGCCCGGAATGTTGTCTCCAACCGCATACACTTTGGTTGCGGCAGCGCTTGGCCCAAGTATTGCGAGCCCGTCGTTGGGATTATTGGCGGCGATCACACCCGTGAGGACCAGCGGCATGCTCGTCTGCGGCGCGTTCGCTCCGTTGCCGCCCGCCAAGGGCGCCTCTCCGAAAAGATGCGTACTGGTGATGGCGGCAATGTCGACGCTCGGGCGCTGCACCCGCGAGGCGGCAACGAGCGCGCTGGGCGAAGGCGCACGGTCCGCGCCCGCCAGATCGGTCAATATCATCGCGGCCTGCACGCCCAGGGCGAGGGCGAGCAGCCACGTCGCCACCCGCGGACCGCGGGTGAAGAACAGGGCTCGCCATTTCTCGGGCCCCGGGACGGCTTGGAGCCAGGAAGCGGTGCTCATTGAGGTGGGAAGGTCATGGATTCGCTGGCAAACACGCTATAGACCGCGGCCGGCGCATTCCGTGCGGCGCTGCTGTAGCCTGTCCAATCATAAGGCGCTCTCCGTTGCGCTCTCAAGCGATTGTTTCTGCAAGGGTAACGGCGTCCCATTATTGCAGGCTTGTGTTGCAGATTCGCGACCCCTATAAATGATGACATCATGCCCGATCCGCACCCTACCCGACCCGATACCGGCATACTCGTCGAGGAGGCGCGGCCCGAGGTCAAGCAGCCGCCGCTCTACCAGGTGGTACTGCTCAATGACGACTATACCCCGATGGAGTTCGTAGTCGACGTGCTGGAGAAGTTCTTCGGTCTTGATCGGCCGACGGCGACCCGCATCATGCTAGAGGTCCACACGAAGGGTAAGGGCGTATGCGGGGTCTTTACGTTCGAGATCGCTGAAACTAAGGTGGCGCAGGTGACCACGTACGCGCGGGACAATCAGCATCCGCTGATGTGTACTCTGGAAGAGGCTTGAACTACTTGAGAGTAGTGCGAAAGCAAGTGACTAAGACGCCCAGGGCCGTTCCCTGGGCGGCGAGATCGAATACAGTAACTGGGCTGGCCGCGCAAAGCGGCGCAGCCGCACTTTGCGCTAATTGAAGAATATGCTGTCAAACGAGCTTGAATACTGTCTCAACGATGCCTTCCACCAGGCGCGGGAAGCGCGTCACGAGTATCTGACGGTCGAGCATCTGCTGCTTGCGATCGTCGACACGCCCCGGGTCCGCGAGATCCTCAGGGCCTGCGGTGCCGATCTGACCAAGCTCAAGCAGGAGCTCAAGGATCACATCGAGCAGTCGACGCCGCGCGTCGAGGAGGGCGAGGAGCGCGAAGTGCAGCCGACGCTCGGCTTCCAACGCGTGCTGCAGCGCGCGGTGTTCCACGTGCAGTCGAGCGGCAAGAAGGAAGTCGGCGTGGCGAACGTGCTGGTCGCGATCTTCAGCGAGAAGCAGAGCCACGCGGTGTTCCTCCTCAACCGCCAGCACGTGACGCGGCTCGATGTCGTCAACTACATCTCCCATGGCCTCTCCAAGATCGCGGAGGAGAAGACCGACAAGGAAGAGGCGCAGGCGGATACCGAGCGGGATCCGGAAGGCGGCAGTGCGCTCGAGAAGTTCACCACCAATCTCAACCGCCTGGCGCAGGAGGGGCGCATCGATCCGCTGATCGGCCGCAAGCTCGAGGTCGAGCGCACCATCGAGATCCTCTGCCGCCGCCGCAAGAACAATCCCCTTTACGTCGGTGAGGCGGGCGTCGGCAAGACCGCCATCGCCGAAGGCCTCGCGCGCCTCATCATCGAGGGCAAGGTCCCCGAGGTGCTGGCCGACTGCACGATCTACGCGCTCGACATGGGCGCGCTCATCGCCGGCACCAAGTACCGGGGCGACTTCGAGAAGCGTTTGAAGGGCGTCATCACGGAGCTGAAGAAACAGCCCGGCGCCATCCTCTTCATCGATGAGATCCACACCGTGATCGGCGCCGGCGCCGCCTCGGGCGGCGTCATGGATGCCTCCAACCTCATCAAGCCGGTGCTCACCAACGGCGAGATTCGCTGCATCGGCTCGACCACGTACCAGGAGTACCGTGGAATCTTCGAGAAGGACCACGCGCTCGCGCGCCGTTTCCAGAAGATCGATGTAACGGAGCCCTCCGTCGCCGAGACGGTGGAGATCCTGATGGGTCTCAAGGCGCGCTTCGAGGAGCACCACGGCATCACCTACGCGGCCGACGCATTGAAGGCGGCAGCGGAGCTCGCCGCGCGGCACATCAACGAGCGGCATCTGCCCGACAAGGCGATCGACGTGGTCGATGAGGCCGGGGCGCGCCAGCGCCTGAAGCCGATCGGGGAGCGGGAGCCGGTCATCGAGGTGCGCCACGTCGAGGACGTCGTGGCGCGCATGGCGCGCATCCCGCCGAAGAGCGTCTCGACCTCCGACCGGGAAGTGCTGAAGAATCTGGAGCGCAATCTCAAGCTCGTCATCTTCGGCCAGGACCGCGCCATCGACGCGTTGGCGGCCGCGATCAAGATGGCCCGCTCGGGCCTGGGCGATCAGCGCAAGCCCGTCGGCAGCTTCCTCTTCGCGGGCCCCACCGGGGTCGGCAAGACCGAGGTCACCCGCCAGCTCGCCATCGCGATGGGCGTGGAGTTCCTGCGCTTCGACATGTCGGAATACATGGAGCGGCACACCGTCTCGCGTCTCATCGGCGCGCCGCCGGGCTATGTCGGGTTCGACCAGGGAGGGCTGCTCACGGAGGCGATCGCCAAGCATCCGCACTGCGTGCTGCTGCTCGATGAGATCGAGAAGGCGCACCCGGATGTCTTCAACCTCCTGCTGCAGGTGATGGACCACGGCACGCTGACCGACAACAACGGCCGCAAGGCGGACTTCCGCCACGTCATCATCATCATGACCACCAATGCCGGCGCGCAGGAGATGGCGCGACCCTCGATCGGCTTCACTCACGCCGATCACGCCAGCGACGGGATGGAGGCGATCCGCCGCTCCTTCACACCGGAGTTCCGCAACCGCCTGGACGCGGTGATCCAGTTTGCGAGCCTCGACCCGCTCACGATCGAGCGGGTGGTCGACAAGCTGGTCATGGAAGTCGAAATGCAGCTCGAGCAGAAGGGAGTCAGCATCTCCCTCGACGATGCGGCGCGCCGCTGGATCGCGGAGCGGGGCTATGACCCGAAGATGGGTGCGCGGCCGATGGCGCGCACGATACAGGAGCACATCAAGCGGCCCCTGGCGGAAGAGCTGCTATTCGGCAGCCTGGTGGGCGGCGGGCACGTGCGGGTATTCGTGGCGGCGGATGGCTCGAAGCTCGACCTTGAATGCACTCCGAACAAGACTCCGGAGCTGATCGGCTGATCAACGGCCGCGGTAGATGATCCTGCCCTTCGTGAGGTCATAGGGCGTCATTTCCACGGTGACCTGGTCGCCGGTGAGGATGCGGATGTAGTTTTTCCGCATCTTGCCGGAAATGTGCGCGGTAACCACGTGGCCGTTCTTCAGCTTCACGCGGAAGGTGGTGTTGGGCAGCGTCTCCACTACCTCACCCTCCATCTGGATCGCGTCTTCTTTGGACATACAGCCTTATCGTCTCGGGGGGCGCGCATTGGAGCATAAAGGCCGCGGGCGCGCAATTTGCAGCTAGGTGAGGGGAACGGGCTCCAGGGAGACCCACTCCTTGAGCAATGCCTGGAACTGCGCGCGCGGGATGCTGCGGGCGCCGAGGCTGCCGAGGTGGCGGGAGGCGAGCTGGCAGTCGATCACTGCGATGCTGTTGCGGCGGCACACCGCCACCAGATGCGCGAGCGCGACTTTCGAGGCATCACGGGCGCGGCTGAACATGGATTCCCCGAAGAAGACGCCCCCGAGCCGCACCCCGTAAAGACCGCCGACCAGCTCACCGCCCAGCCGCGCCTCGATGCTGTGCGCGTGACCCCGATGATGGAGCTCGAGATACGCCTCGCGCATCTCCGGCGTGATCCAGGTGCCGAGACTGTGGGCCCGCGGGGCGGCGCAGCCGTCGATGATCGCTGCGAAATCCTCGTCGGTCGCGAGGCTGAAGCCGCCATTGCGCAGGGTCTTGGCCAGGCTGCGGCTCACGCGGAATTCTTCGGGGAAGAGCACCGCACGCGGGTCCGGGGACCACCAGAGAACCGGCTGGCCGGGCGAGTACCAGGGAAAGATGCCGCGCCGATAAGCCGCGAGGAGCCTCACCGGCGAGAGATCGCCGCCCGCGGCCAGCAGGCCCGCCGGATCATCGAGCGCCTGCTCCGGCGGTGGGAACCACTCCGGCGCGTCCTTGGGCGAAAGCCAGGTGATCGTCTTCACTGCGGCTTCGTGCCGGCCGGCGTCTTGCGGAAGGGCACGTGCTCGCGAACCTCGGCGGCGTACTCGTCGATGGCACCGCCCTCACGCTCGAGATAGTCGCCAATCGCCTCGCGGAAGGCGGCATCCGCGATGTAATGCGCCGACCAGGTCAGCGTCGGCTCGAATCCGCGGCTCACCTTGTGCTCGCCCTGGGTGCCGGGCTCGAACCGCTTCACGCCGCGCTCGATGCAGAATTCGATGCCCTGGTGATAGCAGGTCTCGAAGTGCAGGCTGTGGTAGTCGGCTGCCGCGCCCCAGTAGCGTCCATAGAGCGCCTCCGGCGACCAGAAGAAGATGGCTGCCGCGACCGGGCCTGCTGACCCGGCCATGGCGACTTTGACCATGAGTGCATCGCCGAGCGTGCGTGCGATCTCGCTGAAGAACGCCCGGGTGAGGTAGGGCTCGTTGCCGTGCCGCAGGAAGGTCTCCCGGTGCAAGTCATAAACGCCGTCGAGGAGGCGCTCGTCGAGGTCGCCGCCGAAGCGGGTCTCGAAGCGAATTCCCGCCTCTGCGACGCGCCGGCGCTCGCGGCGCGCCTTCTTGCGCTTCTCCGCGGTGAAGGTCTCGAGGTAGGCCTCGAAGCTCGGGTAGCCGTGGTTGCTCCACTGGAACTGGCAGTCGCGGCGCAGCAGCCAGCCCGCGTCCTCGCAGGCCGCTCGCGCGGGCTCATCGAGAAAGAGCGCATGAGCGGAAGAGAGCCGGCGGCTCGCGGCGTGATCCTGCAGTGCCTCGATGAGGCGGTTGGCCACCGCGCGGCGGTCGAGCCCGGCGCGCACGAGCAGACGCGGCCCGGTGGCGGGCGTGAAAGGCACCGCCACGAGGAGCTTCGGGTAGTAGCGCCGCCCATGGCGTGAGTACGCCTGGGCCCAGGCGAAATCGAACACGAACTCGCCGTAGGAGTGTGTCTTGATGTAGGCCGGCGCCGCCGCGGCGAGTCCGAGATCATCGCTCAGGGTGATCGGGCAGGGCTCCCAACCCGTTCCCGCGCCGACACAGCCGGTGTGCTCGAGCGCCGCCAGGAATTCGTGGCGCAGGAATGGGCAGGCCGTGCCGCCGAGCGCATTCCACTCGCGGCGATCGATGTCATCCATGCTGTGGTGGACTTTGGACCGCACCATTCCCCTCTAGTGTGAAGCGCTGGATCCGGGCTCCTGCCCGGCCCAGCGCAGCTTTGGGCAAAAAGCGTGGTTTTTGCCCAAAGCTCCGCCACCTGCGGCGGCGGGGCACGTCCCTGTGCCTGTGGCGCATCCTCGTGCCGCTTCATGATTCGGGGTCGACATGAGTCGATGGGCAACTGACTAGTGCGCGCCGCTTTCAAGCCCCTCGAGATAGCCATCGGCATCGAGCGCCGCCATGCACCCCGAGCCGGCGGAGGTGATCGCCTGGCGGTACACATGATCGGCCACATCGCCAGCCGCAAATACGCCCGGCACGCTCGTCGCCGTGGCATTCCCATCGGCACCGCCACGCACCCCGATGTAGCCGTTACGCATCTCGAGCTGACCCTTGAAGATACCGGTGTTGGGCTCGTGTCCGATCGCGATGAAGACACCGGAAACCGACAGCTGCCGCGTCGCAGCGTTCTTCACGGACTTCAGGCGCAAGCCGTTCACGCCCTGATCGTCTCCCAACACCTCGTCGACCGAGTGGTCCCAGACGAGCGCGACCTTGCCGGCCTCTGCCTCGCGCAGCAGACGATCCTGCAGGATCTTCTCCGAGCGCAGGCGGTCCCGCCGGTGCACCAGCGTCACGTGCTCCGCGATATGCGCCAGGTAGAGCGCCTCTTCGACGGCGGTGTTGCCGCCGCCGATTACCGCGACGCGCTGCTTGCGGAAGAAGAATCCATCGCACGTGGCGCAGGCCGATACCCCGCGGCCGCGGAATTTCTCCTCCGAGGGCAGCCCCAGGTACTTGGCGGTCGCCCCGGTGGCAATGATCAGGGCATCGCAGGTGTAGTTGTGCGAGTCGCCCGTCAGGCGAAAGGGGCGCGCCGACAGATCGGCCGAGTGCACGTGGTCGCTCACGATCTCGGTATTGAACCGCTCCGCGTGCCGCCGCATGCGCTCCATCAGCGCCGGCCCCTGCAGCCCCTCGATATCGCCCGGCCAATTGTCGACGTCGGTGGTGGTCATGAGCTGGCCGCCGGCCGCGACGCCGGTGATGAGCAGGGGCGCGCGATTGGCGCGCGCGGCGTAGACCGCCGCGCTATAGCCCGCGGGGCCGGAGCCAAGAATGATGAGTCGGCGGTGGCGGGGAGTGGTCATTGGGGCCATCGGGTCCTGGCTGTCTTGGGGTCGATTGGCATAGTAGCAAGTGCGAGCCGGTGCCTTTAAGCCACGGATGGCCAGTGGCACGGCTGACGGCTTAATATCATGCTCTGGTCCTCTTTGGTCACTGGAGCCGTAGGAATTGGCCGAATCGCAGGCGCAGGCGCGCCATCCCATCCGCTTCACGGCCGGCGTCGCGCGCGGCTTGCGAGAGAGCGCGGTCATCGCGATCGGCGTGGCCGCGATCGTGTTGCTCATAGCGCTCGCCACGTACAGCCCATGCGACCCCGGCTACTCGATCGCGGGCGCCTGCGCGGGCGCGAGCAACGCCAGCGTGCACAACCGCATCGGACCGGTCGGGGCCTGGTTTGCCGACGTGCTTTTCTTCGCGTTCGGCCGTCCGGCATTCCTGGTGCCCTTCATGCTGGGCTTGAGCGCCTGGACACTGCATCGAGGCGTGCGGGCCGAGCCTACTTCCCGAGTCAACTCGGTGGTTCGCGCGGGCGGCTTTCTGCTGTTGCTCGCGGCCAGCTGCGGTCTCACGGCCGTGAACTGGCAGCACACACCGCCGGCGGGCCCCGGAGGTGTCATCGGCAGCGAGATCGGTTCCGGGCTCGCCGATGGCCTCAAGCCTCTTGGGGCGACGCTGCTTCTCCTGGCCGCGTGGATGGCCGGACTCTCACTCTCCTTCGAGGTCTCCTGGTTCACCATCATGGATCGCCTGGGGAGCTGGACTTGGGCCGGGATAGGTTGGCTGCGGGAGCGGCGCGCGAGCGCGAAGGACGTCGCGGCCGGGAAGGAGCGTCGCGCGGCGCGACGGGATTCGGTGGTGACCGAGCAGAAGCGGGTCGCGGCGCGCCCGCCGCCCAAGATCGAGCCGCCGACCGCGAGCGTCGAGAAGAGCGAGCGAGTGGAGAAGGAGCGGCAGGTGCCGCTCTTCGATCCGCCCAAGGCAGGGGAGCTGCCGCCGCTGTCGCTGCTCGATGACCCGCCCGCCCGCGAGCCGCTCTATTCCGCCGAGGCGCTCGAGGCGCTGTCGCGCCTCGTGGAAATGAAGCTGAAGGACTTCGACATCGAGGCTGAGGTCGTGGCCGTGCAGCCGGGACCGGTGGTGACACGGTTCGAGCTGCGGCCCGCGCCCGGGGTGAAGGCGAGCCAGATCACGAGTCTCTCCAAGGACCTGGCGCGCGCGCTCTCGGTACTCAGCGTGCGCGTGGTGGAGGTGATTCCGGGCAAGAGCGTCATGGGCCTCGAGATCGCCAACGAGAAGCGCGAGGTCGTGACTCTCGGGGAGATCATCCGCTCCAAGGCCTACGACGAGATGCACTCGCCGATCGCGCTCGCTCTCGGCAAGGACATCGGCGGCCAGCCGTACGTCGCCGACCTGGCGCGCATGCCGCACCTGCTCATCGCGGGCACGACTGGCTCCGGCAAGTCGGTGGCCATCAACGCGATGGTGCTGTCGCTGCTCTACAAGTCCACCGCCGAGCACGTGCGGCTCATCATGATCGATCCGAAGATGCTCGAGCTCTCGGTGTACGAGGGCATCCCGCATCTTCTCGCGCCGGTCGTCACCGACATGAAGCAGGCGGCGAATGCGCTGCGCTGGTGTGTGGCGGAAATGGAGCGGCGCTACCAGCTCATGGCGGCGCTCGGCGTGCGCAACATCGCGGGCTTCAACCGTCGCGTGAAGGACGCGAACGATGCTGGCAAGCCCATTCTGGATCCGGTGATGCTGCAGCGCGCTGCCAACGATCCAACGATCGACCAGCGGGAGATCCTGCCTCTCGTGCCGCTGCCCTACATCGTCGTCGTCATCGACGAGCTCGCCGACCTCATGATGATCGTCGGCAAGAAGGTCGAGGAGCTGATCGCGCGCCTGGCGCAAAAGGCGCGCGCTTCCGGCATCCACCTGGTGTTGGCGACGCAGCGGCCGTCGGTGGACGTGATCACCGGTCTCATCAAAGCCAACATTCCCTGCCGCATCGCCTTCCAGGTGTCCGCCAAGGTGGATTCGCGCACGATTCTCGACCAGATGGGGGCGGAGACGCTGCTCGGCCACGGCGACATGCTCTACCTGCCGTCGGGCACCTCATTGCCGACGCGTGTGCACGGCGCTTTCGTGTCCGACGCGGAAGTCCATCGGGTCGTCGAGGGTCTGAAGATAACGACGCCGCCCGACTACATCGAGGAGGTGCTCTCCGGACCCCGGACGCCGATACCGGGACTCCCGGGCGAGGAGGGCGAGGCAGGCGCGGCGATGGAGGACCCGGAGCAGGATGCGCTCTACGACGAGGCGGTGCGAATCGTCATCACCGAGCGCAAGCCCTCCATCTCCTACGTCCAGCGGCGACTGAAGATCGGATACAACCGCGCCGCCCGGCTCCTCGAGGCGATGGAGATGGCAGGCCTCGTCGGGCCCCTGCAGGCGAACGGCTCGCGCGAGGTGCTGGCGCCCGCGCCGGCGGAAGATTGAAGAAAGAACCAAGCATGTCGAAGAGAGCATCGTGCGCGGCCGCGATCGCGGCCGGCTTTTGGATCGTGCCGGCGCTGGCCGGCGCGGCGGCGGCCACTCCGCCGCCTGCCGCCGCAGCGCAGCCCGGCGTTCAGGCGCCGTCGTCGGCACCGACGCCGCTCGACCGGTATCTGAAGAACCTCAAGACTCTGCGTGTCACGTTTCTGCAGACGGTCGCGGACGCCCATGGCGCGGAAGTCGGCCGCTCCACCGGCACGCTCATCGTCGAGCGGCCCGGCAAGTTCAGCTGGGATATTCATCCGCAGAGCGTCGCGCCGGGTGCGGGCGCGGGACAGGGCTCGCCGCCGCGCCGCAGGCGGCCGCTCCCGGCAGCGGTCAGCTCATGGTGTCCGACGGCCGCAATCTCTGGTACCTCGACCGCGATCTGCAGCAGGTGACGGTGCGGCCGGTGACCGCCGCGCTCTCCGCCACTCCGGCGATGTTGCTTTCCGGAACGGTCGCCGTGCGTGAGCACTTCACCGAGAGCCTGGTCGGGATGCGGCAGGGCCTCAACTGGGTGTACGTGGAGCCGCGCAGCACCGAGGCCGACTTCAAGAGCGCGCTCTTCGGCTTCGACGCCAAGGGGACGCTGGAGCGGATGATTCTCGAGGACAAGCTCGGTCAGATCGTCACCATCGTTTTCCAGGATGTCGCGGTCAACGTCCCCGTGCCGGCCAAGGAGCTGACTTTCACGCCGCCTCCGGGCGCGGATGTGATCGGAACGCCGGCGCAGTGAGCCCCGCCGATACGAGCGCGCCCGATCCCTCGCGGCCGCTCGCCGACCGGATGCGGCCGCGGTCCCTGGAGGAAGTGGTCGGCCAGCAGCACGTACTCGCGCCCGGCAAGCCGCTGCGCCACGCCATCGAGTCGGGGCAGCTCCACTCCATGATCCTCTGGGGTCCGCCGGGCACCGGCAAGACCACGCTGGCGCGGCTCATCGCGCGCCGCGCCAACGCGCAGTTCATCCAACTCTCGGCCGTGATGGCCGGAGTCAAGGACATACGCGCCGCGGTCGAGGCCGCGCGTGAGGCGCGCGCGCTGAGCTCCCGCCCGACGCTGCTTTTCCTCGATGAGGTGCATCGATTCAACAAGGCGCAGCAGGACACGTTTCTGCCGTACCTGGAAGATGGGACGCTGACGTTTGTCGGTGCGACCACGGAGAACCCGTCGTTCGAAGTGGTGAGCGCGCTCCTCTCGCGCGCGCGAGTCTACGTGCTGCGACCCCTGACGGTGGCTGACATCGAGGCGCTGCTTGGCGCCGCGCTGGCAGACGGGGAGAGAGGCCTTGGCGGCGAGGGGATCGGAGCCGAGCCGGCAGCGCTGGAGCTGATCGCGAAGGCCGCCGACGGTGACGGCAGGCGCGCGCTCAACATGCTGGAGCTGGCGGCGGGGCTCGCCGAGGCGGCGCCGACCGGCGGCGCGCGGCTCATTAGCCTCACTCTCGCGCAGGAAGTTGCCAGCGGCGGGCGGCGGCGCTTCGACAAGGGGGGCGACCAGTTCTACGATCAGATCTCGGCGCTGCACAAGGCGGTGCGCGGCACCGACCCCGATGGTGCGCTCTACTGGCTCTGCCGCATGCTCGATGGCGGCTGCGATCCGCTCTACATCGCGCGGCGAGTCGTCCGCATGGCGGTAGAGGACGTAGGGATCGCCGATCCCAGGGCGTTCGCGCTGACGCTCGACGCCTGGGAGGCGTACGACCGTCTGGGCTCCCCCGAGGGGGAGTTGGCGATCGCGAATGCGGTGGTCTACCTCGCCTGCGCGCCCAAGAGCAATGCGGTCTATGTCGCGATGGGGGAGGCCATGGCTGACGTCGAGCAGTACGGCACGCTGGATGTGCCGCTGCGGCTGCGCAACGCGCCGACGCGCCTCATGAAGGGCTTGGGCTACGGTGGCGGGTATCGCTACGCGCACGATGAGCCGGAAGCCTATGCGGCTGGCGAGCGCTACCTGCCTGACGAGATGCCGGATAGGCGATACTACCGCCCCGTGCCGCGCGGGCTCGAGATCAAGATCGGCGAAGCGCTGGAACGACTGAGGAACAAGGGCAAATGATCGATCCGAAGCTACTGCGCTCCGACCCCGAGGCTGTCGCCCGCAACCTGGCGCGGCGCGGGCACACGCTCGACGTCAACGCGTTTCGCGCGCTGGAGGAGAAGCGTAAGGGTTGGCAGATCGAGGCGGACCGGCTGCGCGCCGAGCGCAATGCCAACGCCAAGGCGGTGGGCATGGCGAAGGGCCAGGACAAGGACAAGAGCAAGGGAGAGGATGTTGCAAAGCTGCTCGCGCGTGGCGAGGCGTTGACCGGCGAGCTGGCTGTGGCTGACCGGGAGCTCACTACCGTGCAGCAGGAGCTCGAGAGCTGGCAGCTCGGACTGCCGAACCTGCTGCACGAGTCGGTACCCGACGGGCGTGACGAAGCCGACAACCGCGAGGTGCGCCGCTGGGGCGAGCCGCGCAAACTCGACTTCGAGCCGAAGGATCACGTGACGCTGGGCGAGAAGCTCCGCGGGCTCGATTTCGAGGCTGCGGCCCGCATCTCCGGCTCGCGCTTCGTGGTGATGCGCGGGGGGATGGCACGCCTGCACCGCGCGCTCGCGCAATTCATGCTCGACCTGCACACGCGGGAGCATGGCTACACGGAGGTCTCCGTGCCGTACCTGGTGCAGCCGCAGGCGCTGGTCGGCACCGGACAACTGCCGAAGTTCGAGGACGACCTGTTCAAGGTGGGCGGCAAGAGCGACGCCACGGCGCAACACGCGTTCTATCTCATTCCGACCGCGGAAGTGCCCGTCACCAACCTCGTGCGCGAGCAGATCGTGCCGGCCGAGTCACTGCCGCTCAAGTACGTCTGCCACACTCCGTGCTTCCGCTCCGAGGCCGGCGCCGCGGGCAAGGATACGCGCGGCATGATCCGCAGCCATCAGTTCGACAAGGTGGAGTTGGTGCACATCACGCGGCCCCAGGACTCCTATGCCGCGTTGGAGGAGCTGACCGGCCACGCGGAGGAAGTGCTGAAGCGGCTCGAGCTGCCCTACCGGACCGTCGCCCTGTGCGCGGCGGACATCGGCGCCAGCGCCGCCAAGACTTATGACATCGAGGTCTGGCTGCCGTCGCAGCGTCGCTACCGGGAGATCTCCTCCTGCAGCAACGATGAGGCATTCCAGGCGCGGCGCATGCAGGCGCGCTGGCGCAATCCCGATGGCGGCAAGCCCGAGCCGGTGCATACCCTCAACGGCTCCGGCCTTGCCGTGGGGCGCACGCTGGTGGCGGTGTTGGAGAACTACCAGAATGCCGATGGCACGGTGACGGTGCCGCAGGCGCTGCGCGCCTATATGGGCGGCCTCGAGAAACTGACGGCGTAAGGCTGCCGGGAAGTATTCCCGGGGACGCAGTGTGGATTGCGTCACAGTCCCCGGGGCCACCTGTCTGCATTGAGATGCAAGCACTGCTGCCGGCCACGGACGTAGGGCAATTTGCCGCGGATGCACGCGACGTACAATCCATGGCTCGTGACCCTTTCGGTCACCGTCGCCATCCTCGTCTCGTACACCGCCCTCCGGCTCACGGAGAGGGTTGCCGGTGCGGAGCGGCGTGCGGGGCGGCTCTGGCTGCTCGGCGGCGCGGTCTCGATGGGCATCGGCATCTGGTCGATGCACTTCATCGGCATGCTCGCCTATTCCGTCGCCATCCCGCTGCGTTACGACCTCGGCACCAATCTGGTGTCCCTCTTCATCGGGATGCTGACGTCGCTCTTCGCCCTGACGATCTCGAGCCGTCGCAATCTGTCCTTGCGGCGACTGGCGGTGAGCTCGATCTTCATGGGGGCCGGCATCTGCGGCATGCACTACACGGGCATGGAAGCCATCCAGATCGTGCCGGACATCAGCTACAGTCCGCTGCTGGTGGCTGCTTCCGTCGCCATCGCGATCACCGCTTCCTTCGTCGCGCTCTGGCTCTTCTTCCGCCTGCGCAGCGGCCAGTCGCAGCTCATGAGGCTGGCGCGTGTCGGCGCCGCCGTGGTGATGGGGCTTGCCATCGCGGGCATGCATTACACCGCCATGGCCGCTTCCATGCTGGCGCCAGGGTCGTACTGCTACGGCGGCGGGGCGGCGGTCGACAACAACTGGCTCGCCGTGATGATCGGCATGATCGCCCTGGGCGTAATCGCCCTTACGCTCGTCACGACTCTTTACGATGCCCACCTCGAGTCGAGAACCCGGCGCGATGCGATGCGCCTCGCGGAGCTGAATGCCAGTCTGCAGCACGGCAAGAGTCTGCTCACTCTCGCCACCGAGGCGGCGGGAATCGCGTGTTGGGAGTACGACCTGGGGCAGCGGCGAATCATGTGGACGGAGAACGAGATTGCATCCCTCAAGGCGACGGGGCTGGATCCGCGCGAGCATCCGGGGGCACTGCTCGCGAGCTTCTACCCCGAGGACGTGACGGCGCTGAAAGCGGCGGTGCGTGCCGCGCTCAGCGGGGACAATGAGACTTGCGCGGTGCGCATGCGGGTGTCCGCGCCCGACGGTGCGGCGCCCATCCATCTGCAAGTGCATGCACGCCTTTTTCGGGATGACGGCGGTCGCTTGCGGCGGCTCGTCGGCGTGTCATGGGACGTGACCGAGCAGGTGCATCAGGAGGAGCGGCGACTACAGCTGCAATTGCAGCTTCAGGAAGCATCCCGTCATGCCGGCATGGCGGAGATCGCGACCGGCGTGTTGCACAGCGTCGGCAACGTTCTCAACAGTCTCGGCGTCTCCGCCGCGTTGCTGCAGGCGCGTCTGCGCGAGTCGCGAGTCGGCAACGTGGAGCGCGCCGCGAAGCTGATCGACGCACAGGGCTCGCGGCTAGGCGAGTTCTTCGACAGCGACCCGCGGGGCCGGGAGCTGCCGGGTTACCTGCGGCAACTCGGGGAGCATCTCGCCGCGGAGCATCGGACGCTTTGCGATGAGGCGCAGGCCGTCGTCACCCACGTCGAGCACATCGGCAAGATCATCGCCGCCCAGCAGACCTACGCACGCCGCGGCGGCAGCATCGAGGAGATCGACGTCGCGGAGCTGATCGAGCACGCGCTGGTCATGCACTTCTCAGCCAGCACGGAACTGACGGTCCGCCGCGAGAACCGTGGAGTCGGGAGGGTGATGGTGGACCGGCACAGGCTGCTGCAGATCATGGGTAATCTCCTCAGTAATTCCCGCCACGCCCTGCGCGACCGGATGCAGGGGCCGCGTGAGGTGACCGTGCGGCTGCGCGCATTGCCCGAGGGATTCTTCGCCATCGACGTGGAGGACACGGGCTGCGGTATCAGCGCGGAGTCGATGCAGCGGCTGTTCGAGTTCGGATTCACCACCAAGAAGGATGGTCATGGGTTCGGGCTGCACGCGAGCGCGATTCTCGCGAAGGAGATGGGCGGCGAGCTCACCGCGCACAGCGAGGGTGTGAATCGAGGAGCGTGCTTCACGGTGCGGCTGCCCGTTGCGGCTGCCGAAGCGGAGCAGCAGAGGAAAAGCGCATGACAAAATCGTCTGGAACGATTTTGGACGGCGGCAGCCGGCCCGACGGGCGAGGCGCAGGGACGGAGCCTCGCAACGGTCACGACATGACTCGGATTCTCATCGTCGATGACAATCCGGCCATTCACCGGGATTTCGAGAAGATACTGGGCGCGAGCACCGAGCCGGTGGCAGAGCTCGCGAACGTCGAGTCACTGCTCTTCGGGGACGCGCCCGCGGTGGAGCGCGAGCACCCGCGGTACACGCTGGAATTCGCCTCGCAAGGCCAGGAGGGGCTGGAGCGTGCCAAGCGCGCCGTGGCCGGCGGGCTGCCATTCGCCATCGCGTTCATCGACATGCGCATGCCGCCAGGCTGGGATGGCCTCGAGACCATCGAGCGGCTCTGGGCAGTAGATCCGGACGTTCAGGTGGTCATCTGCTCGGCGCACTCCGACTACGACTGGAGCGACGTCGTCGCGCGCCTCGGGCAGACGGACCGGTTGCTCGTCTTGAAGAAGCCCTTCGAGCCGATCGAGGTGCTGCAGTGCGCGAGCGCGCTCGCGCGCAAGTGGCAACACGAGCGCGCTTTGCTGGTGCAGGTCGAGACGCTGGAGGATGTCGTGGCCGCGCGCACCGAGAAGCTGGAAGCGGCGAACCGCCAGCTGCGCCACCTCGCGACGCACGATGCGCTGACGGGCCTGCCCAACCGCGTGTTGCTCGATGACCGGCTCGCGCAGGCGATGGCGCACGCGCATCGCGACAGCCAGCCGTTCGCGGCGCTGGTCGTGGATCTCGACCGGTTCAAGCTCATCAACGACTCGCTCGGGCACCGCGCGGGTGATGCGGTGCTCGACGAGATATCACGGCGCCTGCGCTCCGTCGTGCGCGACATCGATACCGTTGCCCGTACTGGCGGCGATGAATTCATCGTAGTTGTCAGCCCCTCCGCCGTAACGGAAGATGCGGTGGCCATTGCGCATCGCGCCAGGGAGGCGCTGCGGGCGCCCATGCGCATCTCCGGCGTCGAGCTGCACGTGACGTGCAGCATCGGTGTTGCTTATTATCCGACGCATGCCACCTCTGCGGACAGTCTGATCGCGCGCGCCGATGCGGCCATGTACTGCGCGAAACAGCGCGGACGCAATAACGTGCAATGTTTTGCCGACGGAATGGACGCAGTCACGGTTGGACGCGTGAGCCTGGAGAGTGACCTGCACGCCGCTATCGATGCCCAGCAGTTCGAGCTGCATTATCAGCCGAAGCCCGACACGGAAAGCGGCGACGTCCATAGTGCGGAGGCGCTCATTCGCTGGCGCCATCCGCAGCGCGGTCTCATTGCGCCGGAGCATTTCATTCCGCTCGCCGAGGAGTGCGGACTCATCAATGAGATCGGCGCCTGGGTGTTGCGCGAGGCCTGCCGCCAGTGCGCCGAATGGCAGCGCAACGGGCTGCCCGCGCTGCGGGTCGCGGTCAACGTGGCGGCGGCGCAGTTCCGCCGCGGCGATCTGCTCGATGTGATCCGCGGCGCACTCGCGGGCGCGGGGCTCGAGGCGCAGTTCCTCGAGATCGAGCTCACGGAGAGCGCGGTGATGACCAATCCGGAGGAGTCCGCGATCATTCTCGAGGAGTTGAGCCGCATGGGCGTGCTCGTGTCGGTCGATGACTTCGGCACCGGCTATTCGAGCATCAACTATCTGCGTCGCTTTCCGATCGACAAGCTGAAGATCGACCGCTCATTCGTCCGCGATCTCGACTGCGAGGTCGATGCCTCCATTGTCCAGGCGATCATCTCCCTGGCACACAGCCTGAAGCTCAAGGTGGTCGCGGAAGGGGTCGAGACCCCCGTGCAGCTGCAGTTCCTGCGCTCCCTCGGCTGCGATCAATATCAGGGCTTTCATTTCAGCCCGCCGTTGCCGGCGCGCGAGTTCGCCGAGCTTCTGCGCGGCTGGCAGCGCCCGGAGGATGCCGAGTCGCGCGCCGAGGGCGAGCGCACGCACAGCAAGCTGGCTGCCCGGCGCTAACGGGCGCCGTTGGTCACCAGGGCGGCCAGCAGCTCGCTGACCGGCAGGGCGTCGAGCCGCTCGGGCGCGGCGAACAGGGCCTTGATGCGCTCGCCCTGACGTGCCGGGAAGTGCCGGTCGACGGCCGCCTGGAATCTCATCGTGAGGTCTGCGACCTCCTGCGGTCTGCGGGCGGCGGCAAGCTGCCCGATGATCGCGGTGCCGAAGGACCTGCTGGGGTCCCAGGGCCCGAGATCCACGGACTCGGGGTCGGGAGGTGTCAGGTAGCTCGAGCCGGCGGCCATTGCCTGACACGCATAGCGGACTGTACGGCTGATCGCGTCGGCCCTGGCCCAGTCCGATTCCCTGCGTCCACCGCCGTGCTGCTCGTCAGCACCGATCTGCATTCCGCCATCGGTGCACGCGTACCTCAAGGCGGTGACGATCTGTCTTAGAGCACCGCCGAGCTGCGCCGTGACGACGGTGGTAGTGGCGATGCGCGCGAGTCGGACTGTCACGCCTTCGGTGGCGAGCACCCCCTCGATCTCCACGGTCTTGATCATTGCGGCCAGCACATCGCGCACCTTCGGCGGTGACTTGCCTTCCATGATGGCCTTGCGCCCCTGGTAGTCGGCGACGGCGAGGAGGGCGCCGAACGCGCCTTCACAGGTCAGCCGGTTGGCGCGGCTCGCCGACCGACAGAGCATCAGGCTGATGCAGAAAGCGGCCTGGGCGGGATCAAGCTCCAGGGAAGTGCCCGGAACGCGCGCTCCGCCCGGCATCATGGAGCCCGGCACGAGCGGACCGATGAGCGCGGCGCATTCCGGCTCGCGAAGCGCCTCGAAACCACCGCCGAGGGCCTCGATCAGACAGTGCCGCGCCGTCTGGATGGCGACGCCGTTGTCGATCGCGAAGCCGGCGGCGTAATCGGCCAGGGCAACGACCAGGGAGGTCGTGTTGGTTTGGTGTTCGACCTCGAGGGCGGGGTTGAGCATGGGGGCACGCAGTGTGCGCCGCGGCGGCGCCAGGCCCGACGGATTGTCTCAGCTCTGCGCAGCCGCTACCAGCCGCACCCGGGCGATCTCCGAGGGCACGCCCAGCCGTTTGGGCGGGCCCCAGTAGCCGCTGCCGCGGCTGGTGTAGACCCAAAGGTTCGCGAGGCGATCCAGTCCCGCGGTAAAGGGCTGCTGCAGGCGCACGAACAGGTTCCAGGGCCAGAACTGACCGCCGTGCGTGTGGCCCGACAACTGCAGGTCGAAACCGGCATCCGCCGCCGCAGCAGCCGTCCGCGGCTGATGCGCCAGCAGCACTCTGGGCCGCAGCTCAGGTGACGCGCCCGCCAGGGCTGCCTGTGGATCGCTGCGCTGCGCTGGATCGAACTGATGCGCGCTGTGGTCGGTCACTCCCGCCAGGAGCAGCGGAGCGCCGCGATGATTCAGCACCACGTGCTCGTTATCGTGGGGCCGATGTGCACGTCGCTGATCTGCGCAATGGTGAATCCCTCGAGCGCGGGCGGCAGACCGCGCAGCGGCACCTTGACGTCCACGACCCGCGGTCGCCTGCGTGCGTCGATGAACCCGATGAGCGTGGCGAGCACCGCGAGGAGGGGTACGGCGATGGCGGATGCGGACTCGATTGCGGCGGCCTCGCCCCGGGAGGCGAGGAGCACGGCGGGCCCGAGGAGGAGATCGCGCATCACGGTGAGGACGGCGAGCGAGGAAAAGAATCCCCCGTTGAGCGAGGCCAACCAGGCGAGGTTCGCCGCAAACCTGTTCTCCTGCATCATGCGGGCGCGTGCCCCCACGATGATCAGTGCGAAGGAGGCGCAAAGCGCGACGGCGCCGATCACGCGGCCGAGCAGCGCGATCGGCAATGCGGGCAGCAGCCGGACGCCGACATAGATGTGCAGCAGCGCGAGGAGCGTGATGATGTTGCGGACGAAGCGTGATGGGGACCGGCGTCTCGCGCTCGGGCGGGAGTGGGTCGCTGGGGCGGAATGCGCGGCGGCGGTTTCGGTCGACATGAGGCTATGACGGACTCAACGAGCGGATATTGCCTGCGGTGCGATGGGTGCGCGAGCCCGGCGTCGTCGAGTTCAAGGTGAGGATGCCGGCCCGCTGGCGGCCGATTTTGATAGCATCTGCCGCGCCGAGTTCCCCGCATCGGAGAGGTGGCGGAGCGGTTGAACGCACCGGTCTTGAAAACCGGCGTATCCGCAAGGGTACCGTGGGTTCGAATCCCACCCTCTCCGCCAATAAAATCAATCAGTTATAATAATTTTCTGATGTGAAATCGACCTAGGCGCACCAGGCTGGCCAAGGTTCAGGGCTTGCGCCGCTTCTCCGCCTCGCGCATCGCATCGGCGTCCTTCTGGTCCTCACCTCCAGACTTCGCGTGAGAGAGTGCCTCCTTCTCCTCCGGTGTCAGTTTGTCGGAGGCTTCGGAGGCAGAGCCTTTGATGGTCTTGCCGCCCTTGGTCTTCTCGTCCACGAAACGCTTGGTCTCCTCGTCGTAGCGGCGCGCGGATTCGTAATCACCTTCGCCTTGTACTTTGGATGTCATGTCGTTGCTCCTGAGGCCCAGCGTATGAGCTGACGGGATGGTGGGAGCAACCGTCATGCCGCCGGGAATCCTCAAGCTCGAGTCAATGCATGCCGAGAGATGCGGGGGAGGGCTCGCCGGGCACGAGCTGATGCGGCTGAAAGAGCCGTCCGCCTTCCGCGAACAACACGAAGCCCAGGGACGCCAGGCCGCAGAGCAGGGCGCCGAGGGCCAGCGGTAGCGTCGAACCGTTGAATCGTTGCCCGATGAGCGCGGCCACGACAGCGCCACCGGCTGTGCCGACGCAGCCCTGGAGAGAGGCCGCGATGCCCGCCACCGACCCCATCTGCTCCATCGCCATGGCGCCAAAGTTGGCCATGATCAGTCCCAGGCAGCACATGGTCGCGCCCTGCAGGACGATGAACGTGTGTAGGGTTTCGGCTCCCAGCGCCGCGACCAGGGTGTGCAGGCCGCTCGCGACGATGAAAACCAACAGGCCCGCCTGCGAGATGATCCGCATGCCGAAGCGTTCCACGACCGTGGAGTTGAGGAAAGACGAGACGCCCATCGATGCCGCACAGAGCGCGAATACCGAGGGCATCAGTGAGGGCCGGTGGAATACGGCTCCAAAGATCTGCGGCATCATCCCCACGTAACCGATGACGGAACCGAACATCAGCGCTACGGAGAGGGTGTACCACAGCGAGGCGCGGTCGGCGGCAACCTTGCCGATGGCGCCGGTTACACGGGCCACCGTGAGCGTCATGCGGTACTCAGGATGCAAGGTCTCGGGCAGGCGAAAATACACCCACACCAGGACGGCGGCCGCGAACCCGAAGAACACGTGGAACAAGGCGCGCCAGGGAGCCACCAGCAGCACGAGTTGGCCGATGCTCGGGGCGACGATCGGGACCATGATGAAGACGATGAAGGTCAGCGACATGACGCGCGCCATCTGCCGCCCACCGTACAGGTCGCGGATGATGGAGCGGGAGATGACCATGCTGGCTGCGGCGATGCCGTGCGCGAATCGCCAGGCGAGCAGAGTCTCGAAGCTGCCGGCCAGACCCACCGCCGCCGCGGCTATGACATAGAACGTGAACCCGAGCAGCAGCACCGGCCGTCTTCCAAAGCGGTCGGAGAGCATTCCCCAGAATAATTGCCCGAGGCCGACGCCGGCGATGTAGGTCGTGATGACCCATTGCGTGCGGTTCGGATCCGTCACGCCGAGGTCGCGCCCTATGGCGGGCAATGCCGGCAGCATCGTGTCCACTGCGATTGCCTGGCAGGCCATTATCGCGGCAGTAAGGACCAGGAACTCGCGGAACCCGATTGGGCGCGCGAGAGGTCGGGAACTTGCGGTGAGCATTAGGTTTTCGGGGTCCGTGCAGGTCCGTCGCAGTGATGGTGCGGCAGGAGCGCCCCGTCTAGCAATTAGAGCGTGCGGCAGGTCACAGAACCGGCCGGCCGGTCTGGGTATTTCCCGCCCGCAGCCGAAAACCACAGGTGATCTGGCTACTGGCATTGCTTCTCATTGCCGCGTGCGGATTCGCGGCCTGGCCGGCTCTGCGCCGGGTTACCGCTCTCGGCATCGTGCGTGCGGCTGGATCACCTCAGGTCGAGAGCGCGGACCCTCCCTTCGATCTCCCTCAGACGCCCGAGCCACCGGTGCTGCACCCGGCCGCTGAGCAATTCCTCGATTACCCTGAGGCTCGCAGAAGGCTCAGGCAGATGGAGCTGGGGCTCGACGAGCGCGCACCGGCAGCGGAGCAGGATCCTGCGCATGAGCAAATCATGGCCGCGGCTCTGGCCGCGATCGGGGATCCCGCAGCCCAGAAGCATTACTTCCCGCGGCGCCCGAATCTTCTGCCCGAGCTGATGCACGCCATCAATGACGCGAGCATGTCGGTGCGACAGCTCGTGGCCATAGTCGCGCGCGATCCGGCGCTGGTCGGCAGCCTGTTGAAGGTGGCCAACAGCTCCTTCTATCGTGTCACGCCGCAGCCGATCGAGAGCATCGAAAGAGCGATCGTGTTGCTCGGCAACGACGGTCTGCGCTCGGTGATGGCGGCGGCTTTGATGCAGCCCATCTTTCAGATTTCGGGAGCGGGAGGGCCGGCGCGGTTTCCGGAGCTGGTGTGGGAGCATGCGGTCCGCTCGGCTCACGCGGCCATTCCGCACGCGGCGCTGGTCGAGAGGGCGAATCCGTTCGCAGCCGAGTTGCTGAGCCTCATCAGCGGACTCGCGGAGATCGTGCTCTTTCGGGCGGTGCTCGATCACTGCCCGCCTTCACCCGCGCGAGAGGGGGTCGACCCGCTGGTGATTGCCTCCATACTCGACTCGCACTCGGCGGCCTTCGCCTGGCACATCGGCGCCGACTGGCGGCTGTCGCCGGAAATGCTGGCGGCTCTCGAGGAGCAAATAACCTCGTCCGAGCCGGCGACGGCGCTCGGACGCTCGCTGCGCTTCGGCCGCCACGCCGGTGCGCTGGCAGTGCTTCACACCAACTCCATGATCAGCGACGCGAGCGTCAGAATCTCGCTGCCGCAGGCCGGCCTGTCTCCCGCGCATCTCGAATTCATGTTGACGCGTCTCCTGCGCCCGCATGACGATCCGAGAACGAGAGCCAAAGCGGCTTCCGGCTAAGACGGTACTTGGCCGGTATAATCGGCCGCAAGTCATTTCGCTGCATCGGGGAATCCATGGCGCAACGAGTCTGCGGCCGGCTGGCTGTGAGAGGTTGGGCTGGCGACACGCTGGCAGTCGCCGCGGTATCGGCTTTCCTTCTTGCCGGGCCATGCCGCGCGGCGCAGACGGCGCCCGTGGTTCGCATTCCGCAGGGCTCGTTGTCAGGCATCAGGCAGGGCGCAGCCGATGCTTACTTGGGGGTTCCCTATGCCGCGCCACCCGTCGGACGCTATCGCTGGCGGGCCCCGCAACCTGCGCCCTACTGGCTGGGCGTCCGCCACGCAACACGATTCGCGGCAAGCTGTTGGCAGTTCATGACCCCGAGCGGCGTCGGACCGTGGACGCACGAATACGTCCCCCAGGGCCGGGCCAGCGAGGATTGCCTGTATCTCAACATCTGGACGCCCGCCCCGGACCTCCGTCATCGCCTGCCGGTGCTCGTGTGGATACCGGGCGGAGGCTTCGTCGCCGGCTCGGGGTCGGTGGCCGTATACAACGGCGCGAGCCTCGCGGCCCAGGGGGTCGTGGTGGTCACGATCAACTACCGGCTGGGTGTATTCGGCTTCTTTACGACGCCGGCGCTCGCCGCGCAAGCGGCCCGCGAGCACGAGCCTCCGGGCAACTACGGCCTGCAGGACATGATCGCGGCGTTGCAGTGGGTGCAGCGCAACATCGCGGCCTTTGGGGGCGATCCGGATGCCATCACCCTGGGCGGCCAGTCGGCTGGTGCGATGGCGGTGCACGACCTGATCGTATCGCCGCTCGCTACAGGTCTGTTCCAGCGCGCCATCGCGGAGAGCGGGCTGCCCGACACGACACCGCAGCCCTCGCTGGCCGAGGCTGAGAAGGCCGGCGAGAGGTTTGCGCGCTCCAAGGGCGCCGCATCGCCCGCGGCGCTTCGGGCGTTGCCACCGCAGGAGCTGGCCGCCGGCGCGCCAGCCGCGCTGAAGGGGCCGTTGCTCGTGCCCATCGTCGATGGAGTGCTGCTTCCCGCTGCACCGGAGACACTCCTCATTCCGGGTGCGTTCGCCGACATCCCGATTCTCACCGGGATCGACGGCGATGAAGCGTCGGCCTTCTCGGGCCCGCTCGTCACGTCCATGAGCCGGGCAGCCTGGAAGGCACTTCTCGAAAAGACGTTCGGCGCTCAGGCGCCGCGCTATGAAACCCTGTATCCCGCGGCCACCGGCGCGGAGCGAGCGCGCTCGGCGCGGCAGTTGCATCACGACCTCGGGCTCGCCTCGCTCTACCACTGGAGCCAGGTATGGGGCGCTCACGCGCACAGCCCGGCGTACGGCTATCTCTTCGATCACCTGGAGCCCGGTCCGCAAGCGAGCCGCTGGGGTATGTTCCATTCGTCGGAACTGGCGTACGTCTTCGGCACCCTGAATGCGGCTCCGAAGCGGCACTTCACCGGCCTCGACAGGTCGCTCTCCGCGCGCCTGATGCGCTACTGGGTCGACTTCGTGAAGACCGGTAATCCCAACGGCGCGGGACTGCCGGATTGGCCAGCCATGGGGTCGCGCGATCCCGCGGTCATGGTGCTGACGCGCACCATTCAGCCGCGCTCCATATTGCCGCCGCTCAAGCTCCACGCCATGCAGACTTTCATCGCAAGCGGCGGCAAGCCCGGAATTTTCTGATCGCGGCGCGGGCTGGGCGGCTACACAGCGAGCGTCACGCTGACCGGGCAGTGATCGCTGCCCATGACATCGGCATGGATCTCCGCCGCTTTGACCGACTTGCGCAGCGCCGCCGACACCAGGACGTAGTCGATTCTCCACCCGACGTTACGGGCGCGCGAGTTGGCGAAATGACTCCACCAGGTGTAGTGGCCGTTGCCTTCCTTGAAGAGGCGCAGCGTGTCGATGAAGCCGGCGGCGACGAGGTTCTGAAAGCCCTCCCGCTCCTCGTCGGTGAAGCCCTTCTTGCCGCGATTGGGTTTGGGATTGGCGAGATCGAGCTCGGTGTGCGCGACATTCATGTCGCCGCAGAAGACCACGGGCTTCTTCTTCTCGAGCTGCTTCACGTAGGCGAGGAAGGCGGGGTCCCAGTGCTTGTGCCGCAGCGCGAGCCGGCTGAGGTCGTCCTTGGCGTTGGGTGTATAGACCGTGACGGCGTAGAAGCTGGCGAACTCCGCGGTGATCAGGCGGCCTTCCTCGCTGCTGTCGCGCTGGAGCTCATCTGCGAATCTGAAGCGCTTGGCGAACGTGCCCGGAAAGCCGTTGGTGACCTTGATCGGCTTCTCCCGGGAGAAGATGGCCGTGCCGGAGTAGCCCTTCTTGACGGCGGAATGCCAGTACTCGTGATAGCCGGGCAGATCGATCTCGATCTGGCCGCGCTCGGCCTTGGTCTCCTGCAGGCAAAGCACATCCGGCCGGTGCGCCTTGACGAAGCTCTGGAAGACACCCTTCTTGACGACGGCACGGATGCCGTTGACGTTCCACGAGTACAGTTTCATGGCGGCGCAGTCTACCGAAATGCGTCGGCGCCGGCGCAGGCTCAACGACTCGGTGCCGAGTGGTCGGCCGTGCGCGCGGAGATCCAGTCCATGAGCGCGAGCAGCACGCCTGAGGCTACGAAGGTGAGCTGGATGAGCACCATCCAGCGCAGGCGCATTTCGTCGACTGCGGCCGTTGGGTCGCCGAGCACGAGGAAGGAGCGCAGCAGCGCGACGGCGCTGATGGCGACGATGGAGGCGATGACTTTGAGCTTCAGGCCGGAGAAGTCGATGGTCCCGAGCCACTGCGGGCGGTCCTCCTGCGGGTCGATGTGCAGCTGCGACACGAAGCTCTCATATCCGGCCAACATCACGATCATGAGCAGATTGCCGATCAGGGAGAGATCGATGAGCGACAGGGCGAGCACGGTAGCCTGCTCGCCGGTGAGCGTCCCGAGGTGGCCGAGCTCGGCAATCAGCTCGCGCGCGAACACCACCATGACCGCGATCAGGGCGAGCACCATCCCGGCGTAAAGGGGCGCCAGCAGCCAGCGCGCCCCGAACAGAAGTCGCTCGAAGCGGATTTCCAGCCCGCGCATCGTCATATAATGCGAACCTCGCCCCATGGAGAGCGAATCGTGGCTCTTTCCCCCCTCGCAGGCAAGCCAGCGCCCAAGGCATTGCTGATCGATCCGGCGCGGCTCGAGAGCGAGTTCTACCGCCGCCAGCCCGATCCCGCCGATGCCGCCCAGCTGGTCAGCTTTGGCACCAGCGGCCATCGCGGCTCGCCGCTCAAGGGGTCGTTCAACGAGGCGCACATTCTCGCCATCACGCAGGCGATCTGCGAGTACCGCAAGGGACAGGGCATCACCGGACCGCTGTACATGGGCCGCGACACGCACGCGGTCTCGGGCCCTGCTCAGCGCGCCGCGCTCGAGGTGCTCGCGGCCAATGAGGTCGAGACGGTGATCCAGCCCGACGATGGATTCACCCCGACACCGGCGGTGTCGCGTGCCATTCTGGTGCACAACCGGGGCCGGACGGAGCGGCTCGCGGACGGCATCGTCGTCACCCCGTCGCATAATCCGCCGGAAGACGGCGGCTTCAAATACAACCCGCCGAACGGCGGACCTGCCGACACCGACGTCACGGGTTGGATCCAGAATCGTGCCAATGCTCTGCTGCGCGAAGGCAATGCCGGCGTGCGACGAGTATCAGCCGAGACCGCATTGCGCGCCGCTACCACTCACGCGGAGGACTTCATTGGCCCCTATGTCGACGATCTGGCCAACGTCGTCGACATGGAAGCCATTCGCGGTGCGAAGCTGCGCATAGGAGTCGATCCTCTCGGCGGCGCCGCGGTGCACTACTGGGAGCCGATCAACAGGAAATATGGTCTGCAACTCGACGTCGTCAATCCGAACGTGGATCCGACCTTTGCCTTCATGACGGTCGACCATGACGGCAAGATCCGGATGGATTGCTCGAGTCCCTATGCCATGGCCGGCCTGCTGCAGCTCAAGGATCGCTACCGCGTCGCCTTCGCCAACGATACCGACGCCGATCGACACGGCATCGTGACGCCCTCAGCGGGACTGCTCAATCCCAATCACTATCTCGCCGTGGCGATACGCTATCTGCTGACCCATCGTCCGGCTTGGAGCCACACGGCGGCGGTGGGAAAGACGCTCGTCTCGAGCGGTCTGATCGACCGGGTGGTCGCGCGCCTCGAGAGGCCATTGCGAGAAGTGCCGGTCGGATTCAAGTGGTTCGCGCCGGGCCTGCTGCAGGGCTCGATCTGTTTCGGCGGGGAGGAGAGCGCGGGCGCCAGCTTCCTGCGCCGCGACGGCACGGTCTGGACCACCGACAAGGACGGGCTCATCATGGGTCTGCTCGCGGCGGAGATCACCGCGTGCACCGGCAAGGATCCAGGCGAGCATTATCGCGAGCTTACCGCGGAATTCGGCACGCCCTGGTACACGCGCATCGATGCACCCGCGACGTCGGAGGAGAAGACACGCATCGCGAGTCTGTCGCCGCAGTCGGTGCGCGCCACTACACTGGCTGGTGAGCCGATCACGAGCAAGCTGACGCGCGCTCCGGGCAACGACGCGCCGATCGGCGGCCTGAAGATCGTCGCCGCGAGCGGCTGGTTCGCGGCCCGGCCGTCGGGAACCGAGAGCCTGTACAAGATTTATGCCGAGAGCTTCCGCAGCGAGAGCCACCTTGCGACCATCGTCGACGAGGCGCAGCGGATCGTCGGCGATGCACTGAAATCCGTCTGAGGAGTTGAAGATGACAAATCGTCTGGATCGATTTTGGACGGCGACAGCCGGCCCGAAGGGCGCGGCGCAGGGACGGGGCCGCGCACAGCGACATTAGACCTCAACCGCGCCGGTCAGAGCCTGTGGTTGGACAACATCACGCGCGACCTGCTCACGAGCGGCACCCTGAAGCGCTACATCGAGGAGCTGACGGTCACCGGGCTCACCTCGAACCCGACGATCTTCGATCAGGCCATGAAGCACGGCTCGGCCTATGATGAGGACATCCGCAAGCTCGCGCAGACGGGCCTCGCGGACGAGAAGCTCTTTTTCGAGCTGGCGGTCGAGGACCTGACCTGCGCGGCCGATCTCTTCCGGCCGGTGCACGACCGTACCGCGGGCGTCGACGGCTGGGTATCGCTCGAGGTATCACCCCGCCTGGCCTATGACACCAACTCGACGCTGGCCGAGGCCCGGGAGCTCCATGCCCGCGCGGCGCGGCCGAACCTCTTCATCAAGATACCGGGCACCAAGGAGGGGCTGCCGGCAATCGAGTCGGCCATCTTCGCGGGAGTGCCCATCAACGTGACGCTGCTCTTCTCGGCGGACCAGTACGTCGCGGCGGCGGAGGCCTGGCTGCGCGGCGTCGAGCGCCGCATCGCCGCCGGCCTGAATCCGAACGTCACCTCGGTGGCGTCGATCTTCCTCAGTCGCTGGGATGTCGCGACCGTCGGCAAGGTGCCGGCGACGCTGAGCAACAAGTTGGGACTTGCCGTCGGACGCCACGCCTACCGGTCCTACTGCGAGCTGTTGGCTTCGCCGCGCTGGCTGCGGGTGTTCAACGCCGGGGCGCGGCCGCAGCGGCTGCTCTTCGCGAGCACCGGCACCAAGGACCCGAAGGCGTCGGACACACTCTACGTCGAGGGGCTGGTCGCTCCGTATACCGTCAACACGATGCCGGAAAACACGCTGAAGGCGTTTGCCGATCACGGTAAGGTGGGGGATGCGATCCGAGCCGACGGCGGTGACAGTGAGGCAGTTCTGGCCGAATACACCAAGGCGGGCGTCGATCTCTCGGCCCTGGCGGCGAAGCTGCAGAAGGACGGCGCGGACTCTTTCGTCGCTTCCTGGGACAGTCTGATGGGCGTCATCGGCTCCAAGGCGACGGCGCTGAAGAAGGCCGCGGGCGCGCGCTAGCCCACCCGCCGCCAGGTCAGCGAGCGTCCGAGGAAGGGAAAGAAGAGGTAGCCGCGCATGATGAGCTGATGGCCGCCGTTGATCAGCCACAGCTCGCAGCTCCAGATGTGTCCGGTGTCAGGATCGAGGATGGCGCCGCCGACATACTTGCCATTCTCGGGCCGCAGGTGACGCAGCAGCTCGAGGCCGATGATCGGCTTGTCGTGGCGGTCGTCGGTGCAGCGTGTGCACCTGGCGCTGTGGTCCTCGGTCGGAGACATGGGCTCGATGCGGCCGTTGTAGAGGCCCTTGACTTCGTAGATGCGGATCAGACCGAGCGGCTTGCCGGAGCTGTCGAGCGGCTGCCAGAGACCCACCGGAGAGGCGAGTCGCGCGTCGGCGTCGGCGGCTGATAGCACGGAGGCGGGTGACACGAGCAGGAGCACCACGAGAGTGGTGAGGAAGCGCATCGGGGCGGTCTTCGCGGTCAGCTGGTTGTGAGCAGGCGGTGAAGGTCGGAGGCTACCTGCTGTGACGTGTTGTCGGAGAGGGCGAGCAGGCGGGCGCGGCCGCCACCATCGAAGATGAAAACCGCGCTGCTGTGGTCGACCTCGTAGTTGCCGTATTTGTCCGGCTTCTCGTAATGATATGCGACGCGGTAGCGCTTGCTCAGAGCGGTGAGCTCGTCCTGGTCGGGGCGCAGTCCGACGAACTCCGGCCCGAAGTTGCTGACGTAGCGCTTGAGTACCCCGGCGGTATCGCGGCTCGGATCGACCGTGACGAAGAGTACTCGAACCCGGGATGCCTGCGGTCCAAGCTTATGTAGAGCGTTGGCAAGGGTGGCGAGCGTCGTCGGGCACTGATCCGGACACTCCGTGTAGCCGAAGTAAAGCAGCACGAGATCGTGGCGATAGTCAGTGGCCGTGACCGGCTGGCCGTCCTGATCGGTCATCTGAAACTCGAGCGGCGATACCAGGCCCCTGATGCTCTTCAGGGTGTAATGCGGATCACTGCCGACGCAGCCGGCCAGTGTGCCGGTCAGGACCAGCGCGGCCGGCGCCCACTTTTGGAGCCGCCGGATCATGCGCTGCCAGCCGGCTGCGCGGGCGGAACGAGACTTCGCCGCGACCGCACGTCCGTAGCCTCGGGGTCATGGAGGATGTGATGCAGTACGACCAGTATGCCGACGAGGGACATCATCGCCGCCGGAATCCAGGTGAGGAGGCCGCCGATCTGCTGGTCATAGAGCGGACTGACGGCCCAGGCGCGGCCGCAGATGGAATAGATCTCGTAAAGGGCCGTGCTGTGCAGTGTGATGTAGGCGCCCAGCAGGAGCTGCGGAATGGCGACGAGCGACAGGATGACGAGGCGCGTGCCGTAGCCGATCGCCGCGTGCCCCTGCACCTGGCGCGGCGCGAGCATCAGCCACCAGAAGAGAAGGCCGTCAGCGAGCATGCTCCAGTTCATCAGGATGAAGCGTCGCGTGTCGATCATCGCCGTGAAGTGGATCGACGGCGTCAGCCAGAAGAAGATTATCCCGATGAAGAGTACGGGTGCGACGAGCGGATGCTGCACGACTCGGAAGAGAAGCAGAATCGGGCGGCCAATCCACGGCGCGATCCGCACCCGCCGCAGGCCGGGCGGAATGCCGGCGCGCAGGATGCGGTCCGGGCCGGAAAGAACCATGAGCACCGGACCGATGTGATGCAGGACGAGGTGCTGGAATCTGTGGATCCAGAACATGTGCGCCGACAGATAGTCGACGTACGTCTGCAGCATCGCGTAGTTGAGCGCGAGGCCGAGAAAGAAGGTGAAGGCGCGCCAGAAGCCAACCCGACCGCCGCTACGCCGCAGCGTCACGAGGCCGCGCACGTAGAGCGCTGCGGTGACTGCGGTGAGGGTGAAGATGGTCGGGGAGAACTGCCAGGGCAGCAGGTAGCGCAGGTCCGTCACGAGCGGCGACATCCCCCGATCATAGCACGCGCTGCGGTGAGCCCGAGCCATAGTCTCGGGTCGTGCCGCGCCGCCGGTGGCACCGCCGCAGCGGTCGCAGACCCCGATTTGGCGCCCGCAAGCGAACCGGCGGTGCGCCGGGCATTCCGGTTGCTGTAACCGGGTATGGCACCGCAAACACACGACTCCGCTCGAGCCGGGAGCGCCGCCGGGCACGGCGAGTACTCGCGCTTCGAGCACAAGCTGCGCGCGAGATGGTGCGATCTGCGCGATGAGACGCGCGCGGCTCTATCGCGGTCCGACAACCAGACCTATGCCGATATCGCCGGCCGCGTCGGCGATCTCGAAGATCAATCCCTCGCCGACCTGCTGGTCGATGTCAATCTGGCGCAAGTCACGCGCGACGTGCAGGAGATCCGCGCGATCGAGCGCGCTCTCAAGCGCATGGCGCTGGGCACATACGGCATCTGCGTGAGCTGCGGACAGCCAATCGAGCGCGAGCGCCTGGAAGCCCACTCGACAGCAAACCGGTGCGCCGCATGTCAGCGCGCACATGAGCACAATCACGCTACAACGCCGACTCCGCGGCTTTGAGCAGACTTAACTTCCCGAGTTGACGCTGCGCCACGGTTGCGCGTAGTCTTTCAGTGTCCAACATCGAGATCAGGCACGCCGATGACCTGACGAAACGACACCGGGGTCACATGTCACGCCTTTGGCACAGCTCGCCGAGCCGGGAGCAACGTGGAATGTGATACGGTCGTCCGGTCAGCGGGGCGAAAGCAGTGGTATAAAGCCCGATCAATCCATCCCCCCGGGGGGGCAGTGGCGGGCATCATCGGATTTTGGGGGGTGCCGACAAGGAGGGCGAGGAAGAGGGGGCAGATGAGGCCTGGGGCGGCGAAGATGAAAGCGAAGGCGATCACAGGGGCTCTGTTGGCATGCCAGCTGGCCGCTGCCGTGCCGATTGCGGCTGCCCCGGCAACCGATCCTACCGCGTTACTGACTCTGGCGGATGGGCTCAAGCTCGCCGACCACGCGCGATTCGAGTCGCTCGTCGACTCCCTGGATCGGGAGGTGGCACAGCTCTCGCCCGACCAGCGCGCCTATCTGCAATTCCTTCACGGCTGGGATGAAATCTATCACGGGGATTATCCGGCAGCCGTTGCGATCCTGACTCCGATCTCGGACGAGCAAGTGAGCGAGATGGTCAGATTCCGCGCGGACATTACCCTGGTGAATCTGTTCGGAGTCATCGGACGGTACAAGGAAGCGTACACGAGACTCGACCGCCTGATCGGCGTGCTCCCGGACATCACCGATCAAACCGCCAGGCAGCAGGCTCTGTTGGTCGCGGGCTTCCTCTATGACGAAGTCGGCCAGTATGACCTTAGCCTGACATACTCCCGCAAGGTCATCCAGGAGAACTGGCGCGGTGTGGGGCTTTGCAAGGGCGGCATGATCGAGATCCGGGCCCTGTACCACAGCGGCAGGCTCGGGACGGCCGATCCGGAGCTTCGCAGGGTCGTCGCTGCGTGCACCAGGGAGGGGCAGCCGATGTTTGCCGAGTCGATCCAGACGTACGCGGCGCGAACGGATTTCGATCATGGCGAAGTGATGAATGGGCTCGCAGTCCTGCGCGCCTACTACGATGAGGTGCAGCGGACCCGATACTCGCGGCTGATCGCGGACTACGATGCGCTGCTGGCGCGCGGTTACCTGCAGGCGCACGAACCCGTTCCGGCATCTCATTTTGCCCATGCCGCCATCGCCGTCGCCGTCCCCGCGGGCAATCAATTTGCCCAACCGCTGGCCGAGGCCTATGAGGTGCTGTACAAGCTGGCCAAGTCGCGGGGTGATTACCGCTCCGCGTTGGATCTTCACGAGCACTACGTGACGGCGGAGATCTCCTACCTCAACGATCGCGCGGCTCGAGGCTCGGCCTACGCCGAGGTGCGGCGGCAGATTACGACCAAGAGGCTCGAAGTCCAGTCGCTCAGCAGGAAGAACCGGGTGCTCGAGCTCGGACGCAGGCTTGCGGCCAAGCAGGTCGAGGCGACGCGCCTCTACGGCGTCATCCTGACACTGATCCTGATCTTCATCGTACTGTGGGCCGTGGTGACCAAGCGCTCACAGCTGCACTTCAAGAGTCTTTCGCGGATCGACGGGCTCACCGGAATCTCGAACCGGCTGCACTTCATCGAGCGGGCGGAGGCGGTACTCGGGTATGCGCGCAAGGCGGAGCACGATGTCTGTCTGGTGCTGTTCGATCTCGACCATTTCAAGTCGATCAACGACCGCTTCGGCCATGCCACCGGCGACTTCGTCTTGAAACGCACCGCGGCGCTCTGTGGGGAATACCTGCGCCGCAGCGATACCTCCGGGCGGTTCGGCGGCGAGGAGTTCAGCTTGTTGCTGCCCGGCTGCCGGATCGAGGAGGCCCGCGAGCAGGCCGAGCAACTGCGGCAGGCCATCAACGGGATTCAAGCCGAGCACCGCGGCGCGACGCTCACCGTGTCGGCGAGCTTCGGAATTTCATCGAGTACGACGTCAGGATACGACCTGGCGCGCTTGCTGGCGCATGCCGACGCCGCGCTTTACCGCGCGAAGCGTGCTGGGCGCAACTGCGTCATGGCCTACGACCCCGCCGAGAGTGGCGAGGTACGGACCATCATGCCATCGCCTCAGGCCTGATGGATCGCCTTGGTGATCAGGCAGTCCTCCAGGCCTTCCAGCCCGTCTTCGGAGCCGTGACCGCTTTCCTTCACCCCGCCGAACGGCGCATCCGCCGCGGCCATGGCGACGGAGTTGATGCCGACCATGCCCGCCTCCAGCGCATCGCCGATCAGCATCGCACGCTTGCCTGACTCCGTGAAAGCGTAGGCGGCAAGGCCGTAGGGCAGGCGGTTGGCCTGCTCGACAGCCTCCTCGAACGTGGCGAACGGTGCGATCACCGCCACGGGACCGAACGGCTCCTCGCTCATGATCCGCGATCCCCCGGGCACATCCGATAGCACGGTCGGCTGGTAGAAGAATCCCTCCTTGCCATGGCGCGCGCCGCCGGCGCGCAGTCTTGCGCCGCGGCTCACCGCATCACCGATCAACGCTTCCATTGCCTGCGGACGGCGTGGGTTTGCCATCGGGCCCATGTGATGGCGCTCGATGAGCCCATCACCCACCTCGACCTTGCGGGTGCGCTCGGTGAAGGCGGCAACGAATCGATCGTAAATGCCCTGCTGTACGTAGAAGCGTGTCGGCGACACGCATACCTGGCCGGCATTGCGGAACTTCGCGCCGGCCAGGAGCTCGATCGTGCGCTCGAGGTCCGCGTCGTCGAATACGATGACCGGCGCGTGACCGCCGAGCTCCATCGTGGTCCGCTTGACGGTGGCTGCAGCGAGCGCGAGCAGATGCTTGCCAACAGCCGTCGAGCCGGTGAACGAGAGCTTGCGTACGATGGGAGAGGCAAGCAGGTGTCGCGACACCTCATCGGGTACGCCGAAGACGAGTTGCACGACACCGGCCGGCAGACCCGCATCGACGAGCGTGCGTACCACCTCGATCGCCGAGGCTGGAGATTCCTCGGCGGGCTTCAGGATCACCGAGCAGCCGGCCGCGATCGGCGCCGCGAGCTTACGGCCCGGATTGATGAGGGGGAAGTTCCAGGGAGCGAAAGCAGCCACCGGCCCCACAGGCTCCTTGACGACCAGAGAGCGCATGCCGGTCGGGCGTACCAACACGCGGCCGTAGGCCCGGCGGCATTCCTCGCCGAAGAACTCGAAGAGATTGGCGACGGCGATAGCCTCGGCACGGGTCTCGCGCACCGGCTTGCCTTCCTCCAGGGTGGCCACGCGTGCAATGTGATCCACGCGCTCACGCAGGAGCTGGGCGGCGCCCTTGAGGACCCGCGAGCGCTCCTCCGGCGTCGAGCGCTTCCACTGCCGGAAGGCACGATCTGTCGTCTCGAGCGCGCGGTCGAGGTCCGCGGCGTCGACCAGGGGCAGCTCGCCCAGCGATCCACCCGTCGCGGGATTGACTACACGATGGGTCCTGCGCTTCTCCGTGCCGATCCATTCGCCATCGATGTAGAGCTTCAGGTCTGTGTATCCAGTCATTGTGCCTCAGGCCGCTCGCGCGGCAGCTCCAGCTTCGTGGGTGATACCGGTAATTCTACCGCGCCATTCCCGTGTCCGGGGCGACACGCCCGATCGGCAGCTCGAACGGCACCGCCGGCAGGCCCTCCCGATCGTAGAGATTGCAGATCGGGCTGTCCGCCCAGCAGTACCGTACCGTCACGGCACCAGGCGTGGACGCGGCGTCCAGAACAATGTCCGTGCCGCGTTGTTCCGCATCGACGAACGCGCAGTGCTCAGCGCGATCGCAGAGCTGAAACCCCATCGGCCGATTGGATTCCTCGATCTCGAGGCCACCGCCATGCGCATCGAATCGCACTCGCACCTTCCCGCGGGAGCGCCACGCGCCCACCGGGCTCGGGCTCGCGCCGACTACGCTTTGGCCGTATATGAGGTTGCGCGCGAGCAATGCAAGCCGCTCGCCGACGTCCTGTTTGTCGGTAGGGTGTAGGAAACGGGTCGAGCCGACATCGATGGTGACGGCGAGGCCCGCGTGCTGCGTGGCGGCTGCGACGCGGCGCTCGACCTCCCGCAGCCGTGCCCAGTTCGAAGGCTGCGGCTGTGGCCGATACGGTCCGAAGCCAGGAAGTTGCGCGATGAGGACGGGCGTCGATCGGCCAAACTGCTGGCGCCAATCGGCGATCAGCGCCGGCAGCAGCCTCGCGTATTCCTGCGGCAAATCCGCGTTGGACTCGCCCTGGTACCAGAGGATGCCGCGAATCCGCGTGGCGCCGAGCGGAGCGATCATGCCGTTGTGGAGCACGGTGAGACCAAACTGATTGAGCCAGGGGACGTTGGGGATCTGTCCCGTCATCGGCACGGACGTTTTGTAGTGCCACTCGCCGGCGAGCCGCACGGTCGAGCCATCGGTAAGCCTGAGCATCATCTGGCTGCCGGGGGCCAGAGGTCCGGCGCCGCCAAAGACACCGAGTGCAATGGTGTTGTTGCCCGCGTGCAGCACTCCAGCGGGGACATCGTAGACTCGCGGCACGTCGTAGCCTTGCAATGCTCCGACTTCCACGCCATCGACCCATGCGATGTCGGATTGATCGATAGCGCCGAGGGACAGCACCGCCGCCTGGCCCGCTTGCCGGATATCGAGCTCGACATTCGTGCGCAGCCACACGAGACCGTTGAACGTCTGCAACTCGGGCACGTTCCACTCGCGCCAGGTGCCGCTGGGCACGACGCCGCGCCAGGATGAGTCGTCATACGCGGGCGCGTACCACGGCGGGCTCGCGGCGCTGGCCGGATCGTGGAGGCGCCACCAGTCGGCCGCGATGCGATCCCAGTCGCGTGCGGCCTGTGCGGGCGATCCTGCATACACCCGTAGCAGATCGAGATAGCGCCCGTAGCCGCCGAGCCGGCGAATCCGTGGGGCGCTGATCCAGGCCTGGATCACCGAGCCTCCCCAGGCAGACTCGATGAGCCCGATGGGCACGCCGACGGCCGGCTGCAGGTCGCGGCCGAAGAAGTAGCATACGGCGGAGAACTCGCGCACGTTCTGCGGGCTCGTCACGTCCCAATGGGCGCCAGCACCGAAGGTGGTGCGCGGCACCGCGCTGGGGAAGCGCCCGACGTGGAAGAGGCGGATCAAGCTGTTGTTTGCATTGTTGACATCCTGGTCGTAGTCCGAGGCGAGCCGCGTCGGATACTCCATGTTGGATTGCCCCGAGCAGAGGAACACATCGCCGATGAGGATGTCGCTGGCTGCCTCGCGGCTCCCGGCGCTGCTCTCGGCGGTGAGCGTGTAGGGGCCGCCGGCAGGCAGGGCAGGGAGCGTCACCTGCCAGCGACCGTCGGGTCCTGCGTGCGCTGTGAGTTGGGAGGTTGTGGGAGAGGCTGCGGCGGTGCGACTTGCAAGTGTCACGGTGACGGTTGCGCCTGCCGTCGTGATGCCCCAGACGGGAATCGGCGCCTCCCGCTGGAGGACGGCATGATCCTGGAATGTAGAGTAGAGAAGAGCTGCGGCGGCGGGGCGGAAAGCCCCTGTGAGCGCGATGGCCAGAACGTATCTGTGCAGCGGGAAGCGAGCCATTCCCCTATTCTACGTGAATGAGCTCGATCGCCATTAAGAGGCGGGCCTGGCTGTCCGCCGGGGTCGCCGTTGCGCTCGCCTTCCAATGGCAATCGACGCCTGTCGCGGCGGCGCAGCAGGCGACGACAAAGGCATCCGCGTCCGCCACAGGCAAGTCAGCAGGTGGAGCGACGGCGCAGCCCGCGGTGCCCAAGCCAAGCTCACTGCTGCCGCTGGCGTCGACCGACATACTGACTCACGTGCGGCGCAGCGTCGATTGGTATCACGACCTTGCTAACGTGGAGCAGATCAACCTCCCAGGCGTAGACCCGGGAGCACGCAGTGCGCTGCAGCAGCAGGCGCTGGAGTCGGTCCACCTGGCCTTGGCCTTCGGCAAGGCCACCGCGGACATCCTGGGCCGGGAGGCACAGGCGCAGGCTGCGAGTGGGATTGGCAGCGCTGCCCCGCAAGCCGGGCCACCGACCATGAGCGCGCAGCTGCAGCAGGCGGCCGCGAATTTCTCGGCCCAGGAGACGACGCTCAAGTCCAAGATTTCGGACATCGATGTCGAGCTGCGCCGGGCACGAGGCGCCAACGCGCGCGCCACGCTTGCCGGAGAGCGCGCGGGCCTCGTCGCCGCATTGCAGCTGGTGCAGCAGATCGAGTCCAATGTCAACCAGCTCCGCCATTTCCAGGAGAGCACGGTGGGCGGCGAGGGCCGGGCGCCCAAAGGCCTGCGGGCGCAGCTCGCGGCGCTCGAGCACTCGGTCCCCGGGCTAGCGGCGGGCGAGGCACCGGGGAAAGGCGCCGCGGCGGCGCCGTCCGGGAGCGGGCCCGCAGGTCATGCGCCAGCTGCGCCCTCGACGCCTGCCGCAACCAACTTCCAACCGCAGTCGGCCGGCATCCTGACCCTCATCGGGCGGTGGTTCACGCTGCACGGCTACAAGGCGCAACTCGGGACCGCGATGAAGGACACGACGGCGCTGCAGTCTGAGTTGACCGGCACGCGCTCGCGGCTTCTTGCCACCGTGCGCCAGCTCGTGGGGAGCGGACTCGCATCGATCGCGGCCGGCAGCACGGCGCAGCTTGCCGCACAGCGGCAGACGATCCAGGCCGCGACCGGGCAGCTGACGGAGCTCTCGAGCGCCATCATCCCGCTCAGCGAGCAGGCTCTGATCCTGAGCGACGCGCAGGCCACGCTGGAGGATTGGAGCCACGCCGTGGCCGCGCAGGAGTCCAGCGTCGCCAGCTACCTCGGCCTGCGTTTCGGCATCCTTCTGGCCTGGGTCGTCGCCGTGCTCGTATTCGCGGAGATCTGGCGGCGGGTGACATTCCGATTCCTCCCGGACGCCAGGCGCCGGCGGCCGTTCTTGATCCTGCGGCGGATGGTGATCACCATCGCCCTGATCCTGGTCGTCACTTTCAATCTCATCTCGGAATTCGGCTCGGTCGCCACCTACGCCGGGTTCGTGACGGCGGGCCTGGCGGTAGCGCTGCAGAACGTGATCCTGGCGGTGGTGGCCTACTTCTTCCTCATCGGACGGTACGGCGTAAGGGTGGGAGATCGCGTTACGATCGCGGGCGTCACGGGACGTGTAGTCGATGTCTCGCTCTTCCGGATCTATCTCCTCGAGCTCGTCGGTCCCGACCTGCATTCGACCGGCCGGATGGTGGTGCTCTCGAATGCGGTGCTGTTTCAGCCTACCGCGTTCTTCAAACAGATTCCGGGCGCGGAGTATCTCTGGCACAGCGTGACGCTGACGGTCGTCGCCACGGCCGACGTCGAGAAGGCCTATAGCGGACTGGACGCGGCCGCCAACAAAGTGTATGACACTTACCGCGCCGCCATCCAACGCCAACACGATCTGGCGCAGCGCTTCATCGAATTCGAGACTGCGGCGCCGGTGCCGGAGGTTCGGGTGCGGCTGACGGACAACGGCCTCGAGTGCGTCGTGCGCTATCCGGTAGTGCCCGAGAAATCCGCCCGCATCGATCAGCAGATGCTGGAGGCGCTGCGCAAGGCGCTGGCGGGCGACGAGCAGTTGCAGCTCGTGGCCTCAGGCGGTATGGCGCTGAAGTCGGAGAGTTGAAGCCTTACTAACGCAACACCGCGAGCCGCGCCAGGTTCGCCTGCACGACGGAGTCGTGACAAGCGCTCTGTGCGTACCAGCGGCGTGCTGCCTGGACGAGCGTCGTGCAGATCTGCACTGTGTCGGCGGCTTCAGGCGCCAACAGCGCGAGCGGGCCCGACTTGAAGCCGCGATGCCGCGTACGTTGCAGACGATGCAGCCGCAGGCGCCTCAACGCCAGTGCAGGCACCGATTCATTGGCAAGACTCGCGCGGTCTGCGCGCTCGCAGACGAGCTGAACGATACGGGCGACATCAGCGTCAGCGTCCGCCGGGCCGTCCTCGCCATGCTCCACCCATTGCTCGCACCACGCCTGCACACGCTCCACTGAGATTTGCATGCGGGGATCGCTCAATGCCGCGGCGATCTGCGGCAGATCGAAGGCCTCACGCAGCGCCTGCTCCCAGCGCTGGTCCTCGAGCAGCAGCTCGACATCCGAGAGATAGCTCGCGAGCATGCGCGAACTCGAGGGAGAGATGGAGCGCCGCGGCTGTCCTGCCGGGGGAGGCGTGATCTGGTATGCGTACTGCTCTTGCATGCGTCAGGCCTCGGATGAAGGGGTTACTGCGGTACTGCCGTCCACGTGGCCTTCGGGCGCAGGGGATGCGGTGGGCGTGGGGGAGGTGAGCCGGCGCCGGCGCGTGCTCTTGTGACGCTTGGTCCGGCGGGGCGTAGGGCCTTTGGCCTTTTGTGCTTGAGGCTTGCGCCGGCGCGGGCGAGCGGTGCCGGTCGGAGCCACGGGACTGCCTTTTGCGCGGTGCGCCTTGCGCGCCTTCTTCCACGCCTTGCGAGTGGCGTCGGCCTGCTTGCGGGCCCGCTTGGCCTCGCGTTTGGCCTCTTTGACTCGCTTGCGGGCGCGCTTGAGCTCTTCTTTGGCGATCCGCACCCGCTGTCGGGCCACCTCCGCCTGCAGCCGCGCGCGCTCGAGCGGCGCCGCCGGCACTGCCGCCGAGGGTGTCCTTGGTGCGGAAGCGCTCGGGCTAGCGTTCGCGCCGGACGGCCCCGCGCCGGCCGATCGCTTTTTTCTTGCTGTCTTCCCCATGCAAAGGCGGGTGGTGGCAAAGGGCGGCCAGTGTCACACAATGGCCCCGTGCTTGCCACCGTGATTTTATCCACAGATTTTGTGAATAACCCTGTGCAAAGGGCCGCCTCGCGGAGCCAAAGCCGTTGCGCCAGCAAGGGCTTGCGTCAGCGTGGACAACGATTGACCAGCCGCAGGACGGGCTCAGCGCGATCGCGCTGGCAGCATCGTGGCAGTGACTCGATTGCGCCCGGAGTTCTTGCTGCGATAGAGCGCCGCGTCGGCGACCTTGAGCAGCTGCTCGGCGAGCTTGCGCTCGCCGACCGGCACGCGATCGAGCCCGCACAGGCCGAAGCTTGCCGTGACCTCGACGTCGCGGGCATTCACTTTGAAGGACTTGTTGGCAACGACCGCGCGCAGCTTGCGCGCGACATCGAGCGCGCGATCGTATGCTGTCTCAGGCAGCACCACTGCGAACTCCTCGCCACCGATGCGCGCCACCCAATCGACGCCGCGGCGCAGGCCTTCCTGCAGCCGCGCGCCGAATTGCTTCAGAATCTCGTCGCCGCCGGCGTGGCCCAGGGTGTCGTTGGCGTTCTTGAAGTAATCGATGTCGCAGAGAATGAGCGAGAGCGGTCTGCCGTAGCGCGCCGCGCGCTCCACTTCACGAGGAAAATGCTTGCTGAAGAACCGTCGGCTCGCGACGCGCGTCAAATCATCGGTTGTTGAGAGCTTGCGATTCTCAACGAGCGCGATGCGCAGAACGGCTTCGAGCTCTGCGATGCGACGCGCCGCACCGAGTCGTGCGGCCACCTCACGATCCGAGACGCGTCGGCCCACGCAGTCGTCGGCACCCGCCGCGAGACCCGCTTCTCGCTCGCGCCAATCATCGAGTGGCGGAACGTAAACGACGTAGGGTGCGCGTGCGGTCTGTTGCACGCGTATCTTGCGAATGAGCTCGAGACTGTCCGTTACGATGACGGGGCGGAATTCCGTGACCAGGCTGACGAGCGCTTCGCTCTCGTTGGTGGCGGTCTCGACATCGAGCATGTCAGCCGGAATGCGTCTTGCGAAATCAGAAAGAATCCCCGCGTCGGAGATCGCGACGAGGGCGCGCGGCGGCGGCAGCACGCGCAGCATGACTGCGATCGTGGCTGTCGTGTCTTCCTGAATCGCCGAAGGCTGCTGTGCGCGACGCTCCAGGACTCGCTTGATGACGGTGGTCTGGCCACCCGTGCGCATTTTGGCCCCCCAAGGGCTCTCTAGCTCTGGCGACTGGCCGGCATGTTACGGATTCTAGCGCGCGAAAACTGTGGAGCCCGGCGCAACGGCATCGTCCGCAGGGGCTCCGGCGCGCGACGAGCGGCTGCCGGCTTGCCGGTGACGACGGGCAAATGTGACGGCGTGCACGTTTCCCCTGGGAGGCGCCACGTCGCTACCATATACGAGGCGTAGCATCCGCCGAGCCACATCCGAATCCTTTCCTGCCATGGGCCCTCCCGCCATCACCCGCCGCCGCCGTCCGTTTCTCACCCCAGTCTGGCTGATCCTGCTGGCGGCGCTGGCGGTGCTGGGCGTCGGGCTGTTCCTGCACCAGTCGGCCTCGAACACCATCGTGGTCATCGTGCCGCCCGCGAGCAAGGAGCTGGGCACGATCGACGACCCGCCGCTCTCGGCCGCCGGCGAGCAGCAGGCGCAGCAGCTTGCGCAGCAGTTTGCCGCGGCCAATGGACCGGACGGTCTCAAGGCGATCTACGTGGGCGCCAGCCGCAGCGCAAGGCAGACGGCGGCGCCGCTGGCGCAGTCCCTTGGCAAACGGCCAGTGACGCTCACGAGCAGCGATGCGGACGGAATCGCCGGACAGATCATGGGCGAGCATGCGGGAGACAACGTGCTGGTCGTCTGCCCGGAGGCGGACATCGCGGACCTCATCCAGGAGCTCAGCGGACAGCAGATCAAGCCCCCGGATGGGGAGCGGGCCGCGTGGGTGGTGACCGTCCCGAGCTACGGGCCTGCGAGCGTGTTGCGGATAGGCTACTGAGCCCTAGCGCGAACGCGCGCTGAGCGCGACGGCCTTGCGTACGAATGCCTCGTGCTCGCCGATGCGAAAGTCGGCGACGACGGCGTCCTGAATATGCCGCGTCTGGTCGATGAGAAACGTCGTGCGACGCACGCCGAAACCCAGCGGCCCCTGTACGCCATACATCTTGATCACGAACCGGTCGACGTCCGCCAGCAGCGTGAAGGGCAGCTTGTACTTGTCGCGGAAAGCGCGGTGGCTCTCCGGGCTCTGCGGGCTGATGCCGGCGAGCCTGAGGCGTGCCGCATCGACCTCGCCGTACAGGTCCCGCATCTGGCAGGCCTCGCGCGTGCAGCCCGGGGTGAAATCGGCGGGATAGAAGTAGAGGATGACCAGACCGTCGCGCAGCAGATTGCTGAGCGAGGTCGCCTGGCCGTCCGCGTCCGGCAAGGTGAACTCGGGTGCCCGCGCCCCGATTGTCAGCATGGGCCTCTCCAGGGTGGCTTCGCTCCGGCAGCATCATAGCCGCGGGGTGGGGTGGCTGGGCAAGGCGGGGGCGGGAATGACCCGCAGCACCCCGCGGTGTGCTGTTCCGGGACAGGCGTTTCGGAGCGCCGGCTTCCCTGCCGGCGCCGGGTGGGGAAGGGCATCTCGATTGGACGGGCTGCCCTCGGGTGCTAGAATCGCGCGCCTTGCGTGGGGCGGTAGCTCAGCTGGGAGAGCGTCGCGTTCGCAATGCGAAGGTCGAGGGTTCGATCCCCTTCCGCTCCACCACCTTTCTACGGTGTAAGGTCTCAGGACTTCGGTAACGCCCTGGCTGAGGTTTTCCTTGCCAGGAGCCGCTCGTACGGGGTCTGCCCGTCGAGGGCTCCATGGGGCCGATGGTAATTGTAATAGTCCTCCCATTCACGCAGCTTGTCGTTGAACAGGTAAATATCGTCGCCGATGCCATCCTTGTCGAGCAGCTGATAAAACTCCTGCTCATCGACTCGATGTGAGCGCTCGACCTTGCCGTTTAGGCGAGGCGTTCTGGGTCGTATGTAGACATGCCGGATGTCCTGCTGCTCGAGGTGCCAGTGGAAGTTAGACTGGAACTCTGCGCCGTTGTCCGTCTGGATCACGAGTACTCTGAACGGAAGCCGGCGAACGACCTCGTCCACGAAGCTGATGGCGGCCTTTTGGTTGCAGACGTCGTAGATCTTGAGCACACGGATGCGGGTGCAATCATCGATGGCCGTGAATTGATACAGGCGCTTGCGGGAGCCAGCGATTCGCTCGAGGAATTTCACATCGATCTGCAGACGGTGTCCGGGCTGAGGCTTCTCGTATCGATGCCAAGGACGGCCTGTCGGCTGGCGCCTCTGATTGACCGGCAAGCGGTTCATTCCATAGCGGATCAATATACGGTGCACCGTCGAGCGGGCCACGTCCATGGAGTGAAAGCGATGCAAATAGCTGGTGATCCGAGCTGGCCCAAATCGATAACGCTCTCGCAGATACAGGATCTTGGAGATGACCGCACGGGGCGTACTCCGAGAGCACTGCAGAGGCGCTCGAGGCCGATCGCACAGGCCAACCTCCCCATGACTCTTGTACCTGGCGCTCCATTTGTAGAAGGTTTTGCGAGAAAGGCCGAAATGCCGGCAGGTCTGAGCAACGCCCCTGGGTAGCTCGCTGGCTTGCCGGATGATCTTCAAACGCCAGGCAACCACGCGGTTCTGTTCAGCTTTTGTCATGGTGCTCTCTCCGGGTAGGATGAGAGCCAGAATGTCACCTTAGTCCCGGGACTTCACAACGTCCCAGAATCAAACACTTGTGCGCCGGGAGACCGGCACGGAGTAGGCGGTGAGAGTCCGCCACGATGAAGGACTAGCGATCCACGTTGACCCCAAGCCGTGCATCGGCGTCCGTGAGGGCGGCGGTGAAGCGTCGGCCGGGGAGAGTGTAGGCCAGCCATTGAGCCGCGAAAGTGATATTTCCCGGGATGCCGACGCCGTAAGTTTGGTGGAAGGCAACACGGACGGATGCGCCATCGCGAGCATCCGTCTGATCCCGCGTGGTCTGAGACCCTGGCATGCACAGACGCTCCGTGTACGGGAACCGGGAGATCTCCAGTCCGACCACCTGCGATGCAAAGGGGTGGTCCGCATCGGGAAGGCGAGGAGCCGGAGCCGATGATGCACGGACCGGAGAAGTCAGACCCCTCCATAGTAGCGGTGAAGCCGATGAACAACTCCGAGGGATCGGAGGCGGAGTCGGTGGAGCGAAGGGAGGGGGCCAAGGGGAACACGGTCAAGCACGGCACGCGCCGGACACTGAGCCGGGGAAGTGTGTTTCCGGGTCTTGAACGTGTACGAGAGCGAGCTGGGACGCAGAAGAAGGAACGGTTCACCGCTCTGCTGCACCATCTTGATGTCGATCTGCTACGGGTGGCCTTCTCCTGGCTGAAGCGGGATGCGGCTCCCGGAGTGGATGGTCGAACGTGGCGGCAGTACGAGCAGAGCCTCGAAGCCAATCTCGCAGATCTGCATGCACGCATTCACCGCGGCGCTTATCGGGCACTGCCCTCGCGGCGCAAGTTCATTCCCAAAGAGGATGGACAACAGAGGCCGCTGGGGGTTGCTTCGCTGGAGGACAAGATCGTCCAGCGGGCGGTGGTGGAGGTGTTCAACGCGATTTACGAGGAAGACTTTCTGGGCTTCTCGTATGGGTTCCGACCGGGGCGCGGCCAGCATGATGCGCTGGACGCCCTTGCTGTCGGGATCACCCAGACGAAGGTGAACTGGATACTGGACGTCGACCTGCGATCCTTCTTTGACACGGTCAGCCACGAGTGGCTGCTCCGCTTCATCGAGCATCGGGTCGGCGACCCACGCGTGATCCGCCTGATTCGCAAATGGTTGAAGGCCGGTGTCATGGAGGATGGGGAGTGGACAGCAAGTGAGGTCGGTACCCCTCAGGGGGCCGTGATCACTCCCCTTACGCAAAAGGTAATTTCGGGGGACGGGGATATTCTCGGGGCGGCCGGGGGCCGGCGGCGTTCCGTCGCCTGGGGGCGCGGTGAGCGGGATGCAGTGCCGAATGACGATCGTATCCTCGCCGATCAGAATCTCTTTGACGACGAGCCTCACGATTCGTTGCCGTTCCAAGACGTCGAGCGTGTCAGCGGCGTCGCGCAGTCGCGAGAGGAATGCAGTGAGTGTCTCGGCCAGGCGCAAGAACATGGCGCGGTCGCCCGCTTGATCGGCGATCGCTTGCAGCTCGGCGCGCACCGTTTGCTCCCTTTGGCGCAGCGGAGGCATTCGCTCGCGCAACTGCTCGAGAGACAGGAGCTGCTCCTGGTAGGCATTGAGAATCCGCTCGATACTGTTTCCAACACGGATCAGTTCTCTCTGCAAACTCTGCTCGCGCTTCTTCGTGGGATCCGATGCACGTGCTGCCGCGAGACGACGATCGAGTTCCTGTTGGATCAACGTCGGATCCTCAAGCAATCGGATCACTTCCGCCCAGACGATCTGATCGATGAGATCCTGGCGGACAAGGCGGCCATTGTCGCACACCGAGCCGCCCAGTTTTCGCCAGCTATCAGAGCCAATGCATTTGTAGTAATGGAGCTTCCTTGCGCTCGTCTGCGTGGAGGTACGAGAGAAAGCATAGCCACACTTCTGGCAACTGACCAAGCCCTGCACTATGCTCGGCATAATCGTTCGGCGCCGCGACCGTATTCTGTTCTCCTGAAGCAGTTCCTGGGCTCGAGCGAAGCTCTCCTCGCTCACCAGCGCGGGCACCGGGATCTCAATCCACTCCTCCTGCGGACGCTGGTGACCGACTGTGTCGCCGGACACGATTCCTCCGCGCCGACGCAGCGCTCGCGTGACACGCTCGCGACCTGCAACGCGAGTCTTGCCGAAGGAGGCGACACCGCCATAGGCCGGATTACGCAGCATGGCCCACACTACCGAGCGCTCCCAGCGGGAGCTTTGCTTGCGGGTCGGGATACCTTCGGCATTGAGCCGACGCGTGATCTCCCCGATACTCAGTCCGTCGACCGTGTACATCTCGTAAACACGCTGAACGACCTGAGCTCGACGTCGATTACCCGATACGCGGCGAGAGATTCATCGGTCTTGCGGACATACAGATACCCGTATGGCGCCCCGCTGAGCACGCTGACTTCACCGGATCGAGCCCGATGCCGTTTACCACGCCGAGAGCGCTCCAGGATCTGCGCTCGTTCGTACTCGGCGATCATGCCCTGGAACTGCACCAACAGTTGATCTTCCGCAGTGGTGCCCTGCGGTGCATTCACAAAGCGCGTCTCGACTCCCTGTCTGGCGAACTCCTCGATCAGCAGAATCTGGTAGGCATATTTGCGACTCAGTCGATCAGGCGCGTAGACGAGTACGACCTGGATCTGCCCTTCGGCAGCGAGGTCTCGTACGTGTTCAAGACCGGGGCATTCCGGGGTGCCCCACTATAGCCTTCGTCTTCGAAAACCCACTCCTTCGGGACCTCCAACTCGTGCTTTTTCGCGAACTCGATCAGCGCTGCCGTCTGGCTCGCTATCGTGCGTTCCTCGCGCTGTTGGTCCGAGGACACTCGAGCGTAGATCGCCGCCAACTCCATAGATGCTCTCCCTTACACGTGCGCCGACAGGGCGTTGCTGTGCGGGTACCAAGAGCTCGTAGACCTGCGCGAGCTTCTGGGCGCGTAGTCGATCAAACGTATAGTCGAGATGGACTTGGAAGGCCAGACGTCTTGGACGTCTTTCAGTAAGCGTGCGGCGGAGGCCCGTGGATTTCGCTGTACCGTTCGCCCAACCTATGCAACCGGTCGGGGTCTGCTGGCCGCTGGGACAAACGGCGGCGCTTGATCTCCGGCAGAACGTCGTCGATCACGGCGTCCTCGGCCATGGCCTTGCCGAGGGCGCAATCCAGGCGCTCGAGCAACTGTGCGATCGTCTCGCCATCACGGCCCACGAGCGCGACGCGCACCTTCTTGCCCTGAGCGGCGAGCGCAGCGCGCCGGATCGGCGGGATCTCCCCGAGGGTGATCTGGCCGCGGGTGTCGTCGAGGAAGGCCTGCAGGTGGTCGAGCGATGCGGTAGGGCGCTGCGGGCTTGAACACGCAAGAACTCGCTATGCCGCCAGGGCGTCCGTCACCTGGCTCGGCTGCGCGAGCTTGTCAGCGACGTTCCAGGGCAGCAGCTCTTCGATGCGGTTGATCGGGTGATCGGCGATCCGCTCAAGCGCATAATGCAGATAACTCAGCGGGTCAATTTTGTTGAGTTTGCAGGTCTCGATCAAACTATAAATGATTGCTGCCCGCTCCCCACCACTGTCGGATCCGAAGAAAAGATAATTGCGCCGGCCGATGCCCATGCCGCGAATCGAACGCTCAGCGGCCCCGTTGTCTATCTCGAGCCGTCCGTCCTCGGTGTAACGGCAGAGCTGTTTCCAGCGCTTGAGTGAATAGTTGAATGCTTCGACCAACTTCGAGCTGCTGTCGAGCTGTGAGACTGTCTCGATCATCCACGCGTGCAGTGCCTCCAGGTGCGGCGCACGACGACCTCTGTCGGGCGGCGAGCCGATCCTCAGCCGAGCACCCGCGGATATGCGTCTCTA